>NZ_JACXAD010000004.1 GCF_014699115.1 Hymenobacter montanus
GTTCATCCTGAGCCAAGATCAAACTCTCCATTGTATAAATTCCTACACCCACGCGAACGCGGGCTGATGTCGAGTGCCTCTCCGACTCGTGTTGACGAGTTCTCTTTTCTCTTGTTACGCATGGTCGTCACCGTGGCTTCCCGTAGAAAGCCACGTCTTACCTGTTGTCTTTTCCAGTCATTCAAAGAACGTGCGTCGGCCCCTGTTGGGCCAACCTCGTGACTACTCCCGTAATCAGTCTTGTGCTACTTGCTTCCGCACTGCCGGCCTCGTCTTCCCGCTCCTTCATCAGAGCCGGATCAACAACCATACCCAGCCTCTTGGTAGTTCCCCCGCCGCAACGTTTCTGGCTCCGTTTGAGCCCCTGTTGCGATTGGGAGTGCAAAGATAATGAAATTTTTTTGACTTCCGCTATACCGCCGCTTTTTATTTTTTAATGAAGCAGCACCTTCGGATGGCTGATGAATTAATAATCAGGTTGGCGGCTAAACCGGCTGACCCAAATTTTCGTTCATCCACTCATTAGTTTTTTGCCTCCGCTTGAGGCGCTTTCTAATTGGGGCTGCAAAGGTAGCGACAATTTTATTCCGTACAAGTGACCTATGATTTTTTTTTGGAACCTCACAATGGAAGGACTACCTAGTCGTTTGTCGACCACAGCACGGGTAGGGAATATAACAGCAAAATCTCCATCGTTAGTTTCCGTTTAATTCAATTGCTTCAGGATTGACTGAGTGACAGAGGGTGCTCTTGAGAAGGTGGTATGTATGCAAGTTTGGATATTGAAATCAATTAATATAGCATAGCCCTGCTTTAGATACAACAAAGCGCCTACTTATGGCGAGGCTGGTCTAATAGGAATAGCTCATGTTAAGGGTCTGACTTTACTGCCTCCTGATGATAGCTTGGCCATACCATGCTGAAAGCAATGCTATCCCTGATGGCAAATTACCGGTAGATAATTTGTATAAAATCCTTGTCAATATTACTTATTGCTCGGGGAGGATAATTTTTAGATTATTATTATTACATTTAGGCAAATATTAGGTCACTTATTATGGAAACTCTTGCTTCTTTTCCATTCTATTCAAGGAATAGTGGAGACAGTGTGCAACGCGTATATCATACGCACCCTCGCTGTCGGATTGCTCAAGGCATCGCAGTGGATGCTCAAATAGCGGGCACCGGTGATAGCCGACAGCAATGCCCGTTCTGTTTTTTACTGGGGCAATTCGATACAAATCGGGTATCACGAGGAAGAGCTGCTTGGGCCACCGCCGACGGTAAGCCCCAGGTAGGCACGCCAGCAGGATAAAGCTTACTCCGTTTGGTCGTTTGCATGAATTTGGCGTTCGGCTGCCCCGGCACATTATATAGACTTACAGCTTTTGCACGCCAAGCCTACTGCTAGGGTAAGGGTAAATTTTGCGCCGGGCCTTCAATACTATTCGGATTGTTATACAAGGGATTGATATTTAATGATTTGTAAATTACGTTATTTGCTTGTTGCTTAGTATCTGAGCGAGGCGCATAGCCAAGGGTAATCGGGTATGCTGGCTCAAGGCGACGGGCAACTGTTTATTTGCGTTGTCTCCGAGCCACTCCTGTTGCTTATCAGTTGGGGCTTGTATAACGTTTCTTAGCCTTTCATGCCGCTTCTTGAAGTTGTTGATGCCCGCCAAGCGCGGCAGTTTATTGCTTTGCCGGCCCGCCTGCACCGAGCGGTGCCTCAGTATATTGGCCCCTTAGAGAATGAGGTGGAGGCGGTATTCGACCCAGCTAAAAATCCCAAGTTCATTAACGGCGAAGCTTGCCGCTGGGTGCTGACCGATGCCGCTGGTCTGGTTATCGGTCGGGTGGCGGCGTTTTTGAACCGCGACGCGGTAGACGTGCAGAACCCCGACTTACCCACCGGCGGCCTGGGCTTCTTTGAGTGCATCGACGACCAGGCAGCCGCCAACACCCTGTTTGAGGCAGGGCGGGCCTGGCTGGCGGCGCGGGGCATGCAGGCAATGGATGGGCCCATCAATTTTGGGGAACGGGACCGGTTTTGGGGAGTGCTTATCGATGGCTTCGACCGGCCTCCGAACTATGGCATGTTCTGGCACCCGCCTTATTACCGCCAGCTGTTCGAGCACTACGGGTTCGAGCTTTATTTCAAGCAGTACACTTGCTATCGGACTACCGCCGCGCCGTTGCACGCCAGCTTTGCGAAGCGGGCCGCAGAGCACGCTGCAGAGTTTCGCTTTGCCCACGCGCGCAAGCAGGACGCTGAAAAGTTGGCCCAGGATTTTCACCACGTCTACAATCTGGCTTGGGCCCGGCACTCGGGCGTGAAGCCCATGACCCTGGACCAGGCCCGTAAAATCGTGCGTGAAATGAAGCCGGTCGTAGACGAGCGCCTCCTTTGGTTTGCTTACCGTGGCACGGAGCCCGTGGCTTTCTTTATTAGCCTGCCCGAGCTGAACCAGATTTTCCGGCACGTAGGGCGGCGGCTAAACCTATGGGGCAAGCTCCGTTTCCTGTGGGAGCAGTGGCGCTTTCTCCGGCGGCCCGATAAGCGGATGTTTGGCATCATCTACGGGGTGGTGCCCGAGTACCAGGGTAAGGGCGTGGATGCCGCTATGCTGGTACACGCCCGCCAGGCGTTTATCGACGCGGGCTATGCCGACCTGGAAATGAACTGGATTGGGGACTTTAACCCGCGAATGCTGGTTACCATGCGCTCGATTGGGGCCACGATAGTGAAAACCCATGCTACCTACCGGTTTCTGTTTGACCGGGAGCGGCCGTTCGAGCGCAGTCCGATTATTCGCTGAGCGACGGTTATTGCGAGCCGGAAAGCAGGGCAGTGACCGCCCCATGCTAGAATGGATAACCAATAGCTAAGTTAAGCCGGCCAGTGGTGCTTTCGGGAGTGCCGTAGGGCGCTCGGAGTGGAATAGCGTAGTCGAAGCGAATAACGAAGAACTGCACGTCGATTCGAATACCGGCGCCAGCCCCCACCGCCAGTTGCTTGAGGAAGGTGCTGGAATTGAACTTGCCACCGGGTCGGCTGGGATCCTCATTCACGAGCCAGATGTTGCCGGCATCCATAAACACGGCGCCTTTAACGTAGGGAAACAAATCCTGACGGTATTCCACGTTGCCTTCCAGCCGCAGGTCGCCGACCTGGTCGTAGTAATTATTGATGCTGGAGCCGGAGGGATGGTAGATGCCCGGCCCGACTTCACGAGCGGCGTAGGCCCGGACCGAGTTGGGACCGCCAATGCCGTACTGGCGCAGGTAAGGCAGCGTGCCGCCCGCCGAGTTGCCGTAGGGCAAACCAATGCCAACCTGCAGGCGGCCCACGATGCGGTTGCCGGAGTTGGGGTTGGGAGAAATGCGGTAGTACTCGCGCAGCTCTAAGTCAAGTTTGCTGTACTGCGCGAACCGTTGGCCGGCAATAGTGTAGTACTCACTGCCTTCGCGCTTAGTGCTCAAGCCGTTTAGGGCGTTGGCGACGTTGCCACTAAACTCAAGCCGGCCTTGGAAGAAGATTTGCTGGCGGCGCTGCTCCAGCAGTTGCTGGTTATAGGTGTAACGGTAGGAGCTGCCAAGGATAAACTGCTGCTGAAAGGCGGTGCGCAGAAACTGCTTGGCTGCAAGCACCTCGTCGAAAGCGGGCTCGCTCGAAAACGCGCTGTACGTTACATCAATGGGCCGTAGCTCTTGCTCGTTCGTGATCTTGGTCTTCCAGCTATAGCCATAGTTAAGGCTGAAGTTGGCCGTGCTGAAGTACCCGGTACGCGTAACGTAGCGAACGCCCGCGCCAAAAGTGGTGCGGGGCTGAAAGTCGGAGTTAGGCAGCTTGACATCGAGCAGCGGTAGATTAGGCGAGATTAGGCGCGGCACAATCAGCTGGGCGTTGATGCCAAAGTCAGTGGAGATGGCGCCACTGTTACTGCGGCTTTCGTTATTGGCGGGCGCCCGGGTTTGGATTTCGTAGGCAGCCGTGCCGGTGATGATTAGTTGCTCGGCTCCGCGTAAGGCGGAGCGGTTGCGAAAGCTAACGTTCAGGCCGGGGCCCGTGAAGTCATTGGTTTTGTTGACCAATTGTAGCTCGGCTCGTAAGCTTTTTTTCTTCAGCTGGGTCATACGCACGTCGGCATCGAGGCGGGCCCGGCCCGCAGAGTCGCCAGCCGCGGCGGGGTTGAAGCGAATTTCCACAAACCGGAAAGTGCCCAGACTCATCAGGCGCGAGAGGGTCTGGTCGCGCCGCCGCTGCCGGAAGAGGCTGTCGGGAGTGAGAAAGACGGCCTTGGTAATGGCCCGGGCTCGAAACATGCGCTCGTCGGGGAAGTACTGGTACTTCTGAAAGAGAATGGGCTGGCGGCGGATGGTGTCGGTGAGCACAAAGTTGGTGTTCAGCTTCACGTTGTTGAGCCAGTAAGGGCGCAGGGCTCGGGCGGGGGCCGCGGCTTTTACCTGCACGTCCACCGTTACCTGGTTGTGCAGCGTGCTGTCGACGGCAAATAGCAGAATGTCGGGCGTGAAGTAGTAAAAGCCCTGGTTTTTCAAGCTTGCGTCGATGCGTACTCGTTCCTGGGTTAGCACGTCCAGATTATACGGGTCGCCGACTTTGAGCAGGCTGCCCGCCTGGGTGCCCCGAATGGCGACCAGCACGGCCGAATCGCCCGCCGGAAAGTTCACTTCCTTGATTTTATACACCGTGCCGGTAGTGGCCGTGTAATTCACCTGGGCCGTTTTCTCGTCGGACTTCACCTCGTGCGTGACGGCCGCGTGGAAGTAACCACGGTTCTGAAGCCGGTTGGTCATCAACCCCCGCGTCGCAGCAATCTTCACTTGGCTGAGCAGCACGGGGGGCTCGCCCAGCTTATCGGCCAGGAACTTGCCCAGGCCCTTGGTTTTGCCCACGCCCAAGTGCCAGAAGTACAGCTTCGGTCGCAGGCCCAGAAACGAAGCGTTGGGCTTGGGCCGGATTACGCCCTCCAGCTCCGACTGCAGGGCTGCGGCGTTTCTGGGCTTCTCAGGGTAATTGATTTTAACCTTACTGCCCGTGTAAAGTTTTTCGTTGGCGGGAATGTAGCGTAGGCCCGAGCAGGCCGAAAAAAGCAGGCAGGGAAGCACGAAGTACCAGGAATGAAGCATTCTCCCGCTCCTCGCCCTGCGCTCGCTTACCTCCGCCCGGCTCGGCAGGGTTGCGCGTCCGTCGCGGGCTCGTTGCTGAAACAGCTGGATTGCTCTGCTCAGTGAAGATGTAGGTCCGTTCATTATCCGTTCTTAATTAGCGCCCGTGTTGGTCGGGGTCGCCTGGCTGCTCAAAGTGTCGCGCCGCAGCGGCAGCACCGCCGAGGCCGAGTCGCGGGCAGCCTGATCTTCCTCTTTCTGGTCTTGCCGATCCTGCTTTTCTTCCTGGCGCGACCGCTTGCGCTGCTGTTTCACTTCCGGGCTGACTTTTTCGAACAGCTCGGCCAGGCTGTTATACTCGCGTTGATAGATGAGGGCCGCTCCGGTGCGCACAATGGGCCCATCGATGTCCTCGTAGGCATTCTGGCGGAAGGCGCGCAAGCGCAGGCGGCCGTCGCGCAGCAGGGTATACTCCAGGCTGACGTCACCGGCCAGGTTGCTGGCACCACCCCCGCCCCGGGCGCCGGTGCTGGCATTGTTGGCGCCGCTTAGGCCAATGTCGGTGCCCACGCGCACGGTAAGCCGGTTGTTAAACAGCTGGCGGCGCATGGCCACGTTGAGGTCGGTGCGTGAGCCGGTGTTGCCATCGGCCCCGTACACCGCCTGGTTGGTGACGCCCAGGTCCAGGCCCAGGCCGGCCAGGTACTTGCCAGTGAGGTTGTTGAGCTGATCGGTGAGCACCGAGCTAACCGAGCCCCGTAGCTGCGAGGCCGCGAAACTCTCGCCCGAGCTCGACTCAAACGGGTTTTGCTGGATGAAGCGGCCCAAAATCAGCAGCGAGAATACCTGCTTGCTCTGCTCCGAAGTTTGGTCGGGCTGCCGCAACTGGCTCAGCCGGGCATCGACTTGTCCACCAAGGGCGCCGCGCTGCTCTTCGGGCATGGTAATGTCGAAACCAATGGTGGGTTTAGTTAAGTTACCAGTTACATTAATAAGCACGTTGAAAGGCAGGGGATTACGAGCCAGGCTTTGAGCCTCGTTGCTGCCCTGGTTGGCAATCAGCTCGGTCGGCGAAGCCTTGAGCTTGTACACGGCCGTCAGGTTTAGATCCGCGTTATAGGGGTCGCCGCTCCAGGTGAGGGAGGAGCCGCGGCGGATGCTGAACTCGCGCGAAGTCAAGCCATAGAGGGAAACCCGGTAGCTGCCGCGCGCCACCGTGAGCGCGCCGCTGAGCGTGATGTTGCCGCTGGGGTCGATGTTGGTGGTGAGGTCACCGTTGGCCCGTACCCGCAGGTTGTCGCCGCTCACCGGGTCGATAATGAAGGTAAAGGGTGTGCGACTAGTTATTTTGACGTGAGCCGTTATGTCGTAGCCCTGGGGGCCGGTTCGCACGGTATCGAGAACCAGCTGGCGGGCCAGCGCGGTGTCGAGCGGGGCACTTTTGTCGATAAACTTGACAATGCCTTCACGCGCCTGAACCGAGGGGTCGGAGCTCGGCGACTCCACGGTTAAGTCGGAGCCGTCGACTACGGTCACGTTGGTATCGATCTTAATCAGCGTCAGTGGCCCGGTCAGGCGCGTGTCAGAGTCCAGCACCAGGCGGCCGTAGAAAAGCGGGTTGTTTTTGCGGGTGCTGCGCACGGCCAAGAAGTCTTTGGTCGTGGCCCGCAGGTCGAAGGCGTAGTCGACAAAGTTCTTGGTGAGCAGGTAGCCGTTGGCCACGGCCTTGTTGGAAGCCGAGTCGAGTACGGTAAAGTTGTTGAAGGCAATGCCCCGGCTGTCGAACGTGAGTGCCTGATTAGGCACGCGGAAGGGCGAGCCGAGCTGGTTCACAATAAAGCCGGCATCATCGGAGGTCGTCAGCGTGCCGCGGACCTGCGGGGCCGCCGTGGCGCCCCGTAGCGTAAGCCGGCCGCGAATGTACCCGGTGGCGCTCCGGAGCTGCCCGGCCGAAAACGGCTCGATAACCTTAAAGTTGAGGCGATTGGCATCGAGCACAAAATCCAACGGCGTGGCGCTAGTGGTAACGTACGTCCCGCGTATTTGCACATCGTTGCCGGCCCCGCCCGTACTGGCGCTTGCGCCGCCGGTCAGGCGAGCATCCAAGTCGTACCGGTTAGAACTGGGGTTGGTGGCCCGGAGGGCAAGGTCGCCGATAAGCGACTTTTGGAATACAAGCTTGCTCACCGTGGCATCGGCGGTGAAGGCCTGGCGCTTGGTGCCCAGGTTATCGATGCGGGCCGTGCCATTCAAGGTGCCCGCCACCAGGGAATCCCGCTGCTGCGCGATGCGGGCCAGCTCCGCCAGCTCGAAATTGGTAAAGGTGACTCCGAGCGGCGAGGTAGGTACGGCCGGGTTGGTGCTTTGCAATGCCAGTGAGCTGCGGCCATTGGTCAGGCGCAGGCCATCGGCCACCACGGCGCCGGTGGGGTAGTAGCGCACGTAGTTGTTCGCGCCCGCCGTCCAGGTCGCGTAGTTGATAATCTGCTCGGGGGCGGCCGAAAACTGGTAAACCGGCCCCGTGGTCCGCCCACCGTTACCGGCTGATTGCCCGTTGATGACCGACAAGGTGCCGGCCAGGGCCAGCCGCTCACGGTTGGCCGAGTCGCCGAGGATGGCCACTCGGGTGAAGACTTTATTATCGGCTACGTTGCCGATGATGCTGGGGCGCCGGAACTTCAGGGTAGTATCCTGGGCGGCCTGAGCCAGGAGCAGGCCATAGTCGAGCTTGCGAGCATCCGAGTTTACATTCACACGCAGCGAGTCGAGCCGGTAGTTATTGTAGCGAATAATGGGGATGCTGCCGGTGGCGGTCAGGCGCGCGGCCTGGCGGCTATAGTCACCGCTCACCGTGAACGGCGAAATCCGCTTGAGGCCCGGCACCAGCTTCGTGGCCAGGGTAGCGTCCTTAAGCTGCAGCGAATAGGTAAAGTGTCGGTCGGCGCTGCTGGCAACGTAGCGGACACCCGGCAAGTCGAAATAGCGGTCGATGTGCTGCTGCAGCTCCGTGGCCAGGTCGCCGAGGTGGACGTTGCCGTCGAGGTTTACGTCAGCAACCGTGGAGGTGATGGTTACGGCGGTGCGGGCCGCCGTTTGCAGGATCCGCCCATTCAGGGAATCGAGCGGAAAGGGTTGGTTATCGCGCACGATCACAATGCGCTGCCCGCTGAACGTGCCGTTGAGCGAGTTCGCGTCGGCGCCCCGAAGGTTGGCCGTCAGGTTGCCCTGCACGCGCAGGTCGCCGCCGGTGTAGAAGCCCAAAGCCGTCAGGTTGGCGCTGCGCAAGTTCAGCGCGGTCAGCTGGTAGCTGGGCTGGCGAGGGTCGCGCAGGTTCACGACGGCCTGTAAGTCGAGGTTCAGGTTGGGGTCTTGCTTGCTGTTGGCCCGAATGACGTAGCGGTTCCGGTCGAGGTCGACGGTAGCGGCCACGCCGTGGTAGGTGTAGCCATTGTAGCGGGCGCTTTGCACGGTGGCTTTCACCTGGCCCACCAGCGTGGCCGGGTCTTTTACATCGCCGGTGGCATTGATGCGCCCGGTCGCCGTGACACGGCCCAGCTGCGGGTTTTTCAGCAAACGGCCGAAATCAAATCCACCCACGGCGAAGGTGCCCACCACCGGCTGGCGGCCATTGGCCTGGGCCGCCCCCAAATTGCCGCTGAATCCCAGGTTGCCGTAGCTGGAACGCAGGTTCAGGCTGGTAGTGAATTCTAGCGTAGTGGGCCGCCCCCGAAACGTGCCACTGAGGGCCAGCGATTGCGGAATGCTGATGTTGTTCGGAATGCTGCCCTTCGGCGCCAGGCTGCGGATGTCGGCTTCGCTGGTGCTGAACTGCTGCAGGTCCAGGTCGGCATATAGCCGCTGGTCGACGTTGGGCAGGCCCTGAATCCGGCCGCGCCGTGCTTTCAGGATGGTGTTGCGCAGCCCCACAAACTCCAGGTTGCGCACCGTGAAGTCGCCCACGCGGCCCGCGATCTGCCCATTAACCAGTACCGACTGGTTGGGGCCGGTGTTGAACGGAGAAGTGCCAGCCAGGTCCGGCGCGAGGTATAGAATGTCGCGGAAGCCTAGCCGCACTTCCCGCAAATCACCCTCAATCTTCAGGTTCGGCAGGTTTTTGGTATCGCTCAGGGCGGCCAACGATTGGTAGCCGATGGCCAGCGTGCGCCGGATGCGGGTGTGCGGCGTCACCAGGTCCAGGCTGTCGAGGCGGATTTGCACGGAGTCGTACACCACGTTGGCCCGCCAGCTATCAATCCGGAAGCCGCTCTGTTCCCGGCCGGCCAAGTTATCGACCTTCGCGGTGGTGCGGTTTTCCGAAAAGGCAAAGTCCCGGGTGTTCAGCACCAGATCCGTGAAGTGGAGGTGGTTGTAATCCAAGGCTGGCAGGCGGGTGCGTTGCCTGGGCTGGTTGAAGTTGTCGAAGGCCACGTCGACGCCACTGATGTTGGACTGCGCCAGGGTTACCCGCCATTTCAGGGGCTGGCCCTTGGCGGTTTTGGCTTGGTCGGCGGCATCGTCGAGCTTGCGCACGGCTTCGGCGGGGTTCACCACCCGCTGCTCCACCGGCACCGCCTCGTTTTGGGCGTAGGCGAAGCGGGTGTTCTTGAGCGTGAGCTTGGTCAGGTCGACGCGCTCGTTGCGCAAGTCGATGTTGCGCGCTGTGATGTCGGCCAGGCCGATGGTGGTGCTGATGAACTGGGCCGCGGGGGCGTTCTTATAGGTAAACGACACGCTATCGAGCGTAGCGCGGTTGAGGC
This sequence comes from Hymenobacter montanus, assembly GCF_014699115.1. Classification (GTDB taxonomy): domain Bacteria; phylum Bacteroidota; class Bacteroidia; order Cytophagales; family Hymenobacteraceae; genus Hymenobacter; species Hymenobacter montanus. The sequence goes on from NZ_JACXAD010000004.1 coordinate 9,888, forward strand.
CAAACTGCAGCGTGAGCGGCTCGGTAGGAGCGGGGTTATCCACTTCCGGGGCCGTTTTGGTTTGGGTGATGCGGATGGCTGAGCGCCGCAGGGCCGCGTTATCCACCTTATAGATGGAGTTATCCACATCTACCTCGTCCATGTTGGCCGTGAACTCGCCGATTTTCGCCCGGATGTCGGAGCCGGTTATCTGGTCTTGCTGGGTGAAGAGGATGTTGGTGAGCCGGGCCTTGCCAATGGCATATTTCAGGCCCGAGGCGGTGGTATCCTTAGGCGCGGTTGGGTCCGTAAAGGCCTTGATGATGAAGTCGTAATTATTGACGGAATCCGGCTCGGTGCGGGTCAGGCGCACGCGGCCGTCGTTCAGCTCCACGCTCGACACGTTGATTTGCTTGCGCAGCAGCGCCCAGATGTCGATGTCGACGCCCAGGTGCCCAACCGAGACGAGGGTATCGCGCTGCTGGTCGGCCAGGTATACCCCGTCGAGGTTGATGACGTGCCGAAAATCGGTGCGCAATTTCGCGATGCGCACCTCGGTTTTGAGCTTACCGCGCAGGTAGCCTTCGGCCCGGCGGGCCACAAAATCCTGTGCGGCTGGGAACTGCAGCACCACGACCACCACAATGATAAGGGTTAGTACCAGAGCTAACAGTCCCAGCAATCCGTAAAGGGTACGACGTAAAAAAGTGGCCAAAGCAGGAGGGGATAAGCCGCAGATAAAGCAGAACGCGACTTCCAAACGCAAAACGAGGGAGTTGGGTTGGGAATTTTTTACTTGGGTAAGTGCTAAACCCGTAACCCGAAGCTTCTGGCGCGGTCCCGTCCTGGATAACTTGGCTTGACGCTCACTCCAAGAGCTCGCATCAGCACCTGCCAGACCTTGTAGACGTTTACTGAATTAAAAAGTGGAAATATTTATAAGGTTTATATAATAAAATAGTATAATATAAATAATTTCTATAATATCCAGCCCTCATCCGTAAAATGAGGAACGTGAGTGATAGTTTTTCAGAAGCAGAATGATCAGGCGAAAGTGCTTACCCATGAAGAGCTTTGCATCAAAGTGCTCATAGCAGCATTATTATTAGCAGCTTCCAGAAGCGTTTTGATTTGGCTTCTTGAGCTACTGGTTTAGAAACGAGAAGTACTAACTTTGGCTGCTACCAGAACAAGGGTTAAGCAAAGTAAAAACAGAAAAATAACGAATGTATCATAGTGGAAAGCTCTGGAATAAGTTTTTTAAGAGGAGCAGAGATTACTAAAATGATACTACACTATTAACACGACCGATGCCCAAGGATCTTCAGAAAATACTCCGTTATCCGGTGAGGAACAATGATCCACTCCAGGGCTGGGATAGTGCCGATGAGTTACTGCTTCAGTACATGCAAAGCCAAGATCTTGTGGGTCAAGAAATTCTCATATGCTGTGATCAATTTGGTGCTCTGAGTTATGGCCTCGAAGAGTTGCAACCTACAACTTACACTGATTCCTACGTTAGTTCGATGGCCATCAGGCTCAATACCAATCAACACATCATTCCTGTTAATAATTTATCTGATCTGAGCGGGGTATATGACTATGTTCTTATTAAAATACCGAAGAGCCTTTCCTATTTTGAAGATATCCTCTGTCATTTAACAAAGCATGTTAAATCAGACTCAAAAATAATCTGCGGTTCCATGGTCAAGCACCTGTCCAAGGGAAGTTTTAACTTGTTAAATACTATTATTGGAGCAACAACCACGAGTCTAGCGCAAAAAAAGGCTCGGCTCATTTTCGTAAATTTTGAGAAAGAACAGGTAGAATCCCCTTATCCCCTGGAAGTTGCCTTGGACGGGTTTGAGGAAAAATTCACTCACCACTCCAATCTCTTCAGCCGGGAGAGACTCGACATCGGTACACGTTTTTTTCTAAACCATATCCCCCAGGGAAGCTTTCAACGCATCCTGGATTTGGGATGCGCTAACGGAATTATAGGCTTTAGAGCCAAGGAATTGAATCCTGCAGCTCAACTGGTTTTTAGTGATGATTCAGCAATGGCTATTCAGAGCGCTCGAAGAAATTATAAAAAGATGTTCTCAGATGAGGCTCGATTTGAATGGACCAACTGTTTTGAGAATGGAGAAGCCCAAAGTATGGATCTGGTATTGTGTAATCCTCCTTTCCATCAAGAGAATACAGTGGGTGATTTTATTGCTCGGGCTATGTTCAAGGACGCTTACAAGGTTTTGAAAAAAGGTGGACTTATTCGAGTTATTGGAAACTGCCATCTAGGATACAAGATGAGGCTTAAGGCCTTATTCGGGAATGCAAAGGTAATTGCCAATAATAAAAAATTTATGATCATTGAAGCGGTTAAAGTATGAGATTATGGCTTCAAGAGCATTTGTTTGTGATTCTCATCTCATAGCATGCTTTAGGTTTTAAATTTTTTACTCTCTCCTTATTTATTATTTGACCAGGTTGTAAAAACCAGTCGGTTCATCTGAGTGCTTGTGCTTAGTTGGCCTTAAATTTTGTGTATGAGAATATAATTGAAAATTATCTGTTGACTACTATTTTATAAAAAAATCGTATTGGTTTATCATCGCATAAACTACCAACGCCACAACCACTTTATTCCGTAGATTTCATCAGCGAATTTAGCCCGTCTCATGTCCCCGTCGTTTGGGGATAGGCGGATCGTCGGCCGGAGTAGCGTGTGCGGGCAGAGCGAGTGGAATTTGGTCGGCTACCTGGGCCAGAGTGGCGCAGAGCAGGCGCAACCAAGCGTCGTAGCGCATCTCTTTGGCATCAACCAGTCTTGCCCCAGGTGCTGGTTAGTGTTGCCACTAAGTAAATCCTAAGCGTTAGCCAGTTCATCATAGCCGCATGGCACAGGCATGATGCTACAGCTACCAAACCGGTGAGATTCATCAGGCAATCGGTATCGGGTAGGCTAGCGGCGGGTCCGCCCTCGATGTCAGGACTGCTGCGCTGAACCACGTTTAAAACATCCTCCAATATTATTACAGCTGAGGCAAGGAGAGAAGTAGTAAAACTCTGTCAATGGGAAATTAGATAGACTAGCCTCGGGATATGCTTGGTAATTTTAAGCAGGACGACTCCAGGATAAGCAATCATTATAGTAAGACGTTTACTGCTTATGTAAATGAGAACAGCCTGTTGGGCCATAAGCCTGCGCCTGGCAGCATTAATTGCACCACTCAAGGCGTGGCATAGCCATTTATGCACTACGCCAGTAGCTCGCCCCCGGCAGAGGCCCAGCGTTAGGAAACAGAACTGCCGGTTGGCGGCCTGGTTTCGTATTCTCAATTCCTGGTTTAGGCAAAGCAGTATCTTGCGCGCCTAAACCCTACCAATCGCATGATACTACGCTTTTCCCTTCCTTACCGTACCGTTTACGGCCAGCAGCTAGCCGTTTGCGGCTCCCACCCCGAGCTAGGAAACTGGCAGTTGGCCGCGGCGGCCAGCATGCACTACGACGAAGCCACCGGTTGCTGGAGCCACGAGCTGACCGTGGCCGATGCCGCCGGGGAGCTTACCTATAAGTACGCATTGCTCGATGCCAACACGGGTGGCCAGCACTGGGAGTTTGGCCCCAACCGCACCGTGGTGTACGACGCTTCGCGCGCCCAGCGCCTGAGCCTGGCCGACTACTGGCGCCCGCCCACCCAGCCCGAAAACGAGTTGCTGACTGCCGCCTTCACCAAAGCGCTGTTTCGCCGGCCCGCCCCAGCGGTGGCCCCGGCAGCGCCCAAAGCCAATAAAGGCAAGGCCAGCGCTAAGGCCAGCAGCACCACTGCCCCACCAGCCCCCGGCAACCAGCGGCCAGCAGCTCAGGCCCCGGCCGCCGGCGAAACCGTTTTTCGGCTGGTGGCTCCCCGCGTGGCGCCCCACTACCAACTCTGCGTTCTGGGCTCCGACCCGGCCCTGGGGGCTTGGGATAACACTAAGGGCCTGGTCTTAGCTGATAGCGAGTACCCAACCTGGACCGGCACCATAAGGCTCGAAAACCCCACGGAGGATTGCCACTACAAATACGCTATCTGGGATGCCCAGGCCGGCCACGCCCTGGACATGGAAGGCGGCGAGAATCGCGTAGTACCCGCCACCCACCAGCAGACCACCGCCCGAGTGTTTAATGACGAGGCCTACCGCCACCCCGACGCCTGGCGGGGAGCGGGCGTGGCGCTGCCCGTGTTCGCCATGCGTAGCGCGAGCGGCCTGGGCGTGGGCGAGTTCTCCGACTTGAAGCTGCTGACCGACTGGGCCGTACAAACCGGCCTCAAGCTGGTGCAAATTCTGCCCATCAACGACACTACGGCCACTCATACCTGGGTCGACTCCTATCCCTACGCCGCCATCTCGGTGTTTGCGCTGCACCCACAGTTTATTCATCTCGAAGGCATCGCGCCCCTCCAGGACAAAAAAGCGGCCCGGGAGCTCGCGCAGCTCAAGGCCGAGCTGAATGCCAAGGACTTCGTGGACTACGAGCCCATGATGAAGGCCAAGTGGAAGTTCCTCCGGCTGCTGTACCAACAGGAGAAGAAGGCATTCCTGGCCGATGCCGGCTACCGGACCTTCTACGCCAGCCAGGCCGACTGGCTGGTGCCCTACGCCGCGTTTTCGGCCTTGCGCGACCGTTTTGGCACCGCCGACTTCCAGCAGTGGCCCGCAGAGTTCCGCACCCCGCAGAACCTGTCCGAGCTAACGGCCGAAACCGCGCCCGACTACGACGAGTACGGCCTGTTCTTCTTCACCCAGTTCCACCTCGACCAGCAGCTGCGCGAAGCCGTCAGCTATGCCCGCGGCCGCGGGGTGGTACTGAAGGGTGACCTGCCCATTGGTATTTACCGCCATTCGGTGGATGCCTGGACCCAGCCCGAGCTCTACCACCTGGACCGGCAGGCCGGCGCCCCGCCGGACGATTTCTCCACCACCGGGCAAAACTGGCGGTTTCCCACCTACAACTGGGAGCGCATGGCCCAGGACGGTTACGCCTGGTGGAAACAGCGTCTGGGCCACCTCAGCCGCTATTTCGACGCCTTGCGCATCGACCATATCCTGGGGTTCTTCCGCATTTGGGAGATGCCCATTGAGTCGGTTGAGGGGCTGCTGGGGCATTTCGCGCCGGCCCTGCCCCTGCACCGCCACGAAATTGAGCGCCGTCTGGGCTGGTTTAACTACAGCCGCCTCTGCGAGCCCTACATCCGCTGGCACATGCTCCAGGATATTTTTCAGGGTGAAGCCCAGGCCGTGTTCGACGAGTACCTGTACGACGCCAGCTACGGCCGGATTCACTTGAAAGAGCACGTCGATAACCAACGCAAGATTGAAGCCTATATCGCCCGGAAAGTAGCGGCGGCCCCTGAGCATGCCGATTACTTTGCCTGGCTGCAAAAGGGCCTGTTTCAGCTGGTGAACGAGGTATTATTCGTGCCGGCCGGTAACGACTTTTATCACCCGCGCATCACCCTGAACAAGAGCTACTCGTTCCGGGAGCTGCACAGCGACGAGGACCGCCGGCGCCTCTACGACGACATCTACACCGACTTCTTCTTCCACCGCCACGAGGAGTTCTGGCGCCAGCAGGGCTTGGTGAAGCTGCCGCCCGTGCGCTACGCCACCGACATGCTCATCTGCGGCGAGGACCTGGGTATGGTGCCGGCTTCCGTGCCGGGCGTCATGAAGGAGCTGGGCATTTTGGGCCTGAACATTCAGCGCATGCCCGCCAACCCCGAAACGGAGTTTGGCCACCCCGACGCCGCGCCTTACCTGAGCGTGGTTACGACCAGCAGCCACGACATGAGCACCGTTCGCGGCTGGTGGGAAGAAGACCGGGTGCGGACCCAGCGCTTCTTCGAAACGATGCTGGGCCACTGGCGCGAAATTGCCCCGTTCTACTGCGAGGCCTGGGTGGCGCGCGAAATCCTCGTGCAGCACCTGCACTCCCCGGCCATGTGGGCCATCTTCCCCTTGCAGGACCTGCTGGCCATGGACAACCACCTGCGCCGGGCCAATCCGCACGACGAGCAGATTAACGTACCCAGCAACCCCGCGCACTTCTGGAAGTACCGCCTGCACCTGCCGCTGGAAGAACTGGTCGACGCCGTAGGTTTTAATGAGCCCCTGCGCGCCATGGTAACCGCCAGTGGGCGGTAGCCAAGCATTTTCTGGCAGTTGGCTACTGGGGTTTGGAGGACCTGCTTTTGCACCGCCTACCAGGTACTGGCCTTCCAGTTAGCGTTTTGCAGCATACGTTTTTTATAAAATTCTGTAAAAATTCGGGGCACCACTAAGTGCCTCTGTTCTCGCGGCCTGCTCTTGGAAAAGAGCAGGCCTTTTTGCATTGTTAAGAAGGTGTTACATATTTGAAATTTACTATACAATAAAGTAGATAATTGGCGTGCTTAACATGTTTTTTAGGTACGTCAAATACCCAGTCAGTGAGTGAATCAACTTTATTAAGTGCTGATAATTAGATTATAATGGCTTATTTAATCCAATAAAATCCAATTGATTAATTAACTCGTATTTGGCCGCTAATTTTTGGGGAGGGTAAGGCTTAATCCCCTGGCTGTTGAGAATTTAAGCAAGCGAATTCTGCGCGAAACAGCCGGCCATCCATTGCTAAGGGAAAGGTCATCCATTCGCCGATTGAATTAGCTCATTCGCCTAAAAATACCAAAGAGGGGTGGGTGCCCGCTATAGTTTTGAGCTTGTTATCCAAAGTTCAATTAATATTTTATTTAACCCCCTTATTTATCGTGGATACATTCTTACCATTCTCGCGGGCGGGAAACAAGCGGGGTTTCCCGCCTAGCCCCCTCTCGCCATCCGAGCAGTGCCAACCAGTCCTTACCAAAACCGGTTGGCCAATTCTACTCGTCACTATTCTGGGTTTGACTAGCCTCCGTCCGGCCCTGGCGCAAAACGTGGCAACAACAATTACGCCTTCATCTAACCCCGTAGCTCCCGGGGCGGCCCTGAGCTTTTCCGTAACGTACACTAACAGTGGCCCGGGTACCGCCAATAGCTATGCCCAAACCCTGAGCCTGACGGCAGGCTTAGGTACGGTCAGCTTTCCAACCCGGCCTACCGGCGTTACAGCCACTTATAATAATACCAATGGTACAGTAACCTTCACCGGTACCCCAACCTCCCTGGCCAAGAATGCCAACCAAAACCTGACGGTCAGCATTGCTGCTGTACCGACGACCTTCACGCAGGTAGTGGCCAGCTCGACGGTAAGCGGCACTGCGAATAACGGCGCCACGACCACCAACTCGGCTACTTCGACGGTGGCCGTAGTAACCCCCGTGGCCGACGTACTAACTGCCCTAACTGGTCCGAGCACCATTCTCCAGGGCCAGGCCACGGGCAACTTCACGGCTACTTTCACCAATAGCGGGCCCAGCACCGCGGCCTCGGTGACGCGTACGGTGACTCTGCCCACTGGGGCGAGTGTGACGGCAGCTCAGCAAACCACCATCACGGGAAACTACCCTGGCACCAGCTTCAGCACGACGGGAAGTGGCACCTCGGCCGTAACCACCATCAACTTCGGCACCCTGGCGAGCCAGGTCAGTGGTGGTACAGCTTCCTTCGTTTTTGCTTTCACGGCTCCACTCGCAACGGGCAACGTGTCGATTGCAAGCAATACCAGCACCAGTACGAGCCAGAACGGGGCTACGACTAACGATGCAGCATCGCTTACCGTCGCCGTGGCGCCCTATGCTGATGTATTCACTAGCCTCAGTGGTCCGACCACTATTCTCCAGGGCCAGCCAACGAACAATGTCATGTTCACGGCTACTTTCACCAATAATGGTTCTGGCACCGCGACTTCGGTGACGCGTACGGTGACTCTGCCCCCCGGGGCGAGTGTGACGGCGGCTCAGCAAACCACCATCACGGGAAACTACCCTGGCACCAGCTTCAGCACGACGGGAAGTGGCGCCTCAGCCGTAACCACCATCAACTTCGGCACCCTGGCGAGCCAGGCCAGTGGTGGTACGGCTTCCTTCGTTTTTGCCTTTACGGCTCCGGCCGCAACGGGCAACGTGTCGATTACGAGCAACACCAGCACCGGTACGAACCAGAACGGGGCCACGGCCAATGATGTAGCATCGCTTACCGTCGCCGTAGTGCCCTATGCTGATGTATACACCACCCTTACGGGCCCCACTACTATTACCGGCAACGTCGCCACTGGCAACTTCGTCGTTACCTTCACGAACGACGGCCCCAGCGCAGCGGACAACGTGACCCGCGTGGTGACCCTGCCTCCTGGTGCCACCATGACGACGGCCCAGGTAGATGCCAGTGGTGGCGCCTACGTAGCCCCCGCGAGCAACACTGACTCGGGCACACTGACGTTTAGCTCTCTGGCTACGCTGGCCTCGAAGGCTTCGAGTTCATTCACGTTCGCTTTTGTGCCTTTAAATGGTAACAGCAGCCCGGCGATAACCACGGCCACCATCGGCACTACCACCACCCAAAATTCTACCACCAACGACGTAGCCAAGGTGAGCAGCACCGTGCGCTTCAGCCCTGTGCCAGAGAACGTATACAATGCTGACGTACTGAGTACTAATGGCCCAACGCCCATCTCGGCTTTGAAGGCCACCGACCAAGACGGCACCATTGCCAGCTACATCATTGTCACCGTGCCCCCAACTGTGCAGGGAGTTATATTGTACAATAGCAGCACGACGGGAAGCGGCGGCTCCTACCGGGTTGCAACGGCCGGCTTGTCGCTGACCCCAGCCCAGGCCACCACGCTCACTTTCGACCCCAGCAATAATTATGCTGGCTACATGTCGTTTACTTACCAGGCAGTTGACAATCAGGGCAACGTGAGCACCACTTCCAACGACGGCTGGAATATAGTGGACGGTGCGGCCGTGTTCCTCATTCCGGTGGCCGATGGGGGCGTTACAGCCAATAACGACTCCAACGTGGTGCCGATAAACACGGCTACTACGGGCAATGTGCTGCTCAACGATACCAGCCCCGAAAGCGCGAGCATGACCGTAACAACCACGGGCTCCATCACCACTGCTAACGGCACGTACACCTACAATAGTGGCAACCTGACCACCGCCAATGGCCGGGTGAGCATGGCTTCCAACGGTGTTTACACGTATACGCCCAACACCGGCTACCTCGGCCTCGATCGGTTCGACTACCAGGTTTGTAGTAGCGACGGTACCACAACTACCTGCAATACGGCTACGGTATTTATCCGCGTGTATAATCCGAGCACGGCTTGCTCGTCGAGTTCCGGCACGAACCTGCTCGTGAACCCCGACTTCAATAGCGGCAACACGGGTTTCAGCACCGACTACGAGTTTACCTCGGAAGCAGATGGGCTATACCCCGAGGGATTTTACGCCGTGGACGTTGATGGGCTATTCTACCACGGTGCTTTCCAATGCCTGGGCCGCGCCAGCGCGACCAACCCGAACGATAAGTTTATGATCGTTAACGGGGCAGCCACCGTGCAGCGGGTGTACGCGCAAACGGTGGCGGTGCAGCCCAACCGCTACTATACCTTCTCTTGCTACGTCAATAACCTGATCAGCCCCGGCAACGACCTTGGAAAGCCGGAAATAGGCTTTGTGATTAACGGCGAGAGCACGTCCACTACCACGATTATTGAAGAGTCGCCCGACCGGTGGGTACGGGTTTCCGACATCTGGTTCTCAGGTTCCAATACCACGGCTACCTTCGAAATTCGGAACCGCTCAACCGTAGCTACGGGCAACGACTTCGGTATTGATGACGTGTACTTTGGCACCTGCAACCTGCCCCCGGTGGCCAACAGCGACCTGACTTCTACGCCGCTGAATACGGCCGTGGTTTTCAATATTCTGGCCAACGACACCGATGCCGATGGCTCCATCGCCGCGAACACGGTAGACCTGGACCCCAGTACCCCCGGTACCAACGAAACCACTCGCATCATCGCGGGGGTGGGCACCTTCACCGTGACGACCGCTGGCAGCGTGACCTTTACGCCGGCCACCGGCTTCACGGGCACGGCTAGCCTTACCTACACGGTGCGCGACAACGAAAACGCACTGAGCAACCCCGGCACCATCTCGATAACCGTGGGCCCGCCCCCCGTTGACCTGGCTACCGCTATCACGGCCAGCGCCAGCACTATTAACGCCGGCGCTGCCGAAACGCTGACCATTGTTGCCAGCAACAACAGCACCAGTAACACCGCCACCAACGTGGTGCAAACCGTGCAGTTGCCCGCCGGCCTCACTAACGTTACATTCGGAATCCCGACCGTGGGCTTGGGCGCCGCGTTGGTCCTGGGCAGTACGTCTTCGTACAACAGCACGACGGGCCTGGTAACCTTCCCCACCATTGCCTCGCAGGCCGCCGGCACCACTGGCAACGTAAGCTACACGGTGAGCTTCAATGCTCCCAGCGACGGCGCTTTCTCCGCCACGGCTAACGTGAACAGCACCAGCAACAACGACATCGATCCGACCAACAACACTGCCAGCGCAGCCATTACCGTAACCCCGCGCTTCGACCTGGCAACGACCCTCAGCGGCCCTACTACGGTGGTGGCTGGCAATCAGGTAACGTATAACTTGACCTCGGCCAACTATGGCCCCAGCATTGCTCCCGGCGTGGTTCAGACCGTGACCGGCTTGCCCACTGGCCTGACGGCGGTGTACGTGAGCAACAACGGCACCTACAACAGTGGTAACGGGACCGTGACTTTCCCCACCGTAAGCAGCTTTGCGAGTGGCTTGAGCGTGACCAACGTCATTAGCTTCGCCGCTCCGGCCAGCGGCACCGTCATCACGCCCGTGGCCACCCTCACTCCCAACACCACGGGCACGGGCGACACCAACCCACTCAATAATACCGCCAGTCTGAACGGGGTGGTCACCACCGGTACCCTCAGCACTCCCACTACTACTGCAATGGCTAACATGCAAGTATCGGCCCTAACGACTTCGGCTAGTTCGGTGGCGCCCGGCACCACGGTTACCGTGAACGTGACCTACACCAATGCTGGTCCCAGCACTGCGACGGGCGTGATGTACCAGCTAGCCCTCCAGCCCGGCTTCACGGTTGCTACGCTACAGGTAGGCGGCCAGACGGGGGTGCTTCTCGCCGGAATTATTACCTACCCCAATGGTGCCTCCTATAACACGAATACGGGTATTATTAGCTTCAGCAGTACGGGCACTACACTGAACTCGGCGAGCACTCAAAGCTACAGCCTCACCTTCACGGCCCCGAACGCGGGCCAGGTGTTGGTCGCCGCCAGTGTGCGCAGCACCACTTCGGATCCCGTGTCCGCCGATAACTTGGCCACCACCATTGTGAACGTTTTGCCGTCGGCGGACGTGGCAACATCCATCAACGGCCCGGCCACGACCCAGGCGGGCCAAGCAGTGACCTACACCGTGACAATGGCTAACACCGGGCTGAACGACGCCCAAAACATGCTGCTGACTGTGGAGCTGCCAGCCAGCTTGGTGGGGAGTACGCTCATGCTAAATGGCTCGGCTGGTACGGTAAGCCGGAGTGCGGTGGCCTTCACCAACGGAGCGGCCTACAACATCAATTCCGGCCTGCTTACGCTGCCCGTTATTGCTAGTGCTGCCCCGGGCAGCAGCAGCGGCAATGCCATTACGTTCGTAGCCCCCGTTGGCTTGGCCTCCTTCACGGCTACTGCTGTGGTGAGCACCGCAACGCCCGAGACCAACATGACCAACAACACCGCCGCAGTGACGACGGTCGTGACGCCGTCAGTTGATGTACGGGCGTTGGTTAGCGGCCCCACTTCAGCGGTGCTTTACAGCCCGGTTACTTATGCGGTGACCACCGTCAACGACGGCCCGAGTCCGGTCGCTTCGGTGGTGCCCACCCTGCAGTTGCCCGCCAACCTGAACAACGTGGTGCTGCCCACCGGCGCCAGCTATAGCAGCAGCACCGGCCTGGTGACGTTTGCTACCATCAGCAACCTGGCCAATGGTAGCGCAATCACCAACAGCGTATCGTTTACCATGCCCGACGTAGCCCAGTTGACCGGACTGGCCGTTTCGATGGTGAGCGGTTCTGCCGTAGATCGCAACGTGGACAACAACCGCGCGATCATCGCCACGTCCCCGTTGCCGCCCACCGATTTGATGGCTGACCTGAGCGTAGCCCTGACCAGCTCGGTGGCTTCCGTGAACGCCGGCTCAGCCGTCACGTTCACAATGACCGTGGACAATGGCCCAATCACCACTTCGGACCAGGCCTCGGGCGTGAGACCAGTACTGGCTTTACCCGCGGGCCTGTCAGTGAACGGCGTGCAGATAGGGAGCATGAGTGGCACCTATAACAGCAGCACCGGCCTGGTGACCTTCGCCGGCGGCGCGACCTATAACGTCAACACGGGGATGGTAATCTTCCCCCCAGTGACCTTGGCCAACAGCAGCGCCGCTACCTACGCCCCGCTGGTATATACCGTAACGGTTTCGACCCCCAACGCTTCTACCCTGGTGGCTACCGCCAGCGTCTCGTCGGCCAACACCGACTTGGTGGCGGCCAATAATCAGGCCACGGCGAAAGTGACCGTGGTGCCGCAAGCGGACTTGACAACGGCCATCAGCGGCCCGAGCTCGGTGCCCGCCACCGCCAGTACGGTTACTTACGCCGTTTCCACGATGAACATTGGTACTTCGCCCGCAGCGGCTTCTACCACCACAGTAACCCTGCCCGCTGGCGCCAGCAACATCGTGGCCCCGGCCGGTTCCACGATCAGCGGTACGACGGTAACCCTGCCGGCAGTATCGCAGCAGCAGCCTGGATCCAGCGGTTCCGTGACGCAGATTATTAGCTTTACGGCCCCGGTTGGGACCCCGGGTTCTACGTTCCAGGTGACGGCCACGGCCAGTACCTCGACTGCGGAAAGCAACACGCTGAACAACGGCTCGAGCAGTACTGCTACCCGCGCCTACCAGTTGCCGGTGGCCCAGAACGTGGTGAACAGCATTTCGGCTCCCGATGGCAACACGGCCGCAACCGCCTTGCCCATCTCGCCGCTCCAGTCGACTGACACAGACGGCCCCATCACCAGCTACCAGCTGACGAGCATTCCGCTCACGAGCCAGGGCGTGCTCTACTACAGTAACGCGGGCACCTACACGGCCATTACCGCTGCCAACGTTGGTGCCCTGAACCTGACGCCGACCCAAGCCGCCAGCCTGCGCTTCGACCCCGCTGGCAGCTACGTGGGCAACGTAATGTTTACCTACACGGCCACTTATGCCCCCGGAAACGTAGTGAGCAACTCGGCGCTCTACACCTTGCCAGTGGGCCTCGACAACAACTCGGTGTACACGGCGACTCCCAATAAGGGCGGGGCAAACCAGTATCAGAACACCGACGTGCTGGCTTATGTGATTGACCCCAACGGTGCCGCGTATAACTCCGATGGGTTGGTATACAACACCTCCGGCACCACGAGCACTATTAAAGCCGCTAACAGCATCACCGGCCTGGTGAACACCCCCAACAGCGTGGTGCCGGCGCCCTCGGGCAGCGGCCCGGCCGCCAGTGGCCTGTACCCGGCCAACCTCAGCAACGCGCTGCCGGCCGGCGTAGCGCTCGATGCCACCACGGGCCTGATTTACGTGAGCGACCGTACCCAGCTGCTGCGCTATGCGTCGGTGCAGTACTTCCAGGTGAACGTGGTCACGACCGACATGTACGGGGGCACCAACCTGGTTACGGCCCGCTTCAGCATCGGGGCCTACCCGCTGCCGGTTGAGCTGACCGTGTTCGAAGCCAAGGCAGTGAAGAACGTGGACGCGGCGTTGGCCTGGAGCACGGCTTCGGAGAAGAACAACGACCACTTCGAGGTGGAGCGCAGCCTCAATGGCGTAGACTTCGTCAGGATGGGCGAGGTGAAGGGCCAGGGCAGCCGCTCGACCCCGACGGAGTACGCGCTGACGGACGCGGGCATTGGGGCGAAGGTGAGCGGCCCGGTCTACTACCGGCTCAAGCAGGTCGACACGGACGGCGTGAGCAGCTACTCGCCCGTGCGCACGGTGGCCTTCACGGGCCTGACGCCGGCCATCAGCCTGTTCCCCAACCCCGCCACGACCGAGGCCACGCTCGACCTGAAGCAGCTGCCGGCTGGCCATTACCAGCTGAGCGTGCTCGAGGCGACGGGTCGGGTAGTGCTCAGCACTACGCTGGAGGCAGGGCTGACGCACGCGCTGGACTTGCGCCCGCTTGCCGCGGGCACCTACACCGTGCGGGTTCGCAGCCTCAACGGAGCCCAGGTAATCAACCTGAGCAAGCGCTTGGTCAAGGAATAGCGCCCGTCTCCCTCTGGTAAATAAGAAAAGCCCTTTCCACCTTGGAAAGGGCTTTTTTGTGCTTAAGCTGAACCGGTAGCCGTAACCTCCGCCCGCCGCTTGGGGTTAGATCGAGTTCACCTCTGGTCTTGTTTTTCTGATGCAATACGATGTGCTTATCATTGGCGCGGGCAGTGCCGGCCTTTCGGCCGCGCTCACCCTGGGCCGCTGTCTGCGCCGGGTGCTGGTAGCCGACGGCGGCCTCCCCCGCAACGAAGCGTCGCCAGCGGTGCACGGCTTTTTCACCCGCGACGGCATTGCGCCGGCCGAACTGCTGCGGCTGGGCCACGAACAGCTACGGCCCTACGATTCCGTGGAAGTGCAGGCGCTGGAAATCGACCGCATTGCCCAGGAAGGTCGAAGCTTTCGGGCCACGGGGGTTAATACCGTTACCGATGCTCCGATCACCATCGCGGCCCGGCGGGTACTGTTGGCTACCGGAGTGGCCGACATTCTACCCCCCTTGCCGGGCTTTCGCGAGCTCTGGGGCCGTGGCGTACTGCACTGCCCGTACTGCCACGGGTGGGAAGTGCGCCAGCAGCCCCTGGCGGTGTACGGGCGCGGGCGGACCGTGACGGGCCTGGCCCTGCTGGTGAGCCGCTGGAGCGCCGACGTGGTGGTCCTGACCGACGGGCCCGGCTATCTCACGCCTAATGCCCGGCGGCGCCTGCGGCGCCATAAAATCAGCATTCGCGAAGAGCGAATTGCCCGGTTGGTAGGCACGCCCGACAACGAGCTGCAATGCGTCGAATTCATCGATGGTAGTCAGTTGCCGCGTACGGCCCTGTTTCTGCACGCATCCCAGCACCAGCGCAGCACCTTAGCCGTCCAGCTGGGCGCACGCCATACCAGCAAAGGCGCCGTTCGGGTCGACTCGGCCATGCAAACCACTATCCCCGGCCTGTACGCCGCAGGCGATACCACCCCGGGCACCCAACAGGCTTTGCTGGCGGCAGCGGCCGGCAGCAAAGCCGCCATCGTTATCAACGAAAGCCTGACCCGCGAGGAGTGCCCCCGGTAAGCCGTTAATGACGGAGCGTGTCGACGCGTACATTAGACTGAACAATGGGTGTGCTATTCGCTGCGGGCGGCTGGGCCAGCTCCGGCCGCCCATGCGCCGGTTTAAGGGCTTTGCTCCCAATGGGAGCCAGCCAGCCGCCCCTATTCCAGGGCCCGGCTCCGGAATAGCAGAAAGCCCAGGTGCCCGTAAATGCTGAAGCGGCGGGCCGGGTCGTCGTAGAACAGGCCGTGCACGGCCAGCGGCCCCACCGGAGTTTGGAAAACCAGGCCCGTGCTGGCCGTGAGCCGGGGCCGTTCGATGCCCTCGGTTTTGACGGCGCGCTGGTCTGCGCCCGGTCGTAAGGGCCGGTAGTTTACGTGGGTGAATACTTCGGTGCGCCATTCCAGCCGGCCCAGAAACGGCGTAGTGTAGCGGAGGCCGGCCCCGGCGTAGTGCGACGAACGGTAATTGTCCAGAAACGAAGTACGGCCATCCGGCAAAGGCGCGAATACCGGGGCCGTAGTGATGCTGGAGCGGTAATTAGCAAACTCGTCCTGCCCGCTGGCCATCAGTTCAGCGTAATAGCCCCAGGCGCGTTTATCGCCTTTCAGCGGGAAGTATTGCTCAACGGTAGCCCGCAGCTGCACCCACCGGTGGTTTTGCGACAAGCTAGGCAAAGTAGAAGTACTGCCCCGGTTATAGGCCTCTGAGCCGCTGACGCCCCGTGCCGTCACGACCACGCGCTTGCCACTGGTGGCGTACTGCTTGCGGTCGAGCGAGTTGCGGGCGAACTGCAGGGCTACGGTACCGCCCCGGAATCGGGTTCTATCCAGTTCCGTATCGCTTGATATTTCGGCCACGTTAGCATAGTCGTCGCTCAGGTAAAAAGCACCGACATCGAGCAGCAGGCGGCTGCGGTAGTTAGGGCTGATGCCTACCTGGGTTCCCACTTTGGTATCTTGCTGGAGTACCTGCGTGTTCAGCACATTGCGCCCGAGCAGGCCGCTGGTGTTTTGGTAATCCCAGCGGTTGTAGGTAATAGCGGGCTCCACGTAAAAGGGGAGCCGGCTGGGCACGTTCACGCGAAAACTGGCCTGGGCTCCGTTATAAAAGCGTCCCAGGCTCACGTTGGCCCGGGCCGAGTACAGCAGCCGGCGCAGGTAGCGGTACTCGACGCCAACGTACAGGTTGTCGAGCGGGCGGTTGCTGAGCACGAAGCCGACTTCGGCCGACACGTTATTGTTTTTGCGCGCGTCCACGCTCATCACGTACCCTTGCTGAGCGGGGTCATATTTGATGCGCGGATAAATGTTGCGGAAAAAGTCATCCGCCGCCAGCTGGAAGTAGCCCTGCTCCAGCTCGTCGATGGTGTAGGTGCTGCCCGAGCGTCGAAAGAACTGCTGGGCATAGGCATTCTGTTGGGGGCGCAGGCCCTGCACCTGCACCTGCACGAAGCGCGGCTTAGGGGCGCCCGCCTGAAACGCTTGTCGACGCTGTTGCAACTCCAGCGTGTCGATGCGGCGCACGATGCGCTTTTTAATGAGTGCCAACTGTCGCTGTACGGCCGTGTCGCCTTTGGCAATCAATTCCCGCACCCGGGCGAAATCGGTGCCGCCAAAGCCTTCCAGATTAGGCTGAATGTAAATTCCGTTTTTGCCTACACTCAGCGTATCGGCTACGTTGGCCCCCAGAAAGAGCAGCGTGCTGGTGAGGAGGGCATCGTCTTGCTTGAATGGATACTTCTTGTACGCCACATCGCCCACGTTAACCCCGATGATAATGTCAGGCGCAAACTCGGTGCGCATTACATCGGTCGGGAAGTTGTTGTAGATGCCGCCATCGAAAAGGTAGCGCCCGTCGGGGTTGCGGATGGGGCGGTAGGCGAGGGGCACGCTCATGGAGTTGCGCACGGCATCGGCCAGCGAGCCGGCTTTTTGCACCACCTGCTTGCGCGTGAACACCTCCGCCGCCAGGCAGCGGAAGGGAATGAACAACTTATCGAAATCGTAGTTGGCCCGCGCGGCGGCGGGCGCCAGCGTGCGGGCCAGGGCAAAATTGAGGTTGAGGTCGTTCACCAGGTTGGTGCTGACGCGGGCCCTCAGGGTGGAATCGAGCGCCACTCCCACCCGCAGCGCCGACGGGGAGGGCTCGGCCGTTAGGTAGTTAAAGGTTTTGTCTTCGGTTGGTTTGCCGCTCACCCAGTTCTGAAACTCGGGCGAGAGCATCAGCTGCTCTATTTCGCGCGGCGAGTAGCCGGCCGCATACAGGGCGCCCACAATGGAACCCATGCTGGTGCCAATAATGTAGTCGATGGGGATGCCGTTCTTTTCCAGCGTCTTTAACACTCCTACGTGAGCCAGGCCCTTGGCTCCGCCCCCACTGAGCACCACGCCCACGCGCTGGGCCTGAGCGGAAAAACCGAAGCTGCCTGCCAGTAGCACCAGCAGAATTCGAGCGAAAAAATGCTTCATATGTTTAGAAGAGGAGCCACTCCCGTAGGGAAGCCCGGTGCGTAAATTACGCTAAGGGCCTGCCTAAGGATATCAGCCGGTTAATAAAAAAAACGGCCAAAAGTCAAAAGCAATTTCGCCGTGTGGGAACCATGCTCTGGCTGGCGCCTTCACCCGGGGCCGCAATCAAAAATTTCACCAAAATCGCAGATCCGGGTGGAGAAAGATATAGATCGAAATTTCGGCCACTGTACCCGGCAGCCAGGGTTAGCCCTTGCGAGCCAAGCCAAGTGACGCTGTCGCGGTTTGCCGGGTTTATCCTCCCGCGTTCCGCCACTTCTCGCTGACTTATGCGGAGGCCCCGCACAGCCCCGGCTCGAAGGCAACGTCCACTAAAGAGACTAAGGAACCGGTCTTGGTCAGGGAGTCTTCACCAGCTCGTGGGTGACTATTGCGTAGTTGCGGCCCTTGGTGTCGTGAGTAGTAACGGGCGCGTCATCTGGTAGTCTAGGCTTACTATTTCTTGAAGATAACGTGTACGGCCGGTAGCAACAGTCCGAATCCGACCACGTAGCTCTAGCCGAGCTTATCAGGTTTGAGGTAGAGGATGGCCGCCGCCGTAAAAGCCCCTTGTGGGTGAGGCAAGGGGCTTTTACTTATCGTGGTTCTAACTGGAAAAGCCGACCCCGGCTATTCCCGCACCACGCGCTGGCTTAGTTTGATGCCAGGGCCGCGTACCATCAGCAGGTAGGTGCCGCGAGCCACGTGGGCGAGCGACATGGAATGGATCTGAGCTCCGGCGAGCGAGGTGTTCAGTACCTGGCGGCCGATGGCATCCAGTAGCGTAACCTGGTACTCCCCACTGGGCAGGGCGCTCAGGTCCAGGGCACCGGCGCCGGTGGTGGGGCTGGGGTGGAAACCCAGGGCTTGTGGGCCAGTGAAGGGTACCGTCTCCACGGGCGAGTAGCTGGCCTTGCCATCGGTATTGACTTGCCGCAGGCGGTAATACACCGTGCCCTTGCGGCCGGCTCCGGCGTTGGCGTCGGTGTAAGCATAAGCGGTGGACCGAATGGTGGTACCCTGGCCGGCCACGCGACCTACCCGCGTAAAATCCTGGCCATCGGTGCTGCGCTCCACGTCGAAGTGGGCGTTGTTCTTTTCCGAGGCCGTGCGCCAGGTTAACTGGGCATCGAGGTTGCGCCCGGCGCGGGCTTCAAACGAAACCAGTTCCACCGGCAGGGGAGTTTTGGTGATCGGGATGGTAAAGGTGGCGATGTTACTGCCCGAGCCGCTCAGGTCAGTGGCGCTATACGTAAACACGGCGTCGCCCGCATAGCTGCTCTGAGGATCAAACTTCAGTTGGTTGGCCAGCGCCACGGGAATAGTCTGGCCCACGGTGACTGGTGAATTGTTCAGGTACAGAGTGCCACTTGCCGTGGGCGGCAGAGTTTGAATGGTGAAAAAGTTCACCGCCGACCCATTCAGGATGGTGGCGCTGAGTGGAGAGACCGCTAGGGCCGGCGACTGGTTGCTCAGGCTGGCATTGTTTACATTGTTAGCAACGAGCAACACCGTGCACGTGCCGATGTATAAATCATCGATGCCGAAGTCGTTGCCTTCGATTGACTTGTTCACATCCCGGATTTCTACCACGGCGCTGGTCTGGGTACCCGAAAACCACAGGTCGGAGATGCGCACGTAATTATTCTGGGTGGTGGGCAGTGTCGTCACCGAGGAGGTCGACTTGCCATTAATCACGAAGCCGAGCTGGGCCGGGTTTTGGGAGTACAGACTACTAGCGTAGGCCGAGAAGCTATAGTAGGTGTTGGGCCGTACGGGCACCGTTTGCGCATAGATGATGCTTAAATTCTGCGAGCCATTCACCATCATAAAGTTGTCGCTCGGGCCGGTTCGGCCGGTGCCAACGAAGAGCGAGTGGTACGAAGCGGCATTGCCGCCGACCATGTACGAAGCCGCAGGTAAGTCGTTGCCGTTAAAGGGCGTGGAAGTTGGTCGGTAGGTATAGCTCGACGAGAAGCCGGTGTTGCCACTTGTAAAGCTAGGGTTGGTTAGGAGGTTACTGCCGGTGCCAAGGATGCAAACCAGGTCGGCATCGTACACGTTCAGCCTTACCGTGGAGCTATTCGAGAAGCGGTTGGTGACGATGTCATACGTGAAGCTGTCGGGCCCGAGGTAGCCCGTGACGGGCGTGTAGGTATAGCTGCCGTTTTGGTTGAGTACGACGGTGCCATGCGCGGGCTGCGATATGAGCTGCGCATTAATAGCTTGGTTAGCTGGGTTGGCATCGTTGAGGGTGACGTTTCCCGTCTTGGCCGTGTTGCGCGGAACATCGTTGGTGTCGTCCTCGGTTATGATGAACGTGGGGTTGGTTACGCTCACGGAGAGAGTTGCGTAGTCGAGGGCCGTATTGCTGCCTTGGCTGGTACTGGTGCCCACGGTGCTGCTCATCAAGTAGAAGTTGCCATTCGCCGTGGAAGGGGCGGTGAAGCTGAAGGTGTAAGTGTTCGAACTACCACTCGGCATCACTGCTAGCGTTGTAAAGGTGATGGTATAGTTTGAGGCGTTGTAAGTAGCCACACCGGACAGGGCCGCCTGTTGGGCCGCCGTCATGGACGCGTAGACCGGCAGAGTAACCTGCCGCGTAACGTTTTCAGCCGAATTTGGGCCGTTGTTGGTGAAGGTGACCGTGTAGGCGCCCGATGGCAGGCCCCCGCCGAGCGTGGAGGCGACCGGTGTCCCAAATTGGGACGGCCTAGTGGTGTTACCTACTAAGGTGGTCGTCACGTCCGCAACGTCAGCAAACGCACCGGCTACCGACCGGCTGGTTCCCGTACCGGTGAGGTGGCGGTCAGGGCTCAGGGGAGAACGGCTGTCAGGGGCGTCGTTTTCAGTGGCCCCATCGTGGGCCGCCGGGGCCACCTCCGGCACCGCTGCGGGCATAGAGGCTGAAGCAAGGCTGGCATTGCCCGCCGTAAAACCTGAATCGAGCAGAAGATTCCGCGCCCGGCTCATCCCAGGGATGATTAGCATGAGCAGCAACAAAATAAGTAGTCGTGTAAAAAAGATCATCATTTGATAAGAAAAAGTGGGCTAAAGTGATAATTCTATTCGAAGAAATCCGTGCGGAATCCCAACCGAAGGTCAGAAATTGCTCTATGCCAAGAGTGGATTAGCAGTAGCACTTGCTATATCAATGAGTAACAGGCTACTTTTTTGGAAAGATACATGAATTATTTTTTATGGAAAAAATAATTTGGTCATCCAATCTACAATTAATAATACAATATCCCATAAAATAGCCCCAATCACCTGCTAGCGAGTTACTGTTCCTGCTATCTATTGCTCTATCAATCAGGATTCAACCAGTTTCTCCGTCGAAGCAGCGCCAACAACTACAGGTACCGCTCGGGCTCCGTATATCCTCGGTCTGAAGGCAGCTTCCACCAAAGGAGCCAGGGCAGCGGAACGCGCATAGGTGAAGAAACCACCACCAACTTGCGGGGGGCTAGCTCAGCGTTGCAGGTTCCGGGAGGGCTAACGGGGCATCATACGCCCGGGCCTACCATTTCTTGAAAATAACGTACACGGCCGCTATCAGTAGCCCGAAGCCGACCACGTGGTTCCAGCCTAGCTTATCGGTTTTGAAGAGGAAGACGGCACACAGCGTAAACACGGTGAGCGTGATGACTTCCTGCAGCACCTTGAGCTGGAACAGGCTGAACGGACCACCGTTTTCCTCGAACCCGAGGCGGTTGGCGGGCACCTGCAGCACGTACTCGAACAGGGCCAGGCCCCAGCTTACCAGAATAACCCCACCCAGCCCCAGCTTGGCAAACCACGCCATCTTCTTGAATAAGTGGAGGTGCCCGTACCAGGCCAACGTCATAAACAGGTTGGCAATGGTAAGCAGGATGAGAGAGTAAACGCCTTTCATAAAGAGGAAGCCGACTGAATTCGAGCGGGTAAATTAAGGTCAAAAGCAGGTTTCAGTTGTCCTTGTTATAGTTTAGGCCACTGGCTGAGCCGGGGCCAGGCCCAACTGCGGGGTACTTCCGCGGCGGGCGCCCTCCCATTAACCAGCTTATGCTACCCTCTAAATCAACCGCCGTTATCAGCAGCAATTCTATGAACCCAGCGACTACTTTGGACCCCGGCATTGGCGAAAAATTCTCGCGTCGTACCAAGCGAGCCATCAACCACGACGGTTCTTTCAACGTGCGGCGCCGTGGTGGGCCCCACCGCCACGACCCCTATCAGTGGCTCATCCAGATGGACTGGTGGCCCTTTATTGGGGTGGTTGTGGTATTTTTCGGCTTGCTGAACACGGCTTTCGCCCTGGCCTACCTGGCCCTGGGCCTGGACAACCTACCCGGCGTGACGGCTCCGCACAACTGGTGGCAGGACTTCCTGAGCGCCCTGTTTTTCTCGATCCAAACCTTTACTTCCGTGGGCTACGGCCACGTGTACCCCGGCAGCAACGGTACCGGATTCGTCTCCAGCCTCGAAGCCCTGGTGGGGGTGCTCACCTTTGCTTTGGCGACGGGCTTGCTCTACGGGCGGTTTTCGCGGCCCACGGCCCGCATTCATTTCAGCCACCGGGCCATCATCAGCCGCCGGGCCGATGGCTTGCCCTGCCTGCAGTTTCGCATTGCCAACCAGCGCTCCAACATCCTGATTGACTTGCGGGCCCGCGTCCTCCTCAAAACCGTGGACCCGGTTACCAACAACCAGCAGTATAACCTTCTGCCGCTGGAGCGCGATTTCATCAGCTTTTTCCCGCTGAGCTGGACGGTGGTGCACGACATTACGCCCGATAGTCCGCTCCACGGCCTGGGCCCGGCCGACTACGAAGCCCAGAGCATGGAAGTCATCATTCAGCTAAAAGGGTACGACGACACCTTCGCACAGGACGTGCATGCTCGCAACTCCTACACGCACGACGAAATAGAGTGGGACCGCCGCTTTATCCGCGCCTACGAGGTGGGCGATGACGGCATCGCCGTGGTCGATTTAGATCAGCTGCACCTCACCGAACCGCTCGAGCAATGAGCAAATGAAGTAGCCTGCCTCGCTGGTTATTATTCACCTGATTCGACTATTCACTCCTCGTGCCCCGGTGCGCTTACCAGTGGTGCGGCGGCCGCTTCTTTCAGCTCGCGCTCCAGCTGCTGCTTTTCCTTTTCGGAAGGCGTGCGGGGCAGTTGGCTCAAATCGGGCGAGCCAGCATCGACCCAGCACGTAAACCAAAAGTTGCCGATGAGGGCCGCTGCGTAGCGCATCTGCCGCTCAACCTGCCCATTCAGCCGGGCATGGTAGGCCCGGCTGAATTCCCGTGAATACGCCCGGACCGTTTGGCTGCCGCGCTGCTCGTAGCCGAACTTGCGGTCTTCGGAAAACTGAGCTGTTACGTCTTTTTCAAACCGTAGCACCGAGTCTACGGCGGCGTGTGAGCGAGCTACCGCCACCCAGATGGTTTTGGTGGGGTCTTCAATGTACCTTGCTTGGCCGCTGAACAAGTCGTAATCGGTACTGAGCAGCTCGGGCAGCCGCGACTCCCACAGGCCGTGGATGCCGCGCTGGCCAGTGAGCTGGCCGTTGTAGTTTCGGGTGGTGTGCAGCGGCACGCAGGCATCGGCAATGTAATGGCCCATATCGGCCGAGAGGCGCAGAATGCGGTCGGTATCGTGCGCTTTGAAGGCCGCGGTGAGCTGATTTTTCATGCTCACTATGTTCCAGGGCACGATGCCGTGGCGCAACAGGGAGTCTTCGCCGTAGCGGGCAATGGCATCGGCGTAGTGGCGGGGCATTTTATACTCAGCGCTGTCGCCGTAGCGGTCCACGTCGAGAAAGTGCTTGGGCGCTTCGCCGGGCACCACCGTGCGCCGCGAGTCGGGCCGGGTGGCATTGGTCGTCAGGTACTCAATGTTGGCTTTATAAAAGCCAATCATGCCCGGCGGCAGCGTGTACACGGCCAGCCGGTTCAGCAGCCGGTGGCCGAAGAACCCCCACGCCCGGACCTGGCGGGAGAAGAACGGCAAGCCAAGGAATAATAGCAATACATATTTTTTCACGAATAACAAGGTACGGGAAACGCGCGCAAAAACAAATCGCGGACTCGTATCCTGCCATTTCATTGGCTTGGCTCCGCTTGCTGATTTTCTTAATTTAGGGGCCTCACCCCCCAGCCCCCTCTCCGGGGGAGAGGGGGAGCCAGATCGATGAATGCAGTGGTACAGCAACCACAGAGCGGCAGCTCTCTCACGGGCGTAGAGTTCCTAAGTTGCTCATCTCCAGTATAAAAAGATTGACAGTCAATAGATTAGAGCTATACTACGGTCTGTGTACTTGTCGTCTGGCTCCCTCTGCTGAGGTTTCGCGCCTGAAGCGGACCGGGGTCGTACCTGGTAGGGGTCACGTGAGGTTTCGCCTGGTAGAGATTACCGAAGAGGGGCCGGTACGCGGTGGGTGGTATTTCGCCCGGTATACAGCGGTTACCGCCGTTTGCCGTCGCCGGCGAACTTCATTCGGTAGTCGTGTTTTACGTCGCCCTTGCTGATGCGAGTGAGTTTGCCTTTGAGCAGCTGCTTTTTGAAGGCGGAGAGCTTATCGGTAAAGAGAATGCCTTCGAGGTGATCGTACTCGTGCTGGATGATGCGGGCGGCCATGCCCGAAAATGCCTCCTCGCGCAGTTGGCGGTTCTCATCCTCATAGCGCAGTACGATGTCGGCTGGGCGGCTCACCAGCTCGCGGACGCCCGGAATGCTCAGGCAGCCTTCTTCGAACCCCCATTCCTCGCCGGTTTCACTCACCATCACGGGGTTGATAAAAGCCCGTTTTATGGGTGGCTCCGGCATCTCGCCTTCTTCCAGCTCGGCCAGGTCTTCTTCGTCCAGCTTCACCATGGGCCCCGAGTCCATCACGAACAACCGCACGCTCTTGCCAATCTGGGGCGCGGCCAGGCCCACTCCGTGGGCGTAGTACATGGTTTCAAACATGTCGGCAATTAGTTGCTGCAAGTCGGCGGCGGGCAGGTCGGCGGCCAGGTTTTTGGCTTTAGTTTTCAGTACCGGGTCGCCAATGGCGACGATGGAGTAAATCATGGTGTAGTTATCGGTTATTCGTGGTCAATTGTTAGCGGAGAGCCGTCGTCAGGGTATCATCAGCTGCAGCCACTGAGGGGCCAACGGCTATCAACGAGTAAGCGGCGGCTAAACATCGCGCATCAGCGGCGACTCAAGAAACGATTGAAGAATGATAGTCGCGCTGATGCGGTCCACGGTGGCTTTGTCGCGGCGGGCTTTTTGGCCGAGGCCCCCGGCCAGCATGGTAGCGTGGGCCATGCGAGAGGTAAACCGCTCGTCGAACTCGTGGACGGGTACGTCGGGCAGCTCCCGGCGCAGGCGGCGTACTAGGCCCACTACGGCGCTGGTTACGTCGGTGGGCTCGTTGAGCAGCGTGCGCGGCATGCCCACTACCACGGCCCGCAACGGCTCGCGCTGGTGGTAAGCCAGCACATATGCCACCAGATCCTGGCTGTGAATGGTTTCGAGCGGCGAGGCAATCAGGCACAGGGGGTCGGTAACCGCCAAGCCCACGCGCTTGTTTCCGTAGTCGATGGCGAGGATGCGGCCCATGGGTCCGGCTGGGTAAAGTAAACGAGTAAGGTCGTAGCAGGAGTTGCTCTCGCAAAGATACGGCAACGGAAAAGCCCTCAACTTATTCAGCCCGCACGGGCCCCGGCCCATCTACCGGCAGGCGGCCGGATGCCAGCCCCAAAAGGCTTGGCTCAGCGGGTAATTAAGGCGCTTTGCCGGAAGCCACTTAGCGCTTTCCGGATAAAGTTATAGATTGCGTTCGTGTTGGTTTCAAAGGCCGTAGGCCCGCATAGCTTGGAGCAGGCCCGTAAATCAGCCCTTTATTTGGTAACTTTAGCCAATAATCTGCTAAGCCGAATGCCCCCGCCATGTCCTCCTTTTTTCTGCTAACCAGGAAAATTTAAAACAGTTTGGAAGGTAATGTCATTCTATTTTACTCGTTAGCACCTTTACGCAAGTATGCCCACGTCTTCGTCTGCTGCCTCAGAAACCGGCCGTTCCGCGGCCCCACGGGGGCGCGGGCGGCTACGGCAAGCCGGCCGGCTAGTGCTGGCCCTGGGCTGCGGCCTGCTGGTGGCTACCAATCCATTTCAGCCTTCCACTGAAAACCCCGAGGCCACGGCCCGGGGGTATCTGCGCTTCAAGGAAGTCCTGAGCTACGTCGACCGCGACTACGCCGATTCGGTCGACACCGAAGCGCTGGCCGACTACGCCGTGCAGCAGATGCTGGAGAAGCTCGACCCGCACTCGGTTTACATTCCGGCCCGCGACCGGGAAAAGACTGATTCTTTCCTGCAAAGCGATTTCGATGGGGTCGGCATCGAGTTCAACCTGTTTCGCGATACCATGACCGTGGTGGCCCCGCTCAGTGGCGGCCCGGCCGAGCAAGCCGGGGTGCAGCCCGGCGACCAAATTCTGAGCCTGGGTGGTAAGCGCGTTTCGGGGGCGCGCCTGAGCACTGCCCGCCTCACCGAGCTGCTCCGGGGCCCGAGCGGCAGCAGCGTCAGCATCGAGCTGCGCCGCTACCGCTTGGCCCGTCCGCTGAACCTGACTATTGCCCGCAGCCGCATTCCCAATGCCTCGGTTGATATCGCGTATTTGGTCGACGACCAAACGGGCTACATCAAGGTTAGCCGCTTTGCCTCGAACACCTACGATGAGTTTAAGACGGCTTTAGTCAACCTGCGTCACCAGGGGCTCACCCGCCTGGTGCTGGATTTGCGCGGCAACCCCGGTGGCTACCTCGACCGCGCGACCCGCCTGGCCGATGAATTCATCGCCGGCTCGCGCAAAATCGTGTACACCGACGGCAAGGGCGAACAGTATGATGTGCAAACCTACGCCCGCGTGGCCGGCGAGTTCGAAGAAGGTGCCCTGGTGGTGCTGGTCGACGAAGGCAGCGCCTCGGCCGCCGAGGTGGTTGCCGGGGCCTTGCAAGACCACGACCGGGCTATTCTGGTAGGGCGGCGCACGTTCGGCAAAGGCCTGGTGCAACAGCCCATTGCGCTGAAAGATGGCGGTGAGCTGCGTCTTACCATTGCGCGGTACTACACCCCGGCGGGCCGCTCCATTCAGAAGCCCTACGGCGCCAACTACGCCGAGTACAACCAGGAGCTCACCGGGCGCTCCGCCCGCGGCGAGCTGGCTTCGGCCGACAGCACCCACTTCGCCAAAGAGCTGCGCTTTCGCACCGACCACGGCCGCACGGTGTACGGCGGCGGCGGTATCATGCCCGATGTGTTCGTGCCGCGCGACACCCTGGCGCATTCCAGCTATTTCACCAATCTACTGAGCCACGGGGTCGCGCGGGCTTTCGCGCTCTCGTTCTACCAGGCGCACAAGGCCGAGCTGGAAGGCCTACGGTTCGAGCAGTACAACGCGACCTTTCGCATCAGCGATGCGCAACTGGTTAGCCTGGCCGCCCAAGCCTCGCTGGCGGGCATAACGACTAATGTTGGCGCGGTGCGCCGTTGTGCGCCGCTGCTGCGCAACCAGCTCAAGGCCTACATTGCCCGCAGTGCGTACGGTCCTTTGGCTTACTACACGGTTCTCCGCGAGCAGGACCCGGAACTGCAGCGCGCCTTGCACCTCGTGAGCGACAGCACCGCGCAGCTGGCATTGCTGGGTAAATAAAGGGAGTCGATTATCGCGTGGGCCGCCCCGTGCGGGCCCGGCCGGAGGTAAAACGGAGGTCTGTAACTACCACGCACTTTTCGAAAGCGGTGGGTTTACCTAGTAGGGCCTGGTGAAATAAGATAAAATGCAAATTATCTATAGTTTGTGTGCGACAGGCTCGAGGTTCGATGAGGAGTTGGGCCCGCCACCCTTTGAGTGCTTGCAGGCCGCTTGAGGCCCCGAGTGCTCTTCCGGGCCTGGACTACGCTCATAATGAATAGCTGCCGCATTATCGCAATAACGGCCGCGGATCGTAACTTCACAGCCTAAACCCACCCGTTAACTATGGCTCACTACCATCGCCTCGGCCAGATTCCACGCAAGCGCCACACCCAATTCCGTCAGCCCGATGGCACCCTGTACTCGGAGCAGCTGGTGGGCACGCTCGGGTTTCACGGCGTGTCGTCGCTGCTCTACCACGTGCATCCACCCACCCAGATTAAGCACGTCGGCGAAACCAAGCCCTACGCTCCGAAGCTGCTGAAAGACCGCCCGCTGCAGCCTGAGCACCTGCGCACGCTGGCCCAAACCAGTACCGGCGGCGACTACCTGGCCGCCCGCCAAACCTTACTCGGCAATGCCGACGTGACCATGAGCATCTGCAATCCCACGGAGAAGCGGATGACGTATTACTATAAGAATGCTCAGGCCGACGAGGTGATTTTCGTACACGAAGGCCGGGGCGAGCTGTGGAGCCAAATGGGTAAGGTAGCCTTCGAGCCCGGCGACTACGTGGTGGTGCCACGCACCATCATCCACCAGCTGCATTTTGAGGAAGGCCCCGTGCGACTAATGATTATTGAGTCGTTCAGCCCCGTCGAAACCGTTCGGCGCTACCGCAACCACTTCGGCCAACTGCTGGAGCACTCGCCCTACTGCGAGCGCGACCTGCGCCCGCCCACGGAGTTGATTACCGACAATTTTCCGGAGGGCGATTACCTGGTGCAGGTTAAAAAAGAAGGCTTTCTGCACCAGCTCACTTACGCGAACTCCCCGTTCGACGTCGTGGGCTGGGACGGCTATTTCTATCCCTACGCCTTCAGCATTCACGACTTTGAGCCAATAACGGGCCGCTTGCACCAGCCGCCGCCCGTGCACCAAACCTTCGAGGGGCACAACTACGTCATCTGCTCGTTTGTGCCGCGCTTATTTGATTACCATCCGCTTAGCATTCCGGCACCTTACAATCACTCCAACGTCGATTCTGATGAGGTGCTGTACTACGTAGCTGGCAATTTTATGTCGCGCAAGGGGGTAGATCTGGCTTCCTTTACCTGGCACCCGACGGGGCTGCCGCACGGGCCACACCCCGGTACGGTAGAGGCAA
Source organism: Hymenobacter montanus (assembly GCF_014699115.1). Classification (GTDB taxonomy): domain Bacteria; phylum Bacteroidota; class Bacteroidia; order Cytophagales; family Hymenobacteraceae; genus Hymenobacter; species Hymenobacter montanus. The sequence goes on from NZ_JACXAD010000004.1 coordinate 38,849, forward strand.
GCATCGGCAAAAAGGAAACCCACGAACTGGCGGTCATGCTCGATACCTTTCGGCCGCTGTATCTTACGGAAGCCGCCCTGCCGTACGTTGATGCCCGCTACCCCATGAGCTGGAATCCCGGCTTCGTACCCGACCCCCCAAGGTCCGCTGATATGATGGATTAGCCCCGTCCAGGTTGCTTCTAAAACAAGTTATTTTTATATTGTTGATCTGTTATCATATAATTTGTTGTCATGAAAAAAATAATTCTCCTCGCGCCGCTGGCACTCTTCCTGGTGGTAGTCAGCTGCAAAAAGCTAGACCAGCTGCTCACCTTTACCGTTGATGTAACGCAGACTGTAGAAATCCCCGGCTACTTCGTGGGCGCACAATTACAGCCGGTAACGGTCACTACCAGGTCGGAGGAATCCTTCCGTAACAACAAGACCACCCGCAACAACGTCAAAAACGTGTTGCTCGACCAGTTGGTGCTGACCGTGACGGCACCTGCCGGCTCCACCTTCGATTTCCTGAAGGAAATTGATATCTTCATCAATACCCCCAACACCAACAACAAAATTCCACTGGCTCACTTGTACACCATTCCCAGGGGAACGAATACCATTACCCTGGAGCCCACAAAGGCCAAGCTGGATGAGTACCTGAAATCCGACACCTACCAGTTAACCGTGGACGCCCGGTTGACCCCCGGCAGCTTCAGTCCCAACTATTTTACCGTCCGCTCCGACGCCCGGTTCAAAGTAACAGCCGACCCGCTTTAAGTACCCGCGTAAAAGTAGCGGTATCAAAAAGACGGTCCTGCTCATTTGGTGTCGGCGGTGGGGAGGCCTCTTATGGGTGATAATAACTCAATTGAGTAAAGCCGTTTCCACATCAGTGTGCCCGGCGCAGCGCGCGTAACCTCGCGCTCAGTACCCAGTCGCTCAAACAAGTGGGCACTGAGCGCGCCCAGGGCAGCATTCGTCCTACGTCCTACCACCGACCGTTTCACCGATGCCGGAGGTAGCCGCCAGGGCCACGCGCTCGTTAATTACCGCCTGCGGCAGGTCGACACCGATGGCACAGCCGGCTGGAGCCCCATACGAGTCGTGAGATTCAGCAGCTTAGCCAAAGCTTCTGCGGGGCTACGTCCTAACCCGGTGCCGGACCACATCACACTCGATCTGACGGAGTTGTCGGCTGGGATCTATCAGGCTCGGCTACTCGATATGGCGGGATGTTAGGTAAGTATGTATACGCTGAACGGGGGCAGCAAGCGTCCGCTCAGCGTAGAGAACCTGCTGGGAGCCTATGTGGTGCGCGTCGTCAATGACGTGAACCCAGCGCTGTCGCTGGTGCGCGACTAAGTTTCCTGAACAATCAAGCTATTGACTTCAACAACTTCTCCAGCGTTACCACAAACGGGTCCCAGCCCCCTAACAGTAGCGCTGATACGCTTTGAGGCGATGGCCGTGAAGAGCGACGTGCTGAGCTGGACCACGGCCAGCAAGTCCAATAACGACCACTTCGAGGTCGAGTGCTTCTTCGACGGGCGCACATTTGAGTGCGTGGGTACCGTGCGCGGGTAGGGCATCGACACCCCGCTCATCGACAGGCAACCTCCAATGCTCGCTAGTTGGAACTCGCAACGAGCGATGAGAGACGGGAAGCAGCAAAAGTAGTGCAATATAAAGTTTCTAAGGGAGGACGAGCTAATACCGAAACATTGTCTAACTATTTCTGTATACCTTGGAAATAACTTGTGTTAGCTCAACCAATCTACCGCATCACCTAAGGATGCTGACCTAGCCTGCTCACTCTCATTGCTTAGCTATGAAAGAATCTTTCATCCCTCAACTGGCGCTATTTGGCTGTTCAGGTCAGCGCTTATTCGTGGCTCTAACAGTAGGGCTGTTGCTTAACTTGGCGCTGAGCTTGCCAGCCGTCGCGCAGCAGAACTTGACGATGTTCTTCAGAGCCCAGATTGTCTACCCTAACGGCTCATCCACATACATATCTTCCGATGGTTCAGCCTACCGTTGCTCAGTGGTTAATTTTGTTCCTGTTGTGGTTAACAACGGCACCCCCAGCTCCCCAGCCTACAATGTAACGATCTCCTATCAGATGCCTCCGGGCCTGATCATCAAGTCGATAGGGCGGCTATACGGCAGGAGTATCTCGTACAACCCCACGACGGGAGTAGTGACCCTCTCTCCTATTTCCGTCATGCCAAGTTCTTTCACGAATGATCCGCAGTCGGGGGACCCGATAGGAATCGAATTCTACATGCCCAGCGGCAATGCGCCGTTGACATTCACTGGCAGCGTGAGCTCGTTCCCGGCCGACCCCACGCCGGGCGACAACAGCGGTACGCTCACGATTTACCCGTATAGCCCGACAGCGGATCTGCGCACGACGTTGGCCGGCCCGACCTCGGCCACGGTCGGCCAGACCGTGACCTACACCCATACGACCACCAACAACGGCCCTGAGCCGGCTTTCAACGTGCAGCCAACTCTGACGCTGACCCCGCGCCCCGCCGCGGGCACGGTGACGCTGCCCACCGGGGCTACGTACGACGCCGCCACCGGAGTGGTGGTGTTTCCCAGCACCCAGCAGCAGAACCCTAGCGGCGTGGTGAACAACACCATCAGCTTCCCCATGCCCAACGCGCCGCTGACGGTGACCGGCACCGTAGGCTCGTGCGATCGGACAGACCTCAACGCGCTCAACAACAACGCCGCCACCACGACGACAGCCCAGCCCCTGCCGGTGGAGTTAGCGCGCTTCGAGGCCACGGCCCAGGGAGGCGACGCGGTGCTGAGCTGGACGACGGCCAGCGAGCTCGACAACGACCGGTTTGAGATTGAGCGCTCGTTCGACGCCCACTCGTTCGAGCGGGTGGGCAGCGAGCGCGGGCAGGGCAGCAGCACTCGCCCCACTGATTACCGCTTCACCGATGCCGGGGCCGGTCGCCAGGGCTATCCGCTGGTCTACTACCGCCTGCGGCAGGTCGATGGCGACGGCCAGGCCAGTTGGAGCCCGGTGCGGGTCGTGAAATTTACTAGCCTGAGCAAGGCGACCGTGGGGCTCTATCCCAACCCGGCGCCGGGCCGCACCACCCTCGACCTGACGGGCCTACCAGCCGGGGCCTACCAGGTCCGCATCCTCGATCTGACGGGGCGGGAGGTGGGTATGTATGAGCTTGAGGGAGCCGGCAAGCATTCGCTCAGTGTCGAGGGCCTGCTGCCGGGCGCCTACGTGGTGCGCGTCGTCGGCCCAGCCGGGAACTTGGCCCTGTCGCTGGTGCGCGACTAAACTGCGCCCATCTATTTCATTAAAAAGCCCCTGGAAACGCTCCCAGGGGCTTGTTCATGGGGTAAGCGAGTAGAACACGTATAGCGCGAGGGTAGAGCCCTTGTTCGCCCGACAGACGGGCGTTGGAGCGCGTCGGTGCCGGGCGCGGGTTAGGCACGGGCGCCTGCCCCACCAGGGACCAGCGCTCACCGACAGGGCGGATGGCTAATACTAAACAAAGACGAATAGCGGTAGAATGCCATAAAGCGTAAGCCTGCGCCTGCAAAAAATATAGAAGGATCAAGGAGAAAACAAATACAGCTGGCCTATTTATGGTTACTTCGAGAATTAGTTAGTTTATATTTGTTTAACGAAGCTCCCAGCCGGCGTTAGTGCTGCCCTCACGTCCTCATATTTATTTCAGGAATCAGCATGAAAACATCCTCCATTCTTCAGCTTGCGTCGTCCGCCTTTTTGGGCCGGCGCTTATTTATGGTTCTAACTGCAGGGCTGCTGCTTAACCTAGCCTTGAGCTTTAGGGCTGCCGCGCAGTTCACTGCTGCGGACCTAGCGACCGAACTCGTTCCCAATGGCTACATCCCAGGAGCGAACTTAGGCGCGTTGGGCTCAACCGTGAGCTTCACCTTCACCACTCGCGTTCTCTACGCTGGCACCTTCACCGTACCCGTGGTGCGGACCCTGAACCTGACGCCAGGCCTCACTAATGTGGTGGTGTCGGGTGCGGGCTCGTACAATGTTGGCACCGGGGCGGTGTCCCTGCCTGGCATTAGCATTGCCGCTGGTGGTAGCGACGTTGTTACGGTCAGCTTCACCATGCCGAACGGGACGGTCGTGGCCTCGGGTAACGTGAGTTCGCCGAACGTACTGCCTGTGAACGACCCTCAGGGCAACAATGCGTCAAGCGCCTCCATTGCTGCACGGCAGCCACAGAGTTTGCTCTGGAGCATGAGCGCCACAGCCGGCACGTTCATACCAGACAATTCTACTGGCCAAGGCTTCCGTTGCCAACAGGTCGACTTATTGGTATCTCTCCAAAATGGAGGTTCTCTGCCGGCCATCAATGTGGTACCCACCCTTACAATACCCCCAGGCCTGAACATCTTGTCGATAACGCGGTACTTTGACAGGAACATCTCGTACAACCCCGCTACGGGGGTGGTGACGCTGCCCCCCATCGCCGTCTTACGCGGTACTGGCGAGATACCTGCTCCTGCCTACGAAGAGCAAATTGACGTCATAACCATCACTTTTACTATACCCGAAAGCAGCAATACACTACCGCCAATCGTTGGCGGCGTAAGCTCGAGCACAGTCGATCCCAATCTGAGCGATAACAGTAGTACGATTACGATCCAGCCGGTGACCCCGACGGCGGATCTGCGCACGGCGCCCACGGGCCCGGCTTCGGTCATGGTGGGCCAGCCCGTGACCTACACGCATACGACCACGAACGCCGGCCCTAATCTGGCCTTCAACGTGCAGCGTACCCTGACGCTGACGCCGGCCCCGGCCGCGGGCACCGTCACGCTACCCACCGGGGCCACGTACAGCGCGGCCACCGGGGTGGTAACTTTTGCGCCCCTTGCTCAACTGAACGCCACTAACGTAGTGACCAGCACTATCAGCTTCCCTATGCCCAACGCGCCGGTGACGGTTACCAGTAACGTGGGCTCGTGCGTGCGGACCGATAATAACGTCCCCAACAACAGCGCCAGCATCACCACTCAGGTGTTGAGTCCTTTGCCGGTGGAGCTACAGGATTTCGCGGCCGTGGCTGTGGCCCGCGACGCGGTGCTGAGCTGGACGACGGCCAGCGAGCTCGACAACGACCGGTTTGAGATTGAGCGCTCGTTCGACGCCCACTCGTTCGAGCGGGTGGGCAGCGAGCGTGGGCAGGGCAGCAGCACTCGCCCCACCGACTACCGCTTCACCGATGCCGGGGCCGGTCGCCAGGGCTATCCGCTGGTCTACTACCGCCTGCGGCAGGTCGATGGCGACGGCCAGGCCAGTTGGAGCCCGGTGCGGGTCGTGAAATTTACTAGCCTGAGCAAGGCGACCGTGGGGCTCTATCCCAACCCGGCGCCGGGTCGCACCACCCTCGACCTGACGGGCCTGCCAGCCGGGGCCTACCAGGTCCGCATCCTCGATCTGACGGGGCGGGAGGTGGGTATGTATGAGCTTGAGGGAGCCGGCAAGCATTCGCTCAGTGTCGAGGGCCTGCTGCCGGGCGCCTACGTGGTGCGCGTCGTCGGCCCAGCCGGGAACTTGGCCCTATCGCTGGTGCGCGACTAAACTGCGCCCATCTATTTCATTAAAAAGCCCCTGGAAGCATTTCCAGGGGCTTTTTAATTAGCGGTTGCGGCCGTATTGCTCGTGGCTGCTCACCCAATCGGAGCTGCTGATGGCCGCGCCCAGGCTCAATTCGCCGGCCAGCACTACGCCAGCCACGATTTCGGCAAACTTGCGCACCGTGCCCCGGCCCACGCAACCCAGCATCTGCAGGCACTCGTTTTGAGTGGCCAGCCCGGTACCGCCGCCGTGGGTAGCCACGATGAGCGATGGAATGGTAATGCTGATGTAGAGGTCGCCTTCCTTGGTTACTTCCGAATACAGAATGCCGGCGCTGGATTCGCTCACGTTGGCTACATCCTGGCCAGTAGCGATAAACAAGGCCGTGATGCCGTTGGCAGAGTGAGCACCATTGTTGTTAGCCCCCGAAATGAAAGCCCCTACGTTGCTCACCTGCCCGTGGTAGGCCAATTGCTCGGGGGTGACGCGCATGCGCTGCTGCAGGATGTCGCGCTTAATCACGGCCTCGGCCACCACGCGCTTGCCCCGGGTGCGCATCACGTTGATTTGCGACGCCTTTTTGTCGGTCGCGAAGTTCGACTCGAGGTAGAAGTGCTCGATTGGGTGGTCTTTGTACTGCTCCAGGATCCAGGAGCAGGCCGCAAAGGTGGCGCGGCCCACCATATTCTGCCCGGCGGCGTCGCCCGTGCTGAAGTTAAAGCGCAGGTACGCAAACTTGTTGCTCAGGTACGTGTCGATGTACTGGAGCTTGGCCACGCTCGAGGTGCTTTCGGCCTGGGGGCGAATCTGGTCGAGGTGGTCTTCTACCCATTTGCCAAAGTCGCGGGCCCCACGGGCATCGCTGAACACGAACACCGGCGCCCGCTGCATGGCGTCGCCGATGACGGTGCACTTCACGCCCCCGCACAAATTCAGGAGTTGCATGCCGCGGTTGTAGCTCGCCACCAGCGTACCCTCGGTGGTAGCCATCGGAATCAGGAAGTCGCCCTGCGCATGCTCGCCGTGCACGGTGAGGGGGCCGGCCAAGCCTACCGGTATTTGGGCCACGCCCATGAAATGCTCGCAGTTGCCTTGCAACTGGTGGGCGTCGAAGGAATAATGCTTCAGATGAGAAAATTCTTTACCAGAAAACTGCTCCGCGAAGCGCTGCCGGGCCGCAATGGCCGCCTCGGAGTAGTCATCATCTCCCGAACGGGGAATCCGGGGCTTATGATTGACTGCACTTACAATGGCGTCTTCCACTTCCACGTGCAAGTCGCCGAACGCATCGGTCGAAAACCACACCTGCACCGAATGAATGCCCTCGGCCAGCACCGGGGTGTCGAGCAGAAACAGCAGTGACCGCCCTACCGGCAGCTCAATGGCCTGCGCACCGTCGTTTATCGCGGTAGCGGCCCGCCGCTCGCCGTTGCCCAAGTCAATCTGCACTTGCTCGGCCGGAATTACGACGTCTCCAATCTGCACCTGCTTGAAGCCGGTAAGGCGCACGGTATCCAGCCGGTTCTTGATGCTGAAAGCTACGCCCCCATTCTGGGGCAAATTGTGGAGGCTGCCGCGGGTGTAGAGCAGCTTTAAAAGCATGGGGCTGGGGGTGAAGACCATTTTAGGGCGTGACAGGGTGAAGTGAGAACAAGATTGCTAGTAGCGCAGGGGTGAAGGTGGGAAAATTTGCGGAGAATGCCAATGAAGAGTAAGCAATAGGGCAACTATTACGGCTGCCGGCGCGCATCCCTCGGCAGCTGAGCGGGAGGCAACTCTGGCTTGCTTCCATGAGCAGGAACTCTTTCCTGCTGAGCTGGTAAGGCGGTGGTAAGCCGTCAGCTCCCAAATGGGAGGGATCTGGCCGGCCCATAAGGTAGAAATCTGAAAATTTTTTTAAAGTAATTAGGAGGCTCGCGCGTCTGTGACGAACAACCAAAGCCCCGAATTCATCATTTATTCATTCCCGTAATGCGTATTTGCTGCATTAAAACTTCCGTGCTTCGGCTCAATTAATGGGTGCCTAGGTTGCTTGGCCCGTTACTTGATGGGTGTGGGCGATACTTGACCTATTACCTTTGTGTATCGTCGGGTATTCCCAACGGTTGCCTCTTTTCTGCTATGGCTTTAACTTCCGATTATCCCCGCTTCACCCTCGGCAGCACGCTCACTGCCGAACAACGGGCCTTTTTTTCAAAGTACGGCTTTCTTCACTTCCGTCCTTTTGCCTCGCCAGAGTACGTTCAACAGCTGCTGGAGGCAACCCAGCAGGTGCAAGCCAAATGGCTGGCCGAAGGAGTAGAGAAAGTAAACGGCGTGCCCATTAAGTATGGGCAGGACGTCGACGGCTCGCGCATCGTGCAACGATTTGCCTTTGCCTCACAGCACAGCCCTGTCTTACACGAACTGCTACAAGATGACCGGTTTAAAGCCTTGTTCCCCCTGCTTGAAGCCGAGGGTGGCCGGGTCGGCGAAAACGAAAAGGACGGCTTGGTGGTGAATCACTACGTGAACGTAGAGGGCTCCGAGTTCTCGCAAATGGGCTGGCACACCGATTCCTTGCGCGACGTATTCTACGGCAAGCGCATTGGCCCCATGCTGAACGTGGGCCTGCACCTCGACGGTACCAAGGCCACCAACGGCGGCCTGCGCGTGATCCCCGGGACCCACCGGCAGGGCCTGCACAAGATGTTGTTTCGCAAGAAGTACTACAAAGACGTCTTCTACGACCCTAACGAGGTAGCCATCGAAACCGAACCCGGCGACCTGACCGTGCACGACGGCCGCATGTGGCACCGTGTGGCGCAGTCGCCCCTCGTCGGTGAAGCCAGCCGCCGCCGCGTCATGTACGTACCCATCATTGCGGGTAAATACCAGCCCAAGAGTAAAGACAGCCCTACACCTTTTTACTTGCGGTTTCTGCACCTAGTCAAGTAGTGTGCTGATCGAACAAGGCGCCCACGTGCTGAGTGAAGAGCACGTGGGCGCCTTGTGGTTAGCGCATCAGCACCTTATTCAAACATCATCCTTAATGTACGCCCTCGTTACCGGCGCCTCACGCGGCATTGGCCGGGCCATTGCCCTGGTGTTGGCCCAGCGCGGCTATGATTTGCTTTTGGTTGCCCGCTCCGAGCAGCAACTGACGGACTTAGCCCAGGAAATTGGGCAGCGATACCAGCACCAGGCCCGGGTGCTAACCCTGGATTTGGCGGCCCCCGGTGCTGCCGAAGCAGTGGCGGCGTGGGCCCGGCAGCAAACCGACGAGCTGGCCGTGCTGGTGAATAATGCCGGTTATGGCCTCTGGGGGCGCTTTGAGCAGCTTGGGCTGACCGAGCAGCAAAATATGCTGCAGCTGAACATGCACCTGCCGGTGGCCCTGACTCACGCCTTGCTGCCCGCCCTGCACAAAGTGCCGAAGGGCTACGTGCTCAATGTAGCGAGCACCGCCGCTTACCAGGCCGTGCCATCGTTGTCGCTATACGCGGCCAGTAAGGCTTTCTTGCTGAGCTTCAGCCGGGGGTTGCGCTACGAACTGAAGACGACCAACGTCTCCGTGACGTGCTTATGCCCCGGTGCCACTACTACCAGCTTCGCCGATCGGGCTGGCATGGGAGCCGAGCTGCAGGCCACGGCCAACAAAGTATCCATGACCGCCGAAGCGGTGGCCGAAGCGGCGGTAGCCGGCCTGCTGGCCGGCGAAGCTGAGGTGGTACCCGGGGTGCTCAATAAGATGTCGGCCGGTCTCACCAGCTTCGTGCCCAAAGGCTTAGTGGAGAAAATCGCGGCGGGAATCTACGAGAAGTACCTGGAATAGGTAATCGTCGGCTCCTGGAAAAGCTCACGACGTTCCGCGTCGTTCGGTGTCATTGCGCCATCCGTCAACTGGTCTGCTAGGATGATCAGCTGATGAGTAAAGTATTGGGAATGCTTGATTCTAAGCTAATAGAATTTTAAATTTTCTGGTTGGCGCTCAGAGAAGGAGAGCAGCTTCACTTTGCTGGCTGCGACGAGCGGGCTTACTCGCCTGACTCCCTTACTGGCTTGGTAACCTGTCCCGCAATCCAGTAAGCCAACCACGCAAAAAATGGGGCCGCCAGTACATCGTAGGAATAATGCACCCGCTGCACCAAGACCAGTGTGCCGACGGCAGCCGTCATCAGAGCCAGGCCCCATCGCCACCAGGGCCCGCGCACTACCAGCGCCAGTAGCGTCATGGTGGCAGTGTGCCCCGAAAAAAATAAATCACGAACTATGGGTTGGGTGGTTACGCCAAAGAGGTGGTCCATCATCGGGTCGTGCAAAACAACCAGCTCGGTGGGAGGATCCAGGGGCACCAGCCACAGCGTGAGCATGCGTAATACTTGCAAAAAGAAATACGCCCATAAGCCTCGCAGCAGCAATTGCGGCCGGGGAAGCAAAAAAGCGATGGTAGCAACGGAACTACCATAAATCAGGGCAAACGTGGGGGACGATACATCACGTATCGGCAGCAGGGCCAGCAGCGGGTCGGCGAGCTGTTGGCCCGGGCGCGACTGAATGAACTGGTAGAAGTGCGGTACTACCAGCACCAAAACCAGCACGAAAGCCATGACTAACCCCAGACGAAGCCGAAAATTCAACTGGGCCCACGCTTCCACCCAGCTCTGGGACTCTAAGCCAACTGCCTGCGGTTCGATAATGGGTCGGGGGTGGGAAGGGGGGGATGAAAAAGTAGCCACAAAGGCGGAACGCTTAAGCCATTATTAAAAAAGCAGTAATCCAGCGCCCAAAAATACGTCACATACTGAACACTAACCCGCTAATTGTTGACATTGCCGTAACATTGCTGGCTGGCCGAACGGCACCGCGCTACGCTCCCTCTCCAAAGACGGCATGCCGGCGTTCGCGACTACTTGCCAAACCTACTTCCGGGCCCTGTCCAAATTACGGCCTAGCGTGGTGCGGACTAGCCCGCCCGCTTCGGAGTATCCTGTGTTATCGTGTTCGTAGTCACCGACCTTTCTTAGCGTCAGCGTTGCACGAGTAGATGTTTCGTGGTGATATACCCTTTGCCATCCGCTGTCAGCTTTACTAAGTAGTTTCCTGGCGGTAACTGAGTGAGTGGAAGAACCACGGAGGAGGTTTGTACTTGTTGAGTCTGTACTAATTGGCCATCCGGAGAAAATAGTTGGGCGGTCCACCGGCCCGTCGTCGCAAAAGAAAGGGTGACCTGGTCCGTTGCGGGGTTTGGGTACATGCTGAGCGGTCCAGTTGAAGCCGACGTTTCGGAAATCGTTACGTGGCGGCTCGGCTGCTGCACGGGGGATACTACCTCGGGATGAGTTATGGAATAACGAGGTAAGCTATCTAAGACAGTGCGAAAAAAGGGGTGTAGTGATTTTAGGTCAAAGCGTAACAACTGGCTGCCGCGTTCCAGATCGCGCGATTGAATCAGGTCCCCATAATGGCCTCTCTTGGTGGCGTTGTCCAGATAGATCATTTGCTGCCAATTAGTGTTTAGCCCTTGCACAAAGCGCTTGCGGATACGCACAGCATGGACCGCGTAGCTTGAATCACTAGCCGATTCAATGAAGTAAAAAAGTCGGTGATGTCGAACGACCCGGGCCAGCAACAGCGTATCGCCAGTTTCGGCCGCTGCCAGCAGATTTAACTGCGTATGAGGATCGAAATGCACCCAGACGTGTTGCGTATCCCGTTCCGAAGTGAGCGTGAGTTGCGAACCGAGAATCTGTTGCAAATTTTCTGCCTTGCCGTTAGGAGGGGAGCTGAAGGCGATGGGAGGCCTTAGCCCATCGCAGCTTAGCTCATCGCAGCTACTGCAAATCACGGCTAGCATAAGTAGGCAAATGATGGAGCGAAACATGAAATAAAGAGCAGGGTGTACGTAAAACCTGTCATTTATCCCTGACCACAATAAAGGTCACCTGCTAAGTTGCTTTTCAGGGGCTTCTCTTAGAGCCTATTATGCACTTGCGGCATGTCTGGCGCGCATGATGCACGCAAAGACAACAAAATGCAGGTGTTGGAGCGTGGTACTGAGCCGCTCATAATCCCGTCCCAATCGCCGGAACCGGCTGAGCCACGCAAAGCTGCGCTCCACGACCCAGCGACGCGGCAAAAAGACGAAGCCGGTTTGACTTAATAACCTGCCAGGCAATATCGTGTGCCACTGCCGCATATACTGCATCCCCGCCGGTATCGCTCGAGTCCACGAAGCCCACCTGGACGGTTTGCCCGCTCACTTCCTGCACCCGGCGGCACACGTGTCCCCCTGTGCGCGTTGCTGTTCGTTGGCCGGGGAGATGACCACGCGTAAGAGCTGGCCGAGCGTATCCACGGCGATGCGGGCTTGGCGGCTGGTACGCTTCTTGGCCCTGTCGTAGCCGGCCCGGTGCCCGCTCTCGGACTTGCAGACCTTCCCAGTAGCACACACTGCAACGCGTTCAAATCGTGCACAATGGATTCAAATACGCGCGCATCCCGCCAGCGCGTCCACTGCTGGTAGACGGCTGACTAAGGCGGCAGGTCATGCGGCAGGTAGCGCTAAGGGGCGCCCCGTGTGTGCCACGTAGCGCAAGGCGTTGCAGAAGGCCCGCAAGAGGTATTCCCGTTGCGGAACTTCTTCCCGCATCAGGGCCCAATAGGGCGCTACAAACCCATTCTTTGCTTTAACATCACTGGGGTAGGAACCGATAGCTGCCATGCCCCAAATTTCGGTACAGGTGCATAACAGGCTCTAAGCGAGTACCGCCGCCCCCGCAGCTACCCAGCGCTCAGCCCGCCGATGGCCGCGCCCGGCATCCATTTTCCGGGTAGACTGGCGGGTAAAGTGCTGCCAGCCCATTTCAGAGTTCTCTCTTCTTCCCTACGGCAATAAAGCTGCCCGATTCGCAAAAAATCAGCTCCCAAAGAGCGTGTGTTACGGTTTAACCAAGAAGAGCCTGGTAGTATGGATTTTAGCTACAGCATAGTAGTGGCTCCACTAGCCCTGTAAACCACCTGCTGACTCACTATCTCCTTTCACCCAACGCCGCTACGTCTTGGGGTACCATCCACCCATCAAGTTCAAGAATTAACGCCCTGTTAGGTGCGCGGATAATGCATCCGGATCCTTGTACTGCCGTTTGTGGAAGTGTTGGACCCAGGACGTTGAAGCCGTCTTCACGATTCAGTTCACATGCTCCGATAAGCTCAGCATGACCGAACAGCCTACTCGCCACACCCCCTAGTAACCATGAGCGCTTAGCTGTTCTTATCCTATTCTACTTGCAGGCGGGCGCTATGGCTGCCGCAATGCACGAGGTATATACCGGGGTTCAGGCCGGTCAACGCCACCGGTTGGGTGCTAGCCTGCGTGCGTAGCACTCGCCCCGTCAGATCCAGCAACTGCAGCGTAGGGGAGAGGGCCCCAATAAGCTGCACTTGCCCACGAGCCGGATTGGGAAGAAGATAGAAGGCCGCTGACACCCCGGCCGCTGACCTTATGGCCACTATTGGTGAGTAGTGCGCGCTGCCATCCGTATCGACTTGCTGGAGGCGATAGTAGACCGTCCGATCCACGTCCAAGGCTCCCAGGTCGGTGTGGGCGTAAGTGTGCTCTGCGCTCGAGGTACCTCGTCCGGCTATGGTATGGGCAGCCGAGAAGGTATGACCATCCAGGGAGCGCTCCACCACAAATGCCCGGTTGTTGACTTCCTGCGCTGTGCGCCACGTGAGCTGCGCATCGCGGCCAATGGCCTTCGCGGTAAAGCTCACAAGCGTGATGGGCAAGGGCACGGAAGAGGCTTTTACTTCCACGTTATCCAGGCTAATTCTGGGGCGCGAGCCGAAAGTGCCACCGGAGGAGGTCACCAGGAAGAACCGGATTTTAGCGTTAGCCATGTTGTCAAAGGCTGCCGGCAGACTCAGGTTGGTCAGTTGGCCGGTGGATGGTGTTCCGTTCACCACTACTACGGCGGAGCCTGGCAGGTCGACAAAGGTACCTGCGGCGCCGGTATTGGTTTGAAGCTTAAAGGTGGCCTGACGGTTGCCGGTCTGATTGTTGACGGACGCCCAGGCCAGGGAGATCGTGCCGGCAGTAGTGCCCGTAAAGTTCAGGTTCAGGTCGAACGCGGCGGCGTTGCCCCCATCGTTGGTACCGGTGGCCAGCAGCACGATGGTCTGGGTGCCCCGCTGCACCCCGCCGCTGAAACCAGTGGCAAAAACACTATTCTGGGTAGGCTGGCCCGTTCCGCTCACTGGCGAGGCGGCACTATAGCGGGTGGCCTGGGTCGGGCCACCAAAGTTAGTAGTCCAAGTGCCGATGGAGCTAAAGTCTTCCGAGTAGAGGCCGGAGGTTAGCGGGTACGGGGTCTGGGCGCGGGCCACTTCCAACCGAAAGCTACTGATGAGCAGCAGCGACGTAAGCAGGCGTAAGCAAGAAATGAAAGAAGATGACAACATGAGTTAGTCGGAAATACGGTGAGGGAAACAGGCTGGGCCGCTTATCTGGTGGGCGGTTATCAAGTTTGCTTACCACCATGCTCCGCACCGCCACCAGCAGAGTTGAGAGCCTGTCAATGCTAGTCGTGGCTCCGATGGCCGCCCGTTGGGGCGGTACAGGCTCCAGCCCTGGGTCCTGCTTTTTTTGTTGCGTGTGTCGATTGCGATGCTGCGGGTCGTGGCCCCTTCCACGGCTTATATCGTTGGTACCCTGGTGTGCGTACACCAAGGCTTCGCCGGGTGATAACAGTAGGCTGGCGCAGGGCAGCCACGGGTCTCGGTAGGGTTGCCCACCGTCAGATTCTGGTCGAGGCTAGGAGGCTATGGAAGTTGACGGCGCAGTCGCACCGAGGGTAAATATTGATCATGGGCAATGGGGTCAGGCGGTACAAAGCAGCCCCAAAATTACCGCTCAACATTTGCAAATTGCTATTATATTGTTGAATTAACAAAAATGCAACACGAGTTGAATGATGGATTAGTCCTGGCGGGGAGCAGTAGAAGAGAGCGCTAGCTAACCAGCTCCGCCGACCAGAGAGTTGCAGCTAGCCCCCTACCTGTGAAGCCCGGTCTAGCCCTTGAGTAGTTGCCTAAACCAGCTTGTGCTCATCAGACAATCTTTTGGCGAGGTAATTTTACTATTATAGCTATCTCAAGCTGCGAAATGGCCTTCTAGCGGCGGTGGGTTGGTAGTACTTAAAGAGGCTTAGTGGTTGCGAGCCGCGGCGCGGTGACCCATTCGGCTGTTGGCCTTGGCCTGTCGCCGCGCCGCGGCTTTCATTTGGTCCGGGGTACCATTCTCTACCAACCTCCCGCCCTACCGGGTACGACCGTGATGCGGCTAGTCCGCAACTCGGGTTTGCTAGAATAATTAGCGATATACGTGTCTTTCTGAGGCCAATAAGTACCAGCAAAAATCAACTCTTTTTTAAGTCACATTTAAAGGAATACTTTTAAATGGAAGGAGGGGTGGGTTCAATGGGGTAGTGGTATAAAATTCGGGCATTTTTAACCATATTTTCAAAATAAGGTGGTGAAAGCAATAAAAACATTTATGTTGCGCAAAGTTTGGTGAGGATCAGTTAATCGCTCCAAGACCAATCCCATAATCTACCAATATTCATCAACATGAAAAAACAATACTATGCTGTGGCATTGCTGATGCTCGGCACCTGGGGTACTACCGCTCAAGCTCAGGATGTGCTCCGTATTCAAACCAAAGTATTAGGCGAAGACAGTCAGCCGGTGCTGGTGCAGTTCAACGCTCAAGGGAAAATGGCCTACCGCGGGGCCGATCCTGCTCAGCTGCTACGCCAGCAGCTGGGCCTTACCAGCGCCGACCAAATGGTACGGCGTACCATCGAAACCGATCAGCTCGGCTTCACTCACCAGAAATTCGCGCAGTACTACAAAGGCGTCCGGGTAGAGCACGCGGACTACACGGTGCACGCTAAGGGCGACGTCATTGAAAGCATCAGCGGCGATTTTGAGCGGATTGCGGACTTGACCGTCACCCCATCGCTGAGCGAGGAAGCCGCCCTGAAGCGGGCTTTGGCCCACGTAGGAGCCCGCAAGTACATGTGGCAGACCGATGAAGCCGATGCCGATTCCTTCCGCCCCACGGGTGAGCTGGTCGTGGTGCGCGACAACCGTAAAAGCGCCGAAGCAGGTCGGTTAGTACTGGCGTGGAAGTTCAACATATACGCTGCGCAGCCCATTAGCCGCGCCTACCTTTACGTAGACGCTCGTACCGGTGAAGTAGTAATGACGGATGCCATTATCAAGCATGCCGCGGCTACGGGTACGTTTGCGACGGCTTACAGTGGCTCGCGCACGTTCAACAACGGCACCGCCACGGGCGGCTATTCTCTCCGCGAGGGTACTACCCGCGGGCAAGGCATCGAAACGTACAATTGCCGAAAAGGCAACAGCTACACTGCCGCCGTCGACTTTATCGACGGCGATAACAACTGGACGTCGGCTGAGTACAACAATGCCAACTTCGATAACGTAGCCGGCGATGCCCACATCGGAGCGCAGTGCACCTACGACTACTGGAAAAACGTGCACGGCCGCAATAGCTACGACAACGCCGGAGCTAAAATCAAAAGCTACGTGCATTTCGACGACACGCCGAGTACCGCCGCGGGCTACGAAAACGCTTATTGGAACGGCTCGGTAATGACCTACGGCGACGGGGCCACGCGCTTCCGCCCGCTGACGGCCCTGGACGTGTGCGGGCACGAAATTGGCCACGCCGTGTGCGAGAGAACGGCTAATCTTACCTACTCCAACGAGTCCGGCGCCATGAACGAAGGGCTTTCTGACATCTGGGGGGCTTCGATTGAGGCCTACTCGGTGGCCACGCTGGGCGTTGTTTCGGGGGGCGTGAAGGCGAAGTCGACCTGGCTGATTGGTGAGGAAATCGACAAGCAGCAAGCCGCTCTGCGCTCAATGAGCGACCCTAAGTCCTTGGGCCAGCCGGCTTACTACCGGGGCCAGTACTGGTACACCGGCACCGCCGACAACGGCGGCGTGCACACTAACTCAGGCGTGCTCAACCACTGGTACTACATCCTGGCGGTGGGCAAATCGGGTACCAATGAAGGCGGCAATGCCTACAGCGTAACCGGAGTAGGTCTCGATGCCGCGGCTAAAATTACCTACCGCATGGAAAGCGTGTACATGGTGTCTTCCTCAACTTACGCGCAGGCTCGCTCGTTCGCCATTCAAGCCGCCACCGACCTGTACGGGGCTGGCTCGGACCAAGTGATTGCGGTGACGAATGCCTGGTACGCCGTGGGGGTCGGGGCAGCTTATAGCGGCGGCACCACGCCTCCGCCCACCGGAGGAATCACGTACTGCACTACCAAAGGAGGTAGCCAGGCTTACGAATGGATTGATCTCGTGAACCTCGGTTCCATCAATCGCACCTCCAGCAAAGACGCCGGTTACTACGATGGTACGGCCAGCAGCACGAGCGTGGCCGCCGGTTCGGCCCAGACTATTCGCTTCTCCGCTGGTTTCGCTAGCACGGCGTACACCGAATACTGGAAAATCTACATCGACTACAACCAGAACGGCGTGTTCACCGACACCGGCGAATTGGTGTTGAGCGGCAGCAGCTCCAGCTCGGCCACGCTCAGCGGCAGCTTCACGGTGCCGAGCACGGCCAAGTCCGGTCCTACCCGCCTGCGGGTGGTGATGAGCGACGCCAGCGGGACCACCAGCTGCGGCAGCTACAGCTACGGCGAAACCGAGGACTACACGCTGAACATTACCGGCGGCGCCCTTACCGGCCCCGCCACGCTGACGAGCGGCGATACGCCCCTGGGCAATGAGCTGGCCCGGACCCTGGAAGTGTACCCGAACCCGGCCACTGAAGCCATTCGCCTCGTGCTGCCCGGCAACGCCGAAGCCACCAGCGTGGCGCTGACCGACATTCGCGGCGTTCGCGTGGAGGGTGCTACCTACAGCCACGGCACGCTAACCATCGGTGGTTTAGCCAAGGGCATGTACACGCTGACCGTAAGCGACGGGCAGAAAGTGTTCCACCAGCGCTTTGTAAAGGAGTAGCTTGAGGCCGATGCCGTAAGCCCATAAAAAAGGCCCGTCAGTATTGCTGACGGGCCTTTTCGGTTTCAAGGGTGAGGGAGTGCTACTTGAGTGAGTAATCGAGCTTCAGGATTGCGGTGACGAAACCGTCGTTGCCAAGGGAGGCTCCGCCGAGGCGGACGTTGATGTCGTCCAGCTGGTCGGTGGTGGTGAGGTAATAGTTGGCCTCCAGGCCGGCCCGCAGCTGGTTGCTGAAGCGGATGTTGAACCCTCCCCCCACCGGAACGGCGCCGGCCAGGGCCGGGTAATCGTTGCGCTCAGGTTCTAGGAAAGAGGTGTTAGGAGTAGCCGGCTCCTTGCCGAAATACGATTTCGGACTGTAAAGCAACAGCCCGGCTCCGCCCTGGACAAACACCTGCAGCCTGGGCGGCTCCGCCGCGGAAGCGGCGTAAATAGATTCGTCGGGTAGTAGATCGAAGCGAAAGAAAACCGTACCCAGGCCATTTTGGCTGACGAAAGCCAAGCCACGGTCCGGGGCCTTATCGCGGGCTCCCATCTCAAAATACGAAAACTCGCTGCCGATGTGCAGGTGCGTGGTGAGGCGGTAAAGTACGCCCAGGCTAACCGCCGGCCCCAGAAAATTGTCGCCGGGGTTATTGCCGAGGTCGCCGTTATAAAAAGTGGTGCCGCCGCCTAGTGTGAGGTGCAACGACCCGCGATAGTACGGGCGGCCCTGGCTATTATAGTGGCGCAACTGATTTCGGTGCTGCGCCTGGGCCGGTTGGATAGCAACTACGGCGGTGGTAAATAACCCGGCTCCAAAGATTAACGCACGAAAACACATACTGTCCAGCTAAAAAGAAGAAAACCGCTTATACGGCCTTCCAGGCACAAAGCGCCGAAATCCGTCGGGTTCGCGGGCCTTATTTAAAGGTGCCTTGGGGGTCGGGCAGTTTGGCCAGCAGGTCGCTGATGAGCTCGAAGTCGAGGCTGGTGACACTCTGAGACTGACCTTTGTGCACGGCTGCCCACGCTTCGGGGTACTTCTCCTGGTAGTACCGGCCCCGGGCCAGCTGCTGCCAGGCCACGGCATTCGTGGGGTCGGCGGTGGTAGCCCGTTGCAGCAAGTCCAGGGCCGCGGCCAAGTCCTTCTTCTTTTTGGCGGTGTTGTAGCGAATGAGGTAGCTGGCTCCCAGGTCGCTCATGAGCAAGGGATTCGTGGGCGCTAAGGCCAGGCCTTTGGTGAGCAGGGCAATGGCGGCATCAGCAGTGGGCTGGGTGCTGGCGATGATGCCTAAGCCGCGGTAAGCGTCCGCGTTTTGCGGGTTGAGCAGCCAGGCCAGATTGAAGCGGTAGGTGGCGGTGTCGGGCTGGTTCTCGCGCAGGTACTCGAAGCCTTTGGTGGTAAAGAAGGCACTGGCTTCCGCTGGCGAGGTAAAGCTAGCCGCAATGGCCTTAAGCTGAGCCTCCCCGATAACCTGGGTGGCCTGGGTCGGAGTGAGGCCGCCAAACAAGGGCTGCAAGCGGGCGGGGCGCGGCGGAACTGGCGCGCCCAGGCTACCATCGGCGTTGGCCACGGTACCGGGGCGACCCTTGCGTTGGGCTTGCGCGGGAAGAGCCAGGCACAGCCCCAGCGACAGCGCAGCCACTGACTGCAAAATGGTTTTGAGCAAAGTGGGCATTAACAGGGGGCGAAATAAAGGATCAGACAAATGAAACACCTTACTAAAAAGGCGGAACACAGTTGCTGACAAAGATAAAGCCCGGGCTGCCAAGCCGGAGACCCGGTTACGACTCCCGGCCGGGGCAAACTGCAGCGGTCAGGGGCATAGGTCATAAGTGGGGCGCGTGGCGGCCGATGGTCGTTGGAACGCTCTGTTGTTGATTGTATGCTATGCGTCGTTTTCTCTGGTTGATGCCGGCGGCTATATTGGCCGCTATAGTAATCGTGATAGCCGCCCAATACGTCATCGTGCCCCAGCCGCCGTAGCGAAGATCTTGCGTACGTAGCTGTCTCGGCGCCCCTCGTCGCAGCGAAACTTACCTGACTTTGGGGAAGATAGGTTTGCTCCAGTAGCCAAGTTAAAAGGGGGTAAAAAGCTGCCAAAGGGCAGCAGCCATCAGGGGTATCTCCAACCGGCCACTGTGGTAAAGGGCCGGCAGTACGCCCAGGCCGACCAGTTACTCCGGTATTAGCGCTCAGCTCGTTTTCGCGACCGAGTAAAGGTTATTGGGCAGCGCGCTTTATATCGCCATCCCTGGCCGGCACTATGTTCTGATGGTGCTCCAGTTGTATTAGCAGCCCAACGTAATTTATCGGCTGCTGAAGCCGGCGGCAGCGTAGCCCGGCTGGGTATCATAGGCCCCGGCGCATTTCCGTTAGGTGGCGGCGGAAGCCAGCTTTTTCGTAGGCTCGGATAGCCGCCTGGTTATCGTGGTACACGTCTAACCGCTGCTCATGCACGTTCCGGGCTACTGTCCAGCGGCTGAGGGCCGCTATTATTTGCTGATTCACGCCCTGCCCACGCTGGCTAGGAACCACGTACATGAAACCCAGGTAGGCGTGGCGTTGGTGCTTTAAATATATCTTCGATTCTTCGAGCCGCGCATAGCCGGAGCCTATTACTTCCCCGTTGATTTCGGCTACCAGCAACTCCACCAGGGGCGCGTCAATCATGCCGGCGAGGTCGTAGTAGCTCACGTTAGCCAGCGCCAGGGTAGGGTCAAATTGGCGCTCAACTTCAATGATGGCTTGCTCGAACTCTAGTAGAATCGGCAGATCTGCCCGCGTGGCTTTTCTAATCAGCAGTTGCTTCATAGCGTGATAGAGGAACAGATTACCGCGGTAAACTTATCCGAACAGCGCGCCTTGCCGGGTGGGCTGCTCAAACTCCAGCAGCCACTTTTTGCGGTGCATGCCGCCGGCGTAACCCGTCAGGCTGCCATCGGCCCCAATAATGCGGTGGCAGGGCCACACAATGGCCAGTGGGTTCTGGCCGTTGGCCGCCCCCACGGCCCGCACCGACTGCGGATTGTTCAGCAGCTTGGCCACGTCCAGATACGAAGCCGTCCGGCCGTAGCCCACGCTTCCCAGCGCGGCCCAAACCTGCCGCTGAAACCCGGTGCCACCCGTGGGCGCGCACACTAAGTCAAAATCGCGCAGCTCGCGGCCGAAATAGGCTCGCAGCTGCCGATGCGCCTCGCGTAAGCAGTCGGGTACCTCGTGGGAGGGCGTGGCCAAGTGGCCGGCTCCTTCGTTAAAGCTGACGGCACTCAGCCCCGCCTCGGACCCGATAAGCGCCAGGGTACCCAGCGGGGAGTCCAAATAAGCCGTAGTGCTCATAGCTTGAAAGCCGGCGCGGCTTGGGAAATCAGGGGTTGCACCGGGTTGATTTTAATACCTTGGGTGCGCCGGGCCGGGTTGGCCGCCGCCACTAGCGCCTGGGCCTGGTGCAGCGCTTCGGCGCTGGGCTGGTGCAGCACGCGGGCGGGGCCGGGCCGGCCTAAGTCGGCATCCCAGAGGCCGGACCGATGCCAGCGGTCGAGGTGGTCCCAGTCGGGGCGGTCGATGATGGGGTAGAGGCAGGTGCCCCACAGCGGCAGGCCCTGGCGCAGCACCAGCGCGCACTCTTCACCGATCATGCGCCACCACAGCGGCCGGTCAATGCCGGGGTGGCTGGTTTCGGTGATGGCGAAGGGCCGGCCGTAGCGGCGGTAGGCCTTGTGCAGAAGCTTGTGCAGCGGCACCCAGCTCGGGTCGGGCCGCGGGTCGTTCCAGCCGAGCTTGCGGTAGGGGTGCAGCTGCCACTGATTGTCGTAGTAGTAGTTAAAGCCGACGATGTCCAGTAGTTCGGGCGCGCCGCCCAGCTCGGGGCACAGCTGGCCACACAGCATGTCGGTGGCTTGGAACTGGTTGCGGTGCGAGTCGCGGGCCTCGCGGCGGTGCTGGGGCCCGGCGTTGGCCGGGGGCACCACGTTGATGAGCGGCTCGGTAGTGAGCAGCCGAATACCAGGGTCGGCCTCGCGCAGGGCGTAGCTGCCCTCGATGTAGGCGCGCATCAGCCCGTACTTGACGTCCCAACCCTGGTGGTGGCAGTAGGGGGAGGTGCCGCGCACGTCGCCGCCCAGCCAGGAAATAAAGCTCACCTCGTTGATGGGCGTCACGATGAGCACGCCCTCGGGCCGCTGGCTGCGGTAGAAGTCCACGAAGGCGCGGCAGAGGGCGGCAAAGCGCCGGGCAAACAGGGGGTGCAGCGGCGTGAGGTCGTCGGGAAAGCCGAAGTGGCACAGGTCCCACACCTGCTGCAAGCCATGGCGCTGGCCGGCGTCGAGCATGGTTTTTACGGTGCTGAAATCGTATTGGTAGGGGGCCTTCTCAATGTGAGCCCACCGAATTCCTTCCCGCACGGTGCGGATCTGGAACTGGTCCAAGGCCGCATAATCTTCGTCGATAAGCTGCAAATGACCAGTAAGGGGCAGGAAATCGACCCGCTGGCCGAAGCAGTTCAGCTGGTCGGTGCACTCGTAGCCGCCCCACCAGAATGAGCGAAAAGGATTGTCAGTAATAGTTGATTCAGGCATCGGATAAAGACTTCACTTCATGAAAATTGCCCGGCCGCAAGGAAGCAGCTGGGCAACGTTCTTATGTACAGATTATACCCGGGAAAGGTTAACCCCGAGCGCTCCCCGGGCTAGCCCGGGGCGAGGCCGCAAGGTGTTTCGGGGTAAAAATATTCAATTGGTGCTCGCCCTTGTCAGTAACTGCTTTTTTCCGGGCGGGTGCGGATTGGGGTGGCTAAGTGGTGGCCGCGCTTTCCACTCGCTCGTTCTCGTCTATGGCCTTGGCTTCAATAAAAATGCGTTTAAACTGGGGGTGCCGGGCCCGGATGGCGTTTTGCAGCTCGTCCACGGCCTGCTCGACCTCATTCGCCGACAGGTGGTTCGCGAACTCGATGTCAAGCGCCAGAATCACATCGGCCGGCCCAAGGTACATGGTCAGCGGGGCCCGCATGTGCTGCACGGAGGGGTGCGCCTGCACGATGCGTTGAAGGTCAAGGAGGACTTCTTCTTCAACGCCCACGCCAATAAGCAGGCCCTTGGTTTTGTAGATGAGAAAAACTGCGACGCCCACCAGCAGCGTACCGATGCCGATGGAGGCGGCCCCGTCGAGATAAGGATTATTCAGCAGGTGGCCGAAGTACACGCCCAGCAGGGCAATGACCAGGCCCAGCAGCGCGGCCATGTCTTCGAGCAGAATGGCAAACACCGCCGGGTCCTTACTCCGGCGTAGCGTTTGCCAGAAGCCTTCGGTGCCACGGTCCTCATTGAACGCTTGCAAAGCGAGAAAGCACGAGATTCCCTCGAAAAGCAGCGAGAGGCCCAGCACCCAGTAGTTCCAGGTGGGGTCGGTAATGGGAGCCGGGTGCTTGAGGTGTTCGACCCCCTCGTAAAACGACATGCCGCCGCCTACCGAAAACACCAGGATGGCCACGATGAGGGCCCAGAAATACAGCTCTTTGCTGCGGCCGAACGGGTGGCGCTTGTCGGGCGCTTTGGTGCTTTGGTGCACCCCCAATAAAATCAGGAATCCATTGCCGCTATCGACTAGGGAGTGAATGCCCTCCGACAGCATGGCCGACGAGCCGGTGAAATACGCCGCCACAAACTTGCTGATCGCAATGGCAATGTTGGCCCCGATAGCCCCGTAAATGGCAAATTTGGAAGAGGAAGCAGCTGAACTCATGCGGACGCTTACGCAACCTAAGGGGATGGCGTTGGCCGGTGGCGCCCATCAGCTTAGCGCGGCCCGGGCGCCTCACCTATTCCTTGTGGGGTGGCACCCGGTCGGGCACTACTAGGTACGGCCCTGGTTCGCTTCAGGCACGAAGCCGCAGGAGGGGCGAGCCTGACGGTATGGACATGGAGCGGATGGAAGACGGCCCCAAACGAGCGAAGCGACTGTGGCGAAGCCTTGGAAGAGGGGGAGCAGGTGCCGGGCGGCGTTGGTTGGTGCCTAGCTCCGGTTCCCCGGCACGGTGCCCGAGGATCGGGACCGGCAGTTCGGTGCAGATACGCGGTAAGACTGCGGCCAGGGTACTACTTTCGCCCTATGTCCCAACCTTCGTTGCAGCGCCGCCTGGGCCTGGTGCAAGCCACTGCCCTTAATATGATTGACATGGTGGGCATTGGCCCCTTTGTTACGCTGCCGCTCGTCATGGGCTTTATGGGGCCAAATTTTCTGCTGGCCTGGCTGGTGGGGGCAGGCCTGGCGGTGGTCGACGGCTTAATCTGGAGCGAGCTGGGCGCGGCGCACCCCGAAGCCGGGGGCTCGTACCGCTTCCTCAAGCTGGCCTACGGCGAGCAGAAGTGGGGGCGGCTCATGTCGTTTCTCTACGTGTGGCAGACGCTGGTGCAGTCGCCGCTGGTGCTGGCCTCGGGGGCCATTGGCTTTGCCCAGTACTTCGGCTACCTCGTGCCGATGACGGAGTGGTGGCAGCCCAAGCTGGTGTCCGGCGCCGTAGTGCTGCTGCTGATAATTCTGCTCTATCGCCGCATCGAGGACATTGGCAAGCTGGGGGTGCTGCTCTGGATGGGCGTACTGGGGTTGATGGGCTGGCTGATTGTTGGGGGCCTCACCCACGCCCACCATGAAGTAGCGTGGCTGCCCACTGGCGGCGCGGCGGCTCTGCCGGGCGTGCTGCTCTCGGCGGCCATGGGCCAAGCCGCCATCAAAACCATCTATTCCTACCTGGGGTACTACAACGTGTGTCACCTCGGTGGCGAAATCGTGAATCCCCAGCGCATAATTCCGCGCAGCATCTTCCTCAGCATTCTCGGCATCATGGCCCTGTACCTGCTACTGAACTGGAGCGTAGGCACGGTCATTCCCTGGCAGGAAGTGCAGGGGTGGCAGGCGGCTGGAACGGGCGCCGTGGCCGACAAGTCGCAGTTTATCGTGAGCGTGTTCGTGGAGCGGCTCTACGGCGTAGCGGCGGCCCAGGCGGCCACCGCGCTGGTGCTGCTGGTGGCATTCGCCTCCTTGTTTGCCGTACTGCTGGGCTATTCGCGCATTCCTTACGCGGCGGCGGCCGATGGCGAGTTTCTGCCCTTTTTCGGCCGGCTGCATCCCACCAAAAACTTCCCCCACGTGTCGCTGCTGGTTTTGGGGGGCGTGGGCTTCGTGTTCAGTTTACTTTTCCGACTGGGCGAGGTAATCACGGCTATTCTGGCCATGCGCATTCTGGTCCAGTTCGTGGGGCAGGCGGTGGGGCTGATGCTGCTGCGGCGCCGGCGCGGTACGGCCGCGTTACCGTTCAAAATGCCGCTGTACCCACTGCCCGTGCTTATTGCCATTGCGGTGTGGCTGCTCATTTTCTACAGCACCGGCCCCCGGTTCATGCTCTCCGGCCTCACCGTGATTACGCTGGGGGTAGGGGCGTTCTTGCTGTGGAGTCGTCGGCTGGGGCGGTGGCCGTTCGAGAAAAAGCTGGGCTAACTCCGAAATGAAAACCTGGTTCCAAAACAACCTGAATCCATATCTACCCCGTTTGGGGACGTCGCTGAATGGAGAAACCCGGCAGTTGCTGCGCAATCCGCAAAACCATACGGGGTGCAATTCCCCTATCGGCTGGATCTTATTTTGTGATTTTTTAGCGTAGTGTCATGATCATCCGCTGGGGATTCTTTTTGTTTTTGCTGCTTTCTGGTTTTGGGGGCTCCGCGCAATTTTGGCGGCCAGTAAAAACCTTGTCGGCTGACTACCTGCTCTGGAGCCCTACCCGGCGCTTAAGGGCCAGTGACTTTCAATTGAAGGTAAGGCCCCAAAACAATCTAAGCCAAAGCTTTGCGGAATTTGGCTTAGAAATGAACGGGAGCAATATGGAGCTGCTGGGCAAGAATGCAAACCATATGGTTAAGAACTATTTTTACCGCCTCGGCTCCTACCTGGATCTGGAATCGGGCGATACGCTCAGAACTGCTTCCGCGCTTCGATACCTGCAAACCGAATGGGATATCTATGAGGTGGCGGCCCGACGACTCCGCCAACAGCTTCGGGGCGCCGCCAAAAAGATAGTCCTTTTCGGCAAGCCGGATGTCAATGAGTTATTCAGGGCTACTCATGAGGCGGCCAGCCAGCGAATAATTCAGTATGCTGATGAAACCAAGTATGGGTTGTTCCTGGATAAGCAGCAAGAGTGGGAAAGACGGATAGCCAGTGAGCTGGCTGAATTGGCCGCCTTCGCGACGGCGTATTAATCTCGGAGCAGAAGAACTGGTGCTAAATTGGAAAGTGCGTTTTAATCTACCTAGAGGTACTTTTTAATCAAATATTTGCCATTGATCAGGGATAGACTTTGTTAGTAAAACAACGGTAGAAACTAATTAAGAATATCTAATTATCATATTTTATAAATATTTATACGAGCGTAAGATATTTAATAAAGAATATTACCAATCCATGCAGTCTGTTCTCGCCGGAATCGGGCAAAAGTGCAGTAGGTGTACCGTGGCGGTAGCGCGAACGGTGTAGTTCGCGTCACCGCGCCGCACTAGCGACTCGTCTCAGGACGCGGACTACATAGTCCGCGCTACGGTGCTACGGTCGGTCCGGTACCCTGATAACAGAACTGCTTTGAAATTACCCAGGCGCTACGGCTCAGAAGCTGGAAAGCGGGTTACCCGCGGCGCAGCACGGCCGCCGCTTCTTTAGCGAAATAGGTCAGGATGGCGTCGGCCCCGGCGCGCTTAATGCTGGTGAGCACTTCCAGCATCGTACGCTCGCCGTCGAGCCAGCCGTTTTGGGCGGCGGCTTTTACCATGGCGTACTCCCCGCTCACGTTGTAGGCCGTTACGGGCAGGTGAGTGCGTTCCTTCACCGCATGAATCACGTCCAGGTAGCTCAGGGCAGGCTTCACCATCACCATGTCGGCCCCTTCGGCTTCGTCGAGGGCCAGCTCGCGCAGGGCCTCACGTTTATTGGCGGGGTTCATCTGGTAGCTTTTCTTGTCGCCTTTTTTCGGGGCCGAATCTAGAGCGTCGCGGAACGGCCCGTAGAAGGCCGAAGCGTATTTGGCGGTGTAGCTCATGATGCTCACGTGCTGAAAGGCGTTCTCGTCGAGCACCCGCCGAATCCAGGCCACGCGGCCGTCCATCATGTCGCTCGGGCCGATGATGTCGGCCCCGGCCCGGGCCTGGGCCAGGGCCATTTGGCCGAGCACTTCGAGGGTAGCGTCGTTGAGGATTTCGCCGGACTCGGCGTCAACGATGCCGTCGTGGCCGTCGCTGCTGTAGGGGTCCATCGCCACGTCGGTCATCAGCACAATGTCGGGAAACTGCCGCTTGATTTCAGCCACCGTTTTCAGGTACAGGCCCTCGGGGTTAGCCGACTCGCGGGCCAGGCAGTCTTTCAGCGCGTCGTTGATGCTAGGGAAGGGGGCGAAAGCTTTCACGCCGAGCTCCACGCATTGGCCGACCTCGTCGATAATCCGGTCGGCCGTGAAGCGGTGGATGCCGGGCATGGACTTCACTTCCAACGTTTGATTCTGGCCTTCAATAAGGAAGAGCGGGAAAATAAAATCGTGGGTGGTGAGGCGAGTTTCCTGCACCAGGTCGCGGATAACTTCAGACTTGCGGTTGCGGCGGGGGCGGTGAATGGGGAGCATATTAAGAAGTAGCGCCGGGCCTGGGTCGGGCGCGTAAGAAATTAGCACAAGCGTTTAGTACAACGACAACGCAGCACGAAGCCGCAAAGGTTGCCCGCAAACCGGGTTATCCCCCAAACGGGTCGATGTAGGCTACCAGTACGGCCAGCGCTGCCGCCCCGGCTATAATGCCCCATACCAGCCCACCCCCGCTCAGTGCCAGGCCGACGAGCGCAATTGGCAGGGTCACCAGGCCCAGCACGCCCAAAACCGTGGTGCCCAAGCCCACCTCAGCCGGGGCCTGGGGCCGGGCCCAAAGCCGCCGCCGAGGCGTCGAGGCCGGCCTTACCACCGGGCTCGAAACTACGGACGCATCCGTTACCAGCACTTGGGGCGCGGACACGGGCCGCCGCACCCGTACCCGCGGCCGAAGGAAAGTGGACCGTGGTGCAACGGCAACGGCCGGCTCGGCCACCGGTACCGAGGCTACTTGAGCCCGCTCGATCCGGACTGCCCCTGTATCAACCGCGGGCGCGGCTCGCCGGGGGGCGGGCTGAAACGAAAAGCTGGGTCGGGTGCTCTGGCAGCCACTCATTGAGCCGACAAAAGCTACCGCCAGCAGTCCTAGCCAAAGCCAACGGGTGTAAAAGGCGAAGTGCATACTCAAAATATCAAAAAGTGAAGCGTAAACTATGCGATACGAAGTTCGGTTACTTTCCGCTATCGGGTCGCCAATAGCTCGGCCGCGCGCCAGCCGGTGCCAGCGCCCAGCGCTACGCCCATGCCATTGCAGCGCACCGCCGCCAGCAGGCCCGGTCGCACCCACTCGATAATCGGAGCCAGGGCCGGTCCGAACCCCATAACCCCGCTCCACCGATAGTCGATGCGGGGGCGCTGGCCGGGTACTATCACTTCGTACAACAGGTTTTCCAGGTAATGCTGCACCTGCTCGGTGAGACCAGGGGCCGTGGTTGCTTCGGCTGCGAAATCGAGGTTGCGGCCGCCGCCCAGCAGGAGGCGGTGGTCGGCCAGCTGCCGGAAATAGGCATAGCCGCGGTCGTAGTGAAAGGTGCCGGGCAAGGCCACGTCGGGCAGTGGCTCCGTTACCAGCACCTGACCGCGGCCGGGCGTTACCCCCAGCTCGGGCAGTAGCTCGTTGGCGAAGGCATTGGTAGCCACCAGCACCCGGCCCGCTTCCAGGCTGGCGCCGTTCGTCAGGTGCAGGCGGTGGCCCGCTCCCGAAGTTTCCACCGCTTCTACCCCGCAGCTGGTGAGTACGAGTACATCGGCGGCCCAGGTCCGGGCCAGCAGGGCGCGCATCAGGCGGCCGGCGTCGAGGCTGCCTTCGTACTCGTTCTTAAGCAGAGCCCCCAGACCCCCGAAACCAAAGCGGCCCACCTCGTCGCTAACGTCGCGGAAAGTGCGGGCCCGGCCCACCACCGGCGCCAGCAGGGCGTTGAAATAAGCTAGCTTCCCGCGGCATTCGGCGGCCAGCGCGGCTTCTTCGCGGCGAAAAAGCTCGTAGCCGCCCACCGGCTGGTAGTCCAGCTCCGCATCGCCGACCAGCTCGCGCAGCCGGGTTAACCCTTCGCAGCGGGCCGCCACCACCGCTTGCAGGTTGCCGCGCTTTTCCTGCTCCAGCAGCTCTGAAATCGACCCAAAGCAGGCAAAGCCGGCATTTTTAGTCGAGGCGCCGCTGGGCAGCGGGCCGCGTTCCAGCACCGCCACGCGCCAGGCGGGCCGACGCTGCTTTACGTACAGCGCGGCCGTGAGCCCCACCAGCCCGGCGCCAACTATGGCTACGTCGTGGGGGCCGAAAAAAGACTGGTGTTCCCAGTACGATAGCGCCAGGTCCCGCAAAGTTCTAAACGTTAAGTTGCGCCAAGGCAAGGTTTAATACCGACAAACTTCGCGAAGTTTAGCCTTAAAACTTTGCGGGACTTGGCGCTTAGAACGCCAGAATAACTTGCTCGATCACGTCGCAGGCCTCATGCAGCTGATCCTCGGTAATCACTAGGGGCGGCGCAAAGCGGATGATGTCGCCGTGCGTGGGCTTAGCCAGCACCCCACGCTCCATCAGGGTTACGCACACGTCCCAGGCCGTGCGGCCATCGGCGTGCGGGCGGATAACCACCGCGTTGAGCAAGCCCTTGCCGCGCACGAGCTCCACTACTTCGGGGCGTTGGGCCTGCACCTGGCGCATGCGCTTGCGGAATACTTCACCCAGTACGGCTGCGTTCTGAATAAGCTTTTCGTCGAGCAGCACGTCGAGGGCCGCGCGCATTACCGCGCAGGCCAGGGGGTTGCCGCCGAAGGTTGAGCCGTGCTGGCCGGGTTGAATGGTGAGCATCACCTCATTGTTGGCCAGCACCGCCGACACCGGCAGCACCCCGCCGCTCAGGGCCTTGCCCAGGATAAGAATGTCGGCGTGCACGCCTTCGTAGCACGAGGCCAGCAACTGGCCGGTGCGGCCTAGGCCGGTCTGAATCTCGTCGACGATAAACAGCACGTGGTGGGCCCGGCAAATGGCGTGCGCCTTGGCCAGGTAGCCTTCCGAGGGCACCACAACCCCGGCTTCGCCCTGAATGGGCTCCACCATAAATGCACAAACGTGCGGGTCCTGCACGGCGGCTTCCAGGGACTCCAAATCATCGTAGGGCACTACCTGGTAGCCGGGCATGTACGGTCCGAAACCGCCGGTGCTGTCGGGGTCGGTGCTAAAGGAGATGATGCCGGTGGTGCGGCCGTGAAAATTGTGCTCGGCCACAATGGTGCGGGCCTGGTTAGGGGCAATGCCCTTTTCCTGGTAACCCCACTTGCGGGCCAGCTTCAGGGCCGTTTCGACGGCTTCGGCCCCGGAGTTCATCAGTAGGGCTTTGTCGTAGCCAAACAGCTCGCACAGCTGTTTTTCGGCCGCGCCCAGCTGGTCGTTGAAGAATGCCCGCGAGGTGAGCGTCAGCTGCTGGGCCTGCCGAGTAAGCGCCGCAATAATGCGCGGGTGGCAATGGCCCTGGTTCACGGCCGAGTAGGCCGACAGAAAGTCGTAATAGTGCTTGCCCGCCACATCCCAGAGGTGTACGCCCTCGCCGCGGCTCAGCACCACGGGTAGCGGATGGTAGTTGTGCGCACCGTACTGATCTTCGAGCTGCATTAGCTGCTCGGCGCGACTACTCGTAGCGGTAGGGGAGGAGGTGTTCATAAGGCCAGTGGGAACAGAGGTGAGGGCGTGAAATTACGGGTTTTCGGCTCGAGGGGCGTTAGTCGGAGGTGCCGGAGCCCCAGCGCCCCAGCTAGCGCAAAAACCTGGGCTGGCAATGGCAACCCGAGTAATTCTTCGCACCCTCTGGCTGGCCGCAGTCTCCCACGCGGGCTCGTCCCTCGGTTCAGTTCACGCGTAACCAGTAAGAGCCCCCGTGGGTTTCAACCCCCTGCAAGGCTGGCTGCTGCCACAGAGGACTCAGAATGCCGCTTAGTTCAGCATCCTGGCTGATGAAGTAGTTAGGCAAAATTGTTTCGTACTTGTCAGGATTCGCTAGAATGAAAGCTGCCAGTAAGTACTGCTCCGAATAAGCCCGGTCACACATGAACTGCGGGTAGTCGTAAGGCAGGTAGATGTCGTGGATGTGTACAATTACGCCGGGAGCTAGTCGGGGTAGCACCTCCAGAAAGAATACAGTGGCATCCGAGTTAGGGAGTACTCGGTGCGAATTGTCAATAAAAAGAATGTCGTTCGCCTTGAGACCGTACAAAAACGAGAAATCAGTCTTTTCGAAAGGCTTACGCACTATATGTTGCGCCAGTTGGTCTATTTCAGCCCGCGGGTAAGGATCAATTGAAGTAATCTGAGTAGAGAGCCCTTGTTCCCGAATGGCTTTGGCAGCCACTTTAGTTGAATTGCCTGAGCCAACTTC
Source organism: Hymenobacter montanus (assembly GCF_014699115.1). GTDB lineage: Bacteria > Bacteroidota > Bacteroidia > Cytophagales > Hymenobacteraceae > Hymenobacter > Hymenobacter montanus. The sequence goes on from NZ_JACXAD010000004.1 coordinate 70,023, forward strand.
AACGTACTGCTCCGGACGGAAATGTGCCAGCAGGCCGTAGATAGCCACGATATCGAGGCCCGGCAAGAAGGCATTGTTCCAGGCGGGCTGATTGGGGTCAGTTTCAAATTTGGCGTCCTTAATACGCTCGAATTCTGATTGATAAGCCAATATGTTCGTAAGTAGGCTCCGGTAGGTGTCTCTATGCCGGTTTATCAGGTCGTAGAGGGGCTGATGGGGAGGCTTACCGTGGCCGTAGCGGGGTTCGAAGGTGACTTTGTAATCCAGAAACAGGTTCTGAAATTTTGGCGAAACGAACCGGTACAGTTCTTTGAGCATAAAGCAGAATGGCGTTGCCGCGGGCAGTCATTTTTGCCGGCGGTCAGCAAAGCTACAGGTTCACTGCCAAATCGGAATGGGCCGCATCCCTCCAGGAAATTTCTCAGTAGCATATAAATCATAAAGCTTCAACAGCCAGATTGATTTCAAAAGTAATTTGGCCGCTCTCAGATCGTCCAGAGAAGCCTGGCTGAGAGTGCTGCTGGCGCGCTTCACCGACGCGTGTCAGCACCGCTGAGCTTACACCTTGGTAAGAAATGATAAGAGCCAAGCTGTCATGGGGAAACTGGTAGCGGCCCCAATTGTACCTTTGAGTTGCCAATGCCTACCTCCGCTCCCCAGCCGCTGCAGCCCGGCGACTTTTACTATACGCCCGAGGGCTATCTCGTCTTTACCGAGCAGTACCACCGGCGGCGGGGCAGCTGCTGCCGGAACGGGTGTCGGCACTGCCCATGGAAATTTCGGGCCCAAGCAGGCCAGCCAGACGCATCCCAGCAGAAATAAGAGCCGGGTGCTTGGTGAATGCCAGACTTTTGCCGATATTTGCGGCCCGTTTCTCTGCTTTGTAATTCTTAACCCTCCGATATCATGGCCCGTGTTTGTGATTTGACCGGCAAGCGTACCCGCGTTGGTAACAACGTTTCGCACGCTAACAACAAGACCAAGCGCAAGTTCTATCCGAACCTGCAGAAAAAGCGCTTCTACATCCCCGAGCAGGACGCCTGGGTTACCCTGAAAGTCGCAACCTCGACCATCCGCACCATCAACAAGAACGGCATCATGGCCGTGTTGAAGAAAGCCAAACAGGAAGGTTTTATTACCTACTAGATTATTACGCCGGCTCTTTTGGGGCCGGGCTCGTTGGAAAGACCGACGTTCGTGCAACGTATTGCCTGCGGGTGATACTTTGTGGGAACTTCGGTCTTTTCCGCGTTCATCCCTAACCAACCCCCGAGCATGAGAGCCAAAGCATCAGGGTCGTTTTTGAAAGTCTGCCTGTCGCTGGGGCTGTTGGCCGGCCTGGGTTTGGCCCCGGCCCGAGCCCAGATGGAAGGCAAACCGACCCCCGCCGCAATGGCCATTCCGGGCCGGCCAACGGATTTTCTCTCTCCCGCCTTTCACAAGAGCCGGCGCGAGGCCCTGCGGCAGCAAATGCCCGCCGGCAGCGTGGCGGTGCTGTTCGCGGCCCCCGAGCGCAACCGGGCCAACGATGTCAATTTCGTTTACCACCAAAACCCCGATCTGTATTACCTCACCGGCTACGACGAGCCCGACGCGGTGCTGCTGCTCTTCAAGCAGCCGCAGGTCGTCGGTGGTCAGGCGGGCATTACCGAGGCGCTGTTCGTGCGGCCCCACGACCCGAAGAAGGAGCAGTGGACCGGCCGCCGCCTGGGTGCCGCCGGGGCTAAGTCGCAGCTGGGCCTGCAGTTCACCGCCGATAACCAGGACTTTGCCGCGGCCGGGATCAAGTGGGCCGGTTTCGGCAAGCTATTGTTTACTAACCTACCCACCGACGCCCGCGACGACGCCAGCAACCCCGCGGATTTATTCAGCTTGGTGGCCACTTTCCGGCAACAGGCTGGCCTGACGGCGGCCAATTACAACCCGGCAATTTCCGAAGCGGAAAACCTGACCCGCCGCTACGGGCTCCGCGACAGCAAGGTGGCGGCTAGCTACATCCCCGAAGCCATTAAAAAGAACCCTGCCTTGGCAAACTCACGCTTGCTAAAGGATTTCCTGGCGGCCACCACCGATGCCGGCCGCAAAGCCGCCATTGAGGCGCATCCGCTCGGTCGGCTCGACGATGCGACCCTGGGCGAAAAGCTCGACGAGCTGCGGGCCCTGAAAACACCCGAGGAGCTAGCCTTGCTGCGCCGCGCCATCCGCATCAGCGCCCAGGGCCAGCGCGAGGTACTGAAGCTGATGCGTCCGGATATGGGCGAAATGGAGCTTCAGGGCCTGCACGAGTACGTGTACCGCCGCTACGGGGCCGAATTCCAGGGCTATCCCAGCATCGTGGGCGGCGGGGCTAACGGCTGCATCCTGCACTACGAAACCAACGACCGCCAACGCCTCGATAACGACCTTGTGCTCATGGATTGCGGCGCCGAATACCACGGCTACTCCGCCGACGTCACGCGCACGGCGCCGCCCTCGGGCACGTTCAGCCCCGCGCAGCGCCAGATCTACGAGCTGGTGCTGGCCGCTCAGGAAGCTGGTTTCGCCGCCTGCCGGCCCGGGGCCGACTTTGATGCGCCTAACAAGGCCACCCAGGAAGTAGTGGCCGCCGGCTTGCAAAAGCTCGGCATCCTCCAGAAAAAAGAGGATTTCCGGCGTTACTACCCGCACGGGTCCAGCCACTACCTCGGCCTTGACGTGCACGACCGCGGTACCTACGGCCCGCTGCAAGCCGGCAACGTTATTACCGTCGAGCCCGGTATCTACATCCCCGCCGGTTCGCCCTGCGACCCCATGTGGTGGAACATCGGCGTTCGCATCGAGGACGACGTCCTGATTACGCCCACCGGCTACGAAAACCTCTCCGCCGAAGCTCCGCGTACCGTGGCCGATATCGAAAAGCTCATGGCCGAACCCAGCGCCCTGGAAAGCTGGCAGCTGCCGGTGCTGAAGTAACCTTAAGAAGAGCTTTTAGAGCTTAGAACCGAGAGCGGAGAACTTAGATCGAAGCAAAGAGCCGGCTTGGGGCTAATAAAGCAATGTTTCAGCTCTAGGTTCTAAGTTCTGAGCTCTAAATTCTAAGTTCTATGAGTAAGGTATTGGGTCAGCGATGAGGCCGGCGTTCTGCTTCGCCAACTGAAAGTTGGCTTTGGGCTTTCTTGGTCGTTTCCAAAAATAGCCGTACATTTGCAGTCCTAAATTTAAAAATCACACCCCCGTCGAGATGGCCAAGAAAGGAAACCGGGTGCAGGTTATCATGGAATGCACCGAGCATAAAAACTCGGGGATGCCGGGCACCTCGCGCTACATCACCACCAAGAACCGCAAGAACACCCCCGAGCGCATTGAGTTGAAGAAATTCAACCCCATCCTCAAGAAAATGACTGTTCACAAGGAAATTAAATAACCTGAACAATGGCTAAGAAAGTAGTAGCAACGCTGAAAACCACCGAGAATGCCAAGAACTGGGCAAAGGTGATTCGCGCCGTTAAGTCGGAGAAGACCGGGGCCTACACCTTCCGCGAGGAAATGGTGCTGCTCGAGAAAGTGCAGGAGTACCTGGCTACCGGCAACAAGTAGGCTATTGGTAAGGTAAGTAAAGCTGAAAAGTCCCACGTCCGTGGGACTTTTTTCGTGTTAGTATAAATCCACTCTGCAGTGGAAAATTGTTGAAGGGTGGCGGAACGGTGGCCCTCCGACAATGTCTACCGGACCGTTCAACGATTCTCCGACTTCCGGTCGGCGCTACCCATGGGCCTCTTCGATTTTTTTAAGAAAGACAAGGAAAGCACGACGCAGCAGGCCTCGCTCGACGCGGGCCTGGCGAAGACCAAAACCAACTTCTTTGAGCAGCTAAGCAAGGCCGTGGTGGGTAAAAGCACCGTGGACGAAGCCGTGCTCGACGACCTGGAGGGGCTGCTGGTGCATTCCGACGTGGGCATCGAAACGACGGTGAAAGTCATTGACCGCATCGAAGCCCGGGTAGCCCGCGACAAGTACGTGAGCACCGCCGAGCTCGACCGCATCCTGCGCGAGGAAATCGTGGCTCTGCTGGAAGACAACAACTCCGGCTCCACGGCCATGCTGGACCGGGCCGGTAATTCCGGCCAGCCCTTCGTGATTATGGTGGTCGGGGTGAATGGCGTCGGCAAAACTACTACCATTGGCAAGCTGGCCCACCGCTTCCACGCCGCGGGCAAGAAGGTAGTGCTGGGGGCCGCGGATACGTTCCGGGCAGCGGCAGTAGACCAGCTCATCATCTGGGGCGAGCGGGTGGGCGTGCCCGTGGTAAGCCACGGCATGAATACCGACCCGGCTTCCGTGGCCTACGATGCCGTGCGCAAAGGCGTGGAGCTGGGAGCCGATGTGGTCATCATCGACACGGCCGGCCGTCTGCACAACAAGGTGAACCTGATGAACGAGCTAAGCAAAATCAAGCGCGTGATGCAGAAAGTGATTCCCGATGCGCCCCACGAGGTGCTGCTGGTGCTCGACGGCAGCACGGGTCAGAATGCCTTTATGCAAGCCAAGGAGTTCACCAAAGCCACCGAGGTCACGGCCCTGGCGGTTACCAAGCTCGACGGCACGGCGCGCGGTGGCGTGGTCATCGGTATTTCCGACCAGTTCAGCATTCCGGTGCGCTACATCGGGGTAGGGGAGAAGATGACCGACCTGCAGCTGTTCGACCGGCATACTTTCGTTAACTCGCTCTTTAAAAAGTAGGCCCCGCCGAAAGTAACCCGTCCGGCCGGGCCTCGCGGGCCAACTTGCGAACGGGCTGCCTGATGAGCCAGCCACGCCCGCGAGCTGCTTCATGGCATTTGGCCGGGCGCCAAGCTTTCGTAGTAAGTTTGGGGTAACCCACCGCCCGCTCCCTCAAACAATACTTGATGGGCCGAGCCGTTTACCTTCAGCATGAACGACATTCAAACCCTCGCCGTCGTGGGGGCCGGCACCATGGGGCTCGGCATCGCCCAGTTGGCTATTCAGCACGGCCTGCCCACGATATTATTCGACCTGAACCCCGCCGCGCTGGAAAAAGCCCAGGCGGCCATTGCCGCCGGTTTGAGTAAGCTGGTGGAAAAGAATAAGCTGAGCACCGACGCGCGCACCGCCGCCTTGGCTCGCCTCACCACCACCACCGATATGAACCTGGTGCAGGCCGACGTTATCGTGGAGGCGGTAGTGGAGCGACTCGACGTGAAGCACCAGCTGTTTCGGGAGCTGGCGGCCATCAACGACCCGACCACCATTCTGGCTTCTAACACCTCTTCGCTGCCCATCACGCAGTTGGCCGCGCCAGTCCCGAACCCCGAGCGGGTGGTGGGCCTACACTTTTTCAACCCCGCGCCGCTGATGCCGCTGGTTGAAGTGATAAGCGGGGTGGCCACGGCTCCCGCGGTAGCCGACGCGGTGGAAGCCCTGGCCCGGCGCCTGGGCAAAACCCCCGTGCGGGCCGCTGACGCCCCCGGCTTCATCGTAAATCGGGTGGCGCGGCACTATTATGTCGAGAGCCTGAAGATCGTGGAAGAAAACGTCGCCTCTTTGCAGGTGGTGGATGAATTGCTGGAGGCCAGTGGATTCAAAATGGGTCCGTTTCGGTTGATGGACCTGATCGGGGTGGATACCAACTTCGCGGTCACCAGTGCCATGTTCGCCTCCTTTCACCAGGAGAGCCGGTTTCGCCCCAGCCGCATTCAGCAGCAGCGGGTGGATGCGGGGCACCACGGTCGCAAAACCGGTCGGGGATTCTACACTTATGAATGAGGAACGAGCCATGAAACATCACCAAACCCGGGTAGCCGGCCGCCTTTTTTCCGCCTTTGCGCTCATCTCCTCGTCCTGCTGGCTGGTCGCCTGTGGGGAGAAAAACAGCGACCAGCCCCTGATCCCGTACGCCCCGGTGAACCTCAGCATTAACATTACCAACCAGGAGTACGTCGCGCTCCGCTTCAACAACGGGGCCGTAGCCCTGCCGGCGAAGGGCCCGGCCGGCGACGGCGGGGTGAAGGGCGTCATCGTGGTGCGGCAAAGCGCCAACACCTTCCTGGCCTTCGAGCGCAACTGCCCCTACCAGCCTTACGATGCCTGCGCCCTGGTAAGCCTGGACCGCAGCTCGCGGCTGTTTATGCGCGATTCCTGCTGCAATTCGCAGTTCGACCTGAAAGGGCAAGTTACTGGCGGTCCGGCTCCCAGGCCGCTTAAACAGTACAGTACCAGCTTGCAAGGCAACCTGCTCAGCATCACAAACTGAGGTCTTTAGTAGTTTTTTAGAAAAAAAACTGATTTCAGCTTGCGCTTTTTTGAGGAAGGTCGTAAGTTTGCAGTCCGAAACAACAACAACCGGGTTTCGGATAAACAATTGCTTCCTTAGCTCAGCCGGTTAGAGCATCTGACTGTTAATCAGAGGGTCCCTGGTTCGAGCCCAGGAGGGAGCGCTAAAAGGCCACTCACGATACCGTGAGTGGCCTTTTTTAATTATTAGCCCCAGTATGCTGTTTAAAGGAGGCATAAATCCCATTTTAAAACGTTTAAGACCTCAGCCTGACCTAGCAGCTCATGGATGACATTGAGATGGTAGTGGCACACGCCTACAACTGACGGATTAATTTTGGAGAGAAGCATTGTTGGGATAGATTCGGAGGTAGAGGTAATCTAAGCTTAGCTGAAATATCAAGATGGGAAAATAGTACCAAAATGGGAAATTTATATTATAAAATATAAATTTAGGAAACTAGTGTCTGATTGAGTATGTTGCCGGTACTTTCCAGCTTATTACCAAATCGACACAAAATGAGACGAGTAGTATTCCGGTTTCTCCCAATTGTTACAGTTCTGAGAACCCAGTAACAATGTGGAACGACCAAGAAGCACGAGTTGATTTACTCGGACATCGCCGAATTGCAGAGACGCTGGTAAGCATCATGCAGCAGGAAGCACTGCGGCCGCTCACCATTGGTATTCACGGAAGCTGGGGTGCGGGTAAATCCTCCATCCTGTCGCTGGTGGATGCACAATTGCGGGACGACCCCAAAACATTGTGTTTCACTTTCAATGGCTGGCTGTACCAAGGTTACGAGGACACCAAGTCAGCTCTAATGGAGACGGTGGTGCATGAGTTACTTAAGCGGCGCTCCACGAGCCAGCAGGTGCTCGATTTAGGCAAGTCTATCTTTCGTCGCATTAATTGGCTCAAGGCGGCTAAAACGACCGGCGAACTGGCCTTAACTGCAGCTTTGACTACTACGCTGGGTTTACCTCCCACAGCCCTATTTGGGTTGGCCGGAGCAGTAGCCAAAGTAAAGAAGCTAACTGAGTCGAAGGAGGAAAAGTCCAGCACCGAAATCACAGTGGCGGCGGAAGATGACGAACCTTGGCTTAAACCTGAGCAGGCAACGGTGCCCGCTCAGATTCAGGCATTCCGTGATGAACTGCAAGAGTTGATTACGCGCGTGGAGGTTGAGCGGCTTGTGGTGCTGGTGGATGACCTAGACAGGTGCCTTCCCGGCGCAGTCATTGACATTTTGGAAGCGGTCAAGCTGTTTCTTTTCGTGCCTGGTACTGTCTTCATTATTGCTACGGATGAGGCTATGATTGAGTACGCTGTGCGGCGGTACTATCCTGATTTGCCCGTTTCTCAGGCCGATTACACGAAGCATTACCTAGAAAAGCTTATCCAGATTCCTATCCGTATTCCCTCCCTGAATCAGCTTCAAACCCAGAATTACATCCGTTTCCTGCTTTTACAGCACCATTTACAGGATGACCAGGCCCGGCTGCAGGAAATCTGCCAAGCCTTCGAGCGCTCGCATAAAACGCCTTACGACCCCACAGAGCTTACGTACGAGTTCATTACCCAGGAACTCGGCGATACCAATCAGGACCTGCGAATGGTGCTTCACGTGGGCGAGCAGCTCGGCAGCTCGCTGGCGACCGAGCTGCGGGGCAACCCCCGCAATATCAAGCGGTTCATGAATACCGTATTCTTGCGCAAGCGCGTGGCGGAGATATATGGCTTGAATGACCTCAAGGTGGGTATTCTTTCCAAGCTATTGCTGCTGGAGCGCTTTCACGAGCGGGAGTACACCCAAATCCTGGCGGAAGTCACTGCTTCAGCCGATGGCCACTCGGCTACCGTGCAGGGGCTGGAGAAGCCTGTCGAGCCAGAAAAAGCTGATAAGGCGGAAAAAGCCAGGGTAAAAAAACCGGCCCCAGCCCCAAAGCCCGCTGTGGAAACCGCTGCGGAGCATCAACTATTGGCATGGGCCAAGCTTGAGCCCGCGATGGGCGAAGTTGATTTGCGCCCCTATGTATTTGTAGCGCGAGAACGGGCCATCAGCTTCCAGCCCCTCGATGATATTCCGCACACGCTGGTGCCCGTGTTAGAGGTGCTGGCCAGTGGCAGCCGCATGGCCATGCAGGGCCAGCAGGCCAACATCACGGCCCTATCCGACCCGTTAGCGCAGCTGCTGTTCCGACAACTAGAAAAGCTGGCTGTGAAGGAAAACAGCTGGCGTAGCGAATCAATGCCCATGAAAGGCTTGCTCTACCTGGTGCAGCAGCACGCCGGATTGGAAGTGGATTTAATCAACCTGTTTCAGGCCATTCCGGCTCGCGAACTGGGCACCTGGGTGGCTTCCAATCTGGACTTTATGCAGTCGGCTGCCGGCCTGCAGGCGAAAGCCGAGTTTTTCGCCAACGTGCAGCGCAACGCCGACGCCTCGGCCGGACTCAAAACTCTCATCACGCAACTAACCATCCGCTAACTCTATGGGAACTTCTACCAATCGACGGGGCATCAGTCGTGCTACTCCCTTACTGCCCGACTGGCTTGATGAGGAAGACACAGAGGAAGAGGACACCGAAGAAAATGACGACCCGCAGGAGGAGAACAAGCTGGAAGACTCCGACCAGCCGGACCAGCCAGGCAATGAAGAGGCGCCGGCCGAGCCACCAGTTCCCGACGATGATAACCCGGATATTCCCTATAACCGCTTCGATGCCAGCCAGCGCGGCTTTCGAGAAGCCGTGCGCACAGGCATGTCGGCAGGCCTGGTCCGGGTAGTTAAGAACTATTACCGCCATGCTCTCGGGGGACCCCAGCGAGCAGCGCAGCGTATTCAGTCATCCAGCCGGGCCGTGGCCCGGTTCGGAGGCATTCTCAGCGATATCCAGCAGCAGGGCATAGCGCCAGTGCTTGCCCAGTACAACCTAGCTCAGTACACGGGCCGGCCAGTGGTGGAAGTGCTGTCGGCCCTGATGGAAGCCGTATGCGGCACATCGTCGCTGCTGGATAACGCCGTCACGAAGTATGCCTATGCGCAGGCTGTAGTGCGCATAATCGACGAAAATTCCGCGCTCGACCTAAGTAGCCTGACGAGCACGCAAGTGGCCGAGATGATGGCCGTGTTTCTGGAGGAAAGCTTGGTGTACCGACTCATCTGTGACGTTGGGCGCGACCTCACGGTGGCGACCTCTAATCCGGCCCAGGCGCTACAGGCCGAGGAGCAGCTTTCGCAGATAGTGAGCGGCCTCATCCGCAGTACTATCGTGCCGGAGCTGCAAAAAGCAGCGCAAGACAAAGCCACCATTGAGAGCAAGCTGGCCCGCATTTACCGCATTGCCATCCAAACTATCCTAAACTCTTAAATTTCTGTTAATATGGCTCACGTTGGTATTGAGTTACGGGTAGGTCCACAAGATGCGGGCGCTGGGGCTGATACAACTTCTTTCGCCCAATTCTACACGTTTTACACGGAGGACCCAGCGCACAAGGTGCAGCGAGTAAGCTTCAGCAAGCTGCTCAAGAGCTTGCGTCGGCTGCATCTGCTACCTACGGCCACGGGGTTGGATTTTCTGAACGTCGCCGCGACCGTTTATGCGGCCGACACCTGCGTGAAGCGGCACCGCTACGCGGCCGACAGCTGGACCCGGCAGTTGCACCTGTTCATTCCCGTGAGCGACCCCGCGCTGTGGCAGGCGCAGGAAGCCCTGCTGGCCGAACTGCTGAACTTTCTGACTGGAGACCTATGGCAACTTACCTTCCGGCTCAGCACCGACAGCATCACGGTGGCCAAGCGTCCCATGCGCCCGTCCACTTATCTTACGGATACCATTTGCTTGTTTTCCGGCGGCATGGATAGCTTTTTGGGGGCCATGAGATTGCTCCAAGCTGGTATGCGGCCCCTGTTGGTCGGGCATGCCAAGAGCAGCGATGTATCCGAATATCGCAACAAGGCGGCTACTGCGCTAGCAGGTCGTTACCCCACGCTCGACCCGCAACTTGTGGAAGCCTACGTGCGGGTAGGTAAGCCCCAGGAAAACAATAAGGCTATTGACGGGGAAAACACGGAGCGGGGACGCTCATTTCTATTCTTGGCGCTGGGTGCAGCCTGCGCCTCTGCCCTGCCTGCTCCGGCCGCAGGGCAGCGTAAGCAACTTCACATTCCAGAAAACGGTTTCATTACGCTCAACCTGTCGTTGACGCCCCTTCGTCTGGGAGCGTACAGCACCCGCACCACGCACCCCTATTACCTGAGCCTAATGCAGCAACTGTTTGATGCGCTGCAACTGGAAACCACCATTACAAACCCATTTGAATTCAAAACCAAGGGCGAGATGCTGATTGAAAGCGCTGATCCGGCGTTTGTAGCTAGTGTGGATACCATGTCGTGTAGTCGCCCAGCCACCCGCAATGCCAACCTAGAAGGCGCGGGCAAGCGCCATTGCGGCCGGTGCGTGCCGTGCATAATCCGCCGGGCAGCCCTTAAAAAAGCTAGACTACCTGATGATAATAGCCAGTTGCGTGCCGATGGATATCCGCCCTATCGAACTGATATTTATACCGAAACGCTACACGTTTCGACCAGTGACAATACACCGGGCAAGGGAGAGCACGCCATGTCACTGCGGTACTTAAGCCAGCGAGCACGTACCCAGCCTAATTTCCTGACGGCTGCTATCCGTCTGACAGGGCCTCTGAATGACCCTGAGAAATCGCTGGCTACTTACAAGAGTGGCTTAGCTGAAGTAGAAGCCGTGTTGCGACAGGTCCGCCTCGTTGACTGAGGATGAGTTATTACGTTGACACCCATTGCCACTTAGACCTATTCCCTGGTATTCGTACCGGCGTTGCCGAAGAAGATGCGCTACCCATTAAAACCATCACGGTTACCAATACCCCAACGCTATGGCAGCCTAATAAGAAGATATTTAAGGAGTGTTACAACATCCGGGTGGCGCTGGGTCTGCACCCTGAACTGGCAAGTCGGCGGGCACCTGAAGTAGAAAAGCTGCGAGCTGTGTTCGCCGAAGCTAAATACATTGGAGAAATAGGACTGGATGGCACTTCTAACGAGCAAGCCGAGCGACATGCCCAGTTGACCGTGTTTCGAAACATACTAGATTCTCTTAAGCAGCAAGAGCCTAAAATTCTCACGGTGCATAGCCGCGGGGCTGCCCGCGAAACCATTGAGGAGCTGAAACAAGCGGTGCGCGGCACCTCGCACCAAGTTATTCTACATTGGTTTTCGGGGGGGCTTGATGAATTGCGCCAGGCTGTAGCTGCTGGATTTCTCTTTTCTGTCAACCATAAGATGGTTACTAGTCGCAACGGGCAGCAGATAATTCAAGCGCTACCTAGAAATACCGTGCTTACTGAAACAGATGCACCATTCACATTTGCTGGCAATATTTCCACTCGGCAACATTCGCTAAAAAGAACTCTTTCTGGTTTAGCTCAGCATTGGCATTGTGAGGTGGAAGAAGCAAAGCAACATGTATGGGAGTGTTTTGGGCAAATGGTACGAGCTGCACGATAAGAAGCAGTACGTTAAGTAATGTATTGCATCAGATACACCGGGTTGCTTGTTTCGCCAATTCCATCAAAATCGGGCCCGTCACAAGTCGGCAGATATACTACTGCAAAAGCGGCAACACAGTCAAGTACTAGGCCTCGCCCGACTGCCGTGTGCTAGCCTAATTGGGGACTCTGTGCTACTTATCAGCCTAGATGGCATCCCCCTGCCGGATCTGCAAAGAGAGCTACGATGACAAGCAGGTGATACGTTGGAACCCCGTGAAGAGGCGCTTGGGGTAAAACGCCGAGGCCGCGTGGCACGTTATACCCCGAAACTCTCATTTAACTCTTTCCCATGCCTGCCCTCCTTGGCACCCTGCGCACGGGCACCAGCGGCATCGTCGTGCCCGGCCCCAAGGCCACCTTTCCGGAGGCCTACCAGGCGACGAGCCGCCTCACCTACTATGCCACCCTGTTTAACTCGGTGGAGATTAACAGCACCTTCTACCGCATCCCCCAGTCCAAAACGTTCGCTGCCTGGGCCGGTGAAACCGGCCCTGCGTTTGACTTTACCCTCAAGCTGTGGCGCGATATCACGCACACCAAGGCTCTTGCCGATGACCTCTCCGGCATGGTCCGCTTTCTAGAGGCCGCATGTGCGTTGGGCACCAAAAAGGGATGCCTGCTCATTCAGTTCCCGCCCAGCAACACCATTCGTCAGCTACACGCGGTCAGTGCCCTCTTGAATGCGCTTGCGGCTGCAGACCCCGCCCACGAGTGGCGCAAAGCGGTGGAGTTTCGTCACCCAAGCTGGTATGCAGATGATGCGTTTGAGATGCTGGACCACCACGGCGCCAGCCTCGTGCTGCACGACAAAGGTCCCGCCCGAAACGCCCGCCTTAACGAGGGGGCCGACTTTGTCTACATGCGCTTCCACGGCCCGCAGGGCAACTACCGCGAGTCCTACGAGCGCGACTTTCTACACGACCAAGCCGAGCAGATACACGACTACCTCCAAGAGGGGAAAGACGTGTATGCCTACTTCAACAATACCATGGGCGCCGCTCTTGAAAATGCCCAAGACCTGTACCGGCTGGTAGCGGAGCGGGCGTGAGCCGTACGACGCGCGTCCGGGGGCAGGGTGGCGCTGTTTACTTGCGCAGCTGTACCGGGTCTATCAGGCTATATGGCCACAATTATCCTCAGCAAAGAGAATTCAAGGCGGTCCAGCTCGGAGGGAAGGGCTAACAGCAGCAAGATGGGGTGAAACCAAAACGAGCAGGCCAGTGGTCCGCTCGTTTTGGTTGTGATTCGTGCAACTGACTTACTCACCATTCCTTGCGGTGGGAATTGTGTTTGCGGGGCAGTTAGGCGCTAACTGGGCTTAGAAAGTCAGCCAGCACGTCCCGCATAGAGCGCGGCGGGCGGCCGAGTAGCGCGCTCAGGGTGGGGTCGACGGCGGCGAAGTCGCCGCGCCGAGAGGACCGGAACGAGCCCAGCAGGAGGTCGGCCACTGGCGCTGGTACGCCCTGCGCTACTTGGGCCTTCACCCAGGCTTCATCGGTCAGGGTCTCGTGCTGGATGTCGCGCCCCGTTATTTCCGAGGCCAGGCGGGCGAGGTCGGCCATGGTCACGGCTTCGGCGGCGGTGAGCGGGGGCGTGGGGCCGTCGAAGCGGCCGGGTTGGGCCAGCAGCAGCGCGTCGGCTTCGGCCAGGTCGGCGCGGGTGGTCCAGCTCACGGGGCCGTCTTCTGGCGTTTGCAGCAGGCCGGCCTTCAGTCCGTACCCGACCATGTGCAGGGCACTTTCGGCATAGAAGCCGTGGCGTAGCGCGGTGTACGGCACGCGGTAGGTGGCCAACAGGGCTTCGCTGGCGGCGTGGTTCTGGGCCGGGTCGAAAAACGAATCGGGCCGCGCGCCCATGTGGCTCGTGTACAGGATGCGGCCGGCGCCGGACGCCGCGGCCGCGTCGATGGCGACGCGGTGCAGTTGCCGGGCTTCTTCCCCGAGCTTATCGGCGGAAACTAAGAAGATTTGGTCGGCCCCTGCGAAGGCGGTCCGCAAGCTCTCGGGCCGGGCATAATCGCCGGCGCGCACCGACACCCCCTGTTCGGCAAAGGTGGCGGCCTGGGCGGGGTTGCGCACGCTGGTCACCAGCCGCGTCGCGGGTAGGGTGCGCAATAAATGGGTGAGCACAGCGGTTCCTAATTGGCCGTTGGCTCCGGTGATAACAATCATAGTGGTGGGGTGATGGTGATAAAAGCGAAACGGTGGGCCGTACCGGCTACTTGGTCAGGGGCCTGGGTCACGGCCGGGGCTGGGCGTGGACGCGCTCGGTGAGGGTGGCCAATGGCACGCCCCGCAGGCGGTCGTAATTGAGTTGAAAGAGCCAGCGGGCGTGGTCGGCGTCGGCGTCGGTGCGAATCAGAAACGTGACCCAGTCGCCGGGGCCCCCGCCGTAGGGAAACGGGCGGGCCAGGCCCTGCGTCAGCAGCGGCCGGCCCAGGGCCGGCGTCGTGGCTAGGTGCACTTCCCCGTTCAGGTGGATGTGGCCCAGTTCTTCTTCGCCCACGTAGAAATCCGCGCCGTCGGCGCGGGTGCGGTCGAACAAGTCCCAGTGGGTGGCCGCGATGACGGCCGGCCAGGCCTGCACCGCCGCGGCGGTTTTCTGGCCGGGGCCCGCCAGCACGGGCGGGGGCTGTATGGGACCTTTTTCTTCGAGTTTCATGGGCAGGGGTTAGTTGAAAGAGTTGCGGAAAGCCAGCGGCGAGAGGGCCGTCTTGGTCTTGAAGAGCTTGCTGAACGACTGCGCGTGCTCGAAGCCCAGGGCGTAGGCGATTTCGCTCACCGACCGCGCCGTGGTGGCGAGCTGCTGCTTGGCCTGTTCGATGAGTTTATCCTGGATGTGTTGCTGGGTGCTCTGGCCCGTGAGGGTCTTGAGCAGGACGCTCAAGTAGTTGGGCGACACATGCAGCTGGTCGGCGATGTACTGGACCGTGGGCGGCCCGTGCTGGGGCAGTGCGTCGCTGGCGAAGTAGGCCGTGAGCAGGTCTTCCAGTCGTTCGAGCAGCTGATGGTTTGCCATCTGGCGGGTGAGGAATTGCCGTTGGTAGAAGCGCTCGGAATACGTTAGTAGCAGCTCGAGCTGGGCCACGATGACACGCTGGCTATAGGCGTCCATGTTCGCGTGGTATTCCTGGGCAATGTGCTGCAGAATATCCGTCATCTGGCGCTCTTCCTTCTCGGACAAGTGCAGGGCCTCGTGCACGGCGTAGCTAAAAAACGGGTACTGGCGGATGGTCTTGGCCAGCGGCGTATTCCAGAGGAAATCGGGGTGCAGGAGCAGCAGCCAGCCCTCGTGGTGGAGGGGGCCGTCGGCCTCCACGGTCAGGACCTGGCCCGGGGCCATGAACACCATGACGCCCTCGTCGAAATCGTAATGCTGCTGGCCGTACTTGAGCTTGCCGGTGAAGTTGCGCTTGAGGGCAATCGAGTAGAAGTTATGAACCAGCGTGGCGGGCGAGCCGTCCGCGGCGTAGCACATGTCGTCGAAGGAAACGACGCTGATGAGCGGATGGGCCGGCTTGGGTAGCCCGCGCAGTTGGTGAAAAGCGGTAATGGTTTCGACTGGGCGGGGTTGCTCTTTTTTCATGGCACAGGCATCGGGTGATGGCTCAGCAGAAACCAACTAGCGACGGGTTGTTTTTCAGGGTTCGCGGCTGAGGGGACCTGGTTGGATTATGGCACAAAGGTCCGCCGGAGATTTTGGGCACCCGTAGCCAAATCTCTGATTGTTGTAGTCGTTTCGTGGGGCGGCGGGTGCCTGGTTTCAGCGCCCACTGCGCCAACGGGGGAGGAAGCCAGGCTTAGCCCTTCCTGGCTGTTAGCTAGGACTGAGTACGGAAGGAGTTTAACGTGGCGCCCCAAAAGGGGCTTTTGAGGTTAAGCTGCTCGTATGTTTCCTGCTCACTACGCCTCCTGCGTA
The DNA here is from genome assembly GCF_014699115.1 of Hymenobacter montanus. GTDB lineage: Bacteria > Bacteroidota > Bacteroidia > Cytophagales > Hymenobacteraceae > Hymenobacter > Hymenobacter montanus. The sequence continues at coordinate 85,801 of NZ_JACXAD010000004.1, forward strand.
GTGTTGGCGGTCCCGTCTTGGTATTCGGCGATGTTGTAGTATTCGCCACGCCATAAAAACACGATGCAGTCGGCATCTTGCTCTAAGCTGCCGGATTCGCGGAGGTCACTGAGGAAAGGGCGCTTCTCACCGTCGCGCTTTTCCACGTCGCGGGAGAGTTGGGAGAGGGCAATGACGGGCGCGTTGAGCTCCTTGGCTAGTTCCTTGAGGCCGCGGCTGATGCTGCCTACTTCCTGCTCACGGTTGCCTTTGGTGTCGCCGCGCATGAGTTGTATATAGTCGACCAGGACCAAGCTGAGGTCCTTTAGTGCCGCCTCCTAGTAACCGCCGGCCTAGCGTGTCGGCTTCCATCCCGGTGGCACCACGCGCTTGCCCACCGCATCAAAGGAGTAGAAACGCTTCCGAGCTTCCTTATTTTCGTGCAGCTTAGCGAAGCGGTGCTCTACATAAGCTGTATCAGTAGGCGTCGCCAGCTTAAAATAGGTGGTCCGTACTTCGAGCACGGAGTCCCCGTCCAGCACCTGAGGAACTGTCACCATATGAAAGTCTGGTTGACCGGTAGGAAAATACTCGTGCCAGTAGTTTTCTTGTGGCCAACTCGTCTGCGTGAACTCGGCCCACAGGCGACCGTCCGTCCGCAGGCGCCGCCACTCTCCATGCGGCAGGAACGTGTACTTGTACTTGCCCTTCGGCGTCGGAGTCACGCGTAGCGGCCCCTCATCGTAATAATCCTTCCAGATCGATTGAAACGCTTTATGCGTCTTCTCAATCGTTTCCCCCCGCCGTAGCGCGGCCACTTCCTCGTGCGTGAGATGGCGTTGATATTCCCGGTTTTTGTAGTCCAGGGGCAGCGGACGGGAGAGCAAGTAGACGCCCCCGCTGAGAGCGAGCGTCAGCGCGAGCAAAATGGGCCAGTTATCCATGGGCTGAGAACGAGAGGGAGGAAGCCAAAAGTAAGCCTGCCAGTTTCCACCGCTTGCAGAGGGGACTGAGTAGGGTGCTGAAAGGCCAGCCCACATAGTTCTTAGCTAGCGCTTTTGAGGCGACTGTGCATCGCTCCACTATCAGACCACGGACAAGCTCAACGAGCGCCTATAAGCCTTCTGGCTGGCCTATAACCAAGCCAAGTGCTTGAAGACCCTACGCGGGCTGACTTCACACGAATTCGTTTGTGCCCAGTGGTAACAGAACCCCACTATCTTTACCCGTGACCCCACCTACCTCATCCGGGGACTATACCCTAAAGTGGTTTCTAAGTTTATGTACAGGCCTAGTAGCTAGCTGTTTGTCCTGATTGCTCCACGTACACTGCATTCGTTTCAACTTTGTGTCAACAGTGACCTACTAGCAAACAGCATGAGAAAGCTCAGAATCATGGAACACGTCTCCCTGGATGGCGTAATCCAGCACGAAGAAGACGAAGGCTTCGCACATGGTAATTGGACGGTACCTTATCGGACGCCGGCGGGGCTGGCGGCCGTGGTCGAGGCCTACGGCAGCTGTTTCGATTTGCTATTGGGCCGCCGCACCTACGATGCCTGGGCTGGCTTCTGGCCGACGGCCGGGGATAGCCCGATGGCCAACGGGCTGAATGCGGCGACGAAATATGTCGCGACCCACCGGCCGGAGAGCCTCCAATGGGGCCCGGTCCAGGACTTGGGCACGGATATCCTAGAGGGTATTCGCCGCCTCAAATCAACGAACGGCCCGGACCTGATTGTCTGCGGGAGTTCCACGTTGACTTCCTTATTGCTCGAGCAGGGCTTGGCCGACGAGGTGGTGCTGCTGGTCTACCCGGTCTTGCTGGGCCGAGGCAAACGCTTTTTTTCGGACCGTGCCGACCCGTGCGAGCTCGCGTTCGTCAGTACGCAGACGACTTCCACGGGTGTGCTCCTCAACACGTACCGGTACGTGGGAGCGCTACGGCCGGCTGGTCATTGACCAGATGAACGCTTCGCTCAAGGGGGCAACGTCGAGCTCGTGCGCTACGAAATCTACCTGGAAAATGGATGCGCGTTGCATTGCCTGACCAGACCCCGTGGGGTCCTGATAGGTGGCGGCTCACCATATAGGGCGCTATTTGCTGTATCCTTTAGGCAATCACGCCCACGCGCCGCTTATTAGTGGGCATACCTGCCTGCCCGTTGTCCTCAAACCAAACCGGCCTGACCCGGGTAAGCGCCTCAAGGCCGCCATCCCTGAAAGCCGATACGCTCCTCTTCAATCGCTCATCCGAGGCCACGGTCCAGCTTCCGCCGCCGGGGTTAACCGCGTATCCATTAAACTGGAGCAAATAGGCAGGGCTGTGGTATCGATGTAACTAGATGCTGTATATGAATAGTTTATATCACGAGCGAACCCCGAACACCCGCCGAATCGACCCTCTTTTCTATCGTTTTGTCACGTAAGGGCCGCTATTTTTTCCGCCCTGATTGCGTTGCGAATGTGGCCGAATTTAAAAAGAAAATGAGGTGAGGTATTGTTTTGTAAATAATCGTTTGTACATTTGCACCGTTATGATGAATCGCTCCTTTAGCAGCTGGTATTACTCGACCACAAAAGTGGCCCGGATGCCTGTTGCCTAAGAAGTAAGTCCTCTTAACAACGATGCACCCTGGCCCCGAAGCCAGGGTTTTTTGTTTTACATGGGCAAGTACTAAGGCAGCGAGAAGGTCTCCAAAACCATTTGTATCAGGTTCGATTCCTCCCCCGTGTGCAAATAGCCGTCAACCGGACGGCTATTCAATTTGGGAAGTTATACCGTAGGGGCAGCGGGACAGGTTGTAACCCTGTTGTTTAATAGCTCGGGTGGTTCGACTCCATCACTTCCCACGAATTGGATTGGTAACATAGAGGTCTATGTGTCGCTCTGAAAAAGCGAAGATGTTGGTTCGATACCAGCCCAGTCCACTTTATGGTCACGAATGCTCCGCGGCGGGGCGCTGGCTTGCAAAGCCAGGGGGCTAGTTCGATTCTAGCTCGTGACTTGCAAGGAGGGTAGCGACCAGTGGCGGTCAAGCAGTCTTGAAAACTGTGCTATGCTTCGGTATAAGGGTTCGACTCCTTTACCCTCCTCACTTAGAGAGTTGCCGGAGTGGTAACGGAGCAGTTTGCTAAACTGTGGTCGGGAAACTGACTCATGAGTTCGAATCTCATACTCTCTACAATACCTACCCTGCCCTGAAGAAGGGAAGCAGGCGAAATGCCGCATTACGTGGCTGCTGGTAGCTGACCAGCGCCACTGTACAAGCTAGTAGCAAGGCCTTGGGCAGACTCTGCGGTTCCGGGGTACAGACTGTTTGTTTCGCTACTCTGGCATAGAGGTCTCATTCGGGGTGGCTTCCTCGTCCAGCGTATACAGAAAAGCCGATAGCTCTTGCTCGGCCGCGAGGCCTAGTTTGCGGCGCAGGCGGTAGCGGGCCTTGCGCACTCCATCTTCCGAAATATTGAGTATCCCAGCAATATCCTTGGTGGTAAAGTGTAGTCGAAGCAGGGCGGCTAGCCGCCGGTCACTCTGCGTTACACTGGGGCACCGCTGTTGGAGGGCAGCGAAAAAGCGGGGGTGCACCTGCTCTAATATCTGTTGCATATAGTCGCGGTTAGCCCCTGATTGAGCATTCAGCGTCAGGCTTTGATACATCTTCTGCAGGCGTTGCTGCGCCACCCCATTCGTCTTCTGGGCGACCGCACGTAGCTCCTCCTTCACGTCGGCTACCAGTTGCTCTTTGCCACTTACTTGCAGCACCAGGCTAGCTAGCTCACTGTTTTTTAATTCCAGGGCGTACTGACTTTGCCGCAGCTCTTCTTGCGCTTGCAACTGCTGAGTCTGCAATTCCGCCTGATAGGCGCGTAGCTCGGCGTTGTCGCGCTCCGCCCGCAGGCGCCGCTGCCGGATTAGCAGCCATGTGCCAGCCAGCGCCGCCAGCAAGAGCATCATTTTATCGCTGATGGTGAGCGCGGCCTGTTGTGCTTTCTCGTACTGCTTCACATTGTCGTACGCTTCGGCTGAGTTGAGCAGCAAACAACCAGTATCAAGGCCGGCTGCTTGGCGCAGGGCCCTGGGGTGCTTGTCGGTATGGTGCATTGCCTGCCACAGGTCTGTTTCTTGGCGCTGATAGTTAACTGCCAGGGAGAGCTCCCCTTGCTCCTGGTAAGCAGCCGCCAGCAGCCCCAGCGCCTTAGCCTTCCAGTAAGGTTGCCAGGTGCGGTGGGCCAGGCGTCGGGCCTGCTGCCCTAAGCCCAGGGCGCTATCCGTATTTATCGGCAGATACGCGAAGGAAAGCTGGCATAGGAGCCGCGCCCTGGTCGAATCGGCCGTGGTACTGTTCAGAGCTACTCGCAGGCTGTCTATATTCTTTGGAGACGCCCCAAGAGCTTCTTTTCTACCAACTATGAGGAGCAAGCTGCATATCACCATCCACTCTGATACTATTGATAGTATCCTTTGCATAGCTGTAATGAAATTTGTGCAATGTGAAATCAGATCCGCTCAGCCTGTCTACAGACTATAAACTCAACAATAGGGAATACTAAGATACGTATGTCGATAACCTTCGGATAACTATGGCTAACTAATAGACTTTGAATTTCATATAAAATTATTGAACAATATTTATTTCTACTTAAAAATGTTCTAAATTTAACAAAATAGGCCCCTATTAAGTCCAGATTGAGGAAACATAAGCTTAACATATTCGACCTGTCTTCGACAATAGGATGGTCCAACGCTAGCAGTTGTGAGTCTGTCCTGATTAAAAGAATTGTCCAAATCATCGTCATAGCGCTGGCTGTTCTGGAATCTGAATCAGCATTACCTAGGGGTATTATTACTTGGCTTAAGCTAGTTTATGAAGAGAACCCATTCCCGCTGATTCCTGGCCTTTTCAGGCGGCGGCGGTAGTTGGTAGCTATGCTCGCTTTGTTTGCTGCGCCGATAGCACTTAAAACGGAGGAGTATATTTGCTTATATCACTTCTTTATATACTGCCTACGGTATAATGGGGAAGTAGTATGACGCTTTAGCCCCCGTGTTATCTTAGTAAACCATGACAACCGTGTTGTACGCAGTGGTAACCGAGCCAATTAAGGAGAGTCTCTTTAACTCTTTCTATTCGCAAATGCCTGCAGATCTGCAACGCAAAATAAATAGCTTCAGGCAGTGGGAAGATAGGCAGGCAAGTCTGATTGGCAGAATGTTGTTGAAAAAGGCCCTGCTTGACAATGGGTTATCAGGTAATCTGTTGTCGCAGATCAAATACACCAGCTTTGGCAAGCCCTATCTTAGCGATGGCCCTTATTTCAACATAACCCACTCCTGGCCCTATATAATCTGCGCAGTTGATCAACAGAAAGCAGTGGGGATAGATGTAGAGGTGGTGCGTGAAATTGATATACGAGACTTTACAGCGCAGTTCACGGCTTCCGAAACAGTGGCGCTGACTTCAGCTGTCAACCCCATTGCTTTATTCTATTCGTTGTGGTGCAAAAAAGAAGCTATTGTGAAAGCCGAGGGCTCCGGGTTAAACATCCCTCTGCACGAATTAGATGTGTTATCGGATAGAACTTCATACGCGGGTGCAGAGTACTTTTTTAAACCTATTCATATCGACCCCTCAGCTGTTTGTTGGCTGACTGCTTCTCATCCTCTTGAACAATTAGCCATCCGAAGCATCAATCTCCATGCGCTGAATGCTGAATAAAGCTTCGAGGTGATGAGCGGGTACGTACTACATTCTTTCATGGTGACTCACGGGTGAACGTGAAGCAGGCAGTCGCTGAAGTGCCCAGCTTCGCGGCTCGGGTATTATTGTGCGCGATAGTTTCGGGTTTGCCCACTGAGCATCAGCTCAGGTATTAAACCGGCCGGTAGTACTTAAACATTAAGATTACTGCTTTCCCTCGGCTCTATTGCTGACTGTTACTCAGCTAAGAGTAACAACCTGATTTTCGAGTAGCTTACCAGCTTCCATATGGAAATGGCGATCTGCTACGGAAAAATAACGATCATCATGCGTAATGACGAATACCGTTTTTCCCGCGTCGCTTAGCTCAGGTAACAGCTGCCGGTAAAAGTACTCCTTAAATTCAGGGTCCTGATTAGCGGCCCATTCGTCGAAAACGTAAACTGGCTTGTCTTCCATGAGCGCTGAAATCAGCGCTAACCGCTTCTTCTGCCCCTGGGAGAGGTCCAGCGTACTGTAAGCATTATCGACAAAGGTGACCTTGTTCGCCAACCCAAGCTTTTGAATTAGGGCATTGACTTTGGCCGGGTCAACCGCGGCTTGGCCGTATAAGCGCTTAAAGAGGTAGTTGTCGGTATAGATAGGCGCGTAAAGCTCCCGGTAGGCCTGAAGGCTATCGGCGGAAACCGGATGGTCGTTCACCCAGATAGTGCCTTCGGTGGGGCGATATAAACCCGTCAGGAGCTTGACGAAGGTAGATTTCCCGGACCCATTGCCGCCACTTATGAAAACGATTTCTCCCGGATTAATCTTCATGCTTAACGGCCCCAGCTGAAAGCCCCGGCGCTCCTGCTTGTTTTCGTACGTGTAGCAGACGCGGTCGAAGACGATAGGGGCGAGGTGCTGTTTGGCCCAGGTGGGGGGCTCGGTTTTGAGAACCTCCTTCATAGAGGCTATTTCCTGGGTTATCGATTCTATTTGCTTAACCGCAACATTAGAGAACGAGATAGTAGGAATGATCTGGGTTAGCCCCTGAATAGGCCCAATCATGTAGAGAATGACCAATACAAACTGAGAGGTGTTGGCGAAAAAGCTGATCTTCAAAAATGGAAGTAGAAAAATCGCTAAGCCGACCAGAACGAAGAATGACAGCTGGTAAATAATGGAAATAGTAACGAAGCTGATGTTACTCTTGGCTAGTATTTTTTCCGCCTTTCGAGCGGATAGACTTAGGTAGCCGGTGTATAAGTCGCTGTTCCGGCTGCTATCCATCTTAACCTCTTTAACCCCGGCTAACAGATCGTTGAGATGCTCGAAGAAGGTGGCTTCTACGCGGCGGGCTTCTTCTATATCCTGGACCGCCCGCTTGCTTTGCAGGAAGTAAATGGCCACCAGTACGCCGATAATCAGGGCCGTAAAAACAAAGCCAACCCAGGAGAGCCACAGCAGGTAGCCCAGGCAGCCAACGGTGGTAACCAGGGCAATAACTGCGCTTGGCAGCAAGGTGGCAAACTCGGAGATTCGGCCAACATCGCGACTCAAGGCCGTGTAGATGTTCGTGCTGCCGTAATTTTCGTACTGCTCGAAATCAGATTGCCGGACGTCGTCAATAATCGAAAGGCGCGCTTTCCAGATAATATTCTCGGCCAGCTTTATGAGGGATTGCTGAGAATACTTTTGTATGAAAATGTAAGCCGTCACGGCAATTACAAACCCGAGTAACAGTTTGGGGTAAAAGTCAGTACCGGCCGGGCTCCTTCGAATTACTTCGTTGATGATGGCGATAGCCCCCGTCTCGGCCAGCCCGGCCATTATCCCGATCGCGAATAATTGGTACGTGAAGTAAGGCGAATGCCTCTTCAGAAACTTGATTAGCTTCATCTTAAAATAAGTAAGCGGATGGGTCGCGCGAAGCGAATGCTTCAGCAGAGCAGCTGTTCTTTAATGACGACTAGTTGGTAAGCAGCACCCGGGAAGCGGCATTCTTCCGGATGGTTCTCGATTTGCGTAAATCCCGGGTCACCAGTACGCGCTTCAGCCAGCGGTCCTGGCCATCGTAGCGGGCAGTGAAAGGCTTACGCCCGTGAACAACCCGGTAATTATCAATGAAACAGTAGTCGCCCGCTTCGAGCACTACTTCCTCCAGCTGGCTGTTTAGTAGGTCAATAAGCAGAGCCAGGGCTTCGGCGGCTGGTTGATCCCCCGCGATAGGATGCATAAAAGCAGGGTCAATCCGCAAATACGGGGCGGCATAATCGCCGAAGAGCACGGGCGCGGGATCCTGCAAGCGAAAAGCAGGGGAGTTGAAGTTCTTATCCGCTTCAAAGATGTATTTCGGGAGAAACAGCTCCCTTTTCACGTTATCCGGCAGCTCGATAGTAGCCATGGAGCTAAACGTAGTGGCGATCAGGTCGTGGTTGCGCAAGCACAGCAAGCTTAGGTTATCGGCCCGGCAGGGGTGGAACGCTTCTTCGATGTGCCATTCCAGCGTGCTGTTGCTGGCCGTACTTAATTGCTCCTGCTCGTGTCCTTTTATCGGCAGGATGTCGTTGATTAATCGGCCTTCCCGCTGGGTGCTCCAACTCATCAAATCGCCTAATACCGAGTTGAACAACACCAGCAGCATTTCTTCCCGCACGGCATTCAGCGAATAGATTTGATTGTTTAGCTGGGCCGGGGTTGGGCCTATCGCAACATCGTCAATCGGGTAGCCTTTGATGAGGCACACGCCGTAGTTGTCTTCATCATACTTGAAGTTGTGCAGGTACGACAGCAGCCGGGGGGGCAGCTCACCGGCGAGGATGCGGGCCCGGTGGACGAAGGCCGGCACTTCGGCGTGGATGTAGCGCGCCGCCAGAACAGTTGCTACGTATTGCAATTGCTCTTGCTCAGCCAGGGTAAGCTGCAGCACCTGAGGGGCCTTTTTGGCGGCCGCCGCCTTTAGCGCAGGGGCCTCCATGGTCGAATAGGTAGAATTCATAGATTGGAAAGGTTGGGAGAGGTGGTAATGAACTTATCGGCTTGCGGTAGCCGCGGTAAGTGGTAGTTGTTGAGTGGTGCAATGCTCGATCAGGTCAAGCAATTGCTGCCGGAACAGCTCCATGAGCTGCCGCACTTGGTGTTCGTCGCTTCGTTTTGGGTTGTACCGGCATTTAAGAAGTAGTTGCCCGTCGATGATAATGCCGCTCATATCCAAATCGAATAGCAATTCGGTGGCCGGGCTGACCGGATCCCGGGGCGAATAGATCGGTGTGTCGAACTGCGCCAGCTCGGCCGACGCGGTTCCGAGGTAATCCCCTAAATAATTGAACAGCACTTCCGGGTAAACCGGGACTTCGTTTTTATGGATGTATTTCCATAGCTCATACCCAATGCCCTTATGCGGGACTCGTTGCAGCTGTTCCTTCGTGTGGGTTAGCTGGTCGGCAAATTCGCCGTTCGCACGTAACTCCAACAGAACCGGGTATCTCGTTGTGAACTGGCCGACTGTCCGGGTCACGTCAACCCCCGGAATAACTTCTTCTCGGCCGTGACCCATCATCGCAATCACCTGCCGGTCGTGCCCGTTCCAGGCCCGCAGCGCCAGGCCCAGGGCCGTGAGCAGTACGTCGCCGCTCTGGGTCTGGTAGGCCTGGTTAACCTCTTGCTGGAATTGCTTGGTTTGCCGCCGGCTCAGGGGCAGCGCAATTTCTTGCATATCGGCCCAAACGCCTTTGGAGGTAAGGCCAGCGGTGGGCTCGGTGTTTTCTTTAATCACCTCATCGGCTAGCTGCCAGTAAGCGGCCTCCCGGGCCAGCTGCGAGCCAAACGCATAGCGGTGCAAGGCTTCGGCCCACTGCTGATAGGAAGTGGTTTTTTTCGGTAGACGGATGGCCTGCCCCTGCTCCAATTGGTGGTAGGCTTTTGCCAGGTCGTCCACGATGATCTGGATGGCTACTCCATCGGCTACCAGCTCATGAACAAAGCAGAACAGGTGGTCGCCGACGCTGGCTTTAAACAGGCCCAGGCGGAACAACGGACCGGTCGACAGGTTGGTGTTCGAGTACAGCTGTTCGGCGGCGTGCCGAATGGCTTCTTCTTCCGAAGCGGCCCCCCGGACATCCACTACCTGCAACTCGAATAAGTCACAAGCTTCCGGGCCTTTATTGTACTGTACTATCTTTCCGCTATCGTCGCGGTAGATCATCCGCAAGGCATCGTGATGACGCACTACGGCTTGCAGGGCCTGCGTCACGTGCTGTTCGTCGAAGCCCTTTGCCTGGTACAGGCACCAGAATAGATGCTGGTTCCCTTTGTCTGACCCGTTGAAGTGCAGGAACCACTGCTGAGCCGGGGTCAGCTTCACTACCCCTTCCACGGGGCCTTGTTCGGCTTCCCGGATGATGGGCTCGACCTGTTCGGCCTGCGCTCCCAGAACGGGGTGCTGAAACATCTTGGCCATGGTGATGGTGAGGCCCTGCTGCTGCAGGTGCGCAATGGCTTGAATGGCTTTAATAGAGTCGCCGCCGAAGAAAAAGAAGTTATCCTCAAGGCCCACGCGCTCCGTTTTTAGCACCTTCTGCCAAGCCGCCGCCAAGGCTTTTTCCGCCTTAGTGCGGGGGGCCACGTAGGCGACTGCGGCGTAGCCTTTGTCGGGCTCCGGCAGAGCTTTTTTGTTAACCTTGCCGCTGACGTTTACGGGCATAGCATCCAGCCGGACGAAATAGGCGGGGAGCATATACTTCGGCAGGTGGGTGAGCAGATGAACACGCAGCTCCTCTATCGGGAAAGCCGGCCGGGTAGTATCGGTCGGTACGTAGTAGGCGCACAGGTAGTGGTCCGCACTGTCCGGCTCCGGGCGGGCTACGACGGTAGCCTCAGCCACCCCGTGGTAATTCAGCAGGGCCTGCTCGATTTCGCCCGGCTCAATGCGGTAGCCGCGGACTTTCACCTGCTCGTCTTTCCGGCCGAGGTATTCGAGGTTGCCGTCCTCCAGCCAGCGGGCCAGGTCTCCCGTCCGGTACAGCCGGCCGGCAGCGAAGGGGTTGGCAATGAATTTTTCCCGGGTAAGCACGGGCTGGTTGAGATAGCCCCGGGCCACTCCGGCCCCGCCGATGCACAGCTCGCCCGGCACGCCCAGCGGCTGAATCCGCAGCTCCTCATCCAGGATGTACACCTGCGCGTTAGCGATGGGGCGCCCGATGGGAATGGAGGCATACTGCTGTTCGAGCGCGGCCCCAGGCGGGCAGTGGAAGAAGCTGGCGGCGATGCTGGCTTCGGTCGGCCCGTAGGCGTTGATGTAGGTCACGTGCTCCTTCCACAGGTTGGCCAGCGCAAAGCTGCTGGCCGAACCCGCGGTGAGTAATACCCGCAAATGGGGGAGGCGACCAGGCTTGAGCTGTGCCGCATAAGCCGGTGGCAAGGTGGCAACCGTAATGCGCTGCCGGGTAAGATACTCCTCGAAATCGCGGTAGTTGCTGATAGTGGCCGCCGGCACCATGTGCAAGCTGGCCCCCGACCCGAAGGCCATGAAAACCTCCGACAGCGAAGCATCAAAGCTGAGGCTGGCAAATTGCAGGACCCGGTCGGTGGGCGTCAGCCCAAATGCCTGCTGGTAGGCAATGGCATGGTTAACCAGCCCGCCGTGCTCGACCATCACTCCTTTAGGCCGGCCCGTACTACCCGAGGTGTAAATAAGGTAAGCCAGCTGAGTGGGCGAGCCCTTGAATGCGACTTGCTCTGAACTATGCCGCGCTACGGCCCGCCGGTCCAGCTGCTGCTTGTGCTTGCGGGCGGGCGAAGCGGTTTGCTGCTTAGCTACCGTCAGCAGCGCATCGTACCGGAACTGCGTTAACTCGTTGCGGATCTGGTGGATTTTCTCGGAGAACTCAACTTGCTGTAGGGCGGCCTGCTCCTGCAATAGGTCTTCGAAAAAGCGCTGGTCGATGAACAGCTCTTTTGACAAGTCCGTCCGCGTGACGTAGCCCGCTGCCTGGTGCTGCTGCTTAAAGTCTTCCAGCGAGGCCGCCAGGGCCGCCTTCTTACGCTGGTCCATCACATCACCCACGAAGATGAGCCCTCGATCCGACAGCTTGTCGACGCACTTACTGATTACCTGCCTCAGGTAGTGGTGGCCCAGGAAGGCCTGAACCACGCTGTTGATAATCACAATGTCGAATCCGCCTTCGGGCAGCTGATCGATCTCGTGGGCCGCCAGCACGTGCAAATGGATGTTGCGGAACCCGGCGGCTTCTACTCGCTCCTGCGTTTTCGACAAAATCACGCCCGATAAATCGGTCCCGCAGTAGTGAGCCACGTGGGGCGCGAGCTGGAACATGCTCAGGCCGGACGAACAGCCAATCTCCAGTATCCGGGTGTGGGCGTGCAAGTAAGGCTGGAGCTTGAGAAAGATGTTTTCGGCGTACTCCGCCATTTCCGGCTCGCTGAGGTATTCGCCCGTGTAGCTGCTCTTCCAGCCGCCGCCCATGATGGCATTCTCAGCCTCTTCACCGATGTAATCCCATAATTGCTGGCTCATCAGATCATTCCCCTGCTTTTCCACTTCCGCGTAAACGTCGTCCGTATCCAGGCATACGTAGGTCCGGACGTCGCTTTCCCACTGCAGGCGGTTCAACAAGCGCACATGGTCTTTGCCGGACAGCACGATTCGTACTGCCGCATCGGCCAGGGCGTGCTGCAGCCGCTCTTCGGGCAGCTGCGGATCGAGGGGAACGTAGCAGCCGCCGGCTTTCAGAATACCGATCATGCCGATGATCATTTCCGGCGAACGATCTACCAGCAGGGCCACGGGCTCTTCCGCCCGCAGCTGCTGTTCTTCTGCCAGGAAGCGAGCCAGCTGGTTGGTCCGCTCATCTAATTCCTGATAGGTAAGCTGCTGGTCCTCGTAAACCAGTGCTACCGCCTGAGGCGTGCGGGCCGCTTGCTGGGCCAGGCACTCATGGATTGTACCCGCCGCTGGTTGAACCCTTGGTGTATCATTGAACTCCGCTACCAACTGCTGTTGCTCGGTGGGGGAGAGCAGTTCAATGGCCATTAGCGGAACCCGGATATTGGCCGTGACCTGCTCCGCGATGGCTTGAAAATGCCGAGCCATTCGTTGGGCCGTCGCGGGCTTAAATAGCTCGGTGCTGTACTCCAGCCGCAGGCCTAGCTGCTGGTTGCTCTCCCAAGCCTCCAGGTGCAGGTCGAACCGGGTGGTAGCAAAGGTGTCGGCGTGCTGGTAGGGCGTCAGGGTAAGCGCCGATTCGGCCCGGTTGGCTTCTTCGATGTTCTGCAACACAAAGGACACGTCGAACAAGGGATTACGCGAGGCGTCCCGGGCTGTTTTGAGCTCATGCACCAGCACGTCGAATTGGTAGTCCTGGTTGTCGAAAGCCGATAGGGTGGCCTGGTGCACTTGCCGCAGGTATTCGACAAAAGGCTGCGGCGCCTCCGGGGTTGTTTTTACCACCAGCATGTTGATGAACATGCCGACGACTTCCTGCAGGTCGGCGTGCGTCCGGTTGGCCGACCCTGACCCTACGACGATGCTCTTTTCGCCCGTGTAGCGGTGCAGCAGGGTCTTGAAAAGAGTGAATAGCACCACGTAGAGCGTGGTTTGCTCGTCCCGGGCCAGTTGCTTCAGCTGGTTGGTCAGCTGCTCATCGAAGCGAAAGAAGACGTAGTTGCCCTGGAAGCTCCTGGTTTTCGGCCGGGCGTAATCGGTTGGCAGGTTCAGCACGGGCACCCCGTCGCGGAACTGCTCCAGCCAGTACTGCTTTTGGCGGGCTACTCGTTCGCTCGTGAGCTGGCTTTGCTGCCACACGGCGTAGTCCTTGTACTGCAAGGCCACGGGCGCCAGCTCCTGGCCGGCGTATAACCGGGCTAATTCCTGGTCAATAATCTCTTCCGAAACGCCGTCGGTGATGATGTGGTGTTTGTCGACCAGCAGGATGTGGGCCACGCCTGGCCCTTGCTTCACCCGCCACAGCCGGGCCCGGAGCAAGGGGGCCTGCGTCAGGTCGAAGGGCCGGGTGAACTCCCTGACCACTTGCTGGATTTCCGGACCCGCTACCTCCCACTCCGGGCGCTGCTCGTAGGCCAGTGAGAAGGAAATTCGGGGGGTAATCCGCTGCACCACCTGGCCGTCGACGAGGTGGAAGGAGGTTCTCAACGATTCGTGTCGGGCAATGAGCTGGTTAAAGGCTTTTTCTAGTTGCGCAACGTCTACTTCTCCCTCAATCACTGAGGCCGAAGGCGTAATGTAAGCCGTGCTCTCCCGATCAAGCTCATACAGCGCGTACATCCGCTTCTGGGCCGAGGACAAGGGGTAAAACGGGCTTTCCGGCGCCGGCGGGATGGCGTAGGCAACCGGCTCAGCGGCAATCTGCCCGGCGAAGGAGGCCGCCAGTTGCCGGATAGTGGGCTGTTCGAACAGCTGCCGGATGGACAAGGCTACCTGCAGTTCCTTGCCCGCTTTGGCCAGCAACGCAATGGCCTTCAGTGAGTGCCCTCCTAGCTCAAAGAAATTGTCATCGATCCCAACTTGTGCTACTTTGAGCACGTCTTGCCAGATCGCAGCCAGCTTGGTTTCTGCTGCCGTACGGGGCGCTACGTAGCCGGTGTGGCCCTGGCTCCGGCCGGGCAGGGGCAGCGCTTGCCGGTCCAGCTTGCCGTTGGCATTCAACGGCAATTGATCCAATTCGACGAAATACTGCGGCACCATGTAGTCGGGCAGCTGCTCCAGCATCCGCTTACGCAAGACCTGAGCCGATACCTTCGGATGATCTGCGCTAGGGACGTAGTAGGCGCACAAGGCCTTATCTTCCGAATCAGTGGCTTGCGCTACTACTGCGGCTTCCCGCAGTTCGGCCTGCTGCAAGAGCACTTTGGTTACTTCGCCCAACTCAATGCGGTAGCCCCGGACTTTTACCTGCTCGTCCTGCCGTCCCACAAATTCCAGCGTGCCATCGTTTAGCCACCGGCCCCGATCCCCCGTTTTATACAAACGGCCGTCGCCGAAAGGGTTATCCACGAACTTCTCGCTGGTCAACTCTGCCTGGTTAAGGTAGCCGCGGGCCACGCCCACGCCGGCCACGCCGATTTCGCCGGGTACCCCCACTGGGGTTTGTCGCTGCTGCTCATCCAGCACGTACAGCTGGTAGTTGGCTACCACCTCCTCAAACCCGTTTTTACCCACCTGGCACTGGCTTACCAGCGCATCAATGGTGGTTTCGGTTTGTCCGTACACGTTGTACAGGGGGTAGCCTTTAGCTACGATTAGCTCCTTCCATTTCTCCGGCAGCTTATCGCCGCCGCACAGCACTATTCGCAGCTCTTCGATTCGCTCTCCTTCCGCCAGGTACTCGTGCAGGGTATCGGGAATGAGCTGGATAAACGTAATGCCCTGCTCCCGGATGTAGCGGCGTAGGGCCGGCGGGTCGAAGACCAGCGCCTGGCTGGGCAGGAACAGCGGCAAGCCATTCATGAAAGCGGAGAACATCTCCTGCAAGGCAATGTCGATGACAACGTTGGTGAGCTGCAGCAGCCGGTCGGTATGGCGGAGCTGGTACTTCTCGTTGTAGTAGTAAAGCAGGTTCACGATGGAACGGTGCTCGATCATAATGCCCTTGGGCTTGCCGGTGGTGCCCGAAGAGTAGATCACGTACGCCAAGTGCTGGGGCTGCGTCGTGCGCGGCGGGTTGCTCCGCTCCCCCCGGGGAATGGTAGCGAGGTCTACGGCTGCGGAATGGAGGGCCTCGGCCAGGTGTAACTGCTCCGTCAGCAGCGCCCGGCATCCGCTCTCCTGCAGAATGGCCAGCTTACGCTCCCGCGGATAGGCTGGGTCGACGGGCACGTAAGCCGCGCCGGCTTTCAGGATCCCCAACAGGGCGACTACCAGATCGGCCGAACGGCCCAGCAGCAACCCCACCCGGTCGTCGGGCTGGAGCTGGTAATGAGTTTGCAGGTAGTGCGCTACCTGGTTGGCCCGTTCGTTCAGGGTTTGATAGGTAAGCTGCCCCTCGTCCGTTACTAGCGCAATGGCGTGCGGGGTACGCGCGGCTTGGGCTTCAAACAGGTCGGGCAAGGTATCTTCCTGCGGATAGGCCCGCCCAGTCATGTTCACGGCTTGCAACAACGCCTGCTCGTGCGGCAGCAGGGCGGTAATGGCGGCATCGCGCAGCGAAATCTCAGGGTCGCGGGCGATGGTTTCGGCCAGTTGCACGAAGTACTGCCCGATATGGGTCACCAGCCAGTCCTCGTACACCTGCGCGTTGTAGGCCAGCTCCAGCATCAGCTCCTCGCCCGGGTAAGCCGTTACGTCAAAGTCATAGTTCGACTGCTCAATGCTCGCCTCGGCCGACAGGGTGAAATCAGCCTGGCCGTGCTGCTCCGGAGTAGCCCGCACAACCGGGTAATTCTCGAACATGACCAGGTGGTCCAGCAATTGCCCTTTAGGCGAGCTCTGCTGCTGAATTTCGGCCAGGCCCACGTGCTCGTAGGCCTGCATCCGCAGGTGGTCGGTGTGCAACTGGGTCAGCAGCTCGGCGAACGTCGGGCAATCCTGGCAGTTGACGCGTACCGGTACGCTGTTGACGAACAAGCCCACAATCTGGTCTACTGCCGCCAGGTCGGCGGGCCGGCCCGCGCTAATTCGCCCGAACACCACGTCGTCCTGACCGCTATAGCGCCGCAGCACCAGGGCCCAGAGGGCCTCGAACACCGTACTCAGTGTAACCTGGTGGGTTCTGGCTAACGCGCGCAAGGCATCCGTCACCGGTTTGCTCAGCCAGCGCGTGTGTTTCACCAGTTGGTAGCCGGGGCGCCCGGTCCCCGTTTTCTTTGGGAGCCCCGCGGGGTGCTCATACCCGGCCAGGTAAGCTTGCCAGTGAGTGAGGGCCTCTTGCTTGGGCTGCTTTTTCAGCCAGTCGATGTAGTGGCTGTACGCGGGGGCCGGCTCAACCACTAACGGTAGCCGTTGGCTGGCCAGCTGGTAGAACTGAATAAACTCGTTGAGCAGCAGCGGGACGCTCCAGCCGTCCAGGATAATATGGTGATAGGTCCACACCAATTTGCTGGCGTTCTGGCCCGTTCGAATCAGGGACACGCGCAGCAGGCAGTCTTTGGCCAGGTCAAATCCCTGCTGCCGGTCGTCCTCGGCATACTGTTGCAGGTAAGCCGGTTGCTCCGTCGCCGGGAGGTACGTGAGGTCTTCGTAGCGCAGCTTAGCCTGGCGGGTTTTAAGGACAACCTGCTGGGGCTTGCTCAGCTTTTGGTGCACGAATACCGTGCGCAACACCTCGAACCGGGCAACCAGCGCATCCAGGGCTGCCTGGGCGTGCCGCGGCTCCCAGGGGCCCGCTATGTTATAAATAACCTGGGGAATATAAGCGAGCGAGGCAGCATCGGCCAGGTGATGATACAGGATGCCTTCCTGCAAAGGAGACAGATCAAGAAGCTTTTCAATTTTCTTCTCCGGACTGGTCTTGATAACTTTATTTTCCATTTCGTCAATGAGTTAAGCTGAGGAAGCCGTAGTGCTTGATTTGAGAATGCGCCGAGGGAGCCCGCAAGCGGACGTAGTCGTGCCAGGGCTTTAGAGCTAGTCGTTTAGGAAAGGGGAGGGGGTAAGCCAAATGCTCTGAGCGGGAAGTCTTGCCACCTTTCGTCTTAGAGCGATTTTCAGCTCCGTGTCCGTATAGTGAACGTCAGGCTCCCCTCTCCTGCGGCTTCGCGCATCAAGCGAACCGGGGTCTGCCCCGCAGGGGGCACGTGAGGCCCCCGGCCGCGCCGACTACAAACCACTTTAGATGTCAGCCAGGCTGTTTTCCAAATCACTCAGCTCTTCCATATCGATGCTGGTGGTCCCGTAGTCCGAAGGAGTAAAGGCGGCTTCCTCCTGGCTGGTACAATGCTCGATGAGGTGCAGCAGTTGTTCTCGGAACTGCTCCATCAGCTGCGTAATCTGGTCGGCGGGGTATTGCTGGCTATTGTATTGGCAGCTGAATGCTAATTCCCCGCCCTGAATCATGCCGTTCAGATTCAAGGCATAGGTTAGCTCGGCCTGCTCACTCCCGGCCAGACCAAACGAGTAGGCCACCGCCTCATTCGCCGGAAGCTCGCCCAGATAGTTAAAGCTTATTTCGGGGTGGCTCCTGGTTGAGGGCTCCTTGCGGTACCAGTATTTCCACAGGCCGTACCCGATGCCCTTGTGGGGCACCTGCCGTAACTGCTCCTTGGTCTGACGCACCAGGTACGATACGTCTTCGCCGGAAGGCGCATTTAGCACGAAGGGAAACAGGGTAGTAAACCAGCCTACCGTCCGGGTCAGATCAGCTCCCTCAATTATTTCTTCCCGGCCGTGCCCCTCCAACGCAATCACGTGCTGCGCCTGGCCGTCCCACGTGCGCAGGGCGAGGGCCAGGGATGTCAGGAGAAGGTCGTTCATCTGGGTTTGGTAGGCCTGATGCGCTTCGTACTGCAGCTGGCGGGTCTGCTGGGCGGTCAAGCGAACCTCCACTTGTTTGGCGTCGGCACCGGTACCCATATGCTTCGTTGGGGCTGCGGTCAGCAACTGATGTTCTATCTTTTCCCAGTAAGGCAGCTCCTCCCGCAGCCGGCCCCTGGTGGCGTAGGCATGTAGCTGTTCGGCCCACTGCTGGAAGGAAGTGGTTTTGGCGGGCAGCTTAATGGCTTGGTCTTGGCTGAGCTGCGCGTAAGCAGTGGCAAAGTCTTCCAGCAGAATGCGCCACGATACCCCATCCACTACCAGGTGGTGGACGGCCAGGAGCAGGTAGTCTCCGTGCTCCGTTCGGAACAAGCCCGCTTTCAGCAAAGGCCCGGCCGCCAGATCAATGCTGTTCTGCAAGGCAGTAGCGGCTTCGGTGATAAGCGCTTGCGGATCAGCTGCTCCCCGGGCATCAAGCTGCCGGAATTCGTACAGCGGGCCTTCCGGGCCCCGGTTGTGCTGAATGATTCCTGATGGTTCCTTCCGGTACACCATCCGCAGGGCGTCGTGATGCAGAACCAGGGCTTGTAGCACCCGCTGCACGTAGGCCTCCTTAAAGCCCTGCTGGTCGTGGAGGGCCCAGGGAAAGTTCCAATGGTGCTCATCCACGAAGTTCTGCTCGAAAAACCACTGCTGAATGGGGATAAGCCGTACCGGCCCCGTTACCAGGCCCTGGTCGATCTGAGCATCCAGTGGCGTGGCGTATAGCGCCGCTACTTTCAGCACGGTGTGCTGCATGAGGTGCGTGACGGTCAGCTTCAAGCCTTGCTGCTGCAAGCGGGAAACCACCTGGATAGCTTTAATGGAATCGCCGCCCAGCAGAAAAAAGCTATCATCCCGGCTTACCTGGGCCACCCCTAACACAGCCTGCCATACCTGCGCCAGCTTATTCTCAACTTCGCTCCGGGGGGCGATGAAATCTGTGGTGTCGCCTTGTTTAGTCGGGGCTGGTAACGATTTCCGGTCTATTTTACCACTTGTATTCAGGGGCAGCTGCGGTAGCTGCACGAAATACGCCGGGAGCATGTAAGCCGGGAGTTGGTCGTTCAAGTAAGCGCGCACCTGTTCGCCGTTGAGGGCCGGTTCTCCCGGCTGGGGGACGAAGTAGGCGCATAAATACGGCTCCGGCTGCCCGGCTTCCTGCCGGGCGACCACCACTGCCTCCCGGACCCGCGGGTGCTGGCGCAGCACCTGCTCGACCTCACCGGGCTCGATGCGAAAGCCCCGAATCTTGACCTGCTCGTCCTGCCGGCCCAGGTACTCAAGGTTACCATCGGGCAGCCACCGGGCCACGTCACCCGTGCGGTAGAGCCGTCCCGCCCCGAACGGGTTGGGCCCGAACTTGGCGGCCGTCAGCTCGGGGCGGTGGTGGTAACCGCGGCCCACGCCGGCTCCGCCAATGCAGAGCTCGCCGGGCACGCCGACGGGCACAAGTTGCCCGTCGGCATCGAGCAGGTAGACCTGCACGTTGGCCAGGGGCTTGCCGATGGGCACCGAAGCGTATCGGGAAGCCAGGGGCAGCTCGTGGCGGGTGTAGGGGAAGAGGGTGGCAGCCACGCTGGCCTCGGTCGGGCCGTAGGCGTTGACGTACGTCAACTGCTGGCGCCAGCGCTCGGCCAGGGCCGGGGTGCTGGCCGAGCCGGCCGTGCTGAGCACGCGTAGCGTGTGCACCCGGGCGGGCTCAAGGTAGGCAGCGTAAGTAGGGGGGAGGGTAGCGACGCTGATGCGGTGCTGGTTGAGGTAGTGCTCGAAGGCGCGGTAGTCCTCGATGGTAGCGCGGGGCACCAGGTAGAGCGCGGCTCCAGCGGCCAGCGTGATGAAAATCTCGTAGGTAGAGGCATCGAAGCTGATGGAGGCGAACTGCAGCACCCGGTCTGAGGAGTTAAGTCCCCACGCCGCCTGGTAGGCAAAGGCCAGGTTGATCAGGCCGCGGTGCTCGATCAGGGCGCCCTTGGGCCGGCCCGTCGTACCCGAGGTATAAAGAATGTAAGCCAGGTCCGTGGGCTGATTGACCAGCGTCGGGTTGTCCCTGCTGGCTTCCTGAACAACGGAATCAGTTAAGCGCAGTACTTCTTGGGTTTCCAATGCGATCCCGCCGCTGCTGACTACTAACCGGGCCGCGCTATCAACCAGTACATAGCTGATTCGTTCGGCAGGATAAGCCGGATCAATGGGGAGGTAGCAGCCGCCGGCCTTCAGAATGCCCAGCATGCCAACGACCATGTCGGGGGAGCGCTCCACCAGCAGCCCCACCACCGTATCCCTGGCTACTCCCCTTGCCCGCAGGGCGTGAGCCAGCTGGTTGGCCTGCTCGTTCAGCTCCCGGTACGTCAGTTGCTGGTCTTCATGCACCACCGCTACGGCATCGGGAGTCTGGGCCGCCTGCTCCTCGAAAACCTGCTGCACCGTTTTGTTGTCAGGATAAGCGACCTGCGTAGCATTCACCTGCTGCAACAGCGTTTGTTCCTGCGGCAGCAGAGCCGTTAGCGAGGGTGAGTTGAGGGCGATGCCTGGCTCCTGCGCAATGGTATGAGCCAGGTGCTCCAAATAGGCGGCGATGTAGCCGACCAGCGCCTCGCTGTACTGGCTGGCGTTGTATTCCAATCTTATCGTTAGCTCCTCGCCGGGAATGGCGGCTACCGTAAAATCATAGTTGGTTTGCTCAACCCCCTGTTCCAACTGTAAGGTGAACTCCTCAGCGGGCCCTTCCGCGCCGCTACCAGCCGGGTAGTTCTCAAATACAACCAGATGGTCGAGCAATTGCCCCTTGAGCGGGCTCTGCTGCTGGATATCGGCCAGCCCTACGTATTCGTGCGGCTGCATCCGCAGGCTTTGGTCGCGCAGCTTCGCCAGCAGGTCCAGGAACGTCGCGCTGCCTTGGCGGCTGACCCGTTGCGGAACCGTGTTGAGGAATAAGCCCACTATCTGCTCGACTCCAACCAGCTCCGCCGGCCGGCCGGCGGTAACTCGTCCGAATACCACGTCGTCCTTCCCGCTGTAGCGCTGTAGCACAAGCCCCCACAGCGCCTCAAACACAGTACTCAGCGTCGTTTGCTGGCCGATGGCCAGGGCCCGCAACTGAGCCGTGGTTTGTTGGTTAAATCGCAGGTTGTGCTTCCCGAGCTCGAAATGGGAACTGGCCTGGGGGGTGAGTTTGGGCAGAGAAGCGGTTTCCTCATAACCCGCCAGATACTCCCGCCAGTGGTTTAACGCCAGCTGCCGGGGCTGCTGCTTCAGCCAGTTGATGTAGCGGCTGTAGGGCGGGCTGGCGGTGGTGGGTAAAGGCTGGTGCTGCTGCGCTAACTGGCAGAGCCGGGTGAAGTCCTCGATCAACAAGGGAAAGCTCCAGCCGTCGACGATGATGTGATGATGGGTGAGCACCAACTTGTGCGTCCGCGGGCCAGTCTTGATCACGGAGAGCCGCAACAGGCAGTCTTTCGACAAATCAAAGCCCCGTTGGCGGTCGGTGGCGTAATAGCCTTGTAAAAACTGGGCTTGCTCATCGGCGGCTTGCGGCGAGCAGTCCTCGTAGCGCACGTGCACCTCGCGCTGCTTAAGCACAACCTGTTGGGGCTTACTGATTTTCTCGTAGGCAAACACGGTCCGTAGCACTTGGTGCTTGGCGACCAGGGCCTTCATGGCCGCCTCAAAGTGGGGCGGCTGCCAGTCGCTCTCCAGGGTGTAGACAAACTGGGAAACGTACGCGTCAAAGTCTGGCTGGGCCAGGTGATGGTACAGCATTCCCTCTTGCAGGGGGGATAGCGAGTAGATATCCTCAATGGTAGACTGCATGTAGAAAGAGTTAGGAGCTTTTAGAAATTGCTGAACTGGCCTTGCAACAGAGCCAGATCGTCGAGCGACAAGTCATTGGCGCTGAAATCGGAAGGCGTCAAGGCGGGCTGCATCTGGTTCATGCAGTGGTCGATCAGGTTGCTTAGCTGCTCGCGTAACCGCTCCAGGAGGTGTGCCACTGACGCTTGCTCAAACCGCTTGCTATTGTAGTGGCAGCGTAAGGTCAATTTTCCGGCCCGGATACTGCCTACTAGCTCGATATCGGTTACCAGCTCACTGGCCGGGCTGGTCGTAATGCCCACTGAGTAAGGAGAAGGCTGCAGGCCCGCTGCAACATCGCTTTCGTTAAACTCGCCCAGGTAGTTAAAATCCACCAGGGGGTACGGGCGCTCAGCCGGGTGCTCCCGGCTCAACAGGTGTCGCCAGATCTCGTAGCCGATTCCCTTGTGGGGCACCTGCCTTACCTGCTCCTTTATAGAGCGCAATTGATACGACAAGTCGTGGGGAAATTTCACGTTCAAGGGCTGCAGGAAGTGCGCTGTAAACCACCCCACTGTTCGGTTGACATCCACTCCCGGCACTACTTCTTCCCGGCCGTGCCCTTCGAGCATAATGATGTGCTTGTCTTGCCCAGTCCACTCCCACAAGGCCAGGGCCAGCGCGGTTAGTAGAACATCATTCATCTGCGTGCCATAAGCCTGATGGACTTCGTGCTGGAGGCGGCGCGTTTGCGGCTCACTCAGGCTAATCCACTCCAAGGCCAGGTCGGCCGTGGTTCCCACCGCTTGCCCCGGCGGAGTAAGGGCTTGTAAGTCTTGCTCAACCTGCTGCCAATAGGCGACTTCTTCCTGCAGCTGCGGACTGTGGGCGTACCCGTGCACCGCCGCGGCCCACTGCTGGAAAGAGCTGGTTTTGGGGGGTAGGCGAATGGCTTGTCCTTGCTGCAGCTGCTGGTAAGCCGTGGCAAAATCTTCCAACACAATGCGCCAGGAAACCCCATCCATAATCAAGTGATGAATAGACAGGAGCAGATGGTCGCCATCACTGGCCCGGAATAGCCCGGCTTTCAGCAAGGGGCCCGCGGCCAGGTCCATGCTTGCGTGCTGCTGCGTGCCGGCCTGTTCAATGGCCCGGCCTTCGTCTTCGGCGCCTTGCACGGTTACCACCCGTAAGTCGTAGGGAGCGCTTTCGCGGCCCCGGTTATGCTGCCGTACCTGGTCCTGCTCCGGTCGATATACCATGCGCAGGGCATCGTGGTGCAAAGCCAGGGCCTCTAACACCTGCCGAACGTGCTGTTCGTCCAACCCTTCGGGCCGGTGCAGCATCCAAGCCATTGAGAAGTGGTGGGGGTCGGTGAAGCGGAAGTCGAAAAACCATTGCTGAACCGGCGTGAGCTTGACGTCGCCCTGCACCAGCCCCTGATCCAGCGCAATGGTCAAGGGCTGCACCTGCAAGGCCGCCTCCCGCAGGCGCGGAAACTGCATCAGGTGGGCCACGCTGAGCTTAAAGCCTTGCTGGTGTAGCCGGGCCACTACCTGAATGCCTTTAATAGAATCGCCCCCGATCTCAAAGAAGTTATCGTTAAGACCGATAGGCGCTACTTTCAGCACGTCTTCCCACACTTCGACCAGCTGTTGCTCGATTTCGTTACGGGGGGCCACAAATTCTTTGCTGCGCTGAGTTTTGTCGGGCAAGGGCAAAGCCCGGCGGTCAATTTTTCCGTTGGCATTGACCGGCAGTTGCGGCAGCTCTACCAGATAGCTTGGCACCATGTAGCCCGGTAGCTGGCCCTGCAGGTATTCGCGCAGCTCTTCGCTTGGCCGCCCGCCCGCGTCGGCTAAAGGCAGGGTGTAGTAAGCGCACAAGTACTTTTCCTCTTCTGCCTCGCCCTGGGCTACCACTACTACTTCCCGCACTTGCGGGTGGCCCAGCAACGCTTTCTCAATTTCTCCTAATTCGATGCGGTAGCCCCGAATCTTAACCTGCTCATCCTGTCGGCCCCGGAATTCCAATCGGCCTTCCCAGGTTATTACCCCCCGGTCCCCGGTCTTGTAAAGCCGGCCTTCGGCGAAGGGATTCTCAATAAACTTCTCCTGGGTGAGAGCTGGTTGTTGCCAATAGCCCCGGGCAACCCCCACCCCGCCCACGCAGATTTCACCCGCCACCCCCACCGGCACGGGCTGCATTTGGTCGTCCAGCACGTACACCTGGCAGTTGTCCACCACCTCATCAAAGCCCTGAACTCCTGTTGTGCACTGACTGACCAAGGCATCAATGGTAGTCTCCGTCTGGCCGTATACGTTGTACAAGGGATACCCCTTGGCGACAATTGCGTCCTGTAATTCTCCGGGTAGCTTATCCCCACCGCATAAGAGGGTGGTCACCGACTCCAGGCGCTCCCCTTCCAGAAAGTATTCCCTGAGTGTGTCGGGGATTACCTGCACGAAGCTGATCTGGTTGGTCGCTATAAAACCCCGCAAGGCTTCCCGGTCGAAGATCATCTCCTGCGTAGGAATGTAGAGCGTCAAGCCATTGATCAGACTGCTAAAAATCTCCTGCAAGGCAATGTCGATAACCAGGTTTGTTACCTGAAGAATCCGGGTGTCCTGGTTAATGCAATAGCGGCGATTATAGTAGCGCAATAGGTTGATCAGGGAGCCGTGCTCAACCATAATTCCCTTGGGCTGCCCGGTTGTCCCCGACGAATAAATGACGTAGGCTAGGTCGGCCCCGGTGGAAGGCACAGCCGGCTTAGCCCGGCCGTTCATCACGGCCGCTGAATTGACATCCACGAGCTGTACGGTTGCCAATTCTCCCTGAATATGAGCCGGATTAGCAATGAGCACCCGGCAGGCGCTCTCCTGTAAAATTATCCGCTTGCGCTCCATTGGGTAAGCCGGATCGAGCGGCACGTAAGCGGCCCCTGCCTTTAGGATGCCCAGGAGAGCGACTACTTGCTCGACCGAGCGCTCGAGCATTAAGCCTACCAGCTCGCCCGGCTTAACGCCGCGCTCGATTAAGAAGCCCGCTACTTGATCGGACCGCCGTTGCAGTTCCCGATAGCTTACTTGCTGCTCCTGAAAAACCAGCGCCACTTCGTCGGGGCGCTGCGCGGCCTGCTTCTCAAACAAGCCGTGTAAGGTCTCATCTGGCTGATGAGGTGCTAAGTGGTTGTACATATCCATTACTAGGCGGTCTAGGAGTTCTGTAAGCTGGCCACCTGCGCTTGCCGGCGGGGCGGTACGGCGGCATTAAATCGGGCCATCAAAGCCCGCTCAGCACCGGTCAGAATACTTATTTCTTTCAAAGGCATATCGGGCCGGGACGCTACCTGCTTCAGTACCTGGAGGTATTGCTGCGCGAGCCGTTCCATGGTTTCCGGCCGGAATAAGTCTTTGCGGTAGTTCCACTGAAAGTACAGTTTCCCTTTATCCTCCCTTAAACAATCCAGTACCAAGTCGAACAGGGCAACCCGGTGCGTATTCCCCTGATAGGCTGAAATCTCGCTGCCCCTCAGGTGCAGGCCCTGACTGTCCTGGTTATGAAGCACCAGCATGGTGTCGAACAAGGGGCTACGGCTGGGATCCCGGGCGATTCGAAGCTCCTGCACCAACTCATCAAATTGATAGTCCTCGTGCGCGAAGGCTTCCATCGTGCCTTGCTTAACGCGTCGGATCAACCCGCTAAAGGGCTCTTGGGGCTGAAGCGCCATCTTTAAGGGCAGGGTATTGACAAACATCCCCACTACTTCCTCTAATTCGGGCCTGCCTCTTCCCGTCGTGATAGTGCCCACTACAATCTCCGGCAGGCTGGTGTATCGATGCCACAACGCATAGTAAGCCGCGAGCAAGACCGCGAACAGGCTGGCGCGATGGTCGGTAGCCAGCTGGTGCAGCTGAGTAACCAGCTCCGCCTCCGCCTCAAAGTGCCATACTCCTCCGATCAGGCTTTTCACGGCCGGCCGGGCGAAGTCCGAGGGCAGGGCCAAGACGGGCAATTCACCGGTAAACTGATCGAGCCAGTACTGTCGCGCCTGCGCCCGCCGCGCACTGTCCTGCTGCCCGAGCTGCCACACCGCGTAGTCCTTGTACTGCAGTGGCTTAAGGGGCGCCAATTCCTGGCCGGCGTACAGCGCACTCAGCTCCCGGTTGATTATACTCTCCGACACCCCGTCGCTGATAATGTGGTGCTTGTCCAGCAAGAGTAGATGGAGCTCTTCTCCCGCCTGCTGCACCTGCAGTAGCATTGCTCGCCAGAGGGGGGCGCAGGCCAGGTCGAAGGGCTTCGGGAAGGCCTGCACAAACTGGAGCACCTCCGGCCCGTCTACCTCCCAGTCGGGGCGGTGCTGACAGGGCAGAACAAAGCGTAGGGGCTCAATGCGCTGTCGTACTTCCCCATCTACCAGGGTAAAGCTCGTTCTGAGCGACTCATGCCGATCCGCCACTTGCTGCAAGGCTTGCTCCAGCCGCTGTTTGTCGACCCTGCCGCGTAGCACCAAAACCTGCGGCATGTTGTAGGCCGTGCTTTGCGGGGCTGTCGCCTGCTGCGCATACATCCGCCGCTGCGCTGCGGACAAGGGGTACGAAGCCTGAGTTGAAGCAGGCCGAATAGCTGCCTCCTGCGTTACGGCTGGTTGTCGCTGCAGGGCAGTTGCTAGCCCTTTAATAGTAGGATCAGCCAACAGGTCGCTAAAGGACGGTCGTTTGCCAAATTCCCTCTCCACCTGATTCACCAGGCTAATGGCTTTGAGCGAGTGCCCGCCCAAGCGGAAGAAGTCGTCGTGGATACCCACCCGCTCTATCTTCAGCACTCGCTGCCAGATAGTGGCCAAGCTTTCTTCCAGCTCCGTGGTCGGGGCGGTATAAGCTAGCCCCGTTTGCGGCTGGTCCGGCGCCGGCAGGGCTTTCTTGTCGAGCTTGCCGTTGATTGTTAGCGGTAAGCTGGCCAGCGGTACGAAGCAAGTAGGCACCATATGCCCCGGTAAATGCTGCTCTAAATAGGCGCACACCTGTTGGCTATCGGGGGCTGGTTCTCCCGGCTGGGGCACGAAATAGGCGCACAGATACGGCTCCGGCTGCCCGGCCTCCTGTCGGGCGACCACGACCGCCTCCTGCACCCGCGGGCACTGACGCAGCACCTGCTCGACCTCACCGGGCTCGATGCGAAAGCCGCGAATCTTGACCTGCTCGTCCTGCCGGCCTAGGTACTCAAGGTTACCATCGGGCAGCCACCGGGCTACGTCGCCCGTGCGGTAGAGCCGTCCCGCCCCGAACGGGTTGGATCCGAACTTGGCGGCCGTCAGCTCGGGGCGGTGATGGTAGCCGCGGCCCACGCCGGCTCCGCCAATGCAGAGCTCGCCGGGCACGCCCACGGGCACGAGCTGCCCGCCGGCGTCGAGTAGGTACACCTGCACGTTGGGGATGGGACGACCTATTGACGGTGCCCCTGCTTTTTTGCGCTCGCTCGCTACTTCGTACGTGGCGTCTACCGTAGTTTCGGTGGGCCCGTACATGTTCAGTAGCTGCACTCCCTCCAGCACCCGCCGGGATTGCGCAATCAGCTCGTCGCCCAGTGGCTCTCCGCCGCATACGATGTAGCGTAAGGCTAACTGTACCGGCCGGTCGGCCTGCTCGGCTACCACCAGCGATAAGTAGGAGGGGGTAATGTCGAGCAGCTGGATAGCCTGCGATTCCAATAAGGCCAGGTAGGCCCTTGGATCACGGCGCTGTTCCTCACTGGCTATTACCAGGGTGGTGCCCGCCACCAGGGAGGCAAAGATTTGTTCTACCGAGGCGTCAAATACATAGGAGGACGTTAGGAGCACCTTGCCCGTTAACGAGCGGTAAAGCAATTCCACTACCCACCCCAGGAGGTTAACCACGCTGCTGTGTTCGATCATGACACCCTTAGGCTGGCCCGTCGTACCCGAGGTGTAGAGAATGTAAGCCAGGTTGCCCGGCCCCGCCACCCGCGGTGGATTCTGGGCTTCCCCCTGATAGAGGCTGTCCTGGCTTACCTCCAGCACGGTCACGTGCGGGGCGTACTCCTGAGCTGCGGCCACGTTGGTGAGCAGCAGGCGGGCCCCGCTATCGTGGAGCGTGTACCGAATGCGCTCAGCCGGATAGGCCGGGTCCAGCGGGACGTAGCAGCCGCCGGCCTTGAGCACAGCCAGGATGGCCACGACCAGCTCGACGGAGCGTTCCACCAGCAGGGCCACAGCCGTCTCCGCCGCTACGCCCTGGGCCCGCAGCTGCCGGGCTAGCTGGTTGGCCCGGGCGTTGAGTTGCGCGTAGCTCAGCTGTTGCTGCTGGTAGATCAGCGCCACTGCGTCGGGCGTGCGGGCCACTTGCTCCTCGAACAGCGTTACCAGTGTCTGCTCCGGCGGGTATGCCACCGCCGTGGCATTAAACTCTTCCACCAGCTGTAACTTTTCTGCACTGCTGAGCATGCTCACGGCGTGCAGTGGCCGCGTCGGGTTAGCTACTACCGCTGCCAACAGCTGATGGTAGTGCTGCCCCATACGGGCTATGGTTTCCCGCTCGAACAGGTCGGGGTTGTAATTCAGCTCCATCTCCAACCCTTGCCCGCGCTGCCGCATAACCAGGCTCAAATCGAACTTGGCTACCTGATGCGCCTGCAGCTCGTACGGCACTACGGAAGCGGCCCCTAGCTGACCGGCTATAATCGGCTCGTTTTCCAGAGTGAAGAGTACCTCGAAGATCGGGTGCCGGCTCAGGTCCCGGGCCAGCTGTAGGTCCTCCACCACCTGCTCGAACTGGTAGGCCTGCTGCTCGAAGCCCGCCAGCACCAGCTGCTTGACCTGCTGCACGAAGCCACTAAACGAGAGGTCCCCCGCCGGCTGCGCCCGCAAGGCCAGCGTGTTGACGAACATGCCTACTATCCCTTCCAACTCGGCTGGTTCCCGCCCTGCCGTTACCGTACCCACTATCACATCCTGCTGCCCGCTGTACTTGCTCAGCAGCACGTAGTAGCCCGCCAGCAGCACCATGAACAGGGTAGCCCCCTCCTGGCGGGCCAGCCGCTGCAGCCCGGCCGCCAGCTCCGGTGCCAGCTCAGTACGCACGTGTGCTCCGCGTCCACTACGCTGCGGGGGGCGGGTGTGGTCGAGGGGTAGGTTGAGCACGGGCAGCTCGCCGCCCAGGTGGGTGAGCCAGTAGGCCCGGGCCGGGGCCAGCGCGGCGCTGTCCTGGCGGGCCTGCTGCCAGACGGCGTAGTCCTTGTACTGCAGGGCGACGTCCGCCAGGGACTGCCCGGCGTAGAGCTGCTGCAACTCCAGCCAGAGCACCTGCTCGGAAACGCCGTCGCTGGCGATGTGGTGCTTGTCGAGCAGCAGCAGGTGCATCGGTGCGCCGGCCTGGGGCTGCACTTGCAGCAGGGCAGCGCGCAGCAGGGGGGCCTGCTGTAAGTTGAACGGCTGCACAAACGCCCGGGCGAAGGCGGCCACCGCTTCGCCAGTCAGCTCCCAGTCGAGCTGCTCGTGGTAGTCTACCGTGAAATCAACCGTCGCTTCGATAGATTGGCGTACTTCCCCATTCTCGACCAGGAAGCGCGTGCGCAGGGCCTCGTGGCGCTTAACCAAGGTCTGCAGGGCGTCCTGTAGACGCGTCCGTTCCACTGGGCCGCGCAGCACCAGGGCCTGCGGCATATTGTAGGCCGTGCTCTGTCGGTCGAGCGCTTGCAGCGCGTAGAGCCGCTGCTGGGCCGACGAGAGCGGATACACCGCTGCCACCGGGGCGGGGGTAATGGTCGACTCCTGCTCAGCAGCTTGCCGCTGCTGCAGCACCCCCGCCAACCCGTGGATGGTGGGATAAGCCAGCACGTCGGCCAGCACCAAGCGTTTGCCTAGGGTCTTCTCCACCTGGCTCACCAGGCTGATGGCTTTGAGCGAGTGCCCCCCCAGGCGAAAGAAGTCGTCGTGGATGCCCACCCTCTCCAGCTGCAGCACCCGCTGCCAGATGCTGGCCAAGGTTTCTTCCAGCTCAGTGCCAGGGGCTTCGTAGATCTGCTCTGCCTGCTGCCAGTCCGGCGCGGGCAGGGCTTGCTTGTCGAGCTTGCCGTTGAGCGTCAGTGGCAGCGAGGCCATCTCGATCAAGTGCGCCGGGAGCATGTAGGTGGGCAGCTGGTGGCTCAAGTAGGCGCGCACCTGTTCGCCGTTGAGGGCCGGTTCTCCCGGTTGGGGCACGAAATAGGCGCATAAATACGGCTCCGGCTGCCCCAGCTCCTGCCGGGCGACCACCACCGCCTCCCGCACCCGCGGGCACTGGCGCAGCACCTGCTCGACCTCACCAGGCTCGATGCGAAAGCCGCGAATCTTGACCTGCTCGTCCTGCCGGCCCAGGTACTCAAGGTTACCATCGGGCAGCCACCGGGCTACGTCGCCCGTGCGGTAGAGCCGTCCCGCCCCGAACGGGTTGGATCCGAACTTGGCGGCCGTCAGCTCGGGGCGGTGATGGTAGCCGCGGCCCACGCCGGCTCCGCCAATGCAGAGCTCGCCGGGCACGCCCACGGGCACAAGTTGCCCGTCGGCATCGAGCAGGTAGACCTGCACGTTGGCCAGGGGCTTGCCGATGGGCACCGAGGCGTAGCGGGAAGTGAGGGGCGGCTCGTGGCGGGTGTAGGGGAAGAGGGTGGCAGCCACGCTGGCTTCGGTCGGGCCGTAGGCGTTGACGTAGGTTAGTTGGTGGCGCCAGCGCTCGGCCAGGGTCGGGGTGCTGGCCGAGCCGGCCGTGTTGAGTATGCGCAAGGTCTGCACCCGGGCGGGCTCAAGGTAGGCGGCGTAGGTGGGGGGAAGAATAGCGACGCTGATGCGGTGCTGGTTGAGGTAGTGCTCGAAGGCGCGGTAGTCCTCGATGGTGGCGCGGGGCACCAGGTAGAGCGTAGCCCCGGCGCCTAGCGTGATAAAGATTTCGCAGGTAGAGGCATCGAAGCTGATGGAGGCGAACTGCAGTATCCGGTCCGAGGAACTGAGATCAAAAGCATGTTGGTGAGCACAGGCCAGGTTGAGCAGGCCGCGGTGCTCGATCAGGGCGCCCTTGGGCTGGCCCGTCGTACCCGAGGTGTAGAGGATATAGGCTAGGTTGCTCGGCCCCGCCACCAGCGCCAGGTTACTACTGTTGCCCTGATAAATGTCGGCTTGGTTCACGTCAAGCACCGCCACATCCGGCGCGTACGCCTGGGCCGCGGCCACGTTGGTGAGCAGCAGCGGGGCGCCACTGTCGCGCAACGTGTAGCGAATGCGCGCGGCGGGGTAGGCCGGATCGATGGGCACGTAGCAGCCGCCGGCCTTGAGCACGGCTAGGATGGCCACCACCAGCTCGAGCGAGCGCTCCAGCAGCAGGGCCACGGGCACCTCCGCCGCCACCCCTCGCGTCCGCAGCACCCGCGCCAGCTGGTTGGCCCGCGCATTTAGCTCCCCGTAGCTCAGCTGCTGGTCTTCGTAGACCAGCGCCACCGCTTCAGGCGCGTGCGCTGCTTGCTCCTCGAAGCGGGCCACAATGGTTTGCTCCCGCGGATACTCGCAGTGCGTCGCGTTAAACTCTTCAACCAGTTGCTGCCGCTCCGGTTTGGTTAAGAATGGGATTTCGCTAAGCGCCGTTTCGGGGTTGCTAACTAGTCCTTCCAACAGTAAAAGGAAATGTTGAACAAACCGATCAATTGTTGCCTCACTGAATAAGCTGGGCTTATAATCTACTACTCCGCACACTTGCCCTCCTACCGAGCGCATTCTTAGCTGCAAGCTGGCCTCGGTAGTAGCAGGCCCGTCTACCCACTCCCACTTTTCCGCTCCCAGGTCCCACACTTCCCTGCCATCCTGTAGCTGAATAAAGGACTGATCCGCTAGGAGCTCGTTGGCAACTCGGTCCATCGAAATCCAGGAAAATGCTCCGCTGGACATCACCTGCTGGTTTTGCTCCCTAGTTAGCCCCAGGTCTTGCATCAGCCGGCTGTAGGGGTAGTCCTTGTAAGGCAGTACTACCTCCACTTTCTTGTCAATAGAGGCAAGCAATGCTCGGAAAGTCAACGCCCCATGCACTTGCAGCTGGATGGGGAGAAGGTTGGCAAAGTACCCTACTTCCCCGCGGGTTTCTTTCCCCCGGTTAGATGCCGGGAAAGTAAGGAGGATCTGCTCTTCTCCCGTATAACGATAAAGCAAGCAAGCGTAAGCTGCCAGATATACTTTAAAAGAAGTACTCTGGGATTCCTGCTTGAATTTTTCTGCCCGCTGGCCGACTGCCGAAGGAATTTTAAATGCCAGAGAGGCACTTTTGTTCTTTGCTACTAGCCCCTGTTCATGGTCTATTAGTAAAGTAGCCGAAGAAAACCCGTTGTTAAACTGATCCCGGAAAAACGATTGAGCCTGCTCAGCATTTCCGTGCAATAAATTATCCGCTTCTTTTTGCTGGAATTGGCTAAATACCTCAAGCGTCGGACCTTCTAACTTAGAAAGTTGATTCAGACCCAATGAGCTGTTGTAGGCCTTCCGCAGATCATACATTAGGACGGGAATGGAAAAACCGTCATAAAAGATATGATGACAATTAAGCAGGAAGTAGCTCTCTTCCCCTTTTCTTAATAAAATCCACCGCCATCCATTCTTTTTAAGATCAAATGGTTGCCCGGCTAATTCCGCCAGCTTCTGCTGAAGCTCCGCGTCTGAGCCTGCTGGTAGGGTAATATAGCTAAGCGACTGAATGGGCTGTGGGTGAACAACTAATACTGGTTCGCCGTCTTCAACTTTTACCGTCGTGCGAAGCATGGGATGCCGTTGCGTCACATACGCAATAGCATTTTCAAGCTGCTTGATGTCCATTGTCGCGGGTATTTTCCAAGCGGCTACCCGATTGATGCCTCGGCCTAGCTGATCGCTAACCCAAAGGCCTTTCTGCCCTTCTGATAATTTGAGGCGTTTTAATTGGTTGGTTTTCATAAGCTGGGGTAGACACCGATGCTAATCGGTGGGATGGGCGAGGACGAAAAGCAGGAGTTTGAGCGCGATAGCGGATAGATGGCGTGATAGTCATGACGGAATTTAATAGTGGCTCGATGATTGGGTTGATAGTCGTTTTTTGTTCTGATAAATGTTTCAGTAACAGGTTATTTTAAGGCAAGCAGCCCTCGGGTGGGTTTGTCAGTACTTGCACTGCACAAGAAACTTCTCCTGGTTATGCCGGATGGGTCAAGCCTCGACAGCAGTAGTTGGATGGAATAGCTAGGTTCGTTTGTCTCAGAAGAGAATAGTTTGCGCCTGATTCACCACCACAGGCTAAGCATCAACCTGTTTTACAGTCGTTAACGACTGCTGTAGCGTACGTTGAATGAGTTGAGCGACCTCTTCAGGCCGCTGAAAAACGAAAAAATGGTCACCGGCAAACTCCTGCACTCGAAGCTGATGGGTCGTTTCCTTTTGCCAGGGGGCAACTTTTATGGCGTCTACAAACAAGTCTGCTTGGCCTAGCAGAACTGAAATAGGCAGTGGCAGTGGTGCTCCCGGCTGATAAGAGGATGCATCCGCGATTTTACAGTCGGCCCGAAGAATGGGTTCGAAGTAATTCCGCAGTTCCTCGTGCTCCAGGAACGCCTCAGAAATGCCGTCCATAGCGATGAGCTTGGCCCAGAAATCTTTTGAAGGCAGATTATGGATGGTTTCCGCTGGCTCTACGGAGGGTGCCTGACGGCCGGAGGCAAACAGATGGAGCGGTAAAGAGTATCCTAACAGCTTCAGGCGCCTGGCTACTGCATAGCCAAGAGTGGCGCCCATACTATGTCCCCAAAAAGCGTACGGAGTGTGGCTTCGTGATATTATTTGTTCACACAAGTAGTCTACCAACTCCTCTCTATCCTCCAGTAGCGGCTCTTGAACGCGCTCTCCCCGGCCCGGATACTCCAGAATGTTCAAACTGATATTGGCCGGAAACAACGGCGCAAACAAGCTGTAGTTATGCTTGTGCCCGCCTGCGTGTGGGAATACAAATAGCTCAATAAAGCTCATGATGGTGTTGGTTAGTACACTGCCTTCCTCACTTCAGTAGCCAGTCGACCTAGCTTCTACCTTAGATTATTTCGTTGTAAAAATTATACTATCCCATATCCAAAGGGGATGGTCGTAGTGTTTCCTCGGAAATAAGACCGTTTAGCTACCCAGCTAGGTAAGCCCAAGCTTTTGATGTTTTACCACGCCATGATAGATCTAAGGGCTCCAAAGGCAGCCACGGGTGATCTGCAAGTGAAAGCCTTTTCCGGGGGATTGCCGATATGGTCGACAGGATCAAACGGTGTTCAAGCGGGCACATTGAAACACTACACAAACCTATCACTGTTATAAGGATCTTAAGCTTTAATTACCGTGGACTTTATATGGACGTCTTGAGCGGCCAGCGTAGACTTAGAGTGGACTTTCGATGAAATTGAGGGTGGACATAATGCGGACAATAGGATGGACATGACGTTATTATACTATGATAACTAGATAGTTAAGAAAAGGCATTTTTACTTTGTGGGTGGACAACTTCGGCTTAGGGTCCCTTGTGTAAGGTGGTGGCTTAAGCTAGGAAGCACCAGTAAGCACAGTGGGCACGGCAACCTGTAATGCAGACGGTGAGAGGCTTACCGAGGGAACAGAGTTTGCAACCAAACCTGCCGCCCCGTCATCTTGAGGAGTCATGTAAGTCCACAACGATGATGGACTGAATCCCACCCGTGAGGCAGGCGTAGGGTCGACACCGACCAGTTGAACTGCTTCCCCATCTTAAGAGTAAGACCAGTGGCGCTGACCGGCATTAAGTGTTTGTCCGACACCTTTCACGTGCCCAATGGTTCGTCAGCAGATGGCTGAAAGTCAGTTGCTGCCCGCCTAACTAACTCGCTTGCCATACCCTAATAACCAGGAAATAGATAGCTTTGAGGTGACTTAGGAAGTCGTCAGACGATAACTTCAGCCTGATTTATTAACCTGGCAGAGCTTTTTCCCACTCAAAACCCGGTATAGCCGTTTAAGGAATTATAACCAGCTAATCGAATAAAGCTTACGCGCCCCCTGCGGGAACGACCTGATAACCACCAAGCCTCGGTTGCTACTCTGGATTACGTATGTTTGTTGCCTCCGATCCTGCTGCTGCTGCCCTTGAGCTTCGCTTAGCGAAGTTGCAGGGCACCGACGCGGAGGCATTTATAGAAGCATTGTTTCGGGCTTTCTACCGC
Organism: Hymenobacter montanus; assembly: GCF_014699115.1. Taxonomy (GTDB): domain Bacteria; phylum Bacteroidota; class Bacteroidia; order Cytophagales; family Hymenobacteraceae; genus Hymenobacter; species Hymenobacter montanus. The sequence continues at coordinate 120,979 of NZ_JACXAD010000004.1, forward strand.
CCCTTGGGCAACGTCGTCTTTCGGGTGGTGCAAGACCGTGCCGTGGCCGAAGACCTGGTGCAGGATGTGCTCCTGAACGTGTGGAAAAACCGCGACACCCTCCGCGTAACCTCTACTTACCAAGCCTACCTCTACCGGGCAGCCATGAATGCGGCCCTGCGCCACGTGGCCCGGCACAAGCGCCAGGTAGCCTGGGATGAGGTGCGCTTGCCGGACCCGGGCCGCAACACCACCGACGAGCAGGTGCACGGCCAGGAAGCTGAGGCTGCCGTAACCGCGGCCCTGGCTACGCTGCCGCCCCAGTGCCGGGCCGTGTTCCTGCTCAGCCGGCAGGAGGGCCTGAGCTACCAGCAGATAGCCGATACGCTGGAAGTGGCTCCTAAAACGGTAGAGAACCAGATGGGTAAAGCCTTGCGCTTGCTCCGGAAGGGCCTGCAGGGCATATTATCCACTTTCCTGTTATAACGGGTGGTAGATCGAAAAAAAATATTTTCGACAGGCGTAGGGGTAAAGGCCCGAATGTGATTCTTACTGCTGAAGGTACTCCCATCCACCACCCATTAGCTCGTTGTAAGCTTGTATTGTAAGCCATGAATAAGATACTTTCCCTATTGGCCATCTCGGTGGTTTTGTTCACCACCGCCTGCTCTCACGAAGGCGACCTGTTCGGTCCCAGTGTGCGCGGTACCGGACCCACCCAGTCGGAAACCCGAACCCTCAACAGCTTCAGCCGGCTCGATCTAAAGATTGACGCCGAACTGCTACTCACCCAAGGCAGCCCTCAGCAGGTGCGCATAGAAGCTCAGCGCAATATTCTGGATGTACTCGAAACCGAACTCAACAACGACCAGCTCCAAATTGAGTACGGACGCTACAACGTTCGCGGCCACGACCCCATTCGCATCCACATCACCGTGCCCAACCTGACGGAGCTAGAAGTATCGGGCTCCGGCAAAGCAAGTACCACGGCACCCTGGACGGCCACCAACTTCCGACTAGGCGTATCCGGTTCGGGCGAAGCCAACTGTAATTTTGCCCAGGTTGATGCTCTACGGACCAGCGTGACGGGCTCGGGCGAGGTGAAACTCAGCGGTAACGCTCCGAGCCACAACGTCAATATCAGCGGCTCGGGGCGCGTCAGCGCCTACGACCTGACCGCCTTGGATACCTACGTGTCCATCAGCGGGTCGGGCCGCAGCTACGTGCGAACCGCCCGTACCCTCAACGTCGACATCACCGGCAGCGGCTCGGTCTATTACAAAGGCAATCCCACCATTAGTAGCCGGGTTACCGGCTCAGGCAGGGTGCTGGCCGACAACTGACCGAACTTATTTTGCTTGGCAATGATTGCTGCCTTTCTTACCTTCTCGCGCCGGTAGCCAAAAAATACCGATTTTAGCCGGCACAGTTGCCGCCCTCGTTCATGTCCGACTTGTATTCTGATGCAGAAGCCCCCTGGGACCTCCTGGCCAAACACCTGGCCGGTGAAGCATCTGCGTCGGAAGAGCAAGCTCTGTATACCTGGATTACCACCACCCCCGACCACCTGTCTCTGCTTACCACCGCCACCCGGGCCTGGGAGCGCGGGGGCAGTGCTGCCGAAGCTTTTTCGGAAGCCGACGTGGACGAGGCCTGGCAGCGCTTCCGGGTAGCGGCCGACTTAGCTCCGGCCCCCGCACCCGCCGTGGCGGAAGGCCGGGTAGTGCCGCTATGGCCCACCACGCGGCCCTTGTTTCAAATGGCGGCAGCAGTACTGCTCCTTCTAGGGGTATGGAGCCTTCTGCACACTTTCTGGCCCCTGAGCCGCCAACTGGAAACCGTAACGGTAGCCGCCGGCCCCCAGCGCCAGCAAACCACCTTGCCCGATGGCAGCCGCGTGTGGGTAAACCGCCACTCTACCCTGAGCTACGCCGCCGATTTCAACCAGGCGGCGCGGGTGGTGCAGCTGCAAGGAGAGGCTTTCTTTGAAGTGAAGAAAGACCACGGCCGACCCTTTACGGTCCTCGCGAACGAGACCAAAACCCAGGTGCTGGGCACGTCCTTCAATGTGCGCGCCTACGGGGCCGAAGATTCAGTCGAAGTGGCCGTGGTAACCGGGCGCGTGGCTTTCCGCCCAGTACGGCGCGTTGGCACCGGGGCCGATTCGGTGTTGCTTACCCCGGGCCAGCGGGGCGTGATTCACCGGGTAGCTCCCACGGCGGCCGTGCAGAAGCTCATTGTCGACCCCAATTTCCGCGCCTGGCAACGCGAGGAGCTGGTCTTTGATAATCAACAACTAGCGCAACTGGCCCAAACGTTGTCGCACTACTACGACACCCCCGTGACCCTGGCTAACCCGGGTATTGGCAGTTGTCGTTTCACCGGCACCTTCGTCCGGGCCAGCTTGCCCCAGGTGCTGCGCGTAGTGAGCTTGTCGACCAACCTCACCGTGCGCCAATCGGCTGCCGGTTACACCCTCGACGGCCCTGGCTGCCACTAGCAGGGCGGCTTTCCTTCCATCTGTCACTGTAGATTTCCTTTTCGCCATGCGAAATCGCATACGTCTGTTGCTGGCTCTGCTGGCTGCCTTAACTGGCGCACCACAGTCAGCCTATTCCCAGCCCCGTGCTGTCTCCGTGCTTGAGCGTAAAGTGACGGTGACCTTCAGCCAGGCTCCCCTCGAATCGGTTCTTCGAACGCTCCGGCGTCAGTATGGAGTGCGTATCTCCTATAGCAACACAGCGCTCGACTTACGCCAGCCCGTGACGCTAAGCGTGCAAAACCAGTCCCTGCGGACAGTGCTCAGCACGCTGTTAGCCAACAAAAACATCGGCTATGAGTTGGTTGGCGACCAGGTTGTGCTGCACGCAGTGCGGCCCTCCAGGCCGAAGCCCGCTGCAGGGAGTGAAGCACCGCCCGGTGTGGCAAGCAAAAACTTAACGGCCCTTCCTACTGCTAATGCCCCAGCGCCTAGCTTGCCACCAGGCAAAGCAGTAGTTAAATCAGCTTCAGCGAAGCAGTCCATTTCCCGGGCCTCGCCGGATGGGCGATTAAGGGCGCCAAAATCAGGAGACCAACCGGTGAAAGCCGACCAACCAACGGGAGCCGTTGCGCTCCGCGACTCAGTCGCCGTGAAGGCCGTTGCTGCTCCCGACTCCGCTACCAAGCTGGCTATTCCCGAACCAGAGCCCGAGGAGATAGCCCGCCCCGCTCGCACCCGGCGAGCCCAGATTTCTTTCCTTGGGCCCTTGGGCTCGAATGGCTTACGTAGCGGCCAGACCGTGAATAAATTGTCAGTGAATCTGCTGGGCGGCTACGCGGCTGGAGTCGACGGCTTTGAAGCGGCAGGGTTATTCAACGTAGACCGCGACTCCGTGCGGGGCGTGCAGGTGGCGGGCCTGTTCAATATCGTGGGCCGTTATCTCAACGGCTTTCAGGGAGCTGGCTTGCTCAACGTGGTGGGCGGCCCTGGAACTGGCTGGCAAGCCGCGGGCCTGCTTAACGTGGCTGCCCAGCGGGTGAGCGGGGTGCAAACAGCTGGCTTGTTTAATTATAACGGCCCGGCAAAAATGACGGACGCCCCTGCCAGGGAGGCAAATGCGGCTTCCATCTCGCCCACCACCCAGAAGACCGTGCAGGCAGCGGGCTTATTTAACGTGTCGTCCGGCGAAGTGCGAGGCGTGCAGGCGGCGGGCTTGTTCAACGTCGCTGGCAAGGTACAGGGCGTGCAGTTCGCCGGGCTGCTCAACATTGCCGACTCGGTGGATGGCGTCAGTATTGCTCCCCTCAACTTCGTGCGCCACGGATACCATCGCGTCGAGGTGGTAAACACGGAGACGTGGCCTTTGGGCGCCAGTCTGAAGCTGGGCGGCTCACCAGCCTTCTACACCTTTTTCGCCGGGGCCTACGACGGCTTCGGGAACGGTAAGCGGCGCTGGGCCCTGGGCTATGGCGTTGGTGCGGAGTTTCTGACTCGCCACCGCGTTAATCTCAACCTCGACCTAGCAGCTCTGCATGTGAATGAGGAAGGCCGCAGCTGGACTGACGACCTTAACCTGCACAACCAGTTCCGCTTGCTGGTCGGCTTCGCTCCGTTCAAAGCAGGAGGGCACTTGCGCCTAGTAGCCGGCCCTACGGTGAGTGTGCTCGTTACGCAGCGCTACGACGCAGAGCGTGGGCAGGTCTACTCCAGCCTCGTGCAAGGCCGCCGTCTGTGGCTCGACGAGGGAAGCGCTACTACCCGTGTTTGGGGCTGGTTTGGCTACTGCGTGGGCCTTCGCTTTTAAGGGCTGAAGTCCGCGTGATGCGGGCGTTATTTCAAGTTGGTGTTTCTGTTATTCAATCTTAATACTTGCCCCGACCGCTTGCCGCTCCGCTTGATGCGCGCGCCGGGTTCCTGCTCCAACACCAAGCGCGGCAGGTTGCAATCGGTCAGGGCTACATCTTGAGGGATGTACCCAGCTGCTCCAACCGTCACCTCCTGGCCGTCGTACACGGGGCCGGTAAACAGAAACATTCCTTCCGAATCGGTCACGTATACTTGTTGGGTGCCTTTTACATGCAGCGTAGCCCCGGCCAAAGGTCGGCCGTTCGGATCGAACACTTCACCACTAAGCGGTACGCAGGCCAGCCGCATCGGGCGGGTAGCTGCGGGAGCAGGTACCGGCGCATTTGTTTGGGTCGACAAAGTAATGCGGCCCTGAGTATCGACAGAATTATCTGACCGACTGGTGCTTTGAGCCATGACCGATTGCGTGATGCCGGCACAAGTAATAGCTATGAGAAAAAGGAATAAGCGCATAATTCAAGGTGGGAATGATGGGCCAGGGAGGGATTGCCACAGGCCGTATAAGCTTCGCGCCGACGACAAACTCGCCTAGCGTGTATGTAAAACAAACTCTTATTTAATGAGGAACAGATGATAACGTGATACTTGGGTAGCCAGCTAGCGTAGCGCTCAATCAGAAACGGTACTACCACCGCTGGAAGCTATATCCACCAAGGCTTCGAAGCTACGAAAATCGGTGGTAAAAGCAAAGCTAATGGCTGACAGCAAACCTTGTGCGTTAAGTCGTCTATCACCTTGTGTAATGGGCCTTTCTGCCGGTTGGACTCCCATTTCCAGGCGACCAAAGCTGATAAAGCACGACATGAGCACCCACCTAACCGTTGCTATGGCCCCGGTGAGGACGCGCTAATAAGTGCTACCTTTTCAGAAGTATCTTGGCTCAGTCGATACGCTTGCGCTGCTCACACCAGCCGGCTAAACACAGGCCTCTATGAAGACGATGCTGTTACCAAACGGGTCCGTGACTTCGGCTTGCATAACTCGCTCGCTCCAGGTTGTCTTCTCCAAACCAGGACGCCCAAACGGGTAATCTTTCTGGAGTAGCAACCGATGATAAGCCAGCAAGCCGTTGATCTCGGCCACTGCTTTTGAGCCGGGGCAGCTTTCACCCCAGTCCCCAATCAGGTGTAGCACAATGTCGCCACGCGATACCTGCATGTACATCGGCCCGGTATCAGACCGCTCTTCCCAGTCGATGTGAAAACCCAGCCATCCAACGTAAAATTCACAGGCCTTATGATAATCGAAAATCCGAAAAATAGGAATAACCATAAAAAATACGACTATAATAGTTCGCAAATCTACACACTTAGAATATAACATGCTCACGCTTTAAATAATATAATCTCCTTAATGATGAGCGAATCTACTCAAATCACAGGTAATTAGCGGTATAAGCACTCGGTTATTTTTCTGCACGTTACCTTTTTAGCTTCATAGCCGTTGCTTTTAGCCTAAGTGGTGCTCGGCAAATGAGGGGGTGCCTCCATTCAGTAGACGATTCTCGCTACCGAAGAAGGCCTGCCGGATGGTTTGGTTATGACCTTCGCCTTCACAGAGCTAACTTGCTGCCACTGCGCTGTGAGAGGCTGCCATTGCTCGCGTTAAGAGCGTATAACCCTATAGAATTGCTCTGGTAATGGTGGGTTGCTCCGTTCATTGGCTACCCAACCAAATACAGTATTTCTCGCAGCTCGGAATCACCCACTACACGGGCCTCGCTCAAACCCACCCACAATGTCGAAAACGCTGATAGCTAGCTATCCCAGGTAGCCTGAACGCCAGCGGCTAGCTCATCGAAAACAACGGCTGCCAGGCGTGGGTTATCGTGGCGCGGCTGCCCCTGGCTGATGAGACAACACCGGAGTTGCTGACGGTACTACAGCTGGAGCCAACGTCTTCGTGAAGATCTGAAAAGCAATCAACATAAAACTCCCACCCTGGCCTGCCAGAGTGGGAGTTTTGCTTCATAAGATACTTCAGGTGGAATATCTGCAAAGCAGAAGTCCTAAGTTAAAAGGCGGTCGAAATTCGGGTTTCCGTTCCCGCAACGCCACGAAAAGTAGTAGGTCTCGAGAGTGTAAGCGTGGATTCTGAGATGTCTACAACATCGAACAATTTACCAGAAGCAGTAGGTGACTCTCTAGTCGTCAACTTCGTGTCGTTGACCGTTAAATCCCATGACCCGGTAGTCGTTTGTGGGCTACTTGGGTCACACCTTAGTGGGCCTTTATCGAAAAGTAAAGATTTATTAGTATTAAATTTTACAAAGTCATCCTTTTCGCAAGCAGGTAGGAGCGCATATACATCTGTCGTGGTGGTACCAGCAACAAAACTGACAGCGGAAACACGCCAGTTTTTAGTCGTCAATAAATCCGTTCTGGATTTGAGTATAAACTCTTCCTTCTCTTCATCCTTTTCACAAGAAGTAAAGAGGCAGCAGCTAGCCACCATAGCCAATGTGAGCGCGTTCAGGGTAATGATTTTCATGGAAGGGGGTAAAAGTTGAAAAATAGACATATCAACGCATAAAGGGTTAGAATGTTGTTTGAACAATGATAAATTGTACTGCATAATGCAATTTGTTTAATAAGATGCTGTAATAGAGTATTTTATATATTTGCAAATAGAGTGCCGCTGCTGGCTAGAGGAAGCTTGCTTCCGTGCAGCCGGTCTCGCATTCACAGTCGCGGCTTAGTTAGAATTCCCAGTGAAGCCAACTGATGGGGGCTCGACGACCCAGCGTATGGGATATGGACCAAGCCGCTCCGGCCCGCTAGCCTGGGTGCCGTTTCTAACCGCCAGCCGCAGTGGGGGCAGACCACTCGGCTGAGGGCTGACCACCGTAGCCATTATCGGCCCTCCCGGCGTTAAGGTGCACAGAACTGAATCGGCGGGACCTTTTAGTATGCAGAAGCTAACCGAGTCAAGGAGTAGTGCTTTTGTATAAGTGGTACTGGCCTGCTAATCCTGAGTTAGAGAACGACGGACACAATAACCAAATAGAGCGCGCTCGGTTGGCCGAAGAGCACAAAAGAGCCCGGCCGAGGCCGGGCTCTTTTAAACGGGAAGCAGTGGCGGGTTTAGTGCTCGATGGCCACCTTGGTAGTGAAGATACCGTCGCTGGTAGTCACGCGCACCACGTACAGGCCCGCGGCCAGGTGGCTGGTGTTCAGCTCCACGCCATTCTGCTGCATCTGCGCGGCCGACACACAGGTGGGTGTCAGCACAGCTTTGCCCAGCAGGTCGAGCAGGGTCACTTCCATCGGCATGGTGCTATTGAGTTGAGTGGCGCACAGTGAGCCGGCCCTGGGCCGGGTTGGGATAGGCTTCCAGGGCACTGCCGGCCACCACGCCGTGGTTGTTCAGGACAATAACCTGAGCCGCGGGCGGCAGGTCGAAGGCGGGAGTCAGGCCGGTAACGCGGGGCTTACCGTTGATTCGGTCGCCCTGCACGGCGCGGTAGCCCATACCACGGCGGGCGAACACGTTCCAGATCAGGCTGGCGTTGGCCGCGCGGTTAGTGAGCGTGTCAGCCCGCAGCAGCGCATCGCGTCCGTCGAGGAAACCGGGCTGGCAGACCTGCAGCTTGCAGCCGTCGAGCACGAGCTTGAGCATTTTGTTATTGCCGCCCGGGGCGCTGAAGAAGTCGGGTTTGTAGCCGTATTTGTAGATGAACTGCCAGCTCAGGTCCCAGAGCACCGTGTCCCTCACTTCCCCCACATTGTGGGTTTTCTGGTACTGGCCCGTGCCCATGCTGAGCTGCGAATACACGCAGTTATTCTTGGTGAAATCCGTGCTGTAGGGCTTCCGTCAGATGCCCGGGCCGTCGGCATAAGTATGCTTCAAAACGTAGATACTCACGTAGCAGCTAGTGCTTCTTACGTCGCCCGGGTGGTCATCCACAGGGCGAAGAAATCACTCCAGCCCTTGCCCATCGTTTGAGAGCCATCTGCGCTGTCTAGGCAGTTGTTATTACCGGGGCCGCCGGTCACGTGGTTGCTGATGCCGTGGCCAAATTCGTGCGAAACCACGCCATTGTCAAGCGAGCCATCGATGTCCGGGTTGTCGATTCCCAAAACTTACTTAACAATGCTCAGTCGGCTGGTCATGGTTTCTGCGCCGTTGCGTAGGCGCAGGGTATACAGGCCGGCCGGCAGGCGGCTCAGATCCAGTGGGTTGGTGAAGTTGTCGCGGGCCGAGCCCGTGTGCACCCGCTGGCCCAGGGCATTGCTGACGAGCACTTCCAGCCCTCCCTTGGCGTTGGCCCCGTGGATCTCAAGATCAAAGACCCCCGTCGCCGACGGGTTCGGGAACACGCTCACGGCGCGCAGCAGGGCCTCGGAGTTGGCCGCGCCGAGAATGGCCGTTACGGCAATGTTGTCGAGGTAGAGCGCGCCTTGATTGGCGGCGCTGTTCACGTGGAAGCTCACATACTGGGTACTGGCCCCGGCCGGCAGCAGCGCTACTACCGGGAGGGAGGCGCCATTGGCCAGCGCGTAGGTTGTGTTGGTGATGGCCGTGTTGGTGTAGAGCAGGTTGGTCTGCCCGGCTACCGTGGCGCTGGTGCCCGACCGGACCTCCAGGCGCTCGGTGAAGGGCGAGGGGCTGCCCGCGATGCCCTCGGCCCGATAGCGGAAGGCCACCTGGTAGCGGTTGTCGGCCGTCAGCACCAGGGGGGGGGTGAAGAGCCAGTCATCGGCTGCCACGTCGCTGACTGTCGCGCCATTGTAGCGGATGGCGCGTGGGCCGGAGAACGGGGTGGAGGTGGTCAGAGCCCAGGTAGCCGCGTCGCCATTGGCATTGAGGATGCTCATGCCGCAGGGCAGGGACGGGCCCGTGGGGACGTTGTCGAAGTCTTCGCTGTAGGGGAAGCTGCTGATGGGGCTAGTCAGCGGATCGCAACTGGTGCTGAAGGTCACGGGGCCGGCCGGCAAGGTCGTGCCGCCGTTCGTGCAGGCGGCGCGGATGTAGGCCTGGTAGCTGGTGTTGGGCTGCAGGCCCGTGATGGTAAAGGGCGAGGCCGGGGCCGTGACGGTGGTTCCGCCCGTGGTGGGGTCGAAGCCGGCCGGTCCGTATATCAGCTCCTGGCTGCTGGTGTTGCTGGAGACCGTGAAGGTGGCAGTAGCGGTCGTCGTCGTCGAGCCCGTGATGCCCAAATTCGTGGGCGCGGTGCAATTAGGCACGGAGGACAGGCCTAGCTCAATGGCCAAGCGACTCTGTGTTGGACTTAAAGCTAAGTCACTCCAGGGAGCTAGTCCATTACTAGAAGAGTAAAAAATCGCGTTTCGCAACGGGGTCTCTCGTTGCGAGGCAATAAATGCCCCTGTGGTGCCAACTTCTTTCACCCCCACGTGGAAGGGACCATTGACCTGTACGTTGGGCAGGGTAATGGTGACGGGGCCCCCAGCGGCCGGCCGGTTCTGAGTGGGCGAGGTGTAAAGCACGTTACCCGGAACACCGCCCGCGCCCGTTGCATCATATACTATAACCTGAAAAGCGGTAGTGGGATTCGAAGGCACCGCGGCGAACGTGACGACCGCGTCGGTGAGTACGAGCAGACTCGGGACCGTATATTTTACGCTCAGTACGCCCCCGGCCGAGGCATTACTGTAATAGACAGCGGGGCCATCATTGGGTAAGGCGGGCTCGATATAGCTGATGCGGTTGGTAGTGACGAGCTGGGACACGGTCACGGAGTTGTTCGTATTGTTGCCATCAGCCGCTACGGAGACGGTGACTGTGTTGGTGCCAGCATTGAGCGTGGCCGGCAGGTTGGCAAAATTTATCGTGCCCCGCGCCCCCGCGGGCAGAATAGCGAGGTTTTGGATGTTGGTAAAGGTATTGGCCCCCGTGATGGACAGCGTAACGACGACGCTATTCTGGGTGGCCGTGCCCACGTTGGCTATGATGGCTCGCACGGCCTGGGGCAGGGCGCCGGGGCTGGCGATTTTGCCCAGGGTGTAAACGGCCTGCACCGCGACGTCATTCGGAATTGGCGGAATCGGCGTGAATCGAAACGTGCGCCCGGCAGTAGGCGGAGAGGCAGCGCTGGCGTTAAGAGTGTTGAGGGAACCAGCGGTCAGAACACTAGCAAATGTGGCCGCGCTCCAGGGATCCGTGGGCTGCTTCTTGGCTTGTAAAATTTGCCCGTCTGCGAAGGAGGTGCCTTTAAGTCCAACTTGCGTGGAGCGAAACGTCGCTGAAGCACTAGCGGTGGCAGGGCCATACACCAACTCGATCACGTTGGTGCCTTCGTAAAGGCGCACCTGAAAACTCATGTTGGTGTACTGCGTCGGGTTGACGCTGGCTTTGTCCCGCACGTTTTTCCACTGAATGGTGCAGATGCGGGAGCCGGAAGCCCCCGTGGTGGCCACCCGGTATTCGGTATTGCCGGCCGCGCCCGCGGTCAGGTCGATGTTAAAAGGCGCGATGATGTTGGCGTCGGCGCTTTGAAAGGGGTCAGTGCTGGGGGTACCAGGGGTTTCACTCAGGAACATGGCTGTACTCGAGGGGGCCAGGTTGCCCAGCTTGATGAAGCCGTTGGTGTTGAGCACGAACTGAGTGAAGGTCGCCCCATTATAGTTGAAGGTAAACCCGATGGGCTGGGCGGCGGAATTAGCATCGTCGGTGTTGGCCGTGGCGATGGCCGTGCCCGTGGTAGTTAAGTCTGTATACGTGGTGACTACGTTAGTTGCCCCCGTAGTAATGTAGTTGAGCGCCTGCGCCTGTACCAGTACTGCGGAGCTGCCTACCAGCAGCGCGGCTAAGCCGACGTGCCGTAGACGACGGGGCAGTGTTCTCAAAACGTAGGAATTAACCATAAAGAAAAGCAGGATGGAAAGTGAAAAACGAACGGAAAAGTCGCGCCGCCTCATCAGAAGGGAGGTAGGGCGACCTTAGGGGAGGCAATATGCAAATTTTGCACGGAATATTCTACAAATAGTTTATGCTGGCAACTGCGAAGTGCCTCTGAACTACGGCTTAGCCAAATTTTTCCAGTGCCTGTGGGCAATTGGTAAAAAGAGGAAAAGCAATGGGCGGTTAAGCCCGCGCAAGCCTCGCTCGATTCGTTGGGTCGAAGTTGGTATAGGTAGAGCGGCTGCGACCAGCATAGCAACTCTCCACTCCAGCTAGATCGATTTTCGCAATGCAAAACTGATTTTATCGCCTTATCGCAGTCGGTATGCGGGCCATTCCAGGGAAACTGAGCAGAAAGCAGTAATGTAATTGACGACTTGCTTTAAAAAGTCCGATGCTCCTCAATAGACGGAGCTTGAAAAATAAATTTCCCTGATCCCGGACATCGGTTTCCACCCTACTCCTCCCCAGACCAGCGGTTTAGCAAAAGCACGTGACGAACCCAATAAGCACCGTATATGGGTTGGATTTATGGTTGATTGTCAAGCTTTTTTGTAAAATTATTAATAGAGTACTCCAGCTGCATAAAGCTGGCCCGGAGAGTTGGCATAGTAGGTAGCTAGAAAGGGCCCTGGTTATGCCAGTGTCCGGCCAAGGTTGCGAAAATCGCCGAGCCTTTGCGGTATGAATCGTTTGTGAATGTATAATTTGGCCGCTCAAATACCTTCGTATTTTGAGTGCGGAGCCTGAGCTTACTTTTATGGAGTTACACGCCATCGTTGATTCTCCCGGAATATTTATTGGATACGATGCGCAAAACCAGTGGCTTTATGCCGACTGGAAAGGAGAGCACGATCGGCATTCGGCACGGACAGGTTGTCGGCGGCTACTGGATGCCTTACGAGCGTGGCCGTGTCACAAGATTCTTAACGATACTTCTAACATCACCCACCTCACCATGCAGCCTACCCTGCGGGGCGCCTGGTGGCTGCATGAGATGCGCGAGGCCGGCTTACAGTACATTGCCTGGGTGCTGCCCAGCAACCTCGTGGCCCGACAAACCGCCGAGACCATTGCGCAAACCATCGAGAATCCGTACGTGGGCACGTTTGATGATGTTGCCTCCGCCTATGTATGGCTACAACAGCAGCAGATAGCCGTCGATAGTCAGCAGTGATCCGTTATTAATTGCCCCGGTTAACTACCAACCGACCACTCATGTACACCAATCCTATCATCGACGATAATTTTCCGGATCCTACGCTCATTCGCGCCGCCGATGGCTGGTATTACGCGTACGGTACCCAAACTAAACGCGCCGGCCTCATTATTAACCTCCAGGTAGCCAAGTCGCGGAATTTGATTAACTGGGAATACCTGGGCGAGGGCTTGCCTGATAAACCAACTTGGGCCAGGCAAAGCCAGAAAATATGGGCACCGCACGTCAGTGAGCACAATGGGCGCTACTTCCTCTATTATTCTGCCCGGCCCGATGGTGCCGACTACCTCAGCTTAGCCGTGGCGGTGGCTAGTTCGCCCGCTGGCCCGTTCGTCGATAGTGGGCACCCCTTGCTTGCTGGTCCCGGCTTCACCTGTATCGACCCCATGGCATTTGATGACCTCGCTACTGGCCGACGGCTGCTGTACTGGGGTTCGGGCTTCGGGCCGATTTGGGTGCGCGAGTTAGCCGACGACCGACTTAGCTTCCAGCCGGGTAGTACAGCGCAAGCCGTCGTTTACCCCAGCGTTTCCGACGACCCCGACGATTACCACCGCCTGGTAGAAGCCGCCTGGGTGCATTACCATGATGGCTGGTACTACTTGTTCTTTTCGGGCGATAACTGCTGCGGGGCCCAAGCCCACTACGCCGTACTGGTGGCCCGGGCTCGTCAGGCCACCGGGCCCTTCGAAACCTACGCCGCCGCTACCGCCAACCCGCATGCGGCTCTGCTGGCGGCTAACGCTCACTGGCACGCTCCCGGCCACAACTGTGTGGTGACCGACGCCGCCGGGCAGGATTGGCTGGCCTACCACGCCATCGACCCCCGCCAGCCGACGTTCGATGCCATTGATGATGCCGAAGGGTACTCCCGCCGTATCTTGCTGCTCGACAAGCTCGAATACGCCGAGGGCTGGCCCATGGTGCGGGGCGGCTCGCCCTCCTGGCAGCCCCAGCCGGCGCCGGTGGGGCAGTAGCAAGTACCGCCCGCAGCCTGGCTGCTCGGGGCCTAGTGTGGTTTCACCGCCCCCTCGGTGAGGGGTTGGCAAACGTTTTTCCGGGCTGGGAATTAGCTCACCTCAAGCATAAGCAGCCTTTTTACTTACCTTGACCAGAATCTGTACTGCCTCTCTTCTGCCATTCATGCTGTCTACACTATCTTCTTTTCGATTTATTAGCTGTCGATTAGGGCTGGCCTTGGCCCTGGGTCTGGCTGCTGCCAGGCCGGCAATCGGCCAAGTGCCTGGTTCCGAAAATCACTGCCTAATGCAGCCCCTTGAGCCTGCGAGCCGGGCCCAGCAGTCGGCCTTGGTAGTTGAGGCCCAGGTATTCGATGCGCAGGGGTTTTGGGATGCGAGTCACCGTCGGCTGTTTACCCGGCACCGGCTGCGGGTGTTTGCACTCCTGAAGGGTCAGGTTGCCGATACCACGGGCCTCGTCCTCATTACGGAGGGGGGACGGGTGGGGCTCGACCAACAAATTCTCACCAATACCCTGCGGCTGGTGCCTGGGCAGCAGGGTGTTTTCTTCCTGACCCCCGCGCCGTGGCGCGACCTGCCGACTACCCCCGGCCGCGCCTGGACGCCTTTCGGCAGTGAGCAAGGCTTCATTCAATATAACCTCGCCGAGCGGACGGCCTCCGAGCCCTTCCGCCGCTACCCGGCCCTCGATGCGGCTTTTTACGCGGAGATAAGCCAGTTTACCGGCCAGTCGCGCCAAGTGCTTCAAGCCAATCCGGCCCTGGGGCCCGTTTCGGGTACGGCCCACCGGGGCACCCTGGCTCCCCTTATCTCCGGCTTCACGCCGCAAACCCTGCCGTCCGGAGCCGGGGCCGTGCTCACTATCAATGGTAGCGGCTTCGGCAACAGCCGGGGCAGTGGGTCGGTGGAATTTCGTAATGCTGACGACGGCGGGGCGACTCGCGTACAAGTCCGCAATGCCGACTACCTCAGCTGGACCGATACCCAGATTCAGGTGCGGGTGCCATCGGCTGCCAGTGGGGGCCTGCCCGTGAGTGGCGGCCACCCGGCGGGCTCAGGCCCCGTGCGCGTCACCACCAGCGACCAGCAAACTGCTGAAACGGCGGACCGGGTTACGATTATTTATGCCCTCACCAACGTAGAAAACACCGATGGCACCCTCGTGCAGCGGCCTAACCATATAGCCCAGAATAGCTCCGGGGGCATTACCTTCCTCTTCGGACCTAATCTGGCCGCCAATGCCGCGGCTGCGGCCTCGTGGCGGCGGGCGCTGAATACGTGGCGCTGCCAGACCGGCATGAACTGGGAAGTAGGCCCCCCCGCCACCACCAATGCCATTGGCGATGACGGCCGGAACGTGGTGGCCTTCGATGCCGGGCCGGAGTTGCCCGCCCGGGTTCTCGGCCGCACCACCAGCTACTACCGCGGCTGCTACGACGCCGACAACCAAGTCGTGTTCTGGGTGAATGAAATAGACATGCAGTTCGACGACAACACCCTGTTTCAGTTTGGGCCCGCGCCAGCGGTTGGGGCACTCAATCAGACTGATTTTGAAACCGTAGCGGTGCATGAGCTGGGCCATGCCCAACAGCTCAACCATCTCATCTTGCCCGGGGCGGTGATGCACTATGCTATTGCGCGCGGACAAAACACCCGGGCGCTCAACCCCGCCAGCGACGTGGTGGGTGGGCGCCAGGTACTGCGGGTGCGCAGCTTTAAAAACCTGGGGTGTGGTAAACCAGCGTTGCTGCCAGCTCCACTCACCAGCTTTAACGCGCAGTTTGCGGCTGGGGTGGGAGTTACGCTGACCTGGGCCACGCGCGATGAGTGCTTGCTGAGCGGCTTCGTGGTGGAGCGTAGTGCGGGGGCCGACACCACGGCCTGGGTACAGCTCGGCACCATTACCCCCCTGCCGGCTACGGGGCAATACCAGTTTTTAGATGCCAGCAACCCCGAGGGACTGCTTTATTACCGCCTGCGGCTGATTCGGCCTGATGGCTCACGCGATGCTGTGGCCCCCATCGTATTAACAACTGAAGGCGGGACTGCCGCTTTCATTTTTCCCAACCCGGTATCCGGCAACCAACTGCTGCTCCAGTATCCGGCGGGGGTAGAAAGCACCCTCGTGTTTCGTTTTTATGACGTGCTGGGGCGGCAGATCCGAACTACTCGAGCCAGTGCGGTGGCGGGCCTGAACGTATTCCGGCTGGATGTGGCAGGGCTGGCGCCGGGCCTCTACGTGCTACGCTGGCAAGATGCCCAAGGTGGTACTGGGAGCCGCAAGTTTGTCCGGCAATAACGACCGCTAGCAAATAATCAAGAATACCAATCAGCCTCTCCACCGACTAATGCCCTTAGGAGCATCCTAACCGTGTTGTTGGCCAAGGGCCGTCGCGGCGGCTATTTCCGGTGCCACCGGATAGCTGGCTAACCGGGCTTCGTCGAGGTTGCCGTTAAACCATTCATCCTCAATCGATGCGCCCAGCTTTTTGTAGAAGGCAATGGCGGGCTCGTTCCAGTTCAATACCTGCCATTTCAGGCGCACGGCTCCGGTGGCCCGGGCTTCGGCTACCACCGCATCAAACAGCCGCTGGCCGAGGCCGCTGCGTCGGGCCGACTCCGTTACCACCAGATCTTCCAGGTACAGCATCCGGCCTTTCCAGGTGGAATAAGCGGTGTAGAACAAGGCCAGACCGATGATTTCGGCCGCGCTGTTTTCCAGCACGAAAAAGCTGAAAATAGGCGCGGGCCCAAACCCGTCGCGTCGCATGGCGGCAAGCGTATTCGTTACCGCTTCCGGCGCCCGTTCGTAGGCGGCCAGCTCTTGAATAAGGGCCAGTACCCGCGGCAGATCGGCTTCCACGCCGCGGCGCAAATTATAGTTGGCAGTCGTCGAAGTACCGGGCACGATTAGGAGTGAAAAGGGTGGTAATCAGTAACAAAAAATGAGCAATGAAAGAGTCCTGTCGGCGCCCTGTTCATTGCTCATTGATATAATTGCCAGCGGCCTATTACATCTGCTGCTGCATCTTTTTGATGTCTTCGGTAGCATTCACCGAGTTCAATTCGCGAAACTGCTCGGGCTGCTTGGCACCCTTAGTGGTGTCGGGAGCGGCGGGCAAGGGAGGCAGCGCGGAGGTAGGAATGTCGTCGTCGCCTTCCGTGGCGGATGGGCCGCACGAGGGCAGCGTGAGCGACAGCAAAGCAGCGGCCAGCAGGCCAGGAAGAAGCGTTTTTTTCATGAGTGGGGAAACAATTGCGGGCGCAAGTTACGCACGGAGTGCGGCTTGCAAGGCGAAGAATAGCGACTCTTCCTACGGCAATATTTCAGCAACTGTTGACCACTGGGCCCGCTGCCGACCCCCGCACCTCATTCTACCACCAAAAACCACGGTACGCCCAGGCGCCCGGGCAACAGCATAATAGTGATGGCCTGCCCCTCTTGGGTTTGCCGGTAGAAGTCGTGGCTTACCCTTACGTCTTCGGCTGAGGTCACTGGTCCCCAAGGGCTTACTTTGAGGTAGTAGGTCCTGTTGTTGTTTCTGCCGCTTGTGTAGTGCTTGCCTAGCACCTTGGTTCTGAACGTAGCACCCTCAGCCGTGTCGTATACTACATTAATGGTGGATGTAGCTCCATAACCATACAGCAGTGCCAGTAACGCAATGGTAAGCGCAACGCTGACCCGTGAACACGCCCGAAACAAGAACTGCCGGCTGCCAATGGCCAGGGCTAGCGCGGCCCCCGTCGCAGCCGTACCTACCAGTGGCCACATGGGCGCATAGCTCGGCAATTGGTAATCAAATAGGGCCCGTATCAGCAATCCTAGGCATGGTATTAAGGTAGCTATCAAAAGCGATGGATAGCCGCTATTGCTCTTTTGGTCGATGCGCAGCGTGTGTGGGAATCGCCACAGGGCTATCGTAGCTAGTATTGGCACCAGCAAGCATGCTCCAATAACCCACTCGTAAGGAGGAAGATAAAAAATGGCCCAAGCGCCGGCTACGCCGCCGGCAATGTTGAGGATAAGCGCCGTAGTTTTGGCTTGCGTCAGGGCTTTAGCTCGCTCCTCGGGGGTGCGGCCAAGGTTGTGATCTTCCAAAATGAACGCAATGGCCCGGTCGGTATCCACTTGGTCGAGGTCAGGGTACTGTGCGGCGAGCCATTGCTGAAGCTCACGGTAGCGCTCGGTGGTGTTGCCGATTTTCAGGGTGGGCAGAGAAGGGCCTTTGGGAAAAACGTGGGTGTAGTAAGCGCTAATTCGGTAGCCGGCTATTTCCTGTAAGAGCAGGGTTTTGATTTTGAATGCGCCTATCTGGGTTATCTCTCTAGCATTGAGAATGATGAGGCCCTTAACCGTTTCAATCAAACCATAGATGAAGAAAACAGCGAGGCCCACACCCAGGACGCCAAAGCCACTACTCACCACTAGCGATGGGTTCTTGACCTGCATCAGTAAGAAGGGCATCACCAGAGATAGTAGCGTTAGCGGTGGTATCAGCACGTATATGAGGATGCGTGCGATTTTAGCGGTGCGGTACTCTTGTGCGTCGGTGCCCTGTCTGGGAAGCATGCGGGTAGCGTCGAAGATGTGAAAATGTAAAGACGGGATGTGGCGGAAAAAGGTTTAAGGTCCACCCGGCCGGAGCCCCGCCAAGTGCTACTATCTTTGTCCATGACCAGCCAATTAGCCGGTTTTTTGCGTGGTTTCTCTTTCCGTCGTCGTCATCACTTTCAACGAGGCAGCTAACATTGCCCGCTGCCTCGAAGCGCTGGGCGATGTGGCCGATGATGTCGTCGTCGTCGACTCTTTCTCGACCGACAACACGGTGGCAATCTGCGAGCAGCACGGGGCTCGGGTGATCCAGCATGCGTTTGCTGGCTACGTGGAGCAGAAAAACTACGCCACGGCCCAAGCTCGATTCGACCACGTGCTTCAGCTCGACGCCGACGAAGTGCTAACCAACGAGCTCCGTGAGTCCATTCGCACCGCGAAACACGATTGGCGGCACGCGGCGTACTCCCTGGCCCGCCTCACCAACTACTGCGGCCACTGGGTGCGCCACGGCGGCTGGTACCCCGACCGCAAGCTGCGCCTCTACGACCGCCGCCTCGGCCGCTGGACGGGCCTGCTCCTGCACGAGCGCTACGAAGTCGATGAAGGCCAGACCACCGGCCACCTCGCTGGCGATGCCCTGCATTATTCGTACACCTCCATCGCGCAACACGTCAGTCAGCTCAACAAATTCACCAGCATCACGGCCCAGGAGCTGGCTTTGCGTGGTAAAACCAACGTCGGCTTGTTTCATCTGCTGCTGAAGCCCCTCTGGAAGTTTGTGCATGGCTACGTGTTCCGGCTGGGCTTGCTCGATGGCTTTGCCGGCCTGTGCATCGCCAGCATTTCGGCCTGGGGCGTGTTCCTGAAATTTGCCAAGCTGAAAACCCGGACCGAACGCGCAGAGGCATGAGCCCTACTTTTCTCATTTCCCGGACCGATGCCATTGGCGATGTGGTGCTGACTTTACCAGTGGCGGGCCAGCTCAAGCAGCGGTTCCCGGCCTGTCGGGTGGTGCTGATTGGCCGCACCTACACCGCACCCGTCGCTGCTGCCTGCCCCTGGGTCGATGACTTTCTCAACCTGGATGAGTTGCTGCAACTGCGTCCTTCCGCGCAGGTAGCAGCCCTGCGCGGGTACCAGGCCGCCGCCATTATCCATGTTTTCCCCAACAAGAACCTGGCTCGTCTGGCCCGGCTGGCCAGAATTCCCGTTCGCATTGGCACCCGCAACCGTTGGTGGCACTGGTTTACCTGCAACCGCCTCGTGGCCCTGAGCCGGCGCCATTCCTCCCTGCACGAGGCCCAGCTGAACCTGCAGCTCCTCCAGCCGCTGGGCTTCATCCACCCTTCCAGCTTGCCGGAGGTAGCCGAATTGGTCCGTCTGCGCTCACCCGAGGTGTTGCCGCCGCACGTGCAGCAATTATTGCAGGCGCGGCAGCCTGGCCAGCTCAACGTTATCCTGCACCCTCGCAGCCGCGGCAGCGCCCGCGAGTGGGGGCTTGCTAATTATGGCCAGCTTGCCAGCCAGCTACACCAGGCCGGCCACCGCGTCTTCATCACCGGCACGGCGGCGGAAGGGGAGGAGCTGGGGCCTTGGCTGGCCCAGCACGCCGCCTTTCTCACAGCCGACCTCACCGGGCAGCTTGGCTTGCCTCAGTTTATGGCTTTCATCGCCGCTGCTGATGGGTTAGTGGCCGGCAGTACGGGGCCGTTGCATCTCGCCGCCGCATTGGGCCGTCACGCGCTGGGGCTTTACCCACCCATTCGGCCCATGCATCCCGGCCGTTGGGGGCCGTTGGGCGCATTCGCCGAGTTCCTAGTGTTTGATAAGCCTGGCTGCGAGGATTGCCGAACTCAGCCTGCCGCTTGTACTTGCATTCGTGCCATCGCAGCCTCGGCCGTAGCTGCCCGTGTGCAGCAGTGGGCCCCGTTACTTTTCGGAAGAGTAGAGCCATCGGGGCGGTAAACAATGGCGAATCCGCACCCTTAGAGCCGCGAGCCTTGGTCAGTAGCGCAACCTACTGAGCGCCGTAATCCGTACAGCGAGCAGTGCCTGACTGGCTAAGCGTAGCGGCAGGGGCAGTTTGCCGTTGAAAAAGGTAAGCTGGCCAGCCCGCGCACTAGTTGTTAGGTGCCAGTGGTCCTGACGGTCGAAGCGCTCGGTAGCCCACGCGGCCAACCAGTAGTTTTAGCTAAATTTGCACCATTTCGCCATTATATTCGTAGGTTTCGGCCTATAATTCATTCCCCCGCCCACTTGTATGAGCGATTCTCCCGAACGGGCTAAATTGAGCAAAGAGGAAAAAGACCGACGGTTCCAGGCTGAGCTGATGCCTGTGCTTGACCCGCTCTACAACTTTGCCTACCGGCTCACCCTCGATGAGGATGATGCCAATGACCTCGTGCAAGAAACTTACCTCAAGGCGTACCGCTTTTTCGAATATTTCGAGCCGGGCACTAACGCTAAGGCCTGGCTTTTTCGCATCCTGAAGAATTCGTTCATCAACGACTTCCGCAAGAAAAGCAAGCAGCCGGCCAAGGTCGACTACAGCGAGATTGAGGGCTACTACAACCCCGACGACGTCGAATCCGAAGGTGAGGTAGGCGCCTCCTCTTCCGACCTGCGCCAGCAGTCGGCCCGCGATTTAATTGGCGACGAAGTAGCCAGCGCCTTAAATTCTTTACCAGTGGATTTTCGCACCGTTATTATCCTGTGCGACCTGGAAGGATTTACCTACGAGGAGATGGCCAAAGTACTTGATATCCCGATAGGTACGGTTCGGTCGCGCCTGCACCGGGCCCGTAATTTTCTGAAGGATAAGCTGGAGAAATACGCTCAGTCAATGGGATATGGAAATGATGCAATGGATGACGAAACGGAACTAACCGCGCTCGATAAGAATTAACCAACCCAAGAAGAGCATGGCTCTGCTGGTCCGTTCGTCATTGTTGTCTTTCACTTCTTTCCCGGTTTCTCAATTATGAATCTATCTGCTACTACACAAACCAATACGTCGGCCCCCGTTGTCACTACCCCTGACAATGGCCCCGACTGCGAACGCGTGAATACTGTATTAGACCAACTCATCGAAGGCCAGCCCGTGACGGCGGAAGAAGAGGACTATCTCTACGACCACGCCACCGATTGCTCTCCCTGCTTCGACGACATCCGGAAGCAGCGCATCTTCATTGACTTCCTGAATCAGCGCGTCTCCCGCCGGCCCATTCCGACCCACCTGCACGACGCCATCGTAGCCCGCGTAGCCGCCCAGGTAGCCTAATACCGAACACTACTGGTTAGCTTTGCGCGATGCAAGGCAAAATCATCGTGTTTTCAGCTCCGTCTGGCGCGGGCAAAACCACCATTGTGCATCGGCTCATGGAGCGCGTGCCGGAACTGAGCTTTTCTATTTCGGCCTGCACCCGCGACCGCCGCGGCCGGGCCGAGGAGAACGGCAAAGACTACTATTTTATTTCGGTACAAGAGTTCCAGGACAAGATTCGTCACGACGAGTTTGTGGAGTGGGAAGAAGTGTACGAGGGGGCCTTTTACGGCACGCTGAAATCAGAGATTGAGCGCATCTGGGACAGCGGCAAGCATGCTATCCTCGACGTCGACGTGAAGGGTGGGCTCAGCATCAAGGAGTTTTACAAGGACCGGGCGCTAGCAATTTTTGTTCGCCCGCCTTCTATTGCCGTTCTCGAGCAGCGCCTGCAAGCCCGTGCTACCGACTCGCAATCCAGCATCTCTTCGCGGATATACAAAGCAAACTTCGAGCTGGCTTTCGAAGACCGGTTCGACGTGACCGTTGTCAACGATGACCTCGACGAGGCCACGGCCCAGGCCGAGAAGCTGGTGCGCCAATTCATCAGTGCTGGGTCGCCCATCGTATGAGTGCCGCTCGGGTAGGGCTGCTGTTCGGCTCTTTCAACCCTATTCATACCGGCCACCTCATCCTGGCCGAGCACTTTGCTACGCGAACCGATCTAACTGAAGTCTGGCTGGTGGTTTCGCCCCATAGCCCGTTCAAAGCTGCGGCCGACTTACTGCCCGAGGCGGAACGTCTGCGCCTGGTTGAGCTAGCCCTGGCCGGCAACCCCCGCCTCCGGGCCGAACCCATCGAGTTCAATCTGCCACGGCCCAGCTACACCATTGCCACGCTCGAGGCCCTGCGCCGGCGCCACCCCGCTCACGACTTCGTGTTGCTGATGGGTGCCGACAATCTCCCTGGCCTTCCCCGCTGGCAGGAAGCAGCGCGCCTGTTATCCGAGGTTGATATCTATGTGTATCCGCGCCCCGGTACCACCTTGCCGGACTTAACTCAGTTCCCCCGGGCCCAGGTTATGAATGCGCCCCTGCTGGACATCTCCGCCACCTACATCCGCGAAAGCCTGCGGACTGGCCGGAGCATCCGCTACCTCGTGCCCGCTGCTGTCGAAGAAGTGCTCCTGGACCCGCGGACTCCTACCTGGCCCGCGGCGGACTAGCGCGAGAAGCCAGGCTGCTAATGCAAAAGCCCCGCTGCCTAAGGCAGTCGGGGCTCTGGGGTGGGGGACCAGCCGAATCAGATGGTCATAATCTCTGATTCTTTCTTGTTGAAGGCCTTTTCCACTTCGGCAATGTAGCTATCGGTGGTCTTCTGCACTTTTTCCTCGGCACTCTTAATCGCATCTTCCGAAGCTCCTTCTTTCAGCAGCTTCCGTAGCGACTCGTTCACTTCTTTGCGGATACCCCGCACCCGTACCTTACCGGCTTCCGACTCGTTCTTAGCCTGCTTCACCAGTTCCCGCCGCCGCTCTTCGGTCATGGCCGGAATGTTGAGGCGCACCCCGTCGGCATCCGAAACCGGGTTCAGGCCCAGGTCGCTGTTCTTGATGGCTTTGGCGACTTCACCCACCATGTTCTTTTCCCAGGGCTTGATGAGCAGCGAGCGGGCATCCGGAGCAGTAATAGTCGCAATCTGGCTAATAGGCGTAGGAGAACCATAATAATCCACGCGCAGGCCGTCGAGCATCGCTGGCGAGGCTTTGCCAGCGCGGATGCGGCTCATTTCCACGCTCACGTGCGCTATCGCCTTGCTCATCGATTCAGCAAGCTCATCGAGGTAAAACTGAATTTCTTCGTCCATCTTCTTTAGGTTGGTCAGTTGTTTGGTTATCAGTTGTCAGGCCCGGGCATTCGTTTTGCGATGCAAACTAACAACCGACGGCCCGCCCCCGACAACTAAAAATTACGCTTGCTCCGGCTGATTACCCGCCAGCGGCTGCAGGGGAGTGAGAATAGGCGCCATAACCGGCTTCTTGGTGCTATGGGTTCCCGTATCGCCCATGCTAACGAGCGTGCCCAGGGACTCCCCATTCAGCAAACGCTCTAAGTTGCCGGGTGTGTTCATGTCGAACACGACAATGGGCAAATTATTCTCCTTGCAGAGCGTGAAGGCCGTCATGTCCATCACGTTCAGGTTCTTATTTAGCACCTCATCAAAAGTGATTGCGGTGTAGCGGGTGGCCGTGGGGTCCTTTTCCGGGTCAGCGGTGTAAATGCCATCCACTCGGGTGCCTTTCAACACTACGTCGGCCTCGATCTCAATAGCCCGCAACGACGCCGCCGAGTCGGTGGTGAAGTAAGGCGAGCCGATGCCCGCCCCAAAAATCACCACGCGTCCTTTTTCCAGGTGCCGCACGGCACGCCGCCGGATGTAGGGCTCGCACACCCGCTGAATGGTGAGGCCCGACAGCAGGCGGGTGCTTACCTCCAGCTTCTCCAGGGCGCTTTGCAGGGCCATGGAGTTAATTACCGTGGCCAGCATGCCCATGTAGTCGCCCTGGACCCGGTCGAGGCCGAACGCCTCGGCTTCGGCGCCCCGGTAGATGTTACCACCCCCAATCACGACGGCTACCTGCACACCACTGGCGGCGACCGATTTTATTTCCGAGGCGTACTGCATCAGCCGCTCGGGGTCGATGCCGTACTGCTGCTCGCCCATCAGCGCTTCGCCGCTGAGCTTAAGAAGAATGCGGTTGTATTTCAAGTCAGAATAGTTGAGTAGTTCGGTATTTCGATAAAGGTGAGCTATGAAAACTGCACCAGTACCTGGCCTTTTTGCACGTTGTCGCGCAGGGCTACTTTGAGGCTGCCCACGGTGCCATCGGCCGGAGCTTTCAAAATATTCTCCATTTTCATGGCTTCCAGCACCAGCAGCGGGTCGCCCTTCTGCACGGCTTGGCCCGGCGTTACCCGAATGTCGACGATGAGGCCCGGCATCGGGGCTTTGAGCTCGTTTACTTTCGCGCTGACGGCATTGCTCATGCCTAAGCGCTCAAGCAGCAAGTCGAAACGGTCTTTGGCATTCAACTCCACCCGTAGCCCGTTTACCTTGAGCACAATATTTTTTGTGGCGTAATCGACCGACACGACCTCGGCAGTAAAGGAGCGACCCTCGTGTAGCACATGGTATTGACCGCTTCCTAAATCCGCGATATCCCAGGTAAAAGGCTGACCATTAAGCGAGACGTCATTGGCGTTGCGGTAGTCAACTTCCCAGAGCTGGGCCGGGCCGGTGCTGATTTGAAACATCTTAAGCGAGTAGGTTGCGAGGGAAGTGGAGGTTAAAGGTAGCCCAAATCTCAAATTAATTCGGAAATTGAAGCGTTTTTCGTCCGTTATTGTCGGCATGAAGTATCTGGTTTCGGGCCTTACCAGCCTGTTGTTATTTGTACACTTGCTGGCGACGGCCCAGTCGCCGTCGTCCACTACGGGCAAGCCCACTCCCAAGGCTCCCGCTCGTAAGAAAGCCGTTCCCGCGGCGGCCCCGGCGCCCGCGTCCGCGGGCCTGGTAGTGCCTTCCTGGCTGCCCGCCGACGCACCCTACCAACCCGCCGCGACCATCCTCACCGATGTGCTCGACACCAAGCTCGACGTGCGCTTCGACTACAAAAAGCAATACCTGTTGGGCACCGCCGTCCTCACGTTACGCTCTCATTTCTATCCGCAGTCGGAGTTAGTGCTCGATGCTAAGGGTTTCGACATCCAGAAAGTGGAGCTGCTGGGGGATAAGAAAAACAAGACCCTCAATTACAACTACAACCGGCGCAAGCTGGTCATCACCCTCGACCATGCGTACCCCCGAAGCACTTCCTATCAGGTGCGCATTGCCTACGTGGCCAAGCCGAATGAGCTGCCCCAGGGCGGCTCGGCGGCCATCCGGTCCGACAAGGGCTTGTACTTTATTAATCCGTTAGGACTCGAGAAAAATAAGCCGCGCCAAATCTGGACGCAGGGCGAAACGGAGTCCAGCTCCTGCTGGTTTCCCACGATCGATAAGCCCAATCAGCGCATGACCCAGGAAATCAGCATGACGGTGGAAAAGCAATTCAAGACGCTTTCCAACGGCCTGCTGGTTTCTTCGAAAGCCAATACCGATGGTACCCGCACCGATACCTGGAAGCTGAGCGAACCGCACGCGCCCTACCTCGCCGCGATGGTGGTGGGCGACTTTACGGTAATCAGTGAATCCTGGCACGGCAAGCCCGTTGAGTATTACGTCGAGCCGCAGTATACCGGTACCGTGCGAGCCGTATTCGGACACACGCCCGAAATGATGGAGTTCTTCTCTAAAAAACTGGGCGTGGAGTATCCCTGGGCGAAATACGCCCAGGTAGCCGTGCGCGACTACATAAGCGGCGCCATGGAAAACACCACGGCCACCATTCACGGGGCGACCATTCAGGCAACGCGCCGCGATTTGATCGATGCCAACTACCAGACGGCCGAATCGACCATTGCCCACGAGCTGTTCCACCAGTGGTTCGGCGACTATGTCACCACCGAGTCCTGGGCCAATCTGCCCCTGAATGAGTCTTTCGCGGATTATTCCGAGTACCTGTGGGCCGAGCACAAGTACGGAGCCGCCGAAGCCAGCCTCCTGCAGGAAACCAAAATCAATAATTATTTAGAAGAGGCGCAGTCCAAGCGCGAGCCGCTTATTCGCTACCGGTACACCAACCGCGAGGACATGTTCGACCGCCACTCCTACGACAAGGGCGGGCGGGTGCTGCACATGCTGCGCAAATACGTGGGCGACGATGCCTTCTTTGCTTCCCTGAACCGTTACCTCGTCGAGAACAAGCAAACGGCCGTCGAAGTCTCCAAGCTGCGCGTAGCCTTTGAAGAAACCACCGGCGAAGATTTGATGTGGTTTTTCAACCAGTGGTTCATGCAGCGTGGACATCCCGAGCTGCGCATCACGCACAGCTACACTGGCGGCCAGGTAGCGCTGCGCGTGCAACAGGTGCAGGATACGGTGTTCCAGCCCATCTTCCGTCTGCCCGTTACGGTAAGTGTGTGGGCCAACGGCGCCGCGCCTACCGACCACCGCATCAACGTTACCAAAGCTGACCAGACCTTTCTGCTGCCGGCCAGCCAGAAGCCCCTTTTGGTGAAGTTCGACAGCCAAAGCCAGCTTTTGGCGCAGTTCAACGAAGAGCGGAGCCAGGATGAGCTGATCTTCCAGTTCTACCACGCCCAATCGTACCAGCAGAAATCAGAAGCCCTGGAATTGCTTCAAAACAAAACCGCTGACTTAGGCGTGAGCAGCCTGATGCGCGCCGCGTTGAACGATAGGTTCTGGGCGGTACGCCGCGCCGCGCTCGACCACCTTCGCCATTACCGCGGCCCCGAACCCGAAGGAGTACGCAAAGACCTGCAGCGCGTGGCCACCACCGACCCCAACTCCCGCGTCCGGGCCCAGGCCCTTACTACAATGGCGACGCTCCCCGACGGCAAGTACAGCCCCCTGTACAGCAAGGCGGTGGCCGACAGTTCGGCTTTGGTAGCGGCCGCGGCGGTTGAGATTCTCTCTAAGCGGCCCGAAGCCAACTCCCGCCAGCAGATTGCGGCGATTGATAATACTGCCAGCGGCCCCCTGTTGCTGGCAATAGCAAGTTTCTATTCCCTCAACGGGGGCCTCGACCAGTACCCCTGGTTCCTGCGTCGCCTGCCCGACGTGCCCGAAGCCGACCTGTACGTGTTTTTCCAGTCCTTCGGCACGCTGATGACGCACATCCCTCCGGTGGAGCGGGATAAGGGGCTGAAGGTCCTGGAAGATTATGCCCGCAATGCTTCCCGGTACGAAGTTCGTTTAGGAGCCTACCGGGGCCTGGCCCTGCTTGCACCTACGAGCCCCCAGGTGAAAGCTCTGATGAAAAACATTCGGGAAAAGGAGACCGACGACCGGCTCAAGACTTTTTATAATCTGATGTAGGAGGGCTGGCGCGGACTTTTTTCAAAAAAGTCCAGGCTTTTTTTGCCTTAGCGCTTGCCCGGTGTTAGAAAAGCCTTAATTTTGCGACTCCTTACGAAACACTACTGCCCCGGCAGTGGTCGGAGCGAAGGGATTCTGCTTCTCGGCAATCGGCCAAAAAGCATCAAATTGGGGGTATCGCATAGCGGCAATTGCGGGTGACTGTAACTCACCTCCTTCGGGTTCATAGGTTCGAGTCCTGTTACCCCCACTCGGTGAGTAAGTGAAAAGGTGAGTTGGTGCACCCACCAGCTTGCCAATCCACCACCTCACTTTCTTGCGGGAGTAGCTCAGTTGGTAGAGCGGCAGCCTTCCAAGCTGCAGGTCGCGGGTTCGAACCTCGTCTCCCGCTCATTATGTTGGTTATCGGCCTTTAGCTATTCGCTATCGGGCGGAATATTTGAGAAGCTAACAGCAATTGGCTGTCAGCTTAAAAAGGTACCAGCCGTTTTAGCTCAGTGGTAGAGCACTTCCTTGGTAAGGAAGAGGTCATGGGTTCAAATCCCATAAATGGCTCAGATTACAATTACTACTCGGCCGCCTGAAGCTTCAGGCAGCCGGCGCGGTTCTCTCCGGTAAGCGACGCACAGTTTTCTATTACGTAGGGGCTGAGTCTCGCTTTCTTGTTGTAGGGCCCGATTTACCTTCAACTTCACTTCACCACCTCTTTTTTACTCTTTACAATGGCTAAAGAAAATTTCGACCGGTCCAAGCCGCACGTTAACATCGGCACCATCGGCCACGTTGACCACGGCAAAACGACCCTGACGGCTGCTATCACGATGGTATTGGCAAACCAGGGCCTGGCCGAAAAGCGTGACTTCTCTTCGATTGACAATGCCCCCGAAGAAAAAGAGCGTGGTATCACCATCAACACTGCTCACGTCGAGTACTCGACCAAAAACCGTCACTACGCCCACGTTGACTGCCCCGGCCACGCCGACTACGTAAAGAACATGGTTACCGGTGCGGCCCAGATGGACGGCGCTATCCTCGTGGTAGCCGCTACCGACGGCCCGATGCCCCAGACCCGTGAGCACATCCTGCTCGCTCGTCAGGTAGGGGTTCCTCAGCTGGTGGTGTTCATGAACAAGGTGGACATGGTGGATGACCCCGAGCTGCTCGAGCTGGTGGAAATGGAAATCCGTGAGCTCCTCTCGTTCTACGACTTCGACGGCGACAACATTCCGGTCATCCAGGGTTCGGCCCTCGGCGGCCTGAACGGCGATGCCAACTGGGTTCCCAAAATCAACGAGCTGATGGACGCAGTTGACTCGTTCATTCCAATTCCCGCTCGTCTGACCGACCTGCCCTTCCTGATGCCGGTTGAAGACGTGTTCTCGATCACGGGCCGTGGCACCGTAGCCACCGGTCGTATCGAGCGCGGCATCATCAACTCGGGCGAGCAAGTTGACATCCTTGGTATGGGTGCCGCCGCCGGCCTGAAGTCGACGGTAACGGGGGTGGAAATGTTCCGCAAAATCCTTGACCGTGGCGAAGCTGGTGACAACGTTGGTCTGCTCCTCCGTGGTATCGAAAAAGAAGCCATCCGTCGCGGTATGGTTATCTGCAAGCCCGGTTCGGTAACCCCCCACCAGAAGTTCAAGGCTGAGGTGTACGTGCTCTCGAAAGAGGAAGGTGGCCGTCACACCCCGTTCTTCAACAACTACCGCCCGCAGTTCTACCTGCGTACCACCGACGTTACCGGCATCATCTCCCTCCCCGAGGGTGTTGAAATGGTAATGCCCGGCGACAACATCACCATCACTGTTGAGCTCATCAACAAGGTGGCAATGGAGAAGGGCCTCCGCTTCGCTATCCGTGAGGGTGGCCGGACGGTAGGTGCTGGTCAGGTAACCGAAGTTCTCGACTAGTTCTAGCGTAATCGCTGAATGTAAAAACGCCCCCGAGCAATCGGGGGCGTTTTTTATGTTCTTGTTTAGGCTAGATAGAGCATGACATTCTAATGGGCTCAAACATGCTCGTTTCTGCGGCAGCTGTGCGGGTATTTTGCGACAGCGTGCAGGTCGCATAGGGTGGGTGGAAGTAGCCGGTAGGTACCGGTCAGGTAGCCGAAGCTTTCAACTAGGACCCAGCTTAACCATAAAAAAGCCGCGTCCCAAGGACCGGGAGCAGGTTTTTTATATTGGAACAGAAGGGCATATTTGTTTTGTTCGCTGTTTCTCTTACCTTTGCACTCCCTTTGGCGAAATGCGCTTAACGGGAATGTTGATCAACGAGTGTAGTTCAAGGGTAGAATAGAGGTCTCCAAAACCTTTGATGGGAGTTCGAATCTCTCCACTCGTGCAAGTTGGGCCAGTCGGTCCATTCCGTGTCGTTTTCAGTGGCAACGCTGTTTTTTCCTCAACCAATGGACAAACTGAGCAATTATTTCCGCGCTACCGTCGAGGAGATGCGCTACAACGTAACGTGGCCTTCGACGACGGAACTGCAAAAGAGTGCCGGCCTCGTGCTGATTGGTTCGTTGGTCTTTGCCATCGTAGTCGGCGTCATGGATATCAGCTTTGAGTCGATACTTAAAGCGTTTTATAACTCGTTTCGCTAATCAGAGTCGAAGATGGGCGAATTGAAATGGTACGTGGTTCGCTCGGTGAGTGGCCAGGAGAAGAAAGCCAAAAACTACCTCGAAACGGAGCTCGGCCGGCATAACCTGACCGAGCTTGTGCCGCAGGTACTGATTCCGGTGGAAAAGGTGTTCGAGATGCGCAACGGCAAGAAGCGCGTCCGCGAGCGGAACCTCTACCCCGGCTACATCATCATCCACGCCGACCTCGGCCACGGTGAAGTTGACCATATCATCACCAGCACGCCGGGCGTGATTGGCTTCTTGGGCGACAAAGACAAGAAAGACGCGGCTAACAACAAGCCCGTTCCCTTGCACATCTCCGAAGTGAACCGCATCCTCGGCATCGTGGATGAAGCCGAGCAACAGACCACCGCTACCCTCGACAAGCCCTACGTAGTGGGCGAGCTCGTGAAAGTAGTGGACGGCCCCTTCAACGGCTTCTCCGGCAACGTGGACGAAGTATTCGAAGAGCGCAAGAAGCTGAACGTAGTGGTGAAGATTTTCGGCCGCTCACAGCCGGTAGAGCTCAGCTATACTCAGGTGGAGAAAGAAGTGTAATTAGAAGAGCTCAGATGTTAGAGCTTAGAACTTAGAGACGTTCTGGCTTCTATATTCTGAGCTCTACTATCTAAGCTCTATAAAAACAACCACGTCAGTTATTCACTCCGAACTGGCGGGGCTTCCAATCAGGAGTTTATACCAACTGAGGCGAGTACGAGTTACGACGTAGGAGCCACAGCCTAATCAATCAAATGGCCAAAGAAATCAAAGGTTATCTGCGTTTGCAGATAAAGGGAGGCGCCGCGAACCCTTCGCCGCCGGTAGGACCTGCACTTGGTAGCAAAGGCTTGAACATCATGGAGTTTTGCAAGCAGTTCAATGCTCGCACCCAAGATAAAGCCGGCCAAGTTTGTCCTGTACTCATCACCATGTACACCGACAAGTCGTTCGACTTCGTAGTGAAGACGGCCCCGGCTCCGGTGCTGCTCATGGAAGCGGCCAAGCTGCAGAGCGGCTCGAAAGAGCCGAACCGTAACAAGGTCGGCTCCGTGACGTGGGACCAGGTCCGCACCATCGCCGAAACCAAAATGGTTGACCTGAACGCCTTCAAGGTGGAAGCCGCCATGAAGCAGGTAGCCGGTACGGCCCGCAGCATGGGTATTACCATCAAGGGCGACTCTCCTTTTGCTGAATAATTAAAAGGAAAACGACAGATGGCAAAAATCAGCAAAAAGCGCAAGGAAGCCCTTGCCAAGCACGACCTGACGGAAGTGCGCAGCCTCCTGGAGGCCGCCAAAGTGGTGAAGGACATCACCTACACCAAATTCGATGCCTCGGTAGATATTGACGTTCGCCTCGGCGTGGACCCCCGCAAAGCGGACCAGATGGTTCGTGGCGTGGCCACCCTGCCCCACGGCACCGGCAAAACCGTTCGCGTGCTGGCCCTGGTTACTCCCGATAAGGAGGCCGAAGCCCTGGCCGCCGGCGCCGACTTCGTAGGTCTGGACGACTACATCTCGAAAATCGAAAAAGGCTGGACCGACATCGACGTCATCATCACCATGCCGGCCGTTATGGCTAAAGTGGGTCGCCTGGGCCGCGTGCTCGGCCCCCGTGGTCTGATGCCGAACCCGAAGTCGGGCACCGTTACGACCGACGTAGCCAAGGCAGTACAGGAAGTGAAGGCTGGTAAAATCGACTTCAAAGTCGACAAAACCGGCATCATTCACTGCTCCGTGGGTAAAGTATCGTTCGACGAGAAGATGCTGGCCGAAAACGCTCTGGAGGTAATCCAGACGCTGGGTCGCCTGAAGCCTTCTTCCTCGAAAGGCACCTACATCCGCAGCATCACCCTGAGCAGCACGATGTCGCCCGCCGTTCCGGTGGACAGCCAAGTCAATTCCGCTAACTAATTAACCCAACCAAACATGACCAGGGAAGAAAAACAAGCCCTCGTGGATGAGTTGAGCGGAAAATTCCAATCGCACAACTCGTTCTACATCGTCGATGCTTCGGTGATGACGGTGGCGAAAATCAACGAGTTTCGTCGTCTGTGCTTCAACCGCGGGATGGAATACAAGGTGTATAAGAACACCTTTATCCGGAAAGCGCTGGACACCCTCGGCCACGATACCTCGGAGATGGATGCCGCGCTGAAAGGTGCTTCGGGCGTGTTGTTCTCGCAGGAGAGCGGCTCGGCTCCGGCCAAGCTGCTGCGCGACTTCTACAAAGCCCAGGCTTACCCCCGCGGGGTTGAGCCCAAGCCCGTGCTGAAAGGCGCTTACGTGGATGCCAGCATCTACCTCGGCTCGAACCAGCTGGAAGGCCTGACCACCATCAAAGGCAAGCAGGAGCTGCTCGGTGAGCTCATCGGCCTGCTGCAGTCGCCTGCCAAGAACGTTATCTCCGCTCTGTCGAGCGGTGGCAACAAGCTGGCTGGCATCCTCAAAACGCTTTCCGAAAAAGAGGCTGCCTAAGCGCCCTGCTCTTTTTCGACTTCAACTTAAATTTTCAACAACACTTTTTTTAACAATCTACAGAAATGGCAGATTTGAAAGCATTCGCTGAGCAGCTCGTAAACCTGACGGTGAAAGAAGTAAACGAATTGGCAGGCATCCTGAAGGACGAGTACGGCATCGAGCCTGCTGCTGCTGCCCCCGTAATGATGGCTAGCAGCGGCGCTGGTGCTGGTGCTGACGAGGCTCCCGAGGAAAAGACGTCGTTCGACGTAATCCTAAAGTCTGCCGGTGGCGCCAAGCTGGCGGTAGTGAAGCTGGTGAAAGACCTGACCGGTCTGGGCCTGAAAGAGGCTAAGGAACTGGTTGACGGTGCTCCCAAGCCCCTGAAAGAAGGCGTAGCCAAGGACGAGGCTGAGTCGCTGAAGAAGCAGCTCGAAGAAGCCGGTGCTGAAGTAGAAGTTAAGTAGTTTCTGCTCCTGAAGCATCTCCGGACCCGCTTCAAATAAGGATTAGACCTGGCAACTTAGCCAGGTCTTTTCCTGTTTGTAGCGTGTCAGCAGCGCGGGCTGGCTAGCCTGCGTTTTTGTGCGTCAGTATCGGTCTGATTTTCAGGCTGGTTGGGGTCGCGGACTTACAGAGTCCGCGTTACTGACCTACCGCTTTTGGTGGTACCCATTTTTACGCTTCCGTGTCCATCTCTTAACTCCCATCGCATTGGCTACACCGAAAGCACAGACGGCCGCCCTGAAGAAAACGGCCGCCGAGCGAATCAATTTCGCCAAGATTAAGAAGGTTATTGAATACCCGGACTTTTTGGACGTGCAGGTACGCTCGTTCCAGGAGTTCTTTCAGTTAGAAACGGCCGCCGAGCGCCGTTCTAACGAGGGATTGTTCAAAGTATTTGCTGAGAACTTTCCGATTTCGGATTCGCGCGAAAACTTCGTGCTCAACTTTATCGATTATCACGTCGACCCGCCGAAATATTCGGTTGACGAGTGCATCGACCGCGGCCTGACCTACTCGGTTCCGCTGAAGGCCAAGCTGCGGCTGATTTGCAATGATAAGGACAACGAGGACTTCGAGACGATCGAGCAGGAGGTGTTCCTCGGGAACATCCCCTACATGACCGTGAAGGGTTCATTCGTTATCAACGGGGCCGAGCGCGTCATCGTATCGCAGCTGCACCGCTCCCCGGGCGTGTTCTTTGCCCAGAGCAAGCACACGAACGGTACCAAGCTGTATTCGGCCCGGATTATCCCGTTCAAGGGCTCGTGGATAGAATTCGCCACGGACGTGAACAACGTGATGTACGCGTACATCGACCGGAAAAAGAAATTCCCGGTGACGACGCTGCTGCGCGCCATCGGCTACGGCACCGACAAAGACATCCTCGATCTGTTCGGGCTGTCGGAAGAGGTGAAGGCCGATAAGAAGAACCTCAAGAAAATCGTGGGCCGCAAGCTGGCCGCCCGGGTGCTGCGCACCTGGACCGAGGACTTCGTGGACGAGGACACCGGTGAAGTGGTGTCTATCGACCGCAACGAGGTGCTGCTGGAGCGCGATGCCACGATTGAGGACGCCGACATCGACGTAATTCTGGAGGCGGGTGCTAAGTCGGTCATCCTGCACCGCGAGAACGTGAACATCGCGGACTTCGCCATTATCTACAACACGCTGCAAAAGGACAACTCCAACTCGGAGAAGGAAGCCGTTGAGCAGATTTACCGTCAGCTTCGAAACACGGAGGCGCCTGACGAAGAAACGGCCCGGGACATCATCCAGAAGCTGTTCTTCTCGGACAAGCGCTACGACCTCGGGGAAGTAGGCCGCTATCGTATCAATAAGAAGCTGCAGATTGGCATGGACCAGGAGTCGCGGGTGCTGACCAACCAGGACATTGTGCTGATTGTAAAGTACCTGATTGGTCTCATCAACTCCAAGGCTATTGTCGACGACATCGACCACCTGAGCAACCGTCGGGTGCGCACGGTAGGGGAGCAGCTCTACGCCCAGTTCGGCGTGGGCCTGGCCCGGATGGCGCGGACCATTAAGGAGCGCATGAACGTGCGCGACAACGAGGACTTTAAGCCGGTGGACCTGATTAACGCCCGAACGCTGTCCAGCGTGATTAACTCGTTCTTCGGCACGAACCAGCTGTCGCAGTTCATGGACCAGACCAACCCGCTGGCCGAGGTGACGCACAAGCGGCGCGTATCGGCCCTTGGGCCGGGAGGTCTGTCGCGGGAGCGCGCAGGCTTCGAAGTGCGCGACGTGCACTACACCCACTACGGCCGGCTGTGCACCATCGAAACGCCGGAAGGACCCAACATCGGGTTGATTTCGTCGCTGTGCGTGCATGCTCGGGTGAATGCCATGGGCTTTATCGAGACGCCTTACCGCGACGTGAAGGGCGGCAAGGTGGACATGAGCGAGAACGTGAAGTTCCTGACGGCGGAGGAAGAGGATACCCACCACATCGCCCAGGCCAACTCCCTGCTCGACGAAAACGGCAACCTGACGCAGGAGCTGGTAAAGGGACGTTTCGAAGGTGACTTCCCCGTGGTGAACCCCACGGAGTATTCCTACATGGACGTAGCCCCGAACCAGATTGTATCGGTGGCGGCTTCGTTGATTCCGTTCCTGGAGCACGACGACGCCAACCGGGCCCTGATGGGCTCGAACATGCAGCGCCAGGCGGTGCCGCTGCTCCGCCCCGAGGCGCCCATCGTGGGCACGGGCCTAGAAGGCCGCATCGCCACCGACTCGCGCACACTGATTATGGCCGAGGGCGAGGGCGTGATTGACTACGTTGACGCCAACAAAATCGTGGTGAAGTACGACCTCACGGAGGACGACATCATGGTGAGCTTCGACGCGGAGCGGATTACGTACGATCTGATCAAGTTCCGCCGCACCAACCAGGACACCTGCCTCAACCTGACGCCGCTCGTGAAGCGCGGCGAGCGGGTAACCAAAGGCCAGGCGCTCTGCGAAGGCTACGGCACCAACCAAGGCGAACTTGCTCTGGGTCGCAACATGCAGGTGGCCTTCATGCCGTGGCAGGGCTACAACTTCGAGGACGCCATCGTCATCTCGGAGCGCGTGGTGCGCGACGACATCTTCACCTCGATTCACATTGAGGAGTTTGAGCTGGAAGTGCGCGAGACCAAGCGTGGCGAGGAGGAACTGACTTCGGAAATTCCGAACGTGAGCGAAGAAGCCGTCCGCAACCTCGACGACAACGGCATCATCCGCCTCGGGGCCGAAGTAAAGGAAGGCGACATCCTGATTGGCAAAATCACCCCAAAAGGGGAGACCGATCCTACTCCGGAGGAAAAGCTGCTGCGCGCCATCTTTGGCGATAAGGCCGGCGACGTGAAGGATGCCTCGCTGAAGGCGCCGCCCTCTCTGCAGGGGGTAGTTATCGGCACCAAGCTCTTCTCGCGGCCCAAGAAAGACAAAAACCTGCGGGCCAAGTCGAAGAAGGAAGTCGAAGACCTGAAGGATAAGTACGCGCAGGAGCTCCGCGGTGTGAAGGCAGTGATGATTGACAAGCTCGTGCAGCTGCTGGAAGGCAAGACGTCGCAGGGCATCAAGCACCGCTTTGGCGAGGAGATGATTGCCAAGGGCGTGAAGTTCAATCGCAAGAACATCACCGAAGGGTTGTTCCCCGAGAAAAACCCCTACAAGGACGAGAGCAACTACGCCGTTCCGGAAGAAGTGAACCTATTCAAGGACCTGATTCTGGAGGGCTGGACGGCTGATGCCCGGGTAAATGGCTTGGTGCTGGAGCTGGTGCGTAATTACGCCAAGCGCCGCAACACCATTACCGCGAAGTTCAAGCGGCAGCGCTTCACCCTGGAAGTAGGCGATGAGCTCCCGGCGGGCATCGTGCAGTTGGCTAAAGTATACATCGCCAAGAAGCGCAAGCTGAAAGTGGGCGATAAAATGGCCGGCCGCCACGGTAACAAAGGGGTAGTTGCCCGCATCGTGCGCGATGAGGACATGCCCTTCCTGCCGGATGGTACGCCCATGGACATCGTGCTGAACCCGCTCGGGGTACCAAGCCGCATGAACATCGGCCAGATTTACGAAACCGTACTCGGCTGGGCGGGTCTGAAAATGGGTCGCACCTACGCTACCCCCATTTTCGACGGTGCTACCGAGGACGAAGTTGCCCGTGAGCTGGCCGAAGCAGGCCTGCCCGAGTGGGGCCGCGCCTACTTGCACGACGGCTTGACGGGCGACCGTTTCGACCAGCCGGTGACCGTGGGCGTGATTTACATGCTCAAGCTGGGCCACTTGGTTGACGACAAGATGCACGCTCGTTCCATCGGGCCGTACTCGCTCATCACGCAGCAGCCGCTGGGTGGTAAGGCCCAGTTCGGTGGCCAGCGCTTCGGCGAGATGGAGGTGTGGGCACTGGAGGCCTTCGGGGCTTCCAACGTCCTCCAGGAAATCCTGACGGTGAAGTCGGACGACGTGGTCGGCCGCGCCAAAGCGTACGAGGCCATTGTAAAAGGCGACGTACTGCCCAAGCCGAATATCCCCGAGTCGTTCAACGTGCTGCTCCACGAACTGCGTGGCCTGGCCCTCGAAATCACGATGGAATAGTATTAGATGTTGGTTGCTTGTTGTCAGTTGTTAGCCTGGCGCAAAGACTTCCTGATAACGAGCAACTAACATTTAAAATCCTGCTGGCAAGCAATAGGGAGGCGCTGATTGAGCGACTCCGGTAATAAAGGTGAGAAAACGCTTCGGTGAAAGAAGCTGGGGAAGCGGTTCCGAGATATGGTCAGTTCAGCACTAAAATTCCTCAAGTACCCTAATCGGAGGCCTTCTCACGATTTAGCTCTGCCAGTCAGACTTAATAATCCGACCTTTTAAAGGAGTTTTTGCCAAACATACCTATCTGTTCTGCAAAGGCACTTTTCTAAGTGTCAAACTGTTTGATTCTCTTGCGCTCTTCTGGCGAAGAGTGAGGAAACAAACAGCTCAAAGCCAACAGCTAACAGCTTAAAACCAATCAAATGGCTTTCGCAAAAAATAAGAAACTGGTTCAGGACTTCTCCAAAGTCACCATCTCCCTGGCCTCGCCCGAAGCAATTCTGGAGCGTAGCACCGGCGAGGTTGTGAAGCCTGAAACCATCAATTACCGCACCTACAAGCCCGAGATGGGCGGCTTGTTCTGCGAGCGGATTTTCGGTCCGGTAAAGGACTGGGAATGCCACTGCGGCAAGTACAAGCGCATCCGCTACAAGGGCATCATCTGCGACCGCTGCGGCGTGGAGGTGACCGAGAAGAAGGTGCGCCGGGAGCGCATGGGCCACATCGAGCTGGTGGTGCCCGTAGCGCACATCTGGTACTTCAAGTCGCTCCCCAATAAAATCGGCTACCTGCTGGGCCTGCCCACCAAGAAGCTCGACCAAATCATCTATTACGAGCGCTACGTCGTCGTTCAGCCCGGTACGCTGGCTGAAGAAGGCGTGCAGGTGCTCGACTTCCTCACCGAGGACGAATACCTGGACATCATCGACAAGCTCCCCCGGGAGAACCAGATGCTGCCCAATGAGGACCCCAACAAGTTCATCGCCCGCATGGGAGCCGATGCCCTGCACATGCTGCTGGAGCGCATCAACCTGGACGAGCTGAGCTACTCGCTGCGGGACTCCGCCGCCCACGAAACTTCGCAGCAGCGGAAAGCCGAGGCCCTGAAGCGCCTGCGCGTGGTAGAAGCCTTCCGCGACGCCGCTACCCGCATCGAGAACAAGCCTGAGTGGATGGTTATCCGCATGGTGCCGGTTATTCCGCCGGAGCTGCGCCCCCTCGTG
The DNA here is from genome assembly GCF_014699115.1 of Hymenobacter montanus. Taxonomy (GTDB): domain Bacteria; phylum Bacteroidota; class Bacteroidia; order Cytophagales; family Hymenobacteraceae; genus Hymenobacter; species Hymenobacter montanus. Next base: position 159,099 of record NZ_JACXAD010000004.1, read on the forward strand.
CCATTGGATGGTGGCCGTTTCGCCACGTCTGACCTGAACGACCTGTACCGCCGCGTTATCATCCGCAACAACCGCCTCAAGCGCCTGATTGAAATCAAGGCGCCGGAGGTGATTCTGCGGAACGAGAAGCGCATGCTGCAGGAAGCCGTGGACTCGCTGTTCGACAACTCGCGCAAGGTGAATGCCGTGCGGGCCGAAGGCAACCGCGCCCTGAAGTCGCTGTCCGACATGCTGAAAGGCAAGCAGGGCCGCTTCCGTCAGAACCTGCTCGGTAAGCGGGTTGACTACTCAGGCCGTTCGGTAATTGTGGTAGGCCCTGAGTTGAAGCTGCACGAGTGTGGCCTGCCCAAGAACATGGCGGCCGAGCTGTTCAAGCCCTTTATCATCCGCAAGCTCATCGAGCGCGGCATTGTGAAGACGGTGAAGTCAGCCAAGAAAATCGTGGACCGCAAGGACGCCGTGGTGTGGGACATCCTGGAGAACGTGCTGAAAGGCCACCCCGTGCTGCTTAACCGGGCTCCTACGCTGCACCGCCTGGGCATTCAGGCCTTCCAGCCGCGCCTCATCGAGGGCAAGGCTATCCAGCTGCACCCCCTCGTTTGTACGGCCTTCAACGCTGACTTCGACGGTGACCAGATGGCTGTGCACGTGCCCCTAGGGCCGGCCGCGATCTTGGAAGCCTCCATGCTCATGCTGGCCTCGCACAACATCCTGAACCCCGCCAACGGCGCGCCCATCGCGGTGCCGTCGCAGGACATGGTTCTGGGGCTGTACTACGTAACCAAAGGCAAGCGCAGCACCGAGAACGAGAAAATTCTCGGCGAAGGCCGGGTGTTCTACTCGGACGAAGAGGTTGTTATCGCCATCAACGAAGGCCAGCTCTCGAAGCACGCCTACATTAAAGTGCGTACCAAGGTGCGCGACGAGAACGACGACCTGGTAACTAAGGTCGTGGAGACCGTCGCGGGCCGGGTGCTGTTCAACCAGCTCGTGCCCGAGGAAGTTGGTTTCGTAGATGAGCTGCTGACTAAGAAGAAGCTCCAGCAAATTATTTCGCTGGTGTTCAAGCGCACGGGCATGGCCCGCACTGCGCAGTTCCTGGACGACATCAAGACTCTGGGCTTCCAGTCGGCCTATAAAGGTGGCTTGAGCATGGGCTTGGGTGACATCCAGATTCCAAAGGAGAAAGATGAGCTGGTGCTGCAGGCGCAGAACGACGTGAAAGCCGTGACGCAGAACTACCAGATGGGTCTGATTACCGACAACGAGCGTTACAACCAGGTTATCGACATCTGGACGCGCATCAACAACCAGATCACGGAAACGTTGATGGGCCGCCTGGAGCGCGAAAACCAGGGCTTCAACTCCATCTACATGATGATGCACTCGGGAGCCCGCGGCTCGCGTGAGCAGATCCGTCAGCTCGGTGGGATGCGGGGCCTGATGGCCAAGCCGCAGAAGTCGCTGCAAGGCTCGATTGGGGAGATTATCGAAAACCCGATTCTGTCTAACTTCAAAGAAGGCCTGGACGTAATCGAGTACTTCATCTCCACCCACGGCGCCCGGAAGGGGCTGGCTGACACGGCTCTGAAGACGGCGGACGCCGGCTACCTGACTCGTCGTCTGGTAGACGTTTCGCAGGACGTAATCGTGAACGAGCAAGACTGCGGGACCCTGCGCGGCATCGAGACTTTCGCCTTGAAAGACAACGAGGACATCGTGGAGCCGCTGTCGGAGCGTATCCTCGGCCGCGTGACCGTGCACGACATCATCGACCCGAACACTAACGAGGTGCTGCTGACGTCGGGCTCGGAAATCAAGGAAGACCTCACGCGTCGCATCGATGCCGCTGGTATCGAGTCGGTGGAAATCCGCTCGGTGCTGACCTGCGAGAGCAAGCGGGGTATCTGCGCCAAGTGCTACGGCCGCAACCTAGCTTCGGGCCGCATGGTGCAGCGGGGCGAGGCCGTCGGGGTTATTGCCGCGCAGTCGATTGGTGAGCCCGGCACGCAGCTGACCCTGCGGACCTTCCACGTCGGTGGTACGGCTTCTAACATTGCCGTGGAGTCGAGCATCAAGGCCAAGTTCGCCGGTGTAGTAGAGTTCGAAGACGTTCGTACCGTGGCCACCACGCTGCCCGAGGGGCAGAAGGGAGCGGTGGTAATGGGCCGCTCGGGCGAAATCCGCATCGTGGAGAAAGGCACCGGCCGCGTCTTCACTACCAACCACGTTCCCTACGGCTCGTTCATGCTGGTAGAGGAAGGACAGGAAGTGGAGAAAGGCCAGGAGTTGAACACCTGGGACCCGTACAACGCCGTTATTTTGGCGGAGTTCGACGGTACCGTGCAGTTCGACGCCATCACCGAAGGTGTGACCTACCGCGAGGAGTCGGACGAACAGACCGGCCACCGCGAGAAAGTCATCATCGAATCGAAGGCCAAGGACCAGAACCCGTCCATCATTGTGCGCCCCGGTAAGAAGGGTGACGTGGAAGGCCAGAAGGCGTACAGCATTCCGGTGGGCTCGCACTTGAACGTGGAGAACAACGAGAAAATCTCCGCCGGTCATATCCTGGCGAAGATTCCGCGCTCCGTGGGCAAAACCCGCGACATTACCGGTGGTCTGCCCCGCGTTACCGAGCTGTTCGAAGCCCGTAACCCGTCGAACCCGGCCGTAGTATCGGAAATCGACGGCGTGGTAACCTATGGCACCGTGAAGCGTGGCAACCGGGAAATCTTCGTGGAGTCAAAAGACGGCGTCAAGAAGAAGTACATGGTGCCGCTGTCGAAGCACATCCTGGTGCAGGACAACGACTTCATCCGCGCCGGCATGCCGCTGTCGGATGGCGCCATCACGCCTTCGGACATTCTGAGCATTCAGGGTCCCGGGGCCGTGCAGGAGTACCTCGTGAACGAGATTCAGGAAGTGTACCGCTTGCAAGGGGTGAAAATCAACGACAAGCACATCGAGGTGGTCGTCCGCCAGATGATGCAGAAGGTGGTAATCCTCGATGCCGGTGACACCTCGTTCCTCGAAAATCAGGTGATTGACAAAATCATCTTCATGGCCGAGAACGACATGATTATCGACATGAAAGTGGTCACCGATGCTGGCGACTCGACCAGCCTGAAGCCTGGTCAGATTGTAACGGCCCGCCGCCTCCGCGACGAGAACAGCAGCCTGAAGCGCCGCGACCTCGCCCTCGTGCAAGTGCGCGACGCCCAGCCCGCCGTTTCGCGGCCCACGCTGCAAGGCATCACGCAGGCGTCGTTGGGCACGGCCTCGTTCATCTCGGCCGCTTCCTTCCAGGAGACGACCAAGGTGCTGAGCGAAGCTGCTATCCGCGGCAAAGCCGACCAGCTCCTAGGCCTGAAGGAGAACGTAATCGTCGGTCACCTCATCCCGGCCGGTACTGGCTTGCGCGAGTACACGCGTCAGGTAGTAGGTTCGAAAGAGGAAATGGAGGCTGCCCAAGCTGCCCAGGCCGCCGAAGCTACCGCTCCCACCAAGCGGCCCAGCCGCGCTGGCAAACGCGAAATGCTGGCTGAGTAAACTGTTGTAGGTTTGTAATGGAAAAGCCGACTGGGGTAAACCGGTCGGCTTTTTCTTTGTCTAAATCTTCGTATAAATGAAACTCCCGTTGCTTTTAGGCTTATTCATTCTTCTAACCGGCTGTTCTATGGATTCCAAACATTCATCATTGCGAGAAACTGTAAAGTCAAAGTATCAAGTGGGACAAGTATGGACATACACTACCCGCTCATCAGAGCCTGATGCAAAGTTGACGATTGTTAAAGTTGAGGGTCAAGACAGCATTGGCAACATTATCCACGTTTACGTGAGCAATGTGAAGATTAAAACGTCATTGGATCCTGATAAGTACAGTGAGACGATTTCGCATATGCCTTTTTCTGAAGCTGCTATTGATTCAAGTGTGACTAAGCAAATCGGAACAGTAACTAAGCTTCCTGATTTCAAGGCAGGCTACGATGAATGGCGTCGAAGCTTCGATGCTGGCCATGCTGGAGTGTTTACCATTACAGTTGGAAAGGCAGTAGAATACATGGAAACAGCTGTGCTGAATGGGCATAAGACTAAGGATTAGCCAATACATGACTGAAACTTCGTACAAGACATTGCTACGCAGCCAACTGACCAAAATCCTGACCCGAATGCCATCAACATTGAGCGAGGGCGAATACGCTAACCTCGCCATGATTGCGTATAGCAACAGCGAGTTCGTAATTGACTTCATCCACAAGTAGCAAGCTACTCAAACCAAAAAACTCTGGCCCGCGTTACCTTTACACTATGGCAACGTCATTCACCTTAAATCATTCTCGGCCTACCGCGTTCGTGGTGCGCCGCGTGCCCGGCAAGATAAACGCCAGCGCGGTGCGGCTGGTAAAGCCCGCCACGGCTCGTGGCATGGAGATGACAAAACAGGAAGCGGCCGTGTTCTTCGCAGCCTGCGAAGCACCGTTGCGAGCGGAGATAAACATTTTTGAACACTTGCCCGAAGTGGCCCAATGGTTCAAGAAATAGATGATGACAGACCGGGTCTGCCTGCGCAGATTCGCATCGAGCCGCTTGGTCCTCAGCATGACCGGGCGGCTTTTGTTTGCTCCAAGCCCCATCTGACGCAATATTTTACTGGCGACTCGGCGGCCAAGCGTACCCTCGACCAAGATTTGAAGTATGGGCTGGCGCGCCCGTTTGTGTTGGTAGATGGTGGTAATGGGGAAGTGCTGGGCTATTTCACGCTCTGCAATCAGTCTATCTCCAAAGACTCATTACCCAAAAAAGTAGCGGCCAAGCTGGGCTACCGCGAAGTACCAACTGTTCTGCTTGGCCGGATGGCCGTGAGCGAAAAGCTGGCAGGGCAGGGTTTGGGTAGTAAGTTGCTGACCGCCGCCCTGCTCCAAGCCTACCAGATTACCGATGGTGGCAAAGGCTGCTACGCCGTAGTACTCGATGCGGGTGAGGAAAGCTTACTGCATTGGTACGGCAAGCGTGGGTTTGTGCCCGCGCCCACGGACCAGCAGCCCCGCCGTATGGTGATGTCGATGGCTATCATCCGCGAAGAAATAATTAACCGTTTACCTTAACTACCTCATGCACCCAACTGACCAAAACCCCGACCCGAACGCCATCAACATCGAGCTTTCCGAAGCTATGGCCGAGGGCGAATACGCTAACCTCGCCATGATTGCGCATAGCAACAGCGAGTTCGTAATTGACTTTATCCGCATGATGCCGGGCCTGCCCAAAGCCAAGGTGAAGGCGCGCATCGTCGTGACGCCCGAGCACGCCAAGCGGTTGCTGCAGGCACTAACGGAAAACGTCGAGCGGTTCGAGGCCGCCTTCGGGGCCATCAAAATGCAGAACGAAGCCCCAAGCTACCCCATGAACTTCGGCGGCGCGGTCGGGGAGGCGTAGGCTGAACATCACACGCCCGCTGCGAAAGCACTTTCATTGAAGAATGAAGGTGCTTTTTCGTATAGCTCACTTCGGGAACCTCACCCCTAACCTCCGGTTCGCTTTATGCGCGAAGCCACAGGAGAGGGGGCACCGGTCATGCACTGGTTGAAATCGTCAGGCTTCCCCTCTCTTGGGAGAGGGGGCCGGGGGGTGAGGTCCCGGCAGTGGGACTTTCGACAAGAAGCTAAAAATTAACATCCTCACTGTGTTTGCTATTGCAATGAAATAATCTTACCTTTGCAAGCCAAATTTTAGGGGCAAACGGCTCCAAACAAACCATTCGCTAAATGCCAACCATCAATCAGTTAGTACGGAAAGGCCGTGAGGCTTTGACTACCAAGTCGAAGTCGCCCGCTCTTGATTCGTGCCCGCAGCGTCGGGGCGTGTGCACCCGTGTGTACACCACCACGCCTAAGAAGCCGAACTCGGCTATGCGCAAAGTGGCCCGTGTGCGCCTTACCAACGGTAAGGAAGTGAACGCATACATCCCCGGTGAAGGCCACAACCTGCAGGAACACAGCATCGTGCTGATTCGTGGAGGCCGGGTTAAAGACTTGCCAGGGGTTCGCTACCACATTATCCGTGGCGCCCTGGACACCGCCGGTGTAAACGGCCGGACCCAGCGTCGTTCGAAGTACGGCGCCAAGCGTCCGAAGCCCGGCCAACCCGCCGCAACGGGCAAAGGCGGCAAACCAGCTCCCGGCAAAAAGAAATAATTATTAGGGGCTTGGGGTCTTGGGGACTTAGGGACTTGGTTTTGAGCCAGGTTCAACACTAAGTCCCCAAGACCCCGAGACCCCAAGTCCCTAACACCAATCATGAGAAAGTCAAAACCGAAGAAGCGCATCTTGCTGCCGGATCCGAAGTACAAGGAGACGCTGGTAACCCGTTTCGTGAATTACATGATGTACGACGGCAAGAAAAACCTGGCGTACACCATCTTCTACGACGCCTGCGACCTCGTGGAGCAGCGCACCAAGGAGAATGGCCTCGAAATGTGGCGTAAGGCCTTGAACAACGTGATGCCCACCGTGGAAGTGAAGAGCCGCCGCGTAGGGGGCGCCACTTTCCAGGTTCCGATTGAAGTGCGCGCCGACCGCCGCATTTCGGTAGGTGCCAAGTGGATGATTCAGTACGCTCGTCGTCGTGGAGAGAAAACCATGAAGGACAAGCTGGCTGGTGAAATCATCGCCGCCGCCAAGGGAGAAGGTGCCGCCGTTAAGAAAAAGGACGACACCCACCGCATGGCCGAGGCCAATAAGGCCTTCTCGCACTTCCGTTTCTAACTAATAAGTGACGAGGTAATGAGGTGATGGGGTAATGAAGGAGGCCATTTTGATGTTGCCGACTTGATTTCTCCATCACCTCATTACTTCATTGTCTCATCACTAACCACCATGGCCGTTAATAAAGACCTACAATACCTCCGCAACATCGGGATTATGGCGCACATCGACGCCGGTAAGACCACGACGTCGGAGCGTATTCTGTACTACACGGGTAAAACCCACAAAATCGGGGAAGTGCACGATGGTGCCGCCACGATGGACTGGATGGAGCAGGAGCAGGAGCGCGGCATCACGATTACCTCGGCTGCCACGACCACCTTCTGGAACTATCCGACCGACGTTAAGGGCGACCCTACTTCGGAAACCAAGCAGTATAAAATCAACCTGATCGACACTCCCGGCCACGTGGACTTCACGGTGGAAGTAGAGCGCTCGCTGCGCGTACTCGACGGGGCCGTGGCCTTGTTCTGCGCCGTGTCGGGCGTGGAGCCCCAGTCGGAGACGGTATGGCGTCAGGCCGACAAATACAAAGTGCCCCGTATCTGCTTCGTCAACAAGATGGACCGGGCGGGCGCGGACTTCTTCAAAGCCGTTAGCGAAATCAAAGACAAGCTGGGGGCCAACCCCGTGCCGTTGCAGATTCCGATTGGCGCAGAAGACACCTTTAAAGGCGCTGTGGATTTGCTGACTGGCAAAGCCATTGTGTGGGACGATGCCACCGAAGGCAAGTCGTACAGCGAAATCCCCGTGCCCGAGGATTTGGTGGAGACGGTGGCCGAATGGCGTCAGAAGCTCGTGGAAAGCGTAGCGGAGTATGACGATGCGCTGCTGGAGAAATTCTTCGACAACCCCGACTCCATTACCCGGGAGGAAATGATGGTTGTTATCCGCAAGGCGGTTATCGACATGAAGTTTTCGCCGGTATTGTGCGGTTCGGCCTTCAAAAACAAGGGCGTACAGACCATGCTGGATGCCGTTATGGCCTTCCTGCCTTCGCCCCTCGACATGCCCGCCATCGTTGGTACCCACCCCGATAGCGGCACTGAGCTGGAGCGTCATCCCGACAACGACGAGCCTTTCACGGCTTTGGCGTTCAAAATCGCTACTGACCCCTTCGTCGGTCGGCTGTGCTTCTTCCGCTGCTACAGCGGGGTGCTGGAATCGGGCTCCTACGTGCTTAACAACCGTACCGGCAAGAAGGAGCGGATCTCGCGCCTCATGCAGATGCACTCCAACAAGCAGAACCCGATTGACCGCATTCAGGCGGGCGACATCGCGGCGGGGGTTGGTTTCAAAGACATCAAAACCGGCGACACGCTGACCGACGAGAAGAACCCCATCATTCTGGAGTCGATGAGCTTCCCCGAGCCGGTAATCGGCTACGCCATCGAGCCGAAGACGCAGGCCGACGTGGACAAAATGGGCATGGCCATCGCCAAGCTCATTGAGGAAGACCCCACGCTGAAAGTGAACACCGACCCTGAGACTGGTCAGACGGTGTTGCGGGGCATGGGCGAGCTCCACTTGGAAATCATCATCGACCGCATGCGTCGGGAATTCAAAGTGGAAATCAACCAGGGTGCTCCTCAGGTTGCATACAAAGAGATTCTCACGAAGAAGGTTGAGCACCGCGAAACCTATAAGAAGCAGACGGGTGGCCGCGGTAAATTCGGCGACATCGTGTTTGAACTCGGCCCGAAAGAGACCGAGCCGGAAAAGCCCGGCTTCGAGTTTGAAAACGCCATCGTAGGTGGGGTTATCCCGCGCGAATTCATTCCGCCGATTCAGAAAGGCTTTGAAGAGGCCATGCGTCAGGGTCCGTTGGCTGGTTTCCCGGTCGAGGGCATGAAAGTGCGCCTGTTCCATGGTTCGTTCCACGACGTTGACTCGGATGCCTTGTCGTTCGAACTAGCTGCTCGGGGTGGTTTCCGCGAGGCGGCCCGTCAGGCTGGTCCCAAGCTGCTCGAGCCCATCATGGCCGTTGAGGTAGTATGCCCCGACGAGTACACCGGCCCCGTAACCGGTGACTTGAACCGTCGGCGTGGCTTGATGAAAGGCATGGACACCAAAGGTGGTGCTCAGGTTATCAAAGCTGATGTTCCGTTGTCGGAGCTGTTCGGCTACGTAACGGCCCTGCGGACGATTTCGTCGGGTCGGGCTTCGGCTTCGCTCACGTTCTCGCACTACGAGCAAGTTCCCAGCAACCTGGCCGACGCCATTGTTGCTAAAACCAAAGGAGGTAAATAACACCGGTCACTAATTGGTCAATCGGACCAAAAACCCTAATGAATCAGAAAATTCGCATCAAGCTGAAGTCCTACGACCACAACCTCGTGGACAAATCGGCCGAGAAAATCGTGAAAGCAGTGAAGGCCACCGGTGCCATCGTGAGCGGTCCGATTCCTTTGCCGACCCAAAAAGAGAAGTTCACCGTGTTGCGCTCGCCCCACGTGAACAAGAAGAGCCGGGAGCAGTTCCAGCTTTGTACTTATAAGCGCCTCGTGGATATCTTCTCGACTTCGTCGAAGACGGTGGATGCCCTGATGAAGCTGGAATTGCCCAGCGGCGTGGATGTGGAAATCAAAGTCTGATTTTTAGCGGAAAGCAATAAAAAAGCCCCTTAGCACGCTAAGGGGCTTTTTTATTGCTTTACAGTCTGGCTTCAGGTAAGTATTTCCCATGATACAAAAACAGCGACTACACAGCGGGTATTCGCGGCTCCCGGGAAGATTCGCCGCTTCGTTGTATGGTACAGAATAAGCAAATGGCCTTATGCTGAGGCATTGTTACGCCTGCTTTACAGCAATGAACTAACGGCAAGCAGGCCCACAGCTGAGAGGGCTACAGCTTACCACAGGGGACTTGCACGGATATAAGTTTAAGGATACATTTGTTAGCGAGGAGAAATACTTATGGTTAAATTTAGCAACAAAGAAAGTTAGTGTATAATAAAATTGTTCTGTTATTACTATAAACTTGATACTCTGAAACTTATGAGAACAACAGCGCCTGCTATTCAAATGATTAGCTTACAACAAGCTTTTTAACGCTATTTACTGGTATAGATTCCAGTATTCAAAGCACCTTAGAATCGTCTATAATCACGAAATAGGCAGCATTAGATTTAAACCTAGCCTGGTAGGATGAATCTAAGCAGTGGGAATAGAGCCGATTCGGACCAATACGCCCACGCCCCGGTTTAACTAGTGTCTTCTGTTCCCAAAACTCACGTGAACAGAAACTGTGGGTGAGCATTGACAGCTTAAACCCCGCTCTTTAGACTGCCCAAGCTGGTATTGGGCGAATTACTATCCAGAACCTCCAGGGCCGGGGTAGCTTTGTAATAAGCTATTTGTACTATATCTATTTTCTGCTACCGCAGGATAAATTAAGAGTCTATCATTATTCTATTTTATAAATTTTTTTATAAATGGAGCATGTTCTACGCTTCACGGCAAGGTATGTCGGCTGGCCAATTTCTTCAGCATTTTCCTCTTTAGAATCGACCACTCGCAGGGAGATTTTAAGGGGCTTAGTGCCGCAACATATTTATAAGCCTATTAGATTTAAATCCCTGGCCCTTCTTTGGTCCCGGCTATGGCTCGTGCGATGTTTGAGCTGGCTAGGCATGATTCTCAGCGTAGGCTTTGGGTCTGGAGTGGTAGGCCAAAACCTGGTGAAGAATGGCACCTTTAGTATTTATCGGGTTAGCAGCGACAATCCAAGCAGTAACCCGGACGAAGAGCCGACGAGCTATGAGGCGGCTGGAGTCGACAACTGCCCGACCAACCTCGTTACCCTGCCCCCTGGCTCCGAGCTAGGGTACTTCTCCAGCAATAGCGTCTACGTGGGGGCTAACCAGCATCCGCAAGATAACGGGATCAGCATACAGTGTGGGATTCGTAGCTACGCAGGTGGAGCGGCACTGCAGCAGCCTTTTCCTGGCGACTCGCGCTATAACGTACCCGCGTCGGAAACCTGGCTCTACAGCAATGGAAACTCTACCGACGCGGCCTTCACGTTCTGGCAGCAAACGGTAAATGGCTTGAGCCCTAACACCGCCTACGCCTTCTCGTTATACACCTCTAATGCGATTGCGCCGACCACTTCGTTTGGTGTTAATCCCATCCTGGAGTTGCAGGTTTCTGATCAGGCGGGCACGGCATTCACTACGTACGCTTCTTTTCAGGTGTGGGAAGACAGCGACCCGCTTAGTGGCCATGAAGGAACCGATTTATGGGACCGGCGCCAGGCAATCTTTGCTACCGCCCCCGGCCAGACCAGCGCCGTGCTGCGCGTACAGGATCTGGCCATCGGACCGTATGGTGACGACCTGGGCATAGCGGCTATCGGGTTACGAGCCGTCAACAGTATTGCAGGAACAGTGTTTGAAGACCCCAACTACGGGGGGGGGGGCGGACGTCCGCTGAATACGAGCGGTACCACCCCGCTGGGTGGAGCTACTGTGGAGCTGTATAACGCCACTACCGGGGCTTTGATCGGGACCACCACTACCAGTACTACGCCGGGTAGTATTGGTCAGTACCTGTTCGATACCCTGCCTGCTGGCGATTATATAGTGCGGGTAGTGAGTAGCACGGTGAGTTCGGCCCGGCCCGGTTACGTGGCCGGGCTGCTGCCAATACAGACCTATAACGGCACTGCGGACCGGGTGGGCGGGGAGGCACCCGAGAAAGCGGACGCGCCGGCCAACACGGGGAGCCAGCGCTTGAGCGACTTGAACACGCCCACAACCGTGGCCCAGAGCGTGGCCGCCGTGACGGTGGGGGCAACTGGGGCCAGCGGGGTCGATTTCGGCTTCAACTTCTCGACCATTGTTAACGCTAACCTCGACGGGCAAGGCTCCTTGCGCCAGTTCATTGCTAACGCCAACGCCTTGGGCGACGAAGCAAGCTTAGTGCAGAGCGGCACGCGGCGGACTGCCACCGGGGGCCTGCAGCTGTTGCCGGCGGGTAAGGAAACCAGCATTTTCATGGTACCCAACGGGGGCACCACGGCCGCCGGCACCGTGCGTCCCGGCTTCCGGCCCTACGATGGTACCGCCCAGGGTGGGCCCAACAGTGGCTTAAATTCCAATGGGTTAGTCGACATTGTTTCGTCCGCGGCCTTTGCCACCATCAGTAGCCCGAACACGGTGGTGGACGGCACCACCCAAACGGCCAACATCGGGAATACCAATAATGTGGTGCTGGGCACGGGCGGCACCGTAGGCGTGCAGGATTCGGTGCTGGTGCAGCTCGACGGCCCCGAGGTGCAGCTACGCGGGGCGCGCGTTGGCAATGGGGTGGAGTTCAGCCAAACGGCTACTACCTCAGCCGTGCGCGGCCTGGCAATTTATGGCTTTAACATCAACGTGTTCGCCTCCGCCGGATTAAACAGCCAACAGGTGCTTATAGAAGGCAACGTGCTGGGTACACCGGCCACCTCATTCACTGACCCCGGCGCGGGCGTTCGCACGTCGTACAGCAACGTGATGCTGCAGGAGTCGGCCAACGATGTGGTGCGCCAGAACCTGATTGGATTTGCTGGCGCGGCAGGGGTCTCGGTTATCACCGGAGGGACCGGGCACGTGGTACGCAACAATGAAATTCGCGGCAACGGTCTGGAGAGCGCCCGCCATGGCGATGGCATCGAAGTGAACGACCGCTCGGACCGCATAACCATAGTAGGTAACCTTTTTATCAACAACGCTTGCGAAGGAATCGATACGTTTAATAACGACGACCTCACCTGGGGCGGCAATAACACGTTGCGCAACAACACCGTCAGCAACAATGGTGTGGCTGGGCTCGAAGGTCAGGGCATCCATATTTGGAGCAGTAACAACGCTACCACGCTCAACCGCATTACGGGTAACCGCTTTAACGGGGTGTTGGTTGGTACCGGGGCCACGGGCAACGTATTTTCCCAAAACAGCTTCGCCGCCAACGGTGGCCTGGGCCTGGACCTCGTACCGTTAGGCAACTATCTGGGAGATGGCCCGACGCTCAATGACCTGAACGACACCGACACTGGCACCAACAACTTCCTTAACTTCCCGGTGCTGGCTACGGTCACTATAGCGGGGGGCAACCTGATGGTGCGGGGCTTCGCTCGGCCGGGTGCTTTGGTGGAGCTCTACGCGGCCGCAGTTGACCCGACGGGCTTTGGCGAGGGCCAGACTTATTTGTTCGCCGCCACCGAGGGCTCGGCCCAGGACACTGACAATACTACCGGCGCTTACGGGCCAGGAGCCGTCAATGGGCTGGCCCAGGGCCGAGACAACACGAACAAGTTTGCCTTCAGCGTGCCGCTCAGCAGCTTGACGCCCGCCCAGCAGGCGGCCGTGACCGCGGCCGGGGCCCGGCTCACGGCCACGGCTACGCTGGGCGGCAACACGAGCGAGTTTGGGGGTAACGTGGCCGTGGGCGCGCTGCTTACGGGCGTCGTGTTCGAGGACGTAAACTACGGCGGCAGCGCCGGGCGCAGCTTGGCGGCCAGCGCGGGCGTGCCCCGGCCTGGTGCCACCGTCGAGTTATACGATAACACCGGCACTTTCCTGAGCTCGACGACGACCGACGCCGCGGGGGAGTACAGCTTCAGTGTGCCGGCGGGCACGTACACGGTGCGGGTGGTGAGCGGCACGGTGAGCAGCAGCCGGCCCGGTTACATAGCCGGGCTGCTGCCGGTGCCGACCTACAACGGCAGCCCGGACCGGGTGGGCGGGGAGGCACCCGAGAAAGCGGACGCGCCGGCCAATACGGGGAGCCAGCGCTTGAGCGACTTGAACACGCCCACAACCGTGGCCCAGAGCGTGGCCACCGTGACGGCAGGGGCGCCCGGAGTTGACTTCGGCTTCAACTTTTCGACCATCGTTAACACTAACGACGCCGGCCAGGGCTCGTTGCGCCAGTTCGTGCTCAACAGCAACGCCTTGGGCGGTGAGGCAAATTTGGCGCAAAGCGGGTCGTACACCGACCTGGTGACTGGGGCAACGGTACCGTTGCCGACGGGCCAGGAAACCAGCATTTTTATGATTCCTGATGGCCAGGCTCACCCGGGCCTGCGGGCCGGCGTGGTCAATCAGCTTTCGGCTCAGGGTGTAGCCATTATTCGGCCGGGCAGCACCTTGCTCCTTACGGGAGCCAACGCGGCGGTAGACGGGCGCACCCAGACGTTCAATATCGGCAACACCAACAACGTAGTGCTGGGTACGGGCGGTACGGTGGGAACTAACAATACGCCCATCAGCCAGCTCAATGGGCCCGAGGTGCAGGTGCAGGGCAACGCCAGCGGATTTGCGGGCTTGCAGTCGGGAGCCGGCGCTAGCGCGACATCCAACGGCTTACTGTTTGCCGGGCTGGCCGTGTATGGTTTCCAGGACGACATCTTGCTCTATGGACAGTCGAACACCGTGACGCAAATGGTAGTGGGTACGCCCGCTACGGCTTTCACCGACCCCGGCGCCAGCAGCCGCACCCTGCGCAACAACATTGGCGTGACGGGGAGTACCAACCGCTTAGCGCGCGTCGTGGGCAACCTGATCGGTTACGCGGGCATCGGCGGCGTTTACCTGGATGTCAACTCCAGCGGCTTGGTGGTGACGGGCAACGAAATTATCGGGGCTGGTGCCGCAACGGACTATGGCGACGCCTTAAGCTTGAACGGAGGCGACGCGACGGTAACCGGAAACTTCGTGCATGATAACAGCGGCCCGTGCTACGACGCCTACAGCTCAAATGGTAAAGCGCCGCACATCATCACCGGCAACACATTTCGGGGTAAGGGCTCGGCCGGCAACCCAGCGGCCAACGAATCCATGAACCTGCGGGTAATGGCATCGGGCAGCGTAGTCCGGGAAAACATCATATCTGGCAGCGTGGGACCCGGCATCCTGATCGGGCCGCAAACCCAGAACGTGGTCATCAGCCGCAACAGCATGTTTGACAACGGTGGCCTCACCGGTCAGGTGGGCATTGACCTACTAACCGCTACTGATAACCTGGATAAGGGTACTGCGCCGTTCGTGACGCTCAACGACACGGGCGACGGCGACGCGGGGGCTAACGACCTGCTCAATTACCCGGTCATCACGTCGGCGGCAGTGAGTAACGGCCAGCTGGAACTGCGAGGATTTGCCCGCCCGGGGGCCCTGATAGAGTTCTTTCATGTGGGTTCCACCGCTAACTCCTCGGGTTTTGGGGAAGGCAAGACCTACCTGGTATCGCAAACCGAAGGATCGGCCGACGATACCGACAGCAGTACGGGTGCCTATACAGGCCTGATTAACGGCTTGAACCAAGGCAGTGATAATACAAATAAGTTTAGCTTCAGCATTCCGCTCGCTACCCTGTCGGCCGCCCAGCAAGCGGCCCTTAATGCGTGCGGCGCTCAGCTCACGGCTACGGCCACCTTGGGCGGTACGTCGGAATTTTCAGGCAACGTCACCATTAGCCCAGCTCCGGTTGTCATCCGCGTCACCGACCCGGTACCCGTGTGCGCAGGGGCTACTGTGCGCTTGAGCGCCGGCCCGCGCCCGGGCTATCTATTTACCTGGTACAACGGTGCAACAATAGTAAATGGAGGTGGTGCCGTGCTCAACGACAGCGTGTTTGTGGCCAGTGTCGCGGGCTCCTATCAAGTGCAGCTAACGGCCGTGGGCTGCGCTGGCGTCAGCACGACATCGCCGGCCGTTGCCATTACGGTGTTGCCTGCCATCAACCCCGGCAGTATTGCCGCCGCCCAAATGCTGTGCGCCGGGGACCAGCCCGCACCATTCACGAGCGTAGCGCCCGCCGATGGCGGCACGGGCACTTTTAGTTATCAGTGGGAATCGTCGCCGGACAACACCACCTGGACGGCCATCAGCAGTGCCACGGCCGCCGACTACGCCGCCGGTCCCGTGGCGGCGACCACCTACTTCCGCCGCCAAGCCATTTCGGGCAGTTGTACGCCAGTAGCATCAAATACCGTGGCGCTTACCGTCTCCCCGGTCCTAACGGCGGGGGCCATTGAAGCCGACCAGACGCTCTGTGCGGGCACCACGCCTGCTCCGCTCACCAGTACGACCGCGCCAAGCGGGGGCACGGGGACTTATACCTACCAGTGGGAATCGTCGCCGGATAATAGCGCCTGGACCGCTATCAGCGGCGCGTTGGCGGCGGATTACGCGCCGGCAGCGATTACGAGCACCACGTATTTCCGTCGGCGGGTGACCTCCGGCGCGGGTACCTGCGCGACGGCTGTTTCCAATGTAGTGACCTTAACTGTTGTGCCCGCCGTCACGGCCAGTACCATCGGCAGCGACCAGACCTTATGTGCCGGCAGCACGCCGGATCCGCTCACGAGTGTAGTGGCGGCTACGGGTGGTACCGGAGCCTACGCCTACCAATGGGAATCGTCTTTGGACAATACTACCTGGACGGCCATTGCCGGAGCCACTGGGGCCACCTACGCGCTGGGACCTTTGACGGCCACCACCTACTTCCGCCAACAAGTCAGTTCTGGCGGCTGCGTGCCAGTGACTTCCAACACCGTCACCCTTAGTGTAACGCCGGGGCTAACGGCGGGCACCATCGGTCGCGACCAAACCCTGTGCGCGGGCGCCACGCCGGAACCGCTCAGCAGCCTGACTGCTCCTACCGGGGGCACGGGCACGTATGCCTACCAATGGGAAAGCTCGGCCGATAATACGGCCTGGACGAGCATCGTCGGAGCCACCAGCGCTGACTTCGCGCCGGGGCCGGTGAGCGCTACGACGTATTTCCGCCGCCAGGTAACTTCCGGTACGGGCAGCTGTGCCATTGTTGCTTCGGCCCCGGTTGTCCTGACAGTGCTGCCCACCCTGCTGGCTGGTAGCGTGGCTGCCGACCAAACGGTATGCGCGGGCGCAGTTCCAGCCCCGCTTACCGATACGGGTGCTCCGAGTGGGGGCACGGGTACCTATGCGTATCAGTGGGAATCCTCGCTCGACAACATCACCTGGACGGCCATTGCCGGGGCCACCAATGCCGGCTTTGCGCCTGGTCCACTTGCCGCTACCACCTACTTCCGTCGGCAGGTGATGTCGGGTACGGGTAGCTGCTCCACTGCTTACGCCAACACGGTCACGATTACCATCCTGCCGAGCCTGACGCCTGGTAGCATCGCGGCCGACCAAACGCTGTGCGTTGGCGCCACGCCCGCTCCGTTTACTGGCACGTCGCCAAGTGGGGGCACGGGCACCTACGCTTATCAATGGGAGTCATCAGCGGATAACGCTACCTGGACGGCAATTTCCGGTGCCACGGCCGCTGATTATTCGGCTGGACCCGTGTCGGCCACTACCTACTTCCGGCGGCAAGTAAGCTCCGGCAGTGGTTCCTGTGCGCCTGTTCTCAGCAACATTATAACCATCACCATTAGCCCCGCGCTGGCAGCGGGCCGCATTGCGGCCGACCAGCAGATTAATAGCGGGACTACGCCCGTGCCGCTCACCAGCACGGCCCCGGCTACGGGGGGCACGGGTTCCTACACCTACCAGTGGGAGTCGTCCGCAGACAACACGAATTTTACAGCTGTGGTGGGCGCCACCAGCCCAGGCTACGCGCCGGGGGCGCTGACTCAGACCACGTACTATCGTCGGCAGGTGAGTTCCGGTACGGGCACCTGCGCGACGGCGGTTTCTAACGTGGTCACCATCACCGTGGTCGCTCCCGGTGTGCTGACGGCGGGCAGCATCGCCGCTGACCAAACGCTGTGCATTGGGGCCACGCCGGCCCCACTCACCAGCACGGCCCCCGCGGCCGGAGGGACGGGTACCTACGCTTATCAGTGGGAATCCTCGCTGGATAACGTGACGTTTACGGCCATTGCCGGTGCTACGAACCCGGACTATGCCCCCGGCCCAGTAAGCCAGACCACGTATTTCCGTCGGCAAGTGACTTCCGGGGCCGGGGCAGGCAGCACCACTTACACGGCCGCGGTGACCATTACCGTTAGCCCGGCTCTGGTGGCTGGCCGCATTGCCGCTGACCAAACGCTGTGCGCGGGAGCTACCCCGGCTCCACTCACGAGCACAGCGGCCACCGGAGGCACGGGCACCTACACCTACCAGTGGGAGTCATCATTGGACAACACAAGTTGGACGGCCATTAGTGGTGCTACGGCGGCCGATTTCGCTCCTGGCCCGGTAGTGGCCACTACCTATTTCCGCTACCAAGTATCGTCGGGCACCTGTGGGGCAGCCGTTTCCAATACAGTCGTTCTAACGGTCAGCCCAGGCTTGACAGCGGGCACCGTGGGCAGTGACCAAACACTCTGCGCGGGGACGTTACCGGCTCCCCTCACTAGCACGACCGCGCCAAGTGGGGGCACGGGGACGTATGCTTACCAGTGGGAATTATCGACCGATAACAGCACCTGGACGGCGATCAACGGGGCAGTAGCGGCAGATTACACGCCTGCGGCAATGACGAGCACCACGTATTTCCGGCGCCAGGTGAGCTCTGGAACAGGTGCCTGCGCGACGGCCACCTCCAACACAGTTACCATCACCATTACGCCCGCGCTGGTGGCCGGCCGCATTGCCGCCGACCAGCAGATTAACAGCGGGACTGCGCCCGTGCCACTCACCAGCACGACCCCCGCCACGGGCGGCACAGGCTCCTACGCCTACCAGTGGGAATCGTCGGTGGACAACGCGACTTTTAGCACCCTAGCTGGCGCAATCAGCCCGGACTATGCGCCGGGAGCGTTGACTCAGACCACGTATTTCCGGCGTCAGGCAGTCTCTGGCACGGGCGCCTGCGCAACAGCGGTTTCCAACGTGGTCACGATTACGGTGGTCGCTCCCGGCGTGCTGACGGCGGGCAGCATCGCCGCTGACCAGACATTGTGCATTGGGGCCACGCCGGCCCCACTCACCAGCACGGCCCCCGCGGCCGGGGGCACGGGTACTTACACGTATCAGTGGGAGTCGTCGCTGGACAACGTGACGTTTACCGCTATTGCCGGTGCTACGAACCCGGACTATGCCCCCGGCCCAGTAAGCCAGACTACGTATTTCCGTCGGCAAGTAATCTCTGGTACCGGCACGGGCAGCACCGCTTATACGGCCGCGGTGACCATTACCATTAGCCCGGCTCTGGTGGCTGGCCGCATTGCCGCCGACCAGACCTTGTGCGCAGGAGCTACACCTGCCCCGCTCACCAGTCAAGCCCCGGCTGCCGGAGGCACGGGCACTTACACCTACCAGTGGGAGTCGTCGGCAGATAATGCTACCTGGACGGCCATTGGTGGGGCCACAGCGGCTGATTTCGCTCCCGGCGCAGTGGCATCCACCACCTACTTCCGCCGTCAGGTATTGTCGGGCACCTGCGCACCAGCTGTTTCCAATACGGTCGTTCTGACGGTCAGCCCAGACTTGACTGCGGGCGCCATCGGCAGTGACCAAACGCTGTGCGCGGGGACGTCGCCGGCACCGCTCACGAGCACGACGGCGCCGACTGGGGGTACGGGGACCTATGCCTATCAGTGGGAATCATCACTGGACAACGCCACTTGGACACTTATTGCGGGAGCAACCAGCTCTGGCTACTCACCCGGTTTGCTTGCTACTACCACCTACTTCCGCCGTCAAGTCTCGTCGGGAGCGAGCTGTTCGGCCACGTCCAATACCGTAACCATCAGCATTACCCCGGCGCTGGTAGCGGGCGGTATTGCCGCCAACCAACAAATCAACAGCGGCTCCACGCCCGCTCCATTCACCAGCACAACTGCCGCCACGGGTGGTACGGGCACTTACGCCTACCAGTGGGAATCGTCGCTGGATAACGTGACGTTTACCGCCATTGCTGGCGCGACGGTGGCCACATACGCCCCCGGACCACTAACCCAGACCACGTACTATCGTCGGCAGGTAGCTTCTGGCACATGCCTGGCGGCGGTTTCCAATGTAGTGACCATTACGGTGGTTGCTCCTGGCGTGCTGACAGCGGGCAGCATCGCGGGGGACCAAACGCTGTGTGCGGGGGCTGCGCCGGCCCCGCTCACCAGCACCGCCCCCGCCACGGGGGGCACGGGCACTTACGCTTATCAGTGGGAGTCGTCGCTTGATAACGTGACGTTTACCGCCATTGCCGGCGCCACGAACCCAGACTATGCCCCCGGCCCCTTAACGCAGACCACGTATTTCCGCCGGCAAGTAACCTCTGGTACGGGGGCAGGCAGCACGGCCTACACCGCGGCAGTGACCATCAACATTAGCCCGGCGCTGGTGGCTGGCCGCATTGCCGCCGACCAGGCCTTATGCGCAGGAGCCACGCCAGCCCCCTTCACCAGTCAGGCACCGGCCACTGGGGGCACCGGTACCTACACGTACCAGTGGGAGTCGTCGGTAGATAATACAAGTTGGACGGCCATTAGTGGGGCCACAGCGGCGGACTTCGCTTCTGGCTCGGTAGTAGCTACCACCTACTTCCGCCGCCAGGTATCGTCGGGCACCTGTGCACCAGCCGTTTCCAATACGGTCGTTCTAACAGTCAGCCCAGGCTTGAGCGCCGGTACTGTGGGTCGTGACCAAAGCCTGTGCGCGGGGGCCTCGCCCGCTCCGCTGACCGGTACGACCGCGCCAAGTGGGGGCACGGGGACGTATGCTTACCAGTGGGAATCATCGACGGATAACAGCACCTGGACGGCGATCAACGGGGCAGTGGCGGCGGATTACGCGCCCGCGGCAATGACGAGCACGACGTATTTCCGTCGGCAGGTGAGCTCTGGCACGGGCAATTGCGCGACGGCCACCTCCAACACGGTTACCATCACCATTACGCCGGCGCTGATAGCGGGCCGCATTGCGGCCGATCAGCAGATTAACAGCGGGACTGCGCCCGTGCCGCTCACCAGCACAGCCCCCGCCACGGGCGGCACGGGTACTTATGCCTATCAGTGGGAATCGTCACTGGATAATGTGACGTTTACGGCTATTACCGGCGCGACGGCAGCCATGTACGCTCCCGGTACACTAACCCAGACCACCTATTATCGTCGGCAGGTGACCTCCGGCACGGGCACCTGCGCGAGGGCGGTTTCAAACGCAGTTACCATCACGGTGGTTGCGCCAGGGGTGCTGACGGCGGGCAGCATCGCCGCTGACCAAACCATCTGCAGTGGGGCCACGCCGGCCCCACTCACCAGCACGGCCCCCGCCGCCGGGGGCACGGGTACTTACACGTATCAGTGGGAGTCATCGCTGGACAACGTGACGTTTACCGCCATTGCCGGCGCCACGAACCTGGACTATGCTCCGGGCCTTCTAACGCAGACCACGTATTTCCGCCGGCAAGTAACCTCCGGTACGGGGGCAGGCAGCACCGCCTACACCGCGGCAGTGACCGTTACCATTAGCCCGGCGCTGGTGGCTGGCCGCATTGCCGCCGACCAGACCTTATGCGCAGGAGCTACACCTGCCCCGCTCACCAGTCAAGCCCCGGCTGCTGGAGGCACGGGCACTTACACCTACCAGTGGGAGTCGTCGGCAGATAATGCTACCTGGACGGCCATTAGTGGGGCCACCGGCGTCGATTTCGCTCCCGGCGCAGTGGCATCCACCACCTACTTCCGTCGCCAGGTATCGTCGGGTACTTGTGCACCAGCCGTTTCCAACACGGTCGTTCTGACGGTTAGCCCAGGCTTGAGCGCTGGCACCGTGGGCAGTGATCAAACGCTGTGCACCGGGGCCTCGCCGGCCCGGCTCACCGGCACGGCGGCCACGGGCGGCACGGGGACGTATGCTTATCAGTGGGAATCATCGACCGATAACAGCACCTGGACGGCGATCAACGGGGCAGTGGCAGCAGACTACACACCCGCGGCAATGACGAGCACGACGTATTTCCGGCGGAAAGTGAGCTCTGGCACGGGCAGTTGCACGACGGCTACCTCCAATACGGTTACCATTACCATTACGCCGGCGCTGATAGCGGGCCGCATTGCGGCCGACCAGCAGATTAATAGCGGGACTACGCCCGTACCGCTCACCAGTACGGCCCCGGCTACGGGGGGCACGGGTTCCTACACCTACCAGTGGGAATCGTCCGCAGACAACACGAATTTTACAGCTGTGGTGGGCGCCACCAGCCCAGGCTACGCGCCGGGGGCGCTGACTCAGACCACGTACTTCCGGCGGCAGGCGGTCTCTGGCACGGGTATCTGCTCGACGGCGGTTTCTAACGTGGTCACTGTTACGGTGGTCGCTCCCGGCGTGCTGACGGCGGGCAGCATCGGCGCCGACCAAACGCTGTGCATTGGGGCCACGCCGGCCCCACTCACCAGCACGGCCCCCGCGGCCGGAGGGACGGGTACCTACACGTATCAGTGGGAATCCTCGCTGGACAACGTGACGTTTACCGCCATTGCCGGCGCCACGAACCTGGACTATGCCCCCGGCCCAGTAAGCCAGACCACGTATTTCCGTCGGCAAGTAACCTCTGGTACCGGCACGGGCAGCACCGCTTATACGGCCGCGGTGACCATTACCGTTAGCCCGGTTCTGGTGGCTGGCCGCATTGCTGCTGACCAAACGCTGTGCGCGGGAGCTATACCCGCCCCCTTCACCAGCCAAGCCCCGGCTGCCGGGGGCACGGGCACTTACACCTACCAGTGGGAGTCGTCGGCAGATAATGCTACCTGGACGGCTATTAGTGGGGCTACTAGCCCCGGCTACGCGCCGGGCTCGCTGGCGGTGACTACCTACTTCCGTCGATTGGTAACGTCCGGCACCGGCCCCTGCGCTACTGCCGCCTCCCAGGTGGTAACCATCAGTGTGCTGCCGGCCGTGGCGGCTGGCACCATTGGCGCTGACCAGACTTTATGCTCCAACACCACTCCGGCCCCCTTAACCAACATGAGCGGGGCTAGTGGGGGAGGGGGTACGTACTCTTATCAGTGGGAATCGTCGTCGGACAATACTACCTGGATGGCTGTCAGTGGTGCTAGCGCAGCCACGTATGCTCCGGGCCCTCTAACCCAGACTACGTATTTCCGGCGCCGGGTTACGTCGGGTACGGGCGCTTGCGCAACGGCCGTTTCTAACGTAGCCATTCTAACGGTTGCTCCGGCCCAGACGGCCAGCATTGCTCTGGCTACCCCGGCGCCCCAGTGCGCCGGCTCGGCCCTGACGTTGACGCCGGTACTCACCAATGCCGGCCCTGCGCCCACCTTCCGCTGGTTCGTCAACAACGTGCTGGCGGCTACCACCCCAACTTTCACTAGCGCTACACTAGCTAATAACGACCAGGTGCGGGTGGAAATGACACCTACACCGAACGCCTGCATCTCTGGGGTTCCCACGGCGGTGGTCACCGTCACGATTACGCCAGCCGTGGAGGCGAGCGTAGCCATCCGCGCTCTCGGGGCCGGGGGGCCGGCCTGTGCCGGTACCGTGCTCAGCTTCGATATCGACCGGGCGACCGGCGCCGGCCCAACTCCTCAGTACCAGTGGCTACTCAATGGCACGGCGGTGCCGGGTAGTACGGGACCAACTTTCTCATCGGCCACGCTACGCGACAACGACCGGATCCGCTTGCAAATGACGGCCAGCGCCAGCTGTGCCCGCCCCGCCGTGGTAACTTCCAATGAGTTGGTCATTAGCCTGCGCCCCGACGTTCTGCCTACCCTTAGCATCGTAAGCAGCGGGCCGGCCTGCAAAGGTTCCGCGGCCAGCTTCAGCATTGCGGGCAGCAGCAACTTAGGCACCGCCCCAGCCTACCAATGGCGCGTGGACGGCGTTGATGTGCCGGGTGCGCAAGGCGTTACTTTTAGCAGTGCCACGCTGCGCGACGGGCAATTGGTAACATTGGCGGTGCGTACTCTCACGGCCACTTGTAGCCAACCGGTTTCTGTGGTTTCGAATGCGGTGCCGGCCACTTTTATTGCGATGGTGGACGTAGAGGCGGGGCCGGATAAGGAAATTGTCGAAGGCGAGTCAGTGGTACTTGAGGGTACGGCCAACGGTGCTTACCCCGTCGAGTGGTCGCCCGACCGAGACCTTAGCTTCGTGGGTGGGAATCTGCTCCGGCCGGTAGTCGCACCCAAGAAAACGACTGTGTACACGCTCCGGGCCAATATCAATGGCTGCCAGGATGAAAGCCGCGTCACGGTGAAAGTGCTGCCAATCATCGGAATCCCGGATGCCTTCAGCCCCAATGGCGACGGCATTAACGACACTTGGGAAATCGACCGCATCGGCAACTTCCCCGGCAATACCGTGCAGGTGTACAACCGCTGGGGCAGCCAGATTTTCTCCACCACCAACTACGGCCGCACCAATGAGTGGAACGGCACCAGCCAGGGCCAGGCTATGCCCGTGGGCACTTACTACTACGTGATTACACTGGGCAATGGTAAAACGTACAGCGGTTCATTAACCATTGTTTATTAATTAGTTATATGCTATACGTCCTCCTTGTGTTATGCAAAATATGAAACATTTTCTATGCCTTGCGCTCGTCTTGCTGGCTTGGGGAGCTGGGCACTCGGCGTCGGCCCAGCAACTGGCTCAGCTTAGTCAATACATGAATAATAACTTCCTGATCAACCCAGCGGTAGCCGGCACAGAAGACTTTGTTGATATCAAAGTCAGCAACCGTACCCAGTGGGTAGGTCTCGAAGGAGCTCCGCGCACCTACTACGCTTCCATCCACACAGCGCTGGCAGAGAAGCGTCGCCGCCGTTCGCTGCGTCAGCGGCGCCGCATCTTCAATGCTGTGGGGGGGCTGTTGTACGCCGACGTTACGGGCGCTACCAGCCGCACCGGGGCGTATTTCTCGTATGCGCACAACGTGGCGCTCACGCCCCGGCTGCGCGTTGGGTTGGGGATGTCGGCCGGGGTGCAGCAGTTTGCCATCGACGGCCAGCAACTGCACTTTCACGAACCGAATCCCAGTTCGGGTTCGGTGGCCGAATTTGTACCTGACGCCACAGTGGGGGTCTGGCTGTACGGGCCGAGTTTTTACGTGGGCGTCTCGGCCGCCCAGCTTCTGAATTCTTCGCTCAATGCCTCTTTTCAGCAAGCCGGGGCCGCCTCGCAGGCCAACGGCTTACAGCCGCATTACTTTCTTACCGGCGGCCTGCGTATTCCACTTACGCCCAACTGGGTGGTGGTGCCTTCAGCCCTAGTCAAGGTTACCTCTACCGCTCCCGCTGCCGTCGACCTTACCTTGCGGGTGCGCTACCTCAAAGTTATTTGGGCCGGGGCCTCCCTGCGCTTGGGCGATGCCGTCGCCGGCATGGTTGGAGTCAATGTTAGCCCGACCACCAGTCTGACGTATTCTTACGACATGGGCATCTCCAGCCTCAACCCTTACCACTCGGGCAGCCACGAAGTACTATTGGGGTTCCGCATCAAGCGCAAAATCCGGGTGCGGGATAATCGTTTCTGGTAGCCGGGGCCGGCAGAAAATGCCGCTCATCCAAACCGATTTATTTTCCGTAGGTAGCTCAATTAGTAAGCAGAGCAGTAAGTTTTCGGTGAACGTAGGGTAAAACTCTGCGAATCAAAGACTGTTCTTCCTGTTTTATAGGTGATAGTTCTGATAATAGTCGTAGCTTTGTTTATTAATTATCCTGCTAAATATATTATACGCTATGAGGTTTATATTCGCCCCCCTCTCCCTTTATGCCCTGTTGACTTTATCCAGCACTGCGTACGGCCAAGCCAGAACCAGCTTCGACCAAAGCACTGCCATCGCTAGCACCACCGAAATACCCCGGCCTACCACTACCAGTGCGGAAACGAGAACGCCCGGATCGGCGACCGTACTCCGGGGCACGGTAAAGTGCCCCGAGGGACTGTTGCCCGGCGCCGTAATCCACGTCAACGGCACGCGCACCTATGTGGTCAGCAATGCCACCGGCGATTTTGAGTTAACCATCCCGGACTCGACTACCAACATTGAAGTTACGTGTAGCTTTGCGGGCTTTCGCGACGTCGTGCAGCACCTGCGCGTAAAGGCATCATCCCCCGCCACCATTGTCCTCGATAAAATTACCGAGCTCCCGCCGCCCGACCGTAGTGCCGAAACCGGTTGGTGGTAACCATTCCGGGGCGACCCTGCCTCCTTGTAACCAGTCTGCTTTCTCAAGCCGTCGAGCCCGCTTTTTCGCGGTGCTTGGCGGCTTTGTTTATTTACCTCGTCCTGCCGGCCCTCGTTACGGCCCCTTGCTATGATGTCCTTCCTGACCCTGGACCGCCTGCACCGGGCCGCTTTTTTCTTTTGCGGCTGCGTCATCGTGGGCATTTTTGTGGCCAACTGGTTTCGGATTCTGCCCAGTATCGGCATGGCCGGCATCGCCCTGACGGGAATAACCTACGCGGTCGTGTACCGCCGCGTCGCCAACTGGCAGTTGTGGCCGGTGCTCGGCAGCCTGTTGCTGGTATTTCTGCTGCACCTGTTCCAGGGCTTCAACACCGAGCCGGCTAACCTGGGCGAGTATGGCCGCGACCTGGTACTAGAATTACCGTTTCTGGTGCTCGTACTGGGTTTTTGGCTGTTGCCGCCTTTGCCCGGCCGTTACCTGCGCGGGCTGTGGCTGCTGCTGATTGGGATGACCCTGCTGGCTGCCCTGGGTGCCACGATCAATTACCTGCTGCACGCCCGCGAAATCAACGAAATGTACTTCCGCTCCAAGGTGATGCCCACCGAGCCGGATCACATTCGCTTTAGTCTGCTGATCACCCTGGCCATCGCGGCCGGTACGTTGCTGCTGGTCCACCGGGCCGTGCCCGCGGGGTGGCGCTCCGGGCTGGTGGCCGTGCTCGTAAGCCTGGCGCTGTTCCTGCACCTGTTGGCGGTGCGCAGCGGGGAGATGACCTTCTACGCGCTGGGTGGGCTGACCATCCTGTGGCTGGGGTTCCGCAAAAAGCAGTGGAAGCAAGCCGGGGTGGTGGCCCTGGTGCTGGTGCTGCTGCCGATGTTCAGCTTTCTGGCCTTTCCTACCTTCCGCAACAAGGTTTATAATACCCAGGAGGATGTGGGCAAGGTAAAGCAACGTACGAGCTCGGAGGGCAAGAATTATTCCATTGCGGCGCGGGTGTACTCCTACAAAGCCGCGCTGGCCGTTTGGGAAGACAACCGGCTGATTGGAGTGGCGAAGCCCGACCTGGAAAACGAAATGGCTAAGCGCTACGCCAGGCTCTACCCCGAGATGACGGCCGAATTCTACATTATGCCCCACAACCAGTACCTCTACAATCTGGCGGCTTACGGCGTCCTCGGCTTGCTGGTCTTTCTGGTCGGCTTATTCTACCCCGCGTGGTGGGCCCGGCGGAAGCCGGCGCCGCTGCTCCTGGCCCAGTACGTCAGCGTTGCGCTCTCCTTCCTGGTAGAGTACACGCTGGAGACGCAGATTGGCTTGGCCTTCGTGTTGTTTTTTCTGCTGCTGGCCTTGCAAGGCTCGCTGCCCGTGGCCGAGGACGACGCGAACTGGCGCCCCGCCTGAAGCCCCTTGGCTTCCGCGCAGTAGGGGAGGTAGGCTGGGGAGAGCTCCCCTTGGCATAGCTAACCGCCTCACCTAGAAAATATTTCTGGTCCTTGTTGGGAATTTCCCCACAATTTCCCTAGCTTTGCACTCCCTTAGCGAAAACGGCACTCGGCCGTTTTCTTTTTGTGTTCATTAATTCATAAATAGAATGCCTGGCATCATCGGTAAAAAAATCGGTATGACAAGCCTCTTCACTCCGGACGGGAAAAACATTCCCTGCACGCTCATTGAGGCGGGTCCGTGCGTAGTGACGCAGGTTAAAACGGTCGCTAACGATGGCTACACCGCCATTCAAATCGGCTACGGCGAGAAAAAAGCCAAGAACACCACCAAAGCCTTGGTAGGTCACTTCGCGAAAGCCGGCACCACCCCCAAGAAAAAGCTGGTTGAATTCCGCCTCGACGCCGAGTCTACCTATGTAGCAGGCGCCACCATCGATGCTACGCTCTTCGAGGAAGGCGAGTTCGTTGACGTGGTGGGTACTTCTAAGGGTAAGGGCTTCCAGGGCGTAGTAAAGCGCTACAACTTCCAGGGCGTTGGCGGCCAGACGCACGGCCAGCACAACCGCCTGCGGCACCCGGGTTCGATCGGTGCTTGCTCCTGGCCTTCGCGCGTATTCAAAGGAATGCGCATGGGTGGCCGCATGGGCAACGACCGGGTAAAAGTACAAAACCTGAAGGTGCTGCGCGTAGTGGGCGACAAAAACCTGATTCTGGTGAGTGGCTCGATTCCCGGCGCTAAGAACTCTTACGTGGTAATCGAGAAATAGACGATACGATGGAACTCTCAGTTTATAGCCTCAAAGGCGAAGACACCGGCCGCAAGGTAACCCTGTCTGACGCCATCTTCGGCCTCGAGCCGAACGAGCACGTGATGTACCTGGACGTGAAGCAGTACCTGGCCAACCAGCGCCAGGGCACGCACAAGTCCAAGCAGCGCAACGAGGTGCACGGCACCACGAAGAAGCTCAAGAAACAAAAAGGTACGGGCGGTGCCCGTGCCGGCAGCATGAAGTCGGGCGTATTCGTAGGCGGCGGCCGCATGTTCGGCCCGCAGCCCCGCGACTACAGCTTCAAGCTCAACAAGAAGACCAAGCGCGTAGCCCGCCTCTCGGCCCTGTCGAGCCTGGCCAAGGACGGCAAAATCTCCCTCGTGGAAAACATTGCCTTCGACGCTCCCCGCACCAAGGACTTCGTCGCCATCCTGGACGGCCTCAAGCTGAACAATGGCAAAAAGACCATGCTCGTTACCGGCGCGGTAAACAAGAACGTGGTCCTCAGCGCCCGCAATCTGCAAAAAGTGAAAGTGTCGACGCCCATCGGCCTCAACACCCACGACCTGCTGAACACGGATACGCTGCTGATTTCGGAAGACGGCATGGCCTCATTGGTTCAACTCTATAGCACCGCCGAATAATGAGCACGCTGAAACGTCCTATCGTGACCGAAAAGGCCACCGGCCTCAACGAAAAAGGTCGCTACACTTTCGAAGTGGAGCGCACGGCCAATAAAGTGCAAATCAAGAAGGACATCGAAGCGCTGTACGGCGTGACGGTGACCGACATCAACACGATGCGCACCATTGGCAAAATGAAAACCAAGGGCACCAAGGGTGGTCAGGTGACCGGCCGGCGGGCCCACGGCAAGAAAGCCATTGTAACCGTGAAGGAAGGCGATGTAATCGACTTCTACGGCAACCTCTAGGCCACCCGCTTCGCCTCAACATTTTCCGCCGCAAAAGCACAACTAGCTAGTAATGGCACTTAAAAAACTCAGACCAACCAGCCCAGGGCAGCGTTTCCGCGTTGCGCCGGCGTTCGACGAGATTACCACGTCGACCCCGGAGAAGTCGCTGATGACTTCCCTTCCCAAGACGGGTGGCCGGAACTCTTCCGGTAAAATGTCTAACCGCTACATCGGCGGTGGTCATAAAACCCAGTACCGGATCGTGGACTTCAAGCGCGACAAAGCCGGGGTTCCGGCTACCGTGAAGACCATCGAGTACGACCCCAACCGGACCGCCCGCATCGCCCTGCTCAACTACGCCGACGGCGAGAAGCGCTACATCATCGCGCCCGCCGGCATGACGGTCGGCACGACCGTTGTTTCGGGCACGGGCGTCGCTCCCGAGGTCGGCAATACTTTGCCGCTGCGCGAGATTCCACTCGGTACCATCCTGCACAACATCGAGCTGCACCCCGGCCAGGGGGCGGCTATGGCCCGCTCGGCTGGCACGTACGCCCAGCTGGTGGCCCGCGAAGAGAAATACGCGACGCTCAAGCTACCTTCCGGGGAAATGCGCATGGTCCTGGTGACCTGCATGGCCACCGTGGGCACCGTTTCGAACGGCGACCACATGAACACCCGCATGGGCAAAGCCGGCCGCAACCGCTGGGCGGGTCGTCGTCCGCGCGTTCGTGGCGTGGCCATGAACCCCGTCGATCACCCCATGGGTGGTGGCGAAGGCAAGTCGTCGGGTGGTCACCCGCGGAGCCGCAAAGGTCTGCTGTCGAAAGGCTTCAAGACCCGGGATAAAAATAAGTATTCGGAGAACCTGATTGTGAGCCGCAAAGGCAAGAAGTAACATATGGCACGTTCACTCAAAAAAGGGCCGTACATTGACTTCCGGCTGGAAAAGAAAGTCACCGCCCTCGAAACGGCCGGTAAGAAATCGGTGGTGAAGACTTGGTCGCGCCGCTCGATGATTTCCCCGGATTTCGTTGGCCACACGTTCGCTGTTCACAACGGCAATAAGTTCATCCCGGTGTACGTGACCGAGAACATGGTGGGGCACAAGCTGGGCGAATTCGCCCCGACGCGCAACTTCCGTGGTCACGTCGCCAAAAAAGATAAAGGCAAGCGCTAAGATGGAAGCAGTAGCAAAACTCCGCAATGTGCCGACCTCGCCTCGCAAGATGCGTTTGGTGGCCGACCTCGTGCGCGGCAAGAAAGTAACGCAGGCTCTGGGCCTGCTGCGCTTCGAAGCCAACATCGGCGCCGAGAAGATTGAGAAACTGCTCCTCTCGGCCTTGGCCAACTGGCAGCAGCACAACGAAGAAGAGCGGATTGAGGACGCCAACCTCTACATCAGCGAGATCTTCGTTGACGAAGGCCGGCAGCTGAAGCGCCTGCGCCCCGCCCCCCAGGGCCGGGGCCACCGCATCCGCAAGCGCAGCAACCACGTGACGCTGAAAATCGACACGAAAGTGGAGAAAATCGGCAGCAAAGGCGCCAAGCAGGTCGCCACTACCGAAAACCCTAAGGCCGACGCCAAATCCTAATTTAAGTATGGGACAGAAAGTAAATCCGGTTGGCTTCCGCTTGGGAGTAATCAAAGGCTGGGACTCCAACTGGTACGGCGGCAAGGACTTCGCCGAGAAACTGGTGGAGGACGAGAAAATCCGCAAGTACATCAACGCGCGCATTCAGAAGGGCGGCATCAGCCGCATTGTGATTGAGCGCACCCTGAAGCGCATCACCATCACCATCAACACGGCGCGGCCCGGGGTGGTGATCGGTAAAGGCGGCCAGGAAGTGGATAAGATCAAGGACGAGCTGAAGCAGATCACCAGCAAAGACGTTCAGATCAACATCTTCGAAATCAAGCGTCCGGAGCTGGATGCCAAGCTGGTGGGGGAGAGCATCGCCCAGCAGCTGGCCGCTCGGATCTCCTTCCGCCGCGCCATGAAAATGTCGATCCAGGCCGCCATGCGGGTTGGGGCCGAAGGCATCAAGATTCAGTGTGGTGGCCGCCTCGGCGGCGCGGAAATTGCCCGCTCGGAGCAGTATAAGGAAGGCCGGACGCCGCTGCACACGCTGCGTGCCGACATCGACTACGCTTTGTCGGAAGCACAGACCGTGTACGGTAAAATTGGCATCAAGGTGTGGGTGATGCGCGGTGAGGTGTTCGGCAAGCCCGACCTCTCGCCGAACCAGCAGCTCACCAACCCCGGTGGTGGCGAAGGCGGTGGCCGTCGTGACGACCGCGGCCCCCGTGGCGAGCGTCGGGACGGCGACCGTGGTGGTCGTGGTGGGGACCGGGGCGGCAATGCCGGCGGCGGTGCTCCCCGCGGCGACAACGCCGGCCCCCGCCGCAATGGCCCCGCCCAAGGTGGTGGAGCCGGTGGTGGCCGCGGCCCGCGTCGCTAGAACAGATCAAGCGCATTTCACTTCGTTTGCCGCTTGGTGAACGAAGTGAAATGTTCGACTGTTCGCCCCTTTCTTACAGAATCCTCTCTTTTATAAAAATCAAATGTTACAACCGAAAAGGACCAAGTATCGCAAGATGCAAAAGGGTCGCGTAACAGGCCTTGCCTACCGCGGCAGCTCCATAGACTTCGGTTCGTTCGCTATCAAGTCGCTGGAAGTGTCTTGGATTACGGCTCGCCAGATCGAGGCAGCCCGTATTGCCATGACCCGCGCCATGAAACGCGAAGGGCAAGTATGGATCCGCATTTTTCCCGACAAACCCATTACCAAGAAGCCTGCTGAAGTGCGGATGGGTAAGGGCAAGGGCTCGCCCGAATACTGGGTGGCCTGCGTGAAGCCCGGTCAAATCATGTTCGAGTCGGACGGCGTTTCGCTGGAAGTAGCTAAGGAATCGTTGCGTCTGGCGGCTCAGAAGCTGCCCGTAAAAACTTCATTCGTGGTTCGCCGCGACTATACGGACGCTGCCTAAGATGAAAAACAAGACCGACCTCAAAAGCCTTTCCGCGGATCAGCTGAAAGAGCAACTCACCGCCGAAAAGGGCCAGGGCCAGCAGCTGCGTTTCGCCCACGCGATTTCGCCCCTCGAGAACCCCGCCCGGCTCAAGGCTAACCGTAAAAACGTCGCCCGCTTGCTCACCGAGCAGACTCGTCGGAAAAACGAGCAGGCCACTAACCCCGCTCAATAACCGATGGCAACCGACGTAACAACCCAAGACCAAGCCGCTGCCGAAGCTTCGCGCAACCTGCGCAAAGAAATCACCGGCACGGTAACGAGTAACAAGATGGACAAGTCCATCACCGTGGCCGTGGTGCAGAAGCAAAAGCACCCGATGTACGGTAAGTTCGTGACCAAAACCACGAAATTCCACGCCCACGACGAGAAAAACGAGTGCGGCGAAGGCGATACCGTGCGCATCATGAGCACCCGCCCGCTAAGCAAAACCAAGCGGTGGCGCCTGGTTGAAATTATTGAACGCGCTAAGTAATCCAGACCAATGATACAGCAAGAATCCCGCCTGACGGTAGCCGACAACAGCGGCGCCAAGGAAGTCCTCTGCATCCGCGTTCTGGGTGGCACAGGCAAGAAATACGCCAGCGTTGGCGACAAGATCGTGGTGGCCATCAAGTCGGCTATTCCTTCCGGCAACGCCAAGAAGGGCACCGTGAGCAAGGCCGTCGTGGTGCGCACGAAGAAGGAAGTACGCCGCAAAGACGGCTCGTACATCCGCTTCGACGACAACGCCGCCGTGTTGCTCAACAACAACGACGAGCCCCGCGGCACGCGCATCTTCGGCCCCGTGGCCCGCGAGCTGCGCGAGCGTCAATTCATGAAAATCGTTTCGCTGGCCCCCGAAGTACTGTAAGCTATGGCTATTAAGAAAGCAAAGCCCGTCCAGCTGCACGTGAAATCGGGCGACACCGTAAAGGTGATTGCCGGCGATGAGCGTGGCAAGACCGGCGTTATCAAGTCGGTAAACCGGGTGACCCAGCGCGTAATCGTGGAGGGTCTGAACCTGGTGACGAAACACAACAAGCCGAGCGCCAAATCGCCCCAGGGTGGCATCACCAAGATCGAGGCGCCCATGCACGTGAGCAACGTGCAGGCTATCAACCCTACCACCGGTGAGCGTGTGCGCAAAGGCGCCGCAGCCGCCGCAGCTCCGGCTGCTGCTCCTGCCAAAGCCAAGCGTGCCACTGCCAAAACGGCTTAACCAGCCCCCTGCATCATGGCCCGTCTGAAAGACATTTATAAAAAAGACGTCGTACCCGCGCTCCAGGAGAAATTCCAGTTCAAGAGCATCATGCAGGTACCGCGCATCACCAAAATCTGCATCAACCGCGGCATTGGCGCGGCCGTTGCCGACAAGAAGCTGGTGGACAACGGCGTGGAAGAGCTGACCCAGATCACGGGTCAGAAAGCCGTCCCGACCCTTGCCCGGCGCTCGGTGTCGAACTTTAAGCTCCGGGAAGGCATGCCCATCGGCGCGAAAGTGACCCTGCGCGGCGAGCGCATGTACGAGTTCATGGATCGCCTGCTGACGGTGGCCCTGCCCCGCGTGCGGGACTTCAAAGGCATCAACGACAAAGGTTTCGATGGTCGTGGCAACTACACGCTCGGCGTGAAGGAGCAAATCATCTTCCCCGAAATCTCGATTGATAAAATCAAAAGCATTTCGGGCATGGACATCACCTTCGTGACCACCGCCGAGAACGACGAGCAGAGCTACGAGCTGCTCAAGGCGTTCGGCATGCCCTTCGCAAACGCTAAAAAATAATCTCCCTGACTCATGGCTAAAGAATCCATCAAAGCACGGGAGCGCAAGCGCATTGCCACCGTGGCCCGCTACGCTGAAAAGCGCAAGGCTCTGAAAGCTGCCGGCGACTACGAAGGTCTCGACAAGCTGCCCAAAAACGCTTCGCCCGTGCGCCTGCACAACCGCGACATGATTGACGGCCGCCCCCGCGGCTACATGCGCAAGTTCGGCATCAGCCGCGTGCGTTTCCGCGAAATGGCGCTGGCCGGGAAAATTCCTGGCGTGACCAAGTCGAGCTGGTAGTATTCAGTAAGGCTTTTCGCAATAAAGTTTGATTCCCGAGTTGAGGCCCCTTTATGGCTTCAGCTCGGGAATCTTGCTTTTAGCACGTTTGGCAACGATGGAAGAAAGATGAGCTAGCTCTGATAGATTTCACTACTGCGGTTACGTGTGGGCCCAGGCGAAGTAGCACGAAAAGCCAGGCAATGACCGCAAAGTCTGGCCAGCATACTACCAGGTGACAGCGGAACGTTTAGGGCAGTGGTGTAACTCCTGCAAAGGAGTTGTGTAAATCCTATTTTCCATCCTCTCACCTACTGACTCATGGCTTTTCTGCGCAGTAAACGCTCCAATAGCAACACCCCGCTCCCAAAACTGAAAAGCCAGGTTCGGGAATGGACCAACTCGCTGATTTTTGCCATTGTGGCCGCCACGCTGCTGCGCTGGTCCACCGTAGAGGCCTACACCATCCCCTCGGAGAGCATGGAGCGGTCGCTGTTAGTTGGCGATTGTTTGTTCGTGAGCAAGCTGCACTATGGACCCATCACTCCCCAAACGCCGTTACAGCTGCCGCTTACGCACCAGACTATTTGGGGCACGAAGCTGAAAAGCTACTCCGATCTGATTCAGTTGCCGGCTTATCGTTTTCCGGGGTTTAGCTCGGTGAAGCGCAACGACGTGGTTGTTTTTCACGTGCCCCACGAGCAGCAGCTACCGGCTGATATGCGGACTAACCTTATCAAGCGGTGCATTGCGGTGGCGGGAGATACTCTGCAGCTTCGCAACGGCCAGGTGTTTCTCAATGGCCAAGCCGGGCCGGTAGCGGAGCAGCCCCAGACCACCTACTTCATGGCCGTTGACGCCCCCAACGACGAAATCCGCCAAGCCCTGCGTGCGCAGGGAGTGGTAGACTACCAGGTACCCGAGGGCATTCCGCAGGTAGTGACTAACCCGGAAACCGGGCAAGCGGGCTTCGTTATCAGCTGCCCGGCCAAGGTGGCCGACTACTTCCGCCAGCAGCCTTACGTAAAAGCACTGACCGTGTTGACGCCTGAGGTGGCACTCTTCCCCGACGTGGCCGACTTTCATGGCAGTGCCGCAATGAGTGCAGTGCGCAACCATTGGCAGCTCGACAGCTACGGCCCCCTGCCGGTACCCCGGAAGGGACAGACCATCGCGCTAACCCCCGCCAATGCCGCGATTTACTACAAAATCATATCGCAGTACGAGCACAATCAGGGCATCAGCTGGCAGGATGGCATGATCCAGCAGAATGGCCGGCCGTTGACCCACTATACCATCAAGCAGAATTACTATTTTATGATGGGCGACAACCGCCACAATTCGGAGGACTCGCGCTTCTGGGGCTTCGTACCGGAAGACCACCTCGTGGGCAAGGCCGTATTCATCTGGCTCTCCATTGATCCTTACGCAGATTTCTTCCACAAAATTCGTTGGAGCCGCGTGTTCCGCCCAATTAGCTAAGGAGTAGCGTAGGGTGTAAGTTCTAGAAACAGCGCTAGTGTGTGGGGATTGAGTAAAAGGTCGGGCTGCCCAGTATAGCGCCGCCGCTGGCATACGGTTGTTGGCCGACGTCAGCACACCCGCGGCTGCGTTATACGGGGCAAGACCTTTCAAGCATTAGAGTACTGCCGAAAGCAGTACTCTACTGTTTGGGCAGAGCCGCCTTCACCGAATCTTTGGCCATTTTGCTTTTTAAAGCTGATATCATACTGGCATAACTCATAGTGCTTTTCAAGGGCTTCCCAGAAGCAGTTGTTGATAGCCTATTGACGTGCTAAGCAGCTTCCAGCTCTACTCTTGTTAGCGGCTTCCCCTCCGTTTCCAGAGCTACGCCAACTGGGGGAGCGACTGGGTTTGATGGCAACTGGGCCGCGTGGTTAGCCGTCGGGGACTGGTGGATATTAGGGGACTGTGCGGCAGCTTCCACCTGCCAGCGGGCTACGTCTTGGGGAGTATACTTGGTCCAAACCCCATCTCGATAACCAGCCAGGAACAGGGCCAGCAGCAGGAATAATATAGCAAACATCATAACTTTCAGGATGGGATGAACACTGCCTAGCCTCACAGCGGGCAAGGCTTTTACTGTTGGAAGCCTAAAGGCTGCGGCTCATCGGTGACCATTTGACAACGCATTATCCCGGCCGGTTGACATGGCGTATTTTGTTAAGTACGCTATCCGGTGGGTAAGCAGATTGGCAGTGGTGGATAATCTGTCACCAAGAACTTAGCCCTAGCCCGGCTGCCCGCGTTGCAAATGGGGGTTCATGTAAGGTAACATGGCGAAGTAGCGGGTGGCAATATCAGGTTGTATTTGCCCTCGTAATCGGACTAATCCGGCTCGTGTGCGGCAAGAACTTTGTCGAAGCTCTTATTCATGGCGTTTAGCTAAGGGAAAGGGTTACGCAGAAGATGTAGGAGTCGCGGCCTAATGCGGAAGCGGTTATTATTCCTCGGACGAAATAGCGGCGGGGCCTTCGGGCAAGTTCAGTAGCGGGCCCAGCAACAGAGCGTTAGTGAACAGGCGCGAAGTGCCGTGCCAGTAGTGGCGGAAATTGGGGTCGTCAGCGAACAGGACCACGCGCCCCGCTCCAACCTTGCTGACGACTACGGCCGCGGAATTGCCGATTTGGTGCAGATTGGCCGTCGATACGTAACCGCTCACCAGTGGTTTAGCGGTGTACTGGGCCACGGTAGCGTAGGGGTTGCGGCTGGGCCGCAGAAACGTGGTGCCGTTGCGAAACACGTAGAGCCGTCGGTTGGTGAGCCCAAAAGCAATGGGGTTAGTGATGTCAACATCCGCCGAATAGATGGAGCCGGCAATAGCGCGGCTGCCTTCCTGTTCCTGAGTCACGAAGTCGCTGCGGCGGGCGGGCTTGCCTTTGACTGTTGTAGTATCGGCCCAGCCGCCGTTGGCGGGCACCAGCAGCTTCTCCTTCACGATGCCCTGCCGGATGGCCCACTCCGACGCACTTTTGAGGGTGATGAGCGTGCCGCCCTCCTGCACCCAGCGGCGTAGCCGGTCCACGGCAGTTCGGTCCAGGGCGGCGTAGGTGCCGCCCACCAGCACGAGGCTGGTGTAGCGGTCCAGCGGGGCCCGTCCGAAATTACTCACTTCAATCTTACTTAGGGGCAAGCCCAGTTGCTGGCTGGCCAGGAACCAGGCTTCGCCCACCTCCGAAGAGTTCGTGCCGGTGCCCACCAGAATAGCTGCTTTGGCTTCCGGCACCGTGCGTACGTTGTTCGAGCCCAAGTCGATGCCGCCCACGCTGAAGCCGGTCGTCACGCTCGTAAACGCCACCTGCGCTTGGCGGCTCACCCGGCTCACCACTTGAAATACCGAATCGGGTGGGAGCTTCTGGGCCGCCACGGGAATAACCAGCGTGCCGTAGTCAAAATCGGTGGGCTGGGTGGGCGAGCCGGCGCTGAACGGTTTGAAGCTAACCTTCGCTACCACGCCGGCCCGCTGCAAGGCCACCAAGGCTTTGGCAGCGTTGTAGTCGGACCAGGGCAGGAGGTAGGCGTAGCTGCTCGACCCGCCGCGCACAGTGCCATCCAGAAGTTTTGGCGTCCGCACAGCGGGACCTTGCACTAGCTGGGTGCCCTTTTGCTTGCTCACTGGCAAGCCGTAGGCGTGGGCCTGGCTCCATCCCGTGACGTCGTAAAATACGCTGTCGTGGAAAGTGGTCAGCTCTTCAAACAGGGAGTTGATGATGCGATACTGCGGCTGAGCCGTGGGCACCACGTAAGCTTGGCCTCGCACAAAGGTTTGCTTATCGAGGGTCACCGTTTGGGCCAGCTCGTGCACCTCAATCTGGTGTTGGAGCAGCAGGGCAAGAAACTTGTTGGTCAAGGTCGGGTCCTGGGCGTTGCCGAAGACGTAGGCCTTGGTCGGAAACTTCTGGGCGGCGGTGAGTGCTGAAGTGAAGAACTCGCGCTGGTGGCGTAGGTACAGCTCTTTTTCCTCAACCGCGCCGCGGACGGTAGCCAGGCCCGTGGCCACGTGGTTACGGATGGTGAAGGGGAAAGTGACCACGCCGTTGCTGCTCTCCTGGGCCAACCCGCGCGAGCTGCCCACTTCAAATGTAACGCCCACGCCCCCCTGGAAATCAGGGTAAGTGGAGCCGTAGATGGGCGAGAGGTTGTCGAACTGTTCCTTGGTCCAGTACAGCGTACCGAGGTGGTCAAGCGACTTGGCAAAGTACTTGGCTAAGTGTACGTTCAATACCTCGTAGGTGGCACGGGGAATAAGGTCGTTCTCGGTGCTGTGGGGCTTGGAAGGCTCAAAGTAGTACGTGCCGTTGGTCCCCATCTCGTGGAAGTCTATCATCACGTTAGGGTACCACTCGTGGAAGAAGGCCATGCGGGCCCGGCTTTCGGGCTGGGTTAGGGCCAGCCAGTCGCGGTTGAGGTCGGTGTAGAAGTGGTTGGTGCGGCCCCCGGGCCAGGCTTCGGTGTGCTCCCGGTCGAGCGGGTCGGTTACGTTGGGCCACGACTTGTTCTGGTCGAACCAGTGCGAGGCCCGGTCGCGGCCATCGGGGTTTTCCAGGGGGTCGATGGTCACCACGGCTTGTTCCAGCCACTGCGTCGTTTCGGGGCTAGTCGAGGCCGTGAGGTAGTAGGCCAGCAGCAGGGCCGCTTCCGACGACGAGCTTTCGTTGCCGTGTACCCCGAAGTTGAGGCTCACCACCACGGGCAGTTGGCGGTAGTCGGGCGCGGGCCGCTTGGGGTCGACCAGCGCCCGGCGTTCCTGTTGCAGCGTCGCCAGCTTTTGCTGGTTCGAGGCCGCCGTGATGGTGGCTACCACCTGGGGCCGTTCCTCGAACGTAGTGCCCAGCACCCGCAGGCTTACCTTGTCCGACACGCGATCCAGCTCGCGCAGATAAGCCACGATCTGGTCGGAGCGGGTGTAGTGCGAGCCGATAGGATAGCCCAGAAATTGCTCCGGCGTGGGCACGGCCGGGTCGAAGCTGCCAGCCGGGGCGGCGGGGAAGAAATAGCGGTTTTGCGCGCCAACCGGGGTGGCTAGAGCAAGGGCTAGCGTGAGCAGGGCGGCGGAAATAGACGTTTTCAACATGGAGGTCTGAAATCAAAAAGAATGTGTGAGGACCAGCCGGGAGGAGGTGCCTGCCAGCGGTGCGGTCCCGAAACCACCTAATATCCGGGGTTCTGCTCTAGGCCGGGGTCGGCTACTAAGTCGTTGAAGGGAATGGGAAAGACCCAGCGGCGCTGGTCCGTAACACCTAGTACTGTACCGGCGCGGCCCGTGCGCACGAGGTCGAACCAGCGGTCGGCTTCGAAGGCGAATTCTACCCGCCGCTCGTTCTCGATGGCCAGCAGCAGGTCGGCTGCCGTGGCCGCGGTGCTGGCCGGGACCCCGGCGCGGCCCCGCACGACGTTCAGGTCGGCCAGGGCGCCCGTGAGGTTGCCGAGGCGGGCGCGGGCCTCGGCGCGGATGAGGTACTGCTCAGCGAGACGCAGCACGTAGCTGGGGTCGTCGCGCTGCGCCGAGCGGCTGTAGAGGTTGCCATAGGTGACATTAGCGCCGCCAATGACGGTGCTGGCCAGCAGGGCGGCGCGGTTGCCGCCCACGGCTGGGTCGTTCAGCAGGGCAATGGCCGCGGGCACCGGCTGGAAGTTAAACTGGCCCCCCAGGGCGCTGGGAAACCAGTTGTTCCACATTAGGTTGGCGTCGGCGTTGCTGAAGGTCAGCTCGAAAATGGACTCCCGACTGAGAAAGGGCGCCGTGGAAAAAGCGCGGTAGGGGCTCACCAAGCTGTAATTCGGGCTGCTGATGAGCTGGCTAGCGTAGGTTTCGGCGTCGGCCCACTGCTGGCGGTAGAGGTGCAGGCGGGCGCGCAGGGCCCGGGCCGAGGCTTTCACGGCGCGGTTGCGGGTGGCGATGTCGGGCAACAGGCTCTCCGCTTGGGTCAGATCGGCCAGCACCTGGTCGTAGGTTTTGGCGAGGGTGCTGCGGCGCAGGCCCTGGCCATTTTCCTTGGTGCGGGTGGGCGTGAGCACCAGCGGCACGCCACCCCAGCCGCGGCCTAGGTCGAAGTAGGCCAGGGCCCGCAGAAAGTATGCCTCACCGAGCAGCTGGTTTTTCTCCGCGGCCGGCAGCAGGGGGTCACTAAGGCCCGGCAGGGCGGCAACGACGTTGTTGGCCCCGTTCACGGCCTGGTACAGCTGGGTCCAGGCTTCGGTAATCAGCACGTTGTCGGCACTGAGCTGGTTCTGGTCGATTTGCAGGAATTGGTTTAGCGTGCCGTTAAAGCGCACGTTCTCGCCCGGCAAGAAGCCTAGTACCGGCCAGTTGAGCTGGTAGTAGGCCTGCACCCGGTCGTACACGCCAATGGTAGCGGAACGGGCACTGCCGGCGTCCGTAATGGCCTCGTCGGCGGGCAGCTGTTGCACGGGGGTGGGGTCCAGTAGCTTATTGCACGCCGAAGAACCCAGGACTACGGCGGCCGCTTGGCCGGCAAAAAAGAGGCGGAATAAGATCTGTTTCATGTCAGTAAAAATTAGAATCCGACCGTGGCCCCCACCTGGAAAGTGCGGGGCTGGGGCACCGTGGCCCAGTCGAAGTTTTTGGTGTTGGCCACGCCGCTCTGGGAGTTTACTTCCGGGTCGAGGCCGGAGTAGGGCGTGATGGTGAAAAGATTAGCCGCTTGCACATACACGCGCAGGGAGCTGAGGTGGGCCTGGGCCGCGACCGCGGTGGGCACGGTGTAGCCCAGCGACAGCGTGCGCACCCGCAGGAAGGAGCCATCTTCCAGGTAGCGGTCGCTCAGGTTCTGCACCACGCCGCCGTAGTTGTTGCTGGCTGGGTTGGTGGTTAGGCGGGGAATGTCGGTTACGTCGCCGGGGCGCTGCCAGCGGTTCAGTTGCTCGGCCAGGTAGCCGATATTGCTCTGCGTACCGCCATGCACCAGGAAGAAGCGATTCATGTTCATGATTTTCGCGCCCTGTTCGAAGTTGAGCGTGAAGCCGAGGTCGAAGCCTTTGTAGGCGAACGAGTTGCTGACACCGCCGAAGTAGTTGGGCCAGGCGTTGCCCACCAACTGGCGGTCGGCCACCGTCAGCTGCCCGTCGCCGTTCACGTCCTGGTACTGGGC
The DNA here is from genome assembly GCF_014699115.1 of Hymenobacter montanus. Lineage (GTDB taxonomy): Bacteria > Bacteroidota > Bacteroidia > Cytophagales > Hymenobacteraceae > Hymenobacter > Hymenobacter montanus. Next base: position 200,267 of record NZ_JACXAD010000004.1, read on the forward strand.
GTCGCCGGTTTCGGGGTTCACGCCCGTTTGGTGGTACAGCCAGAACGAGTAGAGTGGGGCCCCTTCCTGCAGCCGGAAAATGTCGCGCGAGCCGGTCGTGATGGGCGCGGCCAGCTTCTCAATTCGGTTCACGTTGCGGGCCACGTTGAAGGTAGTACTCCACTGCACGGCGGCTGATTTCAGCCAGGTAGCCGTGAGTTGCACTTCCACGCCTCGGTTGCTTACCGCGCCGTAGTTTTCTACTACTGAGGCGAAGCCCGTTTTGCGCGGTACGGGCACGTTCAGCAGCAGGCCCGAGGTGTACTTGTCGTAGTAGTTGAGCTCTAGTAGCAGGCGGCTATGCAGCACGGCGGCATCCAGGCCCACGTTCCACTGGCGCGTCGATTCCCAACTCAGGTTAGGATTGGCCAGTTGCAGTGGGGCGGTGCCGGGCAGGTCGAGGTAGTTGGCGCCGCCCTGCACCAGGCCCAGCGCCGCGAAGTCGCTGATGCCGGCTTGGTTGCCGGTTTTACCAAGGCTGCCCCGCAGCTTCAACTCTTGAAAGATGTTGAGGTCTTTCACGAAGTTCTCCTCGCCCAGCCGCCAGCCCAGGCCCACGGCCGGGAAGTAGCCCCAGCGGTTCGCGCGCCCAAAACGCGAAGAGGCATCGGCCCGCACGCTCACGTCGGCCGTGTAGCGCTGCCGGAACGAGTACGTTGCCTTGCCGAAGAACGACACCAGCCCGGCCTCGGAGCGCGACGACGAGCCCGTCTGCGTCGCCGCCGAGGCAATGGTCGTTAGGTCGTTACCGGGGAATTGCTGCCCCGCCAGGCTGGTGCGCTGGAGGGTGTTGCGCTGCAGGGTATTGCCGATAAGGGCCTGGAGGGAGTGGTTTTCATCGAAATCGATGCTGTAATTGAGCGTCTGCTCATTCAGCAGGGTGATGTCGCGCGCCAGAAACGAATTAGCGGTGCCGCGCGGCTGCCCGGCCAGAATCAGCGTGTTATTGAAGTTGTTCTCGTACATGTCGTTGAAGTCGATGCTCCAGCTGCTGCGCAGGGTTAGCCCCTTAAGGAGCTTATAGTCGACGTACACGTTCGAGATGACGCGTGTCCCCACCGCATCATTGTTTAGGTTATTGATGAGTGCCAGGTGGTTGTCGAAGGAACCGTACTTGGCGTAGGTACCATCGGGGTTAAACACCGGCAGGTTGGTGCGCGGAAACAGAGCCGAGTTGATGACGCCCACCGGGTTATTGTCGTTGCTGCTCACGTTGCGGCGGGTGCGGGCCAGCGCGGTGCTCGTGCCGATGCGCAACTGCTCGGTCACGGAATTGTCCAGGTTCACCCGTAGGCTGAACCGGTCGAAGGCGCTGGGCCGGGCGATGGATTCCTGCCTGAAGTAGCCGGCCCCGATGTAAAACTGGGTTTTGGCCGAGCCCCCGGCGGCCGACAACTCGTAGCTCTGAGTTGCGGCCGTGCGAAACACGTCCTGTAGGCGGTCGTAGGTCGGTTGCTCTTCGGGCCGGCCCCGCCCGCCCGCTGCCACCGGACGGTAGGGCCGCAGCGTGGGATCGCCCCCATCATTAATAAACCGCTCATTTTCCAGGGTGGCCAGTTCGGGCCCGCTCGCCAGCTGGTATTGCTTAGGCGCCTTCGACCACGCGTGGTAGGTGTTGAAGGTGAGGCGGGTTTTATCGCCCGCCTTGCCTCGTTTGGTCGTGATGAGCACCACTCCATTGGCCCCGCGCGAGCCGTAAATGGCCGTGGCATTGGCATCTTTCAGGATCTCGAGGCTTTCGATATCCTGCGGGTTCAAGTCGGCGAGGGGGTTAGCCGAAACCTGGTTGCCTAAGCCAGTGGCAATCAAGTTGGTGTTGTTAATGAACACGCCATCGACCACGTAGAGCGGGTCGTTGCTGGCATTTACCGAATTGCTGCCCCGAATGCGAATGAAGATGCCACCGCCCGGCACGCCCGAATTGGCCGATACCTGCACGCCGGGCGCGTGGCCCTGCAACAGTTGGTCGGGGCTGGCGGCCGGAATGTTTTGCAAGGTCTCGCCCCGCACCGAGCTAATGGCGCTGGTCAGCGTTTTGCGGTTTTGCTCACTGTAGCCCGTCACCACTACTTCGGAGAGCTGCTGCAAATCGGGCCGGAGGGCGACGGCCAGCGGGCTGCCGGCCGCCAGCACTTCCTGCTTCGCGTAACCCACGTAGCTGAACTCCAGGGCTCCCTCAGTGGGGGCCGCAAGCGAGAAATGACCGTTGGCATCGGTGGTCGTGCCGGCACTGCTGCCCTTGACGATTACCGTCACGCCGGGCAAAGGCGTGTGGCTGGCCGCGTCCGTCACGGTGCCGCTGACCAGCGGCCCGGTATTCGACTGGGCCGGACTGGCCGTGATGGCGCCGCCCCAAAGCAGGAACAAGAGGGCGCGCCGAAGCGTACTTGTTTTCATCAGAATAAACAATTGGAAATGAAGGGCCCGTGCGCCCCCGGCGCGGAGCGGCCGGGCAGCTATTGGCGAAGACCCAGAAGGGAAAAGGGCGCTTTATCGCCACCCACCTCGTACCTCGTGCGCAGAAGGAAGGGGCAGCCGCTCGCAGTGTTCCGCCGCCCGGTCGGGCCGCCGTTGGTGCACCACGACGCCCGGCCCGAAGCCCCGGAATTGCCCGAAATGTGAAGCAAGGCCCGCGTTCGCCGCCAGAGGCGGATACGAGCTGGCTGCCGGGAGGCCACTGCCCGAACTGGGTAAGTCCGCCCGGCAAGGCTGGGTTAAGAGTTACTCAGCCCCGGTTGCCAATAGGCCGGTAAGGAAAGGATAAGCTGACCTAGCTTAACAACCCCGACCGGCCCGCCGCATACAGACGGCAGCACGCGGCGTACAACAACCCCCGTGGCTAATGGCAAACGGGGCGGGCGAGAAAACGGAGAGAGGACGCGAAAAGTCCATAGCGTTTGTTTTTATATGGTCAGGACTTGGCACCGTGCCAGCCGGGGCTGGGTGGTTGCCGGCGTTTCGTCGAGCCTGTCTCTCCACGCCTCTGTATAAAAACAATCCTTTGGTCAGAAGGAATTGATGCCGCAAATGTAAAGCGGCATTTTTAAAAAAACCTAATTCAATCTCCGAATTTTGTTGCTATCAGCGGCGGAGTACCCGGTGCCCCGCTCGTGGCAGATGGAATGAAATCCGTCCCGCAGGCCCGGATTAAAGGTATTCTTCCCCAAAACGCACGTCTTTGGCCGTAAGAACGGGCGAAAAGTACAGGCTCATTTTGTTTCGGTTAACCCGAAGGAATGCCGATAAAAAGGTGGGAGGCAGCCCCGGATACGTACGCCCCAGGCTTAGTAAATTCGTTCTGCACGCGCTACTTGTGGCCGTGACCTTGTTCGCCGACTACGGCCCCAGCGGCGCCCCCACTGGCACGGCAAAGCGGGCCCAGACCCGGATATGCCAACAGGCCGTTGATTACTGCCAACTGGCAATAATCAACGGCCTGCTTCTGGTGGGTTCGGACCTAGTACCTTGGATTCCGCGAAAGGTGCGGAGTAATCTCCACCGACGGGGGCTAGAAGATAGATGGTTCCGGCCGTCTGGGGTCTATTTCCGCAGGGCAGCGGAAACTACAAATTGAATCCGGTCTTGCCGCTATGACTCGTTGCGTGAGGCGGCAGTAAGGGCCGGTGTGGTCGCGTTGCCGCCGCGTAGAAGAACCTCAACTTTCATCCGGTAGCCCCGGCTATTCGGAGCCTTCGGTTTAGGGCCGCGGGTTGATCAGCTGACTCTCCACCCGCTTCAAGTAGTTGATAGCCGTGGTTGAAAACACCGGGTAATCTCCCGACAACTGAGTCGCCGCCTTATTGTAGCTGTAGAAAAACTGGAATGGATTCTCCACGTCGGGCACGATCTCCCCCAGCAGGTTGGCCTGCTTGATGGCTTTGCCCATGTATTTGCCCGGCTGATGCCCCGCATCGGTTAGCACGGTTTCCCGGAACTGGGTCGCGTTGCTGATAACTTCTTGAGTACTTAACCGCTCCAGCTCCGCGTTCAGGGCCCTAATATAGTTTTTGGACAAGTTCTCGTCGTCGTAGCGGGGAACCAAGCTGGCAACCGGTGAATCCGGGCTGCCGAGAATTTCTTTGTCAATCAGGTCCGCAAGGCCTTCACCAGAGATGCCTCTAAGCGCGTCTTTCAGAATGACCCGGGCATCGGTATCGGGTAGTTGCAGCTTGAGGCGCTTTTGCAGCGCCACCCCGGTCACCGAGTGAAAGGCTTCGTGTGCCGTCAGGGTGCCCTTGCCTCGGGCGTAGCTGTCGATTTTATACGCCAGCAAGGCATCCTGTATAACTATGTCTGCGAACCCGTTGGCTTGCCCCTGCCCAAAATACGAGTACGTGATAGGTGGAATCAGGCTCTCCTGCTGCAGCCGGGGGGGGAGCATGGGGTAGAGATGCTGCTTCACCGCCTGGCCGATGCGGAGGCTGCCATCGTTCAGGCTCGCTGAATATGCTTTGAGCTGCGGCAGATTGCTTTTATACTCAAACTGGTAGGCGAGAAATGCCCGTTGCTCCGGCGTAAGGATCTCCGGCACCTTGTAAGTCCCCCGCATGTAGTCTTGCTGCTCCTGAGCCGTCGAGATTCCCCTTTTGATGAGCAAATCGTAAATATACGTACCCAACAAGGCATCCCAATCGGCTTGCGGGGGCTCCTGCTTGGCCGAAAGGGTTTCGGCAATCTTGATGTAATAATCGAGCGGCTTGGTGTCGACGCGGAGGTCGGGGCCGGAGGGGCCGGAAGGGGTTACGTCCGCGTCTTTTTTGCAAGCGGTGAGCAGCAGCAGCGGGGCGAGCAGCAGCCGGAAAATAGTTGAAGTTTTCATAAAAAGTTTAGGGTTTAGCGAGGAGCTGCTGGCAGCTCAGATGGTTGGCTTGAATACTGCCGGCCCGCCGCAAGAGTTGAATCAGAATGACAACCTTCCCCAATCGCATGACAACCTGGTGCAAAACCAGTATGAGTCGGCCTGGGTCCATTTTTAGCCCCCCATAAGCGGGCTAGGAAAGCCGCGCGGTAGGATTCGCTCAGCGGAACGGTGGTCCGGCCCAGTTGAATCAGGCTGCCCTCCACTTACCGGATGTTGGCCAGCGCAACCAGGTACGACTTGTGCACCCGCACGAAGCCCGCGTCGTCGAGCGTGGCGGCCAGGGCTGAGATTTTGCCCGGCACGAGCAGCGTTTCGCCAGCTGCCCTAGCCGGTCCACAGGCTAGTAAAAGATAGCCCAAAGCACATAAGCAGGCCGTTGATTATTGTAGTCAACGGCCTGCTTATGCGCTTTGGGCTGGTGGTGGAACGACTACCCTAGGTTCCGCGCGTTCGGGGTAACATCCTCTTGTATTCGCGGAAAGGCTGGGACCTGTCGTCGCTCCGGGGCGTACCGACGTAGGGTAGCGGAAACTTATCGACCCGAATCGGGTCTTGCTGTAACTCCTCGTCGCAGAGCTCCCAGCCGGAGCCCCTCGGTTTAGGGTTAGGGTTAGGGTTAGGGCCGCGGGTTGATCACCTGACCCTCCACCTGCTTTAGGTAGTTGATGGCCGTGGTTGAGAACACCGGGTAATCTCCCGACAACTGAGTCGCCGCCTTATTGTAGCTGTAGAAAAACTGGAATGGATTATCCACGTCGGCCACAACCTCACCCAGCAGGTTAGCCTGTTTGATGGCTTTGCCCATGTACTGCCCCGGCTGATGTCCCGCGGCGTCTAGCACGGCTCTTTTGAATTGGTTCGGGTCGCTGATAGTCTCGTCGGTGCTCAACCGCTCCAGCTCCGCATTGAGGGCCCTGATATTGGCTTTAGACAAGTTATCATCGTAGCGCGGAACCAAGCCGGCAACCCGTGAATCGGGGCTGGTGAGAATTTCTTTGTCAATCTGGTCTGCCATGCCTTCCTGGCCGATGCTCGTAAGCGCCTCTCTCAGAATGACCCGGGCATCAGTATCGGGCAGTTGCTTGAAGCGCCTCTTCTGCGCCACCCCGGTCACCGAGTGGAAGGCTTCGTGCGCCGTCAGGGTGCCTCTGGTCCGGGCATAGCTGTCGACTTTATACGCCAGCAAAGCATCCTGTATAACTGCTTCCGCGAACCCGTTGGCTTGCCCTGGCCCGAAGTACGTGTACATGACGGGTGGAATCAGGCTCTCCTGCTGCAGCCGGAGGGGGAGCATGGGGTAGAGATGCTGCTTGACCGCCTGGCCGATGCGGAGGCTGCCATCGTTCAGGCTCGCCGAATACGCTTTGAGTTCCGGCAGATAGCTTTTGTACTCAAAACCATACGCCAGAAAGGTCCGCTGCTCCGGCGTAAGGGTCTCCGGCACCTTATAAACCCCCCGCAGATAGTCTTGCTGCTCCTCGCGCGTCGAGATTCCTCTTTTGATGACCAAATCGTAAATGAACGTTCCCAAAAGGGCGTCCCAATCGGCTTGCGAGGGTTCCTGCTTCGCCGAAAGGGTTTCGGCAATCTTGATGTAATAATCGAGCGGCTTGGTGTCGACGCGGAGGTCGGGGCCGGAGGGGCTGGAAGGGGTTACGTCCGCGTCTTTTTTGCAAGCGGTGAGCAGCAGCAGCGGGGCGAGCAGCAGCCGGAAAATAGTTGAAGTTTTCATAAAAAGTTTAGGGTTTAGCGAAGAGCTGATGGCAGTTCAGATGGTTGGCCTGAATACTGCCGGCCCATTACCAAGGTTGAACCGGAATGACAACCTCCCCTAATGGCATGACAACATGGTGTAAAACCAGTATGAGTCGGCTTGGCTCTGGCTGCCATCCAATGGTGGCGAAGCGCTTGCGCTACGCCGTCAGCGGGTGCCTGGCGGGGTCCATTTTTAGCTCTTTACAACCGGGCCAGGAAAGCCGCGCGGTAGGATTCGCTCAGCGGAACGGTGGCCCGGCCCAGTTGAATCAGGCTGCCCTCCACCTGCCGGATGTTGGCCAGCGCAACCAGGTACGACTTGTGCACCCGCACGAAGCCCGCGTCGTCGAGCGTGGCGGCCAGGGCTGAGATTTTGCCCGGTACGAGCAGGGCTTCGCCACCGGTCATGTGCACTTTCACGTAGTTGCCGCAAGCCTCGATGAACGCGATGTCTTGTACGAACACCTTGCGAAATGCCTTGTCCACCTTGAAAAACAGGTAGTCGAGGGGCCTGCGGGGCGGGGGCGCAATGGGCGCGGCGGGGGGCACGAGCAGGGCGCGGTCCAGGGCTTTAAGGAACCGGTTGAGGGCAATGGGCTTGAGCAGGTAGTCGACCACACCCAGGTCATAGCTGGGCAGGGCGTATTCGGCGTAGGCCGTGGTGAGGATGATGCGGGGCGGCTGCGGCAGCGAGCGGATGAGCGCGAAGCCGTCCACTTCGGGCATTTTGATGTCGCAGCACATAATATCCACCGGCGTTTGACGCAGTACGGCCAGGGCCTCGTAGGCGTTGGCGCAGCTGCCGGCCAGGCGCAGGTCGGGACGTGTTCCCACGTAGCGCTCCAGCACTTCGCGGGCCAGGGGCTCGTCGTCGACGAGCAGGATTTGGGTCAGAGTTTCAGCCACAGGTGTACGCGGTATTCGTGTTCGGTTTCCGTCAGGGTTAGTTCATGGCGGTCGGGGTAGAGCAGCTGCAGGCGCTTACGCACGTTGGCGAGCCCGGTACGCGTGCTCTTGGTCGGTGGCGGCGTAGCGGGCTTGGAGTTGACGACCTGGAAGAACAGCTCGTTGCCTTGCCAGGAAGCGTCAATCTCGACACGAATATTTTGCACCTGGGTTTCGACGCCGTGTTTGAAAGCGTTTTCTACGAAGGGCAGCAGCAGCATCGGTGCCAGAAACACGTCGGTCACGTCGCCCTGCTGCCGAAACACGACCTCGGCGCTGGGGTTGAGCCGGATGCGCTCCAGGGTCAGGTAATTGTCGAGGTAAGTCAATTCCTCGGCCAGCCCCACCTCGGGTTGCGCCGCGGTGGCCACCATGTAGCGCATCAGGTCGGCTAGCCGGAGTATAGTGTCGGGGGCGCGACCCGTGTCGCGCAGGGTCAGGGCATAGATGCTGTTCAGAGTATTGAATAGAAAGTGCGGATTGACCTGCGCCTTGAGCAGTTGCAGCTCCTGCTCGGCCTGCGTGCGTTCGAGAACCTCGACTCTGAGTCGCACCTGAGAGTCGTCGCGCAGGAGCTTGATGCCCAGTGTGAGGACCATAAACAGCAGCAGTGTGATCGCGCGCGCGGCCAGCATGTACTTAGCGCCGATCCACCAGACCAACAAGGTGGCGTTGAGCCACGCCACGCCCAGTATCAGCCCGACCACGGCCGCGAAGTAGGCCACGTAGCGGCGGCGGCGCAGCAGGCGCGGCAGCAGGAAGTAATTATGCAGGTAGGTGCTGCCGGCAAAGGCGAACAACACCCAGAGAGAAGCCGCAATGTTGATCGGCCTGCTCTGGCCAGAGCCAGGCACCAATGAATTGAAGACCCCCAAACCCAACAGAACCAGCCAGAAACCGAGGTGCAGCAGGACGCGGCGTGCGAGCGGGGAAAGGGAGGGGGCCTTCATGGCGGCAAAGTAGGCAGGATTACTCAGTGGTTCACCTGCCAAAGCACTAAGGCTAAGTCATTACTGGACTAAACCCAGATGCATCTGGCGATTTCATGCCTGTTATTGCCTGACTTACCCCCGGATTTGCCGCACTCGTCATTCTTCTTAGTTCAAATCCAGAGGCCGCTACAAATCCATCGTACAACGGGGCGAAATAAGGGAGCCAGTGGTTTCTGGCTGCGGATGCTTTCCTGGAAATGCGCAAGAAATATGCGGGTATTTTGCTGTCTGTCGTCTTGGCTCTGTGAAGTCTTCGCAGGTTGACCGCCCGGGCGCTACCCGGCTGCGAGCCCTTAAGCTGACAACCAAGTGTCATCAATGTCCACGCTCTGATGCTTGAAAACGACTTTTCTGATTTTCTGAACAAGCAAAAGCACGCCTCCAAGTGCCTAATTAAACCACTAGGCAGCGGAGCCTGCTCAGCCTACTGCTCCCTGTCCTAACGCACTAAACCCGTGGGCTGCCTGTGCCCGACGCCGCCGTGCGGGCAGCAACCCGGTGCTGGTGCTCAAGTAAGTACTTCCTTTTTGTCGTCTACCACTGTTTTATCAACTTTTTTGCTCCTTTCATGAAAAAACTGTATGTAACGATGGTCGGACTGCTGACCGCTGTCGGCGCCCAGGCCCAATCCCCGGCCGCGCAACCGCCCCGTGATTTTTCGCAGGGCGTCCACGCCTGCTCCCAAGCCCACCAAAAGGCGGCCCGGCGCGGCCCTACCACCACCCGGAGCCACCGCCAGAAAATGGACCGCTATGACGTAAAATACTACAAGCTCGACATTGCCCTGGAAAACAACTCGCGCGACGTGAGGGGCAACGTGCGTATGAGCGCGCGGAACCTGGCCGAACCGCTCGACTCGCTGGCCTTCGAGCTGTACAGCACCATCACCATCGACTCGGTGGTGCTGAACGGCCGCCGCTCGTCGGGCTGGCACCGGAGCGGCAACGACGTGACGGCCCGGTTGCCGCAGCCGGTGCCGGCCAACACCGTGTTCGATGCCTTTATCTACTATCATGGTACCTCCCCCTACGACCCGACGGGCACCTCCAACACCATTGGCAATGGGCTCAGAACGGCCAGCGAGGTGAGCATAGGCGGCACGAGCTTCCCCTATAACGTGACCTTCAGCGCGTCGCAGCCGTTTATATCGCACGAGTGGTGGCCCTGTAAGCAGGTGCTGACCGACAAGGCCGATTCGCTGGACGTGTGGGTGACGACGAGCAGCGTAAACAAGGTGGGCTCGAACGGAGTGCTGCAACGCGTGACGCCGCTGCCGGGCGGCAAAAGTCGTTACGAGTGGAAGCACCGCGTCAAGCCCATTGCCTACTACCTCGTGTCGGTAGCCGTGGCCCCCTACACCGAATACGTGCAGTACGCCAACCCCGCGGGGGGGCCTCAGGTTCCGATTGTCAACTACGTCTACAACCCCGATTTCCTAGCTTTTTTCAAGGATGAAATTGACCGCACGGCCGGCTTTCTGGAAAACTACTCCACCCTGGTGGGCCCTTACCCGTTTGCCGGCGAGAAGTACGGCCACAGCACGGCGCCCATCGGCGGAGGACTAGAGCACCAGACCATGACGACGATCTCGGTGTTCTCCTTCACCCTGACGGCGCACGAGCTGATGCACCAGTGGTTCGGCGACAACGTCACCTGCGCGTCCTGGGAAGATATCTGGTTGAACGAAGGCTTCGCCACCTACGGTGAATACTTGTCGGCAGTGTCCAAGCTCTCCCCGACTGAGGGGCGGCAGTACATGGACTTTGTCCACGCCAACGTAATTTACGGCGCCAGTGAGCCCGGCGGCCCTATCCTGGGCGGCAGTGTGCGGGTGGCCGACACCACCGATGCCCGGCGCATATTCGATTCCCGGCTCTCTTACAAGAAAGGCGCCGCGTTAGTCCACATGCTGCGCTACTTGGTCAACGATGACGCTAAGTTTTTCCGGGCCCTGCGCACGTACCAGGCCACGTTCAGCGGCCGCACAGCCCGCACCCGCGACTTGCAGCGCATTTTCGAGGCCGAAGCCGGCCGGCCGCTGCAGTACTTCTTCGACCAGTGGTATGCCGGCGAAGGCGTGCCGACGTTCAACGTGCGCTGGAACCAAGTGGGCCCTGCTCTGTACCTGAGCACCACCGAGGTGGCCAGCGCGCCGGCCATCACGCCCTTCTTCGACACGGAGCTGGACTACCGGCTCACCTTTACCGACAACAGCACCCAGCTCGTGCGCTTGCGCCAGGCCCAGGCCGTGTCGGGGTACACGGTGCCCGTGCCGGCCGGCAAAACGGTGGCCAGCATCAGCGTCGACCCCGACCAATGGGTGCTGAATGCGGAGGGCACCGTCGTGCGCGACAACAGCTTGGTGCTGAGTACGGCCGCCACCCGGGCGACGCGCGTGGCCGTGTATCCGAATCCGTGCCACGAGGGGTTGATCGTGACGGACCTGCGGGCCCGGGCCCTGGCCGAGATCACCGACGCCACGGGCCGGGTCGTGCGTCGCCAATCCCTCGAGACCGGGCAACCCCGTCTTACCACCGGTTCTCTTCCAGCGGGCCTGTATCACCTGCGCCTCACCTACTTGACCGGGGAAACCAGCTTGGCCCGGTTCGTGAAGGAATAGCTTGGGGCGCGGCTTTGGGCTGGGCTACTTTCCGGAGACCTATTAAGAACCTCTTACGGGGCTAAGGTGCCCTACCAGCCCTCATTGTCCGCCCTAGCAGTCCACACGCTAGTAAGCCATACATAAACAGGCCGTTGATTACCGCCACTTAGCAGTAATCAACGGCCTGTTTAGGTGATCGGGCTGGTAGCTAAGCTAGTACCCCGGGTTCTGCGCCAGGTTCGGATTAACGTCCACCTGCGTTTGGGGGATGGGGAAGAGCAGGTACTTGTCGGCGCTCTGGGGCTTACTGGCGCGGGGCAGCAGGAACTTACCGAAGCGAATCAGGTCTTGCCGGCGCCATTCCTCGTTGTAGAGTTCCCGGCCGCGCTCATCGAGCAGCTCATCCAGGGAGAGGGAAGTCAGCGCGCTGGCTCCGCGGGAAGGGTGGGTGCGAATGGCATTGACCAGATCCAGGGGAGTACTGCCGTAAGAACCGGCGCTAGTCGCGGTGCCGCCGCGTAGAATGGCCTCAGCCTTCATCAGCAACACATCGGCCAGGCGGAAGCTCACGTGGTCATTATCGGCTCCGCCGTTGCCGCCCCTTTCTTCGCTGGCGTAGTCCACTGGATATTTCAGCGGACGGATGCCCTTCACTTCGAGGTCGCGGCCCGTTTCGATAATGTTGATGTCCTTGGTAAAAATAAGCGGCGCGCCCGAGCGGTCCTGGAGCGGCGCGTCGTCTTTGAAGCTGTACTGCTGGCCCGCGAAGTAGCCCACGTTGGTGCGGTTGCCCGGGTTAGTGGCGTTGGGCGAGTTAGCCCGGTAAGCGCTGCCCCGCCGCTTATCGGTTGCCTCATACCTATCGTACGTTACGGGGGTGGTGGCTGGGCCATTGTAGCCGTTGACGGGAACCAGGTTGTAATGCAAGACAAACTTCCAGTAATCCCGAACGGCCCCGGCATTGCCGTAGCTATTCTCCTGGGTGAAGATATTCTCCTTGCCGATGGCCGTATTGTTAGGGGCGAAGTTATCGAAGTAGTTGTCGGTGAACGTGTACCGGCCGCTATTAATCAACTCATCGGCTAGCCTGATAACCTGATTCATGTCGGCCGCGTCGAAGGTTGGCGCTTTACGGTTGGCATAAGCCCCTTTGTTGAGGTAGCATTTCATCAGCAGGGCACGGGCCGCGTCTTTGTTGGCTTTGCCGGCCGGCCCAGCGGGCAAGTCTGGCTGCACCGCCTGGATTTCGCTAATGATGTAGGCCAGCGCTTCGGTACCTCTCCGAACCCGGGACGGATCGGCCACGCTTTCGCCGGGGTCGCGGTACGGCACTTGGTCGTAAAGGTCCAGCTCCCAGAACATGGCCCAGGCCCGCAGGAAGCGCGCTTCGGCCTGCTGCTGAATGCTGGGGTTATACCGCAGGATGTCGGTGGCCGCAAACACCACGTAGTTCAATTGACTGAACGTATCGCGGACGCGGTCGTTGTTGGCATCCCAGGTGTGCAGGTGCAGCGCCCGCCATTTGCCGTTATCGTCCCAGTCGGGCCCCCGGGTAGGCATAATAACCTCGTCGGTAGACACCTCCTCCAGCGCATACACACTTTGGCAGCCCTGAATGGGGTCGCGCAGCGTATTGTAGACTCCAACCAAAAGGGCATCCGGGCTACCGGCGACAACTTGGTCGGAGGTTAAATTCCCCTTAAACTCCTCGTTGAGAGAGCAGCTGTTCAGTAGCGGCAACAGGGCTAGAATGGCCGCCGTGCCGACGCGTTTTTTCTTCGTCATCGTTGAAATAGTAAGGTAGCTTACAGAGAAAAATTGACGCCGAGGGTGAAGGTGCGCGCCGTGGGATAGCCCGCGTAGTCTATTCCCGCCGAGGGCACGTTGTTAACCGTCTTGTTGGTGTTGACTTCCGGGTCGAAGCCCGTGTAGTTGGTGATGACGAACAAGTTCTGCCCCGTGGCGTAGATGTTAGCGCCCTTAAGGAAGGTGCCCAAATCGCCAATCGCGTACGAGAGCGTCACGTTCGACATTTTCAGGTAATTGCCTTTTTCGAGCCAGCGGGTCGATGGGGCGGCCGGGTTGCCGGTCGCTTCTTTGATCGGGTTTTCGAATGTCGACAGCGCAATGTTGCGGCCGGCTCCAATCTGTCCTATATTACCTACTGCGTTGAGCGTGTTGTTATAAATTAACTGGCCGAATACCCCCGTCATGTTGGCTACGAGCGCCAGTTTGCCGTAGCGGGCGTTGGCGCTCAGGCCGAGCAGGGTTTTGGGGTTCGGGTCGCCGGCGTAGGCTAAGGCACCGTTATTGGCAAAGATGTTGAGCCCCTGTTCGTTGAGCCCCTGGTACTGTTGCACGAAAAAGGCATTGAGAGGTAAGCCATTCTGAATCACCTCGGCCTGCACTCCCGTCAAGCCCGGGCCATTGATTTCGCCGGTGGAAATCGAGTAGGGGAGGCCCGAGACTTTATTACGGATGAAGGTGGCATTGGCGTTGAAGCCCACCGTCACGCGCTCATTGCTCAGGATGGTCGTGCCAATGGCTACCTCAACCCCTTTATTCACAATCTCACCGGGCAGGTTTCTCCATACCACCGCATTAATGCCGTTGGTGGGCGGCGGCGACGGCAGAATAGGGGTGCTGGGGAACAGCAGCCCGGTTGTGGTCTTGTAGAAGTAATCAACCGTAGCCGTCAACCGGTTGTCGAAAAAGCCCAGGTCTACCCCGGCGTTGTACTGGCGGTCCGACTGCCACTTCAGGTTCGGATTGGGGCTGTTGAGCTGCACCAGGGCCCCGTTGTCGTTCAGGGCATAACGGGCCTGGGCCGAGCCCGCCGGAAACTCCTGGTTGCCGGTGCGGCCGTAGCCCACCCGGAACTTGAGTTGGTTTAGCGCCTTATTATCCTTCAGGAACTCTTCCTGGCTAGCATCCCAGGCCGCGGCAATGGAGGGGAAATAACCGTACTTGTTGTTGCCGCCAAACTTGCTGCTGCCATCAGCCCGCAAGGTCCCGGTCAGCAGGTAGCGCTCCTTGTAGTTGAAAATCGCGCGGCCAAAGAAAGATTGCAGCCGGTAAGAAGGATCGATAAAAGAGAAAATATTGCGACCCGCCACATTCGAGAACTGGATGTAGTTGGTGTAGTTCAGCCCGTATGCTCCGAAGCCTCCCGCCGGCCCCTTCGCGTTTACGTTTGAGCCCGAGTTCTCGAACATTGTGTATTCGTAGCCCAGCAGGGCATTCAAGTTCATGTCGCTGGCAATCTGCTTATTAAAGCTTAGGGTAGGCGTGATTTGCTGAGTGAGCAGCTCGTTGTTGCCGATAGCAGCATACCCCAGGTCCTGGTATTCGGAGTAGTTGAGCTGCTGCCCGATGGCCGTGCGGCGAATACCCGTGCTGTAGTTGACGCTGTAGAGGGCCCGCAGCTCCAGCCAGTCGGTAAATTTATAATGGGGCGACACGCTGGCCAGCGCAGTGGTTACCCGGGAGTTGTCGTCGTACAGCTCCGACGCGGCCAGGGGGTTGATGACGTTGCCGCCGCGAGTAATATTGAGGCTCCCATCCGGATTACGCAGCGGTGCCGTGGGATTCCACTGCAGGGCCTGGGTGATGAGGCTGCCCCGAAAGCCAGCATTGTTGGAAATGGCGGCCAGCTCCTCTCGCGACTGGCTGGCTACGATGTTAACGTCGACGCCCAGCTTTTTGCTTTCCAGAAACTCCAGGTTGGTGGAGAAGTTAGCGCTGTACTTTTTAAACCCCGTCTTGCGCACAATGCCGTCCTGGTTCAGGTAGCCGAGCGAGAGCCGGTAGCGGCCCGTCTCGCCCCCGCCGCTCATGGCTACGTTATAGTTTTGCAGCACCCCGGTCCGCAGAATGGCGTCCAGCGCGTCGGTGCTGGCGCCCTGGTCGCTGGTTGTGGGCAAGCCATAGTAGGCCAGGGCCTGCCGGTACTGGCCAGCATCGAGGAATTTCATCTTTCGCATGATGGACGACACCCCGGTAGACAAGCCGACATCAATCCGAGGAGCGCCCGTCTTACCCCGCTTCGTGTTGATGATGACTACTCCGTAGGCTGCCCGCGAGCCGTATATGGCCGTTGCCGAAGCGTCTTTCAGGACGTTTATCGACTCGATGTCATTCGGATTGAGGAAGTTAAGAGGGTTGCTGTCGGGAGTGCCGCCCAGCGCGTCCGTCGTCAGGCCCGGTCGGGCCGAGCGGCCGTCGAGGGGCACGCCATCCACGACGTAGAGCGGTTGGCCGGTACCAGTCACGGCCGAGCTGCCGCGAATCTTTACCGTCGCCGCGCCGCCCGGTTGCCCGCTGCTGTTCGTGATCTGCACGCCCGATACGCGGCCCTGGATGAGCTGGTCGGGCGAGGAATAAGTGCCCTTGTTAAAATCCTTCTCGCCGATAACCGCCACGGCCCCGGTCAGGTCGCTCTTCCGGGCCGTGCCATAGCCGACAACCACTACTTCGCTCAAGCCCTGGACATCTTCCTGCAGAACTACCTCCAGCGTAGACTTACCCGTGATGGCGACTTGCTGCGGGGCGTAGCCCACGAACGAGAAGACTAACGTGGTGGCCGAGTTGGGCACTTGCAGCTCGAAGGCCCCCTCGGCATTGGTGCTGTTCCCAATGGAGGTGCCGGCTACGAGCACCGTCACCCCCGGCAAGCCGACCGCCTTGGCATCGACTACCCTGCCGGAGATAGACCGGGTATCCTGGGCCCAGCTTAACGAGGGAAAAAAGAAAGCGAACAGCATGGTCATCGCCAGCGCTATTAGTAGCTGCCGCCGGATAGGGCCGGCCCCAACTGCGGCCGTCGGCTGATACGATTTGCATCGTTGGTACCAGTTAGTACTCATGAGGAAAAAATTAGGTGGTAGAAATTGTGGAAAACGGTGTTTGAAGGAGACTAGCCGCAAACGTTTTCGGGAATAATCAAAAGAAAGTACTTTGTACTATTCAATGAGAAACGG
Organism: Hymenobacter montanus; assembly: GCF_014699115.1. Classification (GTDB taxonomy): domain Bacteria; phylum Bacteroidota; class Bacteroidia; order Cytophagales; family Hymenobacteraceae; genus Hymenobacter; species Hymenobacter montanus. Next base: position 216,440 of record NZ_JACXAD010000004.1, read on the forward strand.
CAACCAAATAGTCCCTAAGGCAAGGGGAAATTTTAAAGCAGCTTTGCATCCTAATAGTGGAAGACCCGCGTTGATCTTGACCATTAACTGCGTTGTAGGTGAATAACAAATTTTTACTATGTTTTACAGGAAGAGCAGGGAATGTCTGTGCTGCCAAAGGCATTGCACAAATCAGCTGAAAATGGAGGGGGAGAGGCAAAAAGCCCCAAGCTGCGCCGCTACCACTTAGTAGCACGAGGAGCCCGACTCAACGCTGGGAGGTGGGTTCAGCACCAATATCAGCTCGGTGGTTTCCTCCGCAGAGGCACTCCAAGGCATTGGAAGTGGGCCTGAGCGGGGGCTACCAGGGTAGGCTTCTGGTTGGCTTCAGCAGGGCGGCCGAAAATCCAAGGAGATAGGTAGAAAATCAGACATGGTAGTGGGGAAGGATCAGAGGTGGAAAGGAATCTGAGCGGGTAAAGATTAGATAATATTTAGTAAAAAGCCAGGCATCGGGGGACCGCCCAGACCGGTATTTGGGCCGAAATCGATAACGTTATCGATTTCGGAGACTAATCTTTTTTGGTCTTGCGAAGCAGGTTTGCTGGCCACTCGCCAAATTGCAGTAGAAGGTTAGGTATTTAGCCCGGGCAGAAATGCCGTGTTATGCCTACCCCTCATTCCCTCCCTTTCCTGTTCTACCCATGAAACGAGCTACCCTACGCGACATCGCGGAAGCCCTTGGTATAACCGCCGCCACGGTGTCGCGCGCCCTGAAGGGCTACCCCGACATCAGCAGCCGCACCAAGCAGGCAGTGCTGGCCGTCGCCGACCAACTGAATTATGCTCCGCACCCACTGGCCGTAAAGCTGCGCCAGCAGGAGTATAAAGTTATCGGGGTGGTGGTGCCCGACATTATGCACCCCTTCTTCTCCGACATCGTCAGCGGCATTGTCGACGTAGTGGAGCAGCTGGGCTACCACGTAATGCTGAGCCAGAGCAACGAGAGCTACGAAAAAGAAGTCCGCGTGACGCAGATGCTGCAAGCCACCGGCATTGATGGGCTTCTGATGTGCCTCTCCAACGAAACCGTGACGGTGGACCACCTGCGCACCCTGCGGGAATACGACCTGCCCATCGTGCTCTTCGATAAAATCAGCCTTGGCCTGGACGTCAGCACCGTCGTCACCAATGACTTTCAGGGGGCCTACGATGCCGTAACGCACTTGCTCCAGCAGGGCTACACGCGCGTGGCCCACATCAAGGGGCCGGTGCACCCCGAAAACAGCCGCCAACGCTTTGCGGGCTACCGGGCCGCGCTGGCGGACTACGGGGTGCCATTTCGGCCGGAGTACGTAGCCGAGTGCCAGGCCGTGACCCACGCCGAGGGCTACGCGTTCGCCCAGCAGTTCCTGGCCCTGCCGGAGCCGCCCGAAGCCATTTTTGCCGTTACCGACGCGGTCGCCATTGGGGCCATCGGGGCCCTGAAGGAAGCTGGCCAGCGGGTACCCGAGGACATGGCCGTAATTGGCTTCAGCAACTGGACGGTGTGCGAGCTGCTGGAGCCCACGGTCAGTTCCGTTGTGCAATCCGGCTACGACATTGGCTGCCGGGCCAGCGAGCTGTTGTTACGCGAAATCCAACAGCTGCGCGACGACCAGCCCCGGGAGCACCGCCACCTGGTACTGAACGCCGCCGTAAAAGTTCGGCAATCGTCGCAGCGCACGCCAGCCATTACGGTCGCTTAGGTGGAAGTTCGCTATATTGGGCCAGTCGCCCGGAAGCAATTGGCACGACAACTCCAGGTGTTTGATATATAATGAGTTAACCCCCAATACGCGTGAAGTGGTAGCCGGCCTGCTAATTTCCCGGCGGTCTGGCAGGGCCATCTTGCCGGAAAGGGGCTGGCAGGCGAGTGCCGGCTGTTTTGACGGGTCTTAAAAAATCTACTTTTTTCTCCGATGATGGACTTGCAAACCGACGCGCTGGTGGAAACCGTTGTGCTGCCCGCCAGCAGCGAGCGCCTCAAGGAGTTGGGGATGGGCGGCATTCCCACCTCCAAGGAAATTACGGGCCTGGAAGTGCGCCTTTCCCGGGTACTTATCAAGGACAACCGTACGCCTAAGGTACTGTTCCTGCCCGGCCGGGCCGATTTGTACGTTCTGCTGCTCGTGGTAGATAACCTGGGCCAGGGACCCTCGGCGCTAACCCTCAGCGGCTTTGCCAGCATCGACGACAACGAAGATTTGCCCGTGGACAAAGCCGCGTACTACTGGACGCCTACCGCGGGCCAGCCAACGGCTCCCACCCAGATTCACGTACTACTGTCGGTCATCAAGAGCAAAAAGAAGCTGCGCGATGCCGGAGAGATGCTGACCGCGGCCCAGGCTAGCGCAGCCTACCAGTCCGGGCTGACGCAGCTGCTGAAAGCCGTCGCCACGGCCCCAAGTCAGGTTGCGGGCTTGGCCTTGACGTTGGGGGGCATCATCGGCGGCTTTTTAACGCACGTCGAAGACCGGCCCCTGTTCACGCAGGTGGTAAGCTTTACGGCCATCAATGGTGACTTCGATGCCTTGGGCAAAACCGTTCACACGCAGGAAACCCCGTTTGTCCGCACCGACCTGACGTTGGTGGTCCGGGACCACCAGCAGGAAGCAGCGCTGGCCGCTCACCTGAGCAAGTCCTGAAAGGGTAACACCAGCAATTCAGCCAGACTTATCTCTTTTTTCCCTGTCTAACCCAGCAATGGATCCCGAACCCGAAGACCTCTCAGACAAACCGTTTGAGCCTTCCATCCTCAACCAAACGGTAATTTCCATTCCCTTGCTCCGCTTGCTGGCCGCTGAGCGCGCCCGCCTGGTCAGTGAGCCCGCCTCCCCTAGGCTGTTTAGTATCATCATCGACTTGAACCTGGAGTATCCCGGCGGGCGGGAGGGCGCCAAGCAATGGATTGTGAAGACCCTGAACCGCCTGGTGCCCCAACATACCACCAACCAGAAACACCTTACGGCGGGCATAAAGGCCGACAAGCAGGTCAAGAATCAGTACAGCCAGCAGTACTTGTTCGTCCGCCTGGAAGCCGCGGTTATTGAGGCCCTGGTTGAAGAGGACCGGTATCATTATGACGACCCGCCCAAAGCCGATGGCCCCCTCGTCAGCCCTAAAGCCATCTATCACATCTGGCCCGACTTTGCCATCAAGGGCCTCCTCAACAAATCCATCTCTACGGTGAAAGGCGACGCCGCCCAGGCCTCGTATGCCGCGTTCGGCGAGGGCATCGTGTGGGCCGTAATGGATTCGGGCATTGACCGCCGCCACCAGCACTTTGCCACCTACGGCAACCTCGATCTCCCCTTGCCCCTGAAGCACGCTGACTTTACCGGCGCGGCTGGCCCGGAGGCTGCCCTGGAGGATAAGGTGGGGCACGGCACCCACGTGGCGGGCATCATCGCGGGCATGTGGCCCAAGGAGGGCCCACCTCCGAAAGCCTACAACCGGCAGCGCGACGAGAGCGGCGAGGTAACCTACGCCCAAGTAGAAGTGAAGGCCATCAGCGGCATTGCCCCACGGTGCAAGCTGCTCAGCATAAAGGTAATGGACGACGATGGGGAAGGAGGCAGCCAGGGGGAGGCCAGTAACCTCATCGCCGCCATTGCCATGATTCAGGAGCTCAACGGCTATGGCCGCAAGCTGATTGTGCACGGGGTAAACATGAGCGTGGGCTACGAGTTCGACCCGGAGTGGTTTGCCTGCGGCCAAAGCCCGCTGTGCGTGGAAATCAACCGGCTGGTCCGGTCCGGGGTGGTCGTGGTGGTGGCGGCCGGCAATACGGGCTACGGCGCCAGCCAAAGCCGCTTCAATGGCATCGTATCGGCGGGCATGGGCCTGACCATCAACGACCCCGGCAATGCCGATTTAGCGATCACGGTAGGATCTACCCACCGCGACAAGCCCCACGTGTACGGCGTGTCCTATTTTTCCTCGAAGGGCCCCACCGGCGACGGCCGTGCTAAACCCGACCTGGTCGCGCCGGGCGAAAAAATCCTGTCGTGCGCGACGGGCGCTCTGCTAAAAAACATGCCTCTGAAGGAGCAGAGCAGCAACTACGTGGAAGACAGTGGCACGAGCATGGCCGCCCCGCACGTGTCGGGCGCCATTGCGGCCTTTCTCTCCATCCGCCAGGAGTACATCGGGGAGCCCGAAAAGGTGAAAGAAGTTTTCATGAGCACCGCTACCGACCTCAAACGGGAGCGCTACTTCCAAGGGGCTGGCTTGGTAGACCTGATGCGGGCTATTCAGTCGGTGTAGGTTTATCCGGTCGGTAATTCGGCGGCTGCGCGTTGTTAGAGCAGTTTTCCGGCTCGTGCGCCGGGCCTGGCCGGGCAGCTTCCTGAGCCCCGTAGTCCGAGCCCGCGGTCGCTGGAAGCCTGCCAAGAAAAGCTGAATGACCAATGCACAGTTTGAAATCGAAATATGCATGTATCTTGACGCTTCGTGTTTCTGACGTTCAGCCAATCAGCAGCAACTGATAACCTCATGAGTGCTCTGCAAAACTTTCCTTACTTCCCCATCGAGTTCACTAAAGAAGGTCAGGTGTTCAATCCCGCTCAGGTCGAGGCCCTCGTGACGGGTCTTAAACCGACGGCTGCGACGGACTTGCTCGTGCTTTCGCATGGGTGGAACAACGACATGCAGGATGCCCAATCCTTGTACGAGGCCTTTCTCGGCGCCTTCCGGCAAGTCCTCGATGGCCCGGTCAGGCAGGCTTTTACCCAGCGCAAATTCGCCGTGCTCGGGGTATTGTGGCCCTCCAAAAAGTTTGCGGATTCCCAACTCATTCCCAGCGGTGCGGCGTCGGCCAGCGCCCCCATTTCAAACGCCCTGCTCACTGCCGCCCTCGACCACCTGCGCGGCACCTTCGATGCTCCCGGCGCCGACCAGGCCCTGGAGCAGGCCCGGGCGCTAGTGCCCAGCCTGGAAGATAGCCCCAAGGCTCAGGAGAAATTCGCGGAGCTGCTGCGGTCAGTCCTGCCGGCTACCGAAGCCTCGCCGGACGTGGACGCAAGCGCGGCCTTCCGCACGCTGCCGGGCCAGGAATTGATGACGCGGCTGGCCAAGCCTTTCCCCGCGACGCTGCTGCCCCAAGCCCAGACTCACGGCCCCGCGGCCGGACTGGGCCCCGGTTTCGTGGGGCAGGGGGCGGGGCTGGCGCAGTTTTTCGGCGGCATCAAGGCTGGGGCCCTGAATCTGTTGAACTACACTACCTATTACCAAATGAAAGAACGGGCCGGCCGCGTGGGCCGCGACGGCCTGTACGCGGTGCTCCAGCGCGTACAACAGCAGTGCCCGCTGAAGCTGCACCTGGCCGGCCACAGCTTCGGCGCCCGCCTAGTGACGGCAGCGGCTGATAAGGAAGGGCAACCACCCCTAATCGTCCACACGCTGACGCTGCTGCAAGCGGCCTTTTCGCACTACGGCTTCTCCGATAATTACGACGGCACCCAAGCCGGCTTCTTTCGCCGGGTGCTGACCCGCCACGTGGTAAAGGGCCCCATCCTGGTTAGCCATTCCGTCCGGGATACCGCCGTGGGCACCATGTACCCGCTCGCTTCCATGCTGGCCCGGCAAGTAGGCCAGAGCCTGGGCGACGCCCACAGTAAATATGGGGGGCTGGGCCGCAACGGCGCCCAGAAAACGCCCGAAAGTATTAGTGGCGCCTTGTTGCCCGTCGGGGCCAGCTATGCCTTCCGGGGCGGCAGTATTTTCAATCTGAACGCCGACGCCATCATTCAAGGGCACTCCGACATCAGCCATCCTGAAGTAGCTTACGCCTTGCTGCAGGCCATTGCCACCACCTAGCTTTAGGGCGGTTTTCCGACCCGTTTTTTGAAAAGTGTCGCACCTGCTAAATCGTTGTTTATATGGCTGACTTCGCTGAGTACTTCCCCCACTTGCTGGCCAACGAAGGGGGCTACGTGTTCGACCCCCACGACCCCGGCGGGGAAACCTGGCGCGGCATTGCTCGGGTTTTCAACCCCGATTGGGTCGGCTGGAAGCGAATAGATGCTTACAAGGCCAAGGCCAGCTGGCCGGCTAACTGCGGGGTGTATCCGCGGAACAAGCTCGCTACGGCAGTATTGCAAAAAGACAAGGCCCTGGCAGCCCTGGTGCAGTCTTTTTACCAAACTCAGTACTGGGACTGCCTGCGGTTGGGGGAAATCGCTAATCAGAGCATCGCCAGCCAGCTCTGCGACATCGGGGTAAACAGCGGCACGGGGCGTGTGGGGCGCTTGGCGCAGTACGTATTGGCCTCCTCGTTTAAGTGGCCCGGAAAAATAGATGGGAAGCTGGGCCCTCTAACCCTGGCGGCCATCAATGCCGCTCCTCCCCAGGCGTACTACAATGCCTTGGTGGCGGTTCGTCGCTCGTTTTACCAGTACCGGGCCGGGCACACCGACGGGCTGACTTCCGAGTGCATCAGCTTCCTGAAAAGCGTGAATCTCAGGCCTGACGCGGCCATGCGGCGCTACCTGCCGGGGTGGCTGAACCGCATCACTGCCATCCCATTTACGGCGTAGAGCCGCCAACACTGCGCTGCCAAGGGCCGACGGAATAGCCGTGATAAGCCGTCTGAGCTAGATATGCCCCTACCCCCTAATCCGGTATTCATCTTCGGCAGCTACAATTACCCTGCACACGAGCCGGTGGTTGCACTACTCCATAAGCTAACCCAAGTTGCGAACTAGCCTCATAGTGGCGGGAGGTTGGTAGTAAGTCAACGAGGCCATGTAGTTGAGAGCCGCGTAGCGGCGGCAGGTTGGTAGCCTAAAGTAAGGAGGAGGTGAGAGCCGCGTAGCGGTGACAGGCTCGTCTGGCCACCCTGTCACCGCTACGCGGCTTTATCCGGGCAGGTGTTCCATTTTCTACCAACCTACCGCCGCGACGCGGCTAGTCAGCAACTTGGATTAAGCTATGTGAATTTGCAGGGCCAACCTTCCGGCTCGCGTACCCATTGGCACAGCCGAGTACCGGGAGCCAATGAAATAGCTGCTGTTTTCGGGAGAATTTAAACTATACGCTTGCAAAAGCCTTGTGGGCCTGTTACCTTTGCCCTCCCAAATCCGGGGGAAGGCCCCTAACTATATTTGGCAGGTTGCCAAGAGAAACCATTGGCTGCACCGTCGCCGGGCAAGCCAAGTAGTCTTAACCGAAATTTCGTTGGTCCCGTTGGGAGCCCGGCGAAATTTTCTTATCTTTGCGCTCCGAAAAAAGCGGACGCATTTAATAATCAATGAATACTGACCCCATTGCCGACTACCTGACCCGGGTGCGCAACGCCATCAAGGCGAACCACCGGGTGGTAGAAATCCCGGCCAGCAACATCAAAAAGGAAATCACGAAGGTGCTCTACCACAAGGGCTACATTCAATCGTACCGCTTTGATGATTCGTCGGTTCAGGGCACCATCAAAATTGCCCTGAAGTACAACCCGACCACCAAGGCACCCGCCATCACCAAGCTGCAGCGCGTTTCGACGCCCGGCTTGCGTCAGTACGTGGGGGCCGATAACCTGCCCCGGGTACTCAGCGGTTTGGGGGTCGCCATCATCTCGACCTCGAAAGGCGTGATGACGGAGAAAGAGTGCAAAACCGAGAACGTAGGCGGCGAGGTGCTGTGCTACGTGTACTAATCCGGAACCGCTTTAGCTAACTCAATTATGTCACGTATTGGTAAACTGCCGATTACCGTCCCCACCGGGGTTGCTATATCGGTCGACAACGACAACGCGGTGACGGTGAAAGGCCCCAAGGGCTCGCTAACCACCAAGGTGGACCGCGACATCGCCGTTGCCATCGAGGACGGTACCCTCACCGTAACTCGCCCTACCGAGCAGAAGCGCCACAAGGCCATGCACGGCCTGTACCGCTCGCTCATCAACAACATGGTCGAAGGCGTGAGCAACGGTTTCACTAAGCAGCTCGAGCTGGTAGGGGTAGGCTACAAGGCCTCCTTGGCCGGCACCACGCTGGAGCTGGCGCTCGGCTACTCGCACAACATCTACATCGCCCTGCCGAAAGAAGTAACCGCTACGGCCGTTACCGAAAAAGGCAAGAACCCGATTGTTACGCTCAGCAGCATCGACAATCAGCTCCTGGGTCAGGTAGCCGCTAAAATTCGTTCCCTGCGTAAAGTCGAGCCCTACAAAGGCAAAGGTGTACGCTTCGTGGGCGAAATCATCCGTCGCAAAGCTGGTAAAACGGCCTCTAAATAAATTCGCATCATGGCTTTTGATAAAGCAACTCGCCGCAAGCGGATTCAGCGCATCATCCGTACCAAGGTAGCTGGCACCTCCGAGCGGCCCCGGCTGTCGGTGTTCCGTAGCAATACGGGCATCTACGCTCAGATTATCGACGACACCGCGGGCCGCACGCTGGCGGCCGCTTCCTCGAAGAAAGTAACGGCCGAAGGTGGCAACGGCGTGGCCCTGGCCGCGGCCGTCGGTCGGCAGATTGCCGCCGTCGCCCAGGAGAAAGGCATCACCAAAGTGGTGTTCGACCGCTCCGGCTATCTCTACCACGGTCGCGTAAAATCATTGGCTGAAGGAGCCCGCGAAGGCGGCCTCAATTTTTAAACTATCATGGCGCAAGAACGCGACAACAATCGGGCTGGCGGAGACCGTCAGCGCAGCAACGACCGCGACCGGAACAAGGACAACTCCCGCATGGGCGCTGACTCCGACTTCAAAGAAAAAGTAGTAGCCATCAACCGCGTAGCGAAGGTGGTGAAAGGTGGTCGCCGCTTCAGCTTCTCTGCCATCGTGGTAGTGGGCGACGGCAACGGCAACGTGGGCTACGGGCTCGGCAAAGCCAACGAAGTAACCGATGCCATTGCCAAGGGCATTGACGACGCCAAGAAGAACATCGTGAAGGTACCCATGTACAAGCACACCGTTCCTCACCTCATGGAAGGCCGCTACGGCGGTGGTTTCGTGCTCATCCAGCCGGCCGCGGCCGGTACGGGGGTAATCGCCGGCGGTGCCATGCGCGCCGTGTTCGAGAGCGCCGGTATCAAGGATGTGCTGGCGAAGTCGAAAGGCTCGTCGAACCCTCACAACGTGGTAAAGGCTACGTTTGCGGCACTCGCTAAAATGCGCGACCCCTTGCAAATCGCCCAGGCCCGTGGTATTTCTCTTGCCCGCGTTTTTAACGGTTAACTGACCATGGCACAAATTCAAGTAAAGCTCGTGCGTAGCGCCATCGACCGCCCCGAGCGTCAGAAGCGCACGGTTCAGTCCCTGGGCCTGAACAAACTCAATAGCACCGCGCAGCACGAAGTAAACCCGTCCATCATGGGCATGGTTAAAAGTGTGCAGCACCTGTTGCAAGTAACCGAACTGTAAGACTCACTCGTCATGCTCAATCTCAGCAATCTAAAGCCCGCCGTTGGCTCGACCAAGAACGAGAAGCGGATTGGTCGGGGCGAAGGCTCCACGCGCGGTGGCACGTCGACCCGTGGTCACAAAGGCGCCAAGTCGCGTTCCGGCTACAAGCGCAAGTCCGGTTTCGAAGGCGGCCAGATGCCTCTTCAGCGCCGGGTGCCCAAGTTCGGCTTCACGAACATCAACCGGGTAGAGTACAAGGCCATCAACCTCGATGTGCTGGCTGGCCTGCTCGAAAAGAACAACGCTACCACCATGGATGCCGCCTATTTCGTGGCGAATGGCTTGGTTTCGAAAAACGCTAAAATCAAAATCCTCGGCCGGGGCGAAGTAACCACGGCGCTGGAAGTTCATGCTCACGCATTCTCGAAGTCGGCTGTTGAAGCCATCGAGAAGGCGGGCGGCAAAGCGGTAACGCTCTAAAAGCTACCTTCGGCAATGAATAAGTTTATCGAGTCGATAAAAAATATTTTTGCGATTGAGGATTTGCGAACGCGAATCCTCAATACGCTTTTCTTCATTGCCATCTACCGCCTTGGCGTTTACGTGGTGTTGCCGGGCGTTGACCCCACGCAGCTCAAGACCGGCGCCCAAGGCTTGTTTGGCATTCTGGACACCCTCCTCGGGGGCGCGTTCAGCCACGCGTCGATTTTCGCGCTGGGCATCATGCCGTACATCTCGGCCAGCATCGTGTTGCAGCTGCTCACGATTGCGGTTCCCTACTTCCAGAAGCTCCAGAAGGAGGGCGAGTCGGGCCGCAAGAAAATCAACCAGTACACGCGTATCCTCACTATCCCGATCGTGTTGGCGCAGTCAGTTGGCTTCATCGCCACGATCAACGCCGAAGCCATTATCAACCCGGGCACCTTCTTCACCGTTTCGACCATGATTATCATCACGGCCGGGACGTTGTTTTGTATGTGGCTGGGTGAGAAAATCACCGATAAAGGTATTGGCAACGGCATCTCGATGATCATCATGATCGGCATCGTGTCGCGTCTGCCCGGTGCCATCATTGGGGAGGCCGCGGCCAAAGGCGTGAACAAGTCCCTCATTTTCCTGCTGGAAATGGTGGTCCTGTTCCTGGTTGTCATGGCAGTTATCGTGCTCACGCAGGCCGTGCGCCGCATCGCGGTACAGTACGCCAAGCAAGTAGGGGGTACCACACAGCTAGATGCGCAGCGCCAGTTCATTCCCCTCAAAGTGAATGCCGCCGGGGTAATGCCCATCATCTTCGCGCAGTCGTTGATGTTCGTGCCGGCCATCGTGGCTTCGGTGTGGCAGAACCAAAGCGAGCTGGCCAGCTACATCGGCGTGAAGTTCTCGGACTACACCTCCTGGCAGTATAACCTGACCTTTTGCTTATTGATCATCATCTTTACCTACTTCTACACGGCCATCAGCGTAAATCCTAATCAGATTGCGGACGACCTGAAGCGGAGCGGCGGCTTTGTGCCGGGCGTAAAGCCGGGCCGCGACACGTCGGAGTTCATTGATGAGATCCTGACGCGGATAACCCTACCCGGTGCCATTGCCCTTGCGCTGATTGCCATTTTTCCCGCTATTGCCTTGCTGCTCGGCGTAACTCGTCCGTTCTCCGCTTTCTATGGTGGTACGTCGCTTATCATCATGGTCGGGGTAGTTCTCGACACGGTGAACCAGGTGCAGAGCTACCTGCTGATGCAGCACTATGACGGCATGATGAAATCGGGTAAGCTGCGCGGTCGTACAGCCCAACCAATTTCGGTAGCTTCGTAAATGGTGATGGCCAGCGGCAGTATTCAATATAAAACCGAAGAAGAAATTGACCTCATCCGCGCCAGTGCGCTAGTACTGGCCAAGGCCCACGGCGAAATCGCGGGCATGATACAGGAAGGAGTTACGACGCGACAGCTCGATAAGCGCGCGGAAGAATTCATCCGGGATCATGGTGGAGTACCTTCCTTCAAAGGCTACAATAAGTTTCCCTACAGCCTGTGCCTCTCCCCGAATTCGGTGGTGGTGCACGGGTTCGCTACCGATGAGCCGCTGAAGAGTGGCGATATCTTATCGGTCGACTGTGGGGTCTTTCTGAATGGTTTTCATTCAGACAGTGCTTACACTTACCCAATCGGGGAGGTGGCGCCGGAAGTGCTGACACTGCTGCGGGAAACCAAAGCGGCGCTGTACAAAGGCATAGAGCAAGCCGTGAGCGGCAACCGCGTGGGCGACATCAGCTACGCCATCCAGAACCACGTGGCCCCGCTGGGCTACGGGGTGGTGCGCGAGCTGGTTGGGCACGGGGTTGGTGCGAAGCTGCACGAGAAGCCCGAGGTGCCGAATTACGGCAAGCGGGGTTCCGGGCCGCTCTTGCAAACGGGTTTGGTGTTGGCCATTGAGCCAATGGTAAACCTCGGCAAGAAGGACGTGGTGCAGGAAGCCGATGGCTGGACCATCCGCACCAAGGACCGCAAGCCCTCGGCGCACTTTGAGCATACCGTAGTTGTTAGAAAAGATAAGGCGGAGGTTCTCACCTCCTTTGAGTACATAGAAAAAGCATTCCAAGGGTCTTAGGGACTTGGTTTTTGGCCAATCCCGAGCATTCCAAGTCCCCAAGTCCCTAAGTTCCCAAGTCCCTTTATGGCAAAACAAGCCTCGATTGAGCAGGACGGTACCATCCTCGAAGCCCTCTCCAACGCCATGTTCCGCGTGGAGCTGGAGAACGGCCACCAGCTGATTGCCCACATCTCGGGCAAGATGCGGATGCACTACATCAAAATCCTGCCTGGCGACAAGGTTAAGCTGGAAATGTCACCCTACGACTTGTCGAAGGGGCGCATCAAGTATCGTTATAAGTAAACCCGTTTCCCTTCACAGGTCATGAAAGTAAAAACCTCGGTGAAAAAGCGTAGCGTGGACTGCAAGCTGGTCCGCCGTAATGGCAAGCTCTACGTCATCAACAAGAAAAACCCCCGCTTCAAGCAGCGTCAGGGCTAATCCAATTTTAGAATCCCGGAGCCTTGGGTACTGGTAAGGTCACTTACCGCCTTCCAAGCAGCTGCCGGGCTTCTGTCCGCAAACACATAACCACACACAATGGCTCGTATCGCAGGGGTTGATATCCCGGACAACAAGCGCGGCGAAATCGCCCTGACTTACATCTTCGGCATTGGCCGGAGCAATTCTCAGAAGATTCTGGTGAAAGCCGGGGTTGACATCAACAAGAAGGTGAAGGAGTGGACCGACGAGGAGTCGGGGGCTATCCGGGCCATTATTGCTGCTGAGCACAAAACGGAGGGCGTGCTGCGCTCGGAAGTAACCACCAACATCAAGCGTTTGATGGACATCGGTTGCTACCGCGGCTTGCGTCACCGCAAAGGTCTGCCGGTTCGTGGTCAGCGCACCAAGAACAACTCGCGTACCCGCAAGGGCAAGCGGAAGACGGTAGCCGGCAAGAAGAAGGCAACCAAATAATCTCACACGGGAATCGGTTTTTTTGAATTAAAAATTAGGAATTAAAAATTAAAAATTGAGGGACTAAGACACCTTAATCTATGACTTTTTAATTTTTAATTCTTCATTTTTAATTCAATCAGCCAACACCTCCCGCATTTTTTGCGATAACCAAATGGCACAAAAAAGAAAAGACAAAGCCAAGAAGCGCGTTGTCGTGGTGGAGCAGGTGGGCCAGGTACACATCCGGGCCTCGTTCAACAACATCATCATCTCCATCACCAATAACAACGGTCAAGTTATTTCGTGGGCTTCGGCCGGCAAAATGGGCTTCCGTGGTTCCAAGAAAAATACGCCCTACGCCGCTCAAATGGCGATGAGCGACTGCGGCAAAGTAGCCCACGACCTGGGCATGCGCAAAGCCGAAGTATTTGTTAAAGGTCCGGGTTCGGGCCGTGAGTCGGCCATCCGCGCCCTCGGCAACGTGGGTATTGAGGTGACCACCATCCGCGACGTAACGCCGCTGCCTCACAACGGCTGCCGCCCTCCCAAGCGTCGTCGCGTTTAGTTTTTCACTTCTGATAGTATAGTAAGATGGCACGTTATACCGGCCCTACCTCAAAAATTGCCCGTCGCTTCAACGAGCCGATTTTCGGCCCCGACAAAGCACTCAACAAGAAAGCCTATCCTCCGGGCCAGCACGGCCGTGGCCGCCGCAAGAAGCAGTCGGAATACGCGGTGCAGCTCATGGAGAAGCAGAAGGTGAAGTACATGTACGGCATGTTGGAGAAGCAATTCGAAAACCTGTTCCACAAAGCTGCCACCATGCCCGGCATCACCGGCGACAACCTGCTCGCCCTGCTGGAAGCCCGTCTGGACAACACCGTGTACCGTTTGGGCATCGCCTCGACGCGCCGGGCAGCTCGCCAGCTCGTTGGGCACAAACACATCACGGTGAATGGTGAAGTGGTGAACATTCCGTCGTACCACCTCCGCCCCGGCGACATCGTGGCCGTGCGCGAGAAGTCGAAGTCGCTCGAAGCCATCACCACGAGCCTGTCGGTTCGCAACTCGCGCCAGTTCTCCTGGCTGGAGTGGGATGGTAAGGAGATGGCAGGCAAGTTTACCACGGCCCCGGCCCGCGAGCTGATTCCCGAGAAAATCACGGAGCAGCTCATCGTCGAATTGTATTCGAAGTAAGTAGCGCTACTGGTAGCGGCCCGGCAAACTGCCGGGCCGCACTTGTGCTTATACTTCACCCAATTTTTTCAAATTTTTTACGCCCCACATATGTCAATCTTAGCTTTTCAGATGCCGGAGAAAGTGGTGATGGAGAAATCCGACGACTTCACCGGGACGTTTGAATTTAAGCCGCTCGAGAAGGGCTACGGCGTCACCATTGGCAATGCGCTGCGTCGCATCCTGTTGTCGTCGCTGGAGGGCTTCGCCATCACGTCGGTTCGCACGAACAGCGTGTTGCACGAGTTTTCGACCATTGAAGGGGTGATTGAGGACATGTCCGAAATCATCCTGAACCTGAAAATGGTTCGCTTCAAGAAGACGAGCGACGCCATTGCTGATAAAATTACGGTGCGCGTGAAAGGTCAGGAGACCTTCTCCGGCAGCGACATTGCCAAGTTCGCCAGCGGTTTCGAGGTGCTGAACCCCGACCACGTGATTGCCCACATCGACCCCAGCAAAGAGCTGGAGTTTGAGCTGACCATTGCCCGGGGCCGGGGCTACGTACCTGCCGAGGAGAACAAGCCCGCGGACCAGGTTTTCGGTCAGATTGCCATTGATGCCATCTACACGCCCATTAAAAACGTGAAGTATAGCATCGAGAACACCCGGGTAGAGCAGAAGACCGACTACGAGAAGCTCATCATTGAGATTCAGACCGACGGTTCGATTCACCCCGAGGAAGCGCTGAAAGGGGCGGCCAACATCCTCATCCAGCACTTTATGCTGTTCTCCGATAACACGATGACCCTAGAAGGGCCGCGGGTGACGGAAGACGAGCCGATTGACGAAGAAACCATGCAGATGCGCAAGATGCTCAAGACTCCGCTGGAGGACATGGAGCTGAGCGTACGCGCCAAGAACTGCCTCAAAGCCGCCGACATCAAGACGATGGGCGAACTGGTTCAGCTCGAAATCGCCGACATGATGAAGTTCCGCAACTTCGGCAAGAAGAGCCTCACCGAGCTGGAAAACCTCGTGGAGGAGCGCGGCCTGGAGTTCGGCATGGACCTGAGCAAATACCGCCTCGACGAAGACTAGTTTTTTAATGTGGAGATGTGATAAGATAATGTGAAGATGTGGAAATGTGATAATGTGGAAATGCGAGCTTCGTGCTCAAACCACAATTTCCACATCTTCACATCTTTACATCTTCACATTTTTCATTTATCATATTTTTTAACAGTGTGCCCGAGGGGCAGCGGTTCTAATGAGGCTTTGGCCCGCCGTGGTCGCCGCCCGCAAGCGCACATTTTTTCAAACGTCCAATGAGACACGGAAGAAAAGTAAACCAACTGGGCCGGACTACCGCCCACCGCCACGCGATGCTGTCGAACATGGCTTCGTCGCTTATCCTGCACAAGCGCATCACCACGACGGTGGCCAAAGCCAAGGCCCTGCGCAAGTACGTGGAGCCGATGCTGACCAAGTCGAAAGAAGACACCACGCACTCGCGCCGCATGGTGTTCGCGGCCCTGCAGGACAAAGAGTCCATCAAGGAGCTGTTCGGGAATATTTCGAGCAAGATTGCTAGCCGGCCTGGGGGCTACACCCGCATTCTGAAGCTGAGCAATACGCGTCTGGGCGACAACGCCGAGATGTGCATCATCGAGCTGGTTGACTTCAACGAGACGCTACTGGCCGCTAAATCGGCCGCCGCCGAGAAGGCTACTACTTCGACCCGTCGCTCGCGCAGCCGTCGCAAGTCGTCGGGGGCCGCCACGGGGGAGGCCGCTACTTCAGCCGTTGAAGTGACCGACGAAGCCGTTGCGCCCGCTGCCACGGTAGAGACTTCAGCACCCGCTGATACGGCTACGGAAACGGTAAAGGACGGCGAGAGCCGCGATGAAGCTAAGGCCGACGAAGCAGGTGCTTAGTTAATCTGGCTTTTCGACTAGAAGAGGACGCGCTGCGAGGTGCGTCCTTTTTTGTTTGACGCGGCCTTAGCCACCATCGCACGGGGTGGGGCATCTCGCGTGAGGGAGTAATCAGCTTCTGGCGCAACGAAGCGAGCCAGCTGCTTCGCCCAGGTCTGAGGTGACAGTGGCCCGGTAGGAGGGTGACTAGCGCATAATTATGCTTATCCGGGCTGATTCGCGTAGGTTTGTGGCATCCAAACTGTTTTTAAAACACCTTTCTATGAGCTTCATTTCGCAAATTCACGCCCGCCAGATTTTTGATTCCCGGGGTAATCCGACCGTGGAAGTTGACGTCACCCTTGATTCTGGCGTGATGGGTCGCGCGGCCGTGCCTTCCGGCGCGAGCACGGGCAAACACGAGGCAGTAGAGCTGCGCGACGAGGAACCGGGCCAGTACATGGGCAAGGGCGTCCTGAAAGCCGTAGAGAACGTCAATTCCCGCATTGCGGAGGAATTGGTGGGCTTCTCCGTGTACGAGCAGGCGCTGATCGACAAGATTATGCTGGAGATGGATGGCACTCCCAACAAAGCCAGCCTGGGCGCCAATGCCATTCTGGGCGTGAGCCTGGCTGCCGCCCGGGCCGCGGCCCTGGACGCTAACATGCCCCTGTACCGCTACGTGGGCGGGGTAGGGGCCTCGACCATGCCGGTGCCGATGATGAACATCCTGAATGGGGGTTCGCACGCCGACAACTCGATTGACTTCCAGGAGTTCATGATTATGCCCGTGGGGGCCTCGTCCTTCACGGAGGCAATGCGCTGGGGGTCGGAAATCTTCCACACGCTGAAAGGGGTACTCAAGAAGCAGGGTCTGAGCACCAACGTAGGCGACGAAGGTGGCTTTGCTCCGAACATCAAATCGAACGAAGAAGCCATTAAGGTGGTGCTGCAGGCCATTGAGGTAGCGGGCTACCGCCCCGGCGAGGACGTGATGATTGCCATGGACGCCGCCGTGTCGGAGTTCTACTCGGATGGCATGTACCACTTCAAAAAAAGCACCGGCGACAAGCTGACTTCTTCGCAAATGGCCGACTACTGGGTCGATTGGGTGAACAAGTACCCCATCATCAGCATTGAAGACGGCATGGACGAGGACGACTGGGCGGGCTGGAAGCTGCACACCGAAAGCCTGGGCAACAAGATTCAGCTGGTGGGCGACGACCTGTTCGTGACCAACGTCGACCGCTTGCAGCGCGGCATCGACGAGAACATCGCCAACGCTATTCTCATCAAGGTGAACCAGATTGGGACGCTGACCGAGACCATCGCGGCCGTGAACCTGGGCCGCCGGAACGGCTACAAGAGCATCATGAGCCACCGCTCGGGCGAGACGGAAGACAGCACGATTGCCGACCTGGCGGTGGCGTTGAATACGGGCCAGATCAAGACCGGCTCGGCTTCGCGCTCCGACCGGATGGCGAAGTACAACCAGCTGCTCCGCATTGAGGAGGAGCTGGGAGAAGTAGCCTACTTCCCGGGCAAGAAAATGTAGCTGCCCGAAATAAAGCAGGTACTCCAACGGCCAATTTTGCGAGCGCAGAATTGGCCGTTGGTATTATCTTTACTCTGATGGAATTACCAAGCTTTATCAGCCCACTACTGCGGGTGGTCCGCAGCTTCTACTTCCTCACCGGCATGGGGTTCCTGGTGTGGATGCTGGTGTTTGACGCCAACGATTTAGGCAAGCAGGTCGACATCTACCGTAAGTGGAAGGAGCTACGCAACGAGAAGCAGTATTACCTCGACAACATTGAGGTAGTGAAAAAAGAGCGGGCTGAGCTAATGAGCTCACCCGCCCTGCTGGAGAAGTTTGCCCGGGAGAAGTACCTGATGAAACGGCCGGGCGAGGACGTGTTTGTGCTGGTGCCCGCCACTACGGAGTAGGGCTTAACGCTTCCGGTAGCGTTTACCCTTCTTTTGGTGCAGCTCGGCTACGCCCACATCAGCATCGGTGAACAACTGTTCTACCTCCAGCGTGACGCCCTGCGCCAGGCCGCATGCGAGCAGGTCTTTCCTACACTTTACGGGTCTGGAAACTCCAGAAGAGGCCGCCACCTAAGAGCTCGCCCCGCCAAGCGTGCCTTTTGGGCTACCTTTCACTCAAGGCCTATTAGTTACCTGAAAGCCGACTTGCTTAGCTACCGACTCGCGTGGCGGATTTCCGGCACTGCCGCGTAGAGCGCGGTCATTACCCGCGCCACGTCAGGCAACTCGGTGCGCCAGTTACTGAAGGCCGCCCGTATTCCCGGCGTACCGGCGTATACCGTTGGGGTCAAAAATGCTTCGCCAGAGTCTCGTACCCGCTCCAGTACCTGCTTGATGTGGCTGCCCGCCGGGTTTGGCCCGGTCAGGGTAAAGCACACCACGTTCAGGCGCACGGGCGCCAGCAGCCGGAACGCGGGCGACGCTTCGAGTAACGTGCCCAGGGCAGCGGCTTGGGCGCAGTTGCGGACCACAATATCGGCGATACCGGCCCGGCCGTAGGCCAGTAGCGAGAGGTACACGGGTAGGGCCCGGAAACGCCGCGAATTTTCGGGCGTGAGGTGCACGAAATCGGGCCGCTCGCCCAGCGGGCCGAGGTAAGCGGCCGAATTTTTGAACACCTCCGCTTGCAGGGCCGGGTGGCGGGTGAAAAGCATGGCGGCGTCGTAGGGCACGTTCAGCCACTTGTGCGCGTCGATGGTGATGGAATCGGCGTGCTCCCAGCCGGCCACGCGAACGGCCAGTTCGGGCACAACGGCCGCGAAGCCGCCAAACGCCGCGTCGACGTGTAGCCAGAACGGATATTTCTCTTTCAGCGCCGCTAGCGCCCGCAGGTCGTCGAAGTCGGTGCTGTTGACGGTGCCGGCGTTGGCCACCACCACGGCTGGCTGGCCGTTTAGCGCCCGCAGCACTTCCTCCAGCGCCACTGGGTCGAGGGCCTCGCGGCCGGGCAGTTGGCCCACAGCCCGCACCTGGTCGCGGCCCAGCCCCAGGATGGCGGCCGCTTTGTAGATGCTCGAATGGGCCGCCCCGCTCAGTAGCGGTAGCGGCGGCAGGCCGTACAACCCGCGCTGGGCTACGTCGTGCCCGGCCCGCGCGGCGGCCCACTGACGGGCCACGGCCAGCCCCACCAGGTTAGACTGGGTGGCCCCAGTGACAAACACGCCCGCAAATGCGGCGGGCAGGCCAAAGAGCTGGCGCAGCAAGTGCAGGGCGGCCCGCTCAATGGCCGGCACGACGGAGTAACCGTCGTTGCTTAGGTTTTGGTCGATAGCGCTCACCAGCCAGTCGGCGGCCAGCGCAGCGGGGGTGCTGCCTCCCGTCACGAAACCCAGGAAGCGCGGCCCGGCGCTGGCCCCCAGCTGCGGCGCGTACTCGGCCCAGAATTGACGCAGCGCGGCCTCGCCACCGGCCCCCTCCTCGGGCAAAGCAGGGGGTGCCGATTCGGTTGTCGCCAGGGCCACCGGCCGGCCGGCAAGCGAAGCAAGATAGTCGAGGCTCAACTCCCGGGCAGTGGCCAACAGGGTGGGCAGGGAGTCTAAATCAGCGGCAAGTAGGGAGTGCATGAGTATGGGAAATAAACAGAAAAGAAAGCGGGTACGCTACACTTTGCGAACAGCCAGCACCCCCCACCAACAGCGCCGATACTCGCCTCGTTGGAAGGCTTATTCGTGGCCGAACCAGGCCGACTCGCCCGGGTGGAGCACGCGCAGCCGTTTATCGCCCGCAAACACCGCCCGCACCTCGGCTTCCGTGGCTAGGTGGTAGGGTGTCGGGCCGAAGTGCATGGGAATGACGACGCGGGGGTGGAAATAGCGCCGGACGGCCGTGCGTGCCGTTTGCGCATCCTGGCTGAAGGCCCCGCCGCCTACGTTGAGCAGGATGATAGTGGGCCGGTAAAATTCCTGAATCAGGGCCATGTCGCCGAAAATCCAGGTGTCGCCGGTGTGGTAAATGGTTTCGCCGTTGGTAAAGGCAAGCACGAAGCCGATGGGCCGGCCGCCAAAGTCGCTGGAGTGCATGGCCGGTACGGCACTGATGCGCACATCGCCCACCGTCACCGTGCCCCCCACGTTGAAGATGAGTTGCAGCGAATCGGCCAGGGTTTGGCGCCCGTACACGGCCGTCATCCGGGGCGAAATGATTTTGACGCCGGTATTTTTGGCAATTGTCAGCGCGTCGCCCAGGTGGTCGGCGTGTGAATGCGTCACCAGGATGGCGGCGGGGCGGTAGTGGCCGGGGTTGTTGAGGCTGTCCGGCGTGTTGGGGTTCTGGGAAAGAAACGGGTCGAGCAGCAGCACCGTGCCACCGGGCGAGGTAATCTGAAACGCGGCGTGTCCCAGCCACTGCACGCGGACCTGGTTGGGTTTTTGGGCGCCAGCCTGACTAGTGGACAGCCACAACAGAACGAAGAAAAACAGCCGGTACATGCAGCAAGCCAAGCGGCCTCCAAATAAGGCTCCGACGCGTCTGTTGCCAAATACTGCGATTCGCATCATCCTAAAGTCTGCAAGTGTGGTGGTAAAATGAAGCAGGTCAGAACTTCGTTTTCAGGGTCAGCTCATCGGGCATCAGTGCCGTCGAATCTGCTCTCCTGCCAACGCTCCTCTATAGCGTTGCCACGAAGCGAACGGGAAGGTTTGACGGCTCGGAGGCCAGATGAAACAGGATGTGCAGAGATTTTCCACAGATTCCTGAATGTCTTCAGCCCTGATACGAAAGCCTACCTGAGGTCCGCACAAAGGTGCGGCGTGCCAACCCAACCGAAACAGATGCAGGTTTAGTAATTTTAAGCAGAACAGATGCCGCCCGCCCCATGCCTTCTTCGGAAAAAGAGCCCTTGTACGTTCGGCTAAGTCGTACCCTTCAGCAGTTCATCGAACAAGGCGTGTGGCAGCCCGGCGAACGGATGCCCTCCCTGCGCCAGCTCAGCCGCGAGCACCGGGTAAGCTTAAGCACGGCGTTTCAGACCTATTGCACCCTGGAAAACGCGGGGGTGTTGGAAGCCCGCCCCCGGTCGGGGTATTTCGTACGGCCAGCGCGGCCGGTGCTGGCCGCGCCGTTGGCGGCCCCCTCGGCGACCACCGCCACGCCGGTGCGCATCAGCCGGCGGCTGGCCGAGGTGCTGGACGGGGCCGCCGGATCCTTTGGGCCGTTCGCGGCGGCCGTGCCGGCCCTGGAACTCCTGCCGGTGGCGGCCTTGCACAAAGCCACGGGCCGGGTGCTGCGCACGGCTGGCCGCACCAGTCTAGGCTACGAGCAAGCGGCCGGCAACGTCGGGCTGCGCCGCCACATCGCCCGGCAGGCCCCTCGCTGGGGGGGCAATCTTACGGCCGACGACCTAGTAATCACCAGCGGCTGCCTCGAAGCCCTCTACCTGTGCCTGCGGGCCGTGACTCGCCCCGGCGACACAGTGGCCGTTGAAACCCCAACCTATTACGGCCTGTTGCAAACCCTGGAAAACCTGGGCCTGCACGCGCTGGAAATCGCCACCGACCCTGCCACCGGCGTGGACTTGATCGAATTGGAAGCCGCCTTTGAGCGCCAACAGGTGGCGGCCTGCCTATTCGTGCCCACCTTCAATAACCCGCTGGGCAGTTGTATGCCCGAAGCCCATAAACAGGTGCTGGTGGAGTTGGTGACGCACTGGCAGATTCCCCTCATCGAAGACGACGTGTACGGCGAGCTGTACTTTGGTCCGGCCCGGCCACGGGCCTGCAAAGCGTACGACCGCGACGGCTGGGTGCTGCTGTGCGCCTCGTTTTCCAAGCAGTTGGCCCCCGGCTACCGGGTGGGGTGGGCCGCGCCAGGACGGTTTCGGGACCAGGTCGAGCGACTCAAAGCCATGCACAACCTAGCCACCGCCACCCTACCCCAGTTGGCCCTGAGCGAGTACCTGGCCCACGGCCGCTACGACCACCATCTACGCCAGCTCCGGCAGGCGTTTGCGCAACAGGTACAACAGACCACTCAAGCTATTCAGCGCTATTTTCCAGCCGACACCCGCGTCACTCAGCCCGCTGGTGGCTTTGTGCTATGGATTGAATTGCCCGCTTCCGGAGATGCCGTGTCCCTGCACGAGCAGGCCTTGCAGCACCGTATCGGGTTTGTGCCCGGCCCGCTATTTTCGGCGCAAGCCCGCTATGATTCGTGCCTGCGCCTCACGTGTGGCCAGCCGTGGTCGGCCGGGCTAGAAGCCAACCTAGCTACCCTGGGCCGCTTGGCGGGGTTGGTGGAGCCTACAGCCCGGTAGCAGGACCATGACGAATCATACACGTATATCAGGGGCCCGGAAAATGACGCAGGAGAGCTGTTTCGATCAGCGGATATATGAGGAGTAGGCCTCCTCTTGAGGACAGTTCTTAAATATAACAGCTCTTCAGCAGCTCATTATGAATATGTTAATCTACTGCTGGTTGGCTACATCCCGGGCGAATAGGTACCGGGCATCCGCACCGGCCCGTGGCTCTACTTGGGCCCCATGCGCCAGCGCTTGCCCAAGTGGAGCCACGGCCCGGCCCGTATGGCGCGAGCGGTTCGCGCTGGTGCTGCTCGCTACTCATCCGCGTGCTCCCCAACCCTGAACTAGCCAGCTTGGCCGACGAGCCCTTCGCGTTTTTTCTGGCGAGCGCAACGCCGGTTACTGGTCTTGGTTTAACGTTTCGTCCAGAAGTCGCATTTGGGCTTGCAGCCGATTCGCTTTCAGCGGGCTCCCGCTCCACGGTCAGAAGCGGCCCTAAATCAATGTGTACCGCTTCGTCCGAAAAGTCGAACTCCCCCGCAGGTTAAAGTGCTGCCAACTCATGGGGGCAGTGTCGGCCAGGGCCTGCCGCCAAGCGGGTGAAACGGCAGGAGATCTGACCGAAAGGATGCGGTCCGGTATGCACCCTTCATCACATCAGCTCTTGGAGACGCCCTCACTAAACCGGATCGTCAAATGCGACTTCTGGACCAACCGTTTAACCAAGGCTAAGGTTCTACCATCATCTCGTTGCATCAGCTTGCAGTAGCATTGGCGTTGGATAGGATTGATTAAATATTTTTTTAGCAGTACGAACCTTTGCCCAGTTATTTTTGGCCATGAAAGGACTGGAGAATCACTCTGCGGTACAGCAGGGAGCGAGGAGTAGAGCGCCGAGGCTTCGAAGGCTGATCTGGATATTTGGGCTACTGATGCCGTTGCTTGGAGCAGGCCGGCATTGGTTGGGTGTTCGAGTGCCTGCCCCAAGGCTGAGCCAGGGGCAGGTAGCCGGGCAGTTTTTGCGCGCCGTGCTGCGCGCCGATTATGTGCGAGCCTACGGGCACTTGGCGCCGGAGGTACGGCGAGCCGTTGATCTAGCTCATTTTAAAGCGTCAGCTCAGCCACTATGGAAGCGTGGGCAACGCCGCAGCCACGAAATAGAATTGTATAAGCTGGGAGTGCGGCTGGGAGATGGTGGCGCTTCCCGGTTGTTCTATTCCTTCTCCTTCGCCGCCGATTCGAGTTTAAAAACACCTTCTGTGCTGCTGGAGGTAACATTTCGAGATACGGCATCCCGGGCTGTCCTGGGGTTTGGTATCCAGCCAAATGCGGCGAAATCACCGGTTCGAGCTACCAAGCCAGCTGTTAAAAAACGATGACCTCATAGTAAAGCTTCCTGGGTTGCGAGCCGAGGCCGCGACAACAACGGTAGCCCGTTCGACTTACCCGACCAGGTAATCGAACGGGCTACCGTTATTATGCTGCCAGCCGACGCTGAGCAACCGTGTGGCCGAAAAGTTACACCCTGATTATTCAGGGCTTGGAGCATTGCTGCTGGCTCCAGTTGCGGACCAGCCGCGGCGCGGCGCCAGGTTGGTAGAATAGGCAGCCAGCACGGGGATAGAGCCGCGTCGCGGTGACAGAGTCGTCCAGCAGCTCTGCCCCCGCTACGCGGCCCCAGGTTGGCACGGATTATCTTTCCTACCAATCTGCCACCGCGCCGCGTCTGGCCCGCGACGGGAGTTTGCTACTAATTCGACGTAGCTAGCTCCCGAATCGCATCTGCAACAGGGACCTTATTATAATCGACCCGATTGAACAGAAGACCCACCCCAACTTGCTGGTTTGGATCTAATATAAACACCGCGGCCATTGAGCCTATCGCGCCACCATGCGCCAAGTACGGGGCTTTGCCCTGGCCGGGGTTGACAACTTCCCATCCATATCCGTAACGGATGCTGGGATAACCCATTTCACTTTCGGCGTCTACGTGTGGCGTAAGGATTGCCTGAACCGAAGACTCGCTAAGTATCTGCTCCCCTTGGGAGTTTCTGCCCCTGGCGAGCAGCATGAGCAAGTACTTTCCTATATCGTTACTAGTTGATATGACCATGCCCGCCGGACCATATCCCCGGTTCAAAAAAGGAGCGAGTGGAGTCACTTCGTTCTGGTTAGACAGCACGTAACCCTGGGTGCCACCTAAAGCATTGGGGGTCCAGTAGGCGAGCGTGGTGTTGTTCATGCCCAGTCTCTGGAAAACATTCGCTTGCATATAGTTTTCATAAGGAAGTCGGGACAGCCGCTGAACAATCAGCCCCAGAACGCTCCAGCCAGCGTTGGCGTATTCATAGCCCTGCCCAGGGCTAAAGCGTAATTGCTGGTTAGCCAGCTTCGCTACCTGTTGCTCCAGCGCATCATCGGCGAATCCGCCTTCCTCGAAGCCATATTCTATCCCGGAGGAATTGGTCAGTAAGTGTTCCACCGTTATGTCTTGATAGCGGGCATCAGCCATCCTGAAATCTGGCAGATACTCTGTAACCTTCCGATTGATCTGTATGAGGCCCCGATCTACCAGCTGCATAACGGCAATAGCCGTCATTGCCTTATTGGTAGAGCCAGTGTGAAACCTTGTATCGGCGGTGACCGGCTGCTGCGTTTGCAGATTGCTCACGCCATACGACTTATTGAAGAGGACTTGGCCTTGCTTAACCACTACTACGCTCATGCCAGGCACCGTATTGTCGCTCATGCTGGCCCGGCACACCGAGTCGATTTTAGCGGTAAGGCGAGCTTGAGGGTTTGGGGCTGGCGTCTCATTGTTTTCTTTCTCACAGGAAAAGTGAGCGAAGGCCGTCAGTGCCAGTAGTAGCACTTTGGCCGAGGAAAGGGGTGAGTATTTCATGTTATGAATTCTGAAATAATGGTGCAGTGTGTATCGGTATGATACATTACCACCCATTCACCCCTACGCCCTGGCAAAAAAAAATAAGCAAAAGCCTACTTGCCTTTGTGCACTACAGCATTCATTAAGGCCTCAAAGCTGCCCCTATTGACGTAAACCTGCTTCACTTGCCCCGAATAGCGGTAGCATGACTTGGCAAAGCACCATAGCGCAACTAGTCGATATCACCCAGAGTAGCTGCTGCGAGGCGAGGTTATGCCAATCAAATCATTAATTGTGATAATAATCAATGAGTTATTTCCTGAGGCCTTTCGGTTGGGTATAAAATGATACTTGTGTCCAGCCATGCCAGCGGGGGTAAGCTCATCCGATTTTCTTACCAGCCATGGCCTGCTGAATGGAGATGTTCATCACCCGCTCGGCGTAGGGACGGGTTAGCTCATCGAGCTCGTCCATAGCTTTGAGGATGGGGTCGCGCTCGGTACCAGCCAGGGCGGCGCGTACCCGCTCGACTTGCGCCTCCGTAGCGGCCAGCTCGGTTTCGGTGAGGTGCTCGCGGTTTTTGCGGGTGAAGTTGCTGACCTGATACAGCAACTGCTCGGCGGCGGTGCGGGCCTCGATGAGCAGGCGAGTGGCCACGTCTTCCTTAGCATTCACGAGCGAGTCCATCAGCATTTGCTCGACTTGCTCGTCGGTCAGGCCGTACTGGGGCTTGATTTCAACTTGCTGCCGGGTGTTGGAGCGTAGCTCAATGGCTTCCACCTGAAGAATACCATCGGCGTTCAGCAGGAAGTTAACGTCCACTTTGGGCAGGCCGGCCGGCATGGCGGGAATGCCCTGGAGCGTGAATTCGCCGAGCTTGCGGTTCTGGCTCACCAGGTCGCGCTCGCCCTGGTAAACGGCAATTTTGAGGTTGACCTGGCCGTCGACGCTGGTCGTGTACTGGCGGCCGGCCTTAGTTGGGATTTTGGAGTTGCGCGGAATGATGGGGTCCAGCAGGCCCCCGAGCGTTTCAATGCCCAGGGTGAGCGGGGTAACGTCGAGCAGCAGCACGTCGCGCCGGTTCCCGGCCAGAATGTCGGCCTGAATAGCGGCCCCCAGCGCCACCACTTCGTCCGGGTTAAGGGAACGGTTGGCGGGCTGGCCGAAGAACTCCGACACGGCTTCGTACACCAACGGCACCCGGGTGGAGCCGCCCACGAGCAGCACGGCATCGAGCTGAGTGGCCAGCTCGGCGGGTTCGGGCCCCAGTTTGGCATCCTGAACGGCCTGGCGGCAGGCCGCGATGGTGCGGTCCACCAGCGGGCGAATAAGGCCGTTGAACTGGGTGCGGGTGAGGTCGACGGCGAAAACCTGGCCGCTTTCGTCGGTTAGCTGCGTGGTGAAGTCGTCGTGCTGGCTGAGGTATTTCTTCGCCATTTCGGCGGCCAGACGCAGCTGCTGCTGCAGGGGCGGGCTGGCCCGGAAAGCCGCCGGCAGGCTGAAGGCGGCCATCCAGTGCTCGGTTACTACCCGGTCGAAGTCGTCGCCGCCGAGGTAGGTGTCGCCGTTGGTGCTCAGCACTTCGAAGATGCCCTGCTGAATGCGGAGGATGCTGATATCGAAGGTGCCGCCCCCGAGGTCGTACACGGCCACGGTCTTTTCCTCGTTGGGGTGGAGGCCGATGCCATAGGCCAGGGCGGCCGCCGTGGGCTCGTTCACGATGCGCAGCACTTCGAGCCCGGCCAGGCGGCCGGCATCGCGGGTGGCCTGGCGCTGGGAGTCGTTGAAGTACGCCGGCACCGTGATGACGGCGCGGTTCACGGGCGTTTTGAGGGCGTGCTCGGCCCGGGCCCGGAGCTCTTGCAGAATAGTCGCCGACAGCTCGATGGGCGAGAAGAACCGGTCGTCGACGCGAATTTTGACCAGCCCTTCCGAGTTGTCGTCGATGACTTTGTAGCCGAGCTGGGTGGCGTGGGTGCCCAGGTCGCGGTAGCTTTTGCCCAGCAGGCGCTTCACCGAGTAGATGGTGCGCTGCGGGTCGGTGAGGAGGAACTCGCGGGCTTCGGCGCCGATGACCGGTTCGGCCCCATCGGTAGGAAAATGCACTACCGACGGCACGATGCTGCCCCGGCCCTGGTCATTGATGGCCACGGGCTGCCGGCTGTCGGGGTGCACATAAGCTACCAGGCTGTTGGTAGTGCCCAGGTCGATGCCCACAATGATTTCTTCCTGCTGGAAGGTGCCGGTGGCGAGATTAATAGCGACGGTGGCCATAAGGTATGAGTGAGAGCTGCGCCAATCGGCAGCACAGAAAAATATAAAAAGCGCCCTGCCCCGCCCTGCAAAAGTAGCGGCCAAAGCTGTCTGAGCTTGAAACAAGGCGGGTTCCGAACAGATGGGAGGGTATACGCGAAAATATTTTTAGCGAAATACAGTCCAGCATCAAACCGAAATGGAGTAACTCTCCGTAGGTATAGGATAATCGACAGTTACAAGCCCTATCAGACGCATTTTATGGGATTTGCATTAGTACTGTTCGAAGAATTTCAATAATATTTTTCTTTCATTCAACCCATTACACCGCATGAAAAACCTGCTTACCCGTCCCCTTTTCCACGTTGCTCTACTCGCAACGTCGGTGGGAGGGATGCTTGCCTGGAGTGGCCAGCACAATCCACTGGAGGCTTCGAGCCACCGCGAAGCCCCGCTTATCGCCGACGACCCGCTAGCCGATAACACCGACCTCTACGCGTTTCGCTCGCCCGACTCGCCCGCTAACGACGCCGCGGCTAGTGTCACGATTATCGCCAACTACATTCCGCTGGAGCTGCCGCAAGGGGGCCCGAACTACAACACGTTTGGTGAGAACGTGCGGTACGAAATTCACATCAAGAACAACGCGGCTACGGCTGGCGACGACATTACGTACCGCTTCACGTTCAGCCGTGCGAACGAGGACCCGACCACGTTTTTTAACATTCGCCTGGGCAAGCAAAACCTGAAAACCACCTACACCTGCGAAAAAAGCGTCGGTGGGGGAGCTTTCACCACCATCGTGACCAATGGCGTGGTGCCGCCGCCCAACGTGGGGCCGCGCTCGATTACTACGCCGGGCGCCGGCCTGGGGAGCACGTACAACGCCCTGATGGCCGCGGCCGTTCAGACCCTGCCCGACGGCACCAAAATTTTCTGCGGCCCCACCGACGACCCGTTCTTCGTGGACCTGGGCGGTATTTTTGACCTGGGCGGCGTGCGCGCTCCCGGGGCGGCCCGCGACGGCGTGGCCCGCAAAAACACGCATGCCATCGCGCTGCAAATTCCGGTGTCGGTGCTGAAAAAAGCCAGCGCGCCCGCCCTGACTTCGACGACCAACATCCTCGATGGTAACTACGTGATTGGCGTGTGGGCCTCGGCCAGCCGGCCTTCGACCCGGGTGCTGTCGGCCACGGGTGGGGCCTCGACCTACTCGGGCAGCTACGTGCAGGTTTCGCGTTTGGGCATGCCCCTGCTGAACGAGGTGATTAACCCCATTGGCGCGAAAGACGCCTGGAACGCCGTAACGCCCTACGCCGAAGCAGCCGCGACGGATGACTACCTGTCGAACCCGGAGCTGGGCCTGTACGTGGCCGACAACACCCCGGCCCCCACGGCTGCCCCCAAGCCCCCGGGCCAGACTTACTTTGGCGAAGCCGTACCCGGCCTCGGTCCGCTACGCGTCCAGACCAAGTCGTTGGCTGGGCAGCCGCTGCTGGGCGGCGCTACCTTCGCCGGCTTCGACTTCCGTAACGGCGCGGCCGGTGTGAGCGGCCTGGCCGGTAATGCCCTGCTAAATGGGACGGCCCTGGCCCCGATTGCCAGTGGTGGCTACGGCGAATACCTGCTGCGGGCGGGTAAGCCTCGCTCAGTCGACATTCTGCCCATCTTCCATACGGGGGTACCCAATGCCATTCCTTACCAGCTGGCTACCGGCAAAGCGGGCAACCCGCTGGCGGCGGGCAAGCCCTTCATCAACAACTTCCTGCTGGTGGGCGGCTCGCCCGGCAACCCCGGCGGCGACATGCTACGCCTGAACATGGCCGTACCGCCGACGACCCGCAACTCGGCTGATTTCAGCTCGGAGGGCCTGCTGTACGCCGCTGTGCTGGGCCTGACGGACCCGCGCTTCAACGCCAGCAGCGCGCTGCAGTTCATTCCTAACATGGATGGCTTTCCCAACGGGCGCCGCCTGGAAGACGACGTAACGCGCATCGAGCTGCAGGCCGTGGGCGGGGTGGTATTGGCCGCCATTGGCCTGTGGTACGACGATTTTACCCCGACGACGGCCAGCCCGGTTACGGCCCAGCTGGGTGGCGTACTGGGTTTCAACGCCGGCATTACGGCCAACGACACCACTTTCCGGGCCGCTTTCCCGTACGTGCAAACGCCTTGGAGCGGTACCACGGCCCAGCGCACGGCGTTGTCGCAGCGTTCGGGTGGCCTCGGCTTGTCGCCTAACCTGACGGTGGCTCAAGCCTACCCCAACCCCTTCAACGACCGCACTACATTGCACTTTGAGCTGCCCGCCCGGGCCAAGATGAGCGTTATCATCAGCGACCTGACGGGCCGCAGAGTGGCTATCGTGTCCAAGGAGAAGTCTTTTGCCCAGGGCACCAACGAAGTGCAGTGGCAGCCGGGCCCCGATGTGGCCCCCGGCCAGTACATTGCCACCCTGTACAACGGCGGAACCGTGGTACAATCGGTTCGCATCGAACGCCAATAAGCCGCGCTGAGCACTGAGTGAAAAGAGCCGTCGTAGGGCCCGGGTTGGGACCAGCGGCGGCTCTTTTTTAGTTGCTGCTCGCCCTTTATCCGTCCCACTTTGTCTTATGCTGCTTTGAAAAAGTATCTGTACCCTGGTTTCCTGGTGGTGTTCGGCCTGTTGGCCGCGGCCATCCTGATTTTCAAAAGGCCGACCTCGCCGACCCCCGCGCTGAAGGAGCGGCACGGCGACCTCGCCGCGGGCCGGGAATGGCTGAATACCAAGGCGGCCATCGAGGGCCTGCTGGCCACGCTGCGCAGCAAGCCCGATGACCAGAAAAGCCGCTTGCTGCTGGCGCAGGCCTACATGCAAGAAGGCCGCGTAACCGGCGACCACCCCTATTACGACGGTGCCGCCATGCAATTGTTGGAGGAGGTGCTGCAAGCGGAGCCCGAAAACTTTGAAGCCCTGTGCTGCAAGGCTGCGCTGTGCCTCACCCAGCACCATTTTGCCCAAGGACTTGGCCTGGCCGAGCAAGCCCGGCAGCTCAACCCCAACAGCGGATTCGTATACGGACTGCTGACCGATGCCAACGTGGAGATGGGCCACTACGACAAGGCCATTGAAATGGCCGACCGGATGAATGCCCTGCGCCCCGACCTGCCGGCCTACGCCCGGGTGAGCTACCTGCGCGAGATTCACGGCAACATGCCCGGCGCCATTAAAGCCATGGAAATGGCCACCAAAGCCGGCTACATCGGGCTGGAGCAAACCGAATGGACCCGCGTGGCCCTGGGCCACCTCTACGAAGTGAGCGGCGATACCGCCCGCGCTCGTCGCCACTACCTCATGGCCGTGGCCGCCCGGCCCGGCTACGCCTACGCCCTGGCTGGGCTGGGGCGCATGGCCGCCGTGCGCCAGGACTACGCCACCGCTATCAGGTTTTACCAGCAGGCACGCGTCACGGTGAAGGACTATGCCTTTGCTGATGAGCTGACCGACTTGTACCGCCTGAACGGCCAGCCCGAAGAGGCGAAAAAGATGGCGGAGGAGTCCATCGCCATGCTCGCCAGTGCCGCCAAGGAGGCCGATAGTAACGAGCAGCTCGGCCACTATGCCGACCGTGAGCTGGCCTACGCCTACCTCAAAACCAACGAGCTGGACAAGGCCCTGGAGCACGCTAAAATCGAGTACGCCCGCCGACCCGACAACATCGACGTGAACGAAACCATGGCCTGGGTGCTGTACCGGCGCGGCGAATTTGCCGAAGCGCAGAAATACATGCAGGTGGCCCGCCGCACCGGCTCACAGAACCCGGTGCTGCTAGGCCGCGCCGGGCTTATTCTAAGCAAGCTGGGTAAAAAGACGGAAGGGCAAGCCCTGATTGAAAAGTCGCTAAAGATCGCGCCCTACCTCAACCCCGAAATAGGGGCGGAAGGCAAGAAGCTACTGGCTGCCCGCTGATTACTGGAGTGGGGCATCGCCTCAGCAAAGGACCGGCTCGTATCCAGCGCCGGCAGGCAGCTTTCGCACAGTAGTGAACCAATCGTGAAGATGGCCCCGAGCAAGCTGCTTGGCTACGCCGACCTTCAGTTCACAGCCTCGGCATGACGCTTTGCCAGTAGGCTCGGGTGGCGTGACGTTCGTGTAGCACGGCAGCGACTGCATACAACTACGTAATCCAGGTTGTGGAATAGTCGCGTAGCGGCGACCGGTGGGTAGAAGTTTAACCCGTGAACAACCCAGCGCCGCGTCGCGGTGGCAGAGCCGCCGAACGAGTCTGTCACCGCGACGCGGCTTTATCTCCGTTCCTGCTGCCTATTCTACCAACCTGTCGCCGCGCCGCGGCTATTCTGTAGTTTGAGTTACTTAATTTTTAAGATAACGCCTTCGAGATGAAAGCACCTGGACCGTTGAGGGGGATGAACCTGTGCCGCCGTGCGGGGCTGGTGTTGCTGGTGCTGCTGGCCTTGCCGACGGCCGCCCACGTGCTCAACACGGACTTGGCCAAGCTGTCGCGGACGGAGATTTTCGGAACTTACCTGCGGTTGGGTTTCACGCACATCGTCCCGCTGGGGTTCGACCACCTGCTGTTTATCATCAGCCTCTACATCCTCGAGCCGCGCTTGAAGCCGGTGCTGCTCCAGGCCACCGCGTTCACCCTCGCGCACTCCATCACGCTGGGGCTGGCTATGTATGGATTTATCCGGCCCCCCTCGTCCGTAATTGAGCCCATCATCGCGCTGTCCATCCTCTTTATGGCCGTTGAGAACATCATCACCGAACGCTTGAATCCGTGGCGGGTGGCCATCGTGTTCGGCTTTGGGCTGGTGCACGGCATGGGGTTCGCCAGCGCGCTGACCGGCCTGGGGCTGCCGCCACAAGATTACTTCGGCTCGCTCCTGTCCTTCAATGCCGGCGTGGAGCTGGGCCAGGTGACCGTGATTCTACTCGCTTGGGCGCTGGTAGGCCGCTGGGCAGCCCATAAAAGCTGGTACAAGCAGCGGGTAGTTATTCCCATTTCGGTGGTAATCGGGCTGGTAGCCGCTTACTGGACGGTAGAGCGCGTGTTCTTCGCCTAGAGCAGCTCTCCGCCGTGTACATGGCGCGGAGAGGGGCACCTCACCCCCGGCCCCTCTCCTCAGGAGAGGGGAGCCAGACGGTAGGAACACGGATCGAAAAAAGGAATTAAGAAGTAGAGTCAGCGTCCCGCTTAGAGCGGTTTTCCCATTCTGCCCCTACCATCAGGCTCCCCTCTACTGGGGAGAGGGGCCGGGGGTGAGGTTTTTCCGACGCGACATTATTTTATAAACCAACATGTTACGCTCTCTGCTCGCCGTGCTGCTTTTAGCCAACTACCTGCTGGTAGTCGGCACCGGCCTGGCGATACAGCGACCCGCCGCTCCATCGTTTTCCACCGCGCACCCTTACGTCCACAGCCACCGCTGCCAACAGCAGAACTACCTGCGGCTCGATTGCTTCGAGCAATGCAACGGCCATCAGCAAGCGGCCCAGGCCAAACTACCCGTTGGCGCCGGTCTTCATTTTCTGGCCCAATTGAAGGGCCTTGATGCGCACTGCGCGGCAGAACCAGGCTTGTTGCTGCCACCAAGGCCGTTGCGACGTGCCCTGACGACTGAGCCGCGAGTATCAGGAGCTGCGGTAGAAGCCGGATTCGGGAGCCTTGATTACCCACCACCCCGCCGGGGATAAGCCGATTGCGGTTGCCGCCAGGGTGCAAGCCCAGCGTTCAGCCATTCTGCGCGCCCGCCAGCAAGTGGGCGTCTACTCGTCTTATTCTTAATTGAACGCGGTGATTTGGGTGTCTCGACGCCCGGCCCGCGTCGTATTTCCCGGCTTTATGATTTCTTCTCTTTTACGCATGATGGCCTGCCGCTGGCGGGTGCTACGCCACGTAGGCGTTGGGGGGCTGCTGTTCGTTTTTTCGTTGCCGCTTTCCTTTGCGCAAAGCCCGGCCACCCTGCGGGGAACCGTGGCCGATTCGCTCTCGGGCCGACCAGTGGCGGGCGTGAGCGTGGGCTTACAGGGCCAGCCCAGTGCCACGGTGACCGATGCGCTGGGTACTTTTAAGCTGAGCGGCCTCGCGGCCGGGGCTCACACGCTGCAAATCGGTGCGCTGGGCTACCGTACCAGCAGCGTGCCCGTAACCTTGACCGCGGGCGCTAACCGTCTGGCGCTGACCCTGACCGCTACCACGTTCAACCTCGCCGAAGTGACGGTGAGCCAGCCCCGCGACCCCAACCAGAGCCTGGCCGCTATCTCGAACATCGACCGCGTGCTGCGTCCCGTCAACTCGGCTCAGGACCTGCTGCAACTGGTGCCGGGCCTGTTCATCGCGCAGCACGCGGGCGGCGGCAAGGCCGAACAGATTTTCCTGCGCGGCTTCGACTGCGACCACGGCACCGACTTTGCCGTGAGCATTGATGGGCTGCCGGTGAACATGGTGAGCCACGCCCACGGCCAAGGCTACGCCGACTTTCACTTCGTGATTCCCGAAACGGTGGAGCAGCTCAAGGTGTACAAAGGCCCGTACTCGGCGCGTTTTGGCGATTTCGCTACCTCCGGGGCGGGGGAGTTTCGCACCAAAACCCGGCTCGAGAACAGCCAGGTAAAGCTGGAATTGGGTCAGTTTGATACCCGCCGGGCATTGGTGATGCTGGACCTGCTGGGCCCCGACCGCCACTTGCTCAGCAAGCAATCGGAAAGCGCCTACGTCGCCGCGGAGTACCAGTTTACGAACTCGTACTTCGATGCCAAGCAGCATTTCAAGCGGTTTAATGGCCTGGCCAAGTACACCGGTCAGCTTTCGGATAATAGCTCGCTGACGCTGCTCGGCTCGCACTTCAATTCGAACTGGGACGCCAGCGGCCAGATACCCGAGCGCGCCGTGGCCGAGGGGGCCATCTCGCGCTACGGCAGCATCGACCCCAGCGAGGGAGGGCGCACCGACCGCACCAACGCCTCGGCTGTTCTCACCACGGGGCTGCCGCACGATGCCGTGCTGCGCCAGCAGGTGTACTATTCGAATTACCACTTCGACCTGTTTTCCAACTTCACCTTCTTCCTCGAACGCCCCAACGGCGGCGACGGAATCAACCAGACCGAAACCGGCCGCAACATCTACGGCTACACCGGCACCTACGACCGCGACGACCAGCTCGGGTCCCACCTGCTGCACAGCACCCTGGGCGTGGGCACCCGCATTGATGACGCGGGCTTGGCTCTGCGCCACGCCGTGCGCCGCCAGGTGACCGATACCATCACGGCCGGCCGTTTATTTGAGCAGAACCTCCACGCTTACCTGGATGAAACCCTGGCCCTGACCGACCGCTTCACCATGAACGCGGCCGTGCGTCTGGACGTCTTCACCTTCGACTTTCGGGGGGTGTTGGCCAACGAAGCCACCGCGAACCTAGAGCCGTTGCGGGGCCGTCTGACCCGGGCCCTTGCCTCGCCCAAGCTCAATCTGTACTACCAGCTTTCGCCGGCCGTGCAGTTGTTCGCGCGCTCCGGCTTTGGGTTTCACTCCAACGATGCGCGGGGCGTAATTCGGGGCACTAACGAGAACGTGCTGCCCCGGGCCCTGGGTTACGAGGCGGGCAGCACCTTTAAGCCGGTGCCGAGCCTGGTGGTAAACGCCGCCTTGTGGGCCCTGCACCTGCAAGACGAGCTGGTGTATGTGGGCGACGACGGCAACGTGGAAAACACCGGCCCCACTCAGCGCTACGGGCTCGACCTGGCCCTGCGCTACCAGCTTAGCCGCCGCTTGTTTCTCGACACCGACCTCAACTACAACTACGGCCGGCAGACCGAAGCACCAGCCCCGGCCAACTACATCCCGCTTGCCCCCACATTCACTACCATTGGCGGCCTGACTTACAAGCAGCCCAATGGCCTGAGTGCCAGCCTGCGCTACCGTCACATCGATAGCCGCCCGGCCAATGACGATGGCAGCATCCGGGCCCGCGGCTACTTTCTCGTCGATGCCGTAGCGGCCTACACCCAGCCCCGTTTCCAGGTGGGCGCCACCGTCGAAAACCTCTTCAACGTGCAGTGGAACCAGGCCCAGTTTGCCACCCAAAGCCGCCTGCCTACCGAGCCGGCGGATGGCGTGGATGAGTTGCACTTCACGCCCGGCACCCCGTTTTATCTAAAGCTGAACGCCAGCGTGTTTTTCTAGAGGTGGGCTCACTCCCGACTCCCGACCAGATGGAGTTTAACCCTATTGGAATGCTAAGCCAAAAGTCTTGATGCTCATTGTGAGACTCGGCAGTAATGGATAATCCTCCTAGGGCTAGTGGCCAGTTGGTAAAGAGTAAAACGCCGGTCCGTCTGAGTTGGTCGAAGTATCTCTGTTACTTCATTGAGTCGAAATCGCTTGGGAGAGGCTTCGACCAACTTAGCAGCACCGTTTGCTTAACAAACCCAAGTTGTGGCTTAGCCGCGTGGCGGCGGCAGGGTGGTAGAAAACGGAATACCTGCCCGGATAAAGCCGCGTAGTGGTGACAGTGTTGTCCAGACGAGCCTGGCACCATTATGCGGCTCTCAACCCCGTTCTTGTTGATAGACTATCAACCTGCCGCCGCCACGCGGCTAGGCCACAACTTGGGTTAGCAATTCTCCACACCGCCTAACAAGGCCTAGAAGCAATGCATCGCAGAGTTATTTAATTTATTTTCTCTGTGTAGGAAAGGTCATTGATGACTTTCTCTTGCTTTTTGAACAGGCTATCAGGAGCAAACCGCCAGAATTTTTTGAATAGGTACTGCAGAAATGGATTTGCGGTATGAGCCATTTGGCCTAGTCTCCAGGAGGTATTGACTACGAGCATTGCCTTTTCCTGGCGTAGCGCTTGGTAAGTGGAAAAGGCTTTCGGTAAATCGTGAGCGTGTTTTTTCAGACAAGCAGCTAAAGCATACGCATCTTCTATCGCCTGACAAGCTCCCTGGGCAAGATTTGGGGTTGTAGCGTGGATTGCATCACCAATAAAGGCAATGTTGCCCGAGGACCATTTACGGGGCTGACCTCCTAAATCGGCGAGGTCATTCCGAATAAAATTCTCTGAGTTTTTGATTAGGTCCTTAACCAGTGGGCTGAAATCTGCGAAATCACGAAATAAATCATTTTTTATGATTGCGAGATCATCTTTGCCGCCGGGTTTGCCCTTCTGTACTGCCAGCCAGAATATATGCTCCTTATCCATCGGAACAAACAGAAACCGCTTGCGATTATCCCAGATCTCAACAAATCGGTTATCGTAGTATGCCGGTAAGTTTATTTTTGTTAAACCGCGCCAGATAATCTGATCTGCATAACGGATTTTTATATCAGGAAAGATCTGGTTTCGAATAGCTGAGTTAATCCCGTCAGCAACGACTACGCAATTCGCACTGGCAGAAGTTTCGTCCGCAAAAAGAACCTTTACCACGCCGCTGCCCTGATCAATAGATTTTATTCTTTTGCCGAGCTTAACTTTTGCGGATGGAATATTTTCTCCCAGTATTTCTACTAAGCGTGCGCGATGAATACAGATACTGTCAAGCTCTACCGGTAATTCCCGGATGAGGGAGAGGTTGCGGTCTTTAACGCAAGCGTATTTGATAAAGCTTCCGGCGCGATGTACTTTCTCGGATACGCCTATTTTTTCAAGAATATCCAATGCACTTTTCGACATGCCGATACCAGCTCCTACCTCAGTGAGACGGGGGGCTTGTTCATACAATTCAAAGTCTATGCCCTGCAACTGCAGACAGTTCGCCATGGCCAACCCTCCAATACCTCCACCGATAATTATGACTTTCTCCATCACCTTTCAAATGTGAACTTAGCTGGCCATCAGGTTTGATAATGCAAACCTAGCGGGGCTATTAGCGGTAGACATTGAATTAATTCAATAACTTATCTTTTTGATCGGATCTTAGATAACCATTCGGCGGTTACTCCCAAATAGGAAGCTATCATATATTGTGGTACTGCCTGCACGAGTTCCGCGGATTGTTCACAGAGTAACCGGTATCGCTCCTGCGGCGGCATGGTTTGGGCCTTTATCCTTTCCGCAAAGCGTATAAAGTTTTGCTCGGCAAGTAATCTTCCGATCTTCTGAAAACCGGGGCTGTATTCATAAAGGTTCTGTAAGGCAGTAAGATGAATACTCTCCAATAACGAAGGCCTCAACGCGACAATATTGCAATTAGTTGGCGTCTGTTTCAAAAAGCTTATGTAGTCCGTTACGAAATTGGATGGTTCCAGAAAATCTATTATCTTCTCATTTCCGTCGCTATCGGTCATGGACATCTTAAAAAGCCCTTCGTTAATAAAGCTGACTTTAGTAGAAGTCTGACCACTCATAATAAAGTAGTCACCTTTATTTACTGTTTCGATGGAGATGGTTTCTTTTAGGAAGGATAATTCTTTATTATCAAGTTCAACAAGAGTTGACAAAAATGTTTCAAGCTTCATTTTTTATATTACGTATCCAGGTACAAACTCCCAAAATGTAGTCAATTATAATGCGAGAATCAATTTATACTAACTCTATCAAAACAAAATGCTGGTAGCCATGAGATTACTGCTGCCTCAGATGACTTGTGGTCGGTTCCTGGCTGCTGCGAAACAGCCAGGAACCGACCACAAGTCATCTGAGGCAGCAATTAATACAGCGCCAGCTTCTGGCTGACCTTGAACTCTGGTATCGTGAGCTGGTAGATGCCGGCCGGCAGCGGGCGCTTCACTCCCAGGCGTAGCTCGTTCGAGCCGCGGTAGAGGCGCACGGTTTCTTCGTGCACCAGGCGGCCAGTGAGGTCGTGGAGGCGAAGGGTGGCCGCCTGCTCCCGGTTGGTTTGGACGACTAGGCCGATGCGGTCTGAGCTGGTTGGGTTGGGGTAGGCCGCGACTTCGGCGGTGGGTACTTCCTTGGTTATAGCGAGCAGGGCAGCGTCGCAGCGGCCGGCCATGGCGCCGGTAACTACCGTGGGGGCGGTGTAGGTCACTTTCACGAAGGCGCTCTGGGCCGGATTGGCGCTACTGGCATTCCTGGCTTTGAGGGTGTACCAGCCCTCGGCGGTAGGCGTGTAGCTGCCCGTGAGCGGGCCCGTGCCGGTCTGGCTGCTGACCACGGTGCCGGCGCTGTTTAGCACGGCCACGGTGAGGCTGCGGGTGGCATCGGTAGGGTAGAGGGCGTAGCTCACCGGTTTGTTGGCGGCGGCGTAGATACAGCCCGCCGTGCGGTAAGCCGTAGAGCTGGCCGGCAGGGCTCCGCCCTGCCGGAGACTGCGGCTGTCGGAGTCGCCAAGGTCGTTGGCCAGCTCCCATTCCTGGGTGGTAGCCAGGGCCGGCCGGTTATAGCCGGTGGGGGCCGTGGTGGGCGCCCATACCGAATAGCCCCGGCGGCCCCCGGCAGCCGTGCCATTGCAGGGCGGCGTGTTGATGCTCACGGTCTGGCTGCCGCTTACCGTGACGGTCGCCGTGCCGTTGGCGCCGGAATAGTCCTTGAGCACGGTACCGGCCGGGAAATCGCAGCTCACCGTGTGGTTCTGCCAATTGCTGTAGCTGTCGTTGATGCCGATGATGGCCTTGGTGCTGCGCTCAATCACGAGGTGGTCGGCCGCCTGGTAGCGCACCTTGTAGGCCCCGTCCTTGAAGTGCAGGTTCTGGTGGCACCACACCAGGTTTACGAGGTCGTCGCGGGTGGGGAGGTCGGTGGTGCTTTTGGGGCTGTGGCTGAAGCGCTTGCCGGTACCGCCCACGTCAAATACGTCCTCAAAGTAGAGCATCGGCGAGCCATCCATAGCCAGGGCGGCGGCGTACACGGCCGACAGGCGCGGGTCGAACGGGTCGATGTGCGGGGCCAGCTCCGAGCCGCTATTCCACCCATTGTAGTTGCCGCTGGCATCGGTGGTGGGGCGCATGGTGTCGTGGTTGTTCACGAAGGGGGCCGTGCGGTGCACGTAAGTGCCGTTGATGTTGACCACCCGCAGGCCCTGCTGGTAGCTGGGCAGCGAGCCGATGTCGAAGCTGCCGCCCTGGCTCACCACCTGGTAGAGGCCGTTACGCAGCGAAAAGTCGAACGTGCCCGAGCGGCTGTTCACGTTAGTGACCCAGGCGTCCAACTGGCTCGCCGAGCCCACCCACTCTCCCACGGCGTACATGGTGGCGCCGCCCGAGGCCCAGCCGGCGTTGCTTTGCAGGTTGTAGAGGAAGTCCTCGGCGGCGAAGTCGGGGAAATGCTTGACGGCGTCGAGGCGCACGCCATCAAAGCCGACTTGCTTTTTATACCACACCAGCCAGTTGCGCTGGTTGGTGCGCATGTAGTCGGTGCCCTGGGCGGGGTTGTAAGTGGCATTCGAGCTTTGCCCGTACGAGCCGGAATAGTAGCTGATGTCGGGGCCGAAGAGCGGGGCGTTCCAGTCGCCCGAGGTGGAGTTGTTGCCCACGTTGGGGTTGAAGTTCTCCCAGTTTTTGGCGAAGCGGCCACTGCGGGCGAGGTAGTTGGTGGCGCTTTCATCGGTTGCTGGGCTGGCGTAGCTCACGTAGCGGAAGTTCTTGTACCGGCTGGTTGTGCCGTCGTCGTAAGCGGCCGGGTCCTGCCCACCCTGGCCGTTAGCCGAGCCGGCCCCGTCGTTGTGGTTCAGCACCAGGTCCTGAATCACCTCAATGCCGTTGGCGTGCAGTACGGCCACGGCGCGTAGCAGCTCGTCCTTGGTGCCCATGCGGGTGGCCAGGAAGCCTTTTTGCCACTTGTCGCCCAGGTCGTAGTTATCGAACGGCGAGTAGCCATTGCCTTGATTGCCATTCTTGATGGTTGGCGGAATCCAAACCGCATCCACGCCCATGCTTTTGAGCCGAGGAGCCAGGTCGGCGAGGTAGTTAGCCCAGCCGTTGGGGTAGTTGTTGTTCCAGTAATCCCAGAAAAAGCCTTGGAGCACGACTTTCTGAGCCTGGGCGGTTTGGGTTCTCAACGCCAGCAGTAGGGCCAGCAGCAGGAAGCGGGAGCCGGAGCGGAGAAAATTAAGGATGGTAGAACACTGCATAAGTGGGGATTAGGTTTTGGAATGAAAGAAGAGTGGAATAAATAGATCAGGCAGAATGGTAAGTTATCTAAAATGAGATTGTATCGCGCTGTAATTTAGTAATTAATCGAATTGTAAAAACGGATATGCCGCAATATTTTATCTTGTTCCAGTTTTTATGATTTTCACTTTGCTGTGATTTTTATTTCAACCCCTGACCTCTGTTGGCCGCTGGGTACCGTTGTCACGCAGCTAAGCCGCTAACCAGCGCCGCTTATGTCGTTTCTTGCGGGCCATGGAGCCTCGTCGAAGGAGAGGTTGGCCGCAAGGGGCTAGCTTGAAAAAACAGGTGGGCTTACTTGCATTACCGGGGGATGTGGCACTAATTTCAGCAAATGCATAAGGAAGAATGGGGGTAAAAGAAACAGGCGCTGCATCGCAAGGGGCAGTTTATCGATGGGTTTTAGGCCGGTATCTCCTGGTTTTAATTACCCTGCTGGGGCTGGGCACCGGTTGCCAGTACCGGTCGGGCGACGCCGATACCCGGCAACCCGCCGCCAGCCGGGGAGCTGCTCCGGTGGTCTGGGCCGCCCATCAATCTGCCACCCCTGCCTCGTTCCCCGCGGCCCTGCCCGATTCGCTCGCGCTGACCCCCGTGCCCGTAGTTCCCAACGTGCCGGATACGCTACGCCTGGCCATTCGGCAGTTGCACGCCGCCCTTGGCGCTGCTGCGGCCGATTTGCGCCCCGAAGTGCTGGAACAAGCCTGCGTAGGCTACCTCACCCTGCACCCCACCGGCCGTATCGAGCGCGGTGGCCTGCTGGCCGTGGCCGACATGGATCTGCCCAACACCACCGAGCGCCTCTGGGTGCTGGACCTGAAGAAGGGCCGCGTGCTACACCGCAGCCTGGTCGCCCACGGCCGCGGCTCGGGCCACCTGCGCGCCCGGCACTTCTCCAACCAGGAAAAATCGGCCTGCACCTCGCTCGGCTTCTATCGCACGGCGGGCACGTACGATGGCATTCACGGCTATTCGCGCCGTATCGAAGGGCTCGACAAAGGCCAGAACGCTAATGC
This sequence comes from Hymenobacter montanus, assembly GCF_014699115.1. Taxonomy (GTDB): domain Bacteria; phylum Bacteroidota; class Bacteroidia; order Cytophagales; family Hymenobacteraceae; genus Hymenobacter; species Hymenobacter montanus. Next base: position 257,899 of record NZ_JACXAD010000004.1, read on the forward strand.
CTTCGACCGTTACATAGTGCTGCACGCCGCCGATTACGCCAGCCCCGGCTACATCCAAAAGTACGGCCACCTGGGCTATAGCCGGGGCTGCCCGGCGCTGCCACCCGAGCAGTTTAAGGGCATCATCGGCAGCCTGCGGGCGGGGAGCCTGCTGTTGCTGAGCGGCCCGGGGCTGGCCTCGCGCTGGCTCGACGGGCGGGCGGCGGGCCGGCGGTTTCTGGCACGCGGATGGCAGTAGGAGGGGGCCGGACGGCCGGAGTTATCGGAATTATTCAGAGGCTGCCGCCGTTTATAATTCGCCTTGCTCACCCACTGAGGCGAAATCTTCGTAACTTAAGGCTCGGAACCACTTGTTACCCGAAGCCTAGCGTTCCTTGGCCACCAGCAAAACCGAAGAAATCATGCACCATATCAGCGTAGTTCAGCGGAAACGAAAGTCGCAGCGGCGCCAGCGGATAGCGCGCCGGGTGCTGCCCTTCCTGGCATCTTTATTTTTGGCCACGCCCATAGCGGGCCCCGTTACCAAATCCGTGGCTGGTGGTTCGACTAGTGAGCTGGGCCTGCCCAATACCAGCGCTACACCTAAACTCTTGTTCGACCAAAAGCTGCGGACTACCTACAGTGCCCTCGGTGCCGAGCAGGAAGGCTTGCGCTTCGAAACGTTTGCCAAGGCCATGACGGGCTACCTCAACCTGCGCCAGGCGGGCAAGCTGGCGGAGGACAAGCAGGTGCTGACCGTGATTGACTTCGACCTGCCTTCAACTGAGAAGCGCTTGTGGGTGCTCGACCTGGCTAAGAACGAAATCCTGTTTCATACCCTGGTCGCCCACGGCCACAACTCCGGCGAAAACGCGGCCACCAACTTCTCCAACGCCAACGAGAGCAACATGAGCAGCCTGGGCTTCTACGCCACCGGCAGCGAGTACCAGGGCAAGCACGGCCATTCCCTGCGCCTCGAGGGCCTGGATGAGGGCTTCAACACTAACGCCGCTGCCCGCTCCGTAGTAATGCACGGCGCCGAGTACGTCAGCGAAGAGTTCATCAAGCAAAACGGCCGCCTGGGCCGCAGCCTGGGCTGTCCGGCGCTGCCCATGGACCTTAAGGATCAAATCATCGGCACGGTAAATGGCGGCACCTGCCTGTTCATAAACAAGTCCGGTACGGATTATTCGTCGAGGTTCCTGAACCAGGACGTGGCCATTGCGGCCTTGGCCCCGGCCGCGACTAAGCAGTCCTCGTAAGCAAAGCAAGATATTGTGTCCGTTGCGCGGCGCTTCAACAGGGTAATCCCTGGGAGGCGCCGCGAGCTTTTTACGACCTTTGGGGCCAGGCGCAGGCGCGAGCACAAAGGCGCTCCTTGACCCCAGAATTTAATACCTTTCCGAACGGATAACTCCTTTCCCTACCTTGCCCCAGACATCTATGGTTCTTTCTACACAGTGCATCGTTCGGTGGTTTAGCGTGGCGCTGGCGCTGGTGTCGCTGGCTTTTTCAGCCCCTGGCCAAACCCGGTCGGTACCGCCCAAACGCGAGCTGCGCGCGGCTTGGATAGCGCACATCTTCAACCTGGACTGGCCCAGCAGCCGCAGCCGCACGCCGGCTCAGCAGCGCCAGGAATTCATTAGCCTACTCGACCGGCACCGCCAAAACGGCATCAATGCCGTGGTCGTCCAGATTCGGGCGTCCGCCGACGCCCTCTACCCCAGCACCCTGGAGCCCTGGAGCGAGTGGCTGACCGGCACCCAGGGCCTGGCCCCCAACCCGCCCTACGACCCGCTGGCTTTCATGGTGCGCGAGACCCATCGCCGCGAAATGGAGTTTCACGCCTGGCTGAACCCCTACCGCGCCCTCAGCAGCGCCACGGCCAGCGTCGCCCCCAGCCACGTTACAGTGCAGCACCCTAACTGGGTGGTGCCCTACGGCAACCTGCGCGTGCTCGACCCCGGCCTGCCCGCCGTGCGCCAGTACCTGGTGCGCGTGGTGATGGACGTGGTGCGACGCTACGACGTGGACGCTATCCATTTCGACGACTACTTTTATCCGGCCCCGCAAACCGGCCTCACCTTCAACGACGCTGCCTCCTTTGCCGCCGACCCACGTGGCTTCACCGTGCTGGCCGACTGGCGGCGCAACAACGTGGACCTGTTCGTCAAGCTGGTGTCCGACAGTATCCGGGCCGCCAAGCCCTGGGTAAAGTTTGGCATTTCGCCACCCGGGGTGTGGCGCAATGGCACCAGCGTGGGCGGCACCGCCACCACGGCCTTTGCCTCGTACACCGACATTTTTGCCGATTCGCGGAAGTGGCTGCGCCGCGGCTGGGTCGACTACCTCGCCCCGCAGGTGTATTTTGCCATCGGCCAGACGGCCGCCAACTACTCCCTCATCGTGCCCTGGTGGAGCCAGCAGGTGAACCCCGACACCGTGCGCCACGTGTACGTGGGGCAGGGGGTGTACCGAGTCAGCACCACGGCCACCGAGCCCAGGTTCCGCCTGCCCACCCAACTGCCGAGTCAGATTCGTCTGCTCCGCCAGCAGCCCAACGTGGTGGGTAGCATCTTCTACAACACCACGCCTTTGCTGGCCAACCCGCTGGGTTTTGTGGACTCGCTGCGCAGCGACTTTTACCGCTACCCGGCCCTGGTGCCCACCATGCCCTGGAAAGACGCCGTGCCGCCGCTGGCCCCGCGCCAGGTTAGCCAAACCAACGATGCCGGCCTCTCCGAAAGCCGCCTGAGCTGGCTGGCCCCGCTGCCCGCGGCTGATGGCGAGTCGGCGCGCTGGTACGCCGTGTATCGTTTTCCGGGCCGTACCGTGCCCGTCGGCCCCGCTGACCTAGCCAACCCGGCCAATCTGCTGGGGATTACCGATACCACCACCTACCGCATTGTCGGCCCGCCCGATTCTGCCCCTTACGTTTACGCCGTGACGGCCCTCGACCGGCTGCACAACGAAAGCCCCCCCGCCAACGTGGTCTTGCTGCTGGGGGCCACCGCGGGAGTCGGTATGCCGGCCCTCTTCGAGCCCGCCGCGCCCAACCCCTTCGCCACGGAAACCCGTTTGGCCTTCACCCTGCCCGCGGCCGGCCCGGCTACTATGCGTGTAGTCGACTTGGCCGGCCGGGAGATAGCCGTTCTGACTTCGGGCGTGTGGGCGGCCGGCCGCCACGAGGTGGCCCTGCGCGCCGCCACTTGGCCCGCCGGGCTCTACGTGGTGGTACTGGAAACCGCCAGCGGCGTGGCCCGGCAAAAAGTGCTGCTGTTACGGTAAAATACGAGCTATGCCTACCCTTTGGCGGCGCTACAGCTTCACTCCAAACTTCGCCCCCACACCTTCCAGGTCCTGGACGACGGCTTCTAGTAGCGGAATGCCCGCCAGCAGCCGATGCGCCGCCATTTCCCGCTCGGGGTCGCCGGGAATGAGTACTTTTTCATCTGCCACCGCCCGCGCCCCGCGGAAGGTGGTAATCCAGTTGTCCATATGGGCCTTGAACTCGTCGGCGGGTCGGAACGCATCGACGCGCATGGCCCCAAAAAAGTGGCCTAGCCCCTGGCCCACCGGGTTAGCCGAGGGCTGCAAAAAGGCCACGAACGGCGGCACCCACGGCCCGTAGTTGGCGCCCGAAAGCACGGCCGAAAAAATGTCGACTATGCTGCCCAGCGCGTAGCCCTTGTGCGAGCCGGTCGCCCCGCCCAACGGCAGTAAGGCCCCGCCGTTTTTCACGGCGCTGGCGTCAGTACTGGGCTGGCCGTCGGCAGTTTGGGCCCAGCCTTCGGGCAGGGGCAGGTTTTTGCGTTGGGCGATTTCCAGCTTGCCGTTGGCGGCGGTGGTAGTGGCCATGTCAGCCACGAAGTCGGGCTGCTCGCCGGCGGGCACGGCCACGGCAATGGGGTTGGTGCCCAGCAGGCGGTCCAGCGAATGGGTGGGGGCAACCAGGGGCGAAGCGTTGGTCATGGCTACGCCTATCATGTCGTGGGCCAGCGCCAGCATGGCGTGGTAGCCGGCGATGCCGAAGTGGTTGGAGTTCTTTACCGAAACCCAGCCGGTGCCCACCTGTTGGGCTTTTTCGATGGCCACGCGCATGGCCTTGGGGCCAACCACGAGGCCGAGGCCGCCGTCGCCGTCGACCACCGCCGTGCTGGGCGTTTCATAGGTTACCCCCACGCGGGGCGTGGCGTTGATGCGGCCCGCCTCCCAAAGGCGCACGTAGCCCACGAGGCGGGCCACGCCGTGCGAATCAACGCCCCGCAAATCGGCCGAAAGCAGGGTTTCAGTGGCCAGGGTAGCGTCGGCTTCGGGGCAGCCAATGCTGCGAAAAACCGCTTCGGTGAAGGTAAAAAGCTGGGTGTAGGAGAAGGTCATAAACGAGGCTCCGTGGCGGATGGCACCAGTCTGGGGCTGGCGCGTCGGTAAATGGAAAGGCCGGGCTGCTAACTGTTATTGTGGCGGCGCGGACGATGTTCTAAGTAGTCCTGCAAAAGTAACCGGCTGGCAAAGGCCGTCATACAGCGCGCACCGAACCGAAGGTCGGCGGAGCCAAGCAGCTTGCGTAAAGAGTAACTCAATTGTTCAACGAGGTAAGCAAAATGCTTTGGCAAGCTCAGCATGACTGTTTGAGTGGGACCAGTGCTTCAACAATCAGGTAGTGGCGAAGGCTGGGGATTTGTTGCTTGTCCTGCCCGGAACTAATGCCGAATAAATAATTAAAAGTGCAAGTCAACAACTGAACGTTGAGCAGAATGCCTTTAAAGCCAGCGGGGATATAGTATTGAATATCAAATCATTAATCTTTATTCTGCTCGTTTTTACTGATACACTTGTTGGTAGAAGTTATTTTCAGTATCTCCTCCCATCTTGCAATTAACAAGTCTGTATAAATTTCCTTATCGAGTCCATAAGAGCCAAGTGAAAATCCATCGTTCCATTCAATAAGAGTTGTTTGCCCACTATCGAGAACTCCAAAGTCCATTCCATAGGCGGCTGTCTTTCCTGGAGAGTTTTCAAAATCATTAATAGCTTTCTGTACGATAGTCAGATCTAATTTTAAGGTCTCATCTCCTGCGTATAGTTTTACTCCGACAATCTCGGAATTATTTACAAATACTCTGTACTCTGAAAGCCAATTGACTACTGTAGAACAGTATAAATCTGTCTCCTTTGAAAAGCTTTCCAATTGAAATAAATCATAATCTGAATTAATAATAAACCCGGTAAATATTTTTGCCTTGGATTTTGGTTTTACAAATAAGCTAGGAACTTCTTTAAAGCTGGTTTGAGAAAGTAGTTTTCGAATTGTTGTTTCCCAAATTTGTCGCCCTAAATATTTTTCTAAACTTTTGGGATATGAGTCATTAATAAAATGAAACCCGATTCTTTTTAAAACCGTTGCAATAGTAGGATTGTCTCCGACAACGAAAGTTTCGTTGTCAATTATTAGTTGATTTCTTGAAAGCTTTTTATTTGTAAATAATTCATATTGAATTCCTCTTGCCTTCAAGACTTCAATCACCTCTTTATGTTCCGGTTCCAGTTTGTTGTTGCCGTATTCGTGTATGTAAGCTCTTTTAATCATTAGGATGTCATAATTTCTGTCGCCATAAAAATTGGCACTACAAACGTAGTGCTTCGGCCAGCAGACCTTCTTTCAGGGCGTAAGCCGAGGTTTGAATCCGGGTAATGTTGGTTACTCCCAGTACAAAATCAATCAGTACGGCGGCCACCACCAGCATATCGGCGCGCATGGGCAAGATGCCCGGCAGGGCCACGCGCTGCTCGTGGTTGCTGCTCAGCAGGTGCCGGTAGCTGGCCTGGAAGCTGGACAAGGCCAGCTCGGTGTAAGGCGGGAGCTCCGCTTCGGGGCGCAGCCGGCCCAGCTGCATGTCCGCCAGGCTGTCGAAGCTGCCCGAGGCTCCCACCAGGCCCACGGGTTTGTAGTACTCCGTGGCCGCCATGAGCGGCCCCAGTACCCGGGCCAGGTACTCCTGCTCGGCCGCTACGGCCGCGGCGGGAAAGATGCCCGACGGGTCCGGAAAAAACTGGTCGAGCAGGCGTTGGGCCCCGATTTCGAAGCTTTGCTTCCAGAAGATGGTGGCTTGGTCGGCGATGATAAATTCCACCGAACCGCCGCCGATGTCCATGATCAGGTGGGGCTCGGTGCCCAGGGCTACGGCCTGGCGCACGCCGATGCAAATCAGCTCTGCCTCGCGCTCGCCGGGAATCACCTCGACGCGAATGCCCGTTTGCTCGAAGATGTCGCGTACCAGCTCGGGGCCGTTGCGGGTTACGCGGATGGCGCTGGTGGCCGTGGCCCGAATTTCCGTTACTTGGTGCAGCTCCGTCTCCTCCTTGAAGCCGGTCAGGGTGTGCAGGGCGCGGGTATATGCGTCGGGCGCAATAATGCCTTGGCTGATGCCGCCCTCGCCGAGCCGGACACCGACTTTGGTGCGCAGCAGTACCGTGGGCTTAGCCCCGGCCATGGTCGGCAGTTCTACGATGAGCAGGTGAAACGTATTGGTGCCCAGGTCGATGAGCGCAATTCGGCGGCGGTAGAGTTGAGTCATGAAGGTAAGTAGTTCGGGGTGGTATCAAGCGCCTTATGCATTCGAATCAGGGGTAATTGTTCGCCGTCGGGAAAGGTATGGGTAAAATGCGTGCTGGCTTCGTATCCCAGGGCGCGGTATAATGGCTCGCCGGGCAAGGTAGCCGCCAATTCCAGCCGCCGAAATCCGGCCCGGTGCGCCGCTGCTTCGCAGACCTCCAGGATGGCGCGCCCGATGCCCCGCCGGGTCCACTGGGGATGAACAAAAAAGGCGCGAATGCGGCCGGGTTCGTGCCGAGGATCGAGCCGCGGGTCTGCCACTGATTTGCTTTGGTCGCCTCCGTACAGGGTATTCCGCTGGCTCCACCCCCCGCAACCTGCCAGCTGGCCGTCGGCTTCGGCGACGTAGTAAGTGCCGTCTTCGATTAGCTGCGTGTCGATGCCAAATACGTATTTCAGCGAACTCTCAATTTGCCGGGAGCTGTAGTAGCCTGTGCTCAACTGGCGAACGGCCTGTTCGATGAGCTGATTCAGCGCCGGGACGTCGCTTAGCGTAGCGGTACGGGTGGTAACAAGCATGGTCAGGCATGATATCGGGGGCCGGAACGATAGTTTTCGGGGCAAGGCTTCGGCTGCTTGCCGCGAGAGAGCTTAGGTGGCAAACCGGCAGAACGTACCCAGCGGCAGCCGGCGCTGCCCCGCGTCGTGTAAATAAATCTCGCCCAGCTCGCGTACCGCCTTCGGCCCCGGAAAAATAGCCATTGTCAGGTTATCCAGAATCAAAGCCGAGAAGCCCAGCGAGTACAGGTTCACGACGAAGAAATGGTCGGCGGGGTCGAGCAGCTGCTGGCTGAGCTTGAGCAACTCGTTGAGCTCATCTTCCAACTGCCACTTCTCGCCGTTGGGGCCCCGGCCATAGGCGGGCGGGTCGAGGATGAGCCCTTGGTATTTGCTGCCGCGCTTCACTTCGCGGCGTACGTACTTCATGGCGTCTTCCACCAGCCAGCGCACGCCGTCGAGCTGGCTGGCCTCCATGTTGTCGCGGGCCCAGAAGTTGACTTGTTTCACCGAGTCGAGGTGGGTAACGTCGGCGCCGGCCGCGCGGGCAGCCAGGGTCGCGGCGCCGGTGTAGGCAAACAGGTTCAGCACCCGCGGCTGCGGGGCGCGGCGCCGGCGGGTCTGGGTGTAAATGAACTGCCAGTTGGGGTCCTGCTCCGGAAAAAGCCCCACGTGCTTGAACGACGACAAGCCCAGCCGAAACTTGAGGCGCAAGCCGCCCGGCCGCTCGTAGGCAATAAGCCACTGCTCGGGCATGGCCGGCTTGAGGCGCCACTGGCCTTTCTCGGTGGAGCCAGGGGCGCGGGCGAAGGCCGCATCCGCCTGTTCCCATTCTTTGAGCGGCAGGTGCGGGTCCCAGATGGCCTGCGGCTCGGGCCGGGCCAGCACGTACTGGCCGAAACGCTCCAGCTTCTGGAAATTGCCGCAGTCGATGAGCTCGTAATCGGGCCAGGGCGAGGTGGTGAGGAAATCGTACATAAGCAGGGCGCAAAGGTAGGGAAGCGTTAGAGCTAACCTCACCACCCCCCGACCCCCGTTCGCTCACCGCCGCGAAGCCGCAGGAGAGGGGGAGCCAGGTGTATTAATGGGTAAACGGCTATCGTATAAACACCCGACGGCTCCCCAGGGGAGGGGAGCCAGACGTGCCTGGTTGGGGAAATGGGTGTAATTTGGCCGTGGCGGCAGACTTAGAGCATCGGAGGCTCAGGCCTCAGTAGTTTCTGGATTACATCACCTTTCCCGTCGGTTGCCATGTCCGAACTCCCGCGCTTACTCGACCAACTTCGTCAGGCCTTCGATGGAGAGCCGTGGTCGGGGCCGGCGCTGCTCACCACCCTGGCGGGGCTGCCCGCCGGGGCTACGGTCCAGCGGCCCATTGCGGGGGCGCACAGTATTTGGGAAATCACGCAGCACCTCACTGTCTGGACCCGCGTGGTACGGCAGCGCCTAAGCGAAAATGAACTGGTGCAACTCCGCGCCGCCGAAGATTGGCCGGCGCCGCCCGCGTTGCCCACCGAGGCCGGGTGGCGGGGCGTGCTGAGCGCTTTACGCACGGCCCACGAACAGCTCCTGGCTACGGCGGCGACCATTCCCGAGCGTAGCCTCGACCACCGCATCGGCAGTACTTTTGACCAGGTCCAGGGCTTTACCGTCTACGCAACCTTGCACGGTGTCGCGCAACATTATCTCTACCACGCCGGGCAGATTATAATGCTGCGCAAGGCCCTGGGCGCTACCTAGAGCGGATTTCAGGTCAGTGTACCGTTTTTTAGGAATTAAAAATTAAAAATGAAGAATTAAAAATTTGACCAACTGATTTTTAATTTTTAATTCCTTTCTCCGATGCGAAAACCGCTATAAACCACCGAAAGCAGCCGACTGGCTGCGGCCTGAACCAGGCATTTATCTGCTGAGCATGAAGCTGCATTTTCATAAGTACCACGGCACCGGCAACGACTTCGTCATGATTGACGACCGCAGCCACGCCTTCGCCGAGGCCGACCAAGACCGGATTGCCCACCTATGCCAGCGTCGGTTCGGCATCGGGGCCGATGGCCTCATTCTGCTCCGCAACCGGCCCGATTATGATTTCGAGATGGTGTACTTCAACGCGGATGGCCGGCCCAGCTCCATGTGCGGCAATGGCGGGCGGTGCACGGTGGCCTTTGCTAGCTTCTTGGGTTTGATCAGCAAGCGCACGTGCTTCTTAGCCGTAGATGGTCCTCACGAAGCCCGCGTCGAAGCAGACGGGACGGTACATCTGCGCATGCAGGACGTAGCCCGGCCCAAACCGGTTGGTAAGCACGATACCTTCCTCGACACCGGTTCGCCCCACCACGTGCGCTTCCTGCCTGCCGGCCTGGCCGAGCTAAACGTATTTGCCGAAGGGCGCACCCTGCGTTCCGGTCCGCTTTACGGCGTCGCCGGCGCCAACATCAACTTCGTCCAGGTGCCCGCCAACCCGGCCGAGCCCTGGGCCGTGCGCACCTACGAGCGCGGGGTCGAGGACGAAACCCTAAGCTGCGGCACGGGTGTGACCGCCGTCGCCCTGGCCGCCAGCGAGCGCGGGGCTACCTCACCGGTCCGGCTGAGCACGCCGGGTGGCCTGCTCGAGGTGTCGTTTCAACAGCGGGGCGATGGCGGATTCGAAAACGTGTGGTTGAGCGGCCCAACCAAGCAGGTTTTCAGCGGCGTAGTGAGCTACTGAGTTGGTGGCCTGGCGAATAAGCCTGTTAAGCAGAGCAAGAGTATGACCAAGTTACCCCGTCGCGCTGCCCCTCACCAACCAGGCGTTTACCTGCGCGCGCTCGAACCCGACGACCTGGAATTTCTCTTTGCCCTGGAGAACGACCCCAGTATCTGGGGCGTGTCGGATACGCTCGCGCCGGTGTCGCGCCACGCCCTACGTGAGTATCTATCGCACGCCGCTACGGATTTCTACGTAGTTCGCCAGTTAAGGCTGGTGATTACTACTGAAATTAGTGACCTGCCGGTTGGGGTAGTGGACTTATTTGATTATGATCCGCTGCACCAACGAGCGGGGGTTGGCATCACGGTGCTGGCGAGCCAGCGGCGGCACGGCTATGCCCGGCAAGCTCTGGAATTGATCAAGCAGCATGCCCGCGAGGTGCTGCGCTTGCACCAGCTGTATGCCACCGTAGGGGCAAATAACCGGCGCAGTCTGAGCCTGTTCCGGGCCGCCGGGTTCCGGCGGGTGGGTACCCGCCACGCCTGGCTGCGCACGGCCAGCGGTTGGGACAATGCCGTGGAGTGGCAGTGCCTGCTGTAGGCATTGGGGCGGGATAAAAACGGGTTTATGTATATGTGCTAAGGTTTTAATGGACCAGACCCGGAATAGGTAGCAAAATAAACGAAACCATATCCTTCTGGGAGCTGGGCTCGTATAGGGACATAAGCGCCCCGGTTTTCTATCCTATTGTTATTCCGGCGCGGCGCGAAACCATTATCTTCTTGCCATTTCCTATGCCACCCTCATCGACGGTGGAAGCGCCCCTGCGTGCCTCCACCACCGCTGTCCGGCCCAGCGCATCAGCTGCCGCAACTCCTGCTCCTTACACCTTGCCCGACCTGGTTTGCTTTGCGCACTTGCATTGGGACTTTGTCTGGCAGCGCCCCCAACACTTGCTGTCGCGGTTTGCCCAGCAGGGCCGGGTATTTTACGTGGAGGAGGCCTTTTATCACGATGACGACCTGATTGAGCCGCATATTGAAACAAAAGAACGCCAAAATGGAGTGAAGGTGGTGGTGGCGCACTTGCCCCAGCGCCTGCGCCACGACGAAAATGCCAGTGACCAAGTCCAATTTGAGTTGCTGAGCCAGTTTTTCCATCAGCAAAGCATCACTCAGTACGTTTTCTGGTACTATACGCCCATGGCCCTGGCGAAGTCGCGCCAGTTCCAGCCCGTGCTCACCGTGTACGACTGCATGGATGAGCTGGCCAACTTCAAGTTTGCCCACCCTGAGCTGAAAAGCCGCGAGCAGGAGCTCTTCCGAAAAGCCGACCTCGTGTTCACCGGGGGCCACACCCTGTACGAGGCCAAGCGCGAGCAGCACCCCGACGCCCACCCTTTCCCCAGCAGCATCGACAAGGACCACTTCGGCCAGGCCCGCGGCCCGCTGGCCGAGCCCGCCGACCAGGCTGCTATTCCGCACCCGCGGGTAGGATTCTTCGGGGTGGTCGACGAGCGGCTGGATATCGAGCTGCTGCGGGAGCTTTCCCAGAATCATCCCGAGTGGCAGTTCGTCATTATCGGGCCGGTGGTGAAGATTGACCCGGCCATTTTACCCCGGACCCCCAACGTTCATTACCTGGGGGGGAAAGACTACAAGGACCTGCCTGCCTATTTGAAGGGTTGGGAGGTCGCCACGCTGCTCTTCGCTGATAACGAAAGCACTAAGTTTATTTCGCCCACCAAAACGCCGGAATACCTGGCGGCGGGCAACCCCGTAGTGAGCACCCCGATTCGCGACGTGGTGCGGCCCTACGGCGAGCTTAACCTCGTCCAGATTGCCGACAACGCCACTGATTTCGGCGCCGCCATTGCCCGGGCCCTCAACCAGCGCGATGACGCCGACTGGCGGCAGCGCACCGACGATTACCTAGCTACCATCTCCTGGGATCAAACCTGGCAGGCCATGGTGGACCTCATGCAGCAGCGCCTGGCCACGAAAACGCCCGACGCCGCGACCACCACGCTGGCTGGCCAACCGCTGGGCGACAAAGTGTCGGAAGTTGCGCTGCCCCTGGACCGGTTGTAATCCTGCCTACTTCATTTTTCATACTAATTCGCTAGTTCATCTTTTCCACCCTTCCATCCTTACGCATCATGTTCGACTACCTCATCGTTGGGGCCGGTTTTGCCGGCAGCGTGCTAGCTGAGCGGCTCGCCACCCGCAGCAATAAAAAAGTCCTCATCATTGATAAGCGCAACCACATTGGGGGGAACGCTTACGACCATTATAACGAAGAGGGCATCCTGGTGCACAAATACGGCCCGCACATCTTTCATACCAACTCGAAGGAAGTATTCGATTACCTCGGCCACTTCACCGAGTGGCGCCCTTACGAACACCGCGTACTAGCCTCTGTCGATGGCCAGCACGTGCCGATGCCTATCAACCTCGATACCATCAATAAGCTCTACGGCCTGAACCTGACCAGCTTCGAGCTCGACCAGTTCTTCGCCTCCGTCGCCGAAGATGTACCCGTTGTGCGAACCTCGGAAGATGTGGTCGTTAGTAAAGTGGGCCGGGAACTGTACAATAAATTCTTCAAGAACTACACCAATAAGCAGTGGGGCCTCGACCCCTCGCAACTCGATAAGTCGGTGACCAGCCGCGTGCCAACCCGGACCAACCGCGACGACCGCTACTTCACTGATACCTACCAGGCCATGCCCCTGCACGGCTACACCCGGATGTTCGAGAAGATGCTCGACCACCCCAACATCAAGGTGATGCTCAACACCGACTACCACGAGGTGGTGGACTTCATTCCGTTCAAAGAAATGATTTTCACCGGCCCGGTGGATGAGTATTTCGACTATAAGTTTGGCAAGCTGCCCTACCGCTCGCTGGAGTTCAAGCACGAAACGCTGAACAAGGAAAAGCACCTCGCTGCGCCCGTGGTGAACTATCCCAACGAACATCCTTATACCCGCATCACCGAGTTTAAGGCCCTTACCGGCCAGGACCATCCCAAAACGGCCATCGTGTACGAGTACCCGCAAGCTGAGGGCGACCCGTACTATCCGATTCCCATGGCCGAAAACGCGGAGCTGTACAACCAGTACAAGAAGCTGGCCGATGAAACGCCCAACGTGCACTTCGTGGGCCGCCTCGCCACCTACAAGTACTACAACATGGACCAGGTAGTGGCCCAGGCGCTCACGCTCTACCGCAAGCTCACCGACAAGGAAAACGCTGCGAAGCCCGTGCGTCCGGTTATCTCAGGTAGCACCTCTTTGGTTGAAAAACTGGTGAGCCGCTCACCCAAGCAGGAATAGCACGGTGCCCCGGCGCGTACGCGGCCTTTGACTTACCGTTGCTTCAGGGAGTGTCCGCCGCGGCACATCCCACTCAAAGCGCACCGAGGATGCCCGCTGGCTCCTCCCACCGCATTCAACTGCCACCTCGTGCATTTGCATCGGGGTGGCAGTTTGATTTCAAGCCCAAATCAAGCCGGATGCTGCCGTGGTCATTTATTCGGTCGGCTATGCCAAAGCGACCCTCTTAGCCTACCTGCCTGATTTTTCTCACCTGCTCTTACTTGCGACTGTTCGGACCATTTCTCAGCCATGAGTTCCGTTGCGCTCGTATTGAAAGGGCAGTTTACTTTAAAGCTCGGGCCTAAGCTAAACGCTAACCTGGGCCATCGTTCCACTGACCAGCTTTACTATGAACCAACTAGATATCTGGGGCGGCATCGAATGCAGCCACTGCCGCGTGGGTGATACGTACTCCGATCAGCTCACCCGCAACGGCCACTGGCACCGCGTCGATGACCTTGATGCACTGGCCGACCTCGGCCTGAAAACCTTGCGTTATCCCTTACTCTGGGAGCACACCGCCCCCGATAGTCCGGAAACCTGCGCCTGGACCTGGCCCGATGAGCGCCTGCCCCGCCTGCGCGAGCTCGGCATCAACCCGATAATTGGTTTGGTGCACCACGGCAGCGGCCCCCGTTACACTGCCCTGAACCAAGACAACTTTGCTACCGGCCTGGCCCGGCACGCGGCCAACGTGGCTCGTCGTTACCCCTGGCTCACTCACTTTACCCCGGTAAATGAGCCCCTGACTACCGCCCGCTTTAGCGCCCTCTACGGCCATTGGTACCCGCACACCGCTGACGACCACAACTTCGTGCGGGCCTTGCTCAACCAGCTCGAAGCCACCCGGCTGTCGATGAAGGCTATCCGGGAAATCATTCCCCACGCCCAGCTGGTGCAAACCGAGGACTTAGCTCAGGTGCACAGCACCCCGGCCCTGCGCTACCAAGCCGACTTCGAAAACCATCGTCGCTGGCTCAGCTTCGATATTCTCTGCGGCAAGGTTACGCCCGCACATCCGTTTTGGAATTATCTGTGCCAGCACGGGGCCACCGAGGCCGAGCTGCAAACCTGGCTCGACGATCCCTGCCCGCCCCAGGTAATGGGCCTCAACCACTACCTCACCAGCGAACGGTTTCTGGACGAAGACCTGGGCAGCTACTGGCCCTGCCACGCCGCCAGCAACCACCGCCAGCGCTACGCCGACGTAGAAGCCGTGCGGGTTGGTGGTGGCGTGCAGCTGGCGGGCGTCACGAGCCTCTTGCTGCAAGCCTGGCAGCGCTACCACCTGCCGCTGGCCATCACCGAGGCCCACCTCAACTGCACCCGCGAGGAGCAGGTGCGCTGGCTGAACTACGTGTGGGAAGCAGCCCACGCAGCCCGCCGGCAGGGGGCCGACGTGTGCGCCGTTACCGCGTGGTCGCTGTTTGGCGCCTACGACTGGGACAGCCTGCTCACCCGGGCCGCCAACAGCTACGAGACCGGGGTTTTTGACGTGCGCAGCGGCCAGCTGCGGCCTACGCTTCTGGCCCGGCTGGTGCGTTCGCTGGCCCAGGGCCAGCCGTTCGAGCACCCGGTGCTGCAAAGCCGGGGCTGGTGGCAGCGCCCGGAGCGGATTCAGTTTCAGCCCAGTGTCGCGCCCGCTCGGCCGCAGCTGCTCAAAGCCATTACGCCCCGGGTAAAAGCCCGCTACGCAACTCATCACGACGAAGAAAACCTCGAATATGCGGCCTGATTTTGTGCTCGAACACATTCCGGAGCGGGCCATTCGGCCCCTGCTCATCGCAGGGGCGTATGGTACGCTAGGCCGGGCGTTGGGCCGGGTGTGCCACACCCGGGGTCTGGTCACGGTGGCCCTGGGGCGGAACCAGCTCGATATCAGCATCCCGGCCTCGGTGGAACATGCCCTAGCCGCGCACCGCCCCTGGGCCGTGGTGAACGCGGCCGGGTACGTGCGGGTAGACGAGGCCGAAGCCGACGAGGCGCGCTGCTTTCGGGAGAATGCCACTGGCCCGGCCGTGCTGGCCGCCGCCTGCGCCGCCCGCGCCCTGCCATTGCTGACCTTCTCCTCGGACCTGGTCTTCGACGGCCAGCAGGCGGAGCCCTACGGCGAGTCGTCGGCACCGCGGCCGCTGAATGTGTACGGGCGCAGCAAGCTGGCCGGTGAGCAGCAGGTGCTGGCGGCGCACCCGGGGGCGCTGGTGGTGCGCACCAGCGCCTTTTTCAGCGGCTGGGACGAGTTCAACTTCGTGTATTTTGCCTTGCAGGCGGCCCGGGGCGGGCAGCGCTTCGAGGCGGCGTCGGACGTGCGCATCTCGCCCACGTACGTGCCCGACCTGGTCAACACGTCGCTGGACTTGTTGCTGGACGAGGCGGCTGGCATCTGGCACGTGGCCAACCAGGGCGCCTGCACCTGGGCCGAGCTGGCCCGTGCCAGCGTGGAGCGCGCCGGCTTCTCGGCCGACTTGGTGGTGCCGCGCCCCATGGCCGACTTCGGCCTGGCGGCGGCGCGTCCGCCCCAGAGCGTGCTGGTTAGTGAGCGGGGGATCGTGCTGCCCCCCCTGGAGCACGCCCTGGGCCGGTGCTTGGCCGAGATGGAACGACACCCGGTTTTGCGAGATTGATTTTTGGTTTGACGCCCGCTTCTTAGCGTTGGACCAAGCCGCGCCTAAACAGTACGCAATGAGTACTGGAACCCGTTCTCGGCCCTGTCAGGGTGTCGGGGTTTTTGTTTTGGGATGGTTTTAGCGGAAGGCTCCGTAAATTTGGGGTGCGCTCTGGCGCTATTCGCTAAAATACTACCTGATGTTTGAATTCCTAGGCAAGACCGTCGCCAAGATATTTGGCTCCAAGTCGGAGCGCGATTTAAAGGAAATCGTGCCCTACGTGGCGCTGATTAACGCCGAATATGCCAAACTGGCCGGCCTGACCGACGACCAGCTCCGCGAGCAGACTGCGCTCGTCCGCGCCCGCATCGACGAGCGCCTCGCCGGCATCGATGACCAGATCGCGGCCCTGCACCAGCAAGTCGACAGCCAGCCCCAGCTCGACGTAGCCGTGAAAGAGCAGCTGTTTGAGCAGGTCGATGCGCTCGAAAAGCAGCGCAACAAAGACCTCGAGGCCGCGTTGCTCGAAGCCTTGCCGCAAGCCTTCGCCATCGTGAAGGAAACGGCCCGGCGCTACAAAGAGAACGGCCAGCTGGTGGTTACGGCCAACGACCACGACCGCGAGTATGCCGCCACCCACGGCAACGTGACCATCGAAGGTGACCAGGCCATCTGGGCCAACAAGTGGCTGGCCGGCGGCGCCGAAATTACCTGGGACATGGTGCACTACGACGTGCAGCTGATTGGCGGCGTGGTGCTGCACCAGGGCAAAATTGCCGAAATGGCTACCGGCGAGGGCAAAACCCTCGTTTCGACCCTGCCCGCTTTCCTCAACGCGCTCTCGAAGCGCGGCGTGCACCTGGTGACGGTGAACGACTATCTGGCCAAGCGCGACTCCGAATGGAACGCGCCGCTGTTTGAGTTCCACGGCATCACGGTAGACTGCATCGACAAGCACCAGCCCAACACGCCGGAGCGCCGCCGGGCCTACCAGGCCGACATCACCTACGGCACCAACAACGAGTTCGGCTTCGACTACCTGCGCGACAACATGGCGCGCGACCCCGAGGAGCTGGTGCAGCGCAAGCACCATTACGCCATGGTCGACGAAGTCGACTCCGTATTGATTGACGACGCGCGGACCCCCCTCATCATTTCGGGCCCGGTGCCCCGCGGCGACGTGCACGAGTTCTACCAGCTCAAGCCGCGTATTCAGCGCTTGGTTGATGAGCAGAAGAAGCTAGTGCAGAACTACCTCGTGCAAGCCCGCAAGCTCATTGCCGAAGGCAAAACCGGCCCCGAGGAAGGTGATAAGAACGGGGTTGGCGGCCTGATGCTGTTCCGCGCTTACCGTGGTTTACCCAAGAGCAAGCCGCTCATTAAGTTCCTGTCGGAACCCGGCGTGCGTGCCGTGCTGCAAGCCACCGAGAACCACTACCTGCAGGACAACTCCCGGCAGATGCCCAAGGCCGACGAGCCGCTGTTCTTCACCATCGACGAGAAGAACAACCAGATCGAGCTGACCGAAAAGGGCATCGACCTGATTACGGCCCAGGGCGAAGACCCGCGGCTGTTCATCATGCCCGACATCGGAGCCGAAATTGCCGACATCGAGAAAAACGCCACGCTTTCGGCCGAAGAGAAGCTGCATCAGAAGGAAAAGCTGATGAGCGACTACAATGAGAAAAGCGAGCGGGTGCACACCGTAAACCAGCTCCTGAAAGCTTACACCCTGTTTGAAAGGGACGACCAGTACATTCTGACCGAAGACGGCAAGGTGAAGATCGTGGACGAGCAAACCGGCCGCGTGATGGAAGGCCGCCGCTACTCCGACGGCCTGCACCAGGCCATTGAGGCCAAGGAGAACGTGCGCGTGGAAGACGCCACCCAGACCTACGCCACGGTAACCTTGCAGAACTACTTCCGCATGTACCACAAGCTGGCCGGCATGACCGGGACGGCCGAAACCGAGGCGGGCGAGTTCTGGGAAATATACAAGCTCGACGTGGTGGTGATTCCCACCAACCGCCCGATTTCGCGCTTGGACAGCGACGACCAGGTGTACAAAACGGTGCGGGAGAAGTACAACGCCGTGGCCCTGGAAATCCAGCGGCTGGTGGAGGCCGGCCGCCCCGTGCTGGTCGGCACCACCTCGGTAGAAATCTCCGAACTGGTGAGCCGCATGCTGAAACTGCGCGGCATCAAGCACCAGGTGTTGAACGCCAAGCAGAACCAGCGGGAAGCCGAAATCGTGGCCGCCGCTGGTTTCCCCGGCACCGTGACCATCGCCACCAACATGGCCGGCCGCGGTACCGACATCAAGCTGCGCGAGACCTCCCGTGAGGCGGGAGGGCTGGCCATCATCGGTACCGAGCGCCATGAAAGCCGCCGGGTCGACCGCCAGCTGCGGGGCCGCGCCGGCCGCCAGGGCGACCCCGGCACCTCGCAGTTCTTCGTGAGCCTGGAAGACAACCTGATGCGCTTGTTCGGCTCGGAGCGCATTGCCAAGCTCATGGATCGCATGGGCATGGAAGAGGGTGAAGTCATCCAGCACTCGATGATTACCAATTCCATTGAGCGCGCCCAGAAGAAGGTGGAGGAAAATAACTTCGGCACCCGCAAGCGCCTGCTGGAGTACGACGACGTGATGAACGCCCAGCGCGAAGTGGTGTATAAGCGCCGCCGCAACGCCCTGCACGGCGACCGCATGGAGGTCGATATTCTCAACATGATCTACGACGTGAGTGAGGACATCGCGGCGGGCCATAAAATCACGGGCGACTTCGAGGACTTCAAGCTGGCCGTCATCAAGGTGTTTGGCTACGATACCTACCTCACGGCGCAGGACCTCAGCGGCCTGCAATTGCCCCAGCTCACCCAGAAGCTGTACGAAGAAGCGCTCGGCTACTTTCAGAGCAAGAACGAGCACATCGCCAGCAACACCCTGCCGCTGGTGAACGACCTGCTGAACAACGGCGCCCCCTACGAGAACATCGCCGTGCCCTTTACCGACGGCAAGAAGCAGGTGCAGGCCATCGCCAACCTGCGTAAGGCCCAGGCCACCGGCGGCCACGACATCCTCCGCCAGATGGAGAAAGTAGTGGTGCTGTCGGTAATCGACACGGCCTGGACTCAGCACCTGCGCCAAATGGACGACCTCAAGCAGGTGGTGCAAAACGCGGTGTACGAGCAGAAGGACCCGCTGCTGGTGTACAAGTTCGAGTCGTTCGAGCTATTCAAGCGCATGATTGGCAAAGTGAACCAGGAAACGACTACCTTCCTCTTCCACGCCGACGTGCCGGTACAGCAAGGCGCCGTGGGTACCAACGACGAGCCCGAGTACTACCTCGCAGACGAAGAGCCCCAGCCGCGCCTCACCGTGGAGCACGAGTCCATGCTCAACTCGCTCGGCGCCGGCCCCGAAGACCAGGGCCCCGCTGACGTCCCCGCCGTGAAGCAAATGCCCGTACGCAGCCAGAAAGTAGCCAACCGCAACGAGAAAGTAAGCGTGCAGTACATGGACGGCCGAGTGGTGCGCGACGTGAAATACAAAACCGTGGAGCAGGACGTGCTGGAACACCGCTGCGTGCTGGTAGACTAGCCTGGAAGCATAGATTAAAAAAAGGCTGCTTTCCCAAGGGAAGGCAGCCTTTTTTGTGTCATTATTGCTGTCTCCAAAGCCGACTGTTGGTGTCCATAATCTCGGCCACAAACTGGGCCAAGTCGCGGTAGGCAGCGGGTTGGGCCTGCTTGATGGCGCGCAGCAAGCGAATCAGTTTTGGGTTGTCCTCGGCACTTTCGTCTTTCATTACATCGATGAAGGTAGCCAGGGCAGTAGGTAAGCCAAAATGGGCTAGGTCGAGCCCGGCGGCGTGAGCGGCTTCGAAAATCCAGGTGTCGCAGGCGGGTTCCAGCACTATGAGGTAGTGGGAGGGGTGCTGCGGGTCTTGGTAGATGCAGTAGCGGCAATCGGGGCCGGTGCGGGCAGCAATCGGGGCAGAACGGGCGAAAAGCCGCAGGTAGGTAATGGCTTCGAACTTCTTGTCCTTGTCCACCATACCTACCACAAAGCGGACATTGCCTGATTCGGCTTGGTGGCGCAAGATGTTGGCTACTTTCGAGATGCCGTGCTGATGATTGATAAAGCTGAGACGGTGGGCAAGCAAGGTACGGGTGAGGGCCGTGTCTACGTGGCACTCGGGCACGAACATGACGTTTTCAGGCATCGGCCGTGCCGGTTGTGAACCGCTTCATGTTGTAGAACACATCGATGCTGTCGTTGCGGATGCTGCGGATTTCCTCGTCGCTGAGCTGGTGGACTTTGGTTTGGTGGTCTTCGTAGTACGCCGCGAATATGGCTAACTCACCCACCTGCTCATCGTCAGTGAGCATAGTCTCTAGTATCTCCGTGATAAGGTAGGGACTGTGCGTATCAATGAAAAACTGGTTGTTCCGGCTCTCCACGATGCGCCGGCCCAACTTCGAAACGTACACCGGAAAAGAATGTGCCTCGGGCTCTTCGAACAGGAGCACGGCGTCGTCGTTGCTCTCAATTGCGGCTAGGTAGAAAATAATGCGTTGTAGGGTATCGGCTACGCTAGAATAGGGGTAGGAGTAGGTAATGCCGTCCTGGTCCTTGATGATTTCAATGCGGCGCTCATCCATCCGAAGCTGGAGCTTTTGGTTATATCGGGCAAACAAGGCAGTAATTTCTTTGCGCAGCTTCGAATGCGTCTGAATAATTTCAATCAGATTAGAACCGCTAGGAGGAGTTAATGAACTGCTTCCGTGGTCTTCATCGACTTTGTTCTTTTGGAAAGAAAATGCTAATGGTGGCTCTTTTAATACGTAGTCGGCAAGCAATAAAAGTCGTTCTCCGTTTATACTGAAATTTGCATTGTCACCGAATTGAGTATTGATAAAATATTCAGGTATTACACCATCAAAAGTGCGCTTGTTGAATTTGCCACCCAACGTATTGCGCATCATGTAGTGCTCTCCCTTGCCAACAGCGCTATTCTTCGGCTTATTTACTACTGACCCTGCTACCTCTTCATAAAATTCAATGTTGCAGAAAAGGTATTGAAATAGTTTTTCCTCCTTTTCGAATACCAAAATCGCTACATCCTTATCCGTTTCTACCTTAATAGTATTCGCCACCAAATTATCATAAAACAGCTGCCGCGGCTCTTCATACCGAATGAAGCTGCCCATGAACTTCTCGGTCTGCTCGTAGGTGATACCACCCAGCAGGCTCATGGCCTCCAGCAGATTCGACTTGCCCACGTTCGGCTCGCCGATAATCAGGTTTACCCGCCGGGGGTGGAGCGTCACATCCTTGATGGACTTGAAATTTTGGATGCGCAGAAATTTGATGGCATTTTCCATAGTCAACGGGCTTACCTCAAAAGTACGGGCAAAACTTGCGGAGGGCTTCCGCCGTTTCCCAAACGCTTTCCGAACTCTCACTTCGTATGTGGAGCCGGAGGGTCGTATTCCCCGCTACCTTTGCTCCATGACCCTCGCCGCCCGAATCGACCACACCCTGCTGCGACCCGACTGCACCGAAGTCCAGATTGCGCAGTTGTGCCAGGAGGCTGATGCCCACGGCTTTGCCAGCGTGTGCGTGCCGCCGTGCCACGTGGCCTTCGCCACCGAAAAGCTGGCCGGCACCGGCGTGGGAGTGTGTACCGTGATTGGGTTTCCGCTGGGCTACGCGGCCAGCAATGTCAAGTTTAAAGAAGCCGAAGTGGCGCTGTACGATGGGGCCACGGAGCTGGACATGGTCATCAACCTGTCGGCCCTGAAGTCGGGCAAGACGGATGCCATTCGGGCCGAAATCCTGGATTTGGCCGACCTCTGCCACGTACACCAGGCCCTGCTGAAGGTCATCATCGAAACTGCCTTGCTCACGGAAGCCGAGGTGGAGCTGGCCTGCCAGCTGTGCGTAGCCGGGGAGGCGGATTTTGTGAAGACGTCCACCGGTTTTGCCAGTCGAGGCGCCTCAGTGGCCGATGTGGAGCTGCTGCGCCGCACCCTGCCGGAATCGGTCCGTATCAAGGCGGCCGGCGGGATTCGCACCCGGGAAGCCGCCCTGGCCCTGGTGGCGGCCGGGGCCGACCGCATCGGCTCGTCCAATAGTCTGGCCCTGATTGCTGAAAACGATGAATCGACTGCTGCTTAAGATGCTTTTAGTCCCCACGCTGCTGCTGGCTGCTTGCGCCAGCACCGCCACCCAGGCTCCGCGCGCCAGCGTGCCCGCCGACACCACGCTTAAAAAACCGGCGGCCAGTGCGGATGCCTCCGCTACCATGCCGGCCGAGGACGTAACGAAGTACCGCCCCGTTTTTGCCTCGCCCAAGACTTCATCGGGCGCCCCGGCGACTTTCGTGAAGACCGTGGTGCCGCCCACCAACCACGTCAATGCCCAGGTAGAGCAGCGCCTACGCGACCAAGCCCTGGCCAACCAGAACGTGAAGTACACCCAAGGTTACCGCATTCTGGCGTACCTGGGCATCGAGCGCGACCAGGTAATGGCCATCCGCCGTGCCATCATCGGCCGCTACCCCGACGAAACCGACTACATCACCTTTAAGTCCCCGGTTTACCGGCTCTACATCGGCGACTACGTCACCAAGCTGGAAGCAGCCCGGGGCTTAGCCAAGCTGCGCGGCCTGGCGCCCAAGCTGGAGCTGGAAAGCACGCAGGTGGTGCTGAACAAAAAACCATAGACGAACCAGTTAGAGCGGTTTCGGGGTCCGTGTACCTAACGTTTGGCTCCCCTCTCCTGCGGCTTCGCGCCTCCAGCGAACCGGGGTCGTACCCGGGAGGGCCCGCCCTACCGGGTACGACCCCGCAGGGGGCATGTGAGGCGAACGCGAGAACGACAACGGACATGGACGCCGAAATGGCTCTAAGCCGCGCTTCTCTGCCGAAGAAGAAACCTGGCGCGAGGCCGAAACACCAGCGGTGGAGTTAAGTTCGTGAAATGATACCCCGACAATTCTGCCTGTAAAGCTGCCGACCCCTGCCCGAAAAGAACACGGGCGACTTGTGCAGGCCTTGCTTTACGATTTCAATTACGCTGGTTCAGCCTGGCGGCTGAACGCCCTGCCCTTGAGGTGGGGAGTTTTATCTAATCCCATGCCCGAGATTCTCTCCGAAATTCAGCGCCTTGCCGCCCAGTACGCCGCCGACACCGTGGCTCTGCGCCGCCACCTGCACGCTCACCCTGAGCTCTCGTTCGAAGAAACCAATACCGCCGCCTTGGTCACCCGGGAGCTGCTTCGGTTGGGCCTGCACCCCCAGCCCATTGCCAACACCGGCGTGGTTGCCCTGATCGAAGGCCAGCCCGGCGGCCCTACCATTGCCCTGCGCGCCGACCTGGACGCCCTGCCCATTCAGGAGGCCAACGACGTTCCGTACAAATCGACCACTCCCGGCGTGATGCACGCCTGCGGCCACGACGTGCATACGGCCTCCCTGCTGGGCGCAGCCCGCATTCTTAACGAGTTAAAAGGAGAGTTTAAGGGCTGCGTCAAGCTCATGTTTCAGCCGGGCGAAGAGCGCCTCCCGGGCGGAGCCTCGCTGATGATTAAGGAAGGCGTTCTCGAAAACCCCAAGCCCACGAGCGTGCTCGGGCAGCACGTTTTTCCGCACCTGCCGGCCGGCAAGATAGGCTTGCGGGCGGGCCGCTACATGGCCAGCACCGATGAGCTGTACCTGACCGTTCGTGGTAAGGGGGGCCACGGCGCCATGCCCGAAATGAACCTCGACCCGGTGTTGGTGGCGGCGCATCTTATCGTGGCCGCGCAGCAACTCGTGAGCCGCCGCGCCAACCCCAAAATCCCGTCGGTGCTGAGCTTCGGCAAGGTCATCGCCAACGGGGCTACCAACGTCATTCCTAATGAGGTATACCTAGAAGGCACCTTCCGCACCCTGAACGAAGAATGGCGCGACGAAGCACATCAGCACCTGCGCCGCCTTTGCGAGGGTTTGGCCGATAGCATGGGCGCCGTGTGCGAGCTGGAAATCCGCCGCGGCTATCCTTACCTCGAAAATGAGCCTCATCTCACGGCCCGCGTGAAGGCGGCGGCCCAGGAATACCTCGGCCCCGAAAACGTGGTGGAGCTCGACCAGTGGATGGCGGCCGAAGATTTTGCCTATTTCTCCCAGGCGGCGCCCGCCTGCTTCTACCGTCTCGGCACCCGGCACGAGGATGGCCGCTTCGCCGCTTCCGTGCACACGCCCACCTTCGACATCGACGAAAAAGCGCTGGCTACCGGGCCCGGCCTCATGGCTTGGCTGGCCGTAAAGGAGTTGGCCGGCGCCTAATAGTACAGGGCCTGTGCTTGGACTTTTGGCACCGCTCATTCTAATCAGCCTTATGCCTGACAGCCCGGAGCAACGGCTCTGCGCTGCATGTTGCAAATTTGCCGCATGAAACGACTACTGCTCGGCGTCCTGCTGCTGACTATTTACGTGATACCGGCGGCCCGCGCCCAAACCAAGCGCACGGTGTATGGCTGGCAGCTATGGCCAGAGGTGCAGGCCGAACTGGCCCTGCCCGGCAGCGATTACCTCCTGCTGACGGTGCGCGGTCAGAACGAGACCGATAACAATGGCTTCGGCGACCGCAGCCGCGTGCTGGGCTTCGACGAGCGCCGGGTTACCGTGGGTTACGAGCACTTCTGGAACGAGCGCTGGAGTGTGGGCGGCACCCTTGGCTACATTTCGTTGGATGAGCATTACGTACTGGTGCCTGAGGTTCTGCTGCGCCACCGCAGCCCCGTGGGGCCGCTCACGCTGGGCCAACGCCTCAGCCTGGAGCGCACCTTTTCGAGCCAGAGCGGGGCCATTAACCAAACCAACGCCCGCCTGCGCGTCGACCTGGAAAAAATACTGGCTCTTGGTCAGCTTGCCCTGCGCCCGCGCCTGAGCTACGAAGCCGTCACCCACGTGCGTCTGCTCAGGTCCGATACCGACCCCGACGAGCGCACCATCCAGTTTACCAGCCTGCGGGGCGAGCTAGGCGTCCGGGTGAGGGAGTGGTTTGATTGCACCCCGTGGGTTGCCTACCAAACCAATTATAGCTTCGGCCTGGCTCAAACCGATGCCAGTGGCAACGTGATTATCCCAGCCGGGCGCGTCAACTCGGTAGCGCCGGTGCTAGGGCTTGAGGTGCGCTTCACCTGGCTGCAAGGCTCCGATGCTGCCGCTCGCCAGCAGTTGCCAACGCAGCACTAAGTTGTTTTAGCGCAAAATTACGACATAATGGCTGGCTGTGGTTTGTCAGATATACCGCTCTCAGAAGCTGTAAACAGCTTTATATCCGATTGGGTGTCCGCTTATCCTAACGCCTATGATTGAATAAATGACAATTTGTCTCATTCTGTTGCGGCTAAGCGTTTGGTATAAAATTTAAGGAAGGGATGGTGTGCCGCCGCGCGGTACTTCCCATTCCATTAACCTTAAACTACCATCAACACCATGGCAACCTTGCTGTATAATTCGCATCCCTCTTTGCGTCCGAGCCGCGCCTTGAGCGCTATGCTCGCTGACATGCTGCGCGACCCGCAGGTACCCGTTGCGCAACCCACCCCCGCCTTTACCCCCGCTGCCGACATTCTGGAAACGGCCGAAGGCTTTGAGCTGAACCTGGCCCTGCCCGGCGTGAAGAAAGAAGCAATAAACATAGAGTTCCTCGACGGCCAGTTGGTAATCTCTGGTGAGCGCCCCAACCCAGCCGCGGCGGCCAAAGAAGCGGCCGCCACTGCCACCGAAGCCCACTCCACCGACGAGTCGAAGCCCGCAGTCGTACCTGCCGACGCCCCTGCCGCCCCGAAGTTCCGGCGCGTCGAAACCAACTACGGCACGTTTACTCGCAGCTTCCGCCTGCCCGAAACGGTGAATGTGAAAGCCATTAGCGCTGAGCTGACCGACGGCATCCTGCGCGTGCTGCTGCCCTTCGACACGGAAAAAGTGACCAAGCAACACATCGAAATTCGCTAATTAACAGTAAAACCGACAAAAAGGCCCCGCCGCGGGGCCTTTTTGTCGGTTTTACTGTTATCCATTCCGAGACTTTCGTTTGGCCTGTTTTCTGCTAAAAGCAACCTTCAGATACAAAACCGAATCTTTTTGGCGTTGCCCGAATTAATCCTGATCTGACTCACCTAGTCTTCATTTACGGCTAAGTAAGTTAGGCGCTTCATTTACCCCTTTCACCCTTTTTCATTTTCCCTTACCCATGCAAGCAAAACAAATGATGCTCGGCCTGCTCGGTTCTGCCATCCTCGGTGGAGGCGTGGCCGTGGGGGGGTACAAGCTGTTGGAGCCCGCCCCCGTGGCGCCCCAGGCTGTAGCCGCCGACCCCCAGGTGCGGTACACTTCCGAGATGCGCAGCAGCCCCTACGCCGTGCCCGAAGGCTTGAACTTCGTGGCCGCCGCCGCTGCCGTAACCCCGGCCGTAGTGCACGTGATGACTGAGTACGCGGCCCCGGCAGTAGACCAGCGCCAAATGCAGATGGACCCCTTCCTGCGTCAGTTCTTTGGCGACCAGTTGGAGCAGTTTCATGGTCAGCAGCCCCAGGGCGGTGGCCAGGGTTCGGGCTCGGGCGTAATTATCGCCGCCAATGGCTACATCGTGACCAACAACCACGTTATCGAGAAAGCTTCCAAAATCGAGGTAGTGCTCGACGATAAGCGCAAGTTCGACGCTGAGCTGGTGGGCGCCGACCCCAGCACCGACCTGGCTGTGCTGAAGGTAAAGGCCGAGAATCTGCCCTTTGTGAAGTACGGCAACTCCGACGACGTAAAAGTAGGGCAGTGGGTGCTCGCCGTGGGCAACCCCTTCAACCTGAACTCGACCGTGACGGCGGGCATTATCTCGGCCAAAGGCCGCAACATTGACATTCTCCGCCGCAAGGACAACATGGGCATCGAGTCGTTCATTCAGACCGACGCTGTGGTGAACCCCGGCAACTCGGGTGGGGCCCTCGTGAACCTCAACGGTGACCTGATTGGCATCAACTCGGCCATTGCCTCGCACACTGGCTCGTTTGAAGGCTACGCTTTCGCTATTCCCAGCTCGCTGGCCAGCAAGGTAGTCGATGACCTGCTGAAGTACAAAGTGGTACAGCGGGCTCTGCTCGGCGTACAGATTCAGGAGGTCGATGCCAAGCTGGCTTCGGAGAAGAAGCTGAATACCCTGAATGGCGTGTACATTCAGGGCCTGACCGAAGGCAGCGCGGCGGCCCAGGCGGGCCTGAAAACGGGCGACATTATCACTAAAATCAATGGCATAAGTGTCAACACCTCCTCGCAGCTGCAAGAGCAGGTAGCGCGCTTCCGGCCCGGCGACAAGATCAAGGTGGACTACACCCGGGGCAGCTCGTCGGGAGAGGTAACGGCCATTTTGCGCAACGCCACGGGCACAACCTCCGTGGTGCGCGAAGCCCCCGCGCTGGCTTCCATCAAGTACGAGGGAGCGACGTTGAGCCCGGTGCCGGCTCGTGAGCAAGCCCGCCTCGGTTTGGAGGGCGGCGCCAAGATCAGCGGCATCAAGGGCAGCAATTTCCGCGAGACCGGCATGGCGGATGGCTTTATCATCACCCGCATCGATAAAAACCAGGTAACCAAGCCGGCCGACGTAAAGATCTACCTCGACCAAGCCCGCGAGAGATCGGGCGCCTTGGTGGAAGGGGTGTACCCCGACGGCCGCAAGGCGTACTATCCCATTGGGCAGGAATAAACCGGTTGATTTCCTGATGAAAAAGTCCCCGTCAATTCGACGGGGACTTTTTTATTCTCCTTGGGCAGCAGCCAGACCCGAAGCGTTGTGCTGGTTAGGAATTAAAAATTAAAAATGAAGAATTAAAAATTGACCAGCCGATTTTTAACTCTTCATTTTTAATTTTTAATTCTTTTCTTCTATGCGAGAACGGCTATAGTTTCAACCGTACCAGGCCTTCGGGCGCAGCTTCTTAACTAGCAGTCCTGGGCATCCGAGGGACAAGAGCCCACGCCCGAAGAGCCTCAAAGCCTGGGGCCAACCTCGTTTTTGCGGCTGCCGTATAAAAGGCGGTTTAGCTTAATTGCCGTACTTGTGCCGAGATTCCCAACCGAGGCTTTTTCCCTTGAATACCGTCCTGACTTAGGAATTCTAATAGGTCGGTGGTTGCAGGCCGTGCCCCCGCCCGAGCTGCAGGGCACTTACCAAGCCATGCTGACCGCGGCCCGAGCCCACGATAACTGCCGGTTCTGGTTGCTGGACCTGCGCCGCCGCCCATTGGCGGGGCCCGACTTAAATGAGTGGTTTCGTGACCAATTTTCGCCCCAGGTAGCCGCCGCTCTCGACGGGCCCCTGTTCACCGCCTACCTGGCGGGCCCGCACCAGCGTATGGCCGCCGAAAGCGCCGAAATGGAGCTGCACCTTCGCCACGCCGCCAGCCTCGATTCGTACCCCTTGTTTTATGACGACGAGGCGGAAGCGGTTACCTGGCTTTGTGAACAACAGGAGCGGGCCGGGATACGTCCGGTTAAGCTGGCTGATAAGTATCGTTAATAGTCTGTGTTGTGGGGGATAACTTATGACCGCCCGGCGTAAGCAGGCGCCCGGCCAGGGGCGGACCGTGCCCGGCCGGCCAGTGGCCGCCGCTTGCCGTAGCTTTGCCCGCGTAACGTAATCTCCACCGCAACTCTATCCCGTATATTTTCATGAAGCTAGCCCTCGAAGAAGCCACCTCGGCTGCCGACGTAACCGTGGAGCAGCCCCACGCCGACCCCCACGGCATTCAGGACGTACTGCGCCAGCTTGGCATTGAGCCCGACAATGCGGCCTATAGCACTGGCCGCACCTGGGGCGGCAGCCAGAACCCTGACCGCCGCGTTATCAACGCGCCCGCCGATGGGCGCCGCATTGCCAGCGTGGCCTTTGCCACCCCGGCGGACTACGATGCGGTGGTGAAAACCGCCCAGGAAGCTTTCCGGACCTGGCGCCTGGTGCCGGCTCCCAAGCGCGGCGAAATCATCCGGCAGATCGGCAACAAGCTGCGCGAATACAAGGAGCCGCTTGGCAAGCTGGTGAGTGCCGAAATGGGCAAAATCCTGCAGGAAGGCTTGGGCGAAGTGCAGGAGATGATTGACATCTGCGACTTCGCCGTGGGGCTTTCGCGTCAGCTGCACGGCCTCACCATGCACTCGGAGCGTCCGGCGCACCGCATGTACGAGCAGTACCACCCGCTGGGCATCGTGGGCATTATCTCGGCCTTCAATTTCCCGGTGGCGGTGTGGAGCTGGAACGCGATGCTGGCCGCCGTGTGCGGCGACGTGAGCATTTGGAAGCCTTCGGAAAAAACGCCGCTCACCGCCGTAGCCGTGCAGCACATAATCCGCGACGTGCTGGTCGAGAACGACATTCCGGAGGGGGTGTTTAGCCTCGTCGTTGGCGGCGCCGACATTGGGGCGGCCATGGCGGCCGACCAGCGCGTACCGCTGGTATCGGCTACGGGCAGTACGCGCATGGGCCGCAAGGTAGGGGAGGTGGTAGGCGCCCGCCTGGGCCGCGCGCTGCTGGAGCTCGGCGGCAACAACGCCATCATCGTTACCAAGAACGCCGACCTGGACATTGCCATTCGGGCCATCGTGTTTGGGGCCGTGGGCACGGCCGGGCAGCGCTGCACCAGCACGCGCCGCGTCATTATCGAAGACAGTGTTTTTGATGAGGTAAAAAACCGCTTGCTGGCTATTTACCCCAAGCTGCCCATTGGCCACCCCTTGCAGGAGGGCACCCTAGTGGGCCCGCTGATTGACGCTGACGCGGTGAAGATGTTCCAGCAAGCCCTGCTTAACGTGCAGGCCGAGGGCGGCCAGCTGCTCACCGGGGGCCAGGTGCTGAGCGGCGCCGAGCTGCACGGCGGCCACTACGTGCAGCCCGCGCTGGTGCAGGTCGAAAACCATTACCATACCGTGCAGGAAGAAACCTTCGCGCCCATTCTGTACCTGATCAAGTACAGCGGCGACGTAAGCAAAGCCATTGAGTTGCAGAACGACGTGCGGCAGGGCCTGTCCAGCAGCATCTTCACCCTGAACATGCGTGAAGCCGAAGCCTTCCTGGCCGCCAATGGCTCCGACTGCGGCATTGCCAACGTAAACATTGGCACGAGCGGCGCCGAGATTGGCGGCGCATTTGGCGGGGAGAAAGAAACCGGCGGGGGCCGCGAATCCGGCTCCGACGCCTGGAAAATCTACATGCGCCGGCAGACCAATACCATCAACTATTCTACGGAGCTGCCGCTGGCGCAGGGAATTAAGTTTGACCTGTAGGCAAACACTGGTTTTGTTAAGCTTACAAAAAGCCCTGCTTGAGTACTCAAGCAGGGCTTTTTGTGGGATCGCGGTAAGTGTATTGCAAAAAGTTAGTTGCTGTATCGCACGTCGCCATGCCCTTTGTGCAGCAGCATGCCATTGTTGTACAGCACGTAGTACAAGCGGTACAGCTCATTTGGTCGTAAGCCGGATTGGGCGTAGTCAATCATATATTCGTGGTCATTGGTAAAGTTGCTAGGTTGTACGGACAATTAACGAAGCCATAACAGGGCTGAGACGAAATGCACCATTCCCAAGAAGCTGGTGGCCGTT
>NZ_JACXAD010000005.1 GCF_014699115.1 Hymenobacter montanus
AACGCCGCCCATGCCCGGTCACTGATTTCATCCAGATTGCTCACGAACCCAAAGATAATTGTCCGTACAGCCTAGCAGAAGCAAAAACTGCCGGTTGGTCTTTTCCTCTTTCCGTGTAAAATACGACCCACTGCTGCCCGTCATTCACCAGGCAAAACCCGTCGAAACCACGGGTATTGATAGAATAGTTTGCCGGGTTATATCCTTCTGTCTCAAGGTACTGGGCCAGCTCGGCGGTAGTCATAATCTTGTTTTGAGATGATGCACAAGCTTTTACACCTGAATGACCCCCACGTTATACGCCTTTTCAATTGGCGCGTGGTTGGCCGCCGCGATTCCTTCGGAAATGACCTTACGAGTTTCCAACGGGTCAATCACGGCATCGACCCACAGCCGGGCGGCCGCGTAGTAGGGCGATAGCTGCTCCTCGTAGCGGGCCTTGATGCGGTCGAGCAACTCCTTTTCGGCTTCGGGGGTGATGACTTCGCCCTTGGCTTTGAGGGAAGCTACCTGAATTTGCAATAGGGTGTTGGCCGCCGCGGCGCCGCTCATCACGGCCAGTTGGGCGGTGGGCCAGGCCACGATCAGGCGCGGGTCGTAGGCTTTGCCGCACATGGCGTAGTTGCCCGCCCCATAGCTATTGCCTACCACGACGGTGAACTTGGGCACCACCGAGTTGCTCATGGCATTCACCATCTTGGCGCCGTCCTTGATGATGCCGCCCTGCTCGGAGACGGAGCCGACCATAAAGCCGGACACGTCGTGCAGGAACACCAGGGGAATGCGCTTCTGGTTGCAGTTCATGATGAAGCGGGCGGCCTTGTCGGCCGAGTCGGAGTAGATGACGCCGCCCATTTGCATGCCGGTTTTCTTGCTCTTCACAATCTTGCGCTGGTTGGCCACGATGCCCACGGCCCAGCCATCGATCCGGGCCAGGCCGCAGATGAGCGTCTGGCCATACAGGTCCTTGTAAGGCTCAAATTCTGAATTATCAACCAGCCGGTTAATAATTTGCATCATGTCGTAGGGCTTGGCGCGGTCCGCGGGCAGCAGGCCGTAGATTTCCTGCTCGTCGAGCTGGGGTCTGGCCGGGGTGGCGCGACTAAAGCCGGCCGTCGCCTGACCACCCATCTTGTCGAAGATGTTGCGGATGTGGTCCAGGCATTCCTCGTCGGTTTCGAACTTGTAGTCGGTTACGCCCGAGATTTCCGAGTGCATGCTGGCGCCACCGAGGGCCTCGTTGTCGATGGTTTCGCCGATGGCGGACTTCACCAGGTAGGAGCCCGCCAGGAACACCGAGCCGGTACCGTTCACAATCATGGCTTCGTCGCTCATGATGGGCAGATAAGCCCCCCCGGCCACGCAGGGGCCCATGATGGCCGAGATCTGCACGATGCCCTGGCTGCTCATCACCGCGTTGTTGCGGAAGATGCGGCCGAAATGCTCCTTGTCGGGAAAAATCTCGTCCTGCATGGGCAGGTACACGCCGGCCGAGTCGACGAGGTAGATAATCGGGAGCTTGTTTTCGAGGCTGATTTCCTGCGCCCGCAGGTTCTTCTTGGCGGTGATGGGAAACCAGGCGCCCGCCTTCACCGTGGCGTCGTTGGCCACCACCACGCATTGCCGCCCTTGCACGTAGCCGATTACGACTACCACGCCGCCACCGGGGCAGCCGCCCTCCTCCTGGTACATTCCTTCGCCGGCAAAAGCGCCGATTTCGACCGTGGGCGCGCTTTTATCCAGCAGGTAGGCAATCCGCTCGCGGGCCGTGAGCTTGCCCTTGGCCTTGTGGGCGGCGATGCGCTTTTCGCCCCCACCGAGGGCTACTTTCTGAAGCTTCTGGCGAAGCGTGAAACTGAGCTGCTTGAGTTGATCTTCGTTGCGGTTGAACTCGACGTTCATAAATAAGGAGCGGGTGGGATTGGGAGAGAATGAGCGCAAAAAAATCCGCCCGAAGGCGGATTCCAAAGGTACGAGCGGCACGCAGCCTTTGCCGCGTCCTCGTCAGTACGTTTTGCTATTCCATTTTTTGGCGGGCCGCTTTCGGGCAACGCGGAGCCGTAAAGGCGGCCTCCCACTTACTTAACTACCGACGCCGCGTCCACCTTTTTTACTTCCGTAACCGTGCTGCCGTCAGTTTTTTTGGTGGTTTCCGTCTTGGTCTTATCCTTGCCGCCGCCAAATACCGAGAAGTGTACGTAACGCTTGGGGTTGGCTTTGAAATCGATCAGCAGGCTGTTGGAGCTGGCCGTGGTAGCGGCCAGGTTCTTGTAGAGCGTCGAGTCGTGCAGCAGCTTGCCCATGGTGCCGGTATTGTCGTTCATGGCTTTGTTGAGGGTGGCCACGGTGGATTGGGCTTCGGCCATAGTGGCGTTGAGGCGGCGCATGGCCGGAGCCACGGGGGCCCCCTTAAGCGAGTCGGACAGCTGCGCGAAGTTTACGGCAATCCGGTCGAGCTTACTCGTGGTCTTGTTGAGGGCGGCGCTCATCTGGGCCAGGTTGCGGGTAATCTGGTTGATGTTGGCCTGGTTGGCGACGATGAGCTGCTGCAGCGCTTCGGTGCTGCCCCGGGCCCCGCGCAGGGTTTGCTGAATGTTGGTTTGAGCGTCCTTGTTCAGAAAGCCATTTACGCGGGTCAGCGTCGAGTCGATGGTCGTCAGCACCGGCAGGGCGCGGGCCTGAAACGCATCGGCAATGCCCGTAGACGCGGTGGCGCGCAGCTCCTCCCCGCCGGTGAACTGCTTGGAATCGCGCCCCAGCGTGAGGGTGATGGCCTTCGAGCCCAGCAGCGAGCCGCCCAGGCTGGCCGTAGTCGAGTCACCCACCACAATATCTTTGCTTAACTCCAGGGCCACGCGCACCATATTGCCTTTGGTGGGCTGAAGTTCCAGGCTCTTCACCTGGCCTACTTTGATGCCGTTGAGGATAACCAAAGCGCCCACGTTCAGGCCGTCGACGCGGGGGTACGTAGCATAGTACGTACGGTCGGAGGAAAGCAAATTGCTGCCCCGCAAAAAATTATAGCCGAAGACCAAGGCTACAATGCATACGATAGTGAGCAGCGCCACTTTTATTTCTTTAGTCACGGGCTGGAAGATTAAGGGTGAATTTTAGTTGCTAAATTCTATATGTCAAACAGTTGGAAGCGGAATGCACCAGATTAGTAAACACAACGACCGCGGGTACTTAACATTCAGTGTTCATTGATGTACGCGATATTTAAGCTAATTGCCTTCCAATTCGCGCTTGTATTCATGGAAGGCGCGGTAGATTCCTGCCGCCATATACGACTGGTTGGCTTTGTCGTTGAGGTAACGCTCTTCGGCGGGGTTGGTCAGGAAGCCGGACTCGATGAGTACCGAGGGCATGGTTGACTTCCACAGCACGATGAAACCGGCCTGCTTTACGCCGCGGCTGGGCCGTTTTACACTGGTGCGCAGCTGCCGGTCGATGCGCTGGGCAAAGCGCAGGCTGTTCGTGATGTAGGCCGACTGAAACAGCGAAAACAGGATGTGGCTTTGGGGTGAGCGTGGGTCAAAGCCGTCGTAGCGGGATTGGTAGTTTTTCTCCTGCAAGATAACGGAGTTCTCGCGCTGGGCCACGTCCAGGTTGGCAGTGGTTTTGTGCAAGCCCATGGTCCAGACCTCGGTGCCGTGGCTCTGCCGGGGGCCGGCGTTGCAATGCACGGAGATGAACAGGTCGGCGTGGTTGCGGTTGGCAATGGCGGCGCGCTCGCCCAACTCCACGAAAACATTGGTCTTACGCGTGTAGATGACTTTTACGTCGGGCATGTTTTGCTCGATCTCGCGGCCCAGGGCCAGGACGATGCCGAGTGCTACGTCGGCTTCCCGGGCCGAGGCCCCGGCGCAGCCCCGATCTTTGCCACCGTGGCCGGCGTCGAGCACCACCTTACGCAGGCGGTACCGGCCACTGGATGAGCCATTGTCTCCCAGCCCATAGTCAGCAGTCTTCCGGGTAAAGCTATCCGTGGCCGCGTGATGAGGGACGCTGCCCCCACGATTAGAGTCGGCCGCTGGTGACTGGCTGGCTGTCAGCAAGCAACTAGCAGCAAGCAAGCAACAACCAGTAGTTAATGAGACAATAATCCGCACGATAGTCGTTGAAGGGCGATAGCAACTGCTACCTTTGTAGAATCCCCAAAAGTACACGAATTAAACGCTACGATACTTTGTCTGTTTGGTTTGGCCTTTATTCTGAAGCCCGGTTCCACCCCTGGTACCGCTCCGGCTGGCTGGGAATTTTCTTTCTGTCGCTTTTCATCTTAGCTGGTTCAGCCTGGGGGCAGGGCGTGACGCCTGCCCAGCCAAAACCCCAAACTAAGAAAACGACTCGTGCCGCTAAGGTTCAAGCCCGTAAAGCCCGGGTCCGCGCCATCCTGGCGGCCCCGACGGCTCCCGATACGGCCACTGGCGCCGCGCCCCGCCGGCCCGTGCCCACCGCCCGGCCCGGCCAGCGGCCCGGCAGCGCCCCTACCCCGCCGGTACGCAACATCTCGCCCGACCCGCGCGACCCCCAGGGGCCTCCGCCCCCCGGTGCGCGCAACGCCGGCCAGGCGCGCGTGCCCGGGGCCTCGCAAAAACCCGTGCCCGACACGCTGGCCCCCGGCGGCATCACCCGCGGCCCCGGCGACTCCCTGCAGCTTTCCGTCAAGCGCAAGGGCCAGGTAGAAACCACCATAAAGTACGCAGCCAAGGACTCCATTCAGTTCGACGTTACCCAGAAAGTGGCCCGGCTCTACAATAAAGCCAGCGTGGAATATGGCGACACCGACCTGAAAGCCGCCCTCATTACGGTTAACTACGGCAACAACACCATGCTGGCCGATGGCAAGCTCGACACCCTTAAGCACAAGCTGGAGGGCCGGCCCGTGCTCAAGGACAAGGGCGGCTTGTATACGGCCAGCAGCATCGCCTACAACTTCAAAACCAAAAAAGCCCGCGTGAGCGAGGCGGTTACCACCCAGGGCGAAGGCTTCGTGAGCGCCGCCGTCATCAAGCGCCTGCCCGACGGGGATATCAACGGCCTGCAGGGCCGCTACACCACTTGCAACCTGGAGCACCCGCACTTTTACATTCAGGCCAAGCGAATGAAGGTGATTCCGGGCGATAAGGTAATAACCGGCCCCTTCAATCTGGTGATTGGCGACATACCCACGCCCTTGGGCTTCTTGTTTGGCTTCTTCCCCATGCCCAGCCGTAGCCGGGGCTCGGGCATCATCATTCCTACTTTTGGGCAGGCGGCCGACCGCGGCTATTTCCTCACCAACGGCGGCTACTACTTCGCGCCGAACGACTACATCGGCGTGCGCCTTACCGGCGACATTTACGCGGGCAACGCCCAGAGCTTTGGGGGCTGGGGCGCCACGGCCGACGTCTCGTACCTGAAACGCTACACCTTCCAGGGCAACTTCAACTTCCGGTTCTCGACCCGGCCCAGCAACCAGATTCTGGTCAACGACGCGGTCAGTACCGGTCAGGTGTACATCAAGCCCCCCGCGGCCAACGCGTTCTGGATTACCTGGAACCATACGCCCGTGCCCAAGCCCGGGGGCGGGCGCTTCTCGGCCAGTGTGAACGCCGGTACCAGCAGCTTCAACCGCGTTAACAGCATCGATGCCCGACGCTTCCTATCCACGCAGTTCAACTCCAGCATCAGCTACTCCAAGCAGATTCGCAACTCGCCCGTCAACTACGACATTCGCCTCAGCCAAGCACAGGGCACCGATGGGACGATGACGTTCACCCTGCCCGACTTCAGCCTGGGCGTGGCCCGGCAGTACCCGTACCAGTGGTTCGGCATCAAGCCCGGCGCGGGCGGCAAGCTGGGCAAGGTGTACGAACAGTTTACCCTAAGCTACAACCTGACGGCACGCAACGAGGTCAGCAATACTATTGCTCCGCGTACGCTCAGCAACGGGCTGCCGCTGCTGGGGGGCACCACGGCCGAGAATAGGATTCCGTTCAGCTTTAGCAACATCGGCAAACTGCTCCGCAACGGCCGCAACGGCATGCAGCACACCCTCAACATTGGCTTGGGCTCTTACTCCGTTAACCACTTCCAGATCGCCCCGACTGTCAGCTACGGCGAGGTGTGGTATGCCCAGCGCCTCAATTACAGTTTCAGCCCGGTGGCGCAGGCCATCCGAATCGACACCACCTACGGCCTTTACCGTATCAATAATTACTCGGCCGCCCTTAGCTTAAACACGACGTTTTATGGGACCGTTGTCCGCAAAGGCACCCGTAAAATTCAAGCCATTCGGCATAAAGTCACGCCAAACCTGACCTACTCCTACTCGCCGGATTTCACCACCCGAAAAAGCGTGTATCCGCAGCCCGATTTATACGGTTTGCGCAACCAGTTTAACGAGCTGATTCCCCCCAGCCAGCTACAGCCCGTCAATGGCCGTAATCCTTATCCTTTCAACAGCTTCAACAATTTTATCTACGGAGCCCCGGGGGGAGCCAAGCAGAGCCAGGTTTCGTTTACCCTGCAAAACTCGGTAGAGATGAAGGTGCGCGACCCCAACGACACCACTGGCCTCAACCCTTTCCGCAAGGCTAGTTTGATTGACGGCCTTGATTTCAACATCAGCTACAATTTCGCGGCCGACTCCCTGCGCTTGTCGCCCTTGGGGGTCAATTTCCGTACCCAGGTGGCTCGCAAGCTGAACTTGAACAGCAATGCCTCTTTCGAGCCCTACCAGCGCGACAGCCAGGGCCGGGCTGTCAACAAGTATTTGTTTGAGGCCAGCCCACGCCGGCTCCTGCGCCTGGCCTCCGCCAGCCTCCAGGCTACTTATGCCTTCAACCCCACTACCGGCAAAAAGAAGAGCGTGGTGCGCCGGCCCGTGGCCCTGCCCAACGACCCTAGCCTAGGCACCGTGGGGCCGACCAATTACTACGCCGATTATGTCGACTTCGATATTCCTTGGGAGCTTAACCTGTCCTACGCGGCGGGCTACACCACCAACCCCGTACCATTGAAGAAAGGCGAAATGCGCCCGCCCATCCTGGCTCTGAATACG
Source organism: Hymenobacter montanus (assembly GCF_014699115.1). Lineage (GTDB taxonomy): Bacteria > Bacteroidota > Bacteroidia > Cytophagales > Hymenobacteraceae > Hymenobacter > Hymenobacter montanus. The sequence continues at coordinate 7,049 of NZ_JACXAD010000005.1, forward strand.
GTGCGAGCCGACGGATCGGTAAAACTTACTGAGAACCTCCGCTTCACCTATAATTTTGGCTACGACATCACCCAAAAGACCATTACCTACCCCGTTCTCTCCTTCTTCCGCGACCTGCACTGCTGGCAAATCAACGGCACCTGGATTCCCTTTGGCGTTACTAGGGGCTACCTCTTCACCATTTCCGCCAAGAGCAGCCTGCTGCAGGACCTGAAGCTGACTCGCAACCGCTACGCGCAGTATCAATAGGCGGCGCGGCCAACGCAGGGGGTGTAACACTGGTAGCGGCGCTCACCAAATTGCAGGCCCCACCCGAGGGTAGCAGCCAGCCGGACCACGGCGGTTCTATCGACACCACTCACTTGGATCTAAGCCCGGCGGGTTACCCGGGTAGCCCTGGTTCCGCAGGGTGGGCGGCAGTTGCGCTGCTTGTATGGTGGGCCCTAACGAAATTGTTGGCAGCTTTGTCCCACGAAAGCGTCGCCTACCCGCGCCGGCTTTCCTCACCTGCCATTCTCTCAGTCCGCTCCCCATGTCTCAGCACAAGGAAATCAAGCTTATTACTACCCACCAAATGCTGGCCATGAAGCAGCGCGGAGAACGAATCTCCATGCTCACGGCCTACGATTACTCCATGGCCCAAATCCTGGATGGGGCCGGCATCGACGTGCTGCTGGTGGGCGACTCGGCCTCCAACGTGATGGCCGGCCACGAAACCACCCTGCCCATCACCCTCGACCAGTTGATCTACCACGCCCAGGGGGTGGTGCGCGCCGTGAAGCGGGCCTTCGTAGTAGTCGACATGCCCTTTGGCTCCTACCAGGGCAATTCGTCGGAGGCGCTGCGGTCAGCCATCCGCATCATGAAGGAGAGCGGGGGCCACGGCGTGAAAGTAGAAGGTGGCGCCGAAGTCAAAGACAGCATCATCCGCATTCTCACGGCCGGCATTCCCGTGATGGGCCACCTGGGCCTCACCCCGCAAAGCATTTACAAGTTCGGCACCTACAGCGTGCGCGCCAAAGAGGAAGCCGAGGCGCAGAAACTCCTCGAAGACGCCCGTCTGCTCCAGGAAATCGGCTGCTTCGGCATTGTGCTCGAGAAAATTCCTGCCGCCCTCGCCAAGCAGGTAGCCGAGGAGCTTACCATTCCGGTCATTGGCATTGGGGCCGGGCCCGACGTCGACGGCCAGGTCTTGGTCGTGCACGACTTGCTGGGCATCACCAAAGAGTTCAAGCCCCGCTTCCTGCGTCGTTACGCCGAGTTGCACGACGTCATGACCGACGCCGTGCAGCGCTACGTAGCCGACGTCAAAAGCCGCGAGTTCCCCAGCAAGGAGGAAGGTTACTAGCGGCGTAGTGCCCGCGGGTGAAGATGCTTTTTCACCTTTTTGTCAACTCTGCACGAACCCTGGCTCACCCTGAAACGCTGCCGCTATCACCTCACTCGTGCCGAGTCCAGCCAGAACGTGTCGCGCACGAGCTTAGGTGCCCGCTGTTTTGGGAAACCCGCGGATTGATCAAGCTCATAGCTCTGGATTAGCAATTGCCGCCCTTGCTCCAGGTGCAGCCACATCTCTGGGGAGTGATGTTCTGGCACCCCATAAACATGCAGCGAGTCGCCGCTGGTGTAGCCCGTGTAGGCATCTATGCTATAGAGAGTGTCGCAAGGCACTTCATTGATGTTGTAACGACCGAGCGTATCATGGCCAATTCTCATCTCGTCGAGGCACCGCAGCGAGGTGTTACGCTGGTACCAGGTTCCGCTGAAGCGGCCCTCCGAATACTTGGTTGCCGCTGGCGCCGCGGTCATCTCCTCTTTAGTGGGAGTAGATCGTGTACTACAGCCCGCGCCAGCCAATAGAGCAAGTCCTAAGATGAGAAGCTTTTGCATGCGCTGAAACTACGCATTTATCTGGGTTAGCGTGGTTGAATGACCGGCTGAAGCCGATCCCATTAGCCAAAGTTCTCCCAGCCAGGAGCCCCGGAACCGTCGCTTTACCCCGCGCGGGCGCAGCGGCGACGACCGCCCCGCAACGGACGGCTGCACTCGCGCGCAATATTGGGCTGGTACAATCCGGCTCTCAACGCTCGCGAAGCCCCGGGCACTACACGACTTACTTAAGCCGTTTCGGCCACGCTCCCGCGCAGGTTCGTATCTTCGCCGCCATAAGAGCAAGAGCGGAACGCCCGGCAAGTGTGGTCTGATGACGTGCGGTAGCCCCTGACGGGCCCGGGCTCCCTCCTGCTGATCGCCAACATCCCGCCCGCACCCGCCGCGTGAATCGTCCCAATATCTGGTCCGAAGGCAGAGAAATTCTGTTTGAAGACAACCACCTCCTCGTCATTAACAAGCCGGCTGGCCTCCTCGTGCAGGGTGATGCCACCGGCGACGAGCCTCTCTCCAAAAAAGCCGCCGAGTACCTGCGCTTCAAGTACAAGAAGCCCGGCGAAGCCTTTATCGGCGTGGCCCACCGCATCGACCGGCCGGTGAGCGGCGTGGTGGTGCTAGCTAAAACCAGCAAGGCCCTCAGCCGCCTCAACGAGATGTTCCGCGACTCACTGGTGAATAAAACGTACTGGGCCCTCGTCGGCAAAGCGCCCGTGCCCGAGCACGGCACCCTGGTGCATTGGCTGGTGAAAGATGCCGTTCGCAACGTGACCAAGGCCTACCCGGAAAAGCACGCCCAGGGCCTACGCTCCGAGCTGCATTACGAGCTGCTGGGCCCGGCCGGCAACCGCTACCTGCTCCAGGTAAACCCGATCACGGGCCGCCCGCACCAAATTCGGACTCAGCTGGCCACCGGCTTGGGCACTCCCATCGTGGGCGATGTCAAGTACGGATTCCTGGCTCCCCTACCCGACGTGAGCATTGCCCTGCACGCCCGCCAGCTGCAATTGCAGCACCCGGTTACCAAAGAGCTCATGACCTTCGTCGCGCCCCTGCCCGACGCCCCGCACTGGGACGCGGCCCGGGCCTTTTACCAGTGAAGCGCAGCCTTCGCGGCGCCCCTTCCCGAGAAGAATCCATTGCTTACTCTCAAGCGTTGGTGCCAGAAGCGGCTGACCGATATGGATACATCAATTCAGCAGCTCACAGGTTCTAAAGGTGCAGTTGATGCCAATCCCGAGCCGAAAAACGACATCGTAGTTGTGAAGATTCACGAGACGGGGAGCGACAGGGTGCTGCGCGGCTTCGGTCCCGACTCGATATTCGTTAAAACAAGCAGTGGGCGATGCCAACGCCTCAGCTACGAGCCATTGCTGAGCTCAGGGGCACCAAAGGCCCCATTCTCCAGGATGGGTTGAATAGAATCCAGCGCGAACCACCCTCGAAAAACATCCACTGGTCACCGAACAAAAAGAAAATATTGATCATCGATATGCAATAGGACCTATGCGCAAATTTGCCGATATCCAAGGTGAAATCGGGCTGCAGAAGTTTCTCGATAGTCCCCTGGGTACCCTCTATTTCGTCCCGGCTGCTCCAGGCGCTCCTAGAGTGATGGTTCGTCACTTTGACACCGACATCCCGACTACCCTGGTCAAGCCGTTTGCCGACCTTGTACAAGCCGCGCAACAGTGGATCGGGTATCATTCAGAGTTAGTTCGCTTAGTCAAGGTCGAGCAGCCCATTGAGGTGGGCCGCGACTTCGTGGCCAGACCTCACCACACGTACTACACGTCGATTCGCGCATATGTGGAATGGGAAGATCCGCCGGAGCCTCCCGATGAACTTGAACAGATGCGCAGCTCTCTCCGCGCTGTACTCGGTAAGTCAGTTGAACCGAGGGATATCATTATCGAGACTGTGCTGGCAAGGAGCCTCCTAGAGCCAACGGGCAAGACCTTTTTCGATGAGAGCGAAGGTCAGTTCATCGTTGTCGAGCCTAAGTTGACTCGCGAGGACGTGGCGCGCTGGGCTGCTCTGTCAACCCCTGCATCGTTGCCCAACCCGCGCCCGCACCCCGATACGCATACGATGCCACCACAAACCAACACCGCGCCCTGAATTTCCGGCCTGGGCTCGGGAGGGGCAATCAGGAATTGCCCGGTGTGCAACATTTTGGCCTTTCGACAGCGAAAATGCGCATCCGGTATACCCTAGCCGTAATTTTGTACCCCACTCACTGAACCTTACCAGCGGCTATTTGCTTGTGCGGACAGTCCAGCTTGCTTCCCCTTTATGACCATCCTCGTTTTCTTTGTTGCCCATTATTACTTATCCCTGTTCACGCAGACGTTTTACCTGCACCGCTATGCGGCGCACAAGATGTTTACGATGAATAAATTTTGGGAGAAGTTCTTCTTCCTGTTCACTTACCTCTGCCAGGGCTCCAGCTTCCTCTCGCCCCGGGCCTACGCGTTGTTGCACCGCATGCACCACGCCTATTCCGATACCGAACTGGACCCGCATTCGCCCCACTTCTCGAACAACGCATTCGATATGATGTGGAAGACTAAGGTGATTTACAACGACGTACTGAAGGACGTGCACGAAGGAGCGCGCCGCTTCGATGGGGACATTCCGGAGTGGAAGTGGCTGGATAATTTCGGCAGCACGGTGTACTCCCGCGTTGGCTGGGGCACGGCTTACGTGCTGTTCTACATCAACTTCGCTACCGCGTGGTGGCAGTATCTGCTGCTGCCCATTCACTTCCTGATGGGCCCCATCCACGGGGCCATTGTGAACTGGGGGGGCCACAAATACGGTTACCAGAACTTCGACAACAACGATAAGTCGAGGAACACCCTGGCCCTGGATTTCCTGGCTTTCGGCGAGTTATTCCAGAACAACCACCACAAGCTGCCCATGCGCGTCAACTTCGGCGTGAAGTGGTGGGAGCTGGATCCTACCTACTCGGTGATCTGGACCCTCGACAAAGTAGGCGTCATCAAGCTCAAGCGGAAAGTAGCCAAGCGCGTGGCCGTACCCGCTTAAAGCCCGACGTTCCCGAGAATCGAAAAGCCCTAGCCTCATCGCCAGGGCTTTTTTTAGGTCCGTGCTAGCTAATCCCCTGAACAAACGCTACCTTTGCACTCCAAATTTTTGGATACCTCACCAGACGGACGAGTTCCGTCGCAGCAAACCCCACCGGTTTATGGCAGTTAAAATCCGCCTCGCCCGCCGTGGCCGCAAAAAGGCCGCGACTTACGACATCGTAGTAGCCGACGCCCGCGCTCCCCGCGACGGCCGTTTCATCGAGAAACTCGGCACCTACAACCCCAATACCAACCCCGCCACCATCAACTACGACGCCGACCGGGCGTTCTACTGGATGATGACCGGCGCCCAGCCCACCGACACCGTGCGGGCCATGCTTAGCTACCGCGGTGTGCTCTACCGTCGTCACCTCCAGTTAGGGGTCGACAAGGGTGCTATCACCCAAGAGGTTGCCGACGAGCGTTTCAATGCCTGGAAAGAGGAGAAAGATGCTAAAATCGAAGGCAAGCGCACTGGCCTGATCGATGCCAAGGCGGAAGCCCGCAAGGTTGCTTTCGCCGCCGAAACCAAGGTGAAAGAGGCTCGCGCGGAAGCGCAGCGGCAGAAAGCCGCTGCCCTGCTGGCCGCCAACGCGCCCGCTCCGGCGACCGAAGAAGCTACCGAGGCTCCCGCCGAAGCAGCCTCCGCGGAGTAGCCACTGGTTACTGAACCGCAAGGGTTTGGGGGTTGCGAGCCGAACCGGCTGGCAACCCCCAAACTTTTTTTCGTTATTCCCTCCCGTACCCATGCTCCTCGACGACGCCTTCCTACTTGGCTACATCATCAAAACCCACGGCCTGCGCGGGCACGTGGTGGCCCACTTCGACGTCGACGACGTTACGGCCTACCAAAAGCTCAAGCTGGTGCACCTGGCCCCGGCGGCCACGCCCACCAAGCTCGCAGAGCACCCCGTCGAAAAGGTGCAGCCCCAGGCCGGATCCAAGGTGCTGCTGAAGCTACGCGGCATCGACCGCATTGAGGATGCCGAGCCCCTGCGCGGCGCCCAGCTGTACCTGCCCCTGACTGAACTGCCGGAGCTGGCCGCCGACCAGTTCTACTTCCACGACGTTATCGGCTTCACCGTGGTCGATGAAAACCTCGGCGAGCTGGGTACGGTGGAGAACTTCTACGAGCTGCCCCAGCAAGACATGCTGGCCATGCGCTACCAGGGCCAGGAAGTGCTGATTCCGGTAGTAGGAGAGTTAGTAAGCCACGCCAATCAGGAGAAGCGGCAGCTTTACGTAAACCTACCCGATGGCCTGCTGGATGTATACCTCAAGCCCTCTTCCCGCGAGCGCGACGAAGCATAAGTAACGTGGACTCTGCGAGTCCGCGCGTGAACGACCCGCCGAACGAACCCATTCCGCGCGGACTCGCAGAGTCCGCGTTACAGCCATGCGTATTGATATTCTCACTTGCCTGCCTGAGTTGCTGGTCAGCCCTTTTGCTCATTCCATTGTGAAGCGGGCGCAGGACAAGGGGCTGGTGGCGATTCACGTGCACGACCTGCGCCGCCACGCCGTCAATAAGCACGGCCAGATTGATGATTACGTGTTTGGCGGGGGCGCCGGCATGGTGCTGCGCGTGGAACCCATTGCCGCCTGGATCGATGAGCTGCAGGCCCAGCGGCCCTACGACGCCATCATCTACCTCACGCCCGATGGCGAAACCCTGCGCCAGCCGCTGGCCAACCGGCTGTCGTTGCTTGGGAATATTATCCTGCTCTGTGGCCACTACAAAGGCATCGACGAGCGCATCCGTCAAACGTACATCACCCACGAAATCAGCGTGGGCGACTACGTGCTGAGCGGCGGGGAGCTTGGGGCCGCTATTCTCGTCGACGCCGTGGTGCGGCTGCTGCCCGGCGTGCTGGGCAATGAGGAGTCGGCCTTGTCGGATTCTTTTCAGGACGACCTGCTGGCTCCACCCGTGTACACCCGCCCGGCGGAGTGGCGCGGGCTGAGCGTGCCGGAAATTCTACTATCGGGCAACACCCCCAAAATTGAGGAGTGGCGCCACGACCAGGCCCTGGCCCGCACCCGGGCGCGCCGGCCCGACTTGCTATCGTGAAAAGCGGCTCGGGCCGGTTCCTGCTCCGAATTAGCAGCAAATCAGGTAGCCAGCTAGCTCTTGCGCCACAAACTACTTGCTATCCTCAACCGAAAGCGCTATCTTTGCGCTCCGTTTTGTAAAATAACAATCCCGACGGCGGCGCCGTCTTTCGCATTTCCCCAGCCATGAGCGTACTACTTGACTTTATCCAGGCCGAATCGCAGGAGCGCCGCGCCAGCTTCCCCCAGTTCGCCGCTGGCGACACCATCAACGTGCACGTAAAAATCCGCGAGGGCAATAAGGAGCGTATCCAGCAGTTCCAGGGCGTAGTGCTGCAGCGCCGCAACCCCAGCTCCAACGGCGAAACCTTCACGGTTCGGAAGATTTCCAACCAGATCGGCACCGAGCGCATTTTCCCCCTGCTTTCGCCCAACATCGACAAGATCGAGGTTGTGCGCCGCGGTAAAGTACGTCGGGCCCGCCTGTTCTACCTGCGTGGCCTGTCGGGTAAAGCTTCCCGCATCAAGGAGCGTCGCCTGAACCAAGTAGTTAAGGCTACCGCCTAAGCATTGCCGCAACTTGGTGGTTGCTCATTTTAAATTAAAAAAGCCGGCCCCACGCATGGGGCCGGCTTTTTTGGGTTATGCGTATGCAGGTAACGACATAGCTGCCACTGGCTAGGAGCGGTTTAGCTATGCGATGAGAAATCCTGTGGCAAGCTGCCGTCAACTTCTACCGGACTGCCTTGCAGCTGCTGCGAGACGGCGGTGAGCACCTCGGCCAGCTTAGTGATGCGGGTAGCCGTGTTCACGTTTTCGGCGAAGTGGGCGGATTGCGCAGTGTGGGTGCCCAGGCGGGCCAGCAAGGGGGCGATGACGTTCACATCGAGCGTCCCGCTGCCGAAGTGGGCCTTTAAGGCTTGCAGGTCGACCACCAGCTGGTGGAAGGCCGGGTTGTTGGCCGCTTTCAGGTCTTCGATCCAACGCTGAAACTGGTTATCGAGCCCGGCGCGTTCGGTTTCTTCGGCGAGGTTGCCGGAGAGCAGGTGAATGGCACTATCGAGGTGCACTTGGTGCTGAACTTCTTTCTTTTCCATGGGTGAGGGTATTGGCGTAATCGGCCGCTAGGGGCGCAGCCTTTGTTGCCAACGTAGTTCGGCCCCGTGGGGTTGGCCCACCAAACAAAAAGCTCCACCGTTTCCAGTGGAGCTTTTTGCCTAGAACCAGCGAATGGCTGCTACTCTATCTTGGTCATCCGGTCCTTCACGGCCTCCAGGGCCACGCGCATGTTCACAATGTCGCCCCGGGCGGCCTCCTGCTCTTTCAGGTTGGCATCGATGAGGTTGTTGAACTGCTGAAGCTCGGCCGCGTTGGCCGCTAGCATCTGCTGAATTTCAACTTTGCGGAGCTTGTTTTTCTCAATGTCCTTTTTAATCGTGTTGGCCTTTTCGATTACCGCCACGTGATTGTTCTGCGAGGCCACCAGGGCGCGCTCAGCTTCAGCGATTTGAATCACCAAGTCTTCGCGGTACATCATCCGAGCGAAGTCTTTCAAATACTTCTCGGCCGACTTCCACTGCACGGGGGTAGCATCCTTGGCCAGGTAGGCGTTGCCTAAGTCTATGCTCCACCACACGGTAGTGCCGGTCGGGGTAGCATCCACTTTGCTGATTACGCGGATGGGCGTCGGAGCAATTTCTTCGATCACCACGCCGTCCAAGGTCAGCACGCCCTTATTGTTTTTCAGCTTGCTGCCGTACTTGTCGCTGAGCTGCTTGAGCCAAGCGGCCTCTACCCGGCGGTTGTCGAGCTGCATGCTTACGCGCTGCCCTTTGCGGGGGATATTGTTAATCGACATATCAGTCTCATCTACCGGAGACTTCTGAGCATAGACGCCGAGCGTAGCCAGGCATATAATGAGCACGAGGAGTAGGCTTCTTTTCATGGTATAACTTGTAAGCGCTTCAAATAAAGGACAAGAGGAAAGGTTTTCAACTAAAACGCCGTAGTATGGCTTTTCAAATTTAAGGTCTTTCTTCGATGCAACTTATGCAATCAACTATTTTTTTAACGATAAGGCTATTTTTATTGATTTAATACAGCTATTAATAACTTAAATTCAAAACTAATTTTTATAATTATACGAGCCTTAGTCCCGCTACTGGTGTTGGGCTGTAACAAAGATAGCCTAAACTAGGTTCTAGGCACCTATGCAAGTTACTGTTTGTCGCACCGAGCATTTCAACGCTGCCCACCGTCTGCACAACCCCGCCTGGAGCGCCGAGCACAACCAGCGCGTGTTTGGGAAATGCAACAACCCCAACTACCACGGTCATAACTACAATCTTACCGTCCGGCTGACTGGCCCCGTAGACCCCGAAACCGGCTACGTATACGACCTCAAGCGGCTCAGTGACCTCATCAAGCAAGAGGTGCTGGACCGCTACGATCATCGCAACTTAAACCTCGATACCGAGGAGTTTCGTACCCTGAATCCCACGGCTGAAAACATTGCCGTCGTAATTTGGCAGCGCCTGCGCCCCCACCTGGGTGCCGACCTAGCCCTTTCGGTCACGCTTTACGAAACGGACCGCAACTTTGTAGAATATCATGGATAACCCTACGGGCCCAGCCCCGGCCCCCGACGCGCATTTGCCCCCCGGCCTGCGCACCCCTCTCCGCGACGACGCCTTTGAGGCCCCCGACGAAGCTAAAATAACGGCCATCAGTGGCCACTTCGAGGCCATCATGCGCGAGCTGGGCCTCGACCTAACCGACGACAGCCTGGCCGGCACCCCCCGGCGGGTAGCAAAAATGTACGTACAGGAATGGTTCAAGGGCCTGGACCCAAAAAACCGGCCCGAAGTGCGCATGTTTCACAACCGCTACGGCTACCACCAGCTGCTGGTCGAGCGCGACATCACGCTTTTTTCCTGCTGCGAGCACCACTTCGTGCCCATCATCGGCAAAGCCCACGTTGCGTACTTGCCCAGCGGCAACGTGGTGGGCCTGAGCAAGCTGAACCGGGTAGTGCAGTACTACGCCCGCCGGCCCCAGGTGCAGGAGCGCCTGACCCGCCAGATTGCCGAGGAGCTTAAGCAAAGCCTGGGCACCGACGATGTGGCCGTGCTAATCGAAGCCGATCATTTATGCGTAATGAGCCGCGGGGTGAACGACACCAGCAGCTCAACGCTGACCAGTGACTACGGCGGTCGCTTCGCCACCGATGAAACACTACGGCGCGAGTTTCTGCGGCAGATTGGCAAGTAAGGCCCCGTTGCGTAGGTTCATGCTCCGGAGCTGGGGGCGCTTCGCCAGTGCCGTGGCAGCGCAGAGTGGCCGTCCTACTTTTGTTTGCACCGACAACCATGACCGATAATTCTTCTCGCAAAGTCCTCATCACCGGAGGTACCGGCCTCATTGGTACCCGCCTCGCCGAGCTGCTGATCGACAACGGCTACGAAGTGGCCTTGCTAAGCCGGGAGCCGGCCAAAAGCAGCCACTACCGCAGCTTTCGCTGGGATCCTCGGGCCGAGACTATCGACGAAGCGGCCATCGCCTACGCCGACTATATCGTGAGCCTGGCGGGGGCCAGCGTGTCGGACGGCAAATGGACGGATGAGCGCAAGCGCGACATCATGACCAGCCGACTGAACGGCTTAGCGCTCCTGCACCGCGAGCTGGCCAAGTCTAACCACCACGTCAAGGCTTTTATTTCGGCCTCGGCCATCGGCATTTACGGTGATGCCGGCGACCAACTGGTCGACGAGGAAACGTCACCGGCCGTACCCACGCACGATTTCCTGGCCGACGTATCGCACCAGTGGGAGTTGGCCGCGGCGCCCATCGTGGCGCTGGGCATCCGCACGATTATCCCCCGGATCGGCATCGTATTGAGTACTGAAGGTGGGGCGTTGCCCCAAATGGCTCGCCCAATGAAGCTGGGTGCCGGGGCCGCGCTGGGCAGCGGCAAGCAGTACATGTCCTGGATTCATCTCGACGACTTGTGCCGCCTCTTCATGGCCATGCTGGAAGAGGAGTCCTGGCAGGGCACGTACAACGCCGTGGCCCCCCAGCCCGTCACGAACCAACAGTTCACCGAAGTGTTGGCACAGGTGCTGCACCGACGGCTGCTGCTGCCCAAAGTGCCCGCGTTCGGCCTGAAACTAGCCATGGGCGAGATGAGTGATATTGTGCTGGCTTCCCAGAACGTGAGCGCCCGGAAGGTCCTGGCTCAGGGCTTCCGGTTTGAGTACCCGGAGCTGCGCGGGGCGCTGGAGGCCCTGTATGGGTCGGGGTAAACCGGCTCATCGCTTCTCAGGTGTTCTGCCAGGATTAAATTCCAAATGCGCTCCTGATAATCATACCAATGGTTAACACGCAAGAAATCGTCTCAATAATTTCTTGACTATCAAAAAATATATCAGGAATCAAACTAAGTAAGACCCTCATTACAGACCGAATAGATGACCGTTATTTAGTGCCTGCTGGTTAACAAAGCCACTTATCTACCACTCGCTTGCACTTTCATTCACGCATCCACCAGTAACTCCAATCCGGGCTTGTGGCGTAAGGCAGGCGGAATATGGGTCAGGGGATTGTTACGGGCATCCAACCTTGTCAGGTGGGGCAATTCGGCTAAGCTTTCGGGCAGGGCTTGAAGCTGGTTATTAGCGCATTTAAGCACTTGCAAGTTTTGTAGCGCTCCTATACTTTCGGGCAGGGCTTGTAGGCGATTAGCATGGCAAATGAGCTGTTTCAAGTTCTGTAACGCTCCCAGGTTTTCAGGCAGTGCTTTTAAGTGGTTATGACCGCATTTGAGCACTTGTAAGTTTTGTAGTTGCCCGATGCTTTTGGGCAGAGCTTGCAGCAAGTTCCATGCGCAACTGAGTTCTTGTAAGTTTTGCAGCGCTCCCAGGCTTTCGGGTAGTGCTTGCAGCCAGTTGTTATGGCAAATGAGCAATCGTAATTGGTGCAGTTGCCCGATGCTTTCGGGCAGTTCGGGTAGGGCTTGGACGTGCAGGGCTTGGAGCCGGAAGAAGTTAGAAGAGCAATCTAACTTCTCTAAGCTGCGTAGCTGGCCCAAGCTTTCGGGTAAGGCTCGGAGCTGATTAGAGGAGCAATCGAGCAGTCGCAATTTCTGAAGCTGTCCCAGGCTTTCGGGCAGAGCTCGTAGCTGGTTCCCTTCGCATTTGAGTGCTTGCAAGTTTTGTAAAGCTCCCAGGCTTTCAGGTAAGGCTTGTAGCTCGTTACGATTGCAACTGAGATACTGCAAATTGTGCAGTTGCCCGATGTTTTCGGGCAGGGCTCGCAGGTGGTTAATATTGCAGTAGAGCTCTTTCAAGCTACGTAACTCTCCCAGGCTTTCGGGCAGGGCGGCAAGGTTCCTGTTCGATATGTTTAGGTGGGTAAACTGGAATAGCTCAGTGAGGACAAAGTCACTCAGCAATAGCATACTGTTTCTAAAAGCAAGTTGGTAAAGCGGGCGCAATCCGTCCAAGTACTGTTGGAAAGGAGCAGGATTGCTTAATTCCTCGGCTAACAGCAAGGCGTATTGGATGTTATCCTCTTCCCCGGAGCGTACCAATTGGATCAGCTTGGCTACTTGTTCAGAATGGGCGGCTGAGCCGGAAAAGGAATCCTGCTTTGAAGGAGTGTCTTGTTCTGAAGCCATCGGTCGGCTGGTCAAAAGGTTAGGTCGCTAGCTCAGCCTTTATTTCGCTTAATATAGGCTGCATAACATCGTTTCCATGATGGCTGACTTTCGCCTTATCAGCCATCAAAGATGCCCAGGGCGTTTTTACAGAATTGTCTGGCCAATTTCTCAAACTATCGAACTCCTGGTAAGTGTCACCACTGACCTAATTTTAGCCTTCATTTAGCTAATAGCCAAAAAAAGTAAACCCCAGTTAAAGTGCTTGCCTTATCAACAAGTGAAACAAGGGCTACCTGCGCATCAATTTTTATTATTTGAATCCAGTATGAATTCCCGATAATCTTGCGCCGTTTGTCTGATAGCTGAAGCAACCGATGTATTGCTTTCCACAGAATTTAGTAGGGGTAGCGCTTCCTGCCTGCCAATCATGGCACTTCGGCTTAAAAGAGATTGTGCTAAACGTGAATCAACCTGTTGCCAGTAACGCGAGGCAATCGCAATAAGATGTGAAACTAAAAAAGTATTCTTTGGCTTTCTAAGAGCATCCTCTAACCATATTAAAGCGATGTTGGCAATGTCCTGCGCTACTGACCAAAGCCATAATTCCGCCACCTTCTCAATCATTTGCTCTGAAGGAGATTCAATTTCCTCTCCTTTTAAGATTTCTTCTATTATAGTTAAATCGAAGTCATCCACCTTTGGCATTTTTTCGGCAAACCATTCAGTTGTAAAGTTCCAATATTCGGTCAGAGATTCCGGGATAGAGTCTCCAGTAGGCAGAGTGAGCTTCGATTGAGCTTGCAGGCAACGCTCCAGAACATTAAGAACTGTTTCGACCTCATCTAAACTGTGATTTAATGCTTCAATTTGTTTATGGCGCTCTATAGCACTGCTCACACACCACGGATGGGGTAACCCAACTATTGTTTCTGGTAGAGCTATTTTTTTCATATAAGCAAAATTTGAAGAAGCTTCTACATCTTTCAAGCGTTGAAATTTGATTGTAGACCCCGGTTCAACCTAATTAAAGATTCTGCTTTTACATACTTTCCCTTCTTGAGAGCTTCCCATAATTTGTACAGTTATTACCACCAAGGAGATAGGAACGGCCGGAAAAACTGAGCTTTATCTGAGGCGCCTGTAACCATTATTATAGCATGTCAGAGAAGTGGGTTAGGTATACTAAGTGTTCACTTACTCTCCATACGCTAGTGCAGGCTATCGGGCAAGGCTCCCCCACTGTTCATCTGCTCGAGTAGGTTGTCGGCGGCAACCGTATCTACTGCTTCGGCCCGGCGGCGCCGCTCGCTGGGCGAGACGCAATTGTATTTCTTGACGATTTTGACCGAGGGTTTGGGAAAGGGCCCGTAAGTATAGCCCAACTCCTTGTCTTTGTACACCTTCTCCATAAATTTGCCAAAGACGGGCAGTGCCGTGCGGCCACCTTCACCCTGCTGCGAGCCCGTGAAGTGAATGCTGCGGTCTTCGCCGCCCACCCACACGCCGGTCATCAGGTCCTTGGTCATGCCCATGTACCAACCGTCGGAGTAGTTGGAAGTGGTGCCGGTTTTGCCGCCGATTTGGTTGTTGTTGTGCCAGAGGTCGGGAAAGTCCCAGAGCGCCTGCGAAGTGCCGCCGGGCTCTTCCATGCCGCCGCGCAGCATGTAGGTCATCAACCACGCCGTTTCGGCCGAAATGGCGCGCTTTTGCACGGGGTCAAACTGTTTGATAACGTTCCCATTGCGGTCCTCGATGCGCGTAACGAGGCGGGGCTCGCTGCGGAAGCCGGTGTTCATAAAGGTGCTGTAGGCATCCACCATTTCGTACACGCTCACGTCGCCGGCCGAGCCGAGGCCGATGCTGGGCACCGGCAGCAGTGGGCTGGTGATGCCGACTTTGTGGGCGTATTTAGCTACGTTATCCCAGCCTACTTTCTCGGTCAACTGGGCCGTAACGGAGTTGACCGAGCGGGCCATGGCGTGGCGCAGCGTCATGTTGAGGCCGGTGTATTCGCGGGTCACGTTGTCGGGCTGCCACTCCATGGGCTGGCCATTTTCGACGTACTTAATAGTCACGCGCTTATCCGGAATCCGGTCGCAGGGCGAGTAGCCGTTGTCGAGGGCCGTGAGGTAGACGAAAGGCTTGAACGTGGACCCGGCCTGGCGGCGCCCCTGCTTGACGTGGTCGTACTGGAAAAAGCGGTAGTCGAGCCCGCCCACCCAGGCCTTGATATGACCGGTGAAGGGGTCCATGGTCATCATTCCAGCCTGCAGGAAGTGTTTGTAGTAGGCCAGCGAGTCGAGCGGCGACATCACGAGCGTGGTATCGTTGTCCTTATGCTTCCAGGTGAACACTTTCATCGGCCGCTTGGCATTCAGCGCCGAATCGAGGCGCTGGGGCTGTTTTTTGTAGCGGGCGGCGAGGCTCTTGTAGCTCTCGGTGCGCTTCATCTGGACTTCGATGAAGTCGGGGATTTCGTTGCCTTTGTCGTCGACCCAAGGGTTCTTGCCTTTGTTGCGCCAGAAGTTGTCGAAGGTGCGCTGCAACGATTTCATGCGTTCGTGCAGGGCCTGCTCGGCATGGGCTTGCAGGCGCGAGTCGATGGTGAGGTAGATCTTCAGGCCATCGCGGTACATGTCGTGGCCGGTGCTATCGCACCAGGCATCCACGAACTGACTAATGGCGCTGCGGAAGTAGGTATCGGGCCCGTCGATGTGGCGCTCGACGTGGTAGTTGAGCACGATAGGAGTAGCCTTGAGGGCCGCAATCTGGGCCGGGGGCAGCACCTTGGCCTGGCCCATGCGGTCGAGCACCACGTTGCGGCGGCGCAGGGCCGCGGCCGGATGGAAGCGCGGATTGTAAGCGGTAGGGTTGTTGAGCACCCCCACCAGCATGGCCGCTTCTTCGGGCTTGAGGCTATCGGGGGAAGTGCTAAAGAAGGTTTTGGCCGCTACCTTGATGCCAAAGGCGCTGGAGCCGTACTCCACCGTGTTGAGGTACATCCGCAGAATCTCTTCCTTAGTGTAATGGCGCTCCAGCTCCACGGCGGTCAGCCACTCCTTGGTTTTGGCCACGATGGTACTCACTACCGGAATGTAGCCCAGGGCCCCCCGGCTCTGCTGGCGGCGGATTTTGTAGAGGTTTTTGGCCAGCTGCTGGGTGATGGTGGAGCCACCGCGCTTGTCGCCGTGCAGAGAGGAGTAGAAGCCACCGAGCACGGCCACTAAGTCGATGCCCGAGTGGTTGTAATAACGCACATCTTCGGTCGCAATGAGCGCCTTAATGAGCCAGGGCGACATCTGGCTGAGTGGCACCGGCGAACGGTTTTCGCGGAAGTACTTGCCAATCAAGACGCCGTCGGAGGTGTATAGCTCCGAAGCCTGTTCAACTTTAGGATTTTCCAAATCAGCCAAGCTCGGCGATTTGCCAAACAGGAACATGAAGTTGGTGCTTACCAGGAACGGGTACACCAAAAAAAGAACGATGACCAAGCCAAACAGCACCCAGGCCCAGCTAACCAGCCGCCGGGGCCAGCGGCGACGCGGTCCGCTCGGTTTGGGATCAGGAGAGAGAGAGGAAACGGTCGGTTTGAGGTCGGCCATACGGGGCAGCGGGTGGGAGACGAAGCTAAAGCTACGCCGCGAAGGAGGGCAAATATACCAGTCCCTCGCCCCAAACATCGGCCATAATTGTTAACCTGCAAATTCGCCGGGGGCCCTGGGTGTTGAGCTAGGGGCGCGGCGCCATGAGCACGGCGGAGTGGTGAACATGGCGCCGCCCGTTGGTCCGCTGGCGCTGCCAGTACCAGCCGAGCTCGCCCAGGGCCAGAATGATGATGCCTAAGCCGAGGAAGTAACTCCAGTAAAGCATCCGCATTTGCGCCCGCGTAGGCGAGTCCAGCTCCTGGAACAGCAACAATCCCCAGAGCTCATCAACCAGGGTAAAGGCCCAAACGGCAACGGCGAAAACGCGGGCCGGCCGGCCGAGGGCCAGGTGCCAGTGTAGCAGGTAAAGCACCACCCCCGGCAGCGCCGAAAGCAGCACGAGCGGTGCTTCCTTCACGAGGGGTAAACCCAAAAAAATCAGGCTCATCGTCTCCTTCAGGGCCTGGACGGCCGCCAGGGAACGGCCCAGGCGCGAGAGCTTCGGAATGGTAGGCAGGGGCCGATGTAAGGTAAGGGTAGGCATAGGGCAGACGGAAAAGATAAGCCGAACCCGAAGCCAAGACGCTGATTTATCGTTGATAACGTCGTTTCGTGATGCCCGGGCCTAGCAGCGCCGGGTGAGTAGCACGATGAACAACCCTTTCACGGAGTCGAGCAGTAGATTGTCGGGTTTACCACATACGTAGTAATTGCCAATTCCGATGCCTATCCACCATCCCAAATAAGTAATACCCCGTAGCGTAGCCCCGGCGGCAACCAGCGACGCAAACAACAGCCCCCCGGCTACGACATACGCCAGGCAGGCTGTCTGTGGGCCGTACCTAACGCCAAACTGGGTTAGCGTAAACCCTGGGGCAAAAAAGGTTCCTCCCACGGCTAAGTGAGCGATTTTAATTTATAATGAATACCAAGGCTCTTTGTAGTTTACTGCTGAGACCACAGCAGCATAAGCTGAGTGAGGGCCAAAAGCAGCAAGCTCAGCAGCAGCGTGGCGGCGGGCAGTACCCCGCGCACAAGGCGTTGGCGGCGCCCTGCTGGCGATGACGCCCGCTCCTGCCAAGTGAGCAGGAAGCCGAGGGCGGCCACATCGCCAGCGCAGAAAAGCAGGCCCAGGAAGGTAAGGGCCAGTTGAGGGAGAGTGTTCATTTTCTCGTTGATGTATATAAGTCGTTGGCGTTTACCAGGGCAATGCGTGCTCAAACCCGCATGCCCAGATGGAGAACCAACCAAATCCAAAACATTGAAAGTCAGTGGCTACCGAGAGCAAGAAGCTGCTCTCGGTATTTCACCTAATTGAGTTTCTCTATTGGCAGCGCCAATGAGAAAAGTCCTGATCCGATTCGGCCTTACAGCAGAGGACGCTGCCCACTACCTAAGCCCGCGCAGAATAGCTAGGCCCAGGTTTCTATTTACAGGCAACAAGGAAGCCAGCCCATGAAGGAAGCCATCAGCCGCACCTAGCCTTAGTTCCAGTTGGCCAGCATATGGGGGCCAGGAACTGCTTAGCTTAGTCCTGCCCCCCCAGTTGGTGAAAGGTCTGCCAGTTGGCGTAGGTGCGGCTCTGCCAGTCGGGGTGGTCTTGGTAGTAGGCTTTCCAGTCGGCCACCGCGGCATCGAGGCGGCGCTGGGCCTCGGCAGCGGTAATAACTGTATACCCACCATAATATCTGGCCTCCGCAGTGAGTTGGGGGGCAGTGTTCAGCAAGTCGCGGTGGGCCAGCAGCACGGGCAGCACCCGCCCGGGCATGTCAAGCAGAAACCCGATGTCGATGCTGCGAAAACGGGGCTGCAGGTTGTAGCGCGCTATCCAGACCTCCCAGTTGCCGGCTGCCAGCAGCAGCAGTACGCCATACACCGCCAGCGAATTAAGCCGCACCAGGCTGTAGGCCGAGCGACGCTGCCAGATTTTGAGCAGCACCGTGCCCAGCCCGAAAATGGTCAGCAGCAGAAAAAAGCACACCCCAATGCGTTTGTAAGCCAAGCCGCAATGCAGGATGTAATAGTAGTTACGTAGCCCCACCGACACGGCCAGCACGGCATTTTGCAGCACCCACACCGTGGCGCCCCAGCGCAGCCACGACAGACCCGGCTGGTAGAAGTTCAGGTTGCGGCGGAAAAACCAGAGCACGATGCCCATGGCCAACAGAATGCTGAAGATGAGCACGTAAGTGCCCTCATGCACGAACTGCGTGAGGTCGAGCCCCGGCTTGGGTACGAAGCCAAACCACAGCCAGTTGATATCGATGGCATTGACAACCAGCAGCAGCAAGTTCACGAGCCCAAACACGGCGGCGGCCACGATGAATTCTTTGCGCAAGTCGAGCGCCCGGCTCGCCTTCAGCCGGAAATCGGGCCGGCGCACGGCGAACGACGCCACCCGGTCGCGCTGGCGCTGGATAAACTCCCCGAAGCGCGACTCCTGATCGGCAAACAGGTGCACTGGCACCACTACCACTATCCCGGCCGTAATCACAAAGCCGAGCGTGAAGAACAAGAGGTGGCCCAGCGAAATCTCGGGTAGCAGCCGCCCCAGCCAGCGGCTCAGCGCCGCCAGCACCCGGCTACTCAGGGCCGCATACACGGGGTTTGCCACCGCAAACAGCACGTGGAAGGCCCCCAGGATGCCCACCGGCACCAAAAACAAGCGCCCGTAAAACCAGCTTCGCCGCACGCCCACGCCCGCCTGGCGGGGGGCCCGTAGGCCGCGCATCACCCGGGCGCTGGCCTGGGCAAGGCTGCCGGCGGCCGTCAGCACCGCGTACAGCGCCAGCTTCAGGTGGGGCTGGTTCACGTAGCCCAGCAGCATCAGCGTGGAGGCAATGCAGGCCAGAGCCGCCACGGCCGAGCCGTACACGGCCATCATCACCGCGCTAAACAGGCTTCCCACTACGGCCAGCCAGAAGTAGCCCGAGCGCCGCACCGCCGCGTGGCGGGGCAGCAGGACAAACTGCGCCGCCACCCCGAAACTGATGAACACCAGCATGTTTACCCCACTTCTTTCCAGCCAGAAAAGCCAGTCGAACAACCCCACCCCCAGCAGCAGCAGCAACCTTTGCGCGGAGGTGAGTGGAGTAACGGTCGGCTGGACGCTAGCCGCAGCAGCGCGAGCGGCGGGAAGGCCCGTGGGCCATGTTTGAGATGGTTCCATTATTTTTAAAGAACTCTGTGTTTCAAAGTTTGTAGGTAAAAAAGAGACCGCTTGCTTGGAAGCAGTTGCCCTATATGGTCCGGCACCACGCGCGGAGCTAGGCTGCCTTGGGGTTGCTGCATCTGCTCCACACGGGTGTATTCGGCCACAATGGCGCGCACGAATCGGCCCAGCCCATAGCCGCCGGCGCGAAAGGTGTGGCGGCTGACGGCGTATACCACCAGCGCCGTGCCCGCCAGCAGCCCGCGGTAAAATTGCCGCCCCAGCCAGGCGCGTACCCGACTCCGCCCCTGCTCCCACTGCCGAATGGCCAGGGAGTGAAACACGAGGTGCATTTCCTCGTCGTGCAGAATACGGTGGCAAATCTGCCGTAATAGCCCCGAGAAAGTAGCCTGGTGTAGTGCCCGGTAGTACACAGTGGCCACCACTTCAGCCGTCAGCATGACGCGCACCATGTGCTCCAGGCCCAGCGGCCGGCCCAGGCTGCGGAAGACCTCGTGCAGCCAGTGGGTCTCGAGCCGAGGAATCCCTTGCTGGTCCATAAACCGCCCCAGCAGGGCGGCATGCCCTTCCTCCTCCTGGACGAAGAGCCGCATGGCTGCCGCGTAGCCTGGCTCGTTCCACCGCGCGGCCAAAGCAGAAAGGTGGTCCCCCCCGGTACCTTCGCCCCGCTGGAAGGTTTGCAGGGACGAGCGAACTGCGCGCATTTCTGCCGGTGAGAGGCGGTACAGCTCGTACCAGCTCAAGTTGACCGCGGGGGCGCGGTTGCCCAGGAAGTAGGTTTTGACGTCGGTGAAAGTCATTACTAATATTCTGATTATCTGCTTTCCCAGGTTGCGGATCTCCAATAGATTGAGACCTTCATTCTAACCAAAGGCCAGCACTAGCACCCAGAAGTGAGGAATTTTTCTAATAGCTTATGCGTGCATGATTTGCTTTTAATTCAGAAAGGCCGCTTCTTCAATGCAAGTTGCTGGTGCAAGCGAGCTGCCTACCCGCGGTCAGCATCACCGGTGGAGGGGTGACTAATTATTGCAGCACGGGCAGCGGAATCAGCATTTCGTTGGCAGATGAAGCCGCCGACGCCGGCCCGGCTTTGACGCGCTCATCCTTGCCCTGTACTTTGCTCAGAATGGCCTCGAGCAGGGGGCGCATGGTGTCGAGATGGCGCGACTTTATCATGAAATTCCAGAGGGGCTCAAATTTTTTCCAGCCGCCGGCGTAGGCGAAGTGCTTGAGTTGGTGGCGTAGCGTGTCGTGCACCAGGCTGGCTTTGGTGATGTTGGCCCAGGAATAGAAATCGCGGTAGGCTTGGTCGTAGCCATCCTTGAGCTGCCGGGCGGTAAGGTGCGGGCCGGGCTGACACACCACGGTGCGGGTATCGTACTCATCCCAACGGCGGTGCAGCAGGCGGCCCTGGGCTTCCATTTGCTGGAAGAGGGCCGTGCCGGGATAAGGTGTGGCAATGTGGAACGTGGCCGTGGTAATGCCTTGGCCCACGGCCCAATCCACCGTGCGCCGGAATACGTCGGGCCGGTCGTCGTCGAGCCCGAACACGAAGCTGCCGTTCACCATAATGCCCAAATCGTGCAGCCGCTGGATGGCCGCGGCGTAGTCGCGGCCCAGGTTCTGAGGCTTATTACTTGATTTTAAGTTGGCGGGGCTCAGCGTTTCAAACCCCACAAACAGGCTGCGCAGACCAGCTTCGGCCGCTTTTTCGAGCAGCCCGTTGTCGCGCAGGATGCTGTCGACAGTAGCCGCCCCCTGAAACAGCCGGCCCATTCCGCGCATGCCCTCGAACAAACCCGTGGCAAAACGCGTGTGCCCCAGTAGGTGGTCGTCAAGAAAGTAGAGGTGGCGGCCGGGCAGGCGGTTGATTTCGGCCAAGGCATCATCAACGGTTTGGGTGTAAAAGGACTTGCCACCGGCAAAAAATGCGTCTTTGTAGCAGAAGTCGCAGTGATGCGGGCAGCCACGCGTTACCACGATGGAGTTGGGCACTAGGTAACGCTCCCGCTTAATCAAGTCGCGCCGGATGGGCGGAATGCCCACCAGCGTACGCCCGGCGGTCGACACGTAGCGCGGTTGGGGCCGACCCGCCTGCCACTCTTGCAGGAACGCTGGGAAGGTATCCTCCCCCGGGCCCAGAAAGAGGCTGTCGGCGTGCGGGGCCGCTTCTTCGGGTAGGCTAGTCACGTGCAGGCCACCCAGGCAAACGTAGGCGCCACGAGCGCGATAGTGGTCGGCCAGCGCGTAGGCGCGGTAAGCGTTGGTGATGTACACCTGGATGATAACCAGGTCCGGCTCGTCGTTCAAGCGCAGGGTTTCGACGTGCTCATCCTGCAAATCGACCTCCCAATCGGTGGGCAGATAGGCCGCTAGCGTAGCCAGCCCCAACGGAGGGAACAGCGAGTACTTGATGGGCCGCCAGTATGGACTGGTAGCTTCGGTAAGGGCCGGCAAAATGAGTTTTACTCGCATACTAAAGAACTTTGTTTTTCAAAGCAAAGAAGCAAAAAAAGAGACCTTCGGAGAAAGCGCAACGTCAATTAAAACTGGTATTCAAGGGTTGAGGAACAACTACCTTGCCGTAGACAATAAACGATTTTGCCTCCGGATATGCCACCCGGATGAGGCCATCGTTGAGCTTGCACTGCAAGCGACCAAAGCGGAAACGGGTATAAGAGCGCCGAGCAAGGGGCTGAAAAGAGTAGTTGTCATGAAACACCACCCCACCCGGCACTTGGCGGATGTATAGTAAATCGAAAGCGTAATACCGTTCCCAGTCTGTGCGGCTGGCGACGTAAAAAGGGCCCGCGCTTACTTGGTTTCGAAACGTAATGCCTGGCTTGTGCAAGCGGAGAGCCTGCCGAACATCCGGGTGCTGCACCAAGGAACGTGCATCAAAGCGCAGGGTATCGCCTCTTCCGGCGCAATAATATGACAGCATTTCGGCGGCTTGTGGATAAACCAACCGGCCACCCAATTGCAACGCACTGTAGAGCAGTCGTAACCCCAATTTGTCGGCGCGGGTTGACTCTCCGGCTAGGGCGCGACGCTCAACCCCGTTGAGCACGCGCTGCGTGAGCCCGAAATCACCGACGGCAAACAGCACTCCACCACTTATCATCGTGGCCGCCGCTACGCATGCCACCAAGCGTAACCAACGACGCGGGCGTTTACCAGCCAAGGCAAGCAGTGGAGCCATTGCAGTAGGACCTAATTGAAATGCAGACAATGCTTTGTACTTTTTCTTCTATCCTCGTAGTAATTTCTCCAATGCGGCCAGGTGTTGTTGAAACGCGGCTTTGCCCGCGGTGGTAGCGGAGTACGTTGTGTGCGGCTTCTTACCAATGAATTGTTTACTCACCAGCACGTATTCGGCTTTTTCGAGGGCGGCCACGTGGCTGGCCAGGTTGCCGTCGGTGAGGTCGAGCACTTCCTTCAGGTCGTTGAAGCTTACTGATTCATTAGCCATTAGCACGGCCATCACGCCCAGCCGCACGCGGTGGTCGAAGGCTTTGTTGAGGGTATGAATAAGATGCTTCACTGAGTAACTACGGTTTTTGCATCGGGGCCGGCCGTAGCCGTTCGCTCGTAGCGGTTGTACATCAGCAGGCCGTAGCCGATGTGGCCGAGGCCGAAACCCAACGCGAAGAAAATCAGCCCCCAGCCGGGTAGCAGCAGGCACCCCAGGCCCAGTACAAGTTGCGTAAGGCCCAGCCAACGGATTTCGTCCAGGGTGTATTTGCTGGCGTTCAGCAAGGCGAGGCCGTAAAATACCAGCAAGCCGGGCACGACCATGGCCGCGTCACCGCCCAAAAACAGCCGCAGGCAAAACAGGCCCCCCGTCACCAACGGCACGGCCAAGGCGGCCACCAGCCGCCGCGCCGGCCTGCTCCACAGCGGCTGCCCATTGTGCCGGGTGCGGCGCTGGGTAAAGTAAAAGGCCACCAGCAAGGCTACCCCTATCATACCGCCGGCCAGCAGCAGCAGAAACGGCAAGGCGGCCTGCCGCTCCGGCATCGATGACTGGATAAGGCGCAGGTAGCCATCAGGGTAACGGCTTTGCAAGTAAAAATGGCCGGTGGCTGCGCCCAGCAGCGCCACCACCCCAGCCCCTACCCCACTCAGGCCGGACAACGACAAAAAGCGCGAACTGCGCTCCATGATGGCGCGGATTTCGGTAAGCTGGGCGAGCGGGTCGGGGTTGACGGGCTTCATATGAATCGAAGTGCTTTGTAATGCAAAGTTAAAGAAAATAACTAGTATGTTTGCCCCATCGACCTGATTTTATTTTTACGACAATGGCTGATCTTACGTCGCCCTGGCTTCACAGCTTGCGATTGTGGTGCTTAACCAATTTTGTTGGCACTTCGCTAGTCGGACTTTATTGCGTCACTGCACCATTATTTGGTAGTAGTGCCATTGAAAACTTAGTCATTGCCTTAATTATCGGAGGAATAGCTGCTCTTTTCTCCTCGCCGGTTATCGCGCTAGTAGTGTTTGTATTCAATAAGATTTTATCAGTACCATCGCGACAGTATTGTTGGCTGCTCGTGTTTTTTGCCATAACTGGACTTTGGTTACTGACTCTGCTGCTAGCTGTCTTATTCTTAGTCAGGGGGATTTTGCATGATGCGCTTATCTTCAGTTCCCCTTATTATCTAGCCGCTCTCTTGGCGGTTGGCGTGGTTTATCGTCCGTGGCTTTTCACGAAAAATGAATAAGCACTCCAGGGCAACTATTTGACTGTAGCCGGTGCTACTGTCGCCGCAATGACTGCTGCCCGTTCTTACGCCGCATACCAGCGTGTCGTATACTTCAGGTGCTATCTGGCCGCCGCTACAATTGCGGCCGCCTGCGTTTCGGTGCTGCCGCCGAGGTGGCTGGAACCAGGAGGTGCGGGGCCGTGGGGCCTCGCCGCTGGGCTAATGGCTATGGCAACTAACCGGTCGTTGCTCCAACCTGCAACGGCCGGCCGAGCCACGTAAGCCAGCGAAAAAGCGGCGGAGCACCGCGCTTTTCCGTATCCTAATGCCATGCGTTTCCGCCTTCGTCTATTTGAGTTTGAAGACCTGCCGTGGTTTCCGGCCGTCATCCGCGCCGGGATGATGGACTATCTGCGGTTTATGATTTCGGCGCTTGGCATTTACCGGCCCATCGTGCCGCTGCTGGCCGAGGGCCTGCGCCGCACCGGCCAAACCCGGCTGCTGGAACTGGGCGCCGGGGCGGGGGGCGGCACCCAAACCTTGCTGGCAGCCTTGCAGGACCACGGCCAGCCCACGGCAACGGTTATGCTAACCGACCTCTACCCCCAGCCTGCCGCCTGGGCCGACCTTGCGGAGCGCACGGGGGGAGCCATCGGCCACGAGCCCGAGCCCGTGAATGCGCTGGCCGTGCCCGCTCACCTCACTGGTTACCGGACTATTTTTTCGGCGTTCCACCATTTTCCGCCCGAGGTGGCCGAAGCGGTGCTGCACGATGCCGTGCGGGCCGGCACCGGCATTGGGGTATTCGAGGGAGCTGGCAAACACTGGGGGGAGTTGCTGCTGGCCTGGACGGTACTACCAGTAGCCCAACTGCTGCTCACGCCTTTTTTCCGCCCCTTCCGCCTCAGCCGGCTCGTGTTTACGTACCTGGTTCCGCTCATCCCGCTCTGCACCATTTGGGATGGCTCGGTGTCGCTGCTGCGCATGTATTCGCCCAAAGAGCTACTGGCCCTAGCTCACCAGGCCGACCCAGGCCGGCAGTTCGTGTGGCAGACTGGTAAAAAGCGCCATTGGTGGGGGCCGCAGGTTACCTACCTGGTGGGCTGGCCGGCTTGCAGGAGCTAGCCGCGCACGGAAACAACCTCTTGCGGAGCGACCTAAGCTACGGTCGGCACCGCCAAGTACTCTTTACCGCGCCAGCCAATCTATTGGTGGCGTTAGGCTAGTTTTGACGCGGAGAGCTGGCCAGGCCGGCGCCGGCTCATTGCGCTCTGCGGGACGCTCTTTCTACTCACCGTTAATTGCTCACTGGCTTTGTTTACTGCCTATAAAAAGGCGCTGCCCTTGCTGCGCATCCCGTTCTCGGTTTACCTCATGCCCATTTTCTGGTTTGGGCTGAGTGCCTTGCGGGGGCCGTGGAGTGGGTGGCGGGCACTAGGCGTATTCGTGGTGTTGCACCTGCTGGCCTACCCGGCGTCGAACGGCTACAACTCTTATTACGACCGGGACGAAGGCAGCATCGGCGGGTTAAAAGCGCCCCCAGCCGTGACGCCGGAGCTGCTGCATCTGGTGTGGCTCTTCGATGGCCTGGCCGTGGCGGGCGCGGCGCTGCTTTCATTGCCTTTTGCCGGGCTGGTAGCGGTATACTTATTAGTTTCCAAAGCCTACAGCTACGAGGGCATTCGACTAAAGAAATATCCGTTACTGAGCACGCTGGTGGTCGTCATCTTCCAGGGAGCCTTCACGTTTTTGATGACGCAAGTGGGGGTCGGGGCTCTGCTCCCGCAGCTCACGGAGAAAACCAACCTGCTGCTGGCGCTGGTCAGCACGCTGTTTTTGTGCGGCTCCTACCCACTAACGCAAGTTTACCAACATGCCGAAGATGCCCAGCGCGGCGACCATACCCTCAGCTTGCGGCTGGGCATCCGGGGCACGTTTGGGTTTGCGGCCGGGGCGCTGCTGGCGGGGGCCGCGGCCCTGGCCCTGGCGTACTGGCAGCGGCAGGAAACCCGGGCGCTGCTGATTTTCCTGGTCGCCACGGGGCCAGTAGTAGCCTTGTTCAGCCGCTGGGCGTGGCTGGTTTGGCACGATGAAGGGGCGGCTGACTTCGAGCACACCATGCGCATGAACCAAGTGTCGTCGCTGTGTCTGAGCACGGCTTTCATAACCATGCTGCTGTGGCACTAGGCGGGGCGGGTGGTCTAAATCGGTAACCTGCGGCACCGGTTGCCGCGTAGTAATGGCCGTCTTGTCTTCTCCCCGCTCATTCCATCCGATGCGTTTCACTTGGCTCGCGCTGTTGCTGCTAGCAGCTTGCAACTCCACTCCTTCGGCCGTAAATGAGGGAACGGGTTCCCGTACCGCCAATCGGCCCACGCCCGATTCGGCCACCCTACCGCCGCCCGATACGACACGGACCAAAGCCGTATCAGCCGGCAGCGACACCCTGCGCGTAGTGCGGCAGCGGCATAATTTCAGCCAGCCCGGAGGCCCGACCGATACGTTCCAGCTGGTGTTCAGGGGCCCGGCTATGCTGGTGGGGACCGGCGAATTTACCATTACCACGGCCAGTGGCCAGGTCATTTTTCGCGAAGTACTGACCGCCTCCGACCTCGAAGCCTCGCTGGTGTATGAGTTGAAGACCCCCACGGCCACCCGCGCCGAGCGTGAAACATATGTGCGGCGGCGCCTCGACGAGTTTTTTCTGCCCTCGCACTTTTATACGCCCGCGGTCGCCAAGAACGCCTCGTTTCCAACCCACCTCGCCAACCTCGACCGGGCTACCTGGAACGACTTGCGGCAGCGGCCCGATGCCATTCGTTTCGAATACCTGAAAGGCAAAGAAGACCGGCAGCAGATTGCCTGGTCGCCGCTGAAACAACAAGTCGTACGGATTCAGTGAGGCGTTACTAGGTCAGGCCCACCCCAGGCTCGGCACCCCTGCCTCGTTCTGGGCCGCTACCGTAGCTGTGCCCCCGCTTCGTCCCGCAGCAACTGCTCCAGCCCCTGGCGCAGCTGCTCGTAGGGCTGGTAGCCTCGGGCCAGTACGTAGCCTTGCTCACCGAGCCGCAGCACCGCAGTTGGGAAGCCTTGCACGCCGATACGCGCCACGGCCGCAAATTCCTGCTGGGCGGCGCGGGCCGTTTCGGGAGCTGCAAAACGACGCTGGAACTCAACCACGTCAACCCCCAGGGGGCTCAGCAAGGCATTGTAGGTGCTGGGCTCGTTCAGGTCTTGGCCGTCGCGAAACAGGGCTACCTGTACCGCGTGAGCAAAGGCTACGGCCCGGGCCGGGGCTTGGGTAATTTGGCGGAAGGCCACGATGGCCCGGCTGGGCGGCTCCGAGTCGTACACGTACACTCCGGCGGCACCCAGGGCCTTAAAATCGTCCCCAAACCGCACGCCGGTGGTTTTTTCCACCTCGTCCAAGGCTGAGCTGAGGTAGTCCCAACTAGCGGCAATCGGGCCTGCGTCGTCGCCCTTCACCATGCCCCCGCACAGCACCGACACCTCGATACGGCCCGCGAACTCTTGCTGCACCCGGTTAATTATGGGACTCATGCCGTAGCACCAACCACACAGTGGGTCGTGGATATAAAGTAATTCGGGCAGGTTAGTAGGGAGGGGCTGCATAGGAATTAGAAGTGCGGTAATCAGCAGATTTCACGCTGGCGCAGGGCGGCAAGGCCCCTGTTAGCCGGAAAGCACTAGAACAAGCAAAAGTCAAAACTATCTCGCCGAGTTGAGACCGGCTTTTATCATAGTGCAGCAATAGATAGCTTTGAAGCCGCACTGCTAAACCCTGAATCTGCTATTCTCCCAACAAAAAGCCCCCAGTAACACTACCGGGGGCTTTTTGCTGGGGAGATAATGACTGACTAGCCGTTCATCGATATCAGGAACTCCTCGTTGTCCTTGGTGCCTTTGATGCGGTCCTTGAGGAATTCCATGGCCTCGGTGGCCGTCATGTCCGACATGAATTTGCGCAGCACCCACACGCGGCTCAGCTCGTCCTTGCTCATGAGCAGGTCTTCGCGGCGGGTGCCGGAAGCTGGGATGTCGATGGCCGGGAATACCCGCTTGTTGGCCAGCTTGCGGTCCAGTTGCAGCTCCATGTTGCCGGTGCCTTTGAATTCCTCGAAAATAACCTCGTCCATCTTGGAGCCGGTTTCGATGAGGGCCGTGGCGATGATGGTTAGCGAGCCGCCGCCTTCCACGTTGCGGGCCGCGCCGAAGAAGCGTTTGGGCTTTTGCAGGGCGCCGGCGTCGATACCCCCCGAGAGGATGCGCGAGGAGCTGGGCTGCACCGTGTTGTAAGCCCGGGCCAGGCGGGTGATGGAGTCGAGCAGAATCACTACGTCGTGGCCGCATTCCACGAGGCGGCGGGCCTTGTCGAGCGCCATTTCCGCGATTTTCACGTGGCGGTCGGCCGTCTCGTCGAAGGTCGAGCTGAGGACTTCGGCCTTCACCGTGCGGGCCATGTCAGTAACCTCCTCCGGGCGCTCGTCGATAAGCAGAATCATCAAGTACACCTCGGGGTGGTTTTCGGAGATGGCGTTGGCAACCTCCTGCAGCAGCACCGTTTTGCCGGTTTTGGGCTGGGCCACGATGAGCCCGCGCTGCCCCTTACCGATGGGCGCGAACAAGTCGAGCACCCGGGTGCTGATTTGGCTCGACTTCGTGCTGAGCTTCATCCGCTGGTCAGCAAACAGGGGCGTGAGGTGGCTGAACGGCACCCGGTCGCGGACTTCCTCCACGGTGCGGCCGTTCATGCTCTCCACGCTCACCAGGGCAAAGTATTTCTCGCCTTCGCGCGGGGGGCGGATGGTGCACACCACCGTGTCGCCGGCCTTCATGGCATATTGCTTCACCTGTTGCGGCGACACGTACACGTCGTCGGGTGAGGCCAGGTAATTGTAATAGGGCGAGCGCAGGAAGCCATAGCCACCGTCGGGCATCATCTCAAACGTGCCGCCCCCGGTTACCACCAGGTCGATCTCCTGGCGGGCGGGCCGCTGGGGCTCGCGCGGTGCTTGGTCGACTCGCGGCGTGCCGTCGGAGTTCAGCGGGCGCTGCTGGCGCTGCTGGTCGCGTTGCGCGTATCGCTCCTCACGGCTGAGGTTGCGATTGTCGCGGCCGTCGCGCTCCAAGCCGTTGCGGGGCTGGTCGTTCCGCGGCTCGCGCGCTTGGCCATCCCGGTCCCGGGGTTGGTCGTTGCGGTTAGGGCGCTGGTCGCGGAGGTCGCGCGGCTCCCGGTTGTCCCGCTCGAATCGGTCGGCGCGGTTTTCGCGGCGGTCGGCAAAGCCATTGCTTCCGGATTCACGGCGGCGGTCGTCGAAGGTACCGGGGCGGGGGTCGGGGTTTTCGGCGGGGGCCGCGGCAGCTTCGGCCGCCGCAGCCTCCGCCGCGGCTTTTTCGGCCGCTATTTCCGCCGCCCGCTGCTCGGTAATGGGTCGGCCGGCTCGGTCGACTCGCTCGCGGCGCTCCCGGCGTTCGGGGCGGGCCGCGATGGGGGGGGCCGGCTGGGTGGGACCGTTAATTTGTTCGTCCGCGCTGGGAGTAGTATCCGCCGCCGGCGCCGGGCTGGGAGCCGGCGCGGGCTCGTTAGCCAAAGAGGCGCCGGTAGCGTCGCCGGCTGGCACCAGTGCCAATCCTTCGAGCGGGTCGAGTATTTCGACGGTAGGCCCAGAAGCCGCTTGCGTGGCCGGCGCGGCCGGGGCTTCCCGGCGCAGTTCCCGCGGGGCACGGCCGTTAGCAGATTTCGGCGCCGGTGGCGCGACGTCCGAAAAAGGCTGCTCGACGGTGCTGGGGGCCGGCCGGCGACCGGCGGGCTTCGGGGTAGCGGGCTTATCAGCCGCAGGCTTACCAGGAGTGGTACGGGCCGGGGTGGGAACGGCCGGGGCCTCCACCTTGGTGGCAGTGGCAGGAGCAGCGAGGGAAGCAGGCGGGGCGGGTGCCGGGGCCGCTGGTTGCTCGGCCGGGCCCGGAATCAGGGCTTGGTGGTCGAGAATTTTATAAATCAAATCCTGCTTGCTGAGCCGTTTGAAGTTGCCTATGTTCATTCGTTCGGCAATTTCTTTGAGGTCGGACAGCAGCCGGTCCTTCAACTCGTTAATAGTATGCATAGAGGGAATAAGGGGAGAAACATCAGCTTAAGGCGAGGGGGCTGGCCAGGAGGTGCGCGGGAAGCTCAAAAAGTCAGCTGCGGCCCGGAAGCGGCCTAGCCGCGATGAGCATCGGCAGAAAACGCGGGCTATGTAGCATAGCAACGCGCGGCGCACAATGAAATAAGCAAGAAATTAAGTGCAGAATGGACCGCTGAAAATCTAGCAAATGACGGGCTGGACGCGGGCGCCGGGGCCCGCTGCTCCTGCCACGGCGGCCGGTTGCTAGCGCAATGTTAGCGCATTACGGGCAAACTGCCAAATCGGATGCGTGCGGATAGCACTTTATCACCCGAGAGCACAAAATAAGTTGAGACCCTCACGCGGGGCGGTTGGGCAGTGGCACCGGCCGGTTTTACTTCCGACATTTGCGCCCGTTCCACTTTGCCCGCTCATGCTGCAGATTTCCGTTCTTCGTGACCAGACCGACTTGGTCCTGGCTGGCCTCGCCAAAAAACACTACGCCACCGGCCCCGCCGACGTGGCCGCCATTCTCGACCTGGACCAGCGCCGCCGCCAGCTCCAAACCAGCCACGACGCGGCCCAGGCCGAAGCCAATGAGCTGGCCCGCCAAATCGGGGGCCTCATGAAGTCGGGCGACCGGGCCGGGGCCGAAGCCCTTAAAGCCCGCACCGCCGAGTTGAAGCAGCACACCCAGGCGGCGGCCGCGGAGTTGACGCAAGTTGAAAAAGAGCAGCAACTTCTTCTCTACAAGCTGCCCAACCTGCCCCACGTGAGCGTGCCGGAAGGCCGCACCGCCGCCGACAACGAGGTGGTGCGCGAGCAGGGTATCAAGCCCACCCTCGGCCCCGACGCCCAGCCGCACTGGGAGCTGATTAAGAAGTACGACATCATTGACTTTGAGCTGGGCAATAAAATCACGGGCGCGGGCTTCCCCGTGTACAAAAATCAGGGCGCCCGCCTCCAGCGCGGTCTCATCAACTTCTTCCTGGACCAGGCCCGGAAAGCCGGTTACACCGAAATGCAGCCCCCCATCCTGGTGAATGAGGCCAGCGGCTACGGCACCGGCCAGCTGCCCGATAAGGACGGCCAGATGTACCACGACGCCAAGGACAACCTGTACCTCATTCCCACGGCCGAGGTCCCCCTGACCAATATTTACCGCGACGAGATTGTACCGTTGGAGAAGCTGCCCGTGCGCTTGGCCGGCTACACGCCCTGCTTCCGCCGCGAGGCTGGCTCCTGGGGAGCCGACGTGCGGGGCCTCAATCGCCTGCACCAGTTTGATAAAGTTGAAATCGTGCAAATTACGCCGCCCGAAGCCAGCTACGACGCCCTGGCCGCCATGCTGGCCCACGTCGAAAGCCTGTTGCAGCAGCTAGGCCTCCCCTACCGGGTGCTGCGCCTCTGCGGCGGCGACATGAGCTTCACCGCCGCGCTTACTTATGACCTCGAAGTGTGGAGTGCCGCGCAGGGCCGCTGGCTGGAAGTAAGCTCGGTGTCTAACTTCGAAACCTACCAGGCCAACCGCCTCAAGTGCCGCTACCGCGCCGACGGGGGCAAAACTCAACTGCTGCACACGCTCAATGGCTCGGCCCTGGCGCTGCCCCGCATTGTAGCCGCTTTGCTGGAGAACAACCAAACCAGCACGGGCATCGACCTGCCGCTGTTGCTGCAGGATTATTGCGGGTTTGAGCGGATTGAGTAAGGTTCTGTGCTTTACAATCGTTGCACTGAAAATACCGTCCTCTTTCTTTGGTAATTAAGGTGGGCATTGCCAACCTTATCCTTTTCCAGACCTCTCTCCTAGCCTGCCTTTTTAAACACAGCTTCCAGTAGAGGATTATTAAGAAGCAGTGCTATATGGTCTTGCTGAAACGAGTGCAGGGGTCACGCCGTCATCTCTTCTCCAACACAGCCCATACCACTGCTGTCCGATACGAGAAAAGATTTCACCTGAGCCTGCGACACCATTGTTACCTTTACGAAGGATTGACTCGCAAAACGCCAGCCAGTCATAAGGCTGATATTTTTCAGGGGTTGGTTCGTGCAGGCGAAACCAGTCGATGGAAACAGAGGCACCTATTACTGACTCCGAACCCGAGTCTGGGAAAAGCCGCTTTCTAGCAGGACTTGCTAGGTAGGACTGGAGTTCCATCGCGGCTGTGTGGTAAGCAAGCAGGTTTGGCAGTTGCAAGCGCTCTAGCTGTGAACATCGATCCGGCGCTTTAGAGGCATCAAACAAGCCTGCCTCGTTTAATTCTAGCAGCAAAAACCTACGCTTGGCTGATATGGTAGCAGCTACTTCCAGCGTCTGCTCGCCTTGTTCCAAAGCATCTAGAGCAACAGCACGTTCCTCCAGTTCCCGCAAAAGGATTTCGTCAACTTGGGGATCTAGGGTTGGTTGAGGTAACTGTGCGTCTGGCGAAGCGTTGTTGTTACCAGGTTCGCTTTGAGTACCAGCTTCAGGTGCAGGTGATACAACAGTGCCTTGCTGTCGCAGCACCTGCAATGCAGAAATCAGTTCCTGAAGTGCCTTGCGCGGGACGAGAATTGCAGAACGAGTGAAAGTTGTACCCACTAGATAGCTATCTTCACCGGGATCTGAGCCTGTCAGTTCTCGCCAGCGATTGCTTTCTTCGGTAACATCATCACCTGGCTCGGGTCGAACAGCATACCAAGCCTGATTACCCGCATCCTCCCCCCGTTCCAACCTTTCAGCCAGTTCCCGGAATGTACCAGTAGCTGCGGCATTGACAACCAAAGCTAGCGGCTTTAAATCTGGATGCTGCCTACTACTCAACTGGGGACCTTCAGATGTGGGGATTAGCACTAGCGAAATACCAGCGACTGTTAAATTATCCATGCTTTCTCTCTAAATAAATACGGCTACAAAGTTGCCGAACTGTCGGATGAGATAGTGCTCTCAAAGCGGCTGAAGCAACCGGAGTAGGGTGTGGATGAACTAGAACCAGGTTTCTTCTACAA
This sequence comes from Hymenobacter montanus, assembly GCF_014699115.1. Lineage (GTDB taxonomy): Bacteria > Bacteroidota > Bacteroidia > Cytophagales > Hymenobacteraceae > Hymenobacter > Hymenobacter montanus. Next base: position 40,374 of record NZ_JACXAD010000005.1, read on the forward strand.
AACAGTAATGAGTACCTATTCTCCTCGCGTACCATCATAAATTGTATATCCGCCAAAGGGGATACCACTACCGGGAGCTATAGCGGCTGGTTTTCCCATGCCAAACCCAAATCTTTGACCATCAGTATCAGGTCCTGGGTGAGCAGCGTTGAGGTCTGCTGCGATTCGGGTGGGCAGAATGCGCGTTTGGCGTCTCAGATTAGTATTAGCGGCCATCGCGCGCCGGGGGCAGGTCTAAGTCCAGCGCTTGGTCGCGCATGCACTTGAAGTGGCCCTGCGGACACTTGGCATAGCCGATTTTAGAACATGGCCGGCAGGGCAGCCCGGGCACTTCCAGCACCTGGAACTCGGTGCGGTAGGGGTACATGCCGAACGCGGGCACGGTGTTGCCCCACACGCTGAAAATCTCCTTGCCAAAGGCGGCCGCGATGTGCATGAGGCCAGTATCGTGGCTTACCACAAACTGCGCCTGCCGCAGCAGCGAGGCCGATTGGTGTAGCGAGTACCGCCCGCAGCCGTTGTGAATCAGGGCCTGGGGAGCTGGGGTACTTACCGCCGTGGCCGGGAAATAATACGGGCTATCGGGAATCGACGGGACGGGTGATTCGACCGTCGCGGTATGCGTCTCAAAAGCCTGCTCGATGACGTGCCCAATGCTCTCGTCTTCGGGCCCGCCGAGCAGCACCACGGGGCGGGCCAGCTTCGCGCACAGCGCTATCAGCTTTTCTACCGGCAGGCGCTTGGTGGCGTGCTGCGCCCCAATGGCGATGGCTACGTAGCCCTGCTGGAAAGCCAGCGGCAAACTGGCCAAGTCGACCTCCTGACCCTCCGGAATGAAATAATCCAGCCCGCGCCCGTCGTCCTTGATGCCGAGCGGAGCGGCCGCTTCCAGGTAGCGCTGCACAATGTGCACCCGCGGCAGCTTATCAAGCTTAAAATTGACCAGCAGCCATTTCTGCCAGTTTAGCTTGTCGAAGCTGCTTGATTTCACGCCCAGGCGCAGCTTGATTATCCGCGTGCGCAGGTTATTGTGCAGGTCGATAATGTAGTCGAACTGTTCCGCTTTCAGCGCCTCCACCAGGTCGCGAAGGCGGCCGGTGAGGCAATGCACCCTGGTCACGTAAGGATTAGGCTCCAGCAAGCTGCGGTAGGCGGCCTTGGTGGCAAAATGCACTTCGGCGCCTGGCACCTGCTGCGCTAGCGCCCGCACCACGGGCGTGGTGAGGACGATATCGCCGATGGAGGAGAAGCGGAGAACCAGAATTTTCATAACCAATACCAAGCTACCTACCTGGCCGCAGTCTTAAGGGAGCGAAGCGACCGTGACTGCGCGCCACGGGCATGGAGGCAGTCTCCAGACTGCTGGAACCATCACCCCGCAACGGCAGTCCGGAGACTGCCCCCGTACCCGTGGCACGCAGTCGCGCAGTCTGCGACAGCTTCAGACTGCGGCCAGTTCCGCAGTTCCGCTGCCAGCTCTGCAACCGCCCGCCGCTCATTCAAACAGTGACTTTTTGTATTCCAGTGGCGGGGTGATACCGGCTTTGCGCTTTTCGAAATAAGCCGCCGCTTCCTCCACCGATTTGGTGTTGAACGTCATTTCTTTTGTCAAAAGCCCCTTACGACCCATCAGTACGCCGTAGTGCATGTCGGCGTAGCCATCGGTGTGGTGGGCGTCGGGGTTGATGCTGAGCATTACGCCCTGGTCGAGGGCGTAGCGGACCCAGCGCCAATCCAGGTCGAGGCGCCAGGGATTAGCGTTGATTTCGATGATGACCTGGTGCTGGGCGCAGGCGTCGATAACAGCCTTGTAATCGATGGGGTAGCCCTGGCGGCGCAGCAGCAAGCGGCCCGTGGGGTGGCCCAGCATGGTAGTATAAGGGTTCTGGATGGCCCGCAGCAGACGGTCGGTGGCCTTGCGCTCATCCATTTTCAGGTTGGAATGCACCGAGGCCACGATGAAGTCAAAGCTGGCCAGCACGTCGGGCGCGTAGTCCAGGGCGCCGTCGCCGAGGATGTCGCTCTCAATGCCCTTGAAGATGCGGAAAGGCGCGAGCTCCGCGTTGAGCTTGTCGATTTCCTCGTGCTGCTGGCGCACCCGTTCGGGCCCGAGGCCATTGGCGTAGTGGGCCGCCTGGCTGTGGTCGCAGATCCCGAGGTACTCGTAGTGGTGGTCGCGCAGCCAGGTCGCCATCTCGCGCAGGCTGTGGTTGCCGTCGGAGTAAGTGCTATGGTTGTGCAGGGAGCCGCGTAGGTCGCCGTCTTCGAGCAGGCGGGGCAGCTTTTTCTCAGCTGCCAAGGCAATTTCGCCCAGGCCCTCGCGCAACTCAGGCACGATGAATTGCAGGCCCGCTTTTTCGTAGAGGGCTTCTTCTTGCTGGAATTTTTCGCGGCGGGCCCACTGGCGCAGGCTGGTAGGGGGCCCGTAGCTGGTGACCCCGAGCAAGTCCTCGGTCAGGTGGTTTTCCGCCGCCGAGTTCAGGAACAGCTCGGTCACAAAATCTTCGGCCGTGGTTAGCAGTACCTCTACTTGCACGCCCGATTCGGTGGCCGTGCCTCGCCAGGCAAACGGCCCGGAGCGGCGCGGGTCCGCCGTGAGGCCGCCCTGGGCATTGAGCACTTCGTGGGCTTTGAGGGGCTGGTCGGTGGCGGCCACCACGCGCACCGTTTCCACGATTTCGAGGCGGCGGCGGACCTCACCAGCCAGGGCTACTTTATCGGTTTTGAGCGCTTCGCGCAGCAGCCGGGCAAGCTGCTCGCCCAGCGCTTCGGCCTGGGGGTACAGCAGCTTGCCTTTGCTCTGGCCAGCAAACTCCAGAGCTTCCAGAATAGCTTCCTGGGTCTTCTTGCCGAAGCCTTTCAGCTTGCTAACCTGGTCGCTTTCGGCGGCTTCGCGCAACTGCTCAATGCTTTCGAGGCCGAGTTCGTGCCACAGGCTGCGGATTTTTTTCGGACCAATGCCTTTGATTTTGAGCATCTCGACTACCCCGGGCGGGGTGACGTCGAGCAGGCGCTGCAAGTCGGAAAACGTACCGGTGTCGAGCAGCTCGGCTACTTTGGCGGCGGCCGTCTTGCTCAGCCCGGTGCGGTCGGGAAGGCCGGACCGTTCCACTTCCGATACCGGGAAGCTGAGGGCATCCAGGGCATTGGCCGTGCCTTCGAGGGCGCGAATTTTAAAAGGATTCTCGTCGTGCAGTTCCATGAGCTGGGCGGCCAGCTTGAAGGCACGGGTCAGGGCGCGGTTATCCACGGTAAGAGTTTTATTGGGGAACGAATGTAGCGTACATCAGTGCTTACGCGGCCGGGCAGCGAATGGCCAACCCCGTTCCGGGCCCGGGCTGATTGATTCATCTTACCTTTCGGTTCCTTTCAATTTTGGACAAACCAAACCTTATGTTATATGCTGTCGCCCGGCTGCTGCCGCTCTCGGTGCTCTTGTTAGGTGCCACCTGCCAGCAGCACGCCCCCAACGCAGCTCTCATGCCCACCTCGATGAAACAGTTAGAAGGCACCTGGCTCGTGTCGCGCGAGGAGAACAGCGGCGACACGCTCGTATATCGGCCCAACACGTACAAATTTCCGCCCTCGCGGGGCCGCACGGGCTTTGCTATTGGGCCTGCCGGCCGCTTCGAGCAGTTCGACATCGCCCCTACCGATGGTCTGGCCGGCCACCCTGGTACCTGGACGGCCGACGGCAACACCCGCCTGCGCATCCACCTCACCGAAGGCCAGGAGCCCGATTACACCCTGGAAATCCTCTCCCTGAGCCAGGGCCCAAAAATTCTGAAGGTACGGCGGCAGCCCTGAGGCAAGTCAACTGATTTCGGTAGTGTAACATGGTCATCGGCGGAGCGTGGCGCTGCCGGCTGCTTGAATCAGCGCTTAGAAGCTGTTTAAGTTATTTCTTCTTCCGGCGCTTAGCCCCCCTTTTCAGCCTAGCCGTGCGCTGAAACAACGATTCAGCTTGCCGTCAAACGCGCCAAAAAGTGGTAAATGAAGTTGTAAGAATCTGAGTGGCAGCAAAACATTAACTTAAACAGCTTCTTAGAACCTGCTGGCTCTAAGTTGCGTTAGCGAGGTCTCCTATCTTATCCTGCTTCGAATGTCATTCGCAAGTTCCGGCCGCTTCGTACGGCCGCTCGTTCTTGGCCTGTTTTTGGGTAGCGCCGGCTCGTCGCTCGCGCAACAAGGGGCGGTTAAAACCAACCTTCCCCGGGCAGCCAGCGGCACGGGTGGGAGCAGAGCGGTGACCACATCAGCCCAGATTTCGTCGCCTACTGCGCCCGTAGCGTCGGCACCGGCCGATGAGCTGGGGGGCTGGCTCAGCGATCTAAGTGTGGCCCAGGCGCAGGCTAAAGCTACCAACCGACCCATTCTGGCCGTTTTCTCGGGTTCGGACTGGTGCAAGCCTTGCATCATGTACGAGCAGGAAGTATTCGCCAGGCCCGAATTTGCGGCTTACGCGAAAGACCGGCTGGTGCTGGCTCATTTCGACTTTCCGCGCCAGAAACGCAACCAGCCCACTGCCGCCCAGGTGAAGCGTAACGAAACAGCGGCGGCCCTGCTTAACCGCGAAGGCGACTTCCCACTAGCCGTTGTGATTGCGCCCGACGGCCGGGTACTGGCCAAAACTGGCTACATTTCCGGAGGGCCCGCCGCCTTCGAAGCCTACCTGAAAAAAGTAGTGCCGACGCTTTAGGTAATAATAGGCGGAGTGCTGGTAAACGGATAAGACGGCCTCGAAGAGTGTCAAGTGGATGAAAATACCTCGGAAACCTGCGCTGGTCTGCTGGCTTTTGCTGCCCCTCTTGGGCTTGGTGCTACCCGGTCCGGCCCAACCTGCACCAGCTACCCAGCGCCACACCTTCACGCGCAGCGCCCACCTGATGGGTTCAACCTTCACCTTCACGGTGGTCGCGGCCGACGATTCGACGGGCCAACGAGCCCTGCGGGCGGGCCTGGGCGAGGTGCGGCGCATCGACCGACTCATGTCGTTCTGGGACTCCACATCGGAAGTGGTGCGCATCAACCGGCTGGCTGGCGTGCGGCCCGTGGCGATATCAGCCGAGACCTTTGACCTGATCAGTCGCACGCTGCGCCTTTCTCAGCTCAGCGACGGCGCTTTTGACATCACCTTTGCCAGCGCCGACAAGCTCTACAAGTTTGACCACCAGGCTCACCCCAGCCTACCCGATTCGGCCTCTGTGCGCGCTTCCGTGCGCCGTATCGGCTGGCAAAAAATGAAGCTCGATGCCGCGCAACACACGGTTTTCTTACCCGAGAAAGGTATGCGCATCAACTTGGCGGGCATTCTGCAAGGCTACGGTATTCGACGGGCCAAGCAGGTGCTGGACGGCCTGGGCATCCGGGGTGGGCTATTAAATGGCTCGGGCGACATCTATTGCTGGGGTCGGCAGGCCGACGGCTCGCTCTGGCGCGTAGCCATCGGCGACCCCGACCACCCGCACAGCGTAGCCGCCTGGATCGACGTAACCGATGTGGCCGTGGTCACGGCCGGCAACTACGAGCAGTACTTTACGGTGGGCGGGCAAGTGTACGGCCACATCATCAACCCCCACACCGGCTACCCGTCCGTTGGGCTGCGCTCGGTTACCATTGTGTGCGCCGATGTAGAACTGGCCGACGGCCTGGACGAAGTTGTGTTTGTGAAAGGGCCTAGCGCCGGCTTAGCGTTTATCAATGGTCTAAAAGGGGTTGACTGCACCCTCATCACCGACGATAATCGCATGCTCGCATCGCGAGGCATGAAATTGAATTATTACCACGGCGCGGCCGCCCCCCACCCTTGATTACCGTAAAATACCCGTGAAAAAATACTTGCTTTTCTTCGGCCCTCGCCTCGTGCTGGGGCTGCTGCCGCTGGGGGCCGCGCTGCCCGGTTGCGTATCGGTGGCGGCTTACCAGAAAGTATACCTCAACGACGAGGACATGAAGCTGAGCAGTAAAACCGTGGAAACTCCCGAAACCAATTTCGAGAGCTACCGCGAGGGCGCCGGCGGGGCCAACAGCGGCAAAGTAGGCGGCGGCTGCGGCTGCAACTAGGGTTCTTCCCCGTTCCTTACCGGAGCGAGGCATTCTAACAGCTTCAGCAGTCGTCTGGCGGCCCTTTACCGGAAGGGAGAGCCCGGTGTACCCACCGGAGGTACGCTCCGGTTCATACCTCAGATGCTATCTCAACTCGATTGCCGTGAAATTTTACCTGCTTCTTCTCCTCGCTGCCGCCGCGCCGGCGCGGGCCCAAACCCAACCCGTCAGTACTCCCCTGCTGCCCAACCGGGTAGATGGCTACGGCGCGCCGGTAGGTGCGACCGTGCCCGTAAACCGCGCCGCCGATGAAACCACCATCGACATCCTGGGTAGCTATTACCAGCAGGATGGCACCCACGGCGCGGTAGAAGGTGGCCGGGGCACCGAGCTCCTCACCGACGTTACGCCCACCATCATCATCAACATTCCGCTGGACACCGCAAGCCGACTCTCGGCCAACATCGGGGCTGACTTTTACGCCTCCGCCTCCACCGACCGGATTGACTTTGCGCTCTCCTCTCCTTCGAGCCACGACAAGCGCCTGCACGCCGATTTTGGCTACTCCCGCGCGCAAAAAGCCCGTGGCACCCAGTGGGGCCTGGGAGCGGGCGTGTCGAAGGAATATGATTACTTTTCTTCCAACGTGGTGGGCTCTTTCGCTAAAACCTCGAAAGACGGCAACCGGCAACTGGGCCTCACCGGGCAAGTGTTTCTGGACCAAGTGACGCTCATTACACCCGTCGAATTGCGGCCTGGGTTCGTTAGTGGAAGCCTTAACCGCCCCAACAAGTCGGCCTATGGTACGGCCCGCCGCCAGAGCTACAACTTCGGCGCTACGTATTCGCAAGTGGTTTCTAAGCGGCTGCAAATGGCCTTCAGCATGGAGCTGGTGCAGCAAAACGGCTTGCTGAGCACGCCGTTTCACCGAGTTTATTTTTTCGATAACTCTACCCCCAACCCCGTGACCGCCGTAGAGAAAGACTTTTCTCAGCTGGCACCATCGGCTCCCAAACAAGAAAAACTGCCGGGCTCTCGCTTCAAATACCCGGTGGGCCTGCGGCTTAGCTACTACGCTTCAGATTTGGTGCAGCTCCGGACGTACTACCGCTTTTACAACGACAACTTTGGCATTCAAGCGCACACGCTGGAGGTAGAGCTGCCGGTCAAGGTGACGCCGTTTTTCGTGCTCTACCCTTTCTATCGCTACCATCAGCAGACAGCGGCCCGCTACTTCGCGCCCTATCTGGCCCACTCCGTGGCTGAGGAGTATTACACCTCCGACTACGACTTATCAGGCTTCACGGCCCATAAACTGGGCCTGGGCGTGCGCTACTCACCCGTGTACGGCATTGGCCGCTTGCACGTGCCGGGCCACGACCAGTTAGGGCGGGCTCACCTCCTGCGCTTCAAATCCGTGGACTTGCGCTACGCCCACTACCAGCGCAGCACCGACCTCACGGCCAATATCGTAAGCTTCGATTTAGGGTTTGGGCTTTGATCAGGGGCGGCGGTTGAGGTTATACTGCGGTCGGAAGTAGGTTTGCAGGACTTTATAACATTGTTGTGCTCTCCTTCATCACTCCGCGACATGAAGCACTGGCTTGTTAAATCAGAACCGGAAGCATACTCTTGGGCCACTTTTGTGCGGGAAGACGGTACGGCCTGGACCGGCGTACGCAACTACCAGGCCCGCAACAACCTGAATCTGATGCAGCCCGGTGACCTGGTGCTGTTTTACCACAGCGTGAGCGAAAAGGCCGTGGTGGGCGTGGCTGAAGTAACAGCCCAGGCCATACCCGACCCCACCGCCGAAGCTGGCTCGCCCTGGGTGGCAGTGGCCCTGCGCCCCGTACAGGCCCTGCCCCGGCCCGTGAGCCTGGCCCAGCTCAAAGCCGACGCACGCCTGAGCGAGCTGGCCCTGCTGCGCCAGTCGCGCTTGTCGGTGCTGCCCGTACGGCCCGAAGAGTTCGACGTCGTCCTGTCGTTGAGTCAGCCCTAAATAAAATGGTCTTTGGCCGCACGAAACGCGTGGTTTTGGTGTAACTTTCGAATAGCCACCGCTCATGGGGCTAATCAGTCTCAGTTGCTATTAACGGCGTAAGGCCATGAACATTCGCTACCTTTCTCTGCTGCTCTCGTTCGGGGTACTGGCCAACGCGCCAGCGGCGCACGCACAGAAGCCCCGTAAGTCTCCCCCGCCCGCCAATGCCCCCGTGCAAACTGCCCGGACCGAGCTGCCGCTGACTGCGGCCAACAGCGAAGTACACGTGCAAGCCTTACCCGCCGATAGTACGGTTGTGCTGCTGGTAGGCCGCGAACGGCCCCTTTCCAACAAGGTCGCCTTTACCTTTCAGCAGTACGACCACGCCTTGCAGCGGCGCAATGAGCACCCGCTGGAAATACCCGATGAGTTCAGCTTTATGCGGATGTGCGCGGAAGGCACCACGGTGTACGCCTTGTTCTCGTCGGGCAGCACACCAGGTCGGCTGTACGTGGCGGCGTACAACGGCCGCCTGGGCCAGGTGCGTACCCAACAGTTCGAAACCCGCCTGAGCCGTGAAATTGTGGAGCTAAAGGCCCTGGATGGGCGCCTGTTTGCCACCGTGCTGCTGAACGACCAGCTTCACGTCACGGCTCTGATTCTTGACGTGGCGACCGGCCAAATGCAATACATCTCTTCCATTTACGAGCCGCTGCCCACCCAGCTTACCTTCGTAGCCGACGCCGCTACCCGCCGCGCCGAATATGTGCTGAGCCAGACCAACGGCCGCAAGTCGCGCCTGCTGCTTAAGCAGCTCACCGACCGCGGCCAGCTGGTCAGTGCGGAGTTTGTGCAAGCCGAAAGCGACCGCAGCCTGATTACGGCCCAGCTTACCCCGCCGCAGGACACGGCGGCTCGCCTGCTTATGGGCACCTATTCGCTGCGCGACGCGAACTATGCCCAGGGCTTGTTCGCTACCAACCTGCGCTCTACGACCGAGGTCGGCACCAAGCCGCCGCTGCGGTTCTACGATTTTCTGCGGCTGAAGCACTTTTTTGATTACCTTAAGCCTTCCCGTCAGGCCCGGCTCCGGCTGCGGACCGAGCGGCGGATTGCCCGCTCGGTGCCCCCTCTGCGCTGGCACTACCGCCTGCTGCTGCACGAACTGCTGCCGCAGCCCGATGGCGGCTACGTGCTGGTGGCCGAAGTGTATCACCCCCACTACCGCTACAACAACTACGGCAGCTACATCGGCCCCTTCAATAGCCTGGGCAACCAATACGGCTACCCCGGCACCATCAACTCGCGCATCTTCGACGGCTACCAGACCACCCACGCTCTGGTGTGCGGCTTTGACCGCTCGGGTAACCTGGTCTGGGACAATACCTTCGTGGTGGAGAACCTGCGCCGGTCCGAGCTGGAAGAAGCCGTACGCCTGCAAACCCTTCCGGATGGCCGCCTCGTGCTGGCCTACCTCGACGAACACAAGCTCCGCTACAAGCTGATAAATCGCGCCGAGTCGTCGCCCAACGATCACGAAATACCTATTCAGACCGTGCTGTCGGCCGCCGACACCGACGCGGAACGCCCTATTGAAACGTCTCAGGCCGACTTATTGCCGTGGTATGGCAGCCGATTTGTGGCCACGGGCTATCAGCGGGTGCGGGTGGAGCACGGCCCCAACCGCGAGGTCTTTTTTCTTAATTCAGTGGTTTTTTAGCGAGCCGAAGCATGTGGGCCTATTGGGTTTGGCCACGGGGCAAGTAACTACGGCAAGACGTAGCTGCGTACAAGGCAGCTATAATTCTTGATTCTTGCCAACTTTGCCCCATGATATTAAAACTCCGTTTCCCCGCCCTCTTCTTGTTTTTGTTGTTGGTGAGTTGCCGCGCCGGTGGTCCCGGCACGCCCGCCCGCACCGTAGGCTCCTTTTTCTCTAAGTACGAAGGCCGCCCGGGCTTCAAAACGACCGAGTGGTCGGCCGGCTTGCTCCAACGCCTCGCCCTGGTGAAAGCCGCCAAGCTCCTCGGCGGCTCCGAGCTAACCGATGCCATTACGAGCATCCGCGCGGCCAAGGTCATTAGTTTTGCTCCTACCACGGGTGGCGCGCGCGAGCTAGCCAGTCAGGGCCTGCGCCAGGAAGCCACGGGCATTTTGCAGGGCAACAAGTACGAGCCTATTTCGGCGGGTTCGGCCCTGGGCAACGATTATCAAGTCTCGGTGCGCGCATCCGGCGACAAGGTTTCGGAGTTTGCCGCCATTGGCCAACTGCCCGACGTAGCCGACTCCTTCGTGCTGGTGGCCGTCGATGGCAATTTCACTCGCTCGCAAGTGCAAGCATTTGCTAAATACCTGCCACAAATCGTGCAGGCCACGAGTAAGTAGGTAGAGCGCCGCCTTTGCTGCGGGCCGCCTCAACTGGTAGAACCAGCCGCTATGGCACGAGTGACCCGCAGCAAAGGCTGGCCCCTACCTATTTCTTCATCAGCGCCTCAATGTCATCGGCTTGCAGCGGGATGTTGGCCATCAAGTCCTCATTGCCGTTGGCCGTCAGGAGGATGTCGTTTTCCAACCGAATCCCCAGGCCCTCCTCCGGAATGTAGATGCCCGGCTCGCAGGTGTACACCATGCCCGCTTCGAAGGTGCGGTATTTGGAGCCCACATCGTGCACGTCGAGGCCGAGGTAGTGGCTGGTGCCGTGCATGAAATACTTTTTGTAGAGTGGGGCGGCCGGGTCCTGGTGTTGAACGTCAGCCGCGTTGAGCAGGTCCAGCTTGATGAGCTCCCGCTCCATGCACTCGCCCACGGCCCGGTGGTAGGCTTCGATTTCGCCGCCGGGCACGAGCTGCGTTTTGGCAAAGGTCATTACCGCCAGCACGGCCTCGTACACCTGGCGCTGGCGGGGGCTGAACTTACCGTTGACCGGGATGCTGCGGGAAAGGTCGGCGGCATAGTTGGCGTATTCGGCCCCAAAATCGAGCAGAAGTACGTCGCCGGCCTGGCACTGGTTGTCGATAGTGGTGTAGTGCAGCACGCAGGCATTTTTGCCGCTGGCCACGATGCTGCCGAAGGCGGGCCCGCGGCTGCGGTTGCGCATGAACTCGTGCACAATCTCGGCCTCAATCTCGAACTCCCACACGCCGGGCTTCACGAAGCCCAGCAGCCGCCGAAACGCTTTTTCGGTGATGTTGCAGGCCTCGCGCATCACCCGGATTTCCTCGGGGCTCTTAATGGCGCGCAGGTGGTGCAGCAAGGGTGCAGCGCGGCGGTAGGTGTGCAGCGGGTATTGGCTCTGCAAAGATTTGATGAAGCGGGCATCACGGGTTTCCACTTCCACCACCGCCCGAATGTGCTCGTTGGAGTTCAAATACACGTTTTCGGCCTCGTTCATGAGGGCAGGCAGCACGGTTTTGAAGCTATCGAGCCACATAATGGTTTGTACACCGGAGTTGGTGCGCGCCTGGTCTTTGGTGAGCTTGTAGCCTTCCCAAATGAGAATGTGCTCGGAGGTTTCCTTCAGAAACAGTATTTCGCGGTGCTGCGGCAGGCGGGCATCCGGGAAAATAACGAGGATGCTTTCCTCCTGATCGACCCCGCTGAGGTAGAACAAATCATTGTTTTGCCGAAAAGCCAGGGTGCCGTCGGCATTGGTCGGCATCACGTCATTGGACTGAAAAATGGCCAGCGAAGCCGGCGGCAGTTGCTCGCGGAAGCGGCGGCGGTTTTCAACAAAAAGCTCGGGAGCCAGGGGAGTGTAGCGCATGCGGAGGGTGGGGTTGAGATGGGAGGCGCAAGTTAGGCAGGCAACCGTTGGGGTGGAAAGCGGACAGTAAAGCCAATAGCCGCAGCCTGTAGCGTGGACTCTGCGAGTCCGCGCAGGGAAGAGATAGGTGAGGTGTAAGCCCAGTGGCCCCTGACGCATCGGCGCCAGGCTAGTACACGCTACCTTATAACACTATAACACTTAGCCGACCTAACCGAATGGCTACTTCCTTCATTCATCAGCGAAGCCCAGCACTGGCCGAGGCTTCGCTGATGAATGAAGGAATTGCATTGCCTGCATCCTGCTCTTGGTCGTGACTTCGCGCCGTATTCCAAGGCCCGTAGCGAGTGCAGGCCAACCAGGCAGGTCCGCTCAGCAGGCACGAAAAAGCCCCGGGCCGCATTGGCCCGGGGCTTTTACACAGGAACAGTAACAGAATTAAGCCGTCACCTGAGCTTCGAGTTTTTGAGCGAGCACGTGCTTGGGCACGGCGCCTACTTGCTTGTCGACAATTTGGCCGTTCTTGAACACGAGCAGGGTTGGGATGCTGCGGATACCGAACTTCATCGAAGTTTGGGGGTTGGCGTCAACATCAACTTTGCCCACCACTACTTTGCCTTCGTATTCGCCGGCGAGTTCTTCCACTACGGGGCCCACCATGCGACAGGGGCCGCACCATTCGGCCCAAAAATCGACTAGTACGGGCTTCTCGCCGTTGATGATCTCATCAAAGTTGGCGTCAGTTATTTCAATTGCTTTGTGTCCCATTTCAATTTGGGTTGGGTTAATGATGGTCTGGCGTATACGGCCAATGGGGTCGCAAGGTAGCAGATTGGATGGTTAACATAGTGGCCAGGGGAAAGTTCAGTTGGATGGTTTAGGCAAGGCATCCTTGCGGTGAATAGCGCATCACCCTATCCGAGCGCCTTAAAATACTCTGCCAAAGGTTTGAGGTAATAACGCCAGTAATGGGGTGCAAGCCGTCGAGTCGAGGGTCACCGCGTAGGGCCTGCGGAGCCGTCTACTGACTTCTACAAGGTCAGTAGATGCTAGTTTTGCATCTCATTTTAGCCCGCTTTATGCTATTCAACTCTCTTGAGTTCCTCATTTTTTTCCCGGTCGTAACAGTCCTCTTCTACCTGTTACCTCACCGGTTCCGCTGGCTTCATTTATTGGTAGCTAGTTGCGTCTTCTACATGGCTTTCATTCCTGTTTACATTTTAATTCTATTCCTGACTATTGTAATCGACTACTACGCGGGCATCCTCATTGAGAGTGCCGTTGGCAGCCAACGCAAACTTTACCTGGCCATGAGCTTGGTTGCCAATATTGGAGTGCTTGCCGTTTTTAAATATTATAATTTTTTTATAGATAACGTCAATACCCTGCTCCACCTCAGTAGCCCAACTGCCTCGCTACCTCTCCTTAACATTATTCTACCCATCGGCCTCTCGTTCCACACGTTTCAAGCGATGAGCTATACCATTGAGGTATATCGTCGTAATCAGGCTGCTGAACGCCATTTCGGGATTTATGCCCTGTATGTGATGTTTTATCCCCAACTGGTAGCCGGACCGATTGAAAGGCCTCAAAATGTGCTTCACCAGTTTCACGAAAAGAAGTCGTTCAGCTACGACCAGGTAACCAGCGGCCTTCGTCTGATGGCCTGGGGCTTATTCAAAAAAGTTGTGATAGCCGACCGGATGGCTTATCTGGTGAACGAGGTGTATACCAAGCCGCATGACTTTCATGGCCTGCCGCTACTAGTAGCCACTATCTTCTTCTCCGTCCAGATTTACTGTGACTTCTCCGGCTACTCCGATATGGCTCTTGGCGCAGCTCGGGTGATGGGATTTGAGCTGATGAAAAACTTTGATCGACCTTACTTTTCCCGGAGCATTTCCGAGTTCTGGCGCCGCTGGCACATTTCCCTCTCTACTTGGTTTAAGGACTATTTGTACATCAGCCTGGGGGGCAACCGGGTAGCGCTGCCCCGGGCGTGTTTCAACCTATTTTTTGTATTCCTGGTGAGTGGTCTGTGGCATGGCGCTAATTGGACTTTTATTGCTTGGGGCGCCATCCATGGCCTGTATCTGGTAATTGGGATGCTTACCAGGAAAAGCCGCGACAGCTTCATTGAGCGCACACATATGCACTTTCTGAACAGTCCTCTCCTCAACGTTGCCTTTACCTGCATACTAGCAGCTTTTGCCTGGATTTTCTTCCGCGCAAATACGCTGCATGATGCGCTCTACGTCATCACGCACCTCTTCGAAGGCAGTTCGTCTACCTGGCAAAATAATACCTATACTGGCTTGTCCACCGTTAAAGTATTCTACATGCCCCATGAATGGCTGGCCCTCTCCGGCGCCTTGGCTTTGCTATTCTTAATAGAAAAGGCTCAATATCGTATTGCGATCAATACTTGGCTGGTGCAACAAGCTACCCCGGTGCGTTGGGCCATTTATTACGGTATCATTTTATATACAGCCTTCCTAGGAGCGTTCAAGCATGTCCAGTTCATCTACTTCCAATTCTAGCATGAACTCATTATCCCAAAATAGGGGCAGTAGTCGACTACTTATCAAGGCCCTACTGCTTAGCTTACCATTTCTCCCCGTCCTTGCTACCTATATTGTCTTCGATCCCTTCCGCGTATTGTACAGCTACCAGAAGTTTGATGAGCCCTTTATAGTTATTCCCAACCGGGATTACATCAGCACCCAGATGTACCTGAACACCTATAAGCAGCGTCCTTATAGCAGTTTCATCCTTGGCAACTCGCGCACGATGAGCTTTATGATTCGAGACTGGACACCCTATATAGGTGACACGCTGGCCTTTCACTATGATGCCTCCGGTGAGTCTTTATACGGAATCTGGCGCAAGCTGCTCTTTTTAGAGCAGCATGGCTCCACTCTGAAGAACGTGCTACTCGTAGTCGACCATCAATTACTAGAGAAAGTGAGCGATGAAGAAGGTCATATATTCCGTAAGGACCCCCGGACTACCGGCGAATTTCCCCTCAGTTTTCAGTTATCATTCCTAAAGGCCTATTTGTCCGACCTGTTTTTTTACAAATATCTCCGCTACCGTATTACGGGCAAGTTTGTTCCCGAAATGGGCGACGCGCTCGGAAACCGTCGTATAGACTACGACCCGGTGACCAACGATTTGACTTTGCCTGACATTAATGCGGAAATCAAACGCGACTCGCTTGGATTCTACGCCCACAACACCCGGCTACGTGGCCGTAAACCCGGTGTTGCCCATGCAGTCATCGGCGCGGCTCAGCTACGTGAACTGATTGCCATCTGCAATATCTTCAAGCGGCATCGCACCAATTTCCATTTTGTAATTAGTCCCCTTTACCAACAGCAGCAGTTGAATCCCGCTGATCTGACTATCCTACAGCGCACCTTTGGCGCCAACCGAATTCATGACTTTAGCGGCGTGAATGAATTTACCGCGTTCGTGGGTAACTATTACGAAGAATCTCACTACCGCCCCCATGTCGGCCGGCAGATTTTGAAGCGCGTTTATGCCCCCTCAATTAATGCCAGATAGGCCTTGCGGCTGTCAGGCGAGCCCACTCGGGAGGTGAAGCCGACCAAAATGTGAACTGCACCAAACAAAGCCAGCTGCTTCAGGAATGCAGTTGGCTTTGTTTACGTAAGCTGACCATTAAATCAGGGTGCACACTTCCAGTTCCAGCTCGCGCATTTTCTCGATAAACCCTTTCGGCTCAATCTGAAACTTGCGCGAGAACATGTCGACCGACAGATGCTCGTGCGGCTCCACGAACTGGATTTCGAGACGCTTGCCCCCCGGGGCGTGGTCGATGGCATCCTGCAGCCGGTCGAGCATGGGGCCCGTGACGGTGCGCAGGTCCAGGCGCACGCGCACCCCTTTGCTCATCTTCTCGGCCACGTCGGCCAGGGGTTGCATCGAGAGGATGCGCAGGTCCCACTGGTCCTGGGTATGGCGGCGCAGCTCCTGCTTGAGGCGTACGTACATGGGCGGCACCTGCTCGTTGGGGTAGTTGCGCGGGTTGATGAGCGGGGCAAACTTGGTGTAGTCGTCGCGAAACAGCGCCGGGTTGATGCTGGTCTCGTAGTCTTCCAGGGTGAAGGTGCAGAAGGGCTGGCCGTTTTTGGTGGTCTTAAACAAGACGTTGGTGATGAGGCCCGCCACCGCTATTTCCTTGTTCTTGATTTCGTCCACCTTGTCGAGGCCGCAGGTGCAGTAAGCATCGAGCTCCAGCTTGTAGCTATCGAGGGGGTGCCCCGACAGGTAGAAGCCCACCACCTCCTTTTCGCGGCGCAGCTGCTCGGTTTTACTCCAGGGCTCCAGGTCGTGGATCTTGGGCAGCGGCGCGGCCACCGCCCCGAAGGCGCCGGCACCGAACAGGCTGTGCTGGGCCGATTCCTTCGCCGCCTGGTGCTGCTGGCCCATTTTCATGGCCTTTTCGATGAGGTTTTGGTCGCCGGCCGGGGCATCGAGATATAAGCGGCGGTGCTTGCCGAAGTTGTCGAAGGCCCCGGCCTGGGCCAGACTTTCGAAGGTTTTCTTGTTCACCGTGCGCAGGCTCACCCGCTTGGCGAAGTCGAAAATATCGGTGTACTCGCCGTTTTTCTCCCGCTCCTCCACCATGCTTTCCACCGCGAGTTCACCCGCCCCTTTCACGGCGCCCATGCCAAAGCGGATGGCGCCCTCCTGGTTCACGTTGAACTTCAGCAGGCTTTCGTTCACGTCGGGCCCGAGCACGGGCACCCCCTGCTTCCGGGCTTCCTCAATGAAGAAGGTCACCTTCTTGATGTCGCCCATGTTGTTGGTGAGCACGGCGGCCATGTACTCAGCCGGGTAGTTGGCCTTGAGGTAGCCGGTCTGGTAGGCCACCACGGAATAAGCGGCGGAATGGGAGCGGTTAAACCCGTATTCAGCGAACTTCTCCATCACGTCGAACACCTCGTTGGCCTTCTTCGGCGCGATGCCGTGCAGCTTCTTGGCGCCTTCGATGAACTTCTCGCGCTCGAGGGCCATCTTTTTCATGTCCTTCTTGCCCATGGCCCGGCGCAGCAGGTCGGCGCCGCCGAGCGAGTAGCCGGCCAGGATCTGCGCCGTCTGCATAATTTGCTCCTGGTACACCATAATCCCCTGGCTGTATTCCAGGATGGGTTTCAGCAGCTCGTGCGGGTATTCTATTTCCTCGCGCCCGTGCTTGCGGTTGATGAAGTTCGGGATGAACTGCATGGGGCCCGGCCGGTACAAGGCGTTCATGGCAATCAAGTCTTCGATGTTCGTCGGCTTGAGGTCCTTCAGGTATTGGCGCATGCCTTCCGATTCAAACTGGAAGGTGCCGATGGTGTCGCCGCGCTGGTAGAGGGCATAGGTTTTCTCGTCGTCGAGGGGGATGTCGTCGATGTCGATCTTCACGCCGTGGTTGCGCTCGATCAGGCGCAGGGCGTCCACGATGATGGTCAGAGTTTTCAGGCCCAGGAAGTCCATCTTCAGCATGCCGGCGCTCTCAATCACCTTGCCGTCGAACTGAGTCACGAGCAGGTCCGAATCCTTGGACGTGGACACGGGAATGTACTTCGTGATGTCGTCGGGCGCAATGATGACGCCGGCGGCGTGAATGCCGGTGTTGCGCACCGAGCCTTCGAGGCGCTCGGCCAGGCGCAGGATGTAGCCCTTGAGGTTATCGGGCGAGTCGTCGCGCCGAATCATGTCGAGCTCCTGGTTTTCGGCGAAAGCCCCGGCCAGGGTGGTACCGGGCTTGTCGGGCACCATCTTGGTGAGGTCGTTGGTTTGCGGCAGGGGCAGCTCCATAGCGCGGGCTACGTCCTTAATGCTGGACTTGGCCGCCATGGTGCCGAAGGTAATAATCTGGGCCACCTGGGTCTTGCCGTACTTTCCCACCACGTAGTCGATGACCTTCTGGCGGTTCACGTCGTCAAAGTCAATGTCGATATCGGGCATCGACACCCGCTCGGGGTTCAGGAAGCGCTCGAATAGCAACGAGTACTTGATGGGGTCGATGTTGGTGATGCCTATGCAGTACGCCACCGCCGAGCCGGCGGCCGACCCCCGGCCGGGGCCCACGGCCACGCCCACCGAGCGGCCGTGGTTGATGAAGTCCTGGGTAATGAGGAAGTAACCCGCAAAGCCCATGGTTTGGATGATGCGCAGCTCGTAGTCGAGGCGCTCCTCAATTTCGGGGGTGCGCTCGGAGTAGCGCGGCTTGGGCCCCTCAAACGCCCCTTTATAGGTGAGGTGCCGCAGAAACTCGTCGGCGTTGGCAAACTGCGGGGGCAGCGGGAAGTTGGGCAGCAGGATGTCGCGGGCCAGCTTCGGGGGCGTGATTTTGTCGACTATCTCGTTGGTGTTGTCCAGGCTTTCCGGCACGTCGTGGAACAGGGTCGCCATTTCCGCCTGGGTCTTGAAATAGAACTGGTCGTTGGCGAAGCCGAAGCGGGTATGCGGCTTGGGCTTCTGCAGCTCCTCGTCGATGCGGCGCAGCTGGCGCTGGGCGTTTTCGTCACGACCATAGTCGCGGCGCAGGTTGTCGAGCAGGTCGTACTTCACCTCGCCCTTGCTCGTGAGCAGGGTGTAGTAGTTGGTGCGGATGTCACCCACCGGAATACTGTGCTCCTCACCGGTGTTCACGCACAGCAGCAGGTCGTGGGCCGCGTAGTCGGTTTGGTCGACGTAGTGCGAGTCGTTGGTACAAATCACCTTCACGTTGTACTTCCGGGCGAAGCCCAGCAGCACCTGGTTCACGTCTTCCTGGCTTTTGCCGGTGCCGTCGAAGTCCATCAGCCCGTGGCGCTGAATTTCGATGTAGAAGTCCTCGCCGAACACGTCGAGCCACCACTTCAGCTTTTCCTCGGCCTGGGCCTCGGTCCCGAACAGAATAGTTTGGGGAATCTCGGCCCCGATGCAGCAGCTGGTGGCAATCAGGCCCTCGTGGTACTGCAACAGCAAGTCCTTGTCGATGCGGGGGAACTTAGAATACAGGCCCTCAATAAAGCTCAGCGAGCAGAGCTTGGCCAGGTTGTGGTAGCCGGCCTGGTCCTTGGCGAGCAGCAGCTGGTGGTAGCGGTTGTCGCGCTCGCCCTTCTCCCGGCTGAAGGTCTTCTTGTGGCGGTCGTCCACCAGGTAGAACTCGCAGCCGACGATGGGCTTCACGTTGTACTTATTGGCCTCGGCCACGAAGTTGAACGCCCCGAACATGTTGCCGTGGTCGGTGAGGGCCACGGCCGGCATTCCGTCGGCCTGGGCTTTCTTCATCAGGGCCGAAATGCTGGCCTGGCCGTCGAGCAGCGAGTATTGGGTGTGGCTGTGGAGGTGCGAGAAAACGGGCATTGGGTACGGCTGAGGAATAGAGGAGGAAGCCGTCGGCGGGGAATTGCAGGCTCCTCATTTCCAAAGTTACCGCCCCAAAGCCGCCTTTGCCAAACGCGGCGGCCCGTGATAGGAGCCTGCTTCGGGCCCGCGTGAAACCTCGAGCTGCGGTAAAAACCGACCACGCAGAAGCTAAAGACAAGCACCCTCTATGGAGCAGTGGTATTGCTGAAGTTGATAAGTGTGGTGTCGGCCAACGAAAAAGCGGCAGCGCCGAAGGCCCCGCTCCCAAAGTCGCCGGCCCTGAAGGAAAGGCTTACCCCCTACCCCAACTCACCGAAATGCTACCCTGGCCGAAAACGGAAAATCTACTTTAAGTAACCAGTCACAAGTACTGGTCTAGCAAAAGGCGGTCCTGCTCATCTGGCGTCCGCGGAGCCGAAGCAGGATGGGCTGCTAGAGGCCGTTACTTAGGCACAAGGACTTAAGGAATGGATTATTTTTGGGCGGCAAACACCCGCAGCACCTCACCCAGTTTTGCCGTGGCGTCTTGCTTCCCATTCCAGGCCTGTAGGTCGGCTACGGTTACCCCGTAGCGGCGGGAGATGCTGTACAGGGTTTCGCCAATCGCCACCGTGTGCTGAATTGCGGCGCTAATCGCGGCCGTTGGCCCCGTAGCAACTGGCGAAGCGGTCTTTTGGGGCACGTATAGTGCCGGGTTGGTTCCAGCGGCTGCCGGGGAGGCTATTGGGCGAGCCACTGGCGTCGGCGCCGGGGGCCGCGCCGCCGCAACCGGGGGCAAGCTCGGCGCCTGCAGCAGCAATACCTGTCCCACGCTCAGGTTAGCGGACGGCGCCAGCTGATTGATAGCCAGCAAGGTGGCTGGCGGTATCTGGTAACGCCGGCCAATGGCGTACACCGTTTCGCCCCGCGCTACCCGGTGCGTCGCCGGGACCACGGCCCCAGTCGGGGACCCATTGGTTGAGGGTCCAGGAGTTACCGGTCCAGGAGTTACTGGCACGGGAGCGGGCGCGGCAGCGGGCTTGGGGGCCACGGCAACGGACCGTGGGGTGGCGGGCACGGGCTCCGACTTGACGGGCGCGGGCTCCGACTTGACGGGCGCGGGCTTTGATACCGTCACGGCTGGCCTACTTACTACCGGCTCCGGTAGCGGCTCCGCAGCTAGCTCGGGCTGGCTAGGTTCGGGTTCGCGGGGCTCATCGGCCAAGGGACTGGAGGGGGGTACCGGCGCCGGGGGCGATAATTCGGCTACTACTTCCGGCGCGGGCGCCACGGGGCGCACGGGGGTCGATACTGGCGTGGGAGCTGGCTCTGGGGATTGACTTGCCTGGGCGGGGGTACTCGGGGCCGGCAGGGCCTCCCCCCAGCCGTCTTGGGCGGCCGCCTTGGCTCGTTCGGCTTTTGCCGATTCGCGCCTCCCTCTCCGAGCGGCGGCTTGGCGGCGGCCCGGGGTCACCAGGACGGGCTCCCCGGTCCCGGCAACGGCTTCCGGGCTCGGGCGGCGAGGGGCTTTGGCCACCCGTTCCAGCCGCGCGCCTTCCGACAAGGTCCGGTACTCCACGGCTACTTCGCGGGGCCGCACGTGCTGGAGCCACAACACGCGCCCAGGTCGCAGCTCCTCGGGCAGGAACATGCGATTTTTGCTCATGATGGCCTTTTTGCGGATACCGTACTTCTGGGCCACGTCAAACACGGTTTCGCCCGGCTGCACCACGTGGTACTCTACGGCCGCAGCGTCGCGCTTGCTTTCCAAGTAGTACGGGCGGCCCGGCACCACCGCGTCGAACGGGGTCAATTCATTGTCGTGCAAGAAATCCCGCAGCCCCTTGTGGCCCCGGCGAGCGAGGTCGGCAGTGGTTTCGCCGGGCAGCGCGACGAGTGCCCGCAAGTCGTTCACCCGTACTTCGGCCGGGTTGTCGGCAACCTCGGGCATGGTCAGGAGCTCTTGGCTGCTCTGCAAGCGCTGATTGGCCAGGATAGTGGCGGCCTGGGTAATGTCACTGACGGGCACAATGAGCGTATAAGGACGGTCGGTGGGCACAGCCGCCGCCAGCAGCCAGTGGTTATGCACGGCCAGGGCGGCGGGATCGACGCGCAGGAGCTGGGCCTGGGCCTGGAGGCTTTGGCCCGCCAGGGCCGGAAACTCCAGGAGGCGCAGCGGAGGGTTTGGGTTCAGGCCGCAGGCCGTTTCGAAAGTAACTTTCTGGGCCAGAAACATCAGCAGGTAGGGCGAGGTGGCCTCGGTGATGGCCATTTCGGTGGCATCGGCGTGGGTGGGCAGCGTGTAAGGCATTACGCCACTCAGACCGGTGTAGTAGCTGAGCAGGGCGTTTAACCAGTTGTGCAGCTTGGCATTGTTGCGGGACAGGTAGCGGGCGGCTGCCCGGGTGCTGGCCGCCAGGTGCTGGCGCTCGTCGACGGCGTCGTTCACCACCAGGCCCAGCCCCGTGGCGGTTTCCTGCTTAAGCTGCCAGTAGCCCACGGCTTCGTGCGCACTGCGCGCATCGCCCTGCAAGGCACTTTCCTGGAGGGCCAGGTAGCGAAAGTCCAAGGGCACCCCTTCGGCTTTCAGTACTCGGTCGATAATGGGAAACGCGGCATCAGCCAAATCTACCCGCGCCTGAAACGACGGCTGGTGGCGGACCAGGCCATCGGCTTTTTGTTGCACCAGCTGCTGCGCTGCTTCATTCAACACCAAGTGTAATCCGGCCACATCCAGGGTCGCCGGCACTTGCGGACGCGGGCGGGAAGCAAGGGGTTGGGCCGCTAGCGGGCGCCCCAGGCCCCAGCCCAACAACAGAAATAACACGACTATTTTTCGCATAAGCAACGCCGACCTGAAGCAATTACCTCGGCTGCCTCCTTGGCCGGAACCTGCAAATAACCTGATTTTTAGTTAAAGGAGCGACGAGCGCCGTTGAGAATGATTGCTTCCGCTCCAAGCCTTGAAATGTTCTACTTTTAATTAGGACGACTTAGGGCGGTCCGCCCCCGGGAGGTCCCACGCCGGGAGGCGGGCCGCTGCCCTCGGGCCGGCCGTAGCCGCCGGGGCGGCCAAAGCCGCGCTCACCGCGGGGACTATCGGTTGGCTCGGTGGGGGCCACCACGTTGCCGCTGCGAATGTTGTAAGTAAACATCAGCATGAGGTAGCGCTGCAAAATCGTGGTCTGCACGTCTTCGTAGTATGCCTCGGTTACGTTGCGCTGAATGGCGCGGTTCTGGCCCAGCAAGTCGAAAGCGTAGAGCTTGATTTCGCCCCGCTGGCCGGGGAAGACTTTCTGGCCCAGGCTAGCGTTCCAGAGCAGGTACTGCTGGTTGTAGCCCGCCGACAGCCCTGAGTACGCCTGGTGCAACAGGTCGGTTTGGAGGGCGATGCCCGGCCCCACAATCCAGCTCAGCCGGAAGCGGGTAACCTGCGCGAAGTAGTTGCTATTAAGCCGGGCTTGCAGGGTGTTGCGCACGAAGTTCTGGCTCGACGTGGTCGAGGCCGTAAAGTCGAGGTTAGCGCTGATGTTGGAGCTGAGCGTCAGGCCGGCCCCCACCGAGGGCACCCGGGCGTAGTTCAGCGCGCCGTTCACCAGGCCCGGCGTCTGCGTAAAGCTGGCGTTCGCGCTCAGGTTCACGTTGGTTTTAATGGCTTTGATGGGCCGGCCGTAGCTAGCCAGCGAGCGCACCGAGTACTGCTGGCTGAGGTTGACGGGTTGGGTAAGCTGCCCGCCGGCGGGCAGGCGCACGCCCGGTGCACCCTCCGGCACTACGGTAACCTCGTCGGCTGCCACCACGGTGCGGTTAGCAATGGGGTTCTGGGTGAACGAGCCCGAGAGCAGCGCGAAGAAGTTACTCGACACCTCCGGGTTCGAAGCCGAGTAGCGAATCACCCCCGAATGCTGGAACTCCTGCCGCAACGTCGGGTTGCCGATGGTAAGCTGCAGGGGGTTGGCGTTGTTCACTACGGCCTGCAACTGGCTCACGCTGGGAGCGTTGGTATTAGTACGATAGAAGAACCGTAGATTTTTCTGCCGCGAGAATCGGTAGGTGAGGCTGGCATTGGGCAGCACGTTCACGAAGTAGTAGCGCCCAGTACTGGGTCGGGGGTACTGCGCGTCGCTGTACAGCTCGGCGTACTGCCCGGCCAGCCCCACGCTGGCCTGGTACTTGGGTGTAACGTGCCGATAAGTCAGCCCACCCGACTGGGTTAGGTAGTAGTTTTCGAAAACGTTGCTCAGGCCCTCGTTCAGCTGCCGGGTATCGCCGGTCAGCACATCGTAGGTGTATTTATTCGACTCGTTGGGCGCGTAGCTGATGGCGTAGCTACCCTGCAGCTGGTCCTGCTTGGTGAGGGCTTCCGTGAGGGCCAGGTTGGCGTTGAGGCTGCCGCCGTTCTGCTTCAGTGTACTGGTTTGGTTGAGGTTGTTAATAGCAGAGCCCGTGTCGACCGTTCGCAGGGCATTGTCGCCCTTGCGCTGGGTGTACGTGCCGCCAATGCCCAGGCTGGCCGTGCGGCCGGGCTTGGCAAAGCGATGGCGCAGCAGCAGGTCACCACCGGTATTCAGGCCCCGGTTGTTCGAGCCGTAGCTACTCGCAATCCGGCTTTGTTCCTCGCCGCTCGAGCGGGTAACCCCATCTACCCCACTGGTGGCCTCGTTCTGCTGGTAGCTGAAGCGGGGCCGAAACAGGATGGAGTTGGCCGAGTCGATCTTGTGCTCTAGGCGCAGGTTGAAACGCTGGTTGGTGTTGAGGTTATTGCTGTTGATGCTTTGGCTGTAGGTGGTGCTGGCCTGCTGAGGCAGCACGTACTGCCGCTGTGCGCTGCTCACCAGCGTGTTATTGGCCCGGTTGAAGAAGTAGCTGGCCGACAGGTCGGTTTTCTTGTTCCAGGAGTCCGAGTAGTTTAGGCCCGCGGCGTTGGTTTTGGTGATGCCCCCGCTCTGGTTCACCAGGAAGTCGCTGGCATTACCGCCGTTGCCGCCGCCGCCCGCACCACCCTGCCCCCGCCCTCCACTACCTCGCCCGTTGCCCCCCTGGTTCGAGTTGCCCACTACGCCCAGCAGGTCCTCGGTGCCGAAGTTCTGCTCGTTCACGTTGTTCGACTGGGCCAGCACCGACACCCGCCGGCTGCCCTTGAAATCGTTGATGTTGCCACTGGCCCGATAGCGGTCGGGGCCCGCCCCCGCCACCACTCGCCCAAAGGTGCCGTTGCGGAATTCCACTTTGGTTACGATGTTGATGGTTTTCGTCGTGTTGCCGTCATCAAAGCCCGAAAACCGGCTCTGCTCGCTGCGCTGGTCGAACACCTCTATCTTGTCCACCATTTCGGCCGGCAGGTTTTTGAGCACCGCATCGGGGTCGTTGCCAAAAAAGACCTTACCATCAACCAGCACCTGCTGCACGTTTTCGCCCTGGGCCTGCACCTTGCCATCAGACCCGCGGGTCACGCCGGGCAGCTTCTCAAGCAGGTCGCCGGTGGTGGCATCGGGGTTGGTTTTAAAAGCCCGGGCGTTGAACTGGGTAGTGTCGCCTTTCTGCACCGATTGAGCCGCCTGGCCCGTCACCACCACGCCTTTCAGGCGCACGCCCCCAGCCTGCAATGCCAACGTGCCCACCTGCACCGGCTGCCCGCTCACGACCAGGGCCTGGCGCTGCCTCTGGTAGCCCACGAAAGAAGCCTCCAGGAGGTAGCGCCCCGCCGCCACGTTATCGAACTGAAACCGGCCCTCGGCATCGGCCGCAGTGCCGGTTTTCACCGAGTCCGGCAAATGAATCAGCACCACGTTAGCTCCAATCAGGGGTGACTGGTCTTTGCCGTCGGCCACGCGCCCGCTCACCGGGGCCGGTGCCTGGGCCCAGGCCGTACCCAGCCCAATCAGCCAAAAGAAAAGCAGTTTCCAGACCACGGACCACAAATTCGCTCGGATTCTTGACCACGGATTCGCTCGGATTTTTCGGATTACACGGATTTTGTGGACGATTTTAACGTGTGCTTGATGCCCTGGTTTGGGTAGATATCTTGGGTCGATAGAGTTAGCAACTTGCATTTTGCATTGGGTTAGATAATCACGCAACCACTACGAAAAATCAGCAGGCAGGCCGCATCGTCCACAAAATCCGTGTAATCCGAAAAATCCGAGCGAATCCGTGGTCAGAGTTTCCGCAGTAGCAGCAACCCATCGCGCAGGGGCAGAAAAACCGGCTCTACCCGCGCGTCCTGGGCCATTTTGTCGTTGAAAGCTCGGACTAGCGGCGTATCCCTGTCGCTCTTCCTTACCTCGTGTCCGGGCAGCACCTTGCCGCTCCACAGTACGTTGTCGACGATGAGGAGCCCGCCCGGGCGCACCTGCCCGATTACTGCCTCAAAATAAGCGTCGTTGCTGCGCTTGTCGGCATCAATAAAGACCAAGTCCCAGACTTCATCGACCAGGCCCGGCAAAACATCGAGGGCCGCCCCGATGTGCAGCCTGATTTGAGCCGTTTTACCGGCCGCGGTCACGTAGCGCCGGATGCGCGCTTCTCGCTCGGGGTCTATTTCAATGGTGTGCAACAGCCCGTCGTGGGCCAGGCCCTCGGCCAGGCATAGCGTGGCATAGCCGCAAAACGTGCCGATTTCGAGGACGCGGCGGGGGCGCATAAGCTGGCTCAACAGGCTCAGGAACCGGCCTTGCACGTGGCCGCTGCTCATGCGCGGCAGCAGGGTTTGCAGGTGCGTTTCGCGGGTGAGCTGGGCTAAGAGGGGCGGCTCGGGCGCGGTGTGCTGCTCGGCGTAGGCTTGAATGGGGTCGTGGTGCATTGTTTAGACTTTTGTGTGTTTTCACCGCAGAAGACGCTGAAGGTTACGCAGAGGAAACGCAGAAGAACGTCCTCTGCGCTCCTTCTGCGAAACCTTCTGCGTCCTCTGCGGTGAAACCAACGCTGGTGCACACTCACCTAATCGCCCGCAGCCGAAACACAAACACCCGAAAGCCCGACTTGCCCGGCCCGTAGCTGGAGCCCACAATCTGGTACAGCCCCTCGTAACGGTACACCTCCGGCCCGCCATCCTCCGCCGGCACCTTACGCAGTACGCGCACGGGCCGGCCGGTTTCCTGGCTGGTTAGCAGAGCGAGGTTAGTCCCAGCGGCTATTTGGTCGGTGGTCTGTTTGCCGGTCTTCGGGTCGCGCCCGCCGCTGCCCGCGTACCGGATCTCCTCCTCGTCGAACTGGTCGTCTTCGTACTGACCGGCCAGGACGATGCTTTCGGTCCCCAACTGCTGGGTGCCGCAGACGCCCGCCCGGCGCGGCCGGTGCACCCCGCTAAAAGCCAGCTCCAGCCGGTTACGAAACGTGTCGCCGGGCCGGTAGCTACCCACGTGGCCAAATACGGGCCGGTTCATTTTGCTTCCGGCACGTACTGCAGCACGCTCAAGTGCTCGTCGGTCAGCACCTCGTTGGCCATATCCCGCAGCTCCGTCGCCGAAATCCGCTCGATTTTCCCGAAAATTTCACTTAACGGCTCCACCCGGCCCAGGTCGAGGGTGCTTTTGCCGAGGAGCTGCATCAGGCCGCTGTTGCTTTCCTCACTCATGGCGAGCTGGCCCATGAGCTGGTGCTTGGCAGTATGCAGCTGATTGACGGTCAGTAGCTTTTCGCGCAACAGCCTGAGTTCCTTCTGCACCAGGCCCAGGGTGCGTTTCACCTGCTTGCCCTCGGTGCCGAAATAGATGCCGAACAAGCCCGTGTCGGTATAGGGCGAGTAGGTGCTGTCAATGGTGTACACGAGGCCATACTTTTCGCGCACGGCCAGGTTAAGGCGCGAATTCATGCCAGGCCCGCCGAGGATGTTGTTCAGCATGAAAAACGGGATACGGCGCGGGTCAGCAATGGAGTAGGCCGGCCCCCCTACCAGGCAGTGGGCCTGCGAGATAGGCCGGGTTTCGACCTGCACCTTGCGCTGGTAGTCGCCCACCGGGCGGCGCACCCGCGGGCCCAGCTTGGCCGGCAGCGGGGCCAAAAACTTGTCGGCCAAGCGCTTCACCTCTTTGAACGGCAGGTTGCTCACCGAGCTGAATACCAGCCGGTCAGTGCGCATCTGCTCCTGCAAAAAGGTATGAAAATCGGCGCTCTGAAAGCGGCTCACGCTCTCGCGGGTTCCGAGGATGTTCACCCCCAGCGGATGGTCGCCGAATACCACCGCGTCAAAATCATCGACAATGGCATCTTCCGGGGCATCCTGGTACATGCTCATCTCTTCCAGAATTACGCCCCGCTCCTTTTCTACCTCCCGGCCGGGAAACACGGAGTTGAAGGTCAGGTCCGTCAGCAGCTCAAATGCGCGCTCGAAGTGGGTGCTGAGCAGGGCGGCGTAAAAGCAGATTTTCTCCTTGGTCGTGTAAGCGTTGAGCTCGCCACCCACCATTTCGAGCCGGTTGAGAATGTGAAACGACTTGCGTTTCTTGGTTCCCTTGAAAGCCATGTGCTCCCAGAAATGAGCCAGGCCCTGCTGGTGCGGAGCCTCGTCGCGCGAGCCAATGTCGAGCAGGAAGCCGCAATGCACAATTTTAGTATGAAGTACCTGCTTGTGCAGCAGGCGGATACCATTAGGGTATTCGTGGATGTCGTAATCGGGCATAAGAAAAACAAAGGTACCGGGCGCGGCGCGTAATGCGGAACGAGGAATCAACAAGACGGAGACCGGACAAGTTGTTAGCTGCTCCGTCTCCCTTCGTCAGAGCGCGTCGGGAACGTTGGTCAGGTAGGGGGCTGGACCGGCGCGCGTCTGTAATGTGTGAGGCAGCCTGCTTTCGCGGCGCCGACGTGGGCATTGGCCGGGCCCAGACGGCGGGCCGTCACAGACGCCAAGCTGGGCCTTACCGACGGGTCAGCACCTCTAGCTTATTCTTCTTTCTTCATCGTGGCCAGCAGCTGGTCTACTTCTATGGTGTAGGCGCAGCGAAAGTGCCCCAGCGGGCAGGCGCCGTGCCCGTGCAGGCCACAGGGCTTGCACTCCAGCGGCTCGGTGGTTTGTACCACAAACGACACGGGCGACAGTGGCCCAAACCCAAACTCCGGCACGGTGCTGCAAAAAACCGCCGTAACGGGCGCGCCCACCGCCGAGCACAGGTGCAAGGGCGCCGAGTCGTTCACATAGTTCATCACCGCCCCGCGCATGAGGGCCGCCGAGGCCAGCAGATTCATTTTGCCGGCTAAGCTGCTCACGTTTTCGCGGTTGCTGGCCGCGGCGAGTCGTTCGCAGGCCGCCGCGTCGGGTGGCCCACCCAACAGGTACACCCGGAGTTCGGCGGGTAGCGCCAGGAGCAGTTCCCGCCATTTTTCTTCGGGATACTGCTTCGTGAACCATACCGAAGTGGGGGCCAGGCACACGTACGGGCCCGCCGCGGCATACGCGGTTGCTAAAGCCTCGTCGGCAGCCGACGGATAAAGCCGGGGCGGGGGCAAGGCAGAACGAGCATCAAGCGTGGGGGCATTCCCGCCCGACCACGCTGCGTGCTTCGTGCCTGACTCCTCATTAAATGCCGGGTCCAGCAGGCTCAGGTTGCGCGCTACTTCGTGGGTGCCGTCGCCGATAACGTGGCGTACGCGCCGCGTAAAAAACCGGCTGAAGGGGTTTTTGGCAAACCCCACCCGCTCCGGCGCCCCCGAAAAAGCCGTCAGAAAACCCGTGCTGGCAAAGCGCTGCAAGGTTACGACCCGCCCGTAGCCAGTGGCCCGAATTCGACCAAGCAACTGCCACAGGTTGGCGTACTTGCGGTGCTTCTTATCCCAAACCAATACCTGCCGCACGTGCGGATGGCCCGCCAACAGGCTTTCGTTGCCGCGCCGCACCAGTACGTCGACGGGCGTGGCTGGCTCCGTTTGGTGCAAGTGTTCCAGCAGGGCCGTGAGTAAAATCACGTCGCCGATAAAAGCAGTTTGAATGAGTAAGGTGGCGGGTAGCTGAGCAGGCATGAGCGAGTGCGAAAGTACGCCGCGCCAACAAGCCGCGCCCCGGGCTGGTGCCCCGCTCCTTTCGGCTTACTTTTAGGTTAGCTGGGTGGGGCGGTTGATGACTTCTTCCAGCGAAATCAGCGTTTCAGTGCGCTCGATGCCGTCGATGGGCTGAATGCGGTCGTGCAGCACGTCGCGCAGATGCAGGGTGTCGCGGCATACCAATCGGGCAAATACCCCGTAGGCCCCGGTCGTAAAATGAATGCTCACTACTTCGGGGATTTCGCGGAGTTGGTGTACTACGCTGGTGTAGACCGAGCTTTTTAGCAGGTAGATACCCAGAAACGCGTTCACGCCATAGCCCAGCTTCTGGTAGTCGATGCGCAGAGTAGCCCCTTGCACGATGCCGATTTCCTCGAGCCGAGCCATGCGCACATGCACCGTGCCGCCCGATACGTTCACCTTGCGGGCAATCTCGGTGTAGGGCATTTTCGCATCTTGAATAAGCAGGTTCAGAATGTTCCGGTCAGTATCGTCAAGTTCGTAGTTACGAGCCATTGTTAGCGGAGAATGGGGAAAAAGATAAGGCCGCAAGGCCGAATATTAATTTTTCGCAGAAAGGCAATGGTTTGCCAATGCGGCCGAAGGTCTTTTACTAACCATGGCTCAAGGTACAGCGCCGCGCTTATCGGGCAGCAAAAAGCAATCAGAAAGCTGATTGGAAACCAGCTTTCTGATTGCTTCTACGTTCGTTGCGGGCATGGTTAAATACGGAAGAAGGCAAGGGAATGAGCTACGCGGCTAAGCGGGTCGATGCCTCATTGCATAATAGCGGCTTCCGGGTGCGGTCACCTATTCTTGCTTACGCATTCGGTTAGACATTATTGCTACTTTATATCTTAACGGTTAGCGACTTGCTACGGGAGTCTGCCGCTCCTGAAACTGCTTTAATCCCGCCTGTAAAAAGGCGTTGAACTGGGCTACGTTGGGCTCGTAGGCAATGGGGGTTACCAAGGGCTTACCGGTGTCATCATTGGGGTCGAGCAGCACGTAGTACGGCTGCGCGTTAAAGCCGTAGCGGGTTATTTGCAAGTCGGCGTTCTGCTTGCCCAGGGTGGTTTTGAGCTGTTTATCCCGCGGCGACGTGTACCACTCGTGCTGGGGAAGCTCAGTTTTGTCGTCGACGTACAAGGCCACCACCACGTAGTCGTTGCGCAAGCGCTCAAGTACCTGAGGGTCGCTCCAAACCGTCGCCTCCATCTTGCGACAGTTCACGCAGGCGTGGCCCGTGAAATCGATAAAAATGGGCTTGTGCTGTTGGCGGGCGCAGCGCTTGGCTTGCTCGAGGTCGAAGTAGCCGTTCAGGTTGTGGGGCAGCTCGAGGAAGTCGCCGAAGCGGGGCGCCTCGCATTGCGGAGTAGAGCCGCTCGCGCCGGCTGCCACGGCAGGGCTGCCGGCTCCGCTGGCCGCCGCGACTGAGAAGTCGTGCTTGCTCTGGGGGGGCAGGTAGCCGGCCAGCAGCGGCAGTGGGGCGCCAAACAGGCCCGGCACCAGGTACACGGTGAAAGCAAACGCCGCTACGGCCATCAGCAAGCGGCCCACGCTGAGGTGATCGAGGGGCGAATCGTGCGAGAGGCGGAACTTGCCCAGCAAGTAGAACCCAAGCAGCGCCGAAAGCACAATCCACAGCACCAGGTACACGTCGCGGTCGAGCAGGTGCCAGTGGTAAGCCAAGTCGGCGGTGCTCAGAAATTTCAGGGCCAGCATTAGCTCGACGAAGCCCAGCACTACTTTCACCGTATTCAGCCACCCGCCCGAGCGGGGCAGGCCTTTCAGCCACGACGGGAAAATGGCAAACAGGGTAAAGGGGAGCGCGAATGCCAGTGAGAAGCCCAGCATGCCCACGATAGGCGTTATCCGCTCGCCACGGGCCGCCAGACCCAGGATGCTGCCCACGATGGGGGCCGTGCACGAAAACGACACCACCACCAGGGTGAGGGCCATAAAGAACACGCCGGCCCAGCCGCCCTTATCGGCCTGCGCGTCCACGGTATTCACGATTTTGTGGGGCAGCGTAATTTCGAACAAGCCCAGAAACGACAGGCCGAATACCACGAACACCACGAAGAAAATCAGGTTGGGCAGCCAGTGCGTGCTGATGAGATTGGGACCATCCTCGCCCAGCAAGGCCGATACCAGCACTCCTACCAGCACGTAAATGGCAATAATGCTGGCCCCGTACACCAAGGCCTTGAGAATGCCCCGCTGCCGACTGTCGTTGCCACTGGTGAACAGCGAAACCGTCATGGGCACCATCGGAAAGACGCACGGAGTAAACAGGGCGGCCAGGCCAAAGGTGAAGGCCAGGAAAGCGAAGCTCCACAGCCCCCCGGCCTTATTAACCGGGTCGTCGGGAGCTGAAGCGGCGGGCGCGACCACCTGCGCTGGACTAGGCCCGGGCGTCGCCCGGGCCGACGGTGCCGACGCCGCGGCCGACGGCCCCGAAGCGGAGGGAACCGTATTCGGCCCCGCCGACGGACCCGGCGCGGAAGCTGAGCTTGCCGGAGCTGGGGCGGCCCCGGTGCCTGCGGGCTTGGTGGGCGCGGCGGGGGTTGTCGCGCCGGTAGCCGGGGCTGGGGCGGCCCCGCCGGCCACGGTCAGAGGCCCAAACCGGAGCGTTTCGTTGCCCGGCACGCAGCGGCCATCCACGGTGGTGCAGCTTTGGTACTCGGCGTCGGCGGTAATGGTGAGGGAGCCGGGTTGCAGCACTTTGATTCGCTGGCGCAGCTGGCCGGTTTTTTCCCAAAAAGCTACTTCAC
This sequence comes from Hymenobacter montanus, assembly GCF_014699115.1. Classification (GTDB taxonomy): domain Bacteria; phylum Bacteroidota; class Bacteroidia; order Cytophagales; family Hymenobacteraceae; genus Hymenobacter; species Hymenobacter montanus. Next base: position 72,271 of record NZ_JACXAD010000005.1, read on the forward strand.
CCTTAAACACTTCATCCTGCTCGTGGTGCGACTTGATGGACTGCAGCTTGCCAACCAGCGCGTAGGCCGGGCTCGGTTGGAATTTCAGGCTGAACACCACGGGTCCTACCTCGTCGCTAAAATCCGAGGCATACAGGTGCCACTTGTCGTCGATGCGGGCGTTAATCACCAGCTCAAGCTCCTCCCCTACTTTAGCGGTGGGCTGGCTCAGGCCCGTGCTCAGGTGCGTGGGCGTGAGAACCTGGCCGGTGGCGGACAAGGCCACCCCCAGCCAAAGCGCCAGAATTTTAACAATCGAAAAGGTCTTCATCTCTATAAACATCACAGGTTGTCTCCCGGGAACTCCCCCAGAACTGAAAAAGATGGTGCCTCGTTATAAGCCTCATTCCAGTGACTTCGGTGGAGCCCGTTGCCCAGGCCCGCGTTTTCCCGCTTTCCGGGCCACAAAACTACGGGTGTTGGTACCACAAACTGCCGCGCTAAAAGTTCGTCGGCTCAACCACCTGCGCCAAACTGCGTACTTTTGGGCAACAAAGGCCCCTCGACCGACCGCGTCACGGAGCCGCCAACATGGGTTTAAAAATATTCTTTACCGTTCTACTCGTCTTAGTAAACGGTTTTTTCGTGGCTGCTGAATTCTCGTTGATTCGCATCCGCCTTTCGCAACTCGAGCTGAAAGCCAAAGAAGGCAGTCGCTTAGCTCGCCAAGCCATGGGCGTGCTGCGCCGGCTCTACGACTACCTCTCCGCCACGCAGTTGGGGGTGACCATTGCGTCCCTGCTGCTTGGTGCCGTGGGCGAAGAGCTGTTTACGGAGCTACTACTCGGCTTCCTGCCGCGCCTGGGGCTCAACATTGCTCCTCTCACGGCCCACAGCATTGCCGTTACCATCGGCCTGATCCTGCTGACTTTTATCCACGTGCTCTTCGGCGAATTATTCCCCAAAGCGTTGGCCATTCAGCGGCCCGAGGCGGTGAGCCTGGCGCTGGTGCTGCCATTGCGGGGGTTCTTCTACCTCACCCGGCCGCTGACGTGGTTTTTATCCAAGGCTTCCAACATCATGCTCAACGCGGTGGGCATCAACAACGTGCACGGCACTGAGGCCCATACCTCCGACGAGCTGCGCCTGCTCATCGACCAGAGCAAGGAGAGCGGGGAAATTCAGGATTCCGAGCACGAGCTGATTGAGAACGTATTCGAGTTCAACGACCGGATGGTGAAGCAAATCATGGTGCCCCGCACCAAGCTCTCGGCCCTGGACGTGAATGCCCCAGAAGACCAGATTCTGGACATTGTCTTCAACGAAGGCTACTCCCGCATGCCGGTTTACGAAGGCAACATCGACAACATCGTGGGCGTGCTCAACGTGAAGGACTTACTGCCCATCATCCGGCGGCAGGAGCCGCTGGAGCTGGCCCGGATCATGCGCCCGCCGTATTTCGTGCCCGAAACCAAGAAAATCAACCGCCTGCTGCGCCAGTTTCAGCGCAAGCACATCGTGATGGCCATCGTGAGCGACGAGTTCGGCGGGGTGTCGGGCATCGTCACCATTGAGGACATCATGGAAGAGCTGGTGGGCGAAATCCAGGACGAGTACGACAACGAGGTGCCGGTGGTGGAGAAAGTGGCCGAGGACGAATACCGCGTCAACCCCGCCACGCCCATCTCCGACGCCAACGAGTACCTCCCCTTCCCCCTGCCCGAGGGCGAAGACTACGAAACCGTAGGGGGCCTGCTGAATGTCATCTACGGCAGCATCCCGGAAGTGGGCGACGTGGCCGTGCTCGACCCCTACGAGTTCCGGGTGCTGCAACGCTCCCGCCGCGCCGTGGAGCTGGTGCAGCTCCGCGTGACCACGCGGGCCGAGCGAGCCGAGCCGCGCGGTGATCTCGGCGACGAGGTGTAGGCAGCTACCCGAGTGCCCCAAGCCGTGCTCGAGGCACCCAGGGGGTTAGCTCACCCAGCCTTCCAGGGGGCAGACGGGCGGCGTTTCCGCACGGCCTGCACGAGGGCGTAGGTTAGGCTGCTCGTTACGCAGACCGGGCAGACGCCAAAGCGAAAAAATAGCAGTCCCACTTTCTTGTACCACGGCAGGTTGACGGGCGTGATGGGGCAGTTCACTCCATCCCCTTCACTTTCTTGGATATTCCAGATGTTTGTCGTCTTCATGATTTTATTTATTAAGTAGTTAGCGAAATAGCACGTACAGACAGCACAGCGTCATAAGCACGGCGCCGATCAGGAGCAGGGTTCTTACTTTCATGGGTTGGGGCGAAAAAGGAGTTGAGGCTGTTGGGCAAGTTGCTGGCCCCGTAAAGACGCGCAGGGTCGCGTCTCCGCACCGCTCGGGCAAACTGCAGTGAGTGGGCCGACGAGGATGCCGGTTAGTTTAGAAATTTTTTGATGTCGGCCAGGGGCAGCTCGTCGCCGATGTAGCGGTGGTAATGGGCCACGGCCACCGTACCCCGCTCGTCGAGCAGAAACTCAGCTCCGATGCGGTTACGGTTGCCGTCTGGCTCAATGGCTTGCTGAAAGAGCTTCTTGCCTTGGCTGGCCTTGCCTATCACCCCGTGGAAGACCGACGCCATGGCCTTGGCGCCCGACACTTCCAGGCCATAGAGCTGATAAAGGCTTTGGTCGGGATTGGGCACCATCGTGAAAGGCACCGCTTGCCCGGCCAGATACTGCTTCATGAGGGCCGGCGAGGATTCGTACACGGCCACCACCGCCAGGTTGTGCGCCCGGAAATAATCGGCCTGCTCCAGCAGCTCGTGCACGCGTCGGTTGCACACCGGGCAGCCTACGTTGCGCATAAACATCAACAGTACTTTGCGACCTTTGAGGCTAGCCAGCGAAACGGGCCGGCCGTCAACATCAACCGTCGTGAAGTCGCGGGCCGCTTGCCGGGCTTGTAGTCGCACGGGGCCCTTGGCCAGCGGCGCGGCTACGGGCGGCTTAGCGAGGGCCGGCACGGCCCACAGCAGCATCGCGGCAACCAGCGAGCGGAAATAAGGAAGCGGAAAAGGGTTCATGAGAAATTAAGGAGTAAAAGTGACGATGTGTGTACCTTTTATTCCTTAAGCTCTGGGCCCATCACCCGCTGGTTTCCTTTTTATTTTGACCACTACACCAGCTAGTCGCCGGGCAGCCTCGCTTAAGCCGAGTTATTGCGAACTCCGCGCCGGGCCTGCTCCAAGCACTTATACTTCTGGTTCTGGGCGTTGTGAACCGACGTGTAGTGGTGGTCCTGCGCGACGGCTTGAATGGTTTTCTGATTAAAGAAGAGGGCTTGAATCAGGGCTTGGCACTTAGCGCTGATGCGCGCCAGTAGCCCCCGAACTTGGGTTTGCTGCTGGGCTGCTGCTTCCTCGCCGAAAGCGGCCGGTTCGGTTGCCGGTGAATGGCCTTCCAGCTCTTCCAGCTCGGCCCGCACCACGCGCCCAGCTTGGCGCAGGCGCTTCAGCCACAAGTTGCGGCTAATCGACAGAAGGTACGTTTTCAGCGAAGACGTTAGCTGAAAGTCGGCGGTGGGCACCTTCTCAAGCAGCACCAGAATGGTTTCCTGAAAAATATCCTGCGCTTCGGCCCGCGAGCCGCTGTTACGCAGGACAAACCGCTCAACAGCCGGGTAATAAAAGGTGTAGAGCACGGCGAATGAGCTGTCTTCGCGGCTGCGCAGCCCCGCAAGAGTCTGCTGGTCGGAGGGTGGAAGCGAATTTTTCATACGAAAAGCCTTAAGGCGGATTGCGTCATCATAACAGGGGCCTTGGCCAGTCGGCCGCGTAGTAATACCGCGACAAACTCAATAATCACCCAAAATCTACTAAAATATTTCCCCGCCGCGTAAACGCAGAAACCAACTACCTCAAGTTGCGAAATAGCCTTGTATCGGCGGCAGGTTGGTAGTACTTAAAGAGGTCCGGTGGGTGAAAGCCGCGTAGCGGTGGCACCTTCGGCTAGTGGCTCTGTCACCGCTACGCGGCTCTGGTTTGGCCCGGAGTACCATGCTCTACCAACCTACCGCCCTACCGGGTACGACCGCGACGCGGCTATTCGGCAACTCGAGTTAACAAATAAATAGGTGTAACCCTCTATCAGACAAGAGCAAGAGCCTCCTACAGCCCCTGGTGGGCGCTTATGCACGCTCAAACCAGCTGGCGTAGGTCTGGTAATTGGCCGCGGTGCGTCGCAGCCCTTCGCGTTGCTCCTGGGTCACGGGCTTGATTTTTCTGGCCGGCACGCCGGCGTATAAAAAGCCCGGCTCGCACACGAAGTTCTCCAGCACCACGGCCCCCGCCGCGACGATGCAGCCGCTGCCCACCACGGCGTGGTCCATTACGATGGCGCCCATGCCGATGAGCACCTCGTCCTCCACGGTGCAGCCGTGCACCAGCGCCCGGTGCCCGATGCTCACGCGGCTGCCAATGGTGAGCGGCGCCTTTTGGTAGGTGCAGTGCAGCACGGCTCCGTCCTGAACATTGGTTTCGTCGCCGATGCGGATGCGGTGCACGTCGCCGCGAATCACGGCCGTAAACCAAACGGTACAGTTCCGGCCCAGCACCACATCACCCACGATGGTGGCATTGTCGGCAACAAAGCAGTCGGCCGGAATTTCCGGGTGAATACCGTGAACAGGAAGGATGAGAGCAGGCATTTTTATAGGGAGCTGTTGGCAGTGAGTATAATGGGCTAATATACTTTTAGCAGAATAGCCTGTGGGCCCAAAGCTCAGCGCAATTTTCTATCTGTAATTACGCTAGTTGCAGCAGGCGTTTCCACGTGCCCTTTTCCCAATTATACTTGAGGGTACTAGGCAGTGCCTGCCAGAAATACTTGCTGGTTTCGACGGCAAAGCTCGGCTGCATGTAGCAGTTAATGGTGCACCCCTCGCACTGGGGCAAGCGGCCTTCGAGGGCCGCCAGGCGCTGGGTTTCGGGGGCGTTGTAAAGGTCGTAGAGCTGCCCCTGAATGGCGAACTTCTGCTCACCGAGGTGATAACAGGGCAGCACCAGCTCGTTGCTAGGCGAGATGACCAGCGTGGTACTGGCGGCCCGGCACACCGGGTCCGCCACGTGGTTGCCGCCATCGCGCCGCAGCTGAATAAAGGCCTCATTCAGATATACTCCCCGGCGCTTGCCGAAGGCTGAAAGGTAATCCAGCTCGGCCGCCGTGAGCTGCTCTCCGGTTGCTATGTCGCCGTATTCAAAGGCCGGATTGATTATCAGCACCAAGCCGTTGGGCTGGGTAATGTCGCGGTACACGGCCTCGAGGTCCGCTAGGTTGTTGCGGAACACCGTAAACAGAATGTCGGGCCGCTCGCCCAGTTCTTTGGCCACGCGGATGCTTTCGAGCACGAAATCGTAGCAGGCTACCCCCCGGCCCAAGTCGTGGGTAGCGCGGTCGGCTGAGTCGAGCGAGAAGTGCAGCATGTCGACCAGCCCGCGCAGCTTACCGGCGTTCTTCGGGTACAGCAAACCATTCGTGGTTACGGTGGTGATAAACCCCATTTGGCGCGCCAGAGCCAGAAACTCCGGCAGTTGGCGATGCAGCAGCGGCTCGCCCCCCGTGAAATCAACCACCGACACCCCGAGGCGCTTGAGGTCGCGTAAGTTCTGCGTCACATCGGCCAGCGTAATATAGGGCGACGGCTTTTCCCAAATGTCGCAAAACGCACACTTCGCATTGCAGCGGTAGGTGACGTAATAATTGCAGAGGACGGGATGCTTGACGAGGCGCATGGCATAAAGGTACAGCGGGGTGCGCCGTAGCCTTCGCGGCGGCGTTGCTTCGTCACTACCCGAACAATATGGCAACGGTCCGGGCCTGGCGCAGCCAAGGCGGCTCTATACCTAATGCGGCAGCTTACCCCAGGCGGCGGGGTCCCACTGCGCGGGCGTGGCCGCCAGGGCGGCGGCCGTAGCCTCCCCGTAGTGCTCCCAGTAGTAGTTGCAGAAACCCTTCAGCGGGCAGCGCGGGCAATTAGGCTTCAGAAAAAAGCAGATTTGCTGCCCGTGCCAATAGTTGTGCTTGTGGAAGTTAAACAGTACTTCGGCATCGGCCGGCAGCAGGGCCAGGAGCACGGCGTGCGCCTTTTCGACTGATACCTTGGGGCCCAGGAACCCGACTCGCTGCGCCACCCGGTGCACGTGCGCATCGACCGGTAGCACGGGCTTGTGGTAGTTAAAGAGCAAAAGCAGCGAAGCCGTTTTCAGGCCAATGCCGGGCATGTCGGTCAGCCAGGCCATGGCCCGCTCCAGCGGCCACTCGGCCAGAAAATCCAGGTCGAACGCCCCGCCGGTTTCGGCCTGGATGCGGCGCAGGATTTCCTGAATGCGCGGAGCCTGCGTATCGGGCCAGCGCGTGGTGCGGATGGCATGGGCCAGCTCGGCCGTGGGGGCCGCCAGCACCCCGGGCCAGTCGCCGAAAGCGGCCAGCATGCGGTCGTAGGCCAACTCTTCGTCGGCGTGGGTGGTGCGGTGCGAGAGAATGGTCGACACCAGCTCGCGCATGGGCGTGCGGCGGGGCTCGGGCGGCAAGTGGCCGTAAAAATGGTCAAGGATGACGTGGTCGGCCCAGGCTTTTTCGGCCGCGGGCGAGGCGTAGGTAGCATCGGAGGCAGGCATGCCTGTTGTACCGGCCGGTACGCAGTAAGGTTGTGCTAATTAGGGTTATTGTTTAAAAGCCACAAAAAAAGCGGCGACCCCTGGGCCGCCGCTTTTTGATTTAGGACAAGCTGCCGTTTCAGCAGCGTGAATGAGCTTACAGTTGGCCTTTCTTGGCAGCTTTCTGCATTTTCTCGTTGGCGAAGATGGCTACTTCTACGCGACGGTTAGCTGCTTTGCCGGCCGCCGTTGAGTTGTCGCCCACGGGCTGGGTCGAGCCGTAGCCGCTAGCCGTAACGCGGGAAGCGTCTACGCCTTCGTTGATGATGGTATTAGCCACGGCCTGAGCACGGCGCTGCGATAGCGGCTGGTTGATGGCATCCGAACCCGAGTTGTCGGTGTGGCCTTCCACCACCACGTTGGTGTCGGCGTACTTCTTGAGCGTTTCAGCCAGTTGGGTAACGTTGCCCGCGGCGTCGGGGGTCAGGGTAGCCGAATTAGTGGCGAACAGAATGCCCGAAGCAAAGGTGATTTTGATGCCTTCGCCTACGCGCTCTACTTTGGCGCCTTCCAGGTCGCGGCGCAGCTCCGCAGCGGCTTTGTCCATCTTACGGCCGATGAGGGCTCCGGCAGTGCCCCCCACTACGGCACCAATGATGGCTCCCTTAGCGGTACCCGACTTGCCGCCAATCAGGCGGCCAGCCACGCCACCCGCTACGGCACCGCCCAGGCCACCGATGAGGCCCCCTTTAAGGGTTTTGCTCATGCCCTTGGGCTTCTCAGTTGAGACGGTAGAGCTTTGAGCCTGCGCGAAGTTGTTTACCAACAGCAGCAAAGCCAACAAGAAAGTGAGGGATGAACGAAGAAATTTCATGTTAAAAAAAAGATTTGGATAAAAAATGCCCGCAAATGGCAATGACGAGTGAAATTCGCCGCAAGTACGCCAATTGCAACCACCTTGCCAAACTATTCCGCCTTGATACCAGCCTGAGCTACGAAACCATAAAAAAAGGCCTTGCCGCGTGGCAAGGCCTTTTCGGGCTGATGGGTTGACGAACCCGCCAAATCCTTATTTTTTGTTCCGATAAGCCTTGTACCGTTCAGGATCTTTCTTTTTATCCTTGTTGCGGCCAATCAGCCCGCCGCCAATCACGCCCGCGGCCCCGCCGATAATTGCTCCCTTAGTGCCCCCCAGCACGGCACCGGTCACGATGCCAGCCCCGCCGCCAATGGCAGCGCCTTTGGCCTTGTTGCTCCACCCTTTCTTAGGAGTGGGCGTCTGGGCAGGAGTGGACGTCTGGGCTTGGGCCGCCGAAACGGTCAGAAACAAACAAGTGAAGGCGAGCAGCAAATATACTTTGAGTGCTTTCATGACAAATGCAAGTTTGAAGTTGAAAAATACCAACTAGGCTTAAACGTGAGCCGACCCTGCTGAGTTGTGCTCCAATGCCCTGGCTCCGGGCTACACCACGGCGGAAGCTTCCACAAAAAAGGCCGCCCTTGCAGGCGGCCTTTTCCAGAAATGGTGCTTGCTACGAGCCGATAATGAGGCTGAAGAAGCAACTCTTAGGGTTTATAAAGTGCCAGACTCGGCAGCTTTTTTCATTTTCTCATTGGCATAGATGGCGATTTCTACGCGACGGTTAGCCTGCCGGCCTTCGGCGGTAGAATTGTCGGCGACGGGCTGCGAAGAACCATAGCCCTTAGAGGTAACCCGGCTAGCCGATACGCCCTTGGCAATGGTCGAAGAAGCGACCGCCTGAGCCCGGCGCTCCGACAGCGGCTGGTTGATGGCGTCGGTACCCGTATTGTCGGTATGGCCTTCTACCAGTACGTTGGTGTCGGGGTATTTCTGCAGTACAACGGCCATCTTGGTGATGTCAGCTTCCGAAGCCGGCCGCAGCGCGGCGGAGTTGGTGTCGAAGAGGATGCCCGAGTCGAAGGTGATTTTAATGCCTTCACCCACGCGCTCTACCCGGGCGTTCTGCATGTCCTTCTGAAGTTCGGCAGCCTGCTTATCCATTTTGCGGCCGATAATCGCGCCGGCCGTGCCACCGGCCGCAGCACCGATGATGGCGCCAATAGCGGTACCCGACTTGCCACCGATTATGCGGCCCAGAATGGCCCCCGCGGCGGCGCCGCCGCCGGCGCCGATTAAGCCGCCTTTGGTAGTTTTGCTCATGCCGGTTTTGCGGGCTCCGGTACCGTTAGCCGACGAGAGGTCAGGCTGGGAAGTAGCTTGCTGGGAAGTGGCGCAGGAGCTAAACAACAGCACAAAGGCCATCAACACGGAAAGAAGTGATTTGGAAGTGTTCATGTCGAAATGAATAAAAAATGGTGTATTTCCGGCCTTATACGAGGAAAACCCGTTCCGGTATATGGAAACGGGCTTTTCAAGAAGTGTGCCGAAAGCGAAAACAGCCTCGAAAAAAGACTTAATTAGCTTTTGTTGAGGCAATAGCGATGCGGCGCGCCCCACGCGCCTCAGCTACCGGGGCGGGGCGCAGCAGGCCTAGCAAATCAGCCAGTCGGTGCTTGAGCTCCCGGCGGTCCACAATGAAATCGAGGAAACCGTGCTCCAACACAAATTCGGCGCTTTGGAAGCCTTTCGGCAGATCCTTGCCAATGGTTTCTTTAATAACCCGGGGCCCCGCGAAGCCGATGAGAGCGCCGGGCTCGGCAATGTTAAAGTCGCCGAGCATCGCAAACGAGGCCGTGACGCCGCCAGTGGTTGGGTCGGTGAGCAGCGACACGTAGGGCACGCCGGCTTCCGCGAGCAGCGCCAGCTTGGCCGAGGTTTTGGCCATTTGCATCAGCGAGTAGCCCGCTTCCATCATGCGGGCGCCGCCGGAGCGCGAAATCATCAGGAATGGCGTCCGGCTTTGGCGGGCGAAGTCGATGGCCCGGGCAATTTTTTCGCCCACCACCGAACCCATCGATCCGCCGATGAACTTGAAGTCCATAGCCGCCACTACCAGCGGCTGACCCGCTGACACGCCGTGGGCAGTGCGCACGGCATCCTTCAAACCGGTGTTGCGCTCCGTAGCCGCCACCCGTTGCGGGTACGCTTTGGTATCGACGAAGTGCAGCGGGTCGCCGGACGTCAGGTCGGCATCGAGCTCGGTAAACTGCCCATCGTCGAACAGCAGCTCAAAGTAGTCGGCGGCATCGATTCGGTCGTGGTGGCCGCAGGCGCCGCACACGTGGAGCAGACGCTTGTGTTCGGCCATGGTCACCACCGCTTTGCACTCGGGGCATTTGTACCAGAGACCGTCGGGCGTCTCTTTTTTCTGGTCGGTGGGGGTGACGATGCCCTTTTCTACGCGCTTAAACCAGGCCATATTTATAAGGAGAGAATGTTAGTAGCTGGAAGCTAGTAGTTAGAATCAGATTGTAAAGTCAAAAGTAAGGGATTGCCGGCGGTACGAACGGGGAGCGGCAGGCTAGCCCACCGGTTGGCCCGTGGGAGGCGGCAGGACTTACGCCAACGTAATTGCGGGGTCGAGGTATACGTCCTGAATGGCATGTAGCAACTCTACGCCTTCGGCAAACGGGCGCTGGAAAGCTTTGCGGCCCGAAATAAGCCCTTGGCCGCCCGCGCGCTTGTTAACGATGGCCGTTCTAATGGCCGCTTCCCGGTCGCCCGCCCCCAGGCTTTCGCCCCCGGAGTTGATGAGGCCAATGCGGCCGGCGTAGCAGTTCAGCACCTGGTAGCGGGTCAGGTCGATGGGGTGGTCGCGGCTGAGCTCGTCGTACATCGCCGGGAAGGTTTTGCCGAACTTGAGGGTCGAAAAGCCGCCGTTGTTTTCGGGCAGCTTCTGCTTAATAAGGTCGGCGCCCATGGTCACGCCCAGGTGGTTGGCCTGCCCCGTGAGGTCGGCGGCGACGTGGTAATCCTGGTCGCTGGTTTTGAAGGCGTTGTTGCGGGTGTAGCACCACAGCACGGTGGCCAGGCCCAGCGCGTGCGCTTCCTCAAAGGCCTGGGTTACTTCGGCAATCTGGCGATTGCTCTCCGCCGAGCCGAAGTACACGGTGGCTCCCACGGCCGTAGCTCCCAGATCCCAGGCCTGGCGCACCGAGCCAAACATAATCTGGTCGAAGGTATTAGGATAAGTCAGCAGCTCGTTGTGGTTGAGCTTGACCAGAAACGGGATTTTATGGGCGTACTTGCGAGCTACCGTGCCAAACGTGCCGAAGGTGGTGGCTACGGCATTGCAGCCGCCTTCCACCGCCAGCCGCAGGATGTTCTCGGGGTCGAAATACAGGGGGTTCGGCCCGAACGAGGAGCCCGCGGTGTGCTCAATACCTTGGTCGACGGGCAGAATGCTCAGGTAGCCGGTGCCCCCCAGGCGGCCGTGGCCGTAGAGGGCGCCGAGGCTGCGGAGCACCTGCGGCGGGCGGCTGCCCGGCACAAAATAGCGGTCCAGAAAGTCCGGGCCAGGGGCGTGAATCAGGTCTTTGCTTACCAGGGCCTGATGCGTCAGCAAGGCTTCATTTTCGGGGCTCAGAGTCAGGGAAGAAGCCATGCGGAAAGAGCAGAGTGCGGTGGAGACGGGCGGGTAGCAGCCAGCGGGGAAGTAAGCAAAGATAGCCGAAAACGCGGGGCAAATCGGCCCGCTGCTACGCTGGCTGCCCGTTAAGCGCTACCTTGCTGTACCAAGGCGGCCGGGCGGTCCGGCCCGCTGGTGGCGTGGCCCGTGGCCTTTGTAATCCGTGAAACACTTCTCCCCTACCCTGCTGGCCCTGTCGCTGCTGGCTGCTCCGGCGCTCAACAGCTGCGTAACCGCCAAGCGATACGACGACCTCAGCGCCCGCCAAAAAGCCGACGCTAATGGCAAAGCCGAAGCCGAGCGGCAGTACCGCAACGCCACCGCCGAGCTACAAAAAGCCACCGATGAGCTAGCCCAGCTGCGCCTGGCCCAGAAGCGCCTCGTGACCGACTCGGCCGCAACGGGCGTGGCGTACCGCAAAACCCGCAGCCTTTACAACGAGCTCAGCAGCGGCTACGATAAGCTACTCAAGAACAGCGACCGGGAGCTGGCCAATAAGTCGTCGGACTACGATAAAGTAGCCAAGGACCTGGCCCGTCGCGAAGCCGAGCTGGGCCAGCTCGACGCTACCCTTCAGAAAAGCAAGGCTGAAAACGACCGCCTGGCCGCCGACCTTAAAACCCGGGAAGCCCGCCTCACCGAGCTCACTCAGGCTCTGGCCGATAAAGACCAGGCCGTGAACGACCTCAAGGCCCGCGTGAGCAAGGCCCTGCTCAGCTTCAACTCCAGCGACTTGCAGGTGAAGCTGAAGGACGGCAAAGTCTACGTGTCGCTCTCCGAGCAACTGCTCTTCAAATCGGGCTCCACCAAAGTCGACCCCAAAGGCCAGGAAGCGCTGAAAAAGCTCGCCACCGTGCTGCAGGAGCAGAAAGACGTAAACGTGGTGGTGGAAGGCCACACCGACAACGTGCCCGTCCTACGCGGCACCGCCGGCCTGAGCGACAACTGGGACCTGAGCGCCCTGCGGGCCACCGAAATTGCCCGCCTGCTCGCGGCCAGCGGCGTCACCCCGGCGCGCATCACGGCCTCGGGCCGCGGCGAGTACGTGCCGGTGGCGGCGAACGACACGCCCTCGAACAAAGCCCTGAACCGTCGCACCGAAATCATCCTGACCCCTAAGCTCGACGAGCTGTTTCAAATTCTGGGAACCAACTCCAGCGCGACGAAATAAGGCCCCGGCGCCTCGCTATCAGACGTGGGAGTGGCTTAGCGACAGACCTCAGCACAAAACAGCCAACCCCGTTATCGGAGGCTGGCGTTGACTTCCAAAGAGTGGGGTAGATTTGAGATCTTCTTTCATTTCTTTACCTCCGCTTTTTCATGCAAGCAGTTGAATTTGGAGCAGGACATGGGGTCGCTTCCTTGCACTTAGTCCAACGGGCCGACGAGCCCTTAGCTCCCCACCAAATCCGGGTGCGCGTCCGCGCCGTTTCCCTCAACTACCGCGATTTACTCGTGGCCAACGGCGTGGACCGCTGGAAGCCCCCATTGGGCCGGATTCCCACCTCCGACGGGGCAGGGGAAGTGGTAGAAGTCGGCACCGCCGTAACCCAATGGCGACCCGGCGACCGCGTCGTCGGCTTGTTTCTTCCGCATTGGACCGGTGGGCGGATTAAGGCTGAGAGCCTGCAGCGCTCCCCGGGCGGCGCCCGATTCGACGGGTTTCTGGCCGACAACCGGGTCCTTGGCGAGGGCGAGGTGACGTCATTCCCGGACTACCTTAGCTACGAAGAAGCCGCGACCTTGCCCTGCGCCGCGCTCACCGCTTGGCATGGCCTAGTGGAAGAGGGACAAGTGCGGCCCGGGCACACGGTGCTCATCCAAGGCACCGGGGGGGTGTCGCTGTTCTCCTTGCAGTTCGCGTTGCAGGCGGGCGCCCGCGTCATCGTGCTTTCTAGCAGCGATGCCAAGCTGGACCGCGTCCGGGCACTGGGTGCCCACCACACCCTTAACTATGCCCGTACGCCCGACTGGGCACCGCTCGTGCGAGAGTTGACCGATGGGCGGGGTGTCGACCATGTGGTAGAGGTCGTGGGGGGCAATAACATCAACAAGTCCCTCGATGCCGTTGCCGTGGGCGGAACGATTTCTGTTATTGGCATCATCGACGGGTTAATGGGGGAAATCCGGACCGAGCAAATCATGGGGGGCCACGTTCGGCTCCAGGGCATCGAGGTTGGCTCCACCGAAATGTTTCAGCGGATGAACCAAGCACTGGCCACGAGCCAATTACGGCCCATTATCGACCGCATATTTTCCTTCGCTGCTTACCGGGAAGCCTACGACTATCTAAGCAGCGGCGGGCATTTCGGCAAGATTTGCATCAGCCTCCCATAATGAATCAGAGGCTTTGGAAAGCGTACACTTGAGTGGCAGCTCATTTTAGCCCTTATTCAACCAGGGAGTGTTCACAGTTAGGGCCAGGTTAAGGCTGGACTCAAGCAACGAGTAGCAAAGTAATTGGCGGTGCGCTTGCCAAAGCAGGTGGCCACGGCCCGAGAGCGTTTTAAGCCGCTGATGGCGCGTTTCATCTGGTTGCGGCCTTTGTCGAATTCGGCGTCGTAGGCCCGGGCCCGGCTCAGTTCTTCTTGCTGGTTATCAGGGCGATGGCACCGTGGAGTTGGGCGCGCTCGTAGCCGGCGGCGGCCCGGTCCGCCAGCACGGCTTGGCTGGGGCGCAGGTGGCGCACCAGTAAGCCCGATGCCTGCGGGCAGTCCCGGCTTGGCGCCGGGTCAGGGCCAAAGCACACAGGCGGCCCAACGCAACGCCACTGGAGTCGCGCTGCGTTGGGCCGCCTGTGTGCTTTGGCTGAGCGCCTGCCCGCACGGGCTGTCTTTATTTTCGCACCGGCTACTTGGTGGGAAGTACGGCGGTGAAATAGACCAGCAGGCACTGCAAGCCCGTTTCCGGTTGCACTTGGGCCAGCACTCGGGGCCATCCCCGCGCTTGGTGCCAGCGGCGAAACCGGGCGTACACCGTGTGCCAGGGCCCCCACCGCTCGGCTGACAACTCGCGCTACGGCACCCCGCAGCGGGCCCGCCAGCGCCCGTCTTTCGCCAACAAGCGCGGGTCCTTAGCCATGGTACTGGGCGAACTTTCCTGGCCCGGCACCACGGCCAAAGCTTCGTTCACGGCGCAGCAGTCAATAAACTCCGGTTTTAGGCAAACCTAAAGGTTGAGCCTAACTATCCCCCTAGCAGGCTTTACAGGGTGAAGTTTAGCCGGGCGAAGTAGTAGCCACCGTTGAACCCGAACTGGTTAGCGTTGTAGACAAAACGGTTACGGTTGGTATTGTCCAGATTGCCCGCGTAGCTCAAGTCGGGTCTGCTGGTATCGGGCTTACCATTCGGGAGCAGTGGCGGCGCGTTGAAGTTGTTGGGGTCGTTGCGGGGGTTGAGGCGAAACTTGTCGGGATACACATTAAACAAGTTATTGGCACCCAACGTGAGGCCAACCTGCTTGAGAACCTGCACGTTCACGGACAAATCCGTAACCCACTTCGCCGAGAACGTCTGGTCGAACAGCGCGGCATTGGCCGGGTTGGCATCTCTGAATTGCACTTCGCCAAAACGTACTACCCGAGCCTCAATGCCGAAGATGCCGACGCCGTAGTTGGCTGCCAGGTTAATCTTATTGCGGGGTTGGGCCGATTCGATGCGCGTGCGCTGCTGCCGGTCAAAAAGAGTGTTTTGCAGGCTAAGGTCTTCGTTGATGGTGCTGGAGGATGTATTTAAGCTGCGTACGAACGTCTCGGTGAAGTTGGCGGCCACGGTGAGGCCGAGGCGGCTCTCGCCAAAGGTCAGACGCTCGTTGGCCACAACATCAATGCCGCGGGTGCGCGTGTTAATCGCATTGGCAAAGAATTGGACCCGGCTCACATCGGGACGGGATGCCAGGATTTGGTCCACCGTGGGCTGTTGAGCCGGCGGCAAAGTGGAAGGTGGGTTGCTCTTGGCAAACTGCGAGGAGAGCACGATTCTATCATTGATGTCAATTTGGTAGGCATCCACAGTGAGCGTGATGGTTTGAGCGACCCGAGCGGTTATACCCAAACTATAGTTCACCGACTTTTCTTGCTTGAGGGCACCTACCCCGAAGCCCTTCTGACCCGGCGTCGAGAAACTGTTGCGAACAATGGGGTCATCGTTATTTACCGTGAGCACCTGATTAGGCAGCCCGCTTATAAATTGGGTGCTGGTGTTGGTGAAATAACGCTGCTGAAGAGAGGGAGCGCGGAAGCCATTGCCAATCGAGCCACGCAAGGCCAGCCCGTCGAGGATGCTGAAACGGGCGGCCGCCTGGCCGCTCACGTTCGAGCCAAAGTCGCTGTAGTTTTCGGCCCGGCCCGCCAGACGCAGCAGCAGCTTCTCGGTTACGTCACTTTCGAGGTCGAGGTAGCCGGCCACGTTGGAACGCGACTTGTCTACTTCATCGCTGGGCTGGTAGCCCGGAAATACCTGCGCCCCGGCCGCTTTGGTTCCACCAATGGGGTTAGCGTTGAGATAGGAATTTCGTTCACCGGCCCCAATCTGGAACTGGTCGACGCGGTATTCCCCACCGAAGGCAACGTTTAACGTCGCCAGCGGGCCGACTTCCGAGAATCTACGCGAAAAGCCCAGGTTGGTGGTATTCTGGCCGAAGCGCAGCTTGCCCGCGTAAAATTCGGTTTGGTTGCGGATGCCGGGTCCCTGCGGCAGCGAGGCGTTTACGGTATTGGTAATGTCGAAGCGCAGCTCGTTGCGGCCGTAGGTGTTGCTCAGGTCAACGGCAAAGCCGGCGAGGCTGGCCCGCAGGCCGACAATGGCCGACTGGTCGTCGATGGTGGTGTTGATGAAAGGCAGGAAGCCGTTCGGGAAAATCGTGAGGTCGCTTTGCGCAGGCTGGTTGGGCAGGCGGTAAAAGCCAGCGGCCTTGCCCGTGCGGTGCGTCACACCACCCGCTACGTAAGCCTCCACGCCGCCGCCCAGCCGGTAAGCCGCATTCAGAAAACCGCCGTAGTTGCGCGACTCCGAGTTGCCTACCCGCATGTTTTTACGGTCGAAGCCGTTTTGGGCCACCAACGCATCGTCCTGGGCTTTGAGGGCCCGGCGCTCCGCCTCATTGAGGGGAATAGAGCTGGGGATGTTATCCGGATTGGGCTGCCCCGCTCCGGGATAAGCCGGATTAGGCTTCGAGGGGTAATTGCCGCCGTTGCCCCCCAAGTACATAAGCGGAGCGGTGTCCTCAAAGGTCCGGTTGGTGTAGCCGCGGTTCAGGAATTGCCCACTCACATCCAGAAAGCCGCGGCCGCCCAGCCCAATGCCAATGTTGGCATCGCCTTGAATCACCCGGCCGTCGCCTTCATACGTTTGGCCGCCGGTGGCGCTGGCGGTTACCCCGGTTGAATCATTCTTCAGCTGAATGTTGATAACGCCGGCAATGGCATCGGAGCCGTACTGGGCGGCGGCACCTTCGCGCAGCACTTCGATGCGCTTGATCGAAGCCAGGGGAATAACGTTCAAGTCGGTACCCACCGAGCCCCGGCCCACGGTACCATTGATGTTAACCAAGGCCGAGTTGTGGCGGCGCTTGCCGTTTACCAGCACGAGCACCTGGTCCGGGCCTAACCCGCGCAGAGAAGCGGGGTCCACATGGTCGGTGCCATCGGAAATGGCTTGCCGCGACGACTGAAACGAAGGCGCCGCGTAAGTGAGTACCTGCGAGACATCGGTTTGCGCGAAGGCCTTGATCTCGCGCGCCGAAATAACGTCGACCGGCGCGGTGGTGAGGATGTTGGAGCGACCCTCGCTGGCGCGGGAGCCCGTCACGACGACTTCGTTGAGGTCCTGGGCGCTCACTTGCATTGTCACGTCGAACGTGTTGCGCCCGTCCACCGGCACGGATTGGGTTTGAAAGCCAATGGCGGAGAAGATAAGCGTAGCATCCGGGCTCACTTCCAGGGCGAAGTTGCCGTTGCTGTTGGTAGCCAAGCCATTGGTGGTGCCTTTCTCGAGCACCGTAGCCCCTGGAATAGCCTCGCCTCGGCTGCCGAGTACGCGCCCCGAGACGGATATTTTCTGGGCGTTAGCTGTTAATCCTAGCAGGACGAACAGCAACAGTAAGAGTTGTTTCATGAAGAAATGCAGATGTAGAAAGTTAAAAGGTTAAGCTGCTTTTCACAATAGCTCCGTTGCTACCGCGACGTGTTGGTTTACTGGAATTTTGAAATAGCCCCGGGGCTCCCACCCCGGTATTTTCTTGTTTGGATTGCTCAAGGCTCATCCGTGAATGAAGTAGAACTGCCAATATACTTCGATCTTAAACAGAAGCAAGAGCCTTATTTTAAGCGGAAGGTGAAAGGCAATTCATACACGACGGGCAGCGCCTTGGTGCCCAGCCGGCCCGGTAGCCACTGGTCGGGCACGGTGCGGGCCACGCGCAGAGCCTCTTCGTCGCAGCCACTGCCGATGCCGCGCACTACCTGGTAGTCGCTGAGATGCCCGAGGGTATCGACCACGAATGACACCACTACCCGACCCTGCACGTTGCGGGCCTCCGCCGCGGGTGGGTACCTGAGCTTGGACGTGTAAGCGGCCAGGGCCTCGTGCCCGCCAATGAACCAGGGTGGCTGCGTTAATTGGATGCTCTCCCAGCGGCCGCGGGAAACTTCAGCCTTGTACAGTTTGTCGTCGGGCCGGCAATACACCAGCTTGTTGGCCGTGTGGTCATAACGCTGGGTTACGACTCGCTCACCCAGGGCGGAGTAGCTGTAGTACTCCCATTCGCCTACTTTCTCCCCTTTCTCCAGGACGCCGCTTTCCCAGGTAGTCGACCGCTGCCGCTGAGCAGTTGCCGCAAACGGCAATAGCAATAAAGTACAAAATAGTAGAACTTTGTTCATAGGAGAATAGAGATCATGGCATAACTTTGCGAAAAGCACTTTTAGTGCCAGATCAGCGCAATATACTGGGTTCTCACGGATGTGGCCATCATTCTTCTTCCCAATTCCTATTTTCTCTTTTTTGCCCTATTTCTTACTAATACAATCCTGCCAGGCGCAGGGCCACGGCAACGCATGGTCCGGGCGCGGGTCAGGCCGCTGGCCACCGGGGCCTATGGCCGCTATCCCCCCCGTTCCGGCACTTCGCCACTCACGAAACGCCAAGCTGAACGGCCTTACTGCAAGACCAGCGGCTGCTCAGCAGGCAGTAGCTGCCGGTGCCCGCGCTACCAGCTACGGGGCAAGTATTAGCTTTTAGCGCTCCATCCCCACGTGGGAGCCAACGGTAGTCAGGCGGGAGCTGAGGCATTCCTGACCGTTACGAAGCAGGCTGCCGAATGGACCTTGGCATAGCGTTCTTACCGCTACACCTCGACAGCACCGGGCCCAGACCGGGCAGCGAGCATCAGGCCATTACGGCTACTAAGCGCAGTACCGCTTCCCCCAACTGCTCGCTGCCGATAAGCCGCGCCTGCGAGCGGGCCTCGACTGGGCTGAGCCCTTTGGTGAAGAGCCGCCAGGCGGTATCGGCAGGCAGGACGACTTCGGCCGCTGGCACCGCCTGGGCATCGAGTGGTTGGAAACCCCAGGCGGCCGGGGCTTTCACCAGTTGCCAGCCATTGCCGCGCAGGCCCTCAATGCGGACCTGTACTACCGTGCCAACGGGGGCGGCAACTTCCCGGTAAGCATGCGGCAGCCCGCGCAGCAGCGTTTCGATGAAGGGGCCAAACAACTCCTCGCTCAGCAGCCCCGGTCCGCCCACCGCCGCGTGAATCTGCTGCTGGTGGTGCCACTTTTCGGTGTACTCGCGGGCTACGTGAAACCAGTTGGCCGACTCCGTTTCGCCGGCCCACCCCACGGCGAAAGCCGCCGGAGCGAACGGGTCGAGCGTAGCCAGGAAAGCCGTGTACTCAGCCCCCGACTGCGCCAGCAGGTCAATCAGGATGGTTGGGCTGAGGCGCCGGGCGGCCCGCACCCAGTCGCCATTCAGGCGGTTGAGGAAGGTTACCAGGCCATCGTAAGAGTGAGGGTCGTCGGGGGCTTCGGCGAAATACCCGTCGCGCAGCATCGACAGCGAGCGCAGGTTGCCGTCGAGCAGATGCGCCGCCACGTCTTTCACCGTCCACTGCCGGGCCAAGGTAGGCCGCTGCCAATCAGCGGGCGACAACGACCGCAGCAGCTCGGTCAGCAGCTGGTCCAGCACCGGAAACAAAGGCAGGACGTTAATAGGAGCAGTTGGTGAAGGAGCCAGAGGAGTAGTCATCAGGTAAGCTCGCGTTTTATGGTATGAGCTGCGCACCGGGTAGTCGGCGCTACCGCGCTTCAAAAATAATGTTGTACACGGCAGTCACTTTGATTTTGCGCAGGTTCGGGGGTGAGAATCCCGCTCGCATTACCTAATGTCCCGCCGATGCTGATTCTCTTATCCAAAAAACGCTAGCGCCCAGGTCTTCAAGTAGCATTAAAACAAAAGCGCCGGACTGCTGGTCTGGGCAGTCCGGCGCTTCCGGTTTAGCTTAGCCGATGCTGCGCTAGCCGATGGCCTGCGCCAGGTCCTCGATCAAGTCTTCGGCGTCCTCGATGCCCACGCTGAGGCGGATAAGCGAGTCGCTCAGGCCGGATTTACGGCGCTGCTCGGCCGGGATGCTGGCGTGGGTCATGCTGGCGGGGTGGCCGCTGAGGCTTTCGACGCCGCCCAGGCTTTCGGCCAGGGTGAAGTAGTGGAATTTCTCGAGCACGGCGATGGCATCCTCCTGGCGGTCGCCCTTCAGCACGAAGGAAATCATGCCGCCGAAGTCCCGCATTTGCCGGGCAGCCACGGCGTGGTTGGGATGGTTCTCGAAGCCGGGCCAGTACACTTTCTCTACTTTGGGGTGCTGGCGGAGGAATTCGGCCACGGCACGGCCGTTCTCGCAGTGCCGCTGCATGCGCAGGTGCAGCGTTTTCAGGCCCCGCAGCACCAGGAAGCAGTCCTGCGGGCCGGGCGTGCCGCCGCAGGCATTTTGCAGGAAGCGCAGCCGCTCATGCAGCTCATCATCCTTCACCACGAGGGCGCCCATCACGGTATCGGAGTGGCCGGCCATGTACTTGGTGAGCGAGTACATCACGATGTCGGCCCCCAAATCCATGGGCGTTTGCAGGTAGGGCGTGCTAAAGGTGTTGTCGACGGCCAGCAGGGCGCCGCACTCCCGGGCCACGGCCGCCGCGGCGGCAATGTCGATAACGTTCAGCAGGGGGTTGGTGGGGGTTTCGACCCAGATCAGCTTGGTCTTGGGGCCGGCTACGGCGCGCACGGCGGCCATATCGTGCATGGGCACGAAGTGAAATTTAATGCCCAGCGGCTCGTACACTTTCGTGAACAGGCGGTAGCTGCCGCCGTAGAGGTCATTGGTCGAAATTACTTCGTCGCCGGGCTGCAGCAGCTTGGCCACGCAGTCGATGGCCGCCATGCCCGTGGCGAAGGCCAGCCCGTGCCGGCCGTTGTCGAGGGCGGCCAGGGCATCCTGCAGCTGGGAACGGGTGGGGTTGTGGGTGCGCGAGTACTCGAAGCCTTTGTGGTCGCCGGGCGAGCGCTGCACGTAGGTCGAGGTCTGGTAAATGGGCGTCATGATGGCCCCGGTGGCGGGGTCCGGGTGGACGCCGGCGTGAATGGCTTTGGTGGCGAATTTCATGGAAGCAAAAATATAATTTTAAGACGATCAGCCAGAACAAAGCGGTGAGCTAGTCCGCCTTGGGCCGGCAAGTTACGGCGGCCAGCCAAGGCTAAGCCGAAATCTGGGCCCAGGTTATATTCGCAGGTTCGAGCATTTTCCGACATCTCACCATCTCCAAATTTGTGCGCAACATGAAACAACTCTTACTGCTTTTTATTTGCCTGCTTTGGGGCGGGGCCGCCTTTGCCGCGTCGAGCCCGGTGCTCTCGGCCGCCGATTCGGTAGCGCGCTGGCAGAAGGCCCAGCGGGCCTACGTCGATTCCATCGACCGCACGCTCCACTACCAGCAAGGCCACCTCAAGCTGCCCGGCGGCGTGGCCGAGCTGACGGTGCCCCGCGGATTTCGCTTTCTCGACTCGGCCCAGACGGCGCGGGTGCTCACCACCATCTGGGGCAACCCCAAGAGCGAATGCCTGGGCATGCTGCTGCCCGAAAAATACAGCCCGGCCGAGGGCGATTCCTGGGCCTACGTTATTCGGTACGACCCCATGGGCTACGTGAAAGACAGTGATGCCGAAGACATCGACTACAACGAGCTGCTGGAGGAAATGCAGAACGATACGCGCGAGGGCAACAAGGAGCGGGAGGCCGCGGGCTTCGAGCCGGTGTACCTGCTGGGGTGGGCCGCCAACCCCTTCTACGACCAGCAGAAGAATGCCCTGCACTGGGCCAAGTCCCTGCGCTTCGGCAACAGCCCCGACACGACCCTCAACTACAACGTGCGCCTGCTCGGCCGCAAGGGCGTGCTCGTGCTCAATGCCGTGGGCGTGCCGCGCCAGCTGAGCGAAATCAGGGCCAGCATTCCCGGGCTGCTGGCCAACGTGACTTTTGCCAAAGGGGAGCGGTACGCCGACTTCAACCCCAGCCTCGACGAAGTGGCCGCCTACACCATCGGGGGCCTGGTGGCCGGCAAGGTGCTGGCCAAAGTCGGCCTGTTCGCCCTGATTCTCAAGTTCTGGAAGTTGGGCCTGCTGGCCTTGGGTGGGGCCTGGGCCGCCCTCAAGCGGTTTTTGGGGTTCGGCGCGAAAGAATCCTGACCCCGCGACCGACCACTAGCTCAAGCGTAGCGTAAAGGCTCGGTACTGACGAGGCCGTTCGGGTGGGCTCACGAGCCCATCTTGAGTGGCCTGACCTGAGCGGCTCCGCCCTACCTTCGCGGTCCATGAAATTTCTGCGCGAGCTTCTCCAGAAAAACTTCTCCACCCTGCTCACCATGTTTCTGCTGGTGGCGGTGCCGCTGGCGGGCTCATCGTCGCTGCTGATGCTGCTGCGCCAGCAGCCTACGCTCCTGCAGGGGCTGAGCCCCGGCCAGCAGCTACTGTACTTCGTGGTCATTGCCTTCACCATGGCCAGCGCCCTCACGCCCACCACGTTCGTGGCCATCGTGACGGGGTATTACTTCGGCTGGCCCGGCGTGGCGGGCGTGGTGCTGGCTTATGCGCTGGCTTCCGCCATCGGCTACGAGCTGGCCCAGCGCATCGACCACGGCAAGCTGCGCCAGTTCCTGCACCTGTTTCCCAAAGCGGAAGCCGTACTCGGCGAGCTGCAGCACCAGAACTGGCAACTCATCCTCCTCACCCGCCTCTCCCCCGTGCTGCCCTTCGCCCTGATGACGTTTGTGCTAGCCATCGTGGGGGTGCCGCGGCGGCGCTTTCTGCTGGCTTCGGTAGTAGGCATGCTGCCGCGCAGCCTGTTCTTTTACTGGCTGGGCACCGAGGCTTCCAACGTGCTGGCCCTGCTGCACGACCCGGATCAGGGCCGGCTGAGCAAAGTCTTCCTGGTTAGCCTGGTGGCGGCTTCGCTTTTCGGGCTGCTCGTCGTTTTCAACCGGGCCTTACAAAAGGCCTTGCGCGGCGCCACCGACAATCCGTAAAATGTTGAGTTGATTATTAGCCAATTACTGGCTCAAATCGCTTTTTATCACGAAAAAAGTGCTCCCGGCTTGCACTGCCGCCTTTTTCTCCCTTACCTTTGCGCTCCCAACACGGGAACAGGTTGTGTAGCTCAATTGGATAGAGCATCTGACTACGAATCAGAAGGTTTAAGGTTCGACTCCTTACACGACCACGAAAAAGGCCCTCAGCATCACGCTGAGGGCCTTTCTTCTTTTAGGGGGGCAAAAAGGGGGGCACAAAAGGCAAGGGGGGCGTATTCCTACCCTCACTGATTCAGCTTCTGGCTGAGAATTATGAAAAATGGCCCATTAAGCTAATTTCGCAGTTTTTGGAAAATAGGGGGCAAAAAGGGTGGCATTGCTTACAATGCACTTACTATTTGGGCAGTAGCTGCCCGGCTCCTCACACGAACACAAAAAAGACCCTCACAGCACTGTGAAGGTCTTTCTATTTACTCGTCAGAAATAATGATACCTGCTGCTTCCTATCTGGCTGATCTCATTTCAGCACCCCTTGCTACTAAAAAGGTATCACAGATGTTGCGGACTTACTTTTTGTGAGTCCGTATTAAGTTCTCAGAAATTATATTTGAGGCGACGTAGTTCAAAGGCATTTTTGCCTCCTTCCATAGTCTGAGTAATAGCATCTCGAACGGTAGGCAAATCAATTGCACCTATTTCATTAATACTGCCAGCATTGAGGTCAACTACTAACTCAGCATCACCATTAACAACAAGGTTGGCATTGTGTGTGGCAAAAATCAATTGTTTCTGAGACTTAGCTGCATGTATTGCCGAGACTATATCCCCAATAATGCGATTGTCTAAGCCCTCTTCTGGTTGGTCTAGCAGGAGCGGTCCACCAGTTTGTCTCATTAGCACATTTAGAAGAATTGTTGCTTTTTCCCCTTGTGAGGCTTGGCTGAATTCAACTTCTCTGCCCTTCTGCTTATGCATCAATTTTACTCTAGGACGAGATACAGCTGTAAGCGCTTGACTAACGCGTTCTACACTTAACATGTCACAAAACCTGCCCAGGCCACCAGCGTCGATAGTTTCATCCAATATTGGCAAAGTAGGTCGTGCCTCTGTCATAGAAAGGCCGCTGATTTTCCATCGGAAGGCATCAAGTACTTCATTTAGTAATCTCCACCAAACAGCAACTGCATCAGTTCCTTTTAGAGTATCTACTAGCTTATTTATACGCTCACTTCTAACACCAGAACCTTTAAAAAGGGTAGCTATAGCATCAACCATTTCAGATATATCATCCGTCAGCGATAATTTAGCGCTGGCTTGACCATTCGTAAGCTCAACCAATTTGGCAGCGCTTGAACTAGTTAATTGACGCAGCAATGCTTGCTGAGCAGAGTAATCCCCGCTCTGCCTAGTTATCTCTACTGTATATGCTTGAAGGTCCTCCATCTTAGCAGTCAATTCATCACGATTAGCCTGTTGCTGAAGTTGCTGCTGCTCTAAAAAAGTGAGTCTTTGTAAATCCGCAGTAAATTTTTCTGCTTGACTTAATGCTACACTGTACTGCACATTATGCTCATTCAGTACAGATTTCCATGATTCTTTATTAATTTCTAATTTTTGCTCAAATGCTTCGCTAGCAGCAATTATAATTCTGAAAGCATCTGTTACAGCTGTTAATTCCTCTCTTAAAGCACCAGCAATAAGCTGAGCAGCGTCAGCTAAAGGGAGTGATAATATTGTCAGATTTTTCTCCGAAACAGCCAAATGAGTCTCAAATGCACTAACCAGATTTCCTTGAGATTCGGTATACTCGTTAATTAAGTTTTTGAGCCAACGGCTAGTTTGCCCAACTATTTGGTGACGGTCTAAGATGTCTTGGGTACCTGAATCCAGTCCTCCAAGGCCCTTTTTAATACTATCAATACCCGCTTTTGTAGTAATAAGCTGAGCATCGATTTGGCGACGCTGACCTTCTAGTCGCCAATACTCTACAGCTTGGCCCAGCAATCTACGTAATTCGCCATCTATATCTTTTATTGCCTTATTTACACCATCAAAAGAGGCCTGATCTGGAGCAGTAATTAATTCAAATAGGCGCTTTTCAGCTTTTCCTTCGCCAAGGTGAGATAGTTCGCCTTGGCTATATGCCTGGATAGGAAATAGCTTCTTAGCATCACTCATGCTAATAGACTTCTCTTGCCCGCCTACTTGCATAACAATCCTATCTGGATTGGCATGCGAACGTGTAATATGGATAGAAACACCATCCTGTATCAAGACTACCTCTACTTCGCTTGAGGCATTTAATGTTGCTTCGAGTAATGCTTTCCTGCGTTCATAAGTTGGGTCCCAATCGGAACCCCGTCCTTCCAAAGCGGATATTCCAAGGGCATAACGTACATATTCCAGCAGGGTGGATTTACCCGAACCACGCCCACCGATTACAGACGAAAACTGAGGGCTAAAGTGTAGAGCTTCATCTAAATGAAGGTATGCCGCATTCTTCACACTTACTGACTCTATATAGAGAGTGGGAGGTTTAGTGGCAGTATACGAAATACGTGAATCTGCCGCTAGCATAGCTTGGCGTAACGATTCGGCAGTTGGGGCTGCTAACTTAAGCCAAGTAGGAAAAGCTCCAAGATCACTGAAGTCAGCAATACGAGAGTCTGATGTACTAATGATTCCCCTTGCTCCGCCCCAATCAACAGTCTGACCAGTTACTCGGTGATAAGCTTTTGTCCTAAGGTCTGTCGGATATTTTTTATCTAAATAAAGCCCAACATAAGGCATCTCTGCAAAACGTTTGTGAAACCCATCTCTAACAATGTGTTTATAACCATCTGCTGTAACATTAGGCATTATAATAAACCTACCTACAAGCTCCGGGTCAGCATCGAGAATTATTTGAAGTTTCTCAAGGTCATGATTCATGACCTTGACTTCGATTCCTACCCGCTTATTTTCTTCTACATCTGCCTTTAACCCTAATGCATTTCTCGCCTTATCAAATAATGCTCTCGGGATATCATGGTCAAATAGAATTAAAGCCTGTACGGAGTCCCGGCAAGTCAATTCCATTCCGGGCATAAACCAGAGATCCACACCTTGATTCTTTCGTCTTTCAACCTCGTTCCATACATACCAACAGTACACGCCTTCATGGTGGTCTGTTAATGCAGCGACTTGAATTCCTTTAGCAACACAGGCATCTACAAACTCAGCAGCCCATTTTATTCTCTTTGTAATTATCTCATGTTCTGTAAGTTCTGCTCGGCTGTCATCAGGACGCCCACCTACCCAATTGGCATCACGAGGAGAATGAATCTGTAAATCTGTTTTTCTGTAAGTAGCTCCTCGGTGGCTCATGGTAGAATTGTGATGAAGTAAATGATTTTAAAAGCTTGGATATCCCCTTGGATGATATTAATCAGTCCGCAACTAGATACTTGTGCATCGTCGCTACTGGCACTCCCGTAACGACCTGAATTTTTTTAAAGCTTAGCCCCTCCCCGCGTAACCGGCGCAGCTCCGCTACTTTGGCTGGGTCGAGGGTAGGACGGCCGGGCTTCTTGGTGCTACGTGCCTGCCCTGCCTTGATGCGCTCGGAGAAGCGTGCCCGCTCCTGTTTGGCAATGGCAGCGAGGATAGCCACGATGGCGTCCTTGAACACGCCAGTGCTATCGAGGTACTGCTCGGTGAAGGACTTGAATTGCACGCCGACAGCGTTCAGCTTTTGCAGATGATTGAGCGTCTCGGTCACACCTTCCCGGCTGAAGCGGTCTAGGCTCCAGAACAGTACCACGTCGAAGCGCCGCTGGTGGGCATCGACGAAGAGTTGCTGAAACTGGGGGCGCTCGGCCGTGCCACCGCTTTCCTGGTCGCAGTACTCCTGATAGATGGTATAGCCTAGCCGCTCGGCAAAGGCACGCAGTTCCAGAAGCTGGTTGTCGTTAGTTTGGCCCTTGTCGCGGGTAGAGACGCGGGCGTATATGGCGCAAGTCACCACTTCTACTAAATGCTGCCCGCCTGCCACTCAGTTCTGAATGAATAAGGGTCAACGCTCAGAAGGAAGCTAGCTGCAATTTGCCATTTTTCTAGATTGGATGGTCCAATAATCAAGACACTGTCATCAACAATATCGACGGCAATGATTTTATCTGGGTATCTCTCTTCCAAAATGTCGCGGATTCGATTTGAGTGATCAAACTTCAGAACCTCTCTCATCTTGATTGTACCATAATGAATGGAGTGCTGTCCATCGTACTTGACGTTGACATAGTAGTAGTGAGCCATTTTATTTTGCTTTAATGCGTCCGTAAAACTACTGTTTTTCGAATGGATTCCTAAACCACGTCAAAGGTCCTAAAAACGCAGCTTTAGGGGCCATTTTTGGGGAGGGTTTTCCGAACGCCCTTCTGTTCAAATTAGATTTCTTTTTTGAACACTTTCCGACACCCATCAGAAGATCCCGAAAATGCAGATTTTCGGGGTCTTCTGATGGGTGTAATTTAAGCACCTGCTTTACACCCAAATTCCGTTTTCGTAGCGCACCTGCTTGGCCTCTTCAACCGACTACTGCAGGCCCTGCACATCCAGGCGCACGTCTAGCTCCCAAGCCCAACTGCGCACCTCGGCCAGGCCACGGTTCATCGACCGCATCTCGCCCAGGATAGCGGTCAGCACTTTGTTCATAGTAGTGCCATCCGAGCCCAGCCCGGCAAACACCTGGTCGGTGCTCAGCGGAGCCGACGCGGAGGTCGTGCCACCTTCACAGAATCCGCGCACCCGCTTGGCCTCAACCCAGTTTTCGAAGGCCACCACCTGAGCGTCTTTGCGCAGCTAGGGGGGAATGACACCCTCGTCCTCGTGCACCAGACCAGATACCCGCCCTCAGCGCAAGCACCTACTACCCGTGTGCGTAAATCCTTCGGAGTACGGTTTCGTACACGCACTCATAACCGCTTATAGACAACTGAAAGTAACGCTGCTTTCATTGAGCAAAGCGCGTTTAAGGCATCACTGTTTCGCTATACTTCCTGAAATTAGCAAGCATGCAGTTTCTGCTACTCGCCCTACTGCTGCCGGCCTTAGCCTCAGCCCAAACCCGAAAGTCGCCTGTGCCAGTTCTGGGACGCATCCCCACTGCCAGCGCACCAACGGCGCTGCAACGGGCAATAGCGGCGCACTCCGAACCCAGAAAGGGCAGGCCGAAGACGTAGCGCAGAGGAAAATCGTGTACGGCGATATGGATGGCGACGGGGTGCTGGATGCCGCCGTGCAATACGCCCTCGACAATACCGAGGGCAATAGCTGGGGCCAATCCCTTGCCGTTTTTCTTGCTAAACAAGGGGGGTACAAGCTAGCTGCCGACGAAGTAGTGGGCGGCAAGTACTTCCGCATGTTCGATATCGTACAAATTGTCGGGCACGAAATAATTGGTCAAACCCGGACCTGCCCCGGCACGGATCCCCAAGGCGTATGCCATAACCCCCTCAAGAAGCAGGTAAGGTTGGTCTTAATGGGCGCCAACCTGCGGGAAAAATAGCTATTCCCCAAGCCCCTCCGCATACCCTGCGGAGAACAACGGCCGGGCTGGTCGAACGGCACGGCCGATGAACTTTGCCCGTACCTTTGCCCTTTTACTTGGGTATTCTCCTCTTCGCCATGAAACTCCGCGAACGTTACCGCCAGTTGCAGGATCCCGCCGTGGTTAAGGCCATGGTCGTGCGCTCGGTGTACGCCTCGATGGCGCTGGAGGACCAGGCTGTCCCCCTGGCGCGGCTCGAGGCCCTCTACGAGCAAACGGCCCCTATCCCCCCAGCGGGCGCAGTTGCGCGCTGATCAGTGCCTGCAGCGGGCCCAGGTCATAGGCGTCTGCCTGGCGGATGGCCTGCAAGTACTGGGCCCGCTCTTCTCCGTTTTTGCGGTGATATAGTCCCACATGCTGGTAGCCGTAGTTGTAGGCGAGCAAGTTGGTGAACAAGCGCGCCGTCCGGCCGTTGCCATTGACGAACGGGTGGATGGCCACGAGCCGGTGATGCGCGTACGCCAACAACCCGGCCACGTGCGCTTCGGCAGGTACATCAGGCAGCTGGGTTTGCCGGTGGCGCAGCTCGTCGACAAATTCGTACAACAGCTGCGGCACGCGGTTCGCTGGCGGCGGTAGGTAGGCGCCTACGTTGGGCACCTGCGTGCGCCAGCGTCCGGCCCAGTCGTAGAGGTGGCCAAAGGCGCGCCGGTGCAGGTCCTGCAACAAGCTAACCGAGAGGTCAGCCGGGTAGTCAAAGTCTTCGAGCAGGTAGCGTTCGACCCGCGTCACGCCCAGCGCTTCCTGTTCGTTGAGTGCAGCTTTGTCGGTCAAGCCGAGTAAATTGTCCTCCGGTGCGTCGGTATAATGCCCCATGCCTCCAAAGGTAACCGGTCCAAATAGGCCAACTAACGCCTAAAGCAAGGAGTGTTCAATTAAACGGCCTGACTAGCCGCCGTAAAACAGCCCTAGCAGGGTAGCAGTCCAAAGGGCCCCATACAGCGGCCAAGCACTCAACGCACAGGTCCCGAGTAGCAGCAAAACGCCCGTCCAGCGGTGCATTCGTCCCAGCGCGGCGTATCCGTCACGGGCCCGCAGGAGCACGGCGCGGCAACTGCTACAACAACGCCCAAGCCGAGTCCTACTGGAGCCGGCTTAAAACCGAACTACTCGATGGCGGCAGCTTCCCCAACCTAGAAGAGGCTCGCTTCGAACTCGCCCACTACATCGCCCACTACATCGCCCACAACGAAGGCCGGCATTCTGACTTGATTACCAATCACCTAATTGCTTTAAAACCCAACTTCAAACAACGTCCCAAAAGTGTCCACCCTCAACCGAAATTTTTTCCGGGCCGGTTGCATTTTTGATACCGAATGGTATATTTGCTCTCGTTCCAGCAATTTCCATGTCCAAAGCCGAGCGCACCCGCCAGTTCATTATTGAGCAAACGGCCCCTGTTTTTAACAAGCAGGGCTACGCGGGCACGTCCCTGAACGACCTGACGGCCGCCACCGGGCTGACCAAGGGTGCCATCTACGGCAACTTCGAGAATAAGGAGGAGGTCGCGCTGGCGGCCTTTGAGCACAACCTCGCGTTTGTATCCAACGGGCTGCGGGCTAGCGCGACCCAAACGGCCCCGGCCCGCGAGAAGCTGTTGGCCCTGCCGCGCTTCTACCGGCACGCCTACGCCGAATTGCGCGCCCGGGGCGGTTGCCCCATCCTCAACACGGCCGTGGAAGTTGACGACGGCCCCCCCTCTCCCCTCCGTCGGCGGGTGGAGGAAACCCTGCGCGGCTGGCGCGGCAACCTCGTGCGCATCATCGAGGCTGGGCAGCAGGCCGGCGAGCTCAAGCCCGCAGCTGATGCGCTTCGTTACGCGACGGTCTTCATGGCGCTCATTGAAGGCGGCGTGCTCCTGGCCAAAGCGACCAACGACCCCCAGGCGCTGTTCACGACCCTCGACCACTTAGAACAGCTGATTGAAACGGAACTGGTTGCCTGACCTTTTTTTACCCAGTAATATACCAATCGGTATAATAATGCAGCTTCTTTGCTAACGCCCTAATAAGAACTTCCTCAATTCTCACCCCCTTCAACTCCCCATTGCTCATGGATGCTTACCTGCTGGATTTTGCCCGCACCCCCTTTCAATTTGCTCGCAAAGGGTCTTTCGCGACCTTGCCGCCGGCCGAGCTGGCCGCGCAGCTGGTCCGCGGGTTGCTGGCCCGCCAGGCCTTCGACCCCGCCGAGCTGGAAGACGTGCTGCTGGGCTGCGCCTACCCAGAAGGTGAGCAGGGCGACAACCTGGCCCGTATCGTGGCGTTGCTGGCCGGGCTGCCCGAGCACGTTGCGGGGGCTACCATTAACCGCTTCTGCGGCTCCTCGATGACGAGCATTCACGCGGCGGCGGGCAGCATTGCCACCGGCGCGGGCGAGGTATTTTTGTGCCTGGGTGTGGAGTCGATGACCAAGGTACCGCAGGGCGGCCTCCACCCCTCGTCCAGCCCTGCTTTGCAGCAATTGCGGCCGGAAGCGTACACTGCCTTGGGCATTACGGCCGAGAACGTGGCCCAGCGGTATGGCATCAGCCGGGAGGCCCAGGAACAATTTGCCACCGCTAGCCAGGCCAAGGCAGCTACTGCGTTGGCCTCCGGGGCCTTAGCCGACGAGCTAGTTCCGGTACAGCTGCCCGATGGTACTATCGTGACCCAAGACGGCTGCCTGCGCCCGGCCACGTCGCTGGAAGGCCTGGCGGCCCTGAAGCCAGCGTTTGCCCCCGACGGGACGGTGACAGCCGGTACGTCGTCGCCGCTGACGGATGGCGCGGCGGCCGTGCTGGTGGTCAGCGAGGCTTTTTTGCGGCGGCACAACCTCACGCCCCTGGCGCAGCTGCGGGCCGTGGCGGTGGCGGGCGTGGCCCCGGAGGTCATGGGGCTGGGCCCGGTGCCGGCCACGGGCAAGGCGCTAACCCGGGCGGGGCTGCGCCTGGCGGACATCGACGTAGTGGAACTCAACGAGGCGTTTGCGGCCCAGGCGCTGGCCTGCCAGCAGGAGCTGGGCATCGCGGCGGATAAGCTGAACCTGGACGGGGGCGCCATCGCGCTGGGGCACCCTCTGGGGGCTACGGGGGCCCGCATCACGGGCAAGGCCGCCAGCTTGCTCGGGCGCACCGGGGGCCGCTACGCGCTGGCGACGCAGTGCATTGGGGGCGGGCAGGGCATTGCTACCGTGCTCGAACGCTGCTAGGGTCCGACCCCGACCTGCGGGCTTTTCCGATCATCTTTTGCCTCTTTTACCATGCCTGAATTGAAACGCGTAGTCATCACCGGAGTGGGGGCCGTGACGCCCCTCGGCAACACCGCCGCGGCCTTTGGCCGGGCCCTGGTGGCGGGCGTCAGCGGCGCGGCGCCCATCACCCACTTCGACGCGGCCAAGTTTAAAACGCGCTTCGCCTGCGAAGTCAAGGGCTTCGACCCGCTCGACTTCTTCGAGCGCAGCGAGGTGCGCAAGTACGACCCTTTCACCCAGTACGCCCTGGCCGCGACCGAGGAAGCCGTGCGGCACGCCCAACTGGATTTTGCCCGGTTGAACCGCGACCGCATCGGCGTCGTCTGGGGCTCCGGCATCGGGGGGCTGTTCACCCTGCAGGAGCAAATCACGGAGTTTGCCCGGGGCGATGGAACGCCCCGCTTTAATCCGTTCTTCATCAGCAAGATGATTGTGGACATCGCCGCCGGCGTCATTTCCATCAAGTATGGCCTGCGGGGCTTGAACTACGCCACAGTGTCGGCCTGCGCCACGTCCACGACGGCGCTGATTGACGCCTTTAACTACCTGCGCTTAGGCAAGGCCGACATCCTGATTTCCGGCGGCTCGGAAGCGGCCGTGAACCAGACGGCCGTGGGGGGCTTCAACGCCTCGCGGGCCCTGTCGACCCGCAACGACGAGCCCGCCGGGGCCTCCCGGCCGTTCGACGTGAGCCGGGATGGCTTTGTGTTGGGCGAAGGCGCGGGGGCGCTCGTGCTGGAGGAGTACGAGCACGCCCTCCGGCGCGGCGCACCCATCCTGGCCGAAGTCGTGGGCGGGGGCCTGGCCGCTGACGCCTACCACCTCACCGGCACCCACCCCGAGGGCGCAGGTGCCTACCTGGGCATGCGAGCCGCCTTGGACGACGCCGGCCTGCGGCCGGAGCAGATCGACTACCTCAACGCGCACGCCACCTCCACGCCGCTGGGCGACACGAGCGAGCTGCGGGCCGTGCGGCGCCTGTTCGGGCCAGCGTCGGAGCTGCGCATCAGCGCCACCAAATCCATGACGGGCCACCTGCTGGGCGCGGCAGGGGCAATTGAGGCCATTGCCTGCGTGCAGGCCGTGCGCGACGACGTCATTCCGCCCACCATCAACACCACAACGGTTGAGCCGGAGTTCTCGCAGGGCCTGCACCTGACGCTGAACCGCGCCGAGCACCGGCGCGTGGACTACGCGCTGAGCAACACATTCGGCTTTGGCGGGCACGTGGCCTGCCTGATCGTGAAGAAATATCCGGCTTAGCTGCCTTGGTCGCGGCACCACTTGGTTTCGCGACCAGTTGAGAACAGATACCTTGCCGGGGACCACCTGCGGCGCTGCGGGGTAAGCTTATCACCGGCTATCAGTATAAAATCAACCTTCTCATGCTGTCTTATGCATCACATTCCCGATGAGCTGACCCGGCCGATTGGCAAGCCAGGCGACGTGGGGCTGGTTGCGTACCGCAACCCCGACGCGGCGCCCGACCGGAGCCCGGTCACGCTTACGCGCCACGTGCTGAGCCTGGTGGAAGCGGGCGAAAAGCGCGTGTACCGGACCGGCCAGGTGCTGTGCATTCCGGCCGGCGACGTGGTGCTGCTGTCGGCGGGGCGCTGCCTGATGAGCGAGCGACGACCGGCCGGGGAAGCCTATCGCAGCACCTTGCTGTTCTTCGACAATGCGCACCTGCAAGCCTTTTTGAGCCGCTACGCCGCCCGCCTGACTTATCCGCGGGCACCGGCGGG
The DNA here is from genome assembly GCF_014699115.1 of Hymenobacter montanus. Classification (GTDB taxonomy): domain Bacteria; phylum Bacteroidota; class Bacteroidia; order Cytophagales; family Hymenobacteraceae; genus Hymenobacter; species Hymenobacter montanus. The sequence goes on from NZ_JACXAD010000005.1 coordinate 105,554, forward strand.
GGAGCCGCGGCGCGAGGCATTCAGCTTCGGCAGCACCGGGTTTTTCCGGCACTACTACGCGGCCCTAGCGGGGTGGGCCGCTGATGGGCAACCCGGCGGCGACGCGATGCTCCGGTTGAAAATTGATGAGCTGTTACTTTACCTGGCCACGACGTTGCCGGGGGCGTTTGGGCAGTTCGTCGCTGGTGTTGCGCGGGGCCCGGCGGTGGTTTTCCACCAGGTAGTGGAGAACCCGGCCACGCAGGGTCTGTCGCTGGCGGAGCTGGCTTTTTTGTGCCACATGAGCCTGGCCACGTTCAAGCGCCGGTTTCGGGCGGCGTACGGCACCAGTCCGGAGCGCTGGCGGCAGCAGCGGCGCTTGCAGCAGGCGGCCCAGTTGCTGGAGCAGCCCGGCACCCGGCCCAGCGACGTGTTCGAGGCGGTGGGCTACGAAAGCCTGTCCAGCTTCAGCCACGCCTTCAAGCAGATCTTCGGCTACACGCCCAGCCAGTACCAGCACCAGCAAATGCGCGTTTAGCCACACTTTTTGAGCGTTTCGCGACAGCTGCACGGCTTGGGAGCCGGATACTTTTGGGTCGTTCAATCTCTCATTTTAACCATGAAGCGCTTCTCTTTTTTGCTCGGCCTGGGCCTGCTGGCCGCGGGCGGCCACGCCCAGACTTTCACCCTGAAAAGCAGCGAGCTGGGCGGGCAAGCCACAGCCCGCCAGTTTCTCAACGGCAACGGCTGCTCGGGCGGCAACGTCTCGCCGCAGCTCTCCTGGGAGCACGCGCCCAAGGGCACCCAAAGCTTTGCCGTGACGATGTACGACAAGGACGCGCCGACCGGCAGCGGCTGGTGGCACTGGGTGGTGTTCAACATTCCGCCTTCGACTACGGAGCTGAAGGCCGGGGCCGGTGAGGTAGCCAAGGCCCTGGCCCCCGCCGGGTGCGTGCAGAGCGTCACCGACTTTGGCAAACCGGGCTACGGGGGCCCCTGCCCGCCGCCCGGGCCTCCCCATCAGTACCTAATCACTGTCTACGCCCTGAACACCAAACTAGATTTAGACAAAACCGCCACCCCGGCGCTGGTGGGCTTCTACCTGGGGCAGGCGGCCCTGGCGCAGGCGTCGCTGGTCGTGTACGGGAAGCGGTAAGGGCCCGGCGCAGCCCCAACTGTGCTGGTTGCCAACGCCGAAAAGTGCACCTGTTTTGGTGCGCCGGGACCGCGGACTTTTGTCGGAGTAATCAGCGGTTCTCCGCGGGCATCCATTCCGAATGTATTAGCCTTCCGGGGCCCTGATACTCCTAACAGCAACCTCACCCTACTCCTTCTCATCCGATGACGCCACAAGAAGCCTCTGCATTTGCCCACGACTGGGTTGCCAGCTGGAATGCCCACGACCTGGACCGCATCATGGAACACTACGCCGACGAGCTGGACTTTCGCAGTCCCATTATCCAGCAGCTCGGCGCGGACCCGACCGGTGTCATCCGCTTGAAAACGGAGCTGCGGGCCTATTTCGCGGATGCCCTGGGCCGTTACCCCACCCTGCGCTTTGAGCTGGAGCAGGTGCTGCCCGGCGTGGACTCGCTCGTGCTCTACTACCAAAGCATCAATCAGCTGCAGGCCGCCGAATACATGGAGCTCGACCCCGCCGGCCGCGTACGGGGGGTGCGGGCTCACTACACCCGAGCCACCCCACCAAGCGCGAATTAGTAACTCGCGGGAGCCTGGGCCGCCCCGGCGCCCCAAGCCCGGTAACCCTTTTATCATGTCGCTACTATGCACCCTGCCCTGACCGTTGCGGTCCCTGCCCATAAGTATCAGTTGGTGGCCAACCACCTCGAGGCGCAGATTCGGGGCGGGGTGCTGCGCGTGGGCGACAAGCTGCCTTCCGTGCGGGTGCTGAGCCGGGAGCAGGGGTTGAGCGTGAGCACGATTCTCCAGGCCTACTACGAGCTGGAAGTGCACGGGCTGGTGGAGGTGCGGCCCCAGTCGGGCTATTACGTGTGCCGACCCCACCGCCGGCCACCAGCGCTGCCCACGCCCACCCAGCCCGCGGCGCAGCCCCCCGGGACCCCGGCTTTCAGCGAGACCGAAGACCTGATTGCCGAGTATTACGAACAGATTGCCGACCCGCACCTGCTGCGCCTGTCGCTCTCCCTGCCCGACCCGTCGTTGCTGCCCGTGGCCAAGCTCGCCCAAGCCCTGCGACAGGCCCTGCTCCAACTGCCCCAGGCCGGCACGCCGTACGAGCCGGTACAGGGGAATCTGCTGCTGCGCCAGCAGGTTGCGCGCTACAGCGTGCTCTGGGGCGGGCAGCTCAGCGAGCAGGACCTGCTTACCACCGAGGGGTGCATGGCTGCCATGGCGCTGTGCCTGCTGGCCCTGACCAAGCCCGGCGACACGCTGGCCGTGGAAAGCCCGACCTACTTCGGGGTGCTGCAGCTGGCCCGGACCCTGGGCCTGCGGGTGCTGGAACTGCCGACCCACCCGGAAACGGGCGTCGAGCTGGATACCCTGGCCGGGCACCTGGCGGCGGGCCGGGTGCAAGTCTGCCTGCTGGTAACCAACTTCAACAACCCCATGGGCAGTTGCATGCCCGAGGCCCACAAGTGCCGGCTGGTGCAGTTACTGGAGCAATACCAGGTGCCGCTCATCGAGGATGACCTGTACGGTGACTTATACTTCGGGGCGCAGCGCCCCAAGCCCTGCAAGGCCTTCGACACCACCGGGCTGGTGCTATGGTGCGGCTCGGTGAGCAAGACGCTGGCGCCCGGCTACCGCGTGGGCTGGGTAGCGCCGGGGCGCTACCTGGAGCAGCTCAAGCGCCTGAAGCTCTACCAGCAGGTAGCCTCGCCCGGACTCACGCACCAGGCCATCGGCCACCTGCTGGCCACCGGCCGCTATGAGCTGCACCTGCGGCGCCTGCGGCGCTTTCTGCTCGGCAACTACCGGCGCTACGCCCAGGTTATCGAGCAGCACTTTCCCGCCACCAAGGTCAGCCGGCCCCAGGGGGGCTTTCTGCTGTGGGTCGAGTTGCCGGCGCACGTCAACACCACCGACTTATTCCGCCGCGCCGCCGCGGCGGGCATCAGTCTCGCGCCCGGCCGCATGTTTACCCTGCACGAGCAGTACCAGAACTGCTTCCGGCTCAGCTACGGCCTACCATTCAGCGAAGCGGTAGAAGCGGGCTTAGTGCGGCTGGCCGGCCTCGTGCGGGATGCTATCGGACCAGCCGCCGACCTAGCGCGGCCGGAGCTCCCTTCTGCCCCCGAGAACCCGGATTTTTCGTCGACTCCCTAACCCCACCACCTCATGGAACAACTCAAATGGTTTGCGCGCGATTTTACTCATTCCGCCGACCCGCGCCTGCTACCGTCGCTGCTGGAGCGGCTGCTGGGCACCCCGGCCCGGCTGGAAGAGAAGCTGGCCGCCATCGCCCCGCCGTGGCTGACCGCGCGCGTCGCAGGCACGTGGACCATCCAGGAGAACGTGGGCCACCTCGCCGACCTCGAGCCCCTCTGGCTAGGCCGGCTGGAGGACATTGTGGCCGGCGAGGCCGAGTTGCGCCCCGCTGATTTGAATAACCAAGCTACGACCCAGGCCAATCATAACGCTACTTCCCTGCCCGAGCTGCTGCAGCGCTTCCGGCAGCAGCGGACGCACACGGTACGCCGGCTCAGCGAGCTGGATGCAGAAGTGCTCGACCGGTCGGCGCTCCACCCCCGCATGCGGACGCCCATGCGACCGGTGGACCTGTTCCTGTTCGTGGCCGAGCACGACGACCACCATTTGGCCCGCATCAGCGAGCTGGCCCGGCAGTTAGCGTTGGCCTCCCCTACCCCCTTCTCTTCGCAGCCATGAGAAACCTCTTTGCTACCAAACCCCTGGCCGTGCTCCTGGGCGAGGCCAACGCTTCGGGCCACGGCGCGCTCAAGCGCACGCTGGGCGCAGGGAATCTCACGGCGCTGGGCGTGGGCGCCATTATTGGGTCGGGCTTGTTTATCCGGACGGCGAACGCCGTCTCCCAGGCTTCGGGCCCGGGCGTTACCCTCGCCTTCGTACTGGCTGCCCTGGGCTGCGTGTTTGCCGGCCTGTGCTACGCCGAGTTCGCGGCCATGATTCCCATCGCGGGCTCGGCCTATACCTACGCCTACACCACCATGGGCGAGTTTGTGGCCTGGGTGATTGGCTGGGCCCTGATTATGGAATACGCCCTGGGCGCGGCCACCGTGAGCATCGGCTGGAGCGAGTACCTGAGCAAGCTGCTGGAGGCCTTCGGGGTGCACCTGCCCTACCGCCTGTGCCACTCCCCGCTGGAAAGCGCCGTGTTGAACGGAGTAACGGAGCACGGGCTGCTGAACCTGCCGGCCGTGTTGGTAGTGGTAGCCCTGAGCTTGCTGCTGGTAAAAGGCACCCGCGAATCGGCGGTGTTCAACTCCCTCATGGTGGTGGTGAAAGTAGCCGTCGTTCTGCTCTTCATTGGCGTGGGCTGGCAGTTCATCAACCCCGCCAACCACACGCCCTACCTGATTCCTGCCGATGCGGCGCCGGTGAAGAATGCGGCGGGCGCGGTGGTGCGCGAGTACTCGGCCTGGAACAAGCACGGGCTGGGCGGCATCCTGGGCGGAGCGGCCATCGTGTTCTTTGCGTTCATCGGCTTTGATGCGGTGAGCACCGCGGCCCAGGAAGCCAAGAACCCCAAGCGCGACATGCCCATCAGCATCCTGGGCTCGCTGGCTATTTGCACGGTGCTGTACGTGCTGTTCGGCCACGTGCTGACGGGCGTGGCCAACTGGCGCGAGTTTGCGGACCCCTCGCTCGGGGCGGAGGCGAGCGTGGCTTACGCCATCCGGGCGCACATGCCCGGCTACGGCTGGCTGGCCACCGCCGTGACGCTGGCCATCCTGCTGGGCTTCTCGTCGGTGGTGCTGGTGATGCTGATGGGGCAAAGCCGGGTGTTCTTCTCCATGGCCAAGGACGGTCTGATGCCCCAGGCGTTTGCCGAGCTGCACCCCCGCTACCGCACCCCGTACAAATCCAATCTCATGCTCATGGTTTTTGTGGGCTTGTTTGCCGCCTTTGTGCCCGGCTCGCTGGCCGGTGATTTAACGTCTTTTGGCACGCTGCTGGCCTTCGTGCTGGTGAGCGTGGGCGTGTGGCTGATGCGGCGCTCGCACCCCGCGCAGCCACGGCCGTTTCGGGCCCCGCTGTCGTCCCCCCGATTGCCGCTGGTGCCTGTTCTGGGCGCCCTGCTCTGCACCTCGCTCATTATGGCCCTCGATGCCTTCACCCTACAAGTGGCCGGGACCTGGATGGTGCTGGGCTTCGGAGTCTATTTCCTGTATGGTCGCCGCAATTCCAAGCTGCAGCAGGGCATTGTGGTGGTTCCCACGCCACTGGCCGAGCCGGCCAACGGGTAGCCTTGCCGATTTCCGCCCCACTTTTTAGCCAGCCCCTGGCGGCTGCCCTCCTATGCCCAAAGCCCTTCCCCTGGCCCTGCACGGGCTCCACTTCTTCTATCGCTTTCTCAGTCCCGGGCTGCCGGGACTGGCGGTGCGGCTGATGTGGCAGACCTTCCGGCCCCGCCGCCGGCCGCTGCGGGCCGAGCAGTCTCAGCTTCTGGCTGGCGCAGAGCTATTTTCGTTTACCAGTGCGGGTGCCCTCACCAGCAAGACCATCCGGTTGCAAGGCTACCGCTGGGGCACGGGCCCACGCACCGTGCTGCTGGTCCACGGCTGGGAGGGCAACCCGGCCGATTTCCGGGAGCTGGTGCCCGGGCTGCTGCGTCAGGGCTACGCCGTTGCCGCGTTCGACCTGCCGGCGCACGGCCGCTCCGAAGGTGCCGAAACCAACCTGGTGGAGATGAAGCAAGCCTTGGTGGACTATACCCACTTCGCGGGTCAGCCCTACGCCGTGGTGGCCCACTCCCTGGGGGGCACGGCAGCGGCGCTGCTGCTACAGGACGCCGCGGCCCCGGTGGAGAAATTTGTGTTTGTGGCCAGCCCCTTGTCGGCCCCGGACGCCTTTGAGATGGTCTTTACCCAGCTGCAGGTGCCCCAGTCCGTGCGCCGGCGCTTTTATCAGCGCCTGGCCCGGCACCTGAGGCAGCCCGTGGAAGATATTGCCTTTGCCCCCGTGGAGCGGTTAAGGGCTCACCGCCTGCTGGCTGTGTATGACGCCACCGACGAACGAGTGGTATTTGAGCGGGTGCAGCTCTACCTGGCGGCAAATGCAGCCATCGAGCCGCTCGTGGTCAGCGGAGTAGGCCACAACCGCCTGTTGCGGCACGCGCCCGTGGTGCAGCGCATCACCGACTTTATCGAGGCCTGAACGGCTGACTGGCCGCCCAAACTAGTCCGCCGGGAATTACTCACGCCCACCACCGCTACCGCTGCAGCACCTTCTCCCCGCCCGGGCTGGTCCGCCGGAAATCAACAGTTGCGCAGAGCTTATCGACCGGCTGCGGCCTTCCCGCCCGAACTGGTCTGCCGGAAATACCGGCGCTTGCTTTTAACATCTTCCTACTGAATCGCCCATGCCCGCCACTGCCGATGTCCCTCTTCGCCGAAGCGGCCCCCTCGCGCCCCACCCCGGCGCGGGTAGGCCGACGCCCGGTGCCATCGGGCTGGCCTTTGCCGCCATCTACCTGATATGGGGGTCGACGTACTTTTCGGCGCTGGTAGCACTGGAAACGCTGCCCCCGTATCTGATGATGGCCACGCGGCTGGTGGTGGCGGGCTCCCTGCTGGCGGGCCTGTCCCGTTGGCGCAGCCCTACGGCCTCGCTGCGGGCCGGCTGGTCCCGCAACGCGCTGAGCGGCATCCTGATTCTGGGGCTGGGCAGTAGCTCCACGGTGTGGGCCGAGCAGTTCCTACCCAGCAGCCTGGCGGCCATTCTGGCCACCACGGTGCCCCTGTGGCTGGCGGTGCTCGACTGGCCCCGGTGGGCCCGCTACCGGCACGAGAAATTGCGGCTGCTCGGGCTGCTATTCGGCGGGCTGGGAGTGGTCGCATTGTTTGGGGAGCAGCTGGCGGCGCCCACGCCGGCGGTGCCCATTACCGGGTACTGGCTGGCCGTGGGCGCCGTCCTGGCCGGCAGCCTGTGCACAGCTGGCGGGTCGCTGCTGGCCCGCTACCAGGCGGCGCCGGGGCCACCCCTGCCGAATGCGGCGGTCCAACTGCTGGCCGCCGGGCTGTTCTGCGGGGTGGTCAGCGCCGTAGCGGGCGAATGGACGCCCTTTTCGCTGGCTCAGGTCAGCCGCCGCAGCGCCTGGGCGGTGGCCTACCTGGTCGTCTTTGGCTCGGGGGTCGCTTACCTGGCCTACTTGTGGCTGCTGCGGGTCCGCCCGCCGGCCGTGGTGGGCACCTATGCCTACGTTAACCCCGTGATGGCCGTGCTGCTGGGCGCCGGGCTAGCCCACGAGGCCATCACCGTGCAGCAGGTGCTGGCCCTGGTGGTGATACTGATTGGGGTGTGGCTCATCAACCGTCCGTCGGCCGGCCCCAGCCCGGCTCCGGCGGAGCGCAACACCAGTTGAATCAGCTGCTCGGTAGCTTCTAAGGGGTGCTTCTGCACCATTGCTGTTCTTGCCGAAACTTCTCCTGCTTCCGAAGGTGACTATTTCCTTATCTCTTCATTCCCTTCCCCATGGCCCCCGATTACCTCAGCAGCGTTAAAAAACAGTTCGAGTACTACAAGCTGCTCGGCGATAAAACGTTGGTCCAGCTGCCCGACGAAGCCTTATTCTGGCAGTACAACGCCGAAAGCAACAGCATCGCCATCATCGTGCAGCACCTGTGGGGCAACATGCTCTCCCGCTGGACCGATTTCCTGACTGCTGACGGCGAAAAGGAGTGGCGTAATCGGGACGCCGAATTTGAACCGGGAATGCTGACCCGAGCTGAACTGCTGGCGAAGTGGGAGGCCGGCTGGGCCTGCTTGTTTGCTGCCATTGATTCCATCACGGAGGCAAACCAAGACACCACCGTGTACATCCGCAACCAGGGGCACACCGTTACCGAGGCCCTCAACCGGCAGCTGGCGCATTACCCGTACCACGTGGGCCAAATCGTCTTCATCGGCAAGATGGCGCTCGATGCCCACTGGAACTCGCTCTCCATTCCCCGCGGCAACTCGCAGGAGTATAACGCGGAGAAGTTTGCCCAGCCCAAACGGAAGAGGCACTTCACGGCGGAATATCTGCCGGGCAATACATCCGCCCGCGGTACCGGGGCCGACGCCCTAGGGGGCCCGGGGGTAGCTGGTGAAAAGCACGCCGGGCGCGAAGCTCCGACAGCTCAACAGGTACGCATTCTGCCCTACCAGCCGCAGTACGCGGCTGATTTCAAGCGCCTGAACGTGGCCTGGATTGAGCAAGAGTTTGTGCTGGAAGCAGCCGACCTGAAGATGCTGGACCACCCGGAGGAGTACGTGCTGCAGCCGGGCGGCCACATTCTGCTCGCGGAGTACCAGGGGCAGATTGTGGGCGTTTGTGCCCTGGTCCGCCGGGATGGGGACACGCTGGAGTTAGCGAAAATGGCCGTGTCCCCATCGGCCCAGGGACAGGGGATTGGCCAGCGCCTGGTCGAAGCGGCCCTTGATACGGCCCGGCACCTGGGCGCGCGGCGAGTGTACCTGGAAAGCAACACCAAGCTCACGGCGGCCATCCGGCTCTACGATAAGCTGGGCTTCCAAAAGGTTGAGCCCAACCATCCCTCGCCATATGAGCGGGTCAACATCCACATGGAACTGCTCCTCGCTGCCGGGTAGCTCAACGCGCCCCTTAACTTGCGACAACCTGCTAACGCGAATGGAAATCCAAACAATTGCCTCTTTTCTGGACTACCGGGCGAAAATCGGCCAGCGCACCGACCGCTTGGTGGACTTGGTGCCCCCCGACCAGCTGGAATGGAGCTGCCGGCCCGGCGGCTTCAGTATCGGCGACACCATTCGCCACCTCGCGGCCATCGAACGGTACCTGTACGCCGAAATTGTGGCTGGTCGGCCAAGTGCATACGCGGGCTGCGGCCGGAACCTCGCCGACGGGCCCGTACAGGTGCGGAGCTTCTACCAACGCTTGCGCGCAGAGTCCACCGCCATTTTCAGCGGCCTTACCGATGGCGACCTGAACCGAAAGTGCCGGACTCCCGGCAATGGGCAGATTACCCTGTGGAAATGGCTCCGGGCCCTGCTCGAGCATGAGATTCACCACCGGGGGCAGCTATACGTGTACCTGGGGCTGCTGGACGTACCGACCCCGCCCATTTTCGGTCTTACCTCCGAGGAAGTAATCGGGTTGAGCGGCCCCGGCCAGCAGGGCCTCACCACGACCTGATTTAGAGCGTTTTTCGCATAGGAGGAAGGAATTAAAAATTAAAAATGAAGAATTAAAAGTTTGACCAGCCGATTTTTAATTCTTCATTTTTAATTTTTAATTCCTAAAAAACGCACGGACTGGAGAACCGCTCTAGATGTTTTGCCCGGCTGCCGGGGCTACCGCAGGCTAAGTATCCGGTTAGGTGTTAGCCTATCTTAGTAGCAGCGGGGAGAGAGAATTACGGCCCCAGCCCGGTTGAGAGCACCGGCTCGGGCCTCCCCGCTTTCCCAAGGGGTTTTCTTGTTTTCAATTTCCAGGCAATTTTCTATGCATTCTCCGGGTAAAACAACCGAGCTCGCCGTCGTTGGACTAGGGGGCGTCGGCGGCTATTTTGGCTTCAAACTGGCGCAGCACTATGCCGGCTCGGCCGCGGTCCGGGTTACGTTCGTCGCCCGAGGGGCCACTCACGCCGCCGTTCGCACGCACGGGCTGACGCTGCTCTCGCCCGAGCATTCGGATTCCGTGGCCTATCCGGCGCGGGTGCTGGAAACCGTGGCCGACCTGGGTCAGGCCGACTTGGTGCTGCTATGCGTCAAGGAGTACGACCTGGCGGACCTCTGCCGCCAGTTGCACCCGGTGCTGCCCGCCGGCACGGTGGTGTTGCCCCTGATGAACGGGGTGGACATCTACGAGCGCCTCTGCCGTCAGCTGCCGCACACGATTGTCTTGCCGGCCTGCGTGTACGTGGCTTCCCACCTCAAGGAAAAAGGGGTCGTGGAGCACCGGGGCAATCCGGGCAACATTGTCGTCGGCCCAGCCCCCCGGCATCCTTCATTCGACCCCCGCCCGCGGTTGCGCTACCTGACCGACGCGGGCATTGCTTTGGAGTACCAGGCCGATGCCTTTCCCGCCATCTGGACCAAGTTTTTCTTCATTGCCAGTTTCGGCCTGGTGTCGGCCCGCTACAACCAATCCATCGGCCAGATTCTCGAAGCACCTGCCTTGCACGCCCGGGCCCGGCACCTGATGCAGGAAATCGAGGCCATTGCCCGCGCCAAAGGCATTGCGCTGCCGGCGGACATCATCGAGCGTACTTTCCAAAAAGCCGCGACCTTCCCGTACCATACACCCACTTCCCTGCAGCTGGACGTACACGCGGGCAAGCCCCGCACCGAGCTGGACCTGTTTGCCGGTGCCATCCTCACGTACGGAAAATCTCTGGGTTTGCCAGTGCCGGAAACCGGGGCGATATACCGTGAGATTCAGGCCCTGACAACCGATGGGCAACCGCAGCCTCCGGCTATTTGAGGCAAGCAGGGGCAAACGGGCGGGATTATGCGAAATTTTAGAGATCTGGCGGTTAGCCATTCACCTCCCCCGCAAGCAAAAAATATAGCCCGAGGCGAAGGCTGAGTAAGGCGGCCGGGCTCATCCCTACTTATTTTGTATTTTGCCGGGGCAACGTCTGCCATTACGTATCCCCTACAGTCCTACCTTGTTGATGCTCCTCAGCCCTGCTCCTCCATTAGCTCTTACCCGGGCAGCTACGCCCCGCGTCCAGGCCATTGATGTTGTGCGGGGCCTGGCGATGGTGATAATGGCCCTCGACCATATCCGCGAGTTTTGGAGCCCCACGCTCGTGCGGCCCGAAGACGTGGCCCACGCCTCGGCGCTGCTATTTCTCACGCGCTGGGTAACGCATTTCTGCGCCCCCGCCTTCGTGTTTTTATCGGGCAGCAGCATCTACCTCTACGAGCAAAAGCAGCAAAGCCGGGCGGCTGTCAGCCGCTTCTTGCTCACGCGCGGGACGTGGCTGGTGCTGCTGGAAGTAGCGCTTTTCACCTTTATCCTGAGCTGGAGCTATAGCATGATACTGCTCCTGGTTATCTGGGTTATTGGAGCGAGTATGCTGCTGCTGGCCGGCCTACGCTGGCTGCCCCGCGGGCTGCTGGTAGGGTTGGCGGTTGTCATCCTGGCCGGGCATAATTTATTGCCTGCTATTCAGCCGGTCACGGCCGCTAATGCCGGGTGGGCGCTGTTACACAACGGGCCGTTTGTGCTGCCGGTGCCGGGGCTGCCGCCGCTGTTAGTGGGGTATTCGCTCGGGCCGTGGCTGGGAGTGATGCTGGCTGGCTACCTGGTGGGGCCGTGGTTTAAGCTGCCCCTGCCCCAGCGGACGCTGCGGCTACGCAGGGCCGGCGCGGGGCTACTAGGGCTGTTTGGGGTGCTTCGCGCTACCAACTGGTACGGCGACCCTTCTCCCTGGAGCGGGCAGCCGCAGGGCCTGCTGCACACCGCCCTGTCCTTCATCAACGTAACCAAATCCCCGCCCTCTCTGCTCTTTTTGTGCCTCACCATCGGATTGGCACTGCTGCTGCTCAGCCAGGTAGAAACCGCCAACGGCTGGCTCAGCCAGGCCCTGCGCACCTTTGGGCAGGTACCGTTCTTTTATTACCTGCTGCACTTTTCGCTCGTTAGCGGTTCGGCCTGGGTCTGGACGACGCTGACGTTTGGCGAGGCGGTGAACTTCGCCTTTGTCCCGGCCAGCGCGTGGCCGCCCGCCTACGCTCCCAGCTTGGGGCGGGCCTATCTCGTGTGGGCGATAGTGGTGCTAGCCCTGTACTGGCCATGCCGCTGGTACCAGCGTTTCAAACAGCAACACACTTACTGGTGGTTGTCTTACCTATAAATCTTTGAAGGTGATTCATTCACGGCTGGGCTTCTTGGGTAGAGCCGTCTTGGTTTCTTGATTGCCCAAACAGGAACAATCTTGGTTAGAAGGCGGCTACCAATACTACCTGTCTGGCCCACCCGGCTTTCTAAACAGGATGTTCCCACTTACACCTGGCCAACTCCGTCACGTTTACAGAGTCTGCTTCCACCAATCCTATCGACCTGATCGAGGCCTGGGTAGGACGCAGGTGCGACGAGCAAGGTCAGCCATGGCAACCCCAATCGCCAAGGTGCAAAGGAACCCACGCCTCGGGACGTAATAAGGGTTTATTCCTTGCGCTATTGGCTGGATAGCGGTAGTGACTTGCCGATGTACTTCGACCAAGGCAGCGGAAGCCGTCACCCCCTAAAAAACTACGCCACTAGCAAAAATCCCTAAGTGGGTTAAGGCAATAGTCGGCGGCTTAGTGGTCTGGGTCAGCTTTTGTAAGCGGGCCATCACCTCGGCGGTAGGCAGGGGTTCCGCTACTGCCAGGGAAAGGTGAGGAACCGATCCCAGGCTACGAATACTATCCGAGATACCTGCCTGCGCGAGTTGGTGCCATAGGTGACGCACGGCCTCCTCGGCGGCACTATCGAAGTATAATTCGATTGCTCTCATCATCTTGCAGAGGGGGCAGTAGGTCAGGAGTGAGCTGAGACAACTCACTATTATGGGCCGGCTACGACCTGGGGTTTTCCGGGCAGCCCGCACGCCTTGTTGCCTGCACCGCGAAGTGCGGCCTTAGCTGAGGCAAAAGTGTAATTCCAGCAACCCCACGCATAAATCCGGACCGATCTGCTGCTCAACCACCTCATTCCCCACCGGGGCCCACTCACCGCGTACCTGCGCCTGTCCAAGTGAGCCGGGTGCTGCGAATCGAACTCCTGCTGCACTAGTACCGGATGCTCCGGTTGATTAGAAGCCGTATTCGTCGCCCTCCTTCTGTCTAGTATTCCCAGACCATCTCATAGCATACGCAAGCCTATCCGTTATGTAATCTACTGCTGGCTGGCATCGGGGATGTACTTCTCCTAGTGCGAGCCTGCGTATGCGTCCTTTCTTACTCCTCGTTCTGTTCTCGCTCCTGTATGCCCCGTTGCAGGCTCAACCGCGCCTCGCGCAAGCCCGGCAGCGGAGCTACCTCACCAAAGTTTTTCGGCTTACCGAAGCCCAAACCCGCCACCTCTACGAGCACGGTATGTCGGCGGCGCGGCCGGAGTTTTTCACCCAGCTAGTCGATTCCTTTCGCACCGATAAGCCCGACCAGCGCACCCTGCCGCTGGGTTACTACCTGGAAGCTTACGCCGAAGGCCCCCAGCTGGTGTACGAGCTGCGCGCCGAAACCGACCGCGACGTGCTGGTGGTGGACAACCAGGTCGACTTAACGCTGGTGGTGCGCGACTCGCTGGGCCGACTGCTGCCCGATGCCCAGGTGGCCATAGCCGGCCGGCCCCTCCCCTACGACGCGGCCACCCAGAGCTACCGGCGCGCCGGCGGCGGCCGGGCCGGCCTGGTAGCCGTCACGCGGGCTGGCCGGACCACCTTCCACCCCCTGACCCGGACCTTCCCGAATGCCGCCCCCCGCCGCCGCTTCGGCGGCAACTGGCTGCGACGGGCCGGCGGGCGCGTCCTCTACGGGTTCCCGCTGGGCTACTTTACCCGGCCAGTGTGGCGCTTGGTGCGCGATCTTAAGCACGCCAGCAACGTTTCGACCGGCGTGGTGGGGCTGCTGCGCTCGGCTTTCAACGAGGACGTGCGCGAGGAGCGTCGGGACCGCCGCAATAGCACCAGCACTAGCACCACTACGGACGGTGGTTGGACTAACTACGTGGCCACCAGCCAACCCCGCTACCGCCCCAGCGGCGACACCCTGCGCTTGAAGGCCCGGGTGCTCCGTCAGAAAAACGGCCGTCCCTATCGTCGGCCCCTCACCCTGTGGCTCGGGGGCACATCCTACGATGACGAGGGCAGCAAGCGCATTGCCACGCTGCGCCCCACCCGGCCCGGCAGCTACGAGTACACCCTCCCCCTGACCGATACGCTGGGCCTGCGGCCAGATACTTACGTGGGCTTCCGGCTGAAAGACCGGCACAACCGCACCCGGGCCAGCGGGCAGTTTCAGCTCGAAGACTACGAGCTAAAAAACAACCGCTACACCCTGCGCGTGGCCGAAAAAACCCAGCACCTTGGCCAGCCTCAGGCGGTGTTCGTGCGCGGCACCGATGCCAATGACCTTAACCTGCTCGACGCCCGGCTGCGGCTGAGCCTCACCCCGGCCGGGGTGCCGGGCGCGCTTCCCCGCCGGCAGGTGTTCATCCCCGACACGCTCTGGACCAAAAGCCAGGCGCTGGATGCCCTGGGCGAAACCCGCATCAACGTGCCACAAAACGTGCTGCCCGACGTGGACTTCCGCTACGACGTGCACGCTACCCTGCTGACGTCCGACAACGAGCGCCGCACCGAAAGTACCTCCGTGGAGTTCCGCCGCGACCCCGGCGAGCTGCGCCTGGAGCTGCGCGGCGACTCCGTCTACATGGAGTACCGGCACCTGGGCCAGCCGCGGGCGCACGCGGCGAAGCTGGAAATTTCGACGAACCACGCCTTGAGTAGCGGCTGGCTGTTTCGGGGGGCGGTGCAGCTGCCGAGCACGGTGCCGGTAGCCGCGCTGGCCGATTACTACCGCCTGACCGACGAGCAAGGCCACCAAACCACTCTTGACCTTGATGAGTACAACGCCGACCTCACGTTACGCTCCGACCGGCCCAACGATTCGCTGGTACTCGCCGTGGATAACCCACGCCGGCTGGCTTTCTGGTACTTCGTTTACCAGGGCGACCGGCTGCGCTACCGCGGCTACGGCTCCGATTTGCGCCTGGCCGTGCCCCAGGCCGGCCGCGGACCGTGGTTTGCTTCGCTGCACTACTGGTGGGGCGACCAGCTACGCTCGGCCGAATTCACCATGGCGCGGCCTGCCCCGCAATTGGTCGTCAACACCGAGCAGCCGGCCGTGGCCTATCCCGGCCAGAAAATCAGCCTGCGCTTCGCCGTAACCGACGAACAGGGCCGCCCCGTCCCCAACGCCGACCTGACCAGCTATGCCTACACCGGCAAGTTCGGCCAGCCGAACGCCACCGAGCTGCCAGTGATCCGCACGGCCCGGCCAGTGGTAGGTCGGCGCTCGCTACGGCGCTTTCAATTGACCAAACAGTTTGGCGAGGACTCCGAGCGCCAGCCGCTGCCCTGGCCCCGCTGGCGCCGCGTGCTGGGCCTCGACTCGCTGACTTTCTACCACTTTCTGTACCCGGACGAGGGCTTTTTTCACGAGTACCGGCCGGCCCCGGGCGGGCTCACGCAGGTGGCCCCGTTCGTGGTCGACTCGGGCCGGGTGCAGCCGCCCATCGCGGTGTACGTGGACGGCCAGCCCGCTTACATCCACGACGTGAACCAGAACGACCCCTACACCGTAGTGGCCGACAGCGGGCACCACACCCTCAGCATCCGCACGGCTACCCGCCTCATCACGCTGCGCGACGTGTACCTGCGTCCGCTGCACAAGCTCACCCTCAGCATCGACCCCAACCGGCCTTGCCGCGAGCTGAGCGTGGAAAAACGCTCCTCCAACCTCACCCCCACCGAGTTGCTAGGTCTGCGCCGCTCGCTGGTGCTGCTGGATGATGCGCAGCTGACCGAGGCCACACTGCGGCAGGGGCCAGTGCTGCGGCCCCTCGTGCGCGGTCACTTTGCCAATTTCATCGGGGGCCCGTTCCGGCCCGATTCGGTGCTGCTGCGCGATGCTTACGGGCTGCGACGCAAGTTTCTGTTCGAGCCCTTGTTCCGGTATTCGTTCGGGCAGAACCTGCTGAAGATGCGGTGCGCGGATGGCGACGAGTTGGGGCCGCTCAACGGCACTGCTAGCTACTACTTATTGCCTCTGAAGGATTTCGCCTACACTGAAGCCGACTTCAAGCGCAGACCGCAGTGGGTTGAAGCCGCTACTCCCGACTATTTGCGCGCGGAACTCGACGTGCCGCGCTCCACTTCCACCGGTCAGGGCCGCCTGGAGCTGCGCCGCCCGAAGGAAGCCATACCAACCTATCAGCCGCTGCCGGCCTCGTGCTACGTGCTGCTTACCCGCCCGGACCAACCCAAATTCCAGCGCCTGGCACCCGGCACGGGCCTGATTCATGCCTTAGCCCCGGGCCGCTACCGGGTAGCCGTGCTGCTGGCCGATAGCTCCTGCCTGGCGCCGGCCGAGGATGTCCTCATTCAACCCAATGGGCAGACCTACTACGAGCTGCGCCTGACCGACCACGTGCCGGCCGGTCGGCTCAGCCGCCGCATCCATCAGCTCCTGCGGATCCGCTACACCCAACTGATACGCCGTAAGCTAGCCAAGTCAGAGCCGGCCCGCCGCGAGATCCGGGTTGAAACCCCTACCGTTTCCCCAGTGGACTGGCGCCGGGTACGCGGGAAAGTAATTGATGCCGCCAGCGAGGAAGGCTTGCCCGGGGTGACGGTACTGCTAAAAGGCACCCAGGTGGGCGTATCCACCAATGCTGATGGTAGCTTCACGCTGGAAGTGCCACCTGGAGAAAGCAGCATCCTGACATTTAGCTACATTGGCTATGCGGCGCAGGAGGTATCATTAGGTACGCAGCATACCATTTTAGCTAAGCTAAAGACAGACGTTAAGGAGCTCAGCGAGGTGGTGGTTACCAGCCTTGGTATAGAGAAAAAAAGGCAGGCATTGGGGTACGCTGTCTCTACCATAACGAGTGAATCCCTGCGCTATTCCGTTACTTCGGTAACGAATAGGTCCCTGCAAGGCAAGGTGGGAGGGGTGCAAATTACCGGCATGCCAGGTTCCGGTGCACGGGTAACGATTCGGGGAGCGGCTTCACTGAACGGCAACCCGCAGCCGTTAATTATTCTCGACGGCCTGCCCTTCAACGGCCTGCTTACCGACCTGGATCCCGCTACTATTGCCAGCACCAAGGTAGTGGAAGGAGCCCAGGCCACGGCACTCTATGGTGCCCTGGGCGCGAATGGGGTGCTGCTCGTCACCACCAAGAAGAGTACCGGGCCCGAAGCCGCGGGGAGCGACCCGCGCCTGGCCCTGCGCCGCCACTTCCGCGACTACGCCTGGTGGCGGCCCCTACTCGTGACCGATGCCCACGGCCGGGCCCGCACCGACGTGGTGCTGCCCGACGACGTAACCAGCTGGGACAGCTTCGTGCTAGCCTCCGACGACCACGGCCGGCTGGGCCGGGCCACCGGCCACCTGCGGTCCTTCAAACAACTGCGGGCTGAGTTGGCCACGCCCCGCTTCCTGGTCGCGGGCGACCGCACCCAGCTCCTGGGCAAAAGCCTGAACTACGGTTTCGACACGGCGCAGGTCACCACCACGTTTCGGCAGCAGGGGCAGGTGCTGCGCCGCCAGGACCGGCGCGTCAGCCCCGTGGCGCTGGATACGCTCACGTTCACCGCCCCCACTGTGGCGACGCCCGATTCGGTGCAGCTCAGCTTCGCCCTGGCCCAACCCAATGGCTACCAGGACGGCGAGCAGCGCAGCCTGCCGGTGCTGCCGGCCGGCACGCGGGAGCGGGTGGGCACCTTCGCCACCATCACGGCCGCTGATACAACGGTGCAGTTGCCCGTAAACCCCGCGTTGGGGGAAGTTACGGTGCATTTGGAAAGCGACGCGTTGCCGCTGCTCTTGTCGGAAATCGACCACCTGCAGCGCTATGCCTACCTCTGCAACGAGCAAGCCGCGTCCAAGCTCAAAGCCCTGTTGCTGGAGCAGCGCATCCGGAAAGTACAACAACTGCCGTTCCGGGGCGAGCGGGCGGTGAATTTTCTCATTCGCAAACTGCTGACGGGCCGGCATCAGCCCGAGGGTTTGTGGGGTACCTGGCCCAAGTCGACGGTGAGCGCCTGGGTTACCACGCACGTGATAGAAGCCTTGCTGGACGCAGAAAAGGCTGGTTTTACCGTAAAATTTGACCGGGCCCTGGGGCAGGCTTTCCTGCTGCGGGAGCTGGATGACCACCTCAGCGAACCGGCCACGGTGGCGGCATTGAAGGGCCGTCCCTTGCCGGGCTACTACCACTCGCCCGACGACCTTATCCGCCTGTTGGCCCTGCTGCATCGCCTAGGCGCTCCTGCCGACTACCGCACCTACGTCGCCCGCTTCGACCGCCTCCAGGCCGGCCGGCAACCGCTGGACCGCTACCTGGCCCTGGTGGCACTGCGCCAGCAGCTCGGCCTGCCCTTCCAGCTCGATACGCTGCGCCGCTACCGGCTCCGAGCCCAGTTGGGCGGGGTGTTTTACGGCGATACGCTGCACGCTTCCTTGTACTACCGCTACCTGCTGCGCGACCAGGTGGGCACTACCCTGCTGGCCTACCGGGCCCTGCGGGCCGTGGGCGGCCACGACGCCGAGCTGGCGCGCCTGCGCACCGGCTTGCTCAACCTGCGCCAGGGCGGCCACTGGATCAGCACCTACGAAACCGCCGCCATCCTCGAAACCATCGGGCCCGACCTGTTCCCCGAAGGTGGCCCGGCCACGGCGGCCCGCGCCAACCTCAGCGGCAGCCTGAACCAGACGGTGACGCAATTTCCCTTCACGGCCACGCTGGCCGCCTCGGCCGGGCCGCTCACCCTGCACAAGCAAGGTCCCCTGCCGCTCTACGCCACGGCTTACCAAAGCCGCTGGAACCCCACACCAGCGCCCGTGTCGGCGGCCTTCGCCGTGCGCACGGAGCTGGCCGGCCAAACCGGTACCCGCGTGGTGCTGCGCGCCGGCCAGCCCGCCCAGCTGCTCGTGACGGTAGACGTGAAAGCCGAGGCCCGGTACGTGCTGCTGGAAGTACCCATCCCGGCCGGCTGTTCTTACGGCGAGCCCGCTAGGCCCAATTCTCTCGAAACCCACCGCGAGTACCTGCGCCACCAAACCGGCATCTTCATCGACTACCTATATTGGCCGACATCAGTTCCGCGTCGCGCTCCAGCCCCGATTCCGGGGTGTGTATACGCTCAATCCGGCCAAGGCCGAGCTGGTGTACTTCCCAACGAAGTTTGGGCGCTCGGCGAGCAAGCGGGTGGTGCTGGAATAAGAAGGCGTCGGCAGCACCCAGGCTACGCAGCTAGTCGTAACCAATTATTGACCGCGCCAGCCGTTTGATACCCCCTTCGGTGGCGGGGGCTGCGTGATTGCTATATGGTGTGGAGGATGACGTAGAGTGAAGCCGTAGAAACGACCAACCAGAGCAGAATGCCCAGCAGATAGGGCCGCCCCCCCACCGATTTAACCACCCGGACTGAAAGCCCCGCCCCGATAAAAAAGAGCGTCAGCGTCAGGCCTATTTTTGCCAGGTGCGTTATTATCGGCCCCAGGGGTCGAACGGCGGGCACGAAGGTATTGACCAGCATAGCCGCGATAAATCCGAGGATGAAGTAAGGCACTTTCGCCTTCACACCCGGTTGCTTGAACAGCAAGGCCGTGCCAACGGTGACGGGGATAATCCACAGGGCGCGGGCGAGCTTGACGGTGGTGGCCACTTGCAGGGCCTGGTCGCCGTAAGCGGCCGCTGCCCCCACCACGGAGGAGGTATCATGAATAGCAATGGCGCACCACAGGCCGAACTGGTTTTGCGTTAGGGCCAGGGCGTGGCCGATGGGCGGGAAGGCAAACAGCGCTACCACGTTCAACACGAACACCGTGCCCAGGGCTACCGACATCTCCCCGTCCTGGGCCCGTAGTACCGGGCCCACGGCGGCGATGGCGCTGCCCCCGCAAATAGCGGTACCGCAGGAAATCAGGTGCGCCACGTGGCGGCCCAGCCCCAGCCACCGGCCGGCGAAGTAACCCAGCGTCAGCGTGCCGCAGATGGAGACGACCGTAAACAGCAGGCCCTCCCGGCCCGCTTGCACCGCCGCGTGGGCGTTCATACCAAAGCCCAGGCCGACCACCGAAAACTGGAGCAGCTTGGCCGTGGCCCGCTTGGTTTGGCTGAGGAAGGGGTTGCCACTGGTTTGGGCCAGCACCAGGCCCAATGCCAGCGCCAGCGGCGGCGAGGCCCAGGGCGTAAGGCAGAACAAGCCGAACAAAACGAAGATTATCTGGCGCAGGGCAAAGCCATGCCCCAGTAGCTGCCGGGACGTATGCAGGGCCCGAAAAAAGCCGGTGGTCTCGGCCGGGCCTAATACCGGAGCGGGCGTTTCCCGCGCCCCTTGGGCTACTCCGGGCCCCGGCGTGGAGTTAGCCAGCGTACCAGGCGCCGGGCCGCGGGGCCCGGGCGGAGCAATGGGGGGAGCCATGGTTCGTACGGATTGATTTCCGGCTCAAATGTACGGGTGCGGCTCAGCATGAAGTAATTACAAAATATTATTCTGTATAACCATTGGTTATAACAGGCTAGTAAAGCCCCGGCGGCAGAAAGTAGGAGCCCGTGCCAGAACTGCCGATTTCTGTCATGGGCTTCCCGCCTCAAGGGAGGGGCTTGAACTGGCTTTGGCTGAAGGCTAAAAACCGTTGGGCCGCCCGGGCCAACGGCTGCCCCTGCACCCACACGGCCTCGAATTGCCGGGTCAGGTGCAGCTCCGTAATGGGCACGATTTCCAACTGCCCGCTGCTCAGTTCCCGGGCCAGGGCCCGGCGCGACACAAAGCCTAGGGCCTCGGGGGCGGCCTCCAGGTAGGTTTTAATGGCCTCGGTGTTGTCGAAGTAAAACGCCACCCGCAGGCTGTTGAGGCTGATTTTCAATTCGCGCAAGGCAAATTCCAGCACCTCCAGGGTGCCCGAACCCCGCTCGCGCAGCACCAGGGGGCAGGCCAGGGCTTCGGCTAGTGGGAGGGGGACGGGCGGCGGGCCGGCGGGGCTAGCCCGGCGCACGGCCACCAGCTCATCGGGCAGCAGCAACTCGTAGTGCAGGTCGCGGCTTTTCGAGCGGCCTTCCACGAAGCCCAGGTCCAGCTCGCCGCGTAGCAGGGCTTCGGCAATGCGCTCGGAGTTGGCGTTGAGCAGGGTAAGCTGCACCTGGGGGTAGCGCGCCTGGAAAGCGGGCAACAGGCCCGGCAGTACGTACTGGCTGAGGGTGGTACTGGCCCCCAGGCGCAGGCGGCCGGCGGCTTCGTCAGGGTCGCGCAGGGCCTGGAGCTGCTCGTCGAGCTGCTGGGTGGCGGCGGCCACCGTTTCGGCGTGGGCTTGCAGGAGCCGCCCGGCTTCGGTGAGGGCCACCCGGCTGCCCCGCCGCTCCAGCAGGCGCTGGCCATAGCGCTTTTCCAGCTCGTGAACGTGCTTGGTAACGGCCGGTTGAGTAACGAACAGCTCCTGGGCTGCTTTAGTGAAACTCAGGTGCCGAGCTACGGCCTGGAACACCCGCAGGCGAAAATCGGACATGGCCGCAAAATACGGAATGCCGCCTACAAGCGCTACCGGGCAGCAGTATAGGCGGAATAATTACGCAGCAAAAAGCTTCGGCGGCCGGATACCAGGTCCAGCCGGGCCACGCCGTATTTCTCGTTCGCTCGGTTAATGCGGATGCCCAGGTAATGATTTATGGCGTGCGGTTGCGCTGCTTGCGCCGCGCCGCAACCTCAGCTAACGGCTGGCCCTCCTCCCGCCCCCAGCGCCGGTGCTTGGGGCGGCCGATAACCTGGGCCGAGTAAATGCCGGTATGGCCCGAAAACAGGTAGGCCGCCACGCAGGCCAGCGCCAGATACACGCCCGCCTGCCCCCCGAACAGCTCCACGCCCAGGAGTGTACAGGCCAGGGGCGTGTTGGCCGCCCCCGCGAACACGGCCACAAAGCCCAGGCCCGCCAGCAAGGCCACCGGCAGCGGCAGCACCAGGGCCAGCGCCGAGCCTAACGCCGCCCCAATAAAAAACAGCGGCGTCACCTCGCCCCCCTTGAATCCGCAGCCCAACGTGAGGGCCGTAAGCACCAGCTTGAGCAGAAAATCCTGGGGCGGCAGCGGGGCCTGAAAGGCCGCCACGATGGTGGGCACGCCCAGGCCGATGTACTTGGTGGTGCCCAGGGCCAGCACGGCCAGGGCCACCAGCGCGCCCCCCAGCACGGGGCGCAGGGGCGGGTAGGCAATGCGCTGAAAAAGGCGGGTTATCTGGTGCGTGAGGGTGGCGAAGGCCCGGGCCGTGAGGCCGAATAGCACCCCACACCCCAGCGTGAGCAGCAAGGAGCCCAGCGTCAGCGCGGGGGCCGCTAGCGGCGGGTAGTGGGTGTGGCCCACCCCCCAGGCTCGAGTTACCAAGTCGGCGCCGACGGCCGCCAGGAAGCTGGGCCCAATGGCATCGTAGCGAATGCTGCCGATCAGAAACACTTCCAGCCCGAACACGGCCCCGGCCAGGGGGGTGCCGAACACCGAAGCAAACCCGGCGCTGAGACCAACGATAAGCAGGATTGGACGCTCGCGCGGGCGCAAGCCCAACCAGCGCGTTAGCTGGTCGGCTAGCGTTCCGCCCAATTGCACGGCCGTGCCCTCGCGGCCCGCCGAGCCGCCGAACAGATGCGTGGTCAGGGTGCCGAAGAGCACCAGCGGGGCCATGCGCAACGGAATGAGCTGGCGGGGGTTGTGAATCTCGTCCAGAATGAGGTTGTTGCCCCGCACCACGCTTTGGCCCAGGTAATGGTAGCTGGCCCCCACAATGAAGCCGCCCACGGGCAGCAGCCCGATAACCCAGCGGTGCGACTCGCGCCAGCCGGTAACCCAGTCGAGCGCCCACAGAAAGAACGCCGAGGCCGAGCCCAC
Source organism: Hymenobacter montanus (assembly GCF_014699115.1). Taxonomy (GTDB): domain Bacteria; phylum Bacteroidota; class Bacteroidia; order Cytophagales; family Hymenobacteraceae; genus Hymenobacter; species Hymenobacter montanus. The sequence goes on from NZ_JACXAD010000005.1 coordinate 128,340, forward strand.
GAGCACGCTGACAAGGGCGCAAATCAGCAGCCAGCGAGCCAGGAAAACTACCTGGGTCGCGTACTCGTGGCCCAGCACGGGTCGCAGCAACGAAAAACGGGAAGGACGAGGAGCCACGGATAAGGAAGGTAAAGCCGACAAAAACACCCTCCACGGGCCCGAGGACGTGGCGGACGTAGAAGCTATGAGCGCGGCACCGGGAGGTGTTGGCGGCTCACGATGGCTTGAATTCGCCAGGTGGGAAGGTACCGCTGAAGAAAAGCGTCTGGTATAATTGCGTTGGGCAGAAGTAAAGTAAGAGCCGGAATCCGAATTACCTCCGTAGCTTTTATAGAAACAGCAAGTAGTTGAAGCTACAATATTTCAGCCACGCCACGCTTCTTCGCCAATATCACCACTCCCGCCACTCGGAGGCTAACCCTTCGCCGCTGCCATAATCATCGGGGTTGAGGCCACAGGCTTCCGTAATAGTGTTGGTTAGCTCGCATAAGTCTTCCCGCTCAATCGTCATGATGAGGTCTTCGTGCTCGTTGGTGGCTTCAATGGCGGTCTGAAACGCCTGCTTCTTCTGAGCTTCCGGCGCCTCTGGGCCCAGCTCAATTAGCCGCGCGATGAGCTCATCGAACGCCTGTTGGACTTCGGCGCAGCTTTCGTGCTCCGAGGCATCCGTGTAATACTTACGCCATCGGTCGAATGGGTACTGCCGTTTTATGGCGTTCAGGATTTCAGAATAAGAGCTCATGGGTACTTAACAAAGAGGAGGCCCAAGTTAAACGGACCAACAGGAATGATCGGCCGGCCTGAGTAAAAAGAGGTGGTACCTTATCATATTAGCGAACCCAAGTTGCGGGTTAGCCGCGTAGCGGTCGTACCCGGTAGGGCGACAGGTTGGTAGCATACCCAGCTGGTGATGGCATTAAGCCGCGTAGCGGTGACAGATTCGTTGGGCCGTCACCGCTACGCGGCTTGATCGATATAATCGCTTCGGCACCTACCAACCCGTCGCCCTACCGGGTACGACCGCTATGCGGCTTCGCCGCAACCTGTGATAACAAGCCAGTGGCTTCCCCGCGGTCGGCTTAACCGCTTTTTTCCGCATCATCCGCACGCGTCAGGGTGAGAGGACGGCCGCGAGAAACTACCTCACGCACCGTTTCTTTCGAATTATTGCCCCGGCCGCGCCGCTTCCAGGTTCACGCGGGTGAGCTGGCCGTCAGGTGCGGAAACCTCCCGCAAACGGCCCTGCCAAGCAGTTAAGTCATGGACCGTATCGACGTCGCTAAGCGTGGGCAGGTGCGCAACGCGCAGGCCCAGGCGGTCGGCATCAGCGAGGGTGGCCGCCAGCACCGCCGACGTGCTCCAGGCCTTATCGACGAAAAAATCGGGCACCAAAGCTCGCAGGCCCAGCAGGTAGTAGCCCCCGTCGAGGGCCGGGCCGACCACCACGTCGTGCTGGGCCAGGTGGTGAAAGGCGGCGCTTAGGTGGCCGGTGGTCAGGTCGGGGCAGTCGGTACCGACGATTACGGCGGCCGTGGCCCCCGCCGCGAACGCCGCCGCGAACGCCTGGTGCATTCGTTCGCCCAGGTCGCCGGCCGGCTGAGGGCGCTGCTCGTACCCGGGCCAGCCTTCGAACGCGGCATCGGCAACTGGCTCACCGGCCAGCCACAGGGTTTTAGCCACGGCTAACCCCTCGGCGGCGGCCCGGGTTCGGCCCAGGAGCTCGTGGTAGACCCGTAAGGCCTCTTCGGGACCCACGGCGTGAGCGAGGCGGGTTTTTACCTGACCCAACACCGGATGGCGGGCAAAAACGAGCAGGTGTTCACTCATAGAATAAGGAGCGTAGATGGGTACCGAACAGGATGAAGCAGGAGTTCGGGACCTTTAGAGGCGTAAGATAGCCTAAGTGCTAAGCAGTGGCCGCGCCAATGCTTAAACCAGCCCGATGATGCCACCCGGCAACGCTCTTGGCCAGCGACTGGGGACGGTGGAGCCGGAACGGAGCCAGGCCAGACCTGCGCAAGCTGCCTAACTATGTTTTTGCAAAGTCCGATGAGCCCAGCGGGCCTGGGTAAGGACGGGATCTCACCTATGAATAAAGAACCGCAAGAATAATTAGCCAATTATTCTTTATTATGCGAACGAATAAACGATTTATTATATTACCCTTAGGATGAATCAAATTACATTAGCCGCTTGGTTCATAAGGCATATTCTACTTATCCGTCCTTTACTAATAAGATGATCTGCTCTATTCCCTGCATTGACCTCTTAATTATATTCCTTCCTCATGTTCTTACGCATATCCTGCTATCAATTGCTCCTAATCTTTGTCTGGAATATTGTTGGGAAGCTGCTTGTCGCAGCCCCGAGTCTCCGCGTACAGAGAGCTTTTACGCTCCGGCCCAACCCGTGGCTTTGCGCAGGGGATGAACGTGCTGGTGACGCTGGTTGGTTTTAAGCTCACCAAGCCGGAGACCCTGGGGCTGGCCGGGGGCTGGGTTGAATTTGGCGAATAACGGCCTGCCGAAACAGGGCGCTAGCCATTGAAAGGATCAAAGTGATGCTGGCAAACCTGCCGCGCTTGCCTTGCTACTGCCTGCCGCCCAACACCCCCTATCCTGAGCGCAACCCCAGGCCCGGGGTAAGCACGGCAATATTGCAAACCTAAGGCCTGTTTTATTGCATATTTCGGCCATTACATTGTTAATGAGCTTTTATAAAAGCGAAATAATTTCCTTATACTAGCGGTTTATATAGAACTTTTTAATTTATATGGATATGACTTTAGCAGACTCCTCGCGGCCGGATGGGATTGATTCGCGGGCCTTACTCTTCCGCTTACGCAAACACTGGCCCCTGTTTGTGGGAAGCCTGGTGCTCGCGGGGCTGCTGGCCTGTTTGCATATAGAGATAACAGCTCCGGTGTACGTTTTCCGCGCCAGGATGCTGCTCGACGATGAGAGCACGGGTTCGCCGAAAACCGAAGACCCGCTGCAAGCGCGCAAAAAGAGCATGGAATTGGCGGACGACCTTAGGCTCATCACCTCCGCGGCCGTCCTGCGCCAGACCGTGAGCCGGCTGCCGTATGCCGTGTCGTACTTCACAATACCAAACTCGGGGCTTAACCAACTCTGCTCCTCGCACCTGCCCTCCTTGCAGGTGTGCGAACAATTGGCCGGCACCGTGCCCTTTCGGGTGCAGCTAAGCCCGGCGGTACCGCAGCTGACGGGGGTACGCCTGTTTGTGGCGCCGGCTGGCCCGGGCCGGTACCGGCTGCGGGCCTCGGCGGCCAAAGCTTACCTGAGCTGGATATCCACCGGCAAACCGGCGCGCAAGGTGCTCGAGGCGCACGTGGATACAACCGTAGCGGCCGGCGACACGCTCCGCACGCCCCTGCTCCGGCTGGTGCTGACGCCCGTGCCCGGCAAGAAATTTGGCCCCAATCAAACGCAGTACTGTTTTATTATTAACAACTTAAACGACGCCGTTCGAAAATATGCCGGGTCGTTTACGGCCCGGCCCTTCGGCTACCGGTCGCCTATCGTGGAGCTGTACGCCAAGAGCTCCCTTCCAGCCCAAGGCATTCGGTTTCTCGATACGCTGATGGCCGTGTATATGGCCGCCGACCTGCGCGAGAAAAACATCATCGGCCGCAAAGCCGTGGCTTTTTTAGACGATAAGCTCACCAAGCTCGCCGCCACGCTCCGGGCGGCCCGGGGGGTGATGAACACCGGGGCACGGTCGTCCGGCATTCAGCTGTTGCATAGGCTCGAGGGAGCCCAGGCGCAGGCGCAGGCCCGCCGCGAGTACTGCCAAAACATGTTGCAGTACTTAGAGGACCTAGAGGACCGGCCGGGCATCGACCGGCTGGTATCGCCCCGCTACCTGGGCATTGAGAGCCCGGCGCTGGACCATCGCATCCTTAAGCTGCGAAAGCTGAACGCCAGACGCCTGAAGCTGGGAGTGAGTGCTCGCACTATCAACCCGGGGATGGCAAAGACCGACCAAACTATTCGGGCCACCAGGCAGTCGCTGGTGCGGTTGCTGACCAGGATGAATCTGGCGGCCGAAACAGACCTGCGCGACGTGAATGCCCAGCTGGCCCGGGTACGCGGCCAACGGAGCCGACGGCCCGAAAACGAGCGGCCGATGGCCTCCTGGCTAGGCCTCGAAGACTCCAACGAGCAGATCTACGCCTTCCTGGAAGAGAAGCGCAACCAAGCCGCTATTGCGCTGGCCACCAGCACTTCCGACAAGCACATAGTAGATCAGGCCCACCAGCTGGGCGACGGGCCGGAATCGCCTGAAATGCTGCTGGTAGCCCTGCTGGCCCTGCTGGCGGGGCTGGCCGCGCCCATTGGCCTAGTGTTACTTCTCGACGGTCCCACCACATTAAGCTCCCTCAAGGCCTGCCCCGGATCCAAGCCTGCCACCGGCGGGCCAGGTAGAGTACCAAGCGCCGGCTTGTACCCCTAAGCCGCTGCTTGCGCTAACCCAGCCGTCGACCCCGGCTCAGCCGCTGGTCGCTTCAAACTCCTTGGCCCAGCAACCTGCATTTAGGGGCTAATGCGGCCGATGCGTACCCGGAGCACAACTTTATTTGATTCGCTGAGTTTAGCTGACGTATTCCAGGTACCGGCTATTTTTACTTTTCGCCAGGATACTGCCCAGACTTGCTATGAAAAAAGCTGCTCATACTTTAAGGCTGATCGGGGGCTATTAAGTAGCCAGTCATAAAATAAGCGTACGGTGCTGCTCTGTCTGGCGTCCGCTTGCCCAAGCAGCCCTACCTCCGTACTAATTTAATCGGCCCAACGAAGCGGTAGCGCTGCTTGGGCAGGCGGACGCCAGATAGAGCAGGACGTTCGAATGCATATGTTACTTCTGACCGACTACCTACCAGGCGCCCCTACCCTATCCTCATCTGGCGGGGCGCGGCTACCTTGCCGCCCGCGCAACTCCTAACCACTTTGAAAACCCCTTTTTAATGAGTTCTACGCCCACTACTTTTTCCTTTGGCATGATTGGCCTCGGCACCATGGGCCGCAACCTGCTGCTGAACCTGGCCGACCATGACGTGGCCGGGGCGGGTTACGACAAAGACGCCAGCAAGCTCACGCTGCTGGCTGAGGAAGGCGCCGGCAAGCCCGTGCGGGGCTTCGCGGCCCTGGCCGACTTTGTACGCAGCCTGCACACTCCCCGGGCCATCATGATGCTGGTGCCCGCCGGTAAGATTGTTGATGGCGTTATCGAGGAGCTGCGGCCCCTGCTGGCTCCCGGCGACATCCTCATCGACGGCGGCAACTCGCACTTCACCGACACGAACCGCCGCGCCGCCGCCCTGGCCGCGGCTGGGTTCCACTTCTTCGGCATGGGCATTTCGGGCGGGGAAGAAGGAGCCCGCTTGGGGCCCAGCATGATGCCCGGCGGCGACCAGCAGGCCTACCAGGTGGTTCAGCCCATGTTCGAGGCCATCGCGGCCCGGGTCGACGGCGAGCCCTGCGTGACGTACATCGGCCCGGGCGCCGCCGGCCACTTCGTGAAGATGGTGCACAACGGCATCGAGTACGGCCTGATGCAGCTCATTGCCGAAACCTACGAAGTACTCAAGCGGGGCCTGGGGCTCGACAACGCCGCCATCGGCCAGGTGTTCAGCCAGTGGAACAACGGCCGGCTGCAGTCTTTCCTGCTCGACATCACCAAGGATATTTTCGCCTTTCGGGCACCCAACACCGACCATTCGCTGCTGGACGACATCAAGGACGAGGCTCGCTCTAAAGGCACGGGCAAGTGGACCTCGCAGGTAGCCATGGAGCTGGAGCTGCCCGTCCCGACCATCGACACGGCGGTGGCCATGCGCGACTTGTCGAAGTATAAAGCCTTGCGCGAGCAGCTGGCTACCCTGTACGGGCCGGCCCCGGCGCCCCTGGCCGTCGACCAGGCGGCCTTTCTGAGCAGCCTGGAGCAAGCTTTTTACTTCAGCATGGTTATCACCTACGCCCAGGGCATGCAGCTGCTGGCGAAGGCTTCGCAAGACTATTCTTACGGGTTGCGGCTGGCCGAGATCGCTAAAATCTGGCGCGGCGGCTGCATCATTCGCTCCCGCTTCCTCAACGACATTTTCAACGCCTTCGAGCAGAACCCCGCGCTAGAGCACTTGCTGCTCGATGAGCGGGTGCGCGGCCTGGTAAGCCAGGCTGTACCGGGAGCTCGAACGGTAGTGGCCGCCGCCGTCGCGGCGGGCCTGGCCCTGCCGGCCTACGCGGCTTCGCTGAGCTACTTCGATACCTTCCGCAGCGCACGCCTGCCCTCAAACCTGATTCAGGCGCAGCGCGATTATTTCGGGGCCCACACCTACGAGCTGATCGGGCACGAGGGCGTGTTTCACACCCAGTGGACGCCCCTGCACGAGGACGCGACCCACAAGCAGAGCACCCACGAGGGGCCGGAGAATACCCAAAAGCAGGAAGTAATCCCTAACCAGTAGCCGGCAACCAGCGCGGCCGGCGGAACCCGGGGATACCTGGCTGGCAAAGAGGCCTTTCGTTTGCCGTTGGGCCACTGGCTGGGGCGGGCCACGAATATGCCGGCTCGCGAGTGGCGGCGCGGCATTTCGGTAGAACCCGCTCGCCGCCCCGCCACCGAGCCTGACTGCGGCCGATGAGCCCGGTGATTTTCGATTTAAACAGTTGCGGCTATCCGCTTTTCACTCTTCCGCATGAGCTTCACTAAAAAGAATCAGCCCACGGTCTTTGTTATTTTCGGGGGGACCGGGGATTTGAATGCCCGCAAGCTGGCCCCGGCGCTGTACAACTTGTTTCTGGACGGCTGGCTGCCCGAGCAGTTTGCCATCATCGGCACGGGCCGCACGCCGCTGTCGGACGAGGAGTTTCGCGTCCGGCTGCTGGAGGGCATCGACCAGTTTTCGCGCAACGGCAAAGCCGACAAGGACCAGTGGAAGAAATTTCGCCAGCACGTGGTGTACCAGGTGGCCGACGTGAAGAACGCGGCTACGTACGAGGAGTTCGGCAAGCGCATCGCGGCCTACGAGCAGGAGTGGCAGACGCCTGCTAACGTCATCTACTACCTGGCGGTGGCGCCCGACTTCTTTCCCATCATCGCCTCGAACCTGGCCCAACGTAAGCTCACCGCCGACCCCGACCGGACGCGCATCGTTATTGAGAAGCCCTTCGGGCACGACCTGGAGTCGGCCCGGGCGCTCAACCAGCTGCTGGGACAGATTTTTGAGGAGCGGCAGATTTACCGCATCGACCATTACTTGGGCAAGGAGACGGTGCAGAACATCATGGCTTTCCGCTTCGCCAACGCGCTGCTCGAGCCGCTCTGGAACCGCAACTACATCGAGCACGTGCAGATTTCGGTGACCGAGCAATTGGGCGTGGGCGACCGCAGTGGCTACTACGATGGGGCCGGGGCCTTGCGCGACATGATTCAGAACCATCTGCTGCAGCTGCTGTGCCTGGTGGCCATGGAGCCGCCCGTCAACTTCACGGCCGATGAGGTGCGCAACCGCAAGGTGGATGTGCTGCGGGCCATGCGCCGGTTTGCGCCGGAAGACGTGCGTAAGCTGGCCGTGCGCGGGCAGTATGGCGCGGGCTGGATCGAGGGCCAGCAGGTACCGGGCTACCGCGAAGAAGCCGACGCCAACCCCACGTCCAGCACCGAAACCTTCGCCGCCGTGAAGTTTTTCGTTGATAACTGGCGCTGGCAGGGCGTGCCGTTCTACCTGCGCACCGGCAAGCGCCTGCACCGCTCGGCCTCCATCATCACCATTCAGTTCAAGGATGCGCCCCACTCCATCTTCCCGCCCGAAACGGGGGAAAGCTGGCAACAAAACCGCTTAATTATCAGCATTCAGCCTGAGATGAGTATTCGCTTGCAGGTGCAGGCCAAGCGCCCCGGGCTCGACATGATGCTCAACACCGTCGACATGGTGTTCGACTACCAGGGAACTTACCCCAGCGAGGCCCCCGAGGCCTACGAAACTCTGCTGCTCGACACCCTGCAAGGCGACCAGACCCTGTTCATGCGCGGCGACCAGGTAGAGGCCGCCTGGGAGCTCATCATGCCTATTCTGACTTCCTGGCAGGGGCGGCCCAGCCAGAACTTCCCCAACTACTCGGCTGATTCCTGGGGGCCCGAGTCGGCGGAAGCGCTGATTGCCCGCGACGGCTTCCACTGGGTCACGCTCCCGCTCAACGGAAAGAAATAGCCCTATGCCGCTGCACATCTATCCCACAGCCGACGACGTTTTGCACGGCCTCGCCCGCTATTTCGTCGGACAGGCCCGCCCGGCCATTGCGGCCCGCGGCCGGTTTTCGGTCGCGCTCTCGGGCGGCAGCTCGCCTAAAAAGCTGTATGAGCTCCTGGCCTCGCCCGCCTACCAAAGCCAGGTAGACTGGGCGAAGGTGTACTTCTTCTTCGGCGATGAGCGCAACGTGCCGCCCACCGATCCCGAGAGCAACTACGGCATGGCTCGGGCAGCCCTGCTGGCGCCGCTGCACCTTGCCGACACCCAGGTCTTTGCCGTCGATACTGCCCTCCCCCCGGCCGAAGCCGCCCGGGCGTACACGCGCGCCATCGAGGCATTTTTCGCGCCCTACGAAGCGCGCTTCGACCTGGTACTGCTGGGGCTCGGCGCCGACGCCCACACGGCCTCGCTGTTTCCGCACACATCCGTGCTGCGCGACCCGGGCGTGGGTGCCCGTGAGGTATTCGTGGCAGAGAAACAGGTCTACCGCATCACCCTCACGGCCCCGCTACTCAACCAGGCGCGGGCCGGGGCCTTCCTGGTATACGGGGCGGATAAGGCCGCCGCCGTGCAACGCGTACTGCACGGCCCGCGCGATATAGACGAGCTCCCGGCCCAACTAATTGCGCCGGCGGGCGAATTGCAGTGGTTTCTGGATAGCGCGGCGGCCTCCCTCCTGCCAAACGTGGAGCAGGAATGACTTGAGTAATCCACGTTGCGGAGTTCTGTAGAGGTATCTCCACTGGCTCTCACTGACACGTCGGCAACGCGTTTTCGCCTGGGGCTCGGGTGTTATAAGGTGGCGCTGGAGACGGTCCCGGCCTCCGGGCCCGTGTGGCTTCTAAGCGTGAACCCCTCGGCGCACGTCGGCGACGGATTCACACTTAGAAGCCACGTTACTTAGGTGCTGAGCCCGATCTTTCCGCTGGTGCTTGCGGGCATTGCCCAAAGTTATTGCCATTGGCTCGACAACGGTCGGGTTCAGCTTTGCTAATTTGGCCCTTAAATCCATCGTAACCGTCAGCTACGCCATATTTGGTCAACCCAGTATAGCTACCATCCGCGCACACTGCGCACCCTTGAAAGGCCAACGTAGCAAGTAATGGTGGCCCCATTGCGTTCGCGCGCGTGGATGAGGCGCACCGTTGCGCCGTCAGGTCAGCAGCTGTCAACCGTTAGCTTCAGCTTCGCGTGTGTGGGTGAGGCCGTGGGCCGGGTGGGTGAGGTAGGCCGGGAGTAAGGGATGCGAGCAGGCCGCTCCTCCAGGCGATCAGGGCACAGGGCTGCTGCTGCCGGAACCAACGCGACTAAGGCAGGCAACATTTAGTGGGCCGGGCTAGAGTGTTGGCGGTCATACTGCTCGTTCAGGCCATTCAGCACGCCGTCGCTGAGTTCGGTGCCCTCAGCGGCGTACAGGATGTTACCGGCATCGGTGGCGCCGAGAATGAAGGTGTAGCCCTTGGCTTTGCCGTACTGCTTGAGGGAGGCATTCACCTAGTCGAGCACGGCCTTAGTCAGGCGCTGGTTTTCCTGCTGGGCCGGCTATTGGATGGCATCGCGATAGCGAGTGAGTTGCTCTTTGCCCGTCCGCGTGGTGGCCGGGGCCGAGCCGAGGGCCTGCAACTCGGTGCGAAGCGATACGCTGCTGCCATTCCTTGGCTTTGGCCTGGAATACCTCGTGCTAAGCGGCCGTGGTAGCCTTGCATGAGCTTGTTGAGGTTGACGTAGCCAATAGTAGGCTTGTTGCTGCATGAACTAGCAACCAATGCAATAAATAGAAAGAATTTTAAGGAATTAAAAAGAGTAGCTATCCTTTTCAGGAGAGCAGCTCTGGAATATCAACTAGTCTTTTACCTGCCCAAGAGGGAATGCTGTTTTTGTACTCGTATTCACCCCCGAAAGAGATAAGAACATATAAAGTGCTTGCTAACAAATAATCAAATTCAATACTAGTTTTAAATAATTTATAGCAACCGATAGGCTCTTCTATTATCCAGACATTCATTTTATTTTCTAAACAGGAAATACAACTCATTTCATCATCGTAAACCAACATCAATCCCGTAGTATCACGCATCTTTTCTACCACCTTCTCAATATGAGGCATACTACGCGTAAAAAATGCTTTATGGACTACCATCATGAGACTATGAAATTATTTAAAACAATGTTTAGGTTGCATTTAATAAAAACATGAGGGCGATTAGTTCGCGGCTAGTTAGAATACCTTATGCTGAAAAGCAATCCGTGGCAACATTACATAAGCTTGTTGGAGTTAACGTAGCTGATAGTATGTTTCTTACCGAATGAACTGGCAACTATGGCAACAAGCAAAAACAAAATAGAGGAGCATTCAAACCGAAGAGAGAAAAAGAAGTAGCAACTCACATATAATCATGCATATTTTTTATACAAATTAGCGAACCTTAATTCTAAAACAACTCTTAAAAACTCATCTAGCACTGTTAAATATTTTTCAAAACACTTAATGACTTCAGTCAATTGTATTGGCAATCCATCAGGAATTTCGGACCATTCAGAATATATCCTACAAATATCGTCCTGATCCATACTAATAGTAAATATCGGGCTATCATGCTCTATCGATAAGTAAACAAAGTCTACATGGCCCTTCGTTTTAACTAGTGTCAGCCACTTTTGAATAGCCATCCCTAGCTCAACCAGCCAAATACCATCTTCACAAAAGAACTGTGCGTCCCTTATGCACACACTTAACTTACCCTCCAGAAGGGCGTATGGGTGCATTGGGAAGAACCCACTATTAATTTTTTCTATGCTAAAAGCAATTTTCATTACTCATTTTTTCAGAGAGCTACGGCAGCAAGACATGCATCAGCCGCTAATTATTGCCAGTAACTAAAGTTGCTATCGGCACTTCGGTAAGCAAAGCATCATTTTTCAGCTCAGTGAGAAAGAAAATACTATTGTTCCTGAGTTTAATAAATTCATCTACACGCATCAAGGGCTTTCCTTTTATAGGGCCTATAGTATATTTGTTTCGGTTGGCGCCGCCATTGGAAAAGAGAAAGACATCATAAAGATTATTATCCAAATCATAATTTATATACACCTGCCTATCATTGTAGTAGCCTAAGAAATCTGCTCCTGAATCATCAGGGTTATCAAGATTTGGCGAATTCTCTAAACCATATGCATTAGTGGGCTTATTTACTAATTTTCCACTGAGATCATACCTATAATAAGTAGATTCAATATCCGCACCTTCAGATCGAATTGATTCTACAATGAGAAAACAATTAGCAAAGATAAATGCATTATCTCTGTATTTATTGTTTATAGAAAACCTTGCCAAAAGCAACCCATTATCTTTATTAAATTTATATAGTGAATGAGCTTTGGCTAGAAAATCAGCACTATATAATCCCTTATCACATAATGATAGTCTTGCCAAATTAAAGGGGTAATATTTTGAATATATTCTACTACCACCTTTAAATGCCACTAAATTACTTTTTTTAGAATCATAATTGTTAGCAAGGAAATATAGCACACCCTTACTATCAACTTCAAAGCCATCTACTGAATAACCTATTTCAGGATCCTTAAAATACGGAACACCTGATTTATTATCAAATGGCATCTTATAGCTCTTGCTTTTCGTTTGAGAAAAGCATAAAACTGCTTGCAAAATAATAAAGCAAGTTAGAATGACTGATTTCATTTTACAAAAGATTATCTATGTGGGAAAGACTATTTGATTCTTACTACGATTACTCCAATCTACGAATCCTTGGAAAGTAATTTTCTTTTTCAAAGTTTTAACAACATTTTTTATAGACATAATAGCAAATGGCAATTATCGACTAAACCTCAAGTTATATATTATATATCTGAAAGAAACCTCCTCCAAATAAATCATTTATATCAGATGTAAAAAAATATTTTATTTCATCATTATACTGCCCAAGAAAATTGGGCACATAATCTTCGAGATGTGGATTCTGTAAATAGTTAATGAACCTAATTTCATCGACAGAACCAGCAAATTGCATAACTTTATTTAATGGGATAACCATAATCAAGCCTGAATCGGAGCAAAATTGAGACAAATCATTAGGCACGATTTCACCTCCTCCAATGCAAGTAATTTTGGACAGGTTATAACTACTACTTGTAGGTCTAACTATAGCAAATGGATTGTAAGAGTACGGAAAAAGCTCCTCTCTTATCTTCAGCCAATCGCAATTAGCATACATCGAAGATTTTAAAGGAAAATCTTCGATGTATGCTAAGTCGATAAACATATAATCCTCGTTGACCTTTAAGGCTAATTTTTCAGTGCTCATCTTCTGTAACCATTAGGCAGCCTGACGCTGCTCCTGTACATCAATCAAACTGCCGGTCTGCTCCAGGCGCGGGTCGTCCGCCTGCCAGGCCGCATCATCCAAGCCAATGGCTACCTCCACCGCGCCGGCCGTGGTCACGACCGTCGTTGGCCGGTGGAACACCATCTGGGCATTGCCCAACTGATCATTCAGCTCATAGCGCGCATCCTCCGTGCTCAAACACGCAGACGCCTGACGCCAACCCGAGCGGGGCAGGGCGCAGCAGATACGCAACGGGCAGACGGAACGAGTAGAGGATGACATGAATTAGTTAGCCGCGCGTTTTGCTTTAACTTGGCCATTGCACGATGTTAACAGCAGCATAAAAATAACTTGGGGAAAAAGGGCTTTAATTCTTCTTTCTACTTGACCAAAAAAGGGCTTGCTCATATTTGTTTATCCAAAGCTTAATTCTTTTGAGATAATGTAACATTACACCTCTACTGACGATGTATAGCGGCACATTTTGTAGTCATCATTAAGCATCAATTCTCCATCTTCGGCATCTACCTTAAACTAAATTGATATCTTATCCTTTAATCAATCATCCTCGGCAAAAAGATACAGCCGAGTAAAAATCGTCCGGATTCATCGGTAAATACAACGGCAATTTCCTCATAAAATTCAAATTCAAGTAGCCTTACTTTCGCAAAGTGTGTGGTTTTTAACGCGGAAACGACCTCTTCGACCCCTTCATAATGTTCATGTGTAACGGTTTTACTAAGCCCCAGTCGCGTTTCATAAACATCATACATATGATACCTGTCCATAACAAAATCTACTGCTGCCTCGTTTGACTTTATGTAAGTAGCAAAGTCATAATCTTCTCGTTTGTCAGCCACTAAAAGGCGGCGTAGCTCATTCGCATTTTCCATAGATACTGGAGCTGAATTATTTAAATAGAAAAAGAGGTATTCGGTCGGTTCTCGTTTTTAAAGACACAATAAACACTTCACCTTCTGACGCCGCAAGAATCATGGCATTAAACGCTGCTATTATGTACACTCTTTAGTTATAATTTTATTATTTTCAAAATTCATTTTAATTATGCACATTTTTGACTCATATAGTAGAAATTTATCACTTAGAACAATATTCATTTCCTTAATTTTATGCAACAAGTTATTTACTAACGCAGAGTTATCGAATATATCAACATTATCAACGCCAAAAACAACCAAGTAGCCGTTTATTGAGCTATAAGCTATACACTTATTTGTCAAATCAAGAGGGTTATTAATCGTACTAGCAATTACATACTCATTCCTATTTTCTAAACTCTGAGTAGAGACAGTAATAATACATCTCTTCGGATTCAGCTTGTGCTCTCTACAAAACAGCATGATTTGCTCTTGCAATAGTTGATTTTTGAAAACTAGTGCTTGACTAGACAAAGCACTATATTGTTCAGAATTCTTTTGACAACCAAACAGGCATAATACAAGTACTACAAAATAGTGTTTCATTACTTTTTTGGAAAAAGCGATAGACTGTAATCTTCTAAGAGAACAATATCATCACGAACTTGACAAATCATTCGGCGTAAGCAGACTCATAGAATATACTCCGGTTTACACCAAAATTTTTAGGCTCAGGTAGCAGTGGCCCGACAGCTGCCTTTAGTAAAAATGCAAGCAAAAGGTTAGCGTGAGCCGTGCCTTCATACGTGGTTGTAGCCGGATACAAGTAGAAATTATCAGGAGTGATAACCTCAAGTTCCTCTCGTCTGGCTACAACTTTTTATATTTGAATAGGCTCTCAAGAAAGACAGCAAGCTTCAGCAGAACAATACAAAGGAAAGGCATAGTTAAGAACCTGCTAAGTAAAAATAAAATTAAATAGTTACCATTAAGGCTGATTTTCCCTACTATCAAAATTATTTAGCAGGCCATTTCACCCCCGGTTGCCACAGAGCGACAAAACCTCTGGGCCTCCGCGCCATGCCATCACCACTCAGCGGGCCGCGGTAAGATGCAGCGCCTTTACACCTCATGGCAGCCGGCTAGGGCAGCGCCGCGAAAGCCTCGGCGGGTGCGGCGTCGGCTCCCGCCCGCAGCACGAGCACCTGCTCGCCGTGGGCAACAAGGGCGGCGCGGGCCAGCCCTAAAAACAGGCCGTGGTCCACCACTCCGGGAATAGCTTGCAGTTGCCCGGCCAGCTGCTCCGGTTCCGTTAGCTGCTCGAAATGACAGTCGACCAGCAGGTTGCCCTGGTCGGAATGGGCCAGCTGGGCCGGGTTGTGCTTGTCCCGGCGCAGCACGGGGGCGCCGCCGAGGGCGGCGGTGGCGTCCATCACCCAGGGCAGGGCAAAGGGCACCACTTCGAGGGGCAGGGGAAAACGGCCCAGCTGCGGCACGGCTTTCGACGAATCGGCAATGATGAGCAGGTAGTCGGAGGCCGTGGCGATGACCTTCTCCCGGAGCAGGGCTCCGCCCCCACCCTTCACCAGCCGCAGTTGCGAGTCGATCTCATCGGCCCCGTCCACGGTCAGGTCGAAGCGCAGGCCGCGCCGGGGCTCAACCAGCGGGATGCCGGCTTCGCGGGCCAGGGTTTCGCTGGCCAGTGAAGTTGCCGTGGCTTGCACCCGCAGCTGCCCGGCCCGCACCGCCGCGCCCAGCTCAGTGATAAAGTAGGCGGCGGTACTGCCGGTACCCAGGCCGATCAGCATACCATCCCGCACCCAGCGCAGGGCGGCGGCGGCGGCGAGGTGCTTTTCTTTTTCCAGCGGGCTGAGTACTCCGGGCGTCGACATAGGGAGGAGGTTTTGAAGTCAGGCTGTGGTTTTCAGCAGCCGTTGTTGAGGGGAGGGTCCGGGCCGGTAAAGGGCTGTTTATTCGGGCAGCGGAAGCGGATACGCGGCTACTTTGTCGGCAGCCGGCGGTTGAAGTAGTTTTCAAGTACCTCGTTTATCTTGGCTTCAGTGAGAGGCTTGTTCAGGAAGCCCGTAATGTTGAGCTTCTCGACCCGCTCCACGTCCTGGGGGTGGAGGGAGGTGGTCAGCATCACGAGGATGATAGCCGCCGGGTGCGGCAGCGACAACTGCTGGTAGGCTTCCAGGAACGCAAAGCCGTCCATTACCGGCATCTTCACATCCAGCAGAATCAGCGCCGGGCAGTCCTCGCTGGCGTCCTGGCAATGCAGTTGAATCAGTTCCAGCGCCTCCTGGCCATTGAGGGCTACTAAAACCTTATTGGTAATATTCAGCCGCTTGAGCAGCAGCTGGTTAAGGTAGTTGGTCGTTTGGTCATCGTCGACCAGCAGGGCGCAGGTAAGTTTTTGCATGGTAGGTTCGGCAAGCGGAGCGGCCCCGCCGTAAGACGTGGGCCAGCGGGGCTTACCGGGCAAAGTAAACGTAAAACACCGAGCCCACACCTAGCTCAGAGCGCACGACGATGCGCCCGCCGGCATTTTCAATCATTTTCTTGACCATGTACAGGCCAATCCCGGAGCCCTCCACGTGGTCGTGGAAACGCTGAAACATGCCGAACAGCTTCTGCTCGCTGGCCGCATCCAGGCCCAGGCCGTTGTCGGCCACTTCAAGCACGGCAAATTCTCTTTCGGAGCGGGCCCGCAGGCGCACGTGCGGCACCCGGGCCGGAGAGCGGTACTTCAGGGCATTGCTAAGCAGGTTGAACACCACGCTGCGCAGGTTTTTCTCGGAGAACAGGACGGTAGGCACGGCCGCCACGTCCACCTCGAGTTGCGCGCCGGCCGTCTGGATAAGCGGCTCCAGATCAAGCCTGACATCCTCGATAACGGCCGCCAGGTCGACGGGCTGGGTCGGCACGCCGTGCTCTTTTTGCAGCTTCGACACGTCGGTAAGCTGCTCGATGGTGCGCTTGAACCGGTTCACCGAGTCGAGCATCAGGTCCAGAATGGGCCGCACCGGCTCGCTTTGCACCGCTTCGGGGGGCAGTTCGAGCAGCAGCGCATCAAGCAGGCCCTCGATGTTGCTGATGGGGGCCTTGAGGTCGTGCGAGGCGGTGTAAATGAAATTGTCGAGGTCGACGTTGACGCGGGTGAGCTGCTCGTTGTTGTCGCGTAGCTGGCGCTGGCCCCGGTCGATGCGCTCAAGGGCCAGCTTGTGCTCGTGAATGTCGGTGTAAGTGCCAATCCACTGAATCACCGTGCCCTCCTCATTACGCGAAGGCAGGGCGCGGCCCAGCATCCAGCGGTAGTCCCCGGCCGCGTTGCGCAGGCGGCACTCTACTTCGAAGGGCTGGCCGGTGCGCAGGCTTTCCTGCCAGCGCTCCTGGGCCGGGCCGGCGTCGTCGGGGTGCAGGCGGTGCCGCCACGAGTGGCTGGCGGGCGAGCCCTGGCCCGGTGCCTGGCCAATGTAGTCGTACCAGCGGCGGTTGCGGTAAGTGGCCTCGCCCCGAGCGTTGGTGGTCCAGGCAATTTGGGAGATGCCTTCCAACAGACGGCTGGCTTCGGCGGCGGCTTGCTCGCCGGCCAGCCGGGCCGCTTCTTCGCGCTTGAGCTCGGCGTTTTTGCGGTCGAGCAAGGCATTCTGCTTCACCACCTGCGCCTGGATGGCCGTGATTTCGCGCTGGGCCGACAAATCCGTCACAATCACGGCCAGGACCGGCGTGTCGTTGAAAGCCAGTACGTTCATGGCCACCGAAAACGGCACCAGCGCGCCCGCCCGGGCTTGCAGGGGCAGCTCGCCTTTGCTTTTACCGGTCCAGCCATGCTGCACCAGCCGGGCCCAGTAGGCCTTGCTGGCCGGGGGTACGAAGTCGTCGAATGCGCTGCCCATCACCTCGCCCAGGGCCCGGCCCAGCAGGTCGGCCAGGCAGGCGTTGCAATACAGCACGGTACCGTCCTCGCTCAGCAGCAGGGCGCCTTCGTTCATTTGCTCAATGAGGGTGCGGTAACCCTGGTCGGCCCCCTGCAGGGTGAAGATGCGCGGACCGTCGGCGCTTTGCACGGCCAAAGCGTCCACGGCCCCCGTCCGGATGGCGTTGATCAGCTCCTGGGCTTCTTCGAGCTGGTAGCGCAGCTCCTCGTTTTCCTGGGCCAGGGCCGCGGCGGAGCGGGCATCATTCATGGCGCGGCGGGCTGACGGGTGGCGTAGTTAAGCCCAGGGCTTTCAGCACCCGCTCCCGGTCCGAGAGGTCGCCCACCAGCCGGCGCACCAGCCCGGGGCGCAGCTTAATGAGGGTCGGCACCCCAATGAGGTCTTCCTGCTGGGCCAGCTCGGGCTGCTGGTAGATGTCCACGATCAGCAGCTCGTAGCGGCCGCTCAGGTACTGCTCACAGATTTCCTTGATGTTGCGCACGGCACGCGTCGAGTTGGGCGTGGCGCCCGTAATGAACAGGTGCAGCAAGTACTCGGGGCTCGCAGGCTCGGGGTGGGCGATGGGAGGCATCAGTGGTTCCATGGCCCGGCTACTTACTCGCCACGGGCCGCACGTCCAACCCTACCAGCACCCGCTCCTCGTTGGAGAGGTCGCCAATAATTTTGCGGATGGGCTCGGGCACTTTGCGCACCAGCGTGGGAATGGCCAGAATCTGGTCGCCCTCGGCCAACTGGGGGGTTTCCAGCAGGTCGATGACTTCGAGCTTATAGCGGCCCTTGAGGTGCTGCTCACAGTGCTTTTTCAGGTTGGCCAGCGCCAGGACCGACTTGGGCGTTTGGCCGGCCACGTACAGCCGCAACTCCCAGGTTTCGTCGTCATTATTTTCTAACATGGATTGGATATGGGCAGCGAATGCCAGCGCCAACGGGGGTATACGAGCTACTCATCGATTTCGCCGGGGCCTAGACCCGTCGAGCGGGCGCCGGTACACGGGTATACGAACTACTCATCAATTTCGCCGGCCGGCGGCGGGCTGGGTCGCGGCAGGTTGGCGGCAATGCGCTGGTTACCACTCGCCAGGGCCTGCTGGCGATGCTGCTCGTCGGTGTTGATTTGCCGCAGCTCCTCCTCGACCGACTCAAACTCGGTGCGCAAGTTGGCGATATTGGCTTCGAGCATCCGGCGGCGGCGCTCCAGTTCCCGGTCGCGGCGTTCGGTTTCCTGCTGGGCCGCCAGGTGCCGGGCGTGCTCCTGCAACTGCTGGGTGAGGCGGCTGGCGCCGGTTACGATGCCGGTGGGGCCCACCACCACGTCGAGCAGCTCAATGCCTTGGCTGGTCACCAGAAACTCGCGCACTTGGTTGGAGTGGGCCATGCCGCGCGACTTCAAAATGCTCAGGCCCCGGTTGCGCTCGCCAATGCCTTCGAGGTCGCGCACGCTGATCCAGGTGTCTACCAGCGACGACACCCCTTCTTCGGTCATCTCGTTCTGGTTGGTGCGGGTATTTATCAGGGCCGTAAACAAGGCCGTGATGTTGTTCACTTTCAGGAAGTCAATCAGCCGGGTAAGCATGCTGCGCACCTCGTTGATGTTGCCCACCGAAATCAGGTTGCTGATGGGGTCGATGACCACGGCCGCGGGCTGAAAGTCGTGCACCAGCCGGTGAATGGTGACCAGGTGGCGCTCCAGGCCATTAATAGTAGGTCGGGAGGCCTCGATGTGCAGCAGCCCCTGCGCAATCAGTGGCTGCAGGTCGAGGCCCACCGAGCGCATATTGCGAATCAACTGCTGGGGCGATTCCTCGAAGACGAACATCAGGCAGCGCCGGCCCTCTTTGCACACCTGCCGGGCGAAAAAGGCCCCCAGTGTGGTTTTGGCGGTGCCGGCCGTACCGGTTATCAGCACGCTGCTGCCACGGAAGTAGCCCCCCCGGCCGAACATCTCGTCCAACGCCGGCACGCCGGTGGAATCCACCTGGTCGGAAACCTCATGGTCGAGCCGCAGCGAGGTCACCGGCAGCACGGCAATGCCGTCTTCGCTGATCAGGTAAGGGTACTCATTGGTGCCGTGGGTGCTGCCACGGTACTTCACGATGCGCAGCCGCCGGGTGGTAATCTGGTCAATCACGCGGTTGTCGAGCAGAATCACGCAGTCTGACACGTACTCTTCCAGGCCCTGACGGGTGAGGGTGCCCTCGCCGCGCTCGGCCGTGATCACCGTGGTCACGCCCTTGTCTTTGAGCCAGCGAAACAGCCGGCGGATTTCGGAGCGCAGCACGCCCTGGTTCGGGAACCCCGAGAACAGGGCCTCGATGGTGTCGAGCACCACGCGCTTGGCCCCAATAGAGTCGATGGCGTGGCCCAGGCGGATGAATAGTCCTTCGAGGTCGTATTCGCCGGTCTCCTCAATCTCCGAACGGTCGACGTGGACGTGGTCGATGCGCAGCATCTTGCGGGTTTGCAGCTCGTTCAGGTCGAAGCCGAGGGAGGCCACGTTGGCGGCCAGCTCCTCGCCGGTCTCCTCGAAGGCCATCAGCACGCCGGGCTCGCTATAGCGCTGGGCACCGCGCACCAGAAACTCCACCCCCATCAGGGTTTTGCCGCAGCCGGCGCTGCCGCATATCAGGGTGGGCCGGCCCAGGGGCAGGCCGCCTTTTGTAATCTCGTCGAGGCCCTCTATCCCGGTTGGGGACTTGGGCAGTTGGGGCAAGGCCGTAGCAGCTCGGTTATTCGCTTGCATGAAGAAAAGAAGGTATGCCGTCAAAGTTAACCCCGGGGAGCGGACGTTGCCCTTTACGGTTCAACGCCAAGCTGCGTTCCGGCTTACGGAAACCTCAACCGTGTTTTTCTATACGGCCTAAGGGCCAGCGAAACGAGCTATTCACTCCGCCCCTTGGCAGCGGCCCGGAAAGCTACGCTTGGTCATGGCCCAGGTGCCCTGTCGGGCTACGGCTCCCCTATTGCTAAATGAATAAACTACTGGGCGGCGGGCTAGCGACTACCCGATTCCAAGTCGCGCCAGCTGGCCCGGTAGTGCTCCATATCATCGGCACTGATGCCATAGGCGGCGCGGGCTTCTTCGGCGTTCATCAGGCCTTGTTCCACGGCGTTGAGCACGGCCCATACTTTCAGCTTGTGCTCGGCCTCGGCGCTGGCGCCCGGGTCGGGCCGCCCGTCGGTGTCGAAGAAGTCAGGCGGAGATTGGTTCATAAGTCCTGCAAGATACCGGGAATGTTGTTAAGGTGGTATGAATTTTCTCATTCTCCGGCATCATTACTGCAGTACCTGGGCGCCCGCGATGCCAGTCAATAGCCGACAAGCCGGACCAGTTGCCGACCAACCGGCTGTGGTCCAGAAAAATGTTGATAAGCGCTACGTCGACGCTCACCGACTTTTTAACTTAAGCCACCGACTATGCCGCCTGCCCTTATTCTCGTTTTCCCAATTTTAAGACCTGCAACGGAATGCAACCAACTAGTTTGGATTGGGCTCTTCCCATTATTCCACTCTACCTGTTGTTCCGCTCTACCCATTGATAATGATCAAATAGTACTAGTCCCACCCTTCAATTCTCGTTTCCGGTGAGCACCCCCGACGCCATCTACGCCAACTTTCCGTTGCGGCCGACCGGCCGGGTTGAACCAGGCGCTTTCGTCTTCAACGACATGCATTCCGCTGAGCCCAGCTTACCGCCGACCCCTGCCCCGGAGGTGACTACGAGTTGTCATTTATCACCCGATATATCCATCCACCAGCCGGGGGAGCCGGGCCTGTGCCACGAACACAAAGGCTCGTTCACTTTGTACCAGAGCTACCCGGAGCCCGACACGGGAGAAACCTCCATTTCCTTTATCCTGCCTATTAACAGCGACATCCAGCTCGACGTCTTCGACCCACTGGGCCGCAAGGTGATGGGGCTTGTCCGCAAGGAGCTGAAGCGCGGGGAGCAAATCATTCGCCTCAATCTGCGGGGCCTGGGCCTGCCTGCCGGCGTGTATTCCTACCAGGTTCGGGTTGCCAACCGCTACGGGGTGTACCACCAGCGCAAATTGACGACGGCCAAATAAGCTAGTCTTACCGCGACTGCGGGAGGTACGGAACAAAGCTCGCGGCGGCCCGTTGGAACGGGCCGCCTTTTTTATGCCCCGCCGAATTGGCTGGCGGACTAAGTCAGGCTCCGCCAGCCTTCGTTGGCCGGGTTCTTTCAGGTTAGGCGCCGCCGACCGTACTTTGCTGCTCCGGCGCCCGTATCGGGTGGCTTGGCTCGGCTGGCTTTTCTCACCGCGGCACTGCCGCTTACTTCTTTTTTATGGTTGACCAAACCCTTACTGGCTTGCGGACCGGCGTGCTGCACGGCGACGAAGTCCAGGCCCTGTTTCAACACGCCAAGGCCCACTCCTTCGCGCTCCCGGCCGTGAACGTGACGGGCACCAACACCGTGAACGCCGTGCTGGAAACGGCCAAAGCCGTGAACTCGCCGGTTATGATTCAGTTCTCCAACGGCGGGGCGCAGTTCTTCGCCGGCAAGTCGGTGAGCAACGACGGCCAGCGGGCCAGCATTGCCGGCGCCATCTCGGGCGCCCACCACGTGCACCTGATGGCCGCGCTCTACGACGTGCCCGTGGTGCTGCACACCGACCACGCCGCCAAAAAGCTCCTGCCCTGGATCGACGGCCTGCTCGACGCCGGCGAAAAGTACTACCAGCAGCACGGCCAGCCGCTCTACAGCTCGCACATGCTCGACCTGTCGGAAGAGCCCATCGAGGAGAACATCGAAATCTGCAAGCGCTACCTCGAGCGCATGGCCAAGATCGGCATGACGCTCGAAATTGAGCTCGGCGTAACCGGCGGCGAGGAAGATGGCGTCGACAACTCCGACGTGGACAGCTCCAAGCTCTACACCCAACCTTCGGAAGTAGCCTTTGCCTACAAAGAGCTGAGCGAGGTGAGCCCGCGCTTCACCATCGCGGCGGCCTTCGGCAACGTGCACGGCGTGTACAAACCCGGCAACGTGAAGCTCCAACCCAAAATCCTGCTCAACTCGCAGCAGTACGTACAGGAGCACTTCGGTACCGGGCCCCAGCCCATCGACTTCGTGTTTCACGGCGGCTCGGGCTCGAGCCAGGAGGAAATCCGCGAGGCCATCAGCTACGGCGCCATCAAGATGAATATCGACACCGACCTGCAGTGGGCCCTCTGGGAAGGCATCAAGGACTACTACGTGAAGAACGAAGGCTTCCTGCAAAGCCAGATTGGCAACCCCACCGGCCCCGACTCCCCCAACAAGAAATACTACGACCCGCGCGTGTGGCTGCGCAAGGGCGAAGAAACCTTCGTAACCCGCCTCAAGCAGGCATTTGAGGATTTGAACTGCGTTAATCGCCGGTTCTAACCTCACCCCCCGGCCCCCTCTCCGCAGGAGAGGGGGAGCCTGACGATTTTAACGGGTAAAAAAGAGCCCCACAGCTGTAAGGCTGCGAGGCTCTTTTTTTATGGACTATGCTTGCCTGGGTGCCGTGGCTCCCCCTCTCTTAGGGGGCTGGGGGGTGAGGTTTTCGGCCGGGGCTCGTTACTTTCCAAGCGAGCCGATCTTGGGCTGAATCTGGATGATGAAGCGCTTGTTCAGTGCTTCCTGGGCCCCCGTATAGCGGCCGGCTCCGCGGAAGCCGCTGCCGGCCGCTATTACTTCCAGGTTGCTGGGGAAGCGCAGGCCGGCTTGCTCCCAGAGCCGAATCACGGCCAGGGCGCGGCTGTAGCTCAGCTGGCGCACGGCCGGGCCGTCGAGGTTGTGCGGGTCGTTGGCCGGGTAGCGCAGGTCTTTGGCGGCCCGGCCTTCTACCACGATGAGGTACTGCACGTTGTCCTGATTTCTCAGGGTTTGCATCTGGCGGAGGAGAAAGCGGCCGGCTTGCACGAGCGGCGCCTGGGCCTCGTAGGGCAGCACGTCGCTCTTGGGGGCGAACGTAACCGGGAACTTCAGCTCGTAGCGCTTGTACGTGGGGTTGTACTCGAAGTAATTGCTTTCGAGGCGCTTGAGGGCGGCTTTGATTTCGTCGAGCTTGCGTTTTTCCTGCACCTGCACCCGCAGGTCGTAGATGAGCTTGTCGTTGTCGCCCTGCTTGTCTTTGAAGAGCTTATAGCTGAGCACAAACAGCACCAGCATGGTCAGAAACAAGGCCGTCATGAGGTCCACGTAGCTGGGCCAGAAAAAGTCCCGGCTTTCTTTCATATGACAGATTGAAATAAGTGTGACGAATTGCTCAGGTTGAGCCCTTGGCTGACGTGGGCGCTAAAGTCGGCAGGCCCTCTCCTGCCTTCGGCTTCGCGTAGCAAGCGAGCCGGGCGCTGGAAGTTGGGGCTACCCACCCGAACTACCTCACTTCTTGCCCAGAATAGCGCGCTGAAACCAGTTGGGCTGGGTAACCTTTTCGAGCACGGTATTGGTGCGCTCCACCTGTTCGAGCAAAGAGCGTTGCAGGGCCGCGTCGGCGGCGATGCGTACTTCCAGGCGCTGCAAGGCCTGGGCAACCAGGCCCGCCTGCCGCTCCTGAAGCGCGTTGAGGTCGCGCTGCTGGGCCGGCAGCTGAGTAAAAGGGTTAAGGTACTCGGTGATTTTCTGGTAGACGTTGTTGCTATTGAGCTCGCGGAAGTGCCGCTGCCACTGCTCGTGCGCCTCGGTAGCTTCCTGCTGCAGCTCGCGCAGGCGGCCGTCCAACTCCACGTCCATGCGGTGTACGCCTTCGCTCACGCCCTGGCGGATTTGAGCCCCGATGTCGGCCAGCAGCTTGCCGTGCTGGCTGAAAAACGCCACCTGCTGCCGCAGGGCATCATCGTGCTGCTGCAGGTACTGCGGCACACTGGCCAGGCCCTGCTCCAGGGCGGTGAGGCGGTTGAGCAGGGAACCGATGGTCTGCGCCGCCTCGGTGCTGTGCGTCACGGTGGTATTCAGCGCCTGCTGATAGCCCAGGAACTTCTCGAACGTCTGGGCGCTCTCGTCCACCCGGTCGAACACCTTGACGGTGGCATTGGCCAGCTCGGAGTAGCCAATTTTCTCCAGCTGCTCCAGGAACCGCTTTTGCACGCTTATGTTCTCCGTAATGCTGGCGATAAGCGGCGTAAACTCGTGGATTTTGCTGAAAAAGTCGTTCTGAATCTGGCTGAAGAACTCGGCGTTGAAGCTGTCGAGCACCGACTTTAAGTTGCTCATGCCGGCCTGCATGTCCGAGTTGAGCTTGGGCAGCAGGGCTTTTTGCAGGAAGGTGTAGTAGGCGTTTTTGTTCCGGTCGCGCTGGGCCCGGGCTTGCTTGAGCAGCTGGTTGCCCGCCAGCGTAAAAGCCAGCCCGAACAAGCTGCCAATCATGGCGATGAGCACGCCGCCGAGGAAGTGCTGCACGTCGCCGTTGCTGAACGAGGCATCGGTGTGCGGGTTCTCCGAGACTTCGGCAAACGGGTTCCCGACCAGCGACACCAGCCCGAGAATGGCCCCCGTAAAGGTGCCCAGCAACCCTAAATACAGCGGCGTGGCAATCTGAGCCTGGATTTCCTCGTCCAGGGCCTCGGCGTGGCGCTCGGAAATATCCTTCAGAATGCTGAAGTCGGCGGCGGCCCCCCGGTTGTTCAGCAGGTACTCGTTGGTGTCGACGATGATTTGCCCAAACTCCGGGGAGGCGTCGCGGGTGATGAGAGCATCGTACTGAATGGCGAAGTCTTTCTCGGGGTTGGCGGCCGTAAACGGAATGGGCTGCACCGCCACCGCTCCGGCCACGGGGTACGTAGTGCCCACCCGCTGGGCCAGGTAGCGGTTGCGCCAGAACACGACGGCCTGCCAGCCCACCAGCGCCAGAATCAACAGGGTTTCAATTAGGAGCATAACCGCTTCGTCTTAAGAATTGCCAAAATTACGCTGGTGGCAACGACCAGACAGAAACGGATAATAGCGCCGGGCGCGGAATGATAATCTTCCGAAATAAAGGAGCCGTGATGCCTGCATGTCGTAGCAGATTGCCCTTGGCATGTTATCATTACATAATCGGTCCGCAATCAAGCGGACACCAGATGAGCAGGACCGTACGGGTAGCTCTGACTAGCTGCCCCCAGTTGCGCAGTAACAGCCGCGTAGCGGCGGCAGGTTGGTAGCATAAATAAGAAAGAAGGGGGAGAGCCGCGTAGCGGTGACAGAACCGCTGAACTATCTTATCTGCCACCATCTGTCACCGCTACGCGGCTCTGTCCGGGCTAGTGTTGAACGTTCTACCAACCTGCCACCGCTACGCGGCTACTCCACGCCTTGGATTAGCTACAAACGCTAATGCCTGAATGATCTATCTAGACCGACGTTAGCTCAGCTCAATAGTAGCCTTCTCCACCACGTGCCAGGCGTCGTCGCGTTTTTCCAGCTTGCCGGTTGTCAGGTTCCGAATGGTAGTAAACTGCTCGGTCGGGGGCAGCTCAAAGGAGAAAAATTCCTTCAGCTCCCGCACGCCATTGCCAATGATGCGCGACTGGTCGGCCTGCGGGCTGAACGAGAACTGCGCGGTAGTAGCCTCGGCGTGCGGCAGGGTAATGAGCAGAGGCATCTGCGGCAGCGGGTTGGGGCTGAGCTTACGGTGCTCGATGCTAGGCACGTCCGGGGCCGGCGCGTAATAATGCACTGGGCCCGTGGGGGCGGCATCCGGGGCGGAGTCGGGAGTCTCGGTAGCGGCCGGGGCCGCGGGGGCTCCGTCGGCGGGAGCGTCAATCAATTCCTGAATCGTAGGCGTCGGCGATGCCGACTCGGTCCATTCTACGGTTTGGCCGGTTTCCAGGGGCTGGTCAGCAGCGGGAGGCGGCGCGGGGGCCGAAGGAGGGTTCATCGTCGTGGTACGTTGAGGGATGACAGTAGGCGGGTCAGTAGACTGGCCACTCGGGTAATTGCCCTTGGGCCGGGGCTTCCCACTCGTCCCGGCCGGCTTAGGCGAGGGTTTCGGCAGCGAGCCCGAAGCCGGTTGGCTGCCGGGCCTCGGACGGGGCGCCGACGCAGGGGCAGGGTTACGCACCACGTTGGCCGGTTTTTGTTGCGGCGGCTCGGGCGGCACGACGACCGGGGGGGCGGGGGCCAGCCGCGACGACCGGGCCCACCAGTGGGCTCCCAGTACACCCAACGCGACGCCCCCCAGCATGGCCAGCACCCACGACCAATTGGAAGCCGGGGTACCCGGCGCCACGGCGCCGGGCGCGGACCCAATTGGTGCTTCCTGGGTCGTTGCGGCACCCGTCTGGGCGCACGCGAGCTGCTGGCCGCTGCCATTCAGCAGCAGCAGTAGCAGCAGTGCCCAGCGCCCCGCCCAGCTAGCTAACCGGCTGGGCATCATAAAGCACCTTGGATAGCTCATACAGGGCGTTTTTAAACGGCAGGAAGAACAGCGTTTCGGGAATGGTATCGCCGTCGCGCAACACGTCGGCGTACTGCTGCCGGTACAGGTTGAAGGAATCGCCGAGCTGGCGCTCCAGCGCATCCATCACCAGGCCGGGGTCGTTTTTCACGCCCAGGTCGGCTTGCAGGCGCTTCATTTCGGGCTCTTCGAGCAGCAGCTTCAGGCAGGCGCGGACATTCGCCAGCACGGCCTGCTTGATTTCGTCGGTCACGGCGGCGGCGGCGAGGTGGTGTTCGCCCTTGTCGATTTCGGTGCCGGTGCCCACGGGGCGCACCAAGGGGGGGTCCTGCGGAATCTGGCCGGTGGCGAGCACGCCCCCGTTGGCGGTGGTTTGCTTGGGGTCGTCGGCCAGCTTAATGCGGAAATCGACCGGTACGGTTTGGCCGGTTGCTTTTTCCATGATGAGGCGGGCCAGCTTCTCCACCGGTTGCAGGTTGGCGCCGGCCGCCAGCAGCCGCACGTAGAGGCTACCACGGCCCGTGAAGCAGAGGTAGCGCGGCAGCTGCTGGCCGTTGGCTACCACTACCTGGGCCACGTGGTAAATCAGCGCCCCGAAGTGCAGGTAGAACAGCACCCGCAGGTGCTCGGCCCGCAGCAGCCGGTCGCTGAAGCCCAGCAGCTGGTCGTAGTTGAACAGGAAGCTGGCCACGTCCTCGGAGCCGAAATTGTCGGTCCCCTCCGCCACCAGCACGTACTCGCGGGCGCGGCGCGCGGCGGGCGAGAGCACCGCATTCTGCACCCCGGCCACGCCGAACCGCACGAGCCCATTGTCTTTGGCGCCCCGCACTTCGGCTCCGCCATCGCCCCACAAATCGTTGCCGGCAAAGCGGAACGAGGTGCTGAGCACCGGCTTGCGGTCGGCGTAGAGCAATACGTCGGTCGTGCCACCGCCGATGTCAATAAAGGCCGCGTTTTCGCCCGGGCCCAGCGTCACGATGTTGCGCCGGGTCAGGTAGTAGTACGGCGCCGTCGACTCGACCATGCACGGCATGGAGTTCGTGGTGTGGAACACCTGCTGGAACAGCAGGTCCCACTCGCGCTGGTACAGGTTGCGCTGGTAGGTGGAGAAGCTCAGCGGGGCAAACCAGGTAATTTGAGTGGCCGCCAGGTGGCCGCCGTTCAGGGCAACTTTGGCGCGGCAGAGCAGCAGCATTTCCTGAAAAAACGCCCGCACGCGGTTACTATTGACCTGGTTCAGGGTATTGTCCCACTTCAGGTTGGTGCGGTAGTTCGGGCGGCGTTGCTCTTCGGTGATGATGCCAAAAGCCACGTTGATGTTGCCCAGCACGCTCAGCTCCTGGGTGGCGTAGTTGGCCGATTCGTAGGTGGCCGTCCGGGCCGGGAAGGCGTACGGCGAGCTGTCGGCCCCGATGATGGGCGGCACGAACTCGCGCTCCTGGTACTGCTGCCAGCGCTTGATTTGCACGAAGTTGGCCGGGTCGTCGTCGATGCCCCGGTACAGGCGCTCGTAGGCGCTGCGGTCGGGCTCGGCGGTGGCCTTTTTCAGCAGCGCCACCGGCGTATCGGCCAGGCCGAAGCTGAAGGGCTTGGGCTCCTGGCCGGGGCTGTCCTGCATGGCCACGTGGGTGTTCGTGGTGCCGAAGTCGATGGCAAAGCGGTATTCCTTGGTGCCCTGCCGTACCTCGGGCCAGCGCGGAATTATCAGCGCCGAGCCCGCGGCCGGTGCGGGGTTCTGCACTTCAAGGTAATCGAAATGGGTGCCGCGCACCTCGTAATAGGTGCTGCCTTCGTCCTGGCTGGTTTTCGGGGTGCGCTCGTAGCGCGTGGCCGACTGGCCGGTGCCCGTTTCGGCCAGCGGGCGGCCATCGACCCAGAAGCGCAGGTCTACCTTCTTCGTCACCATGCTCGGGTCGATGTTGTTGGCATCGACCAGCATGACTTTGTAGAAGTCGTTGTACTGCGGCGCGTCGACCACTTTCACGAAGGGAAACACCGACAGCGCCACGTTGGTCACGACCAGGCGGCCCACGTTGTTGCCCTGGGGGTTTGGGTAGTAGGCCCGCTCGTAGTCCACGAAATCGCCGCCGCTCACGGGCACGCGCAGCTTCACCCGCACGCAGGCCGGGTCCAGCTCCACACTCAGGTGCTCGGCCAGGTCCTGGGGCGTGAAGTAGTCGAAATACGCCGGGCGCAGCGGCAGCAGCGGCCAGTTGCTGGGCCGGAAGCCCGGGGCAATCTTAAGGTAGCCGCAGTAGAACAGCCTTTCGTCGACTTCGTAGGGCACCGTGAGCAGGGTGTCTTCCAGTAAGTCGCTCACCGTCAGGTACGGGTAAGGCAGCTCCGGGCCGGGCAGGGTGCGCTCCTTGAGCGGGCGGGCATCAGCCGCGGGCACGACGGCGCTGCTGTCGGCAAACAGGGTATCGTTGAAATAGCGCTTGCCCACGGCCTTGAGGCCGGGCCGCAGCACAATGGGCAGCGAGCCTCCCACTCCCGGCCGGCTGGGGCGGATGAACAGGTCGGAGCTGCGCACCGTGCCTTCGTCGGAGCGCACGCGCAGCAGCACGCCCGCGACGTCAATCTGGTTGTTCGACGCATCGGTGAGCACCGGAAAGCTGCTGAGGTTGACCGAACCATCCAGGGCCCATTTCTGCAGCAGGCCGCGGTCGAGGGTGTCGCGCACCAGCGGGGCCAGGGCCGACAGGGCCGGGTCGCCCACGAACGCTTGGTACACGAAGTCGCGGAAAGCCGCCTCGCGGTTGGCCAGCCCCACGTACTGATTATCGAAGTAGTAGCCGCCGCCCTGGGGCCGTTGCACGGGCAGCGGGCGCAGGTTGGGCGCGGGGAAGAACAGGGTGAGCGGCGAGGTGCCGCCCACGAGTTGGGGCACGCCGTTGGCCCCGGGGAAGTAAATCAGGTGCAGCTCGGTGAGCTTGGCGAAGCGGCCGTCGAGGTACAGGCTAAGCACGTCGGCCAGCGGCCGGGTGGCGGGGTTGGCGCGCAGCCGGGCCAGCTCCTCATCCTTGCGCCAGGCTCGGATTTGCAGACGCTGGGTGGCCTGCTTGCGCTGGTGATAGTTGAAGACCAGCTCCCACACATCCCAGAAATGGCTGACGAGCTGGTGGTAAACCGAGTCCTGGCTGATGCCGCCCTGCCCCACGAAACGCAGGGCCGTTTCGACCAGGTGCATCCGGGCGAAGGGCGAAGGAATGGACACCGCCACCTTGGCGGCCCGCCCGCCCTGGGGGTCGCGCAGTCGCTCTACTTCGTGGGGTCCTATTTTGCCAGTGGGGCCCCACCCCTCGTGGGTGCTGGAGCCGGTATCGTGTAGTCGCAGGATTTTAGCCATAATTTGGTATTGAAAGAGGCGCGGCCGGGACCTCACCCCCGGCCCCTCTCCTCAGGAGAGGGGAGCCTGACGATTGAATTAAAAAATTAAAATGTTAGAAGTATTAGAAGTGCGAACCCGGCTACCGGTTGAGCCTTATTTTTATCACCCCCGGCCCCTCTCCCGTGGAGAGGGGCCGGGGGTGAGGTTCCCCGCCGCGCCGCTTAAGAATACTGGAGCTTCTTATCCAAAATCTCCCCCGTGGCTTCTTCAAAAGCCTTCACCACCCAGCGGAGCGCCTCGTTTTCGGTCGGGTTCGACAAGGTGGCCTTACCGACTGCTTTGGTGAGCTCGTCGCGGAAATACCCCGGCGTGATGCCTTTGCTGAAAATACCAGTTTCCACGGTTTTATCCGCCACCATTTTGTTGAAGTCCATTTCCTCGGCCCGGATGGCGGTGTAGCGGCGTTGGTTCACGCCCAGCTCGCGAATCCATTCGTTGTACTCGCCGAAGAAGTCGGTCAGCTCGCGCAGCACGCGGTTATTGCGCAGCTGGGCGGCCAGGTCCCCGGCCTCGTAGTAGGGGGCTTTGGCATCGTCGGGCGTGTACTTGAGGAAGTAGCGAGCGAAGTAATGCAGTTGAATCAGCGGGCGGGCGGCTTCCTGGCGCAGGTCGGTGGGCAACTGGCTGAAGTCGACGTCGGTGGTGTCGGCCTTCAGGCCAAACTCGTGGTGCAGGGGCTGGCCGCTGTCTAGCTGGTTGTCGGGCACCTCCATGAAGTGGGGTACCGCCAGGGCGCCCAGCAGCTCCAGCAGGTGGGCCTGGTTGCGCTGCTCGGCCCGGCCGGGGTGGTTGGCCAGGGGCTGGCCGGGCTGGTCGCCGAGGTAGTACAGCGCTTCGAGCCCCTGCAGGTTGTCGGCGTAGTACGAAAGGGCCGTTTTGGTTTTCGTAATGAAGGTGTTAGAGTCGATAAAATCCTGACCTGCCGCCTTTTCATCGGCCGAGGGTTCCTGCAATTTGAAATAGGGCAGCATCACCAGCGCGCCAGCCTTGAGGCGGCGGCGCACCTCCGGGTGGGCCAGGGGCGAATTGGCGTCGCGCAGGTTTTTCACCAGTAGCGGGAAGCCCGCCGCCCCCGTGCCCCCGAATATCGAGCTGATGAAAAACGCCCGGTCGCCGTCTTGCAGGCTCTGGGCGAGGTAGCGCATCTCCTTGGATTGCACCACCGCGTTCAGCACCACCGAGCCCACATTGGGCGAGCCCCGGAAGCCCACGTCGAGGTTGGCGGCGAGGCTGTCCTGCGTGAACAGCAAGTCGACCAAGCCCTGGGTTTCGACCGTGAAGTCATTGTACCTCAAGTAATCCCGAAAGGGCTGGCTGATGCCCCCGAAGTCGTACACGAACGAGTCGCGCAGCTCCTCCGACCCGGCGGTGTTGAGGTGGGCCAGTGTGTTCATGGGCTGGCTGAAGAATCCGGTTTTCTCCTTCAGGCCGTCGCTGTACAAGGCCTCGTGGATGCGGGCGTAGCGCTTGAGCAGGGCCACGGTCCGCGTCAGGTCGCCGTTCTGGGTATCGGGGTCGATGAGGACGGGCACCACCAGGTCGCAGTTGGGGATGCGCACCCCAGAGGCCAGCAACATGGTGAGGGAGCGCAGCACGCGGGCCCCGGTGCCGCCCACGGCGAAAATGAATAGTTTGGACATATGTTAAGTTCTGGCGTGAGCCTCACGTGACCCCTGCGGGGTCGTACCCGGTAGGGCGGGCCCCAGTTCGCTTGAGGCACGAAGCCACAGGAGAGGGGAGCCACGGCGGCGCGGTTTCGTTTTTATTTTATCTTCTATATCTATTGAAAAAATCTTCAGGCTCCTCTCCTACCGGCTTCGCGCAACACGCGAGCCAGGGCCCGCCCGTAGGCGCAGGAAAGTTAAAACGGGCCTACGAACGGCGTGGTGCGCGCGTAGGTGCTCCACCGCTTCAGCAGCACCGAGAGCAGCAGGAACCACAGCGCGGCCACCACCATGTTCACGACCATGAAATAGCCGAGGTAGCTGCTGGCTTCGGCGCCGTGGCCTGTGCTGAGGCTGTGGGCCAGCAGCGTGCCCAAGCCGGCCGCCAGCGCCAACGTCAGGACCCAATGCGTGGTCCGGAACAGGCCCGTGCGCAAAGCCGTGTTGAACAGGTAGTAGAATGCCAGCACTAGCAGCAAGGCCACTCCCAGCGTGCTCCAGCCGACGAGCGAAAACAAGTCAGTTTTATACAAGCCATAATCGGCCGGCCGCTGGCTTTGAAAAATAGAAATCAGCGCTGAGTACAGGCTGGTGAAAAAGGTCTGCATTTTTTTGGTGCTTGGTTGTTGGTGCCTGGTGCTTGGTGCTTGGAGCTTGGTGCCTGGTGCCTGGTGCTTGGTTGTTAGTGCTCAGTTTTTGGTGCTCGGTCGTTGATGCTCGGCAAATGAAAGCTGGAAAGAAAACGTTTAACCTGATTTTTCCCAAGCACCAACAACCAAGCACCAGGCTCCAAGCACCAACTATTTGTCGTTTTTGAGGGGAAGCTGAACTGTAAATACGGGTGGTAGCGGGGTTGGGTATGATTGGCGAACCCCGGCCAGGATTTGGTCGAGGCCAAAGGTGCGGGGGGCGGGTGTATTGTCGTTGGTGGTGGACCAGGCTGCTACCCATTCCGGGGTTTCCGGGGCCGGTAGGGTCAGGCTGAGTGTGCTGGTAGGACCAGCCAGCTTACTCACCCGCAGCCGCAATACGTGGGTGTAGGGTGCTAACACCGGCTGCCCGCTCTGCTCGTCCTCGGTGAGCACACGCACGGAGTTGGGCAGCAGGCTGGCCTGGCCGTTGGGTAGGCGCACTCGCAGCTGCTGGGCCAGAAATGCCGGCTTTTGCCACGCGGCCGGCAATTCTTTCAGGTTAAGCCCCACGGTAAAGTCAGCGGGGTCTTCCGACACTTTCAGGGTGAGGCCATTATCTTCCCCGAACACGCTGCCGGTGGGCTTCAGCTTGGGGTCGGTGAGCTTGAGGAGCAGGGGCGCAAAAGCCGGCGCGGTGGTCTTCAACCCGAAAAACGCCTGCTGGGCGGGGGCATTCTTGAACACTTCGGCCGCGTAGCGCGCCACCAGCGCGGGCGGGCCGATTACCCAAACGTAGTACGGCACCTTCTCGCCCGCCAGCGTGCGTTTGGGCGCCGGGGTTTTTACGGCCGGGAAGTAGCTGCCGTAGAAATGCGAGGTTTCGCCGAATACGGCCACCGCCAGCTGCTGCTGGTTCACGGGCGCGATGGACGTACGAATCAGGTTGGGCAGCTGCGAAAAGTCGGACTTGCGCGCCGGACCGTAGATGAAATCGGAAATAATCACGCTCACCTGCTGGGTCGCCTGCGGCTGGCTGAGGATGCCTTCGAGCATCTGCGGCAGCTCGGTGCCGAGGGCGGCCTGGTTGACCTCACCCTGCACTACGTCGCGCAGCTGCTGAAACGGCACGGCCCGGGGCGCGGCATTTTCGCAGAGGTAGTACTTGCGCTGGGCCACGGCCGAGCTGACCTGCGTTTCGGTGATGAGCGCGCCAATGCGCTGCTGAAACTCGGTGGGCGGCTTATCGGCCCCCCCGCGGGGCACGAAGCCTTTCATGCCCCCGGAATATTCGAGGAAGATGTTGACTTGCAATGGAGCCGCTTCGGGCGCGGCAGTGGCGGGGGCGGTACGTTGGCTGCCCTTGGCGGAGTGGGCCGATTTGGTTTCGGTAGGCTCAGGGCCGCACGCACCCAACAGCCACATTCCCAGCACTCCCCCAGCTAACCCCGAACGATAGATTAGATGCCGCACGCGCGGCCCCACGGAAACAGATAATGGCATAGGCAGGAAAAGCGAGGTTTCGAGGCGAAGTAAGGCATTATGCCGCCAACAACCGCCAGTATTGAAACCTAATATCCTCCTAACGTACGGGTGCCGCCCATAGTACAAATGCTTTTGCGGTATCCCGCCGCCGTTTCGCCCGGAGTGCTGCGGAAGTTGCCGCCGGCCGTTTTTTAGGCTTTTTCCTATCAGCAACTTGCTAACATTTAACATTATCGGCGATAAACTTAGTCTCCACCAAATGGCGGCCCGCGGGTTAGCAGTTAAAAAACACTCCGTGTTTAGAGCCGTCTTGGAGTTCCTGTGCAGTGTCGTTTGGCTTCCCTCTGTTGGGGCTGCGCACCTTAAGCGAGCTGGGTGGTACCCGGTAGAGGCCACCCTGCCGGGGTCCCGTGAGATTCCTGCGGCCCCGCCCGATACATCGACTCCCAAGCTGCTCTAGTGCCCCGCAACAGCCGGCAGACTAGCGACGTTCGGCGATGTGAAGTTGCCCCAGGTCCTTCGCCCCAGCTTTTGTAACTTGCAGCAGCGGGCAGCCTTCTTTCTAGGTCCCCGTACCATGCCGGCCGAGGCCGCAGACGAGACTTGTCCGGGCTCTTAAGGCTTCGTGCAAAAGTATCCGTATCAACCAGGCAGCCATGCTAAGCCTAGATGAAGCATTATACCCAGCAAAGTAATTGAAATGCCTAATGGATGCGCTATTGATTTAACACCCTAAAACTTATTGTTTGATGAGTGATCAGCCTTATTTTTCGGCTTTAAAAAACTCAAAGCAGAATTGGAAGAAAACGCCTTGCTTGAAGTTTCCCGATCTCAATTAATTTATGGTCCTGGCGCCGAAGTAGTAAGTATCCTGCTATCAAAATGGGGGATTGAAGCACCATTTGAAGTAATAAATTTTTATGGAGAAGTTGAGGAGGCTTCGTTTGAATGGCGATTGAAAGATAGCGCACTTATCGATCATCTAGACGTAGATAACCCCTTTATTTCTGGCAACATAAAGATACAAAGCCTAGCTGATTCTCTTTGGGGTTACAACCGTTCTAAGGGTTGGAAGGATGTAATATGGTTTGAAAACACGGATCAGGAAGATTTAGCCTTTTATCAATCAATCCGCCCATTTGATTTCTTTTTTACTGATGCAGGGGAAATTGCTTGCTTTCAAGTTGAAAACGGGAAATTTGCTGAGAAATTATTTCTGTTTGGACATGAGGCAGGATGGACAGAAATGAACATCGGTGTAAAAGAGTACGTAGAACTATTAACTCAGACTAGAGGAATGTTCAATTGGCAGGAAGCGCTGGTTTTTAAGTGCGGTAAGAATAAAACGCGACTGAAGCATTATCTGCCTCGTTTATTCAATGATGTAAACCTTGAAGGATTTTAATTCCCCTCAAATTGACAGGTATGTATCTTACTATAATCCGGAGAATTACCGAATAGTATGTGAGCTACCTAACAAAGCAAAGAAAGGAAAATCGTTCCTAGACTGTATAAAGTTTAGAAACAAGCTTTGGTGGATGAAAACCTTACCTAATTGAAATAGCGGATAAGAGAAAAGACGGTGATCTACGCTCTACATAGCTGTGAAAATCGTAGTACCGTTGATGGTTTTAACACAGCACCAGTGTACCGCTTGTGGCCCCCAGGCCCGTTTTACACCTGCGGCAACAGCGCGGGTCATTCGTTACTCATAGGTAGAAAAGTTGCTGGCCGAGTGCAATTTGCAACGACACATTGTGCGCATGGCAGGTGTCGCAGGCATGACGGTAGCCAAGCTAGCCAAAAAAAGCGCAGCAACTAAGCCTGCCCTTGCCGCGTCTACGACTAAAAAAGCGCAACACCGCGAATGGGAGGTGCTTGAACTCGACCAAATGTGGACATTCATAGGCCAAAAAAGCGTAAAGTCTGGCTGGCCGTCGAGCGGACCAGGCGCATCGTGGGGTAGGTACTCGGCCGCCACGATGTAGCCACCACCCGGCCTTGTGGCAGGCTTGTGGCAGGCCTTGCCTCGCCGTTACTACAAGCATTTTGGGTGCTTTACGGACCTGTTCCCAGCCTAGGTGGGCGTACTGCCGCGCTGCCTAACAGGCCGCGGCGACACAGGTATCATCGAAGCCATCAATTGTTCCTTATACCAGGGTTACGGTGTGTTGCTCCGCGAATCCTGCTCGGTTAGCAGAAGCTGATGATACACAAGGCCAGAATCAAAATTGTAATTGACAATTACGATGCTATCGTATTTAAGACCATCAAAAAAATTACAGAAAAGCTTTTGACAAATTAGGACTTATTCGAGAAACCCTTTAAAACTAAGAATAAAAAGGAGCATAAGTTTTTCTTTAAAGGAAAAAGAAAGAAAGTAAAGCTTATAGCTGCGGGCAAAGGACGGGAAGTAAAATAATTTTTAGAGCAGCGTGCCAGCGTTAGAAACGATGCGAATAAATAAACGCTTTAGCAAATGCTAAACAGCATGTGAGAGATATCTATTCAAAGAAAGATGCTAATTCTCCTCGAAGATGAAGTTACTGCTACACGCCAGATGTTTAGGTTATGTTCAGCATGACTGGTCTCAGACGGTTAGTGATGACTGATCTCTTAACTCATAGACTCAACTGTTAGAAGCCCGTTTACTTTGCGCGCCGCTACACGCCCCTACATGAAACACCGATTACTGATCTTACTCCTTGCCACTGCCCATTTGCCCGCCCAGGCGCAATTCACCACTTCATTGCCCGCTGCGGATTCCATTGCTCCCGGGCCGCTCACGGTATACGGCTACCTGGATGCCTACTACAGCTACGACATCAAGCACGTCGAGACCAACTCCCGGCCCGGCTTCCTTTACTCGCATAACCGCCAAAACGAGTTCAGCGTGAATCAGGGCCTGGTGGGCCTGCGCTACGACAACGGCCAGGTGCGTGGTACCCTGGCGTTGCAGGCGGGCTCTTACGTTGAAGCCAACTATACGAAGGAGTCCCCCACGTTTCGGCACCTCTACGAGGCTTATGCCGGGTTTCGCCCCTTCAAAAAAGCCTGGCTCGATGCGGGCATCTTCACCTCCCACCTGGGGTTCGAGTCGGCCGTCAGCGAGGATAACTGGACGCTGACCCGCTCCATCATGGCCGAAAACTCGCCCTACTACGAAACGGGCGTGCGCCTCAGCTACGAAGCCAGCCCCAAACTCACGCTCACCATCCTGGGGCTGAACGGCTGGCAGAACATCCGCGAAACCAATCAGCAAAAAGCGTTGGGCACCCAGGTTCAGTGGAAGCCTAGCCCCAAGCTGCTCGTCAACAGCAGCGCGTTTTTGGGGAATGAGCAGCCCAGTGGCCGCGCCGCGCGGCAGCGCTATTTCCACAACTTCTACCTCACCTATGCCCTCACCGGGCACTGGAGCGTGGCGGGCGTCTTCGACGTGGGCAAGCAGGCCGCTGCCGACGAGGGCCGGTACGACACCTGGCACGCGGCCTCGGCTTTCGTGCGCTGCCAGCTGGCCGCCAAATGGGTGGCCGCGGCCCGCGCCGAATACTACTACGCCGACCGGGGCGTCATCATCAATACCATCAGCCCCGGCCCCGGCGAGGCGGATTTTAAAGCCGGCGGCGGCTCGCTCAACCTCGATTACGCCCCCGCCACTAACGTACTGCTCCGGCTGGAAGGCCGCTACCTGCGCGGTCAGGCGCCCGTGTTTGAGCGGCCCGACAACCCCACTGCCAACAGCTACGGCAACCTTACCAGCAGCTTGGCCATCTCGTTTTGAGCACTCATGCCCCAATCCGGCCCGGCCCACAGCCCCGGAGGCAAGTTCCCCCATTTCGGGTCGCTAGGCATTGAGGTAGTACGTCACGAGCCTGGTAGCCGCCGTGCCCATGGGCAGCCCCGCAACGTGCCGCAACAGCCAGGCATTGGGTGCCGAGTCGTTCCCAAGGGTCCATGCGTTTGGCAAGCTGTGGGAAGCTGAATAAATACCTTTTCGAAGGCCGGGCCATCCTCATTTAATTGGCTAGCGCCAACGATTTGGCTGGTTTGCTTGTTTAAGGAACAATGCCCGATTGGCGGCCCCGGCCGCGGGCCGTACCTTTGCCGGGGCGGCTCCTTTGGTTGCGGTCTGTTTTCACCCGGCGCCCCGTCAGGCCCTTTTCGTTATTATGCCCAACACCATTTCCACCGATATCTGCATCATCGGGGCCGGCCCGGTCGGCTTATTTGCGGTTTTTGAAGCGGGCTTGCTCAAGCTCCGTTGCCACGTAGTCGACGCCCTGCCCCAGCCCGGCGGCCAGCTCTCGGAGATTTATCCGAAAAAGCCGATTTACGATATTCCGGGCTTTCCCGAAATCCTGGCCGGCGACCTGGTAACCAACCTGCTCAAGCAAATCGAGCCCTTTCACCCCACGTTCACGCTCGGCGAGCGGGTCGAGCGGTTTGCCAAGCTCGACGACGGCTCCTTCCAGCTCTATACCACCGACGGCACCGAAGTTCTGTGCAAGGCCGTGGCCATTGCCGGCGGCCTGGGCTCCTTTGAGCCGCGCAAGCCCGCCGTCGAAAATCTCGAGCAGTTCGAAGGCGGCAAAGGCGTCCATTACATGGTGCGCGACCCCGAGCACTTCCGGGGCCAGAAAATCGTTATCGCCGGCGGGGGCGACTCGGCCCTGGACTGGACCAACTTCCTGGCCAACGTGGCCTCCGACGTAACCCTAGTGCACCGGGGCACTACCTTCCGCGGGGCCGCCGACTCGGCCGAAAAAGTGAAGAGCCTGGCCGAAGCCGGCAAAATCAAGCTGGTGCTCTCTTCCAACGTCACCCACCTGCACGGCAACGGCAAGCTGGCGGCAGTCACCATCACTGGCAACGACGGCACGGCCGAAACCGTGCCGCTCGACCACTTCATTCCCCTTTTTGGCCTGACGCCTAAGCTCGGCCCCATCGGCGAGTGGAACCTCGACCTGACCGACGACGCCATCGTGGTTGATACAGTCGACTACAGCACCTCGCTGCCCGGCGTTTTCGCCATCGGCGACATCAACACCTATCCCGGCAAGCTCAAGCTCATTCTCTGCGGCTTCCACGAAGCCGCGCTCATGTGCCAGGGGGCCTATAAGTACATTTACCCCGACAAAAAGTACGTGCTCAAGTACACGACGGTGAATGGGGTGCCGACGATGTAATGACGCGCTGGAGCAGCGGGGCGACGGGTAGCTCGTTTTCAGCCTGCTACCTTCGTTGCCCGTTACGCCAGCGGCTCTTAATTACTTACCTGGCCGCCTCACTACTGCTATGCAAGAAGATATCCGCGTCTATGTTGAAGAAGCCCCCGGCCAACGCCGGGAGCTTGAGGCTCCTACTGACATGGGCTTGAGTTTGATGGAGCTGCTGAAAGCCAGCGGCTACGACATCATGGCTACCTGCGGGGGCATGGCGCTCTGCGCTACCTGCCACGTGGAAGTGCTCGCCGGCCCCGCCCTGCCCGAGCCGGGCGACGACGAGCTGGACATGCTCGAAACCCTACCCGTAGTGCACGAAGGCAGCCGCCTAAGCTGCCAGATTCGCCTCACGCCCCGCACCGACGGGCTGGTCGTGCGCTTGGCCCCCACCGGCGCGTAGCTGTTTTTCTCACCAGGGTTATGCTTAAGCACTAAAAAGGCTCACTACTAAAATGTAGTGAGCCTTTTAGAGCAGCTTTAGGAAAAGAATTAAAAATTAAAAATGAAGAATTAAAAAATGGACCAGCCGATTTTTAATTCTTCATTTTTAATTTTTAATTCCTAGAAAACGGTGCCCTGACTGGAGAACGGCTCTAGCTATTGTTTAACGAGCCTGATACCAACTGGCAGCCCGACGCGGGGCGGTCAGTACCGGCTAGCTTCGGGCGGTAACCCTACCACCTATCTTTTGCATATAGTTGCACTACCATATTGCGCCCGGCTACGGGCTTTTAGTTGCTTACTCAAAAGGGAGGTGGCCCCGACTACTGCGGGCGCCTGGTAAGCGGCTGGCTCACGGTAGCGGCCCCATCGTTGGCCATCGGCGTTGGCTTGGTCGTGAAGTTCAACACCTCCACGACGATGCGCCAACCCGCGACGGCTTCGCGCCGCCAGATACGCAGGTAGCTGCCTTGCTCCTCGGGAATCCGGCCCTCGGCGGGGCGGCGCATGGTGCCGACCACGTAGCCCAGGTCGCCGGCCGCGGCCAGGTAACCGCTCGTGGCCGCGAAGAAGTAGCGGCCGTTCAGGTTTTTCATGTTGGCGATGGCGGTTTCGCCTTGCATCGTCGACACCCCGGAGCGGTAGAGACGGGCCTCCGTGCTGAGGTACTGCTCATAGGTAGCGCCGGGCTTCAGCAGCTCGGCTTCGGTGAACTTACCGTCGAGGTCGAGCAGCACGCTGGAGGGCGCCGCGCTAGGCGTGGCGACGGCCGCCGACAAGTGCGGCTGGGGCACGACCGGCATTTTGGGCGCGGCCTTGCCAATGCGCTCCACGCTCATGTCCACCACGTATTTCCAGTGGCCATCGGGCTGCTTGCGCCACACCGTCACGTACTCACCCTCCGTTTGCGGACGGTTGTTTTGGAACGACGCCCACGGGCCGGTCGTGTAGCCCAGGTCGCCGGATTGGGCTACATCAGCCAACACCGGATACCACGCCATGTGGGTATTCGCTTGGGTGGGGCGGGCCGACCACACTTGGTGGGCGTCGGCCAGGGCACCGTTGTCGCTCACAAAAGCAGTGGGCGCACAATTGGCGAGAAAAGCTGCTCGCGTCCCTTCCTTTGCAGCTTCCGCAAAAGAAGTCTCGGCAGCCAGCATGGCCTCCCGAGCGGTTTGAGCATGGGTGACGAACGGAGTAGACCAGGCCAAAATTGCCCATACGGTCAAATAGTTCTTCATAAGATACAAGGGTAGAGGGTTCTCTATGCTAAGATACACTTCCCGGAATAATTTCAATTGCAATAATGTTTTTATTTTTCTTTCAGGACCTCAGTTCCGCCTAAAATAACGCCTGACGGCTTTTTTTGTCATCTTCCCCCTCTTCACTTTTTCTTGATTTTATGAAATTAGCTAATCTTGTCGCGCGGGCCTGCCGCATCCGCCTGGTACTCACCGATTGCGATGGAGTACTCACCGACGGCGGCGTATACTACTCCGAGCGCGGCGAGGAGATGAAACGCTTCAACATCCGCGACGGCATGGGCGTTATGCGCTTGCGCGAACACGGGATTGCCACCGGTATTATTACCGGCGAAGTGTCTCCTTCGGTGCGCACCCGGGCCGCCAAACTTCAAATTGAGGAGCTGCACTTGGGCATCAAGGACAAGCCGGCCTGCTTACAGGCTATTCTGGCGCGCACCGGCCTGACTGCCGAGGAGGTAGCCTTCATCGGCGACGATACCAACGACATCGGGATTCTGCGCCTGGTGGGCTTCGCGGCCTGCCCCGGCGATGCCACCTCTTTTGCCCGCGCCGAAGCGGATTTTGTTTGCCAGGCCCCCGGCGGCCACGGCTGCTTCCGCGAGCTAGCCGAGTTCATTATTGCCGCCCAGCTAAGCGATGGGGTCGGGACCGGAATAGGAGCGGAGATGGCTGGATAAGCGAGGAGAACGGTCGGGCCGAGCCCTGGCGGGTCGAACCGGGGAAGTGGCCACTCGCTTCACCCTCACGACTGGGGCAGTGCTCCGCGCGATGCTGCGCGCGGCCCGACCTGTTCTTCCTGACCGTTCTCTTAGCTCAGCCTGCCAACACCTCACTCGGTCTCATCCTCACTGCCTGGTTATTCCCGGAGCAGCCCCTGGCACGTGGCCAGCTTAATGAGGGCCGCCGTGTTGCGAGTCCGGGTTTTGTCCATGATGTTTTGGCGGTGGGTTTCGATGGTGCGCTTGCTGGTGAAGAGCTTCAGGGCGATTTCGGCGTTGGTCAGGCCCTCGGCCACCAGGCTCAGCACTTCCATCTCGCGCTTGCTTAACCCCAACGTGGTTCGGGTGGCATCGCCGTCGGCCGGGCTGTCGGCGTAGAACCGGCCCGCCAACGCCAGGCCGACGGCCGAGCACAGAAACGGCCGGCCCGCCGCCACCGTGCTCAACCCGTAAATGAGTTCCGTGAGCAGGGAGCTCTTCAGCAGGTAGCCGTGGATGCCCGAGTTGAAAGCGCGGGCTACGTAATGCCGGTTGGTGAGTTCGCCCCGGGCCAGCACGCGCAGCTGGGGATACTGCTCGCGTAGTGCCGGCAACAAGGCAAAAATGTCGGGCCCCGGCAGGTTTAGGTCGAGCACCAGCACGGCCGCGCTCGCCCTGGCCAGCTGATCCAGTAGTTCGTCACTGGTGCCGGCTTCGCTCACTATTTCGAAGCTCGTAGTAGCCCCGAGCCCAGTCCTCAACGCCGCCCGGGCAGGAGGATGGCCATCGGTTAAAAGCACGCGAATCATAGTGGGCAAGAGCAGTCCGAAATCAAGAAAATAATCAATTTCGCGGCGAGCAGGCCGAAGCATCGATTTTAAACAACCCGAAAATACACGCTCAGCTAGGCTCATTCAGAGGTTTTCGGCCAAAAGCCGTATAAATCCCTTCGTAAAACGGCCTTGGCCACTTTCAATCTGGTACAAATACGGAGCTGGGCTCCCTTAGGTCACCCAAACTAAACTTTGTGGTAGATCCTCCGTTTCGACAGTCTTAACCTTTCTTCTTGCTATGACCCGTATCCTACTTGCTGACGACCACACTATTTTGCGCGATGGTATTCGGGCGCTGCTTTCGGCCGATGCCGACTTGGATGTGGTAGGGGAAGCCAGCAACGGGGCCGAAGTGTTGGCCATCCTCGAAACGACCCCCGCCGACGTTGTTCTGATGGACGTGCAGATGCCCGTGCTCGATGGTTTCGCCACCATGCCCGAGCTCCGGAGCCGTTTTCCCGAAGTGCGCGTGCTTGTGCTCACCATGCTCGACCACGAGAATTACGTGGCCCGCATGCTCGAAGCCGGCGCCCTGGGCTACGTACTTAAGAACGCCGCCATCAGCGAAATCACCTACGCCATTCGCACCGTAGCGGCGGGCAACCCATTCTTATGCACCGAGATCGGCCTCAGCATGCTCTATAAAGCCGTGTCTCACCCCACGGGCCCGAGCATAACCACCGACGGCATGGCCATCAGCACGGGCTCCGACCTGACGGCCCGCGAGCTGGAAGTTCTCAAACTGATTGCCGAAGGCATGACCAACGGCGAGATCTCAGATAAGCTCTTCACCAGCAAGCGTACGATTGAAACCCACCGCCAAAACATCATTGCTAAAACTCAGGCCAAGAACACGGCGGCCCTTATCAAGCTCGCCGTAAGCCGCGGGTTAATATCTTAAGCGACTGATTTAGAGCTTAGAACTCAGAACCTAAAACTTAGAACTTAGAGCCTGGAATATTGTCCTTTTGTAGCTCGAATCTAGCTTTTTACTGCGGTCTAGGTTCTGAGTTCTAAGTTCTAAATTGTCAGACTCAAAGCAGGCCGGCCAGCGCGCTGATGCTGAGGGCCACGATGGCGGTATTGAAGCCGAACGAGATGATGGCGTGCAACAGGGCCGTGCGGCGCTGCCGCTTACTCGAAATAGTGACGTCGGCGGTTTGAGCGGCCATGCCAATGGTAAAGGCGAAATAGGCAAAGTCCAGGTAGTCGGGCTCCGGGTCGTTGCCGGGGAAGCCCAAGCCGCCGGTATCGGCGCCTTTCTCGTCGGAATCATAGAAGATGTGGGCGTAGCGCAGCGTGAACACGGTGTGTACCAACAACCAGGACTCGAGCACGGCCGCAACGCTCAACCCCACGTGCCGGACCCGCAGCCCGGGCGCGGTCGACTTGGTGGTGCCCAAGAGCGCTACCACGGCCAAAAGGCTGGCCAGGGCCGCTACGAGCACGAAGGCAAACGCCAGGGCGCGGCTGAAGTCTTCGCGGTTGGCCACCCGCCGAATGCTGCTCGCATCGGCCGTGAACACCGCGGCGCCGACCAGCAACAGCGAAACGGCAGCGTAAGTGTCCCAGGCTGCTACCCAACGGCTAATGGCGTCGAGCCCCGCCGGAGCCGCCGCCCACGCCACGGCGCCCAGTAAAATGCCGAGCAGCAGCCGGTAGGCGGAGCGTATTTGGCCCACGCGGCGGGCCAAACGAAAGAAGACGAAGGGTGAGGGTGGCATCAAGCGCAAAGTAAGCACTCCCCGAGCCGGGCCGTGGCCGGGTATTGCCGGTCCCGGCCTTTCCTTTGCGGGGCCAGGTCCTTTTGCCTGCGCTCCTTCGTCTATGAACTCAGCTCCGCTGTCCGGCCTTTACGCGCCTTCGCTGGCCCTCGTCACCGACCTCTATCAGCTCACGATGGCTTATGGCTACTGGCAACAGGGGCTGCAGGACCGCGAGGCCGTGTTTCACCTGTACTTCCGCAAAGCCCCGTTTCAGGGGGGCTACGCGGTAGCGGCCGGATTAGCCCTGGTGGTCGACTGGGTCGAAAACCTGCGCTTTTCG
Source organism: Hymenobacter montanus (assembly GCF_014699115.1). Taxonomy (GTDB): domain Bacteria; phylum Bacteroidota; class Bacteroidia; order Cytophagales; family Hymenobacteraceae; genus Hymenobacter; species Hymenobacter montanus. The sequence goes on from NZ_JACXAD010000005.1 coordinate 172,825, forward strand.
GATGACGACCTGGCGTATCTGGGTAGCCTGCGCGGCAGCCAGAACGGGGTCTTATTCCCGCCCGAGTTTCTGGAATACCTGCGGGGGCTCCGGTTCAGCTGCGACATTGATGCCGTACCCGAAGGCACCGTGGTGTTCGGCAACGAGCCGCTGCTTCGGGTGCGCGGGCCGCTGTTGCAGGCGCAGCTGCTCGAAACGGCCCTGCTCACGCTGGTCAACTTCCAAACCCTGATTACGACCAAGGCCGCCCGGATCCGCGAGGCCGTCGGCCCAACCGACCAGGTCCTGGAATTTGGCCTGCGCCGGGCCCAGGGTTTCGATGGCGGCCTGGGAGCCAGCCGCGCCGCCTACCTCGGCGGGGCCGATGCCACCAGCAACGTGCTGGCCGGGCAGCGCTACGGCATTCCCGTGCGCGGCACCCACGCCCACAGCTGGGTGATGTCGTTCGGTGATGAAATCAAGGCCTTTTCGGCGTACGCGCAAGCCTTCCCCGACGACTCGGTGTTTCTGGTTGACACCTACGACACTCTGGAAGGCGTGCGCCAGGCCATCCAGGTGGCCCGGGAGATGCGCGCCCGGGGCCACGAGCTGGCCGGCATCCGCCTCGACTCGGGCGACCTGGCCTACCTCAGCCGCGAGGCCCGGGCGGTGCTCGACGAAGCCGGCTTCACCGCGACGCGCATCGTGGCCAGCAACGACCTGGAAGAAAACCTCATTACCAGCCTCAAGCAGCAAGGGGCCCGAATCGACACCTGGGGCGTGGGCACGCAGCTCGTCACGGCCTATAACCAGGCGGCGCTGGGCGGGGTGTACAAATTAGCGGCCCTGCGCAAAGCCGACGACTCGGGCTGGGACTTCACCATCAAGCTCTCGGAGCAGGTAGCCAAAACCAGTATTCCCGGCATTCTGCAAGTGCGCCGCTACCTGAACGAGTACGGCAAGCCCCGCGCCGACATGCTCTACAACACGGCGGAGCCGCTGCCCGAGGCCATCACCCTCGTGGACCCGCTCGACCTCACCCGCCGTTTGGCCATCCGGCCCGAAACCACGTTCCGCGAGCTGCTGGAGCCGGTGTTCCGCCAGGGCCGGCGGGTGCTGGACTTGCCCTCGCTGGCCGCAAGCCGCGCCCACGCCCAGCGCGAAGTGCAAAGCCTGGACCCCAGCATCCGGCGCTTCCTCAACCCCCACTCCTACCCCGTGGGCCTGGAGAAAAGCCTCTACGACTACCGCACCCAGCTCATCCTGGACAAGCGCCCGGTGCGCGGGGCGTAAGGGAGTATTCGACCATTCGGTACCCGGCAGCTTGGCTCTGAGCCGACGAGGTTTTGCTTCCGCTTCCCCTTTTTCAGGATGGATAGGTTCATCTCCAATACGCCGGCCCTTCGAGCAGCCGGCGCAGCTTACGGACACCTGTTGCTTGTTGACGGAAGCCACATCTGCTTCGTCCGTTCCACCCCTGCCGACCCGACAAATACCGTATTCGGCCCGGTGCTGAAACTGACCTCGCCGCGTTCCTCCGGTGACAACTGCTGGCCGGTTTGCCGGGGCGATGCTGAATCGACCGCGCCTGCCAGCAGGTTGGGCGGCTCCGTAATCGACCCGAACCGTCCCGACCCTCCGCCACCCATTATGAATAACTCCGCTAGGTAAGGGCCACCACGGCTTCGGCTAAATTGAGAAAGGGCCTTAGAAGGTGGCTAACTACGAAGCCTTCCTCCACTTAGCCTGCGCCAATATCATCTAGCGACACTAACCCTTATTTTTCTGATAGGCTCTTAGCCCCTTTCTCGCTTCCGTGTCCTTGTTGGCTTGGCTCCTCTCTGCTGGAGCTTGGCGCCGGAAGCGAACCGGGGCGTACCCGGCAGGCTCCCATAGGGGTCTCGTGAGGTTTCTCGGCGGCGTTCTATACATTGATCTGAGAACTACTCTAAATACCAGAGGTACAGGCGTCAGCGCCACCAGCTGGTAGCATCTAGCACTCCCCAGCGGCGGCTCGCAACAAGCAGCGTCCAGAAGCTGGCAGCGGTAAAATTCAATAAAAATATGAAACATACAATAAAGAACAGAAGCAAATGGAAACACCATTCAACTATTTCTGTTTACCTTGAAACGAGCATTTGCGTTAGATCAACAAAGCCACCGCGCTCGCAATGGTACCGGGCTCGTCTTTTTACCATTCTCACCTCCTTGTTCTACATGAGAACATCTCCTATTCCTCATTATTATATTGTTCGCGGCGCTGCTTCGCATTGTTCGCGGCGCTGCTTCGCAGCGCTAATAGTCGGGCTGCTGCTTAACCTGGGCCTGAGCTGCTTTTCAGCGGCTCAGGCCCAGCCAGAGTTAAGCGTATTCATAACCACCACAGGCTCCGATGCAGATGCCCCCGTGGGCTCGGCCTGGGCCTGTGACATAGTCACATTATCATTTTTTATCACCAACACCGGCACCAGCACGGCCACCAATGTGGTAGCTACCCTTGCCCTACCCCCAAACCTGAACGTCTCGTTGATAACACGGACGGGGAATAATAGCGCCTCGTACAACCCCGTTACGGGGGTGGTGACGCTGTCCCCTCGTGCGACCCTGCCCAGCCTCTTCCAAGACGACTCAGGCCAAGCCAATGATCTCACGACCATCATCTTCACCATGCCCAACTCGAGCACGGCGGTGACCGCCTCCGGCAGCGTGAGCTCGACCCCGGCAGACCTCACTCCGGGCAACAACAGCTTCTCCTTCTCGACCCAGGTGGTAATTCCGACGGCGGATCTGCGCACGGCAGTCACGGGCCCGGCGTCGGCCGCGACCGGCACTACCGTCACCTACACGCACACGACTACCAATGGCGGCCCTCAAAGGGCCTACAACGTGGTGCCTACCCTGACGCTGGTGCCAGCCCCCGCTGCGGGCACGGTGTCGCTGCCCTCCGGGGCCACATACAACGCCAGCACCGGGGTGGTGACATTTGCGTCCACTGCCCGGCTAGACGCCGCCGCTGGCTCTAACATCTTGAGCAACAGCATTAGTTTTCCCATGTCCAGCGCGTTGGTGACGGTCACCAGCAACGTGGGCTCGTGCCTGAGGACCGACAACAACACCCCCAACAACAGCGCCAGCCGCACCACCCAGCGCCAGCCGCCTTTGCCCGTGGAGTTGAAGGCTTTCGAGGTCTCAGCTTTGGGCCGCGACGCGGTGCTGAACTGGACCACGGCCAGCGAGCTGCGCAACGAGCGCTTCGAGATCGAGCGGTCCTTCGACGCCCGCTCGTTTGAGGGCGTGGGCACCGAGCGGGGGCAGGGCAGCAGCACCCGCCCCACCGACTACCGCTTCATCGATGCTGGGGCCGGCCGTCAGGGGTACCCGCTCGTTTATTACCGCCTGCGGCAGGTCGACACTGACGGCACGGCCAGTTGGAGTCCGGTGCGGGTCGTGAAGTTCACCAGTTTCACTAAGGCTACCGTAGCGCTCCATCCCAACCCTGCCCCCGGCCACACCACCCTCGATCTGACGGACCTGTCGGCGGGGGCTTACCAGGTCTGGATTCTTGATCTGATGGGGCGTCAGGTGGGGGCCGATGTACTTGCCGCCCCCAGCGAGCATCCGCTTAACATCGAGCACCTACTGCCGGGCACCTACGTGGTGCGCGTGGTCGGCCAAAACGTGAACTTGGCCCTATCGCTGGTGCGCAACTAATCCGCGCTTCATCTGCCGGGCTAAAAAGCCTTTGGAAGCGTTCTCAGAGGCTTTTTAGCCCGGCAGATGAGCGCGTCGACTATGTGAGGCGTACAACCGCAGGCAGAATCGATCCGAATTCACTATTCTTGTTTAGTGGGCTTCTATCGCAGCCGTTTGCTCTAATGGTAAGTCATCCAAGACCTATTCCTGAGTACAGGAAGGTTATAGACCCAAAAGAAGAGAGGAAAAAGGTAAAATATATATATGTTTAACTATAGTGATTAATTTATCCTATGCCCTCTTAGAAGCTGTTTAAGCTAATTTTTATCAGTTTCTTGGAACTGTATTGCTGCCTTCTGGCGCGTTTGAAGGTCCCTTGAAAGGGAATCTAAGAAGCTGTTTAAGTTATTTCTCCCTACCGCGCTTAGACCGCTTTTTCAGCCTAGCAGTGCGCTGAAACAACGATTTAGGTTGCCTTCAAACGCGCCAACAGGCGGCAAAGGCATTGGCAAAACCTTGATTCGCAGCAAAAAATTAACTTAAACAGCCTCTTAGAGGGCATAGGATAATTCAAGGGCTCTATTTAGGAGGAGGTCCTTTGGCCAATCGGCGTATCATCAGCTGGCAGAAACAAGCTTTTATACTGGCCTCACTACTCAGCGGGTTGGTTTCATAGTCGCGGCCGGCCACGCGGCGGTACTTGCTGAGCCAGCCGAAGGAGCGCTCCACCACCCAGCGCCGGGGCAACCCGACAAAGCCTTTCGTGCTAGGCGGCTTGCTCACCCCCGCCACGCGCAGGCCGAGCGCGGTAGCCGCTGTGGCCCCGAGTGGTCCTTGGTAGCGGGCATCGGCCCACAGCAACTGCAAGTCGGGTGCGCGCGCCTTGGCTTCGGCCAGTACCGGAGCGGCCCCGACCGGGTCCTGTACGCTGGCTGCCTGTACGTGTACGGCCAGCGGCAGACCGAGCGTGTCCACGGCGATATGGCGCTTACGCCCCGCTACTTGCTTGCCCGCATCGTCGCCGTGGCAGCCCCCCTTTTACTGCCCGTGTTTACTGCCCGTGCGCACGGACTGCGTGTCAATGGCGCCCGCTGTCGGGTCGGCCTCGCGGCTTAACTGCCGCACCTGTCGGCGCAGTCCATGCAGGAGCTCGTCCCACGTGCCGTCCTCGCGCCAGGCCTCGAACTGCTGGTAGACCGTACGCCAGGGCGGCAAATCGTGCGGCAACAGGTGCCAGGCGCTACCAGCCCGTAGTTGGTAAAAAATGGCGTTGAGCAGTTCGCGCTTGCTATGCAGCGGCGGCCGGCCGTAGCCGCTGGTGCGCACATAGGGTTCGACTAGCCCCCATTCCGTATCCGTTAAATCAGTGGCATATGCTCTCCGTGACATCCATCAAAACTACATAGCGCTTTTATTTCCCTACTCCCTCTTAGAACCAAGAAATTTGGTTGTTGATCCTAATGCTGAGGTTATTCATCCAAACGGGTGTGGCCGTCTTTAGGAAAGCAGATACTCCCTGGGCAACTTTGCCGCAAAGCTTGAGCTTAGCCAAGCCCTGACAGCCTTTTCTTTTCGAATTTTATATATATGACTAGTATGGTTTTGTTCTAATTCCGGCTGCTAAGCACAACCTCCACAGCCGAAGCTACCGCGGCTGCCCCGGGGTGCCGGCTGGGGAAGTGTTGGCCTAGCTGAATTTGCCGGTTACCGAGCCCCTCTGGTGGGGCAGGCCACGAACCTGAGTCCGGCGGCCCCAGCATCGACCAAGGATCTTACACCCGTGACGACCTGCTCGTTAACGCCATGGCCACCACCCGGATAGGGAAATAACTTTCCGCGGCGAAAGACTATTCCTAATCAGAGGACCCATCCATCGGGGAGCGCGGTCATCTGCCGTCGGGTGAGGGGTGCTCCAACCAACATGGCGGCTGATCGCCACTTCATAGATCAGCAGGATACCTGCTCGTAAGGACAGGCTTTAGAAGCTGTTTAAGTTATTTCTTCTTCCGGCGCTTAGCCCCCCTTTTCAGCCTAGCCGTGCGCTGAAACAACGATTCAGCTTGCCGTCAAACGCGCCAAAAGGTGGTAAATGCAGTTGTAAGAATCTGAGTGGCAGCAAAACATTAACTTAAACAGCTTCTTAACCACGGTTTACACGACCACCACGCCCCCAGGCCGCTCTGGCTCCATCCTACGGCCCCGGGCTGAGGCGCTCGACCTTATCATAAAAGGATTAGGACGCGCACTCCTTCACTATCGCATTGATAATCCTCTTAATGGACTGAGTAAACCAGTGCCTCAACCGGATAATTGATAATTCGCACTTACTCATCTCCTGCCGGTCTGCCCCCTGGCAGGTCCATCACTAGCCCAGGCCTCACTAACTAATGAAAACACCTGCCTTCCCCCTTCGCCAAGGCTTATGCCCACTACCGGCGCTATTACTGCTCCTACTTGCCCATTGGCCGAGCGGGGCCCAACAACTACCTCGCCGGCCGACCCGCTCGGCCGGGGCTGTTCTACCAGGTTCCTCCGAGTCGCGGGCCTCGCCCGCACAAGCTGTCGCGGGCAACGCTCCGGCCAACATAACTACCCCCGAGTTCCGAAAAGATCCGCTATTTAGGAATCCCTCCTTTGACGTACTGACCTCACCCGTACTCTTCGGTAGCACCCCTTATTGGATTGCATGTCCTAACAACTATCAAGTATTGCCTAACATCACTGGAGCATCCAATGCCTATGGCAGCAACATCGCGCCCGCGGATGGAAACGCCTATGTCGGACTTGAAACTAGTGGTGGTATTGAGCATGGCTCCGCGCAAGAATTACTCATGCCGCTGAAAGCAGGCGTTACTTATACTTTTTTAATTGATGTTGCCTATGGCCTCGAGTATGTCAAAAATTCCCACCTTCCTAATGCTTGGCCTCAGGTTCCCATCACTTTAGAGATCAGGGATGGCTCGGGAAGGTGGTGCGTCTATCCCTCCCCTCCCTTGTGGCGTAAACTCATTCCAATGGACCGTACCACCTGGCAAACCGATACGGTAACCATCACGCCCAAGGTCGATATCGCCCGCTTGGCATTTGTGGCGACTGGCTCTACTGGTTCTCCTAATTATACGCGGGGCGCGTTGCTACTCGACAACCTGCGGACGTTAACAGGCTTGGTGCTGCGGAAAGCCGACAGCACAGCCCAGCCAGCCGACAAGCCCTTCCGCTTGCTCTGGCAACCCATCCTCACCACGGGCGACCTGGACAGCCTGGCTCAACCTCAGCCGCGCGGCATGGTGCGCACCTTCCAGGGCGGGCGGGTGCCCCTGCCCCCGGCACTACAGGTGACCGACGCCAAGGGTTTTTACTTCTACCAGGAAGCCACTCCCGCCGCGGGGCAGGACACCTTGTACTACGGCCTATACGTGCGCAACAAAGCCCTGCCTAACGGGGCCAAGGACGATACGCTACGTCACCTCTACCAGTGCCGCCGAACCTTCGGCTCGCAGACCGGCCTGCTCACCGACTCGCTCGCCCCGCTGGCCTTCCGTGGCCCAGCGGCCCCCGCCGCCGGGGGGGCGAGCCGAGGACCCACGGCGCCCCAGCGGCGGCCGGCTCCCCTGGCTGAGCCGCGGCCTGGCCTGCGTACCCCGCGGCAGCGGGGGCGGCAACCCCTTAATTCCCTCCGCCAGCGGCTCCGTGGGTTAAGCCCCCAGAGCTTCCAGGGCTCGCTTGCCCGGCGCCACTAAGAAGTGTTATGCGTGCCTCCGTTCTCCTTTTCTCTCCTTTCTACAGCCGATGAAAATACGACCACTACCCTTCGCTCGCGGCTCGCGGCTGCTGCTCTTATTGGCTTACTTTCCTAGCGGAGCCCAACAATTACCGCCTAAACCGGCCCGCCCAACGGGGGCTGCTGCCCTAACAAGTTCACCGGCGGCCAGGGTATCTCCCGTACGGACCCCTACCCGCAACGCCCAGGCCCGGACAACCACTCCAGAAATTCGAAAAGATTTAATATTCACTAATCCTTCCTTCGAGGGAGTCACTCCACCCGTAATGGGTAGGACTGGCCTCACCGACTGGAGCACGTGTGATTGGTATAATGCTGATTTAATGCCTAACACCGCTAGACTACCTGGTGGTGGCTACAGTAACCCTAACTACGGTAGTCGTCTCGTGCCTGCGGATGGAGAGGCTTATTTAGGGATCTTGTCTGCTGGTGGTGCATCTTACACTGTTGGACAACAATTACGCGTGCCACTCAAAGCCGGCATAACTTATACCTTCTTAATCGATGTAGCCTATGCGCCCAACTATGAGCCAGGTGATCCACGGATAAATGTACAATTTGACAATGTTCCCGTCTCTTTACGCCTTAATGGAGATCAATTTGGGTATTCAAAAGCGTGCGCTCGCACTCAACTATGGAGTAAACTCATTCCGATGTCTCGCACGAGCTGGCAAACCGATACCGTAACATTCACCCCCACAACCAACATCACCCACTTATCATTTTGGGTTACTGGTTCTACCGGCTATTATACAAACAGCAATGTAGTTACACAGGGCACGCTGCTGATTGATAACCTGCGCACATTGACGGGCATCGTGCTCAAGAAAGCAGATGGTACAGCGCAGGCAGCGGGCAAGGCCTTCCGCCTGCTCTGGCAACCCATCCTCACCGTCGGCGACCTCGACAGCCTGGCCCCCCGGCCCCAGCTGCGCGGCACAGTGAGCACCTTCCGGGGTGGGCGCGTGCCGTTGCCCCCGGCCCTGCAGGTGACTGACGCCAAGGGCTTCTACTTCTTCCAGGAAGCGGCCCCTGCCGCCGGGCAGGACACCCTGTACTATGGCCTGTACATCCGCAATAAACCGCTGGCCAATGGGGCCAAAGACGATACCCTGCGTCACCTCTACCAGTGCCGCCGCACCTTCGGCTCCCAGGCCGGCCTGCTCGCCGATTCGCTCGCCCCGCTGGGCATTAGCAGCCCGCGCGCGGCCCGGGCTTACAGAGCAGCTCTGAAGCTTCCCGCGGCAGCCCCGGCTTCGGCGCCCCGCCGCCCGGACGGGCCGATTCCACAGAATTCCGGCCGCCCCCTGACTCCCCGGCCGCGCCCTCGCCTCCACGCCCGATGGTAGCGGAGACCATCACCACCCTTCCTTCTTTCCCACCACCAGCGGCCAGAGCGCCCGCTCAACGCAGGGCACCCGCGGCTTGCGCCGACCGGGGCCGCGGTTAGGCCCGGTTCTGCTTTCCTCCATTTTCCTCCATTCTTCCTACCCCCATGACGACAAGACGAGTACCTTTTGCCCATGGCTGGCGGCTGCTATTAGCCGCGCTGCTACTGCTGGCCTACCTGCCCGGCTGGGCCCAACCCGTACCGATTCGCAGCCTGCGCGAGCTGCCGCTACCCAAAGAGCTGCGTTTAGCTTCACGCCCGGCCCCGCAGGCCGTGCTGGCCCCTTACGAACAGTTCACTGGCGGCTCGCTTACCGACTTCCAGGGCAACGGCCTGGCCTTTACCCCCAGCGGCAGTTGGCGCATCACCAACGGCCAGGCCACCACCGGGACCTACCAGCCCGACCAACTCGCCGAGCTCGTCAGTGAGCCCTTCCGCCTCGACACGGCCCTCCGCGACCACGCCAACGCCCTGATGGGCTTTGCGCTCTACTTCGACGAACGCTACGAGCTCGAGACCGGCCACGACTACGGCTCGGTGTACCTGCAATACCAGTTGCCCGACCAGAGCTGGAGCGCGTGGACTTTGCTGAGCCAGCGCACGGGCCTGAGTCCGCGTACGCGCATCACCTACTTGAGCCTGCGTGACCCGGCCCTCTGGCACCGGCAGGTGCGGGTCAAGTTCAGCCTGCAAAGCGACTGTGCCACTCAGTTCGAGGGCTGGAGCCTCGACAACGTCACCCTGCGCCAGATCGTGACTACCCCCGAGATCCGCACCGCCCTGGTACCCCTGCCCGTGGCCCCCCCGATGGCCCCGCCGATGGTGCCCTTCGTGCCTTACCGCCCCGGGGGGCTGAACCTGCGCACGCCCATCAATGGGCTTCAACGCCTGTTCGTGCCCGCTTTGGACCGGCTGCTGGAAAACCCCTGCCGGCTGGACGTGACGTATGTGATTAATGGGTCCCACATCCTCTACAACTCGATCGTGCAGGACTTGCCCCAACTGGTCAACAACAACCTCGACGAGCTGGCCCAGTTGCTGCAAGAAGCCCGGCAGACCTCCTGCAAGCGCGTGCGGGTGCTCGTGGCTGGCGGTCAGCAAAGCAACCAATCCACCGGCGAGCCCTACAACTACTACCTGGTTGGGGCCGGCCAGGCGGGCTCGAATCAGCACGCCAATCTGCAGCAAACCGATCTGGCTGACCTCAAGCAAAAGGTCTTGGCCAAGCTGGCTACCAAAAACGAGCAAAACACGATCCCGCCCCAAAACGGGGCCTTCATCCTACGCGGGTACCTGGACACCTACTTCGCGGCCGCGCCTGAGCCGGGGGTCAAGCGCGTGGTGGTAATAGTTAACAACTCCGACGAGTTCGAGAACTTCGACTTCACCCACGGTCCCCGCGTGACGGCCCAGCAGTTGCGGGCCCAATTGCAGGCCAAGGGCGTGACGCTGATCGTCAACACTCCGCCCCAGCTGGCGAATCGGTTCGGTCCGGGCGTGCTCCAGCAGGCGGCGGCGCAGAACTACCAGGATCGCGATCCAAAATACATGCTCCTGGACCTGGCCGCCGCCGGCGCCTGCACCCCCCAGGATGAGACTTGCCAGGACCCGGGGCTCGTTATCAAACTTTTTGGCACGACGACCCCGCAGGATGACAACCTGAACGTTGGGGGCATCCTGCCCGGGGTGGTGCAGGTGCGCAACCCGCGTGGCGAGCTTGAGCTCAGCAGCCCCGACAACAACCTCTTGCTGAGCACCAAGATTCTGGATAACGGCGAGCTGGACAACCCGCAAGCCACGCTGCGCGTGCCGCTTACTGCGACTGATACGCTTACCCGCTTCTATGTGACGCCGGCCAAAGAGAGCTACACGTTCGACCCGCAGCACAACTACAAGGCCGACTTGGTGGCCAAGGTCTACGAAAGCGCCCGCGCGGCCCAGCGCCCGGCCGCCACAATGCGCCCCTCGGCCGCGACCACAACCTCCACGACCACGCCCACCAACGTGAATACACCCTCGGGGGGCAACGTTGTGGCGTCGGGCACCCAAGCCGTCGCCATCACCGATGAGCTCGTGTTATATCGCGGCGTCAACGCCCTCTCCAGCCTGTACGCCGAAGCCCAGCAAGGCCGCGTCACGGCCAGCGGCTGGGGGCGGGAAGGCGCCCACGCCAGCCCGCTCCGCCACCATATCACGGGCACCAACTTCAGTATCTTTACGTCCTGGTCACTGGCGTACCCCGTCGCGGCCAAGTTTGCCATCAAGCCCTTCTTTGTGCCAGTGGGCCAACCAACTAAGGAGGAGGGAGCCATCCTGCAGCTCCGAATAGACCCAGCCCAGACGGTCAAATCGCCCAACATCGTCATCAACGAACAGGAGGTGCTTGTCATTGGCCCCATCGAGACCAAGAACATCGAATTAGTCAAGCGCACGGATTATTTCAACGACCCGACCAACTATAGCTTAGACAATGACGGCAAGCGAAAGGCCATGGCCCGGCTGCGGAGCATTTTTCACGGGAACCAATGGCCGGGTATGCCCGCCGTCGCCGCTCAGCCCTGCTGGTTCGTGGGCGAACGGTGGGGCGACCTGCTGCGCAACCAAGGCGGCATCGAAGTCTACCTGGTCACGGGCGGGGTCGAGACGCCACTGCTGAACGGGGGAGTCAACAACTGGTCGACTGACGCGACGGGTCTGCTCTCCCTCAACCTGGGCCGGCCCTTAACAGTCGCCGAGCGGGTGAAAATACGCGCCACCTACCAGAACCACCGCTTCGAGGGCACAAGCACGGCCCGGCACCCCGTCATCTACCTCAACAACAACCCCAGCAACCTGGTCATCCAACACAACTCGCCGAACTCCCCCCTGGTGGAGAACCACCCGATACCGAATGGGATAAACCGGACCTTTGAGCTTGGCGCGCGGGTTGAACAGAGTGAGGTGGATGTGAACGGCAACCGCTTCTCCATCGATCCGCTTGGTCCCGACCCCGTCGAGGCCGAGTTGGAGCGGGTCGAATTCCTGCTCGATGGCACCCCCATCCCGCTGTGGACCGGCATTGCTCCCGAACGGCAGAACGACCCGCTCAACTTGGGCTTTTACACCAAGTGGACGCCGACGGAAAACCGGACGTACGTGTTCAAGCCACGGGCATACTTAAAGGATGGCACGATGATCGAGGACCACAAGCCGCTCAACATCCATGTCGGCGCGCCGCTCAGCCCGCGCAGCAGCGCGCCACTCAGTGCCGCCGCTGGACAGATCCGCTCAGATAACTCCGTGGCGGTTTACCCCAACCCCTTTCAGGAGACGTTTACCCTTGCGTATGACCTGCCGCAGGCCGACGAGGTGAGCGTATTGCTGCAACCCCTGACGGGTGGCCGGGCCCAGCCGCTGTTAACGGACAAAAAGCAGCCCGCGGGCCGACAGCAGTTCACCGTACGCAGCGGAGGCGTGGCCGCGGGCCTGTACCTGCTCATCGTGCGCGGCAAGCACGGCTATGAGCAACGCCAAAAGCTTATCAAGCTACCGTAACGAGGTACCTCTGGCAGCCGGCGGTTCAACCCGGACCTTCCCCGGTATTGGAAAAAATAGGTAGGCTTCGGTTCAGACGGACGTAGCGCGGAATCTCCGCCTATGCCCATCTGAACCGAAGCCTACTTATTTGGTCGGCTCGGCCCCGCGTGCCTGCTCTCGTCTTTAGGCTAGTCGGTCGTCCCAAAACGGAGAGGCTCATCCGGGCCACAAATCCGGCAGTACTTGAGCTGCCGCGGAAATGAGTCCTACTCGTAGCGCAGCTCTCCCGACTCCACCCGCAGCGTCACGCCGCGCGCAGCCGTAAGGTGGCCGGCAACCTGCGCCACATAGCCGCTGGCTTGCAGCGAGGCTACCACCGCCGCGGCGCTGGCTTCTTCGGTCACGAGCAGCATACCGGTGCCCATGTTCCAGTAGAGGTAAGCCGTTTCGGGGCTGAGTCCGCCGATTTCGCAGAGGCGCTGCATGGCGGGCAGAGGGGCGAACAAATTGTCGAGTACCGCGCCGAGGCCGTTTTTGAGCACGCGCTGGAAATTGTCGGCCACGCCGCCCCCAGTGATGTGGGCAGCCCCGTGCAAGGGCAGGCCGGCGTCGAGCAGGGCGGCCACCCCGGGCGAGTAGATGAGCGAGGGCGCCAGCAGGGCCTCGCCCCAGGTGGCGTACTGGTCGGCATCGGCCCCGTCGTAGGGGGCTTCGTGCCAGTTGTCGCCAAGTACTTTTTGCAGGGTTTTACGGGCCAGCGAGTACCCATTGGAGCGAAACGAGGGCGACTGCAGGGCCACTACCGCCATACCGGCCTCGGCGGTGTGCCCGCTCAGGGGGCGCGCCAGGCTCGGGTGCAGGCTGCCAATGGCCGTCGAGCACCAGTTGAAGTTCATAGCCGCGCCCGGCCAGCCGCCGATGCGGTTGCCGAGCTCCGCGATTTCACCCCCCGTGATGGCAATTTGGGCGAAGTTGCAGGCATCGTGCAGGCCGCGCATCAGCTGGTCGACCACTCCGTAGTCGAGGTGGTTCACGTCGATGATGTTGGAAAGGTTGGTGGGCACGAAGCCGGCCACGATGAGGTCGTCGGCCGTCATGGCCACGAGGTCGAAGCCGAGGGTATCGTAGCGGCCCACGCGCTCGGCTACTTCGATTTTGGTGCCGATGCCGTCGGAGCTGATGCCGAGGCGGGCATTGCCGAAGCGAATTTCGTTGGCGAAACCGCCGTCGAGGTCCTGGGCGGCTTCGCCGGGCTTACCGGCGCGGTTGGCGAAGGTCTTTTTGGCCCAGCCGTAGGCGTTGCGGGAAGCGGCGTTGCCGGCTTCGATGGAGTAGCCAGCGGGGTTTTCGGGGGAAGCGGACATGGGGAGTGAGTTGAACGCAACGCCCCTCCCTGGAAAGGAGGGGATGTTCAAGCTAATAGCTCGAACGGAGGTGGGTTGATTCGTTGAACGAGGTTAGAACGACTAAAACAATGGCCCCAAACGGCGCGGACGGCTTCAACCATTCCTCGCTTAGTGCCACTTCCTTGCCCCTTCTGGGGCAGGGAAGTATCGTTTCCTTAGTGTTCCGTTGGAGCGGGGGCCTTAGCGCTTACCGACCGGCTGTTTTTGCTTTTCCCGGAGCGGTGGCTGGCCCGCTCCTCCTGCACGTGGCGCAGGTAGTGGGTTACGTCGCCAGTGGGGTACTTGCCCGAGAAGCAGGCAAAGCAGCTGCCGCCGTGGCCCTTCTCTGCTGAAAACAACTCCTGCAAGTCTTCCAGGTCCTGGTAGATTACCCGGTCGGCTTCGATGTAGCGGCAGATTTCGTCTTCGGAATAGTTGGCCGCGATGAGCTCGGTGCTCATGGCCATGTCGATGCCGTAGATGCAGGGCGACACGATGGGCGGGGCGCTGGAGATGAAGTAGACTTCGGCCGCCCCGGCGTCGCGCAGCAGGCGCACGATGCGGCGCGAGGTGGTGCCGCGCACGATGCTGTCGTCGACCACGGCCACCTTCTTGCCTTCGACGAACTCGCGGATGGGATTGAGCTTTTTCTTCACCACGTCTTCGCGCCCGGCCTGCGTAGCCACGATGAACGAGCGGCCCATGTGGTTGTTTTTCACCAGGGCCCGCCGGTAGGGCACCCCAATGGCCTCGGCCAGCCCCGAAGCCGCGAAGTAGCCGGAGGAAGGCACGTCAATCACCATATCGGGGCGGAGGCCGGCGTCGGCCACTTTGCGGGCCAGGCGCTTGCCGAGGCGCACCCGCTCGCGAGCTACCAGGCGGCCGTGAATGGTGGAGTCTTCGCGGGCAAAATAGATTTGTTCGAACGCGCAAAAGGCCTTGGGCAACTCGTGCGGGTTTTTGTAGTGGACCTCAAAGTTGTTGTCGATGAAGATGGCCTGGCCGGGGCCCACGTTTTTCACGAATTCAAAGTCCAGGAAATCAAAGCAGGTGCTTTCCGAAGCGAATGCGTACACGGGCCCGGCGGCCGTGTCGCGGCGCCCCATCACCAGCGGCCGGATGCCGAGCGGGTCGGTGAAGGCCAGCAGGCCGTGCCCGGCGATGAGGGTGATGGTAGCGTAGGCGCCCTCGACCAGCTCCTGAGTGGTTTCGACGGCGTCGAAAATGTCGACGACCGAAAGGTTGTCGAGGTTTTTCACGCGCAGCTCCGAGGCGAAGGTGTACATGATCAGCTCCAGGTCGTTCGTGGTTTTGGGCAGCACGTGGTACTTGTCGTGCAGGCGCCGGGCCACGTCGCGGAAGTTGATGACGTTGCCATTGTGCACCATGGCCAGGCCGAAGGGGTAGCTGGTGGTGAACGGCTGGGCCAGGTCCGAGTCGTTGGCTCCCTGCGTGGTGTAACGCACGTGGCCGATGCCACTGTTGCCCCTGAGCTTCTTCAGGTGCTTGGGCTTGAACACGTCGTTCACCAGGCCCTGGCCCTTGTGGAGGCGAAACGACAACCCGTCGAACGTGGCAATGCCGGCCGCGTCCTGGCCCCGGTGCTGGAGGGCGGTCAGGCCCACCACCATGTCGGCAACCACATCAGCGGGACCGTGAAAACCTACTATTCCGCACATTATTTGTTGAATTAAAAATGATGAATTAAAAATTAAAGGCTAAGGCGAGAGCGAGTTGCCGTTTGGCAGGCGAGCAAAACGTCATTTTTTAATTCATCATTTTTCCATTTTTAATTAATGAGGCCAGGGTTCTTGGGTACAGCTCATGTTCCACGGCGAGGCCGCGGCGCTCTACTTCGGCCAGCGTGGCGGCCCCGTGCAAGCTCACCGGCTGCTGGGCGAGAATGGGCCCGGTGTCGAGGCCCTCGTCAACCAAATGCACGGTGATTTTGGTTTCAGTCAGCTGGTTATCGAAGGCCCACTCGTAGGCGTGCAGGCCCTGGTGCTGGTGGGTATCGGCGGGATGGATGTTAAGAATTCGCCCCGCGAAGGGCTGAATGAACGCCGATGAGAGAATGCGCATGTAGCCGGCCAGCACCACAAAGTCGGGCTCGTATTGCTGGAGCAGCGCGGCAGCTTCGGCATCGAAGGTTTCGCGCGGGCGGCCCCGGCTGGGCAGCGCGGCTACCGGGCAGCCGTGGGCGGCGGCCAGGGCCAGGCCGGGCGCGTCGGGCCGGTTGCTGAATACCACGGCCACTTCGGCCAGGTCTTTCAGCACCCCGGTTTGGGTGGCCCGCACCAGGGCCAGCATGTTGGACCCGCGGCCCGAAAGCAGGATGGCCAGGCGGGCTAACTTCCCCCCCCCGGCCCCCGCAGCTGCCTTATTCGCAGAGGCGGGTGGAGAGGCGGGAGCCTGACGATTTTGCTGGGGCGGGACGGCGGTGCTCATGGTCGGATTTTCAGCTTCAATTTACGGCGCGGGCGGTTAGCACCGGCACTGGGCGCTGGGCAATGTCGGGGCGGAAGTAGGCATCCTGGAAGCTGACCTGGGCGCAGGCCTCGTAAGCGCGGGCAGTGGCCGTTTCCAGGTCGGGGCCGCGGGCGGTGAGCACGAGCACCCGGCCACCGTTGGTTAGCAGCCGGCCGTCGGCGCCGCGGCGGGTGGCGCCGTGGTAGGCCCGGGTGTGAACGGGCAGGTTTTCGAGGCCCGTGATTGGGAAGCCGGTCGGGAATTTCGCCGCCGGGTAGCCCCCCGAGGCCAGCACCACGCCCACGAACGCGCCGGGGCGCTGCCGCACGATTTGCTGGGCCAGGGTCCCGTCCAGGGTGGCGTTAATCAGGTCGAGCAGGCTGCTGTCGAGGGCGGGCAGCAGCACTTCGGCTTCGGGGTCGCCGAGGCGCACGTTGTATTCCAGCAGCTTGGGGCCATTGGGCGTGAGCATGATGCCGAAGTAGAGAAAGCCCCGAAACTTGAACTGCTCATTTTGCAGCCCGCGCAGCGTGGGGTCCACAATGTCGCGGCGGATGGCGGCCAGTACATTGTCGTCGGCGAAGGGCACCGGGCAGTAGGCACCCATACCGCCGGTGTTGGGGCCCTGGTCGCCGGCCAGTAGCTGCTTGTGGTCCTGCGAGGGGGCCAGCATCTGGATTTCGTGGCCGTCGGTGAGGCCGATGATGCTGATTTCGGGGCCGATTAATTTCTCTTCGAGCAGAAAGGAAAACCAGCTAGAGTATTGGGTCTGCAGCTCGGTTAAGGCCCCCTCGGCTTCGGCCACCGATGAGCAGACGTACACGCCTTTGCCCGCAGCTAGGCCGTCGTACTTCACCACCACCTGCCCGCCGAGCTCCACGGCTTTGGCGCGGGCGCCGGCAATGTTGTCGCTGCGAAACTGCCAGGCTTGCGCCGTGGCCACGCCGTGGCGGCGCATAAATTCCTTGCTCCACACCTTGGAACTTTCCAGCTGCGCGGCGGCGCGGGTGGGGCCGAAAACCCGGATGTCGGACCCCGCAAAGAAGTCGGCAATACCAGCGGCCAGTGGCGCTTCCGGTCCTACCACAATCAGCTTGGCTCCTTGCGTTTGAGCGAAGGCTTTTACCGCCTCAAAGTCTAGCGGATTTATTTCGGGGTGGCTGTTGGGGATGCCGGCGTTGCCGGGCAGCACGTGGACCGTGGCCCCGTCGCGGGTGAGCTTTTCGGCTAAGGCGTGTTCGCGCGCGCCGGAGCCGAGGAGAACTACTTGCTTATCATTCATGTGAGGAACCTCACCCCCGCCCTTTCTCAATGGGAAAGGGTGCTAGGCAAGTTTGGGAGATGTTTTTATTAAAAGAGGATTCCGTCGTTTAGATGCTCCTTAACAAAAGCTACAGTGGCTTCCGCAGTGTCAAAAAAACGCTTTTCCTCATTGTCTATACCAGAAGCGACATAGCGGCCATCGTGAAAATAAAGGCACACAAAATTGTCTGCCTGCCCTCTTTCATAAGCGTCATACCGCTCCAATCCTAAACGACCTAAGCTAATAAAAGGAATTAGCTGCCTTAGTCGGGGCGATGCTCGACATAAATCAAGCATTTCAATTGTTCTGTCAGGATAAAAATTTGGTGGAAAATTAGCCAGAAAACGGTTGCGGACACTAACCCATCTTTCATTACTAGCAATGAATTGGCATTTCTTATCGTCTGACATAAAACAACTTATCTGATTAGACTACAGCACCCGCAGCTCCGCGTCGGCTGCCTTCAGCTTGGCCTTGGTGGCTTTAATATCCTGGCTCAGCCGCTCGCGCAGGCGAGGCAGGTTGAGCGCACGCAGGGCGGCCTGGGCGGCATTGTCGGGGCGCACCACGGTCAGGTTAGGGGTGCCGCCGGGCATAACGGCGGATGAATTAAGATTCATGGCCAGCTCGGCGTAGTCTTTCCACAACGGGCAGCTAATGACGGGCACGTTTACGTTCGCGGCGAGGGCCCCGCCCAGACCATTCGACAGGCCCGCCACGGCGATGATGACGCCAGGCTCGATGCTGTTGTTCCAGGTTTCGGCCATGCCGGCAATTTCTTCGCCGTTCTGGTAGGCGGAGGTCAGCCGCAGCTGGGTGAAGATGTCGTAGCCCTCGAGGTGCTTACGGATGCTCTGGCCATGCTCCTGGTCGGCGGGCGAGGCCATGACGATGTTCACCCAGGCGTCCTTCACCAGGCCGGCCCGCACGAGGTTGGCCAGCAGGCGGGCGCGGGTATCGTGGCGACCGGTGCGGGGCGCGTCGACACTCTCCGTCTCGGCCGTGGGCAGGGGCTGGCCCGTGATGCGCTCGTAAATTTCGAGGTAGCGGCGGCTGGCTTCCTGAGCTACCTCCGGCGTGAGGGCGCGGGGGTACTGACCGTCCTGCTTATTAGCAATGAGCCACTGGCGGACGTACTCCTTGTCCATCTGCTCGGCCGTTTCGGGGTTCTGGGCATAATCCGCCGCCGACCAGAACCGGGAGGAATCCGGCGTGTGCATCTCGTCGATGAGAATCAATTTCCCATCGAGCAAGCCAAACTCATATTTGGTATCAACCAGGATAATGCCTTTTTCAGCCAGCAGTTGCGCGCCCACGGCAAATAGCATCTGCGCCTTCACGGCCATCTGGTCGTACAGCTCCTTGGTCACCCAGCCCTCGCTCACCAGGTTTTCGGGCGTGATTTCGCGGTCCGACTCCTCCTTGGTCGTCGGCGTGACGATGGCCTGCGGGAAGGGCTGGTTCTTGGTCAGCCCGTCGGTCACGGTCACGCCCGAAAACGTGCGTTGCCCGGCCTGGTAGCCGCGCCACATCGAGCCGGTGAGGTACTGGCGCACAACCATTTCCACCTTAATGGGCGCGGCCTCCTTCACCAGCATGGCGTTGGCATCCACCAGCTTGATGACGTGGTTAGGAATGATGTGCTGGGTTTTATCGAACCAGAAGTTAGCCAGGCCGTTCAGCACCGCGCCCTTGTGCGGAATCGCCGTTTCTAGCACGCTATCGAACGCGGAGAGGCGGTCGGTAACGATGATGAGACGGTCGCCGGAGGGAGCCCGCATACTGTCGCGGACTTTGCCGCGGTGCAGCAGGGCGAGTTGGGGCGAGGCGAAGTGGGTGAGCGTGTTCATGCGGCTTTTTCTGATGTTTTGCCTCACGTGCCCCCTACGGGGCCGGCCCCCTCTCCGGGGGAGAGGGGGAGACGGGGCGGCGCTACTTTAAGCGGTTGGGTTTGAGGTTTGCTTGGTTAAAGCAGTTTGTATTTGTTGCAGAACGCTGGGAAGCGAGTTCAAAACCTCATCATTGGAAAACCGGATGAGCTGGTAGCCTAGCTTTTCTAATTCGACGATACGGCCGGCATCGTACTCAGCCTGCTCTGTTTCGGCGTGAACACCGCCATCTACTTCCACGATTAGCTGATGGTCGGGGCTGAAGAAATCGACAGTGAATGGACCAATTGTATGCTGACGGCGAAACTTGACGTTTGCCAGTTGTCGGTCACGGACCGCTTGCCACAACACATCTTCCGCCTCCGTGGCGTGATGCCTCATGTGCCGGCCAAACGGCTTCAGTTTCTCTTCCCAGTTGTTCCGATCAGCCGTTAGCCGGCCCTCAATCCCAGCAGTGGGTCCAGTACCGTAATCCCCAGCCGGCTTCTCAACTAAGAACGAGTTGTCAGGCTCCCCCTCTCCCCCGGAGAGGGGGCTGGGGGGGTGAGGCAACCGCGAGTGGGCAATATGCGCCACGATGTTCTTAAAAATTCGCAGCCCCTCCCCTTCCTCATCCGTCTGCCCGGCTCGCCGCCGCCGAGCCCAGTCGGGGTGGTTGTAAGCCGACAAGAACGCTTCGGGATGCGGCATCAGCCCAAACACCTGGCCGGTGGGGTCGGTCAGCCCGGCGCAGTTCAAAGCCGCGCCGTTGGGGTTGAAGGGGTACACGCTGGTGCCGTCGCCGTTGGCATCGAGGTAGCTCAAGCAGTTCAGCCCGGCGGCCTCAATGCGCTGCTGGACGGCCTCATCGGGAATCACCAAGCGGCCTTCGCCGTGGCGCACGGGCACTTCCAGCGTGTCAATGCCTTTGAGGAAAGGGGTTTGGGTGCGGGGGTTTACCCGCAGCTTTACCCAACGGTCTTCGTAGCGGCCGCTGGTGTTGTGGGTCAGCGTTACTTCGGGCCGCACGTCGCCGCTCAGGTTGGGCAGCAGGCCCAGCTTCACCAGCACCTGAAAGCCGTTGCAGATGCCGAGCACGAATTTGCCCGCGGCCACGAACTGCTTGATGTCGTCGAGCAGCGTGCGGCCACTGGCGGCGGTCTGGCGGTAGCGCAGCTTGTTGGCCAGCACCACCCCCGAGCCCAGGTCATCGCCAAAGGAGAAGCCGCCGGGGAAATTCAGAATGTCAAAATCATGGATGCTCACCTGGCCGTGCAGCACCTGGTTAAGGTGTACGACGGTAGCCTCGGCGCCCGCCAAGCGGTAGGCTGCGGCAAATTCCTCCTCGCAGTTGATGCCAAAGCCGGTCAGAATCAGGGCCCGCACCGGGCTGACCAACGCCGTGGTCACGGTTTGTGCTTCCGATTGAACTTTATGTACTGCTTGCGGGGCGTTTTGTACCATAGCTGAAGTGTTTTGGGCCAGGAAAGGAAGCGCTTGTGCCATTAGAGGGAGTTAGTCGGGGTAAGCGTAGCCATTTCCCCCACACCAAGCAGCTTGTTGATGGGGCCATTGGTCCAAATACTCCGTAGTACGTCGCTGTCAGCTGAAATCACCGCCCGGCCCGCTTGCCAGACCCGCAGCTGCCCTTCTTCCCGGACGGTGCCCAGCCGGGTGGCCCGCGCGCCCAGCACCTGCTCGAAAGCCGGCACGTCTTCCGGCGCCACGGTGGCGAGGAAGCGGGAGTGCGACTCCGCGAAGAGCTGGGCCGGCAGCGCCAGGCCGGTTTCGGGCAGCACCACCTCAGCCCCCAAGCCGTAGCCGAACGTGCATTCGGCCAACGCCACAGCTAAGCCGCCGTCGCTCAGGTCGTGGCAAGACTGGATGAGGCCGCGGTCGTTGGCCATTCCCACGAGGGTGTACAGCTGCTTGGCGGACTCGAAGCGTACCCGGGGTACATTGGCTCCTAACTCGCCGTGCAGGGCGTAGAACTCCGAGCCACCCAGCTCGTCGTAGGTTTCGCCGAGCAGGTACACCACGTCGCCCGCCTGCTTGAAGTCGCTGGTTACGGCGCGGCGCACGTCTTCCATTTTGGCCGTCATCGAGTACAGCACGGTGGGGGGCACCGAGATCTTCACTCCGTCGGCCTTGAAGTCGTTTTTCATGCTGTCCTTCCCGCTGGTGAGCGGGATGCAGTAGGCCGCGGTGGCATCACGCAGGGCCTCGCACATGCGCACGAGCTTGGCCAGCTTCTGCTTGCCATCGGGGTTGCTGACCGGGTCGTACACCGAATCGGGCACGCAGAAATTGTCGTTTACCGACCAAAAAATGCCGTCGCCGGGAGTTAAGTTGGGCAGCTTGGCCCCAACGGCAATAAGCTGCCGCACGGCCTCATCAAACGCCCCCGCCGACATGTGGTAAGCATCCAGGTCGCCGTAGCGCGGGATAATGCCGTTGCTCACGGCCACCCCTTCCCAGCTCTCAAAATTGAAGCGCACCACCGCCGCGTCCTGCGGCGCCTGCCCCGTGGCCCCCATCAGCGGCTTAACGATGGTGCGCCCCTTCACCTCGTGGTCGTACTGGCGAATAACCGACTCGCGCGAGCAGATGTTAAGGCGCCCCAAGAGCTGCCCCAGGGTGGCGGTATAGTCGGCCTCACCCCCCGATCCCCTCTCCGAGGGAGAGGGGGAGCCTGACGCTAGCCCATCGGAATCGTTCGGCTCCCCCTCTCCCCCGGAGAGGGGGTCGGGGGGTGAGGCAATCCTCGGCTCCGTCAGCACCGGCGGGGTCCACTCCGCCTCCAACACCTTGCGGGGCACGCCCTCGTGCAAAAACGCCATGTTGAGCCGCGCCACCGGCGCGCCGGCAAAGCGTACGTCCAGAAAGCCATCGGCGGTGAAGTGGCCAATGTCGGTCAGCTCCACTTCCATCTCCTGGCCCAGGGCCAGCAGCTCGGTCATGTTGCCGGGTTCCACCACCAGGGTAAAGCGCTCCTGCGATTCGCTCACAAAAATCTCCCAAGGCCGCAGGCCGGGGTATTTCAGGGGTACCCGCTCCAGCTCCACCACTGCCCCCCCGCTGATGCCCGCCAACTCGCCCACCGACGACGAGAGGCCGCCCGCACCGTTGTCGGTGCTGCACTTCAACAGGCCGCGGCGGGAAGCCAGCATCAGGAAGTCCATGGCCAGCTTCTGGGTGATGGGCGAGCCGATTTGCACGGCCGTGGCGGGGGCCGTTTCGTCTAACTCAATCGACGAGAACGTGGCGCCGTGAATGCCGTCCTTGCCCACCCGGCCGCCCGCCATCACGATGCGGTCGTTGGCGTCAATCTTCTTCTCCCAGCTGTCGAGGCCCGCGAACTGCATCGGCATCACCGCGCCGGTGCCGCAGTACACCAGCGGCTTACCGGCGTAGCGGTCGTCGAATACAATGGCGCCGTTCACCGTGGGTACGCCCGACTTGTTGCCGCCGTCTTCAATGCCCTTGCGTACGCCCTCCAGGATGCGGCGCGGGTGCAGCTGCCCGCTTAGCAGCGGCCCGTCGTACTCGGGGTTGCCGAAGCACAGCACGTTGGTGTTGAACAGCAGCTGGGCACCGCCGATGCCGGTGGCCAGCGGATCGCGGTTATTGCCCAGAATGCCGGTGATAGCGCCGCCGTAGGGGTCGATGGCCGAGGGTGAGTTGTGGGTTTCTACCTTCCACACAAACAGCGAATCGGCGTTGATGCGCACGGCCCCAGCGTTGTCGGAAAATACTTTTACCAGCCAGTCATTGCCGTTGGCGCGGAGTTGCCGGTCTACCTCGGCGGTGGCGTTTTTGATGTAGGTTTTGAAGAGGGAGTCAACCTGTTTTTCCTCGCCCGTGGCCAAGTCCTTGTAGTTGATCAGGGCCGAAAACTCCTTGTGCTTGCAGTGCTCCGACCAGGTTTGGGCGATGATTTCCAGCTCGCAGTCGGTGGGGTCGGCGGGCAGGCCGGCGGCGTGGCGCTTAGCCTGAGTTTCGGGGGCGGCGAAGTAGTCACGCACGGCCCGCATCTCCTCCAGGTTCAGGGCGTAGATGTTGTCTTTCGACAGTTGCAGCAATTCCGCGTCGCTGCGGCCGGTCAACGAAATCACTTCGGTGATGGCTTCGGCGCCACCGCCGGGGCGCGGCGTGTAGTCACGAATGCCCTCGGCCACGCGGCCCATTTCCAGCCAGTTGATGAGCTTGTTGCCGAGCAGCTCTTCGGCGATGCGGTGCAGGTCGGCCGCCGGCAGGTCATTTTCGAGCAGGTACAGGCGCTTGCTGAAAATGTGCTGGGTGTGGGTATCCAGCGGCTCGTTCAGCAGGTCGGCCAGGGCGTTTTGGGCGGAAGTGCCTTCGTCGTCGGTCACCCCCGGACGGCGGGCCACCAGAATGTAGGTGGCGAAGCCGGGCGCGGCGGTCAGCTCGTTCAGGCGCACATCGTGCAGCACTGGGTCGGCCAGGCAGCGGGTGGCAAAGTCGCGGAGCTGGTTTTCCGTGAGCGGGTAGCGCACCGTGTAGAGGGCCGCGCTGCGCACGCGGCCCGTGGCCAGGCCCAGGTGGCGGGCCGCCGCATCGGCGACGCGCTGGCCGTCGCCATCGTGCTGGCCGGGTTTGAGCGTGAGCTGGATGGTGTGGGTGGTATCGGACATTTAGTTTGGTGCTTGGAGCCTGGTGCTTGGTGCTTGGTCATTTGGGCTATCGAAGCCGTATCACATCTGGATACGAACAACCAAGCACCAAGCACCAGGCTCCAAGCACCAACAATCAGAACGCTTTTTCCGGCCGGCTGCCGGGCTTTACTACTGGTACGCCGGCGGCGCACAGGGGGCAGCTCTCGGGGGCAAAAGTCGCGGCTTGTACCGAGAGCAGCGCAAAGTGGGGGAAACGCAGTCCGCCTTTTCCGCTGGTGCGGTCAATCAGGGAGGCGACGGCCAGTACTTGCGCGCCCTGGTCGCTCAGCACCTGCGCTACTTCCAGGGTGCTCTTGCCGGTGGTCACCACATCTTCCGCGATGATGATTTTTTCGCCCGGCGTCACGCTGAACCCCCGGCGCAGGGTCATCTGCCCGTTGGCGTCGCGCTCGGTAAAGATGCCGGGCACCCCCAACTGCCGGGCCAGCTCATAGCCAATCACCAAGCCGCCCATGGCCGGGCCGACCACCCCATCGGGTTGCAGGCCCGCGGCTCGAATCTGGGCCGCCAGCGCCGCCGCCGCCGGGGCCGTCAGCTCGGGTCGGCGCAGGAAGCGCGCGCACTGCACGTAAGTGTCGGAGTGCAAGCCCGACGACAGCCGGAAGTGCCCGCGCAGCAACGCATCTTCCTGCTGCAGCTGCTGCTCCAGCAGGCCGGCATCGAGTGTGGGGGAAGAAGTGGTTTCGGAGAATACAGTCATTTGTCGCAATTCAGATATGCAAAAAGCCGCGGGGCAGCGGCTTTAGGGTTTAGGCGTGCGCAGGGTTCTTTACAGTCCGGAATTGATTGATCTCCTGCATCAGCTCGCGGGCCGCCCGGCCAGCGTCCGCCGCCTGCCAGATGCCCCGCGAGGAGTTAATCAGCAAGCCGCTGCCATCGGCCCGCAGCCCGGCCCGTAGCGTGGCCGACAAGTCGCCCCCCTGGGCCCCAATGCCGGGCACCAGAAACCACTGCGTTGGGCACGCGGCCCGCAATTTGGCCAGGTTAGCCGGCTCGGTGGCGCCCACCACCAGCCCGATGGTCGATTCGGTTAGCTCCTCGTCCACCAGGCGAGCCAGCCGGGCAGCCCAATCACTGATTGAGCCGCCGCGGGTCAGGGCGGCGTCCTGCAAGCCATGCTGCGGCTTGTTGGAAGTTTTGGCCAGGGAAAACACCAGCTTACCAGGCCGGGCGAAGGGTCGGATGGTGTCGTCGCCCATGTAGGGGTTCACCGTCACGGCATCGGCTCCGACCACGTCGTAGGCGAAACGGGCGTAGTGCTCGGCCGTGTTGGCGATGTCCCCGAATTTACCGTCCAAAATCACGGGGATGTCGGCCGGGATGCTGCGCACTGTTTGTTGGAGCAGGGCCACTCCGTTTTCACGACTCAGAAAGAACGCTAGGTTGGGTTTGAAGGCGGCGGCGTAGGCCGCCGTTTCGGCAATGACTTCGCGCAGCCGCTTGGTGGCCGGGGCATCGTCGCCCGTAGGGTCGAGGCCCACGCAAAGGAGGGAATTGGTAGCTTGAATGCGGGTGAGCAGCTTTTGCATCGGTAAGGGGCAAGGGTGATGAAAAGAAAGACCCTACAGCCTACCGGGCCGCGGGCATCTGGTGGGCAACTTCCGAGGCCAGCCGCGCCGAGAGGCCCGGCGATAGCCATTCGCCGCTGGCCACCTGCACGGCGTGGGCCCCTACCCGCAGGTAGTCTTCCACATCGCGCAGCGTAAAGATGCCGCCCGCGCCGAAAATGGGCAAGCGCAGCTGCGGGTCGTTTGCCAGCTCCCACACGCAGCGCAGGGCCAGCGGTCGCAGGGCCTCGCCCGAGAGCCCGCCCACCAGCGGCGCGGCGGGCGGGCCGGCCGGCAGGTGCAGTACTTTCAGGGTATTGGTAGCCGCCAGCGCCGTTGCGCCGCCTTCCTGCGCGCCCAGGGCTAACCCCCGAATGTGGTCGGGCCACGGGGGCAGCTTCACAATCACGGCCGCGTCGGCGCGCAGCTCGGTGCGCACGGCTTCGGTGGCCTCGCGCACAAAGCGGGGGGTTATTTCAGACCCCGCGCTCGAGTGCGGGGCTGCGATGTACACCTCCAGCCCCGCCAGCTGCTCGCCAGCCTCGCGCTCGAGGTAGCGCGCAATCTTGCGGAAGCCCGGCACGCCCGGCGCCGTGATGCTCACGAATACCGGCACGCCGAAGCGCCGCAGCCGCGGCAGGTGCTCGTGCACCAGCAGCTCCGCTCCTTCCACGCGTAAGTCGGTGCGGTTGAGCAGGGTTTGGTCGGCCACTTGCAGAATGCCCTCGTCGCCGGGCAAGCCGGGGCGGGGCTCCATGGTCACGGTTTTGGTGAATATCGCGCCCAGCCGCTCGTAGCCGGGGCCGTCGAGTTCCCAGGGCGCCGTGGCCAAGCACACGGAGTTTTGTAAAGTAATAGCGCCGAGCTTCATAGGTTTTTGATTATTGGTTGCTCCTGGTCAGTTGGCGGGCGTCAGGCCCTGGGGTAGCCCGGCGGCGCGGCTTCCGAAGTTAGCGTACCCAAGAGGCGAGGGTGTTGGCATGCACTAGGGAATGAGAGGTTCTATGTCTTAGGGGTTGAATTGGTTAGGGGTCGACTATTCAATGACTCGGATTCGGGCCAGCCGGGCACAAAAAAACCGTTTCGAAATCCGAAACGGCGGCGGGGCAACCACCCCAAAAAACAGAAAAACCAACGGGGGCCGAAACCTTCCGGTCTCGCTGCGGAGCTGCCTGGTCCAGCATTCCGCACTTCAGCAACTGGAGTTGGGGGTGAAGCACGGCGCAAAATTACGGAATGATTACGTCGCGCAACTCATCAATAATGTTAATTTTTTGCTGATGCTTTTTTTCAAAGAAATTTTGCGTCCATGTTTTCTGCGAACGGAATCAAATAGTCGGCTTTTCGGCTGGTACGGGGCTGAAAATCTTTTTTTTAACAGAATTCTATGCTTGCGCTGCATTTAACACAGCCCGTAACTTTGACTCTTTGCTCCGCTACATAGAATATCGAAGCGCTTTGCGCTAGTATCTAACCCTAAAAAGCCCGGGCTACTTAAACGTAAGTAGCCCGGGCTTTTTAGGGTTAGCCACGAATGATCGGGGCCCCGACCGCGTCAGGAAGTCGGGCCCCTATCAACTTGCGCCTCAATCAGGTCCTGCACCTCTTCCGACACGGCCGAGAGGATGTCGTACCCGGTAGCTTCCTCAATGGCATCTACACTGGTCCGGTAGCTACCCCAGGCGGTGCTGATGGAGTTGTTGTTGGGCATGTCCACGGCGATGACGCGGGTGCTGGTGGTCACGCTGCTGGCGTCGCCCCCCTCGGGCAGCACCACCAGCACTTTCCAGCAGTTGCTGGGCACGGTAATGCGGCCTTTGTCGATGGTGGTGGCATAACCGTTACTGCCGGTGCCGCCCTGGCCGTAGCTGCCCGCGATGAGGTACACTTCGTTGCCTTGATTGACCAGGGTACGGGCATAGGTTTCGAGGCCGGCCCAGGTCCGCTGGTTATTAGTGGGAGCCTGCGGCATCATGTTGGTCATGAGAAAGGTGGCCGAATTGTCGGCGGCCGAGCAGGTGCGGTCGGCCGACGGGCAGACGTGGCCCCGGTCGAAGCCCGAGCCGCGGTAGCTGGTACTACCCACTCGGTACCAGCCCTTGGGCAGGGTGACATCGGCCGCGAAGTTGTCCTGCCGGTCGCTACCCCCCAGCCAGTCGCTGCTTAAGTGCCAACTCACCCAGTTGGGCTTGCCCCGATCGCGGCTGTACGAAATGGTGTACTGATCTTTGACTATCAGATAGTTATTAGGCGAATTAATGGCATCGGCTTCGGCACCGCTGGGGTTGCCCATCGCGAGGTTGTCGGCTTCGGCCGCAGCCCGCGTGCTCGCGGCAACTGCCGGACTAGCAGGAGCAAGTTCTTCTTTCGAACAGGCGGTGGCTAAGGCCGCAAGCAAGGTCAGCCTGCTAAGGCGGGTAACGGAAATCTTCATGAAGTAGGTGAAGCCAAGTGAATCAGGGTATAAGAAGGTCGCAAAAGTCTTTCGCCGGCGTTAACTCAATAAGTCCGCAATATTACTTAAGTTTTAAAGGTGGATACGAGGTTTTTTTCAATACATGCTGTTGTATTATAGCCGTTTATATCATAATCAAAATCCTCATTTTATCTTAATAATATTAAAAAATTCAAATAATCTGTAAAGGCAAGAAAGCAATTGGACCTTCCCCCACGGGTGTTGCCGGAAATACCAACCAAGCCTGTGAGCGCAGAAGACACACGTTTTAACGGTTCCCAATCACCAGCCGCCGGGTCACCAGCACTTGGCCCGTGGTGTCGCGAAGCACTACGTGGTAGAGTCCCGGCGCTAGCGCCGGCAACGACAAGCTGGTGGCTACTTCCCTCACGAGCACTTCGCTTAGCAACTGCCCCTGCGACGAATACGTCTGCACCGTGCCTCCGCCGGCGGGCAGGTTGGGGCAGCGCACCAGCACCGCGGCGGCCTCGGGGGCCGGATTAGGGTACACCTCTAGTTGCGGAACCGCAACCAACTGCTTGCCGACGGCGACCGACACTACCCGCGAAAATGCTTGCGCATCATCGGTATCGACCTGCCGCAGGCGATAATAGAGCATGGCCACCCCTTGGGCCCCGGCTTCGGCGTCGCGCAACCGGTAACTCAGGGGGCTGCTGCTGCTGCCCGCGGCGGCCACTTGGCCCACGGCCCGGAAAACGGCATCATTGCCCGTCGAGCGCTCAACTATAAAGTGGCGGCTGTTCTTTTCGGAGGCCGTCGACCAGCTCAGTTCCGCGGCGCCGTTTGCCCAACGGCCGCTGAAGGTCGTCAGCTCCACGGGCAGAGGGACGATAGCCGAGGGCAGGCCCCCCGCCCGGTTGTCGGCAAAAGCGTAGTTGATCGGAATGTTCACCAGGCCCGATACGCCCCCGGCCACGCTGAACTGCACCGCCGCAAAGTTCTGAGTAGTGAGAAACGATAGCTCCTGGCGGCCGTCGGGCAGCAGGTTCAGGGCCAGCAGCGACTTGCCCGAGGCGCTCTCCAGCAGGTGGCCCGCTGCGTCGTAGGTGGTAAGGGTAATGCGGTCAAGCAGGGACGCATCGAGCAAGCCCGAGCCGTTGCCGACGACTACGCCGGCCCGGTAGCCGGCCAGGCCCGCCGAGCCCCCGGTGGGCGCGGCGTTGAGGTTCAGCTTCAGCTCCACATTGGTGCCCACGGCCGTGGGCACGGTCAGCATCGCCACGGTGCTGGGGTCGTTGTCGGCCGCTCCCTGGGGGTTGGTCACGCCGCAGTTGGTTACGCACAGCACTGAATTGCTGCGCACCTCGTAGGTGCCGGCAGTTTGGCCGACCGGAAAGTCTGATAGCACTTGCGTTGTGCCTTGGAAGGCCCGCGGCTCGACGCCGAACCCGTAATAGAGCCGGAGGTCATCGAGCGCGGTTACCGTACCAATCCGCTCAATCTTCACTTGGTCGAAGGCCTTCGTGGTCGGAAAGCTAACCTGGTAAGTACCGTCGGGCAGGGCCCGCAGCTCCAACACTCCCGCTCCGGTAGCCGATTCGCCGGTAGCAACCCCGTTGAGGTAGGTGGTTACGCGCAATCCCGACAAGATGCTGGCGTCGAGCAAGCCGCCGTTGCCAACCACGAAACCAGCGTAGTAGCCGGCCGGGGCGGGCTGGGTGCCTTCCAGGTCCACGGCTAACGCGGGGGGGCAGGTCACCGTGGCCAGGCTCTTGAACTGGGCGTAATTGGTGAGGTCAGCGTCGACGGCGCGCTCGGGGTTAATTACGCCGGCCCCGGCGCACACACTCACCACCCCGGTATTGGAGGTGCCCGCTTCGTAGTAAGGTGTCAGGGCACTGCCGGCGCCCGTAAACCGCGACAGCATACCCCGGGCCTGCGGCTGACCCAGCGTCGGCACGGCGTAGGCGTAGTATACCTTCAGCTTGTAGGAGGCCGTGGCCAGCCCGCTCACTTCCAGCTCAAGCTGGGTAAACGGCAGCTTGGCGATAAACTCCAATTGAGTCGGCCGGTCGCCCTCCAGCAAGAGGCTCCGCGCCACTTCGGCCGACACCACGCGGGCTTCCTGAAGCTGATCGCTGCTGTTGTAGGTGCGCAGCGTGATATCGCCCAGGGCGTTTACGTTCACCAGGTTGTTGGTCGTACTGACATTGCCAACCACAATGCCGGCCCGCTGGCCGGTTGTGCCGCCGGCCCCACTTAACCCCAGCCGAAGCGAGGTTTTGGCCCCCACCCCAATCAGGGTGTTCAGCAGGGCGTAGTTGGTCAGGTCGGCATCGGCCGCCCGCTCCGGATACTGAATGCCGGATTCCAGAGTCGTCCCCAAAATCGGGACAACCGTAGTGCGATAGGGATTGGGCGTAGCAACGCGGCCACTGGTCGAATAAACCGGCACTGCCGCCGTGGCCCGGGCGGCCCACGAGAGCAGCGCGAGGGTGAGGGCCGTAACCGGCCAGACACGCCAGCGAGAAAGTAAAGCGGAGGATAGTGGATAGACTTTCATGATAGTTATGGATAATTGTTAATTTATTGGCATGGTGCTCCATTGCTTGTGCAATTCCGTGGCCAACGCGCCGGGCAATTTTCCGCCTCCTAAGAATCAGCTACATATGTTTTTCACGGCGCCACTAGCCGGTCTCTCTTTGGGATTTTATTCCTAAAACAAGAATTCGTTAACGAATCCGGGTAAATCCAATGGGGCGCCACCACCGTATATAGCTCATTTTTGTTGGTTTTCTTGCTCATATACCGGTGTTAACGACTATTTTTGCAATATAATTTTTTCAATTCTTGTGTTATATAAGTGCTCGGCTTATCTCTTTCTATGCTTTGGCTCTGTTTGAATTGAAAATAGCTGAGAGCTTTATTCTAATTTTTCTATCATGACTTCTACGCTTCCATTTAACATATTCGTGGTCGAGGACAACGAGTGGTACGGACAACTGCTCGTTCACCACTTGAGCCGGAACCCCAGCCACCGCGTCCAGCGGTTCACTACGGCCCGCAGCTGCCTCGACCAGTTGGGCGAGCAACCGGACTTCATCACCCTGGATTATTCCCTACCCGACGCGAAAGGCGAACAAGTGCTGCGGCAGATTCGGGAACGGCTGCCCAGCACGGAAGTCATCGTTATTTCCGGTCAGGAAGACATCGGCACGGCGGTTAGCCTGCTGCAACAAGGCGCGTACGACTACTTGGTGAAAGACGAGAACACCCTCGACCGCCTCTGGAGCGTCGTGGGCAAAGTAGACCAACAAGTGCGGCTCCGCCGCGAGAATCAGCAGTTACGCCAGCAGGTCGGCGCTCACTGCGCGCGCGGGCAAGCCATCTTGGGCGAGCATCCGTCGGTGCAGCTGGTGCGGACGCTCATTGCTAAGGCGGCCCGCACCGCCATCACGGTCAGTGTGAGCGGCGACACTGGCACCGGCAAGGAGCTGGTGGCTAAGGCTATCCACTTTCAGTCGGACCGGGCCGGCTCCCCCTTCGTGGCCGTCAACATGGCGGCCATCCCGCGTGAGCTGGTCGAAAGTGAGTTGTTTGGCCACGAAAAGGGCGCATTCACCGGCGCGGTGGCGCGGCGCGTGGGCCGGCTGGAAGAAGCCAACGGCGGCACCCTGTTCCTGGACGAAATAGCCGACCTCGACCTGAGCCTGCAAGCCAAGCTGCTGCGCGTGCTACAAGAGCGGGAAGTGACCCGAGTGGGCGGCAACAGGGCGGTGCCCTTCGACGTGCGCCTCATCGTGGCCACGCACCGCGACCTGCTGGCCGAAGTGCAGGCCGGCCGCTTCCGCGAAGACCTGTATTATCGCCTGCTGGGCCTGCCCATTGTGCTGCCCCCGCTGCGCCAGCGCGGCCACGATATCCTCCTGCTGGCCGAAACATTTGTGCGGGACTTTTGCGCGCACAACAAGTTGCCCGTCCGCCAACTCACGGCCGAAGCCTGCACCCGGCTACTGAACCACCCATTTCCCGGCAACGTGCGCGAGCTGAAGGCCGTGGTGGAACTAGCCACGGTGCTGGCCGACGGCGAGCAGATTCAGGCGGCAGACCTGCCCTTGCGCCCCGGCCGCGCCCCCGAGGGCCCCGGGAGCCAGCGCTCGCTCCGCGACCAGACTACGGCCATCGTGCAAAGCTGCCTCGACGAAATGGGCGGCGACGTGCTGGCCGTGGCCGCCCGGCTGCGCATCGGCAAGTCCACCATCTACCGCATGATTCAGCAGCAGGAGCTGCATCTGACGTAGAAGTTTCCGGCAACCAGAACCACGCTATTCACGAGCGGTTTATTTGATTATTATTTATTATTGCCCTATTAGGC
Source organism: Hymenobacter montanus (assembly GCF_014699115.1). Taxonomy (GTDB): domain Bacteria; phylum Bacteroidota; class Bacteroidia; order Cytophagales; family Hymenobacteraceae; genus Hymenobacter; species Hymenobacter montanus. Next base: position 205,244 of record NZ_JACXAD010000005.1, read on the forward strand.
TATACTTACATGTCCCGACCTCGTTTTCCCCGTCTGGCCCGCCGGGCGGCCGTGCCCGCTCCGCGTCGAGTGGCTCCGTGGGCCAGCCGCCCAGCGGCCCTCACCAGAACTGAGCCGCTCCTACCGTTCGGGTCCGACTTGGCCGATAGAGTCCCCCTTATCCTATTCAGCTACGATGTCGAGCGGCAGCAGCTGCTCCACTGCAACCGGCACTGCGAAACCGTGCTCGGGTACAGCAGCCAGGAGCTGGTGAGCTTAGGGCCCGCCTTGGGCCCCCGCATTTTGCACCCCGACTCGCTGGCCCAGGTGCAGCGCGGCAACGTTCACCAGCTACTTACGGAAGAACGGGCTATCAGCTGGGACTGCGGCCTGCGCCACCGCGACGGCAGCTTGCGCTGGCTGCGCATTCGGCTACAGGTCAGCACCTTCGACTCCATCGGCCGGGCCCTGGTGGTGATGGGTAGCGGCGAAGATGTGACCCGGCACCGGGCCGCCCTGGAGGAGCTGCGCCAGAACCGCCACCTGCTCCGCCAGGTGGTTGACCTGGTGCCCAGCCTTATCTACATCTTCGACCTGCACCAGAAACGCAGCACCTACTCCAACCGGCGCCTCGAGCAGATGCTGGGCTACACCACTGAGGAAATGCTGGGGTTCTCCAGCGGCTCACTACGGGAGCAGGTGTTGTCGCCCGATGCCTTGGGGCGCCTGCGCCAGCACTTCAGGGAAGTAACCCAGCTTCCGGACGGGGAAACCCGGACCATTGAATTCGCCGTGCACCACCGCGATGGCGGACTACGCTGGCTACGCGGCAGCCACGCACCCTTCGCCCGCGATGCCGCGGGCCAGGTGACCAGCGTGATTGGCGTAGCCGAAGACATCACCGAGCGGCAGCTGGCCGACGAGCACAGCCGGGCGGCCACGGCCCGCTTAGCCGAGCAGCACCGCTTGTTCCGGCAGGTTATCGACGACCTGCCCCACCCCATTTACCTGAAGGACGACCGCGGCCGCTACCTGCTGGCCAACCAGGCCATGGCCGCCCTCTACGGCATGAGTTCCGACGAGCTGGTGAACCTGAGCGAGGCCGACCTGCCCAAGGCAACCTTCGCCGAAACCGCCGACTACCTGTTGCAGGACCAGCAAGTGCTGACCACCGGCCAGGACCTTATCGCCGAAAACTCCTACACCTACCCCGACGGCAAGGTGGCCTGGTTCAGCAGCGTAAAACGGCTGTTTACGCGGGCCGACGGCACGGTTCAGGTGCTGGGAGTCGCCAGTAACATCACCGAGCTGAAGCTAACCCAGCAGGCCCTGGAAAGAGCCATCAGCGAGGCCGAGGTGGACGCTCAGGCCAAACAGAACTTTTTGGCTAACATGAGCCACGAAATCCGGACACCGCTGCACGGCATCCTGGGGCTGACTGGGGTACTGGCCAAAACCACCCTGAGCCGTAGCCAGCACGACTACCTGCGGCTGCTGGGCGAGTCGGCGGAGCACCTGCTCACAGTCCTCAACGATGTGCTGACCACCGCCCGCCTCGGGGCTGGCAAGCTGCGCCCCGAGAGCATCCCCTTCGATCCGGAAAGCTTGCTGACGGGTTGCGCGGACCTGCTGCGCCCCCGGGCCCGCGAGAAAGGCCTGCGCCTGCGTGTCGACAAGCCCGCGGCCTTGCCGAAGGTGCTCGGCGACGCGCACCGCCTGCGGCAGGTGCTGCTCAACTTAGTGAGCAACGCCATCAAGTTCACGGATCAGGGCCGCGTGCAGTTGAGCTGCCAAGCGGTGGTCGCCCCGCTGCAGCACACTGAGCCCGAGGGATCAGTGTGGCTGCGGTTCACGGTGAGCGACACGGGGGTCGGAATAGCGGCCGAAACCCTGGATAAAGTGTTTGAGCCATTTGCCCAAGCCTCGGCCAGTACCGACCGTGAGTACGGTGGGTCGGGGCTGGGCCTGAGCATTTCGGAAGGGTTGGTGGAACTGATGGGCGGCGTGCTGCGGGTGTGCAGTGAAGTGGGCCAGGGCAGCACCTTTGCCTTTACCCTGGCCTTTTTACCCGTGCCGGTGGCCCCGTCACCACCCCCCGCTCCCCAGCCCGATCCGTCGGAAGCGCCCCCGGCCGGCCGTATTCTATTGGTGGAAGATAACTTGGTTAACAGCTTGTTGGCCGAAACCGTCCTGCGCAACTGGGGCTGGCAGGTAACTACGGCCGCCAGCGGACCAGCCGCCATTCAGCTTTTTGAGCACCGGCCGTTCGACCTCGTGCTGATGGACATCCAGATGCCGGGGATGGATGGCGAAACCGCGGCCCGGGTCTTGCGCGAACACCCCGACCAGGCCCGGGCCACCACCCCCATTATTGCCCTTACCGCCCGGGCGCAAGCCGGGGAGGCCGAACGGCTGCAGAGCTCCGGCTTTGCGGGTTATCTCGCCAAGCCCTACCGGGAAGAACAGCTACTCGAAACCATGCAGGCCGTGCTGGCTCGCCAAAGCGCCGTCGCCGAGCCTACTTCTACTTATACCCTTTGCCCTACCATGCCTTCCACCCTACCCCTCTACAACCTGAACAACGTCCGCGAACTGGTCCGCAACGACGAGACCATCGTGCACCGCCTCGCCTGGGCCTTTATCGAAACCACGCCCGCCATTTTAACCGCGCTCGATGAGGCTCTGACGCGGACCGACTGGGAAGCCCTTGGTGATGCCGCTCACCACCTTAAGAGCTCCCTCGATGGCTTGGGCGTTGAGCGCCTGCGCCCGGTCATTCGGGAAATAGAAGCGTACAGCACTACCCCACCCACGCCCAGCCGGGCCGCCCTCCAGGTGGCGGAGGTACGGGCCATTACCGAACAGGTAATGGCCGGCCTGCGGAGTGAATTTCCCGAACGCTAGCACCAGCCCGTCGTCGCATGAGTGAGTTACCGCCGTTTCACCAACCAGGTACGACTGGCTCCCCCTCTCCGGGGGCTTCGCGCATCAAGCGAACCGGGGGGCCGGGGGATGAGGTTGACGTGGAAGGCGAGCCACACCTAGTTCATCAAACCGCTGTAGCTCCTTCTTTCGGCACCCCGGCCCTAACCGATACCATTGTTATTGGCGCGGGACAGGCCGGACTGGCGGCGGCCTACTATTTACGGGCGCACCGCGTGGACTTCCGGCTGCTCGACGCTGGAGCGGGAGCGGGAGCTTCCTGGGCCACCCGCTACGAGTCGCTGCAACTGTTTTCGCCGGCCTGGGCCAGTGGGCTTCCCGGCCGGCCCTGGCCGGGTAACCGGCTGCGCTACCCCACCCGCGACGAAACCACTGCCTACCTGCGAGACTACGCGGCCCATTTTAACTTTCCGATTGAGTTCAACCAACGGGTAACCCGCCTGGCCGAGGCCCCCGACCGACGCGGCTACCTGGTGCGGACGGCCAGCGGCGCCACCTACGTGGCCCGCCGCGTTGTGGTCGCCACGGGCCCCTACACCAGCCCCGCCGTGCCGGAGTGGGCCGCCCAAGTGCCCCCCAGCGTGACTCAGGTACACAGCCGCGACTACCAGCGCCCGGCCCAGCTACCGGGCGCCGGTGCCGTGGGCGTGGTGGGCAGCGGTAACTCGGCCCTGCAAATCGCGGCCGACGTAGCTGCTACCGGCCGGGCGCTGTTCGTAGCCTTTGACGAAAAGACCCCGGCCTGGCCCAACAATCAATTTATGTGGGTGCTGCTGGCACTCACGGGCCTGTTACGAATGTCCCGACACCAGGCGCTGGGGCGCCAGCTTTTCCGCCGCCCCGAGCCGGTCGTGAGCGGCGACCTGGCGAGGCTGCGCCGCTACGCCAACGTGGAGTTTATTGGCCGGGGAGTGGCCGCCTTGCCCACGGGAGCCATCCAGGGGCGGCGGGCCACTTCCCCGGCCCTCGATGCCTTGGTATGGGCCACCGGTTATCGCCCCAGCTACGACTGGATTGACCTACCCATTCTGGCCCCCGACGGCAGCCCCCTGCACCATCGGGGCCTCACGGCCGCATCAGGGGTGGCCTTTCTGGGCCTCGAATGGCTGGATAGCCGAAGCTCGTCGCTACTATATGGGGCCGGGCCCGATGCCCGGCGCGTAATAGCCGAGTTGCTACGGGCATCGCCTTGAGCGTGTCGCGGGAAAGTGGTGAGTGGCGCGGCAGCACATCTGCGATGTGCCACTCCGGCGCCACTTTCCCGCTCCCTTACTCAAAACCGCATTCCAATCAGCCTAGGGCGCTGGGCACCCCTCTCCCGCGGCTTCGCGCATGAAGCGAACCCGGGCTGGGGAGGCTTTATCGGCGGCACCCCATACGCCGGCTCTCGGGCGCCCCTATAAAAATGCCCAAATTTTATTGAAACCCCCTGACCCAATTACGGGTTGAATACGCAAGCTGCTCTTCCCCGCCGGAAGGAGCTTATTATCAACCCGGATTTCCTCTTAAACTATGTTTATTTTCATGCTCGCCCTGTTAGTGGCTACCGCTGCCCTTGCCTACAACACCGTGTCTAACGTGAGGCAGATGCTCACACCCGAACCAGTCCGGGTAAAATAATCGCCTTGATTTTGATCCAATAAAAAAGCAGCCCTGGAGCTGCTTTTTTATTGGGAGCTTATGGTAAGCAAGGCCAACCTACCGAATAACGAGCTTGCACATCTGGCTGGTGTTGTCGGCCTCAAGCCGCACGTAATACAGGCCATTGGCAAACTTACTGAGGTCTAGTATCTTGGTGTAGCGGTCGTTCATCTCCGAAAGGGTTTCCCGATACATCACGGAGCCGATTACGTTGAGCACGCTCAGCTCTACTTTTTTACCCTGCAAGTTGTTGATGGTCAGATGAACGATACCAGTACTAGGGTTGGGGTACACCAGCAGGATTTTATCATCGCCGGGCTTGGCTTGCTGAATGGGGCGGCCCGGGTTGGCACTGGCCGTTGGGAAAGCATTAAGCAGGGGGCCTACCCCGAGCCAGAGGCAGCAAGCGAGCAGCAGGGATGAAAGTAAGCGTTGCATCATAATAATAATTTAGTGGACACTCAAATACCAGCGCACTGACCAAAGGCTTAACAACTAGAGTGATCCTTATGTTGGCAAATATACGGTAAAGCCCCCGCAAGCCAGGCAGGTATATTTAAGAAACTCGATTGATTACGTTATGTTCATCCTCATGGTTCTTATTTTTTCCATATTTTTTGCTTTTCCGACTAAATAAGTGGATATTCTAATAATTGGCGGCGGCTTGGCCGGCTTGGCCGCCGCCCTTGATTTGGTGGGGCGGGGGCACCGCGTGGGGGTGGTGGAGCGCAAGCAGTACCCTTTTCATAAAGTATGCGGCGAGTACGTGAGCAATGAGGTGCTGCCCTACCTGCGCCGCCTGCACGCCGACCCCGTCGTGCTGGGTCCGGCGGCCATCACAAAGTTTATGCTGTCGTCGCCGGGCGGGCGCAGCCTCACGGCCCGGCTCGATCTGGGTGGTTTCGGGGTGAGCCGCTACGCGCTCGACGACTTCCTGTACCAGTTGGCTGCAGCGCGGGGCGTGGTCTTTTACTTGAAAAATACGGTCACGGACGTCGCCTTCGACCCAGTGGCCGACCAACACCGCGTGACTTTGGCCGATGGCCGTACGCTAACGGCGCGCGTGGTGCTGGGCACCTACGGTAAGCGCGCCAACCTCGACCGGCAACTGCAGCGCGCATTTTTCACTCGGCGCTCGCCCTATCTCGGCGTCAAGTACCACCTGCGGCTGCCCGGTTTCCCGCGCGACCTTATCGCGCTGCACAATTTCGCCGATGGCTACGCCGGGATCTCGGCTATTGAGGCCGACAAGCTCTGCTTCTGCTACCTCACCACCCGCCAGCAGCTCCGGCACTACGGCACCATCGCGGCCCTGGAGCAGGAGGTTCTGGCCCGGAACCCCCTCCTGCGCGAAATTCTGGGGTCGGCCGAACGCCTATATTCGCAGCCGGAGGTCATTAACGAGATTTCGTTTGCACCCAAGCAGCCCGTGGAGCAACACGTGCTGATGTGCGGCGATGCGGCCGGCCTCATTACCCCGCTGTGCGGCAACGGCATGGCCATGGCCCTGCACGGCGCGGCCCTGGCCGCGGCGGCGGCCCACAATTTTCTGGAGGCCCATACCTCGCGGGCGGCCATGGAAACGACGTATTCCCGGGCGTGGAACGGGCAATTCGGCGCGCGCCTGCGGGTGGGCCGGGCGGTGCAGCGGCTATTTGGCGGGCCGGTCCTGAGCGAGCTGGTGGTGGGCAGCCTGCGCCACTGGCCCGGGGCCGTGCGAGCCCTGATGCGCCGCACCCACGGCCAGGAATTCTAGTTTTTCAGATGCACAACCCTAAGAGGCTGTTTTTCTTAGCTGCTTCGACAGCTCCTGTGTTAGCTTTTAGAACTTAGAACCCAGAGCTCAGAAATTAGAGTAGATGAAATCGCCTTTTTTTAGCCAAAGCCGATTCCCTTCTTCAGTCTGAGTTCTGAGCTCTAAGTTCTAAAAGCTAGCGCAAACCGCTTCTAATTTCTGCTCAAGCCCTCAGTACCTGGTACTGCGCCGCTGTTCATTGGTGGGGCTCGCCTCATCTCAAACGCCAGAATGTTGTTGGTTTTATAGCTGGCTAAGCTCAGCGCAAAAGGTTTATTGTACGTAAATGAAAGGCCCATGTGCGCGGCATCCTGTACATTCAGCGCCTTGAATGGCCATTCATCACCTGAGTTTTAAAATCCGTAATACCCTCCCGGAATGCCGAGTTATTTAGGTGCCATCGGTACTGCCAACCCCCTTCACCGCATCGCCCAGCCGCAGATAGCCGATTTCATGGCCCAGGCCCTGGCTCTTGACGAGCACGATACGCGCAAACTACGCGCCCTGTATCGGGTGTCGGGCATCGCGCACCGCTACTCGGTGGTGCCCGACTATGGGCGGGCGAATGGCGAGTACACGTTTTTCCCGAATACTCCCGACCTGGAGCCCTTTCCCACCGTGGGGCAGCGCATGGCCGTGTACCGCCGCGAGGCCCTGCCGCTGGCCACGGCAGCCGTGCGCGCCACCCTCCGCCAGGTACCCGACGTGGCGCCAGCCAGCATCACCCACCTCGTTACGGTAAGCTGCACCGGGATGTACGCGCCCGGCCTGGATATTGAGCTGGTGCAGGCGCTGGGCCTGCGGCCCGACGTGCGCCGGACCTGCGTAAATTTTATGGGCTGCTACGCGGCCATGAACGCCGTGAAGCTGGCCGATGCCTTTTGCCGGGCCGATGCCACTGCCCGGGTGCTCATTGTGAGCGTGGAGCTGTGCACCCTGCACTTTCAGAAAAGCCCCGGAGAAGACCACCTCGTTAGCAACGCGCTCTTTGGCGATGGGGCAGCGGCCGGCCTCGTGCAAGCCGAGCCCCTACCGAACGGGGCCCCGAGCCTGGCCTTGCAAGCGTTTCACTGCGGCCTGGAGCCGGATGGGCACGACGACATGGCCTGGCACATCAACGACTTTGGCTTTGAGATGACCTTGTCGAGCTACGTGCCCAAGCTGATTCAGCGCGGCATCCGCCACCTCACCGATGGGCTGCTGAACAGCCTGCCCGTGCAACTCGCCGACATTCGGCACTTCGCCATTCACCCCGGGGGCCGCAAGATTCTCGAAACCATCGAAGCGGAGCTGGGCCTGACGCCCGACGATAACCGCCACGCCTACCACGTGCTACGCGACTACGGTAACATGTCGTCGGCCACGGTGCTGTTTGTCCTGCGCGAGGTGCTGGCCCACTCCTCCCCCGCCGACTACGGCGCGCCCGTGCTCAGCTTCGCCTTTGGGCCGGGACTGACCATGGAGGCCATGCTGTTGGAAATCTCGGCGGGCTCGGCTTTGGCGGGGCACACCCACGAGCAAGCATTAACGCCCGCGCAAAGCACCTTTACGCAGCAGCCAAGCGCGCCTGTACTCTCGGTTCATTAAACTCTCGGTTCATTAATTAGCTACCCTTTCTTCCCGGCTCCATGTTGGATGAGCGCGCTTCCGGCCCCGAACTGATGGACGACCTGACGCTGGCCTCCGAGGCCCTGCGCCAGAACCTCGACGAGCTCGAAACCATCAACACGTGGCTGGGCGGCTACGCGCCGGTGCTCAACGCCCTCAGCCGGCTGCGACCCCGGTTTCTGAGCGGCCGGCCCGTGCGGGTGGCCGATCTGGGCAGCGGCGGCGGCGATACTCTGCGCCACATCGCGCGCTGGGCGCACAAGCACGCCGTTCCCGTGGAGCTGACGGGCATCGACGCCAACCCCTTCATGCTGGCTTACGCCGGGGCGAAAAGCCAGCTTTATCCGGAAATCTCCTATCAGGCGTTCGATATATTTTCGCCGCAGTTCCAGGCACAATCGTACGACATCGTTACGTGCAGCCTGTTTTGCCACCATTTCACCGACGACGAGCTGGTGGCGCTATTCCGCCAATGGCAGCAGCAGGCTCAGGTAGCGGTGGTCATCAACGACTTACACCGGCACTGGCTGGCCTACTACAGCATCAAGGGGCTCACCCGGCTGCTGGGCGGCTCTTACTTGGTGCAGCACGACGCTCCCCTATCGGTAGCCCGGGCCTTTCGCCGGGCCGACTGGGTGCGGCTGCTGGCGCGGGCGGGCATCGAGCGCTACGAAATACGCTGGCGCTGGGCCTTTCGCTGGCAGGTAATTCTGCTGAAGTAGCCAGCTCCCCTACCAGGCCATACTACCGGAATAATCCCGAAACGGCAGCGCACCCCTTACCAACCCGCCGCTATTCCTGCCTCCACGGCCCAAAACGGGCCGCGCTCCGGCGGCTTACCCCCACAGCTCCGCGGCCACCCGAAAAGTGTTGACGTGGGCTTCCACAATGTCGATAATGCGCTCGGAGTAGCCTCCACCCATGCACACGACCACGGGCAGCTGGTGGCGATGGCAGAGGCCGAGCACCAGCTCGTCGCGCCGGCGGCAGCCCGCGCGGGTGAGGCTCAAATGGCCCAGCTTGTCGGTGGCCAGCACGTCGACACCAGCTTGGTAGAACACGAAATCAGGCCGTACGGAGTCGAGCAGACGCGGCAGCGTTTCGGCTAATAGCTGCAAGTAGGAAGCGTCGTCGGTGCCGTCGGGCAGGGGCAGGTCCAGGTCGGAGGTTTCTTTGCGGGCCGGATAGTTGCGGGCCCCGTGCACAGAACAAGTAAAAACCCGGGGCTCGCGCCGGAAGATAGCCGCCGTGCCGTTGCCCTGGTGGACGTCGAGGTCCACAATGAGTACTTGCCGGATGGCAGGTACGTGCGCCAGCAGCCAAGCCGCGGCAACGGCTTGGTCATTCAGCAGGCAAAACCCTTCGCCGCGCGCCCGGAACGCATGGTGGGTGCCCCCGGCAATGTTGAACGCCACGCCGTGCGCCAAGGCCCGCCGGGCCGCCTCAATGGTGCCGCCCAGGATGGTGATTTCGCGCTCGAACAGCGCCGCCGACCAGGGGAAGCCGGTGGCCCGCTCCTCCGGCCGCGTAAGCTGCCCGTGGCGCAGCCGCTCGTAGTAGGCGTCCTCGTGCACGAGCAGGATATCGGCCGCCGGGGGTGGGGTAGCTACAAAAAAATCGGCGGCCGCCACGGTGCCTTCGCGCAGCAGTTGCTCGGGCAACAGCTCGTATTTCAGCATTGGGAAGCGGTGGCCAGCTGGCAGTGGGTGGGCGTAGGAGGGCGCGAAGGCAATGGGAAGCATCCTGCAATAACCGCTGAGTTGCCGGTAGGTCTCTGTTAAGGAATTTTTAGTACGCGCTTTTCGTCGGTGGGCCCGGCGGCTTCACCAAGGAAGAGCCCCATCTGGCCAGGACCTGCGAAGGCCGCGAAAGCCGGGGCTTCGCGTTGCTCGCTAATTTCTGATGGCAGGCAGCAGAAGGCTCTGGCTGCCGAGCGACCAGCAAGACCCGCTTTTCGGCCTTTTTACCCTCCCATGCCCGGACCGGCACCGGTGCTGCCCTAACCCGATGCCCCTGGATAAGGAACCTCCGCCGGGCCCGGTCCAGAATGGGTGCTAAAGTAGGGCGGCCAAGCCCGCCGCAGTGCAGGCCCCCACGAGCGTGTTGATAAAATTGACGACGTTGTTGGTGACGAAATGCCGCCGCTCAAGCGTGGCGCCCAGCACCGAATCTACCAGGTTGCCGACCGTGCCCGCCACCAGCAGCCACCCAAAAGCCGGGCCCCAGCCGAAGCTTACGCAGTACGCGCCGGCCACCAGGGCGCTGCCCGCCAGGCCGAGCACCGTGCCCTCCACGCTCACCACTCCATTGTCGCCCCGGGTATCGGGCCGCCACGTGAGCACGTTGTAATAGCGGCGGCCGTACACGTTGCCCAGCTCCGAAGCCAGGGTATCGGCCGTAGCGGCGGCAAAGCTGCCAGCCAGCATCAGCTGGGCCAGCGGTGCGTACGCGGGCAACTGCCAGCCAAGCAGCCCCAATAGCCCCGCCACCCCGGCGTTGGCCAGCACCTGGCCCGCCGTGCGACGGCCCTCATTAGCCTCGGCTAGCCCCAGCCGGCGTTTATCAGCCGCTTTCCAGGCCGAGGCCGCGGAGCCTAATCCAAAAAAGAGGGCCAGGAAGCCTATTCCAGCAAAGCCGCTGCCCAAAAAGATCAGCAGGCCCAGCAGCCCCCCCGTCCACACTCCGGCCGGGGTCAGCTTGCCGGTTCGCAGGCTGTAGGCCATGCCCACACCGAGCAACAATACAGGTAAACCAAGGCGAAGCAGAACCGACATCGGGGCAAAAATACCGCCGGCTGCTTATCGGTCACGGCCTTCGAGAACGTATGTCAAGAGCCCGCCCGGTAAAATAAAGGCTTTATTCTAACCCCGAGCCAGCTCACCTTGCGTAGTGCGTTTCGTATTGATGCGCGCTCAGCGGTCGTTGGGTGGCGTTCCGGCTACCCTTGGCGCTGGTTGGCGGCCAAGCGCATCCTTACTCGAGTACCAGACGGCCGGCCCGGGCACCGGCCCGCACCAGGTAGCTGCCCCGGGGCAAACCCGCCGGCAACTCCAGCTCCGAGGGCCCGCTCACGGGCACGGTCGCCGCCAGCACCAGGCGCCCGCTCAGGTCGTACACCCGTACGGCCTGCCCCGCCCCCACGCCCCCCACGCTCACCCGCTGCCGGGCCGGGTTGGGCCAGAGCTGCAGACCCAGCGCCCCGCTCACCGGCACGCTCCGCACCGGCGAGAAGCGCCCCGTGCCCCCCTCGTCTACCTGTTGCAGGCGGTAGTACACCAACGGCCCGGCGTAGCTGGGCAGGGCCGGGTCAGCAAAGGAGTAGTCGGTCGGTCGGGCCTGGCTGCCCTGCCCGGCCACCCAGCCCAGGCGCCGGAACTGCCGCCCGTCGCTCGAGACCTCCACCGCGAAGCCCGCGTTGGCCGTCTCCGAGGCCGTGCGCCAGCGCAGCTGCGCCACGCCCGCGGAGGCAGTCACGCTGAAGGCCGTCAGTTCGACGGGCAGGGGCCCGCTGAACTCATGGGCCCCGATGTCGCAAGGGCCCACCCGCTTCATACCCCGCTGGTCGGTAGTAGGGCAGCCGTTGCCTACGTCGATGGCCGGACTGCCCGCCCTCAGCGCCATGGTTTGAGTAGGACCGCCGTTATTAGCCAAGGGGCCTAAGAGCGGGTCTACGAATAATGAGCTTTCAGAAGCCGCTACGCACCTACCGCCTTCGTTTTCCGGAAAAAATAGATTACTACCCCCGTCATTCAACACCGAATTGCAGTTTCTCCACACCTTCCAGGGGTTAGTAACCGTTTGGTTGTAAAAGATATTATTCTTTATCATTACCATATTGTTCCCACTATTATTTCCCGAATGAATGGCTCCACTTTGTCCGTTGCCGGGGTTATTAGCCTGGTTGTTGGCAAAAGTGCAATTGACAATATCCACTGGAACAATGTTTTGGGGAACAGATAATGCGCCGCCGTATTTATTTGCTATGTTAGCGTAGAAAGTACAATTCTGAATAGTAATTTTCGCGCTTACTCCCACATTCATTGCCGCGGCAATATCAGCGGTGTTGTTGTTGAAAGTGGAGTTACGAAAAGTAAGCGGCCGGTCTGTTGACAAGGCGGCTCCCCCGCCCGTTTTAGCTGTATTGTTTTTAAAAGTGCAGCTGTGAATCCCATCGATAATACCCGTCGAGAGCCACAGGCCGCCGCCTAAAGACGTGGCAGTATTGCCATCAAAAACGCAGCTATTAAAGAGCAGCGTGGTATTTTCTGGTCCACTAGTGATCGGATACTCCGAATCCGAGACGCCGGAGCTATCGGTTCCTTTGAGCCAAAGGCCACCACCTTGATCAGCCGAATTTGTTTTAAAGGTACAGCCTGTTACTTCGGCCGACTGTTCCCGCTTAGCGAGAAGATACAGCGCACCACCAATGCCACTTGATGTATTGCCCTCGAATAAGGTATTTCTTACGGTCAGGAACCCGTTATCGCCCCTGGCTCCGTTGCCGCTAACGGCCCCGCCGGCGGCATTTGCCAGACTGGAAGTCCGGTTGTTTTTGAAAGTGCTGTTCAGGACAGTCAGGTTGGAGAGCAGGCTGCTGATGGCGCCGCCCTGCCTAACCGCCAAATTCCCTTCGAAATAAGAGTTCTTGACCGCTAGCACGCTCAAGCTTTTTGTATAGATGGCGCCGCCACCTCCCTCCGCGTTCAGCAAAGAGTTATTATTGTAGAAAAAACAATCATTAACTTCAATATTTCCTTTAAACTGAACAAATATTGCGGCGCCCTGCGCATTCACCCTCCCATTTCGGAAGATGAGATTGTTGAACACCGTTTGGCCCTGACAAGAAAAGAGGCCAAAGTTGGGGGCCGTACTCCCCCGCTGGATGGTCGCGCCATTCCCATTGATGGTCAAGTCAAGGCCGGCAACGTCATTGCCAATGTTAGGCAGCCCGCGCTGCCCTTCGTTGCCAGTCGACCCGGGATTGGCGGAAGTATAGTTTACGGCCGTTAGAGTGTAAGAGCCGTTGGCGGCCAGATTGATGATGTCCGGCTGGCCATTGGTGTTGGCGGTGCTAATGGCGGTGATCAGAGCCGCAACGTTCCCGTTAGGGATGGTGAAAATGGCACCAGATGCGCTGCTGTAGCCCGACAACAGTAGAGAAAGCAGAGCTACTTTTTTCATAATTACGAAGGTTTTTTGTGGCTACTAATGGTGGTAGAAGAAAAGCACGGAGGAGTGATTTTTCCAAAAGCGGCGCAAATATACCAGCCTAATATCAAAAAACATATAAAATATATGTCACAAGTCATTATGACCTGAAAATAATTCAATAAACACAATATTTCCACGCAAAATAACAAAAAATTAAAGAACATATTCTTACCTGATCTTGTTTTACATCGCCTGGATACAGTTAGCTGTACTCACTCATTCGAGAAAATGTTTCTATATTCCCGAAAAGCAATATTAAACCCCGGCCCTGCTGAGCAAAGGCTTACCACTGCTACTGGCACTTATATCATACAGGCCATCGCCCTCGGTAGCTGTTATGAATGTTTGAGCACGAGCTACGAGGCTTTTACCGTGGGCTGCGTATGGCTTAAGCTTAATACCGCCTGAACTCAGGCTAAAGAGAGATAATAGAATAATAAATAGATTAGCCAAGCCCTGGTCCACTTAGCATTGGCAGATGAGTCGTAGGCTTACTCGAGCACCAGGCGGCCGGCCCGAATTCCCACCCGCACCAGGTAGCTGCCCCGGGGCAAGCTAGCTGGCAAGACCAGTTCCGGTGGTCCACTCAGGGGCAAGGTGGCCGCCAGCACCAGGCGCCCACTCAGATCGTACACCTGCACAGCTTGGCCCGCCTCAGCGCCCCCCACACTTACCCGCTGGCGGGCCGGGTTAGGCCAAAGCTGCAGGCCCAGCGCACCACCCACCGGCACCGGCACGCTGCGCACCGGCGAAAACCGGGCTGGACCATCCTCATCCACTTGCTGCAAGCGGTAGTACACCAGCGGCCCAGCGTAGCCTGCCAGACCAGCGTCGGCAAAAGCATAGTCGGTCGGGTAGGCCCGACTGCCCTGCCCGGCCACCCAGCCCAGGCGGCGAAACTGCTGCCCGTCACTCGACACCTCCACCCCGAAGCCCGCGTTGCTCGTCTCCGAGGCCGTGCGCCAGCTCAGGTGCGCCACGCCCCCGCGTGCCACCACACTGAAGGCCGCCAGTTCGACGGGTAGCGGGGTGCTGAACTCGTAGGCCCCGATGTCGCAGGCCCCCACCCGGGCCCGGCCCCGCTGGTCGGTGGCCGGCACGCTGCTGCCGCTGCAGTTACCGGCGTTGATGGCCGGGCTGCCAGCTTGTAGGGCCATCGTCCGGGTGGCCCCCCCGTTCGAGGCGGGTGGGGAAAGCAACGGATTGATCACCGGCATGGCATTGCTGTTCAACACCACTGGCCGGGAAAAACACGGTTTATCATCGGGGTTATCCCACGTGGGATACAGCATTCTCAGAGGTCGCTCCGGGTACTCGAGGTTATTGCCGTTATTGATGAGCGTACCGCCGCAGTTGTGGGTGTTGTTGTAGCCTATGCAACCGGGCGGGGGTGGATAGCCGCATTGCTGATAGGCTCTGTTATTGGCGATAATCGTGTTTTGGACGCTGCCCCGGATCGCGCCTATGCTATCATTGCTTACCGCCCAGGCGCCCCCGTAGCCCCCGCAGATGTTATTGGCAAACGTGCAGTTAACAATCGTCGAAAACCATAGAGGGGGTGGATTTCTACCCTCTTGCATATTATAGAGGGCCCCGCCCAAGCCCTCGGGATCAAGAGTTTTGTTGCCGTAGAAGGTGCAGTTGGTGAAGTTGTTGGTGCCCCGGGTACAGGCCACCGCACCGCCGTGCGTCTTGGCCTCGTTGTTTTCGAAGGTAGTGTTAGACACGTCAAACGTGCCGTTGTTGAGACCGCTGTGCCAGAGCGCGCCGGCCATGCCTCCCTTTTCCGTTCCGGTCGCCTTATTGTTGGTGAACTGGCAGTTTTTCACGAACCACTTGTCCTCATGGTAGCCCTGCAGAAACACTGCGCCAAAATTGCGGGAGGTGTTATTGGTGAACGTACAACCAGTAATTTGCCCCATCCCACCGGGTCTGTCAACCCACCCCATACAGCCATCGACATAAATGGCGGATCCGCCATCCCTGGTGCATTGGTTGTTGTCAAATACACAATTCTCCACCACGATGTCGGAGAGCAGCACTGTAACGCCCCCCCCGTGGCTGGTGCCCGTATTGTTTTTGTAGGTGGAGTTTTTCAGCGTGACGGTTGAGCTTCCTCCAACGGAGATAGCTCCCCCGGCACGCTCTTCCCAGCTATTGGACGTGCAATTATCAAACGTCATGAATTCGCTGGTGAATAGATCGCCTGGGCCTACTACCACGGCCCCCCCGCCCCCGCCACGACGCGGCGCGGGGTTATTGGCGGGGCTTTCGAAATCCTTGATGGTGCCACCGTTCAGCTGCCAGGATACCTCCGGCCCCCAGGCTCTCTGCAACAAGCGCATGCGGGGCGCGGTGCTGCTCAGGCGCAGCACCGACCCATTCAGGTTGATAATCAAGTCAAAGCCAGAGGCCACGTCATCGCGAATGAGCGGCAACGCCACTGGCCCCTCGGTTTCGATGTAGCCTCCCGGCAGCCCCGTGACGGTGTTATTAATGGTGGTAAAGACATACGTCCCGTTGGAAGCCAGGTTGATGACGTCGGCCTGCCCATTAGTGTTGGCCGTGTTGATGGCCGCCACCAGAGCCGCGACATCCCCGTTAGCGATCGGGAAAATGGCGGCAAACGAAGGACCGCAGCCCAGCAGCAGCGAAAGTAAGAGTAACTTCTTCATCACTACAGAGTAAGTTTGTCATGACGGATAGCGGTAGTTAAGAAAGTGTGTCGAACCGATTATTAGTGGTACTGCACGAATATAGTGGTTAGTACAACTAGTCAAATTTATAGAAATCATATTCCATAAATAACCTTCCGATTAAAGACAAGAAAATTATATTAATTAAATTCAATTATAAGGAAGCATTATCTAAAATGAGCCGCTCTGCACGCAGGTTATTTAAATGGTCGCTACCCTCCCCTATACTGATGCCATTCTCTTCTTCAAATAAGCAGTTGAGTATAGGCGGCTTACCAAGCAGAAGGTGCTGATTCTTTGAGCAGAATATCTTATCCTTACCCAAGCGGGCGCTGAAAACGTACCAGTTCAGCGTTGCTTTCTAGACAGAAGGTACTGGTGTTAGGGCTCCTCAAAAAAGATGGGTAGCTCCATTTTCTCGGCTGTTATACGCCGCCCCAGGGCTCCCAGCGTGGCTGGGTGTGCTAGCCAATCTGTCCAAAACTAAAATGCATGATTAGGAAGGCCAGCTGAGTCACGGGCTCATTCGAGCACCAGACGGGCGGCCCGAACGCCGGCCCGCACCAGGTAGCTGCCCCGGGGCAAACCCGCCGGCAACTCCAGCTCCGAGGGCCCGCTCACGGGCACGGTCGCCGCCAGCACCAGGCGCCCGCTCAGGTCGTACACCCGTACGGCCTGCCCCGCCCCCACGCCCCCCACGCTCACCCGCTGCCGGGCCGGGTTGGGCCAGAGCTGCAGACCCAGCGCCCCGCTCACCGGCACGCTCCGCACCGGCGAGAAGCGCCCCGTGCCCCCCTCGTCTACCTGTTGCAGGCGGTAGTACACCAATGGCCCGGCGTAGCTGGCCAGGGCCGGGTCAGCAAACGTGTAGTCGGTCGGATGGGCGCGGCTGCCCTGCCCGGCCACCCAGCCCAGGCGTCGGAACTGCCGCCCGTCGCTCGAGACCTCCACCGCGAAGCCCGCGTTGGCCGTCTCCGAGGCCGTGCGCCAGCGCAGCTGCGCCACGCCCGCGGAGGCAGTCACGCTGAAGGCCGTCAGCTCGACGGGCAGCGGGGCGCTGAACTCGTAGGCCCCAATGTCGCAGGCTCCCACCCGCACCAGACCCCGCTGGTCGGTGGCGGGGCAGCTGCTGCCCCCGGCGTCGATGGCCGGGCTGCCCGCTCGCAGGGCCATAGTTTGAGTGGGCCCGCCGTTATTAGCTAAGGGGCTCAGCAGAGGGTCTACAAACAATGAATTCCCGGGAGTCGCTACGCATCTGCCGCCGGCATTTTCCGGAAAGAATATATTATTGCCCCCGTCATTTAACTCACAACTACAGTGTTTCCAAACATTCCAGGGGTTGCCAACTGTTTGATTAAAAAATATATTATTTTTAATCATCACGGTATTATTGGGAGTACTGGGGCCAGAATATATGGCCCCGCCTTGGCCATTAGCTGTGCTGGTAGCTTGGTTATTAGCAAAAACGCAGTTGATGATATCTACCGGAGTGGAATTATGCGGGACTGTTATCGCGCCCCCGTACGCATCAGCTATATTACCCTCAAAAGTGCAATTATAGACAGTGAGTTTGGCGGATACTGCCGCTCCTATTGCGGCGGCATTATAAGCTCTATTGTTGTTAAAGGTAGAGTTTCTAAAAGTAAAAGGCCTGTTTGTAATCAAGTCAATAGCCCCACCATAATTAGCCGTATTATTCTTAAAGGTGCAACTGTGAATTTCATTTAGAATGCACTTACTAAGCCAAACTGCTCCTCCGAATTGTGTAGCAGTATTGCCGTCAAAAACGCAACTATTAAAAAGCAGCGTAGTATTTTCTGGTATCTTATTGAGTGGATACTCCGGGTCAGAAACGCCGTTGCTGCCGGCTCCTTCGTACCAAAGTGCGCCGCCTAGCCGAGCTGAATTCGCCCGAAAAGTACAGCCAGTCACTTCCGACGACTCATTGTTGTACATTTGAAGGAATAGAGCCCCACCGTCACCGACGGTACTGCTGCCTTCAAAGATGCTATTTCTTATGATGGTAAATCCGTTGTCTCCCCGTGCCCCGTCTTCATAAATTGTTCCACCAACGCCACCCGTCAAACTGGTAGTTCGGTTGTTTTTAAAAGAGCAGTTCAGGATGGTCATGTTAGAGAGCAAGTTGCTGATGGCTCCGCCTGTATTGATTGCCGAATTGTTTTCAAAATAAGAATCCCTCACTGTCAGGACGCTTAGACTTTTCGTATAAATGGCGCCACCGCCCCCTTCGCTATTCAGCAAAGAAGTATTGTTGTAGAATGAGCAGCTGTTAACCTCAAGGTGGCCCTTAGATTGAACAAAGATGGCGGCACCTTGGGCGTTTACGTTACCATTTCGGAAGATGAGATTGTTAAAAACTGTTTGTCCCTGACAGGAGAAGAGGCCAAAGTTGGGGGCCGCACTCCCCCGCTGGATGGTCGCACCATTCCCATTGATGGTCAAGTCAAGGCCGGCGACGTCATTGTTAATGTTGGGCAGGCCTCGTTCCCCTTCGTAGCCAGTTGAGTTGAGAACAGCGGAAGTATAGTTTACGGCCGTTAGAGTGTAAGAGCCGTTGGCGGCCAGATTGATGATATCTGCCTGGCCATTGGTGTTGGCGGTGCTGATGGCGGTGATCAGGGCCGTAACGTCCCCGTTAGGGATGGTGAAAACAGCACCAAATGTGCTGCTGTAGCCCAATGACAAAAGCGAAATCAAAGCTATTTTTTTCATGATGACAGTATGATCTTTTCATGGCTACTAGGGTGGTAGAGAGAAAGAGTGATTAATAACTTATTAGCAAAGCGACATAAATACACTAGCGTATTTAATTCTAAAATGTCTGGGAAGTATGCACAATCAATAATCCGTTTTTATATAGTTTACATAAATCCAACAATCGTTTAAGACCAGCATCTATGAATAGCGACTGCCACCCTCGATAGCTGATTTTTGCGAACGTCTCAGTAGGGGTTTCGAGGCTTTTATGATTTTCTGCGTACGCCCGAACTTAAGAGAGATAGCTATAGGCCAGTCCTGGTTCGCTTGGCGCTGGCCGACACATTGTGGCCTTACTCGAGCACCAGGCGGCCGGCCCGAACGCCCGCTCGCACCAGGTAGCTGCCCCGGGGCAAGCCCGCCGGCAACTCCAGCTCCGAGGGCCCGCTCACGGGCGCGGTCGTCGCCAGCACCAGGCGCCCGCTCAGGTCGTACACCCGCACGGCCTGCCCCGCCTCCACGCCCCCTACCCTCACCCGCTGCCGGGCCGGGTTAGGCCAAAGCTGCAGGCCCAGCGCCCCGCTCACCGGCACCGATACGCTCCGTACCGGCGAGAAGCGCCCCGTGCCCCCCTCGTCTATCTGTTGCAGGCGGTAGTACACCAACGGCCCGGCGTAGCTGGGTAAAGCCGGGTCAGCAAACGTGTAGTCGGTCGGATAAGGGCGGCTGCCCTGCCCGGCCACCCAGCCCAGGCGGCGAAACTGCTGCCCATCGCTCGACACCTCCACCCCGAAGCCCGCGTTGCTCGTCTCCGAGGCCGTGCGCCAGCTCAGGTGCGCCACGCCCCCGCGCGCCACCACACTGAAGGCCGCCAGCTCGACGGGTAGCGGGGTGCTGAACTCGTAGGCCCCGATGTCGCAGGCCCCCACCCGGGCCAGGCCCCGCTGGTCGGTGGCGGGGCAACCGCTGCCGGCGTTGATGGCCGGGCTGTTAGCCTGCAAGGCCATGGTCCGGGTCGGGCCCCCGTTCGAGGCCGGGGGAGAGAGCCGCGGGTCGATAACGGGCATCGTGTTGCTGTTCACCACCACCGGCCGGGGAAAGCACGGCGTGTCATTCGGGTCAGTAATACTGTTGCGCTCAGGATACTCAATGTTGTTGCCGTTATTATTTAAAATACTGCCGCAGTTGTGGGCGTTGTTGTAGGGCACGCAGTCGGGCGGAACCGGGTAGCCACACTGCTGGTAGGCGCGGTTATTGGCGATGATGGTGTTTTGGACACTGCCCCGGATGGCCCCGTTATCCGTGCTAATCGACCAGGCGCCCCCGTAGCCCCCGGCCATGTTGTTGGCAAACGTGCAGTTGACAATCGTGGTAAACCACTCCTCGGGGTCATCGATGGCCTTATTCTCGTTTCCATACTGATAAAGGGCGCCGCCGAGCCCCCCGGGCTCGAAGGTTTTGTTGCCGTAAAAGGTGCAGTTAATGAACTTGTTATCCCCCCGGCCACAACCGACGCCGCCGCCGTGCTCTCTGGCTTCGTTGTTTTCAAAGGTGCAGTTCGACACCTCAAACCGACCGTTGTTGTGCGTATTGTGCCACAGCCCCCCAGCCTTGCCGCCGGGGATATTCGGGCCGGGAAGCTTCGTGGCAGTGTTATTGGTGAACTGGCAGTTTCTGACAACCCATTGGTCGAGGTTGTAGCCTTGCAGAAAGACCGCTCCATAAAAAGGCGCGGTATTGTTGGTGAACGTACAGCCAATAATCTCGCCCAAACCGCCAGGGCCCGTGAAGTTATCACCCGACGTCTTGCGAAGCCCGTCGACGTACACGGCGGCTCCTCCCCCCTCCGTGCAGGTATTGTGGTCGAACACGCAGTTTTCAATCCGTACGTCGGAACCTAGGACTGTGACGGCGCCGCCATAGCTCGTACCGGTGTTGTTCCGGTACGTAGAGTTTCTCAACGTAATTTGCGAAGCTCCCCCAACCTGAAGCGCCGCGCCACTGCGTTCTTCCAGGCTATTCGACGTGCAATTCTCAAACGTCATGGATTCGCTGCTGAACGTATTGCTGATGCCGACCACGACCGCGCCGCCCCCACCACCGTGGCCTGGTAGCGGATTATCAGCGGGGCTTTCAAAATCCCTGATGGTGCCGCCGTTGAGCTGCCAGGATAAATCGCTGCTATTCTGCCCCTGCAACAAGCGCATGAGGGGCGCGGCACTACTGCGCCGCAACACTGACCCATTCAGATTGATAATCAAGTCGACCGCGGGAGCCGGCTCACCGAGAATGACTGGTAACGCCACTGGTCCTTCGGTTTCGATGTAGCCCGGATCGGGCATGTCCGTCACGATGTTGTTGATCGTGGTAAACACATAGGTACCGTTAGTGGCCAGGTTGATGATGTCAGCTTGGTTATTAGTGTTAGCCGCGTTAATAGCCGCCGCCAGGCCCGCCACATCCCCGTTTGCGATAGTGAATGTGGCGGCAAACGCGGGGCTCCAGCCCAACAGCAAGAGAGAAAGACAAACCCATCTTTTCATCGTTACAGGGTAACTTTTTCATGCCCAAACAGAGGTTGGTAGGAAGAAAGGAAGGCGTATAATTTTTCCCGAATATGCGTGAAGATAGGGGTTAGTGCAACTAGAGAAATCCAAAGAGATTGTTTCACTAAACCCATATTTAACATTTCAATCCATAAAGCACTGGCAAATAGCGATTTAATTAAAATAGATCAGTTGATTCAGCTCTTAAAATTCAACTCGTTATGAATTCAGCCGGCTTATTTTTAATTTGTTCGGGATGAGCAGCCCTCATTCGACCCGTCAGGACTTAATGATTGGCAGGGTTAGCACTGCCCCTCTACCTCTCCCAGAACCACGTGAGCCGCCCCTATGGTGTGGCCCGTTTCGCTGGTAGGCTTGCGGCTGTGGGGATAGGCTCTCGGCTCTCACTATTTCGGCCCCGAGCTCACAGCATCCTGCGTAGTGCAGTACAGCACTGGAGATAAAGCCAGCCAGTACGCCATCATCGGGTAAACCGTGGGGCTGAGCAGGGACCAAAAGGTGCAGGGAAACGAAGCCGGCCGCACATGCCCCGGGCAGCCACTGCAACTAGGTCAAGGACCTGCTCGCTAGCCCGCCCTCGAAGCTTTGCACTATCACCCCATGCCCAGCGGTTGCTTCGGCTAGGATGGTACTGACCTTCAGGCGGGGCCTTTCAAATTATACCAGCATTAAAGCCCCCTGACCTGGTGGCCAGCGGGGCTTCGTGCGCTAGGAGGGACTCGAACTCCTAATATGGTACCCTCGGCAGGCATCGAACCTGCAAAACCGTGTTTCTATTCTTGCTTTTTTCGTTTCCAATTATCAGTCTGCGCGTGACAGTTAGGGCAGAGCAGTTGAACGTTTTCACCTGTGTTATTTTTATTGTTTCCGTCTTTATGGTGAAGCTCTAGGACTATTAGCTGCTCTAACCATTTGCTGAGTTTGCATACCTCACAAGCATAGCCGCGTTCTTCGATGAGCCTGGTACGCCAGGCCACTTTAGAAATCGGCGTTTTAACACTGCTTCTATACTTATTACCAAGTTGTTGCGCTCTTGACAAATCAATAGAAATGTTCTTCTGGGAGTCTGGGTAGCAGGATTAGAACCTGCGGCTTCCTACTCCCAAAACAGGCTGTCTGACCGGACTGACTTACACCCAGAGATGCCGCCCAATTGGCTGACATTGTTTCATCATTAAACTACAGAGCACTAAAAAAACCCGAACCACTAGGTGGGCCGGGGTGCGCGTCGTTAAGAGGTCTTCCTTCTTAGGCAACAGGCAGCCGGCCCACGTAGGTGGGGTGCAATTGCTATACCGGGGGAGTGAAGAAGTTCATAACGAGGCAAAGGCAATACAAACTATTCATCCATCAATCATATTGACCATTCTTTTCTACAGACCTTTGCCTGATGCACAAATCCCTTTCTCTTCGCCTGGTGGCGCTCGCAGCCACCTTATCCGTTGCCGCCTGTGAAAAGGAACCATCCCCTCCTCCCACCCCACTCCCACCCCAATACTTCAGCGATCACCTGGCCCTGGGCAACCCCAGTGGTGCCACCCCCGACCCGGCTCAGCCCAGCAATTACCTGCTCAGCAAGCTCCAATACGCCATGAGTTACAACCGCGACCAGGGCAAGCCCAATTGGGTGAGCTGGCACCTCAGTAGCGACTGGCGCGGCAGTGCCGCCCGCCAAGATGATTTCCGCCCGGATGCCACCCTGCCCCCGGGCTGGTACCAAGTGTCGGCCAGCAGCTACGTTGGCTCGGGCTTCGACCGCGGCCACAACTGCCCCTCAGCCGATCGCACCAGCTCGGTGGCCGACAATTCAGCTACGTTCCTGATGACGAACATGATGCCCCAGGCGCCGCGCAGCAACCAGCAGACCTGGGCCAACCTGGAGGACTACACCCGAACCTTCCTCGACGTGGGCAACGAGGTGTATATTATCTGTGGGAGCTACGGCCGGGGCGGCACCGGCGCCAACGGCTTCGCCCAGACCCTCGACCAAGGCCGCGTTACCGTGCCGGCCCGCTGCTGGAAAGTTATCGTGGTGCTACCCGTTGGCAGCAACGACGCAACCCGCGTAACCGCCAGCACCCGCGTCATCGCCGTCGACACACCCAACGATAACTCCATCAGCACAACGTGGGGCGCGTATCGCACCAGCATCAACGCCATCGAAGCGGCTACTGGGTACGACCTGCTCTCGGCGGTTCCGGCTTCGGTGCAGCAAGTCATTGAAGCGCGGGTTGATAACGGCCCTACCAACTAATCCACCCGGGGGCTTTACTTTTTCTCCCAGTGCGCCCGGAGCTGTTCCTTGCTGCGATAGGCGTAGAGCTCGCACCCCAGATTGATAGCAACCATCTCCGCTGGCTGCGCGTCGATTGGTCCGGTGCCATCGATTATTTGGGTGCAATTCACATAAAAAACCCCCTTACGCTATCGTAAGGGGGTTTTTTATGTGAGGTGTATTGGGCTCGAACCAACGACCTCCACCGTGTCAGGGTGGCGCTCTGAACCAACTGAGCTAACACCCCGGGAGCGGCCTGCCAGGGTACCGCGGCCCCAAAGGTAAGGCACGACTGCTTTTGGCGCACCGCCCAGCGCTTTTTTTCAGCTTTATAGACTGTACCTGACAACTTTCTCGTCCCGTAAAAGTATAGGGGCGAGTGGGAATAATAACTGTTCCCCTGCTATTCATTGATTTTAGCTTATTCTGTTCTAACCATGAAAAAGACGCTTCTGTTTTCAGTGCTCGCCCTGGTTTACTCCACGGCCGCATTTGCTCAAGCCCGACCGGGCGGTAGCCTTTCTTCGGTGGACTACACGGGTGGGGCCGTCACCGAGTCGCGTAACACGGGATTTGGCATTAAGGGTGGCTACAACCTGAATGGCCTGCGCGGCAACGACATCAAGGGCATAGCCCGGAACTCGCGCGACGATTTTCACGCGGGGTTGTACGGCCAGTTTGGCTTCAACAACTTCTCGTCGATCCAGGCGGAAATCTTATACTCGCGCCAAGGCTTTGAAGCCAACTCTGGCCCGAACAACGGGCGCCAGGCTTTCCGCATGGACTACCTGACGCTGCCGGTGATGTACGTGGGCAACATCACCGAAACCATCAGCTTCCACGTGGGCCCGCAGGTGTCGCTGCTGACTAATATCCGACGGGAAAATGAGGCGCTGGACATCTCCAAAAACGGCTTCAACTCGCTCGATTACGGTGGAGTAGGCGGCCTGGAAGCCCGCCTCGGCCCCGCCCGCCTGGGGGCGCGCTACAACCTGAGCCTGGGCAAAGTCTTTAAGGATGGGCCCAGCGAAACGGGCCTGGTGGCGGCGCAGTTTGGCAACAGCAAAGTCTACAACAACCTGGTTCAGGTGTATTTGGGCATCGGCTTCACGCAATAGTCACCCCTACTCGCTCTCCTGGTGCTCCAGCCCGGCTGAGCAGGCGCTCTGATCCGGGCCGGGACCAGACTTACCAAGACGGCACGGTGATTAAACCCAGCTATTCCGCCCTCATTCACCAACGGTATTTCCGACCGCCGCAGCCACCGTACCCCGGCCTCGGTTTTCGGAAATAATCCTGATTGAATCGTTACTTGGCAAAAAGGAAGCCTTTGGGCTTCCTTTTTTGTTGTTTTGCACCCGTAGTCACCGTCTATGCCTCCCATTTCCCCCGCCGAGCTGGCGGCCATTTTTCAAGCCCAGGAGCTGCTGATCGGCCGGGGACTGGCGGTGCTGGCCACTTGGGCCCTGGCCAACCTGATAGTCAGTGGCCGGTTCTTATCAAAAGCCGACCGCCGCTACGCCGCCTTCTATTTCCACGGCATGAATGTAGGTTGGGGGGCCATCAACGCGGCGCTGGCGTGCTGGGGGGTTCTGCACCTGCACTTCAGCGCCCCGGCCGGTCTGGGCTTAGGCGAAGTATTTCGGGCGCAGCTTTTCAACGAGAATTTGTTTCTGCTCAATGCCGGACTGGATGTGGCTTATGTAATGACGGGCTTCTACCTACGGGCGCAGGCCGCCTGGCCGGGGCAGCCGCACCAGGCCCGGCTGCACGGCTTTGGCCGCTCGCTGTGGGTGCAGGGCGGTTTCCTGCTGGTGTTCGACGCCGCGATGTGGATTCTGCTGCACTGGCTGGGGCGAAGCTGGCTGATGGGACTAACCTGAACCTGAAAAAAACGCAGTCCGGCGGGGCGGCTTTGTTCGCGGGTTTGCACTGGGAGCTGCTTAGGCGAGCAGATAGAGCCGTTTTCGCATCGGAGCAAGGAATTAAAAATTAAAAATGAAGAATTAAAAATTAGTTGGTCAAATTTTTAATTCTTCATTTTTAATTTTTAATTCCTAAAAAACGGTGCAGTGACTGGAGAGCCGCTCTAAGCGGGCAGATAGCTGAGGCGTTTTTTGGTTGACGTGAGTGCTTGAGGGCACGCGTAAGCATCCGGCGCAGCTTAACCGTGGGTACGTTTCCACAACTATAGCAAGCTGGGTCAGATGGATACCCTTTGCCCCATCGCAGTGCTGTTTTTTCTAGAAAAAAACAAGCCGTAGCGAACAAATTATTTTTTCCGGCTATCTTCCAGGTAATGAAACACCCTTTACTGTCCCTGATTACCTCCCGCCTCTGCTGGCTGCTCCTGGCCCTATTCACCCCACTATTAGCGGCAGCCACCCACATTGTGGGCGGCGAGTTGGACTTGCGATACCGGACTGGTAGCACTTACACCCTCAGCCTCAACCTGTATTTTGATGCCATCAACGGCAGCGCCGGGGCCCTCGACCAGCAACTGACGGCCAGCATTTTCAGCAAAGCCGATAACCGCCGTCTCACCAATGTGGTGCTCCCCCTGACCGGCAACACCTTCGTGACCTACACCAACCCGGCCTGCGCCGTGGGCTCGCTGAGCACTCGCAAGCTAGTGTACACCAATGATATCGTTCTCAACGCGGCGACTTATAATAGTCCGCAGGGGTATTACGTGGCGGTGGAACGCTGCTGCCGTAACGTGACCATCAGCAACATCCTGATGCCCGAGGCGGCGGCTCAGGCCTTTTACCTGGAGTTTCCGGCCGTGGTGCGCAACGGCGCGCCATTCATCGACTCCACTCCGCGCATCTTCCCCCCGCTAGGCGACTACGCCTGCCGCAACGAGCTGTTCTACTACGATTTCGGTGGCCAGGACCCCGATGGCGACTCTCTGGCCTACGACATGGTAACGCCACTTAACGGCCACACCACGGCCGCCGCGCCCTTGCTTTCTCAACCTGGACCAGCGCCCTACATTCCCATCACCTGGCGGCCTGGGCTGGGTGCGAGCAACCAGGTTCCGGGCAGCCCGGCGCTGGGAATTGATGCCCGCACCGGCCGCCTCACGGTGCGGCCCAGCAGCCTGGGGCTGTACGTGTTTGGCGTACGCTGCTCGGAGTATCGCAACGGCCTGAAGATTGGCGAGACCCGGCGCGACTTCCAACTGTACGTGCTCAACTGCCCCACGAACGATGCGCCCCGGCTGCAAGTCCGCACTCAGGGCAGCCCGGGGCTGTACCGGCCCGGGCGCGACACCCTGCGCCTAAGGCCTGGCAGCAACCGCTGCCTGACCATTCGTTACACCGACCCCAACCCCAACTCGGCCCTGACCATGACGAGCCGGCCGGTTAACTTCAGCGGACCGGCTCCCGTGTTTACCACCCCCAGCAGCGGTACGGTACGCACTCCCGGCGCCCCGGACACCCTCACGGCGACTATCTGCTTCCCTGAGTGCATTGATAGCCGGGGCAGGGTGTATTTACTCGACCTCATCGTGGCCGACAACGGGTGCAGCCTCCCCAAGCACGACACCGTGCGGGTAGCCTTCACCGCGACCCCGCCACCCAACGAGGCGCCCGTGCTCACCACCAGCTTCCCGCCCCCCCCCGCTGCGGGCAGCGCCCCGACGGTGGTACGGGTGCCCCTGGGCACCCGCTACACCGCCACCCTGGCCGGCAGCGATGCCGACCGTAACCCGCTGACCCTGACTGCTACCGGGGAGGGATTCGACCTGGCGGCCGCGAAGATGAGCTTTACCGCGCAGAACGGCCCGGGCCAGGCCAGCGGCACTTTTACCTGGGAGGCCGACTGCGGGGCGTTTAACGCCGAGGGCCTGACCGTCCGGTTTCAGCTGGCGGAGACCGGGCCCTGCGTACCTCTGCCGCAGGAGCGCCGGATTCGGTTTGAGATAACCCCGTTGGAAGATACCGCGGCTTTTCGCCCGCCCAACGTCATCACCCCCAACCGCGATAGTCAAAACGACTACCTGATTATGCCCAACCTGCCCCTCGACTTTTGCAACCGCCGGTTCGCAAGCATCAAAATCTTCTCCCGCTGGGGCCAGCTCGTGTATCAGTCGCCCGACCGTAACTTCCGTTGGGGCGGCGCGGGCCAGTCGGGTATCTACTATTACCTCGTCACGTACACCGACGGCCGCAAGTACAAAGGCTGGGTGGAAGTGATTCAGTAACCACGCCCCCACTTCGGGCCACAATTAATGACGGCGCTTACGTTTCGGGAGGCGGGGCCAAGGCGGCGCTCCGCGCCACTGGCCAGGGAGGTGCAACGCCCGCCATTACGCCGCCGTCTGTTATTGCCTATGATTCGACTTCTCATTGCCGTCCTCCTAGTGGTTGGGCTCTGCCGCCCCGCCTCTGCCCAGGCCCTGTACCTGCCGCGCGATATCCAGCAAGCCTATGCCAAGGGCACCCGCGCACCCGACGGCCGCCCCGGCCCCAACTACTGGCAGAACCGCGCCCGCTACCACATCACGATGCAGGTCTTGCCGCCCAACCGCAACATCCGGGGCCGCGAGCGCATCAGCTATTTCAACAACAGCCCCGACACGCTGCGCCGGCTGGTAATCCGGCTAACCCCCAATATTCACCAGCCCGGCGCGACCCGCTACACCGATGCCTCCGCCGACTATCTCACTTCGGGGGTCGAAATTGATACCTTGACCGTGGCCGGGCAGAAAAGCGCGCTGCCCTACGCCGGCCACGCCACCTGGCGCGTGCTGCCGCTGCCCCGCCCCCTGCTCCCCCACGATTCGGTGCAGCTGACCTGCGCCTGGCACTTCCCCATCTCCCTGGAAAGCGGCCGGGAAGGAATGATCGACAAAACCACCTACTTCCTGGCCTACTTCTACCCCCGTGTAGCGGTTTACGACGATTACAACGGCTGGGACCGACTCGACTTCACCGATCAGCAGGAATTCTACAACGACTTCAACGACTACACCCTGCACGTGCAAGCCCCGGCCAACTACCTGGTATGGGCCACCGGCACCCTGCAAAACCCTGATGAAGTGCTGCAGAAGCCCTTCGCCCAGCGCCTGAGACAATCGCTGACCAGCGACAAGAACATTCACATCGTCACCGCGGCTGACCTCGCCGCCCGGAAAATTACGGCTCAGCGCCCCGTGAACACCTGGAAGTGGCAGGCCCGCGACATCTCCGACGTCGCGTTCGGCCTGAGCGACCACTACGTGTGGGACGGGGCCAGCGTCATCGTCGATGCCAGTACCAAGCGCCGGGCCAGCGTGCAAGCGGCCTTCGCCGACTCCACCGCCGACTTCCACTACGCTGTCGACAACGGCCGCAATGCCCTGGGCTGGTTTTCCAATAAGAACAACTGGCCGGGTATCCCCTACCCGTTCCCCCAAATGACGGTTTTTCAGGGCTTCGCCGACATGGAATACCCGATGATGGTAAACGACAGCCCACAGAAGGACCTGCGGTTTGCCCAGTTCGTCGAAGAGCACGAAATTGCCCACACCTGGTTCCCCTTCTACATGGGCATCAACGAAAGCCGCTATGCCTTCATGGACGAGGGCTGGGCCACCACCCTGGAGCTGCTCATCGGCCGCTCGGAACACCCGGTGGCCGAGGTCGACAACCTCTACAAGCGGTTCCGGGTCGCCAGCTGGATTCACGACGCCTCTACGAGCCAGGATTTGCCCATTATCACGCCCTCGAGCGAGCTGCGCGGGGCGGCGTACGGCAACAACGCCTACGGCAAGCCCTCGCTGAGCTACCTCGCCCTGAAAGATCTGCTGGGCGACGACCTGTTCAAGAAGTGCCTCCACACCTACATGGACCGCTGGCACGGCAAGCACCCCATTCCGTGGGATTACTTCAACTCCTTCAACGACGCCGCGGGCCGCAACCTGAACTGGTTTTTCAACAACTGGTTTTTCACCAACAACTACATTGACCTGGCCGTGGGGCCGGTCGCGGGCACCAGCGTCACGGTGCAAAACATTGGCGGCTTCGCCGTGCCCTTCGATATGGCCGTGGTGTACGCCGATGGCAGCCAGCAGACGCTGCATCAGTCGCCGGCCATCTGGCAAGCCAACCCCAGGCAAGCCACGGTAACCGTCCCGAAAGCCGTGAAAGCCGTGAAGCTGCTGGGCGGCATTTTCATGGATGCCAACGAAAAGGATAACGCGTGGAGGCAATGACACCTCACGGGATCCCCGGGGCATGAACCCGTCTCCACCGACGAGGGGAACCGGTCTTGCACCTGACGTCACATAAAGAAGCCCGCTCAAAAGTGGGCTTCTTTATTTTCTCGCTATCAAATAGTTTTGAGTCCAACCGGTGTCCTAGTGGGCTGAGGTTCTGGCGAATGTGCTTGGCATAGCTCTTTCAGTTCTTTTCTTATCTCGCTTGAGTCAACGGAACCATTATACCCTATTTCGCTCCCAGCTTGGGACCCACGACGCGACATTGATTCGCGTTAACCTGGAGTATCATGTCATGGGTGCGTTAAGGCTGGCCCTTGACAACAGTAAGGCTAACCAGCAGCAGGTATTTACCCAACCGCCTACGCTTTACCCCTTCCACCTGCCTGCAATGCAATCGACGTCGCAGGAGTAACTGAGGTAAATTCTTGATATGGGAAATCCCTATTGGATTACCAATGCTGAGCTATTTTGTATCCTCATTAACTTTTCTGATTCCCTCAATCAATCTTTAATTGAGGTGCATATTCTAGGTCTAGCTTGGACTGAATTATCTCACCTCTTCTAACTCTACTGCCCCTATCATTAGAAGCTTGCAGTGCAGCACGAGCATAAATCCTATCGTATTCATCAGACTCTGACACATCCTTAGTTAAGTCAACCTTATCGATTGCTGCATAAAAATCATTAAGCCTGTTTCGTGTCTCAATCAGGTTCAGACTAATTTTTCTTTTAAACAATGCTCTATGGACTTCAACTAACAAGGAGAATAAGTCACCTTTATTCCATACCCTTGAAGTATTAGGAAACTTACAGTCAGATATAAATTCGACTGTAGCGTTAAATTCCGACTCTATCTTACCCCTCTCATCGAACTCCTCATTGTATCGTTCAAGATATTTTTCTAGTTGTTCATCACGGTTAAAATAACCCGACATCATTGACACCACTACTGTTAAACAAAACCTGGTATCACCCATACGTTTTATTTCAGTATTTTTAAAGAATCTATTGTTTTCAAAGAAAGGCATGCTGGCCAGTCTGTCTCCAAATTCTTTAAAATCGCCGTCATAACGAGCATTATGAATTTCCATCGGATTCAACGCGTAATTAGTTGAATTAATCCGCTTGAACACCTCTAGAATATCTTCAATAGACATTCGTCCCAAATCCCGGATAACCACCTCATATTCTAAAAAGTCGCGCTTTTCATCTTCACCCAACTCCCGATATGGTCTGGTATTTCTATCAAGCTTTAATTCCTCAGCGCCCTTAAAATACTGGAAGAGCGTAGAAATGCGCTGTTGACCATCGACTAGCCACTCAGTACCAACTCCTGTCTCGTTATTGACTTCACCAGCGGCAACATACACCTCAGGGAAAGGATAACCCTGAAGAACAGTCTTTATGAATGCTAATTTATGTTTATTAGACCAGACAAGCCGACGCTGAAAGTAGGGTTTAGGAACAAGTTCACCATTTTGAATTGATGTTAATAGAATCCGAATTTTTCTATTAGTTGCTGAAGTTTTCATTATTTAATTGTGTTCTACATTGTTCAAAACATTGGTTCTGATAATTCTCGAAGAAGAATCTTGAATGATACAAGCCTCCTCGTATCCGATACGGGCCAAACTCCCCACTGCCTGAAATTCCTTCGAAGAAATCCCACCACATTCTGGTCCTAATGAAGGAAGTCTCTAGAGGCAACTTATCGGGCCTCATCCAACCTTTAAAATGGTATTCCTTAAATGAATGACTTTGCTCCCAGTATCCACCATTTCTCTCAAATGAATACAGCTCTTGCCAAATTCTTTCATACAAATCTTGAGATATAATTACAATATCTATATCAGACTCATCCCTAAATGGGAGAAACCTTCGTTTAGGCTTAATAGAGAACCCTAGCTTTGCAGATCCTACTAAGAAAACCTTGCTAAAATCTACCTGAAAATGGTTTGCGACTTTCTCTCTAATTTGGTGATGCATGCTATCATCAAGAGCAAAACTTCCACCTGAAAGGTAGTATTTATTGACAAGTTGGGTATTACTAAGACTCAAAAGGTCATTTTTGAAAATTGAAACCATGTTCGGTTAGATATTTGTATTTAATATAATATTACCCATGATCCCAGCAGCCCCCGTCACTACACTTCTGCTGCACGTAGCCTGCGCTTCTGAGCGCTACCATGTAATCAACCGCCGACAGGGACTGCACGAAGCACTCATTGGCGTCGCTCACCAACCATGATGGCTAGTTTCGGCCCTGCCACCTCCACTAATACGCGCCCAGCATGGGCGCTCTTAAGAATGTCGTGTTCCTGCCTGTCTTATGTAGCTCATGATGCCTAGCAATCTGAGATAGTCGCCCCCCAAGCTCCCGCAGGAAGATGCATTGCGCATCACTCTGCACTTTCACAAACTCCTCGAAGCAGCCCAGCAGCTCGCTCCGCATCAGCTTGGCGTTGGTCCCACAGGCCGCGTTCCCGAACCGCGTTTCGTCTATGCGCGAACGAGCCAGTGTCTTGAACCCCAACGTTGGGGTGTACCGCTCTTTGTACTGCCCAAATTTGGACTGGTGGTCAAGGTAGTTCTGCCCGGCCAGCGGTAACAGCAGCAACAGGTCGCTTTGCGACATTGATAGAATTCTCATCCGTTCAGGGTAGACTGTAAAGCTTAGTTTCGGCCCGAATGTAAGAGGATATTTTTATCCCCATATCTCCAATCAAGCACCTACCCTGACATCGAGAAAAAATGCAAAAACACTTGTTTATTAGCTAACTCTTTCGCTAGCTCTCAACTTTCGCCCCACCACCCGCGCACGAGAAAATGTACTCTCTACTCTCGTTCCTCCCAATCCAGTGCCTTTTCCCTACAGAGAGGGGTCACGCCCCGTTAGCGTCCCGTAGGGCTACGCCTCGCGCCGCTGCTTTTTCAGCTGCTGGCGTACCTCCTTTACCCGGTCGTCGAACCCGTCGGGATCGTAGCTCACGGTTTCCACGTCGAGCTGGTCGAGCAGGTCCATCATGGCGTTGGCGTGGTCGGTGCGGGTGCCGGCTGGCATGGTTACAAAGGCCATTTCCGACCACAGCAGCGCCAGCAGGCGGGTGCCGGTGGCGTCGCGCATCTGCATTTCCACCACCACGCTGGAATTATCGAAATGAATGAGCTGGCTGCATGAATGAGCTGGCTGCTGATGCGCACCTGCGCGCCCTGCCGCGCCGGCTTCAGGTAGCTGATGTGGTGCTTGGTGATAACCCAGGCGGCGTTTTGCTCGCGGGCCAGCTCACCCATGTTCAGGGCGTAGTGCTCGGTGGTGTGGTCTTCGCGGGCGTTGAGGAAGTAGTCGAGGTAGCGGGCATTGTTGAGGTGGCCCAGCATATCACAGTCCTGGAAGTGAACACGGTGGGTGGTTTCGGGCGTTTGGATGAGGTGGGACATCGACAACGTGGGGCGTACTGAGCCAACAGGTGAAGTGGGGGCAGCCTTCGCTGCGCCAGGCAGGGAAACGAAAATAATCCCGCAAAAGAACAACGAACAGTTGGTTGTTACCGATGCGGCCAAGGCAGCATCCCACTGCTGGGCGCGCGGGCAGCGTTCTGGCTAACTACTCGGCACGCCTAACACTTTGCGGAAAAATTCCTACCTTTTAGCCCTTAATCTGCTCGCCTCATGTTTACGCTTACGCCCGACCGTTCTACTCTGCTGCAGGCCCTGGCCGACACCTTTATTCCGGCCCTGCCCGACGGCAGCCCGGCCGGCTCCGCCGGCCTGAACCTGGAGAAATTGCAGGACCTCGTTCGCGAGCAACCCCTGGGCGCCCAGGCCGAGTTCGGCAAATTGCTCGACCTCCTGGAGAAGCCCCTGCTGGGCCTCACTTGGTTTGGGCCCCTGAAGCCCTTCCGCAAACTCGACCCCACCCAGCGCGAGCAGCTGTTGCAAAGCTGGGCCGCGTCGAATGTGCCGCAGCTGCGCAAGGGGTTTCAGGCCCTGCGCAAGCTGTGCACGCTGCTGTACTACGGCGGCAGCATGGCCGAGGTGCCCGCCGCCTGGGGCCGCCTGGGCTACCCTGGGCCCGACGAGCGGCCGGTGGATACGCCCCGGCCCATTCAACCCCTGCGCCCTACCCAGGACACGGTGTACGACTGTGAGGTGCTCGTTATTGGCAGCGGGGCCGGGGGCGGCGTGGTGGCCGGCGAGCTGGCCCAGGCGGGGTACGACGTGCTGGTCGTCGAGAAAGGGCCCTATTGCCACGGCTGCGACTTCACCCAGCGCGAAGTAGAGATGCTCGGCAAGCTCTACGACGCCAAAGGCGCCCTGGCAACCCAGGACGGAAGTATCGGCATCCTGGCCGGCTCCTGCCTGGGCGGCGGTACCACCGTGAACTGGGCGGGGGCTTTCCGCACGCCGGATTACGTGCTTCAGGAGTGGGCCCGCGAGCACGAGGTGCCCCACTTTACGACCCTGGAATTTAAGGAGAGCCTCAACGCCGTGGCCCGCACCATCGGCGTTAACACCAACTACGTCCGCCACAACGGCCAAAACCAGGCCCTCTGGGACGGCTCGACCAGGCTGGGCCAGGAAGTGAAGCTGATTCCGCGCAATGAAAAAGGGCTCACCGATTCGGAGGCCCACTTTCGCGCCCTCGGCTACACCACCCTGGGCGACGCCCACGGCCTCAAGCAAGGCACGCTGAACACCTACCTGCTCACGGCCTTCGAGCACGGCGCCCGCATCCTGGCCGACACCAAGGTCGACCGGGTGACCATTGCCCAGGGCCGGGCAACCGGGGCCGAAGCAGTGCACACCACTGCCGATGGCCGCCCGGTGCGCATCACGGTGCGGGCCCGCCGGGTGGTAGTGGCCGGCGGGGCTATTCAGACGCCCGCCCTGCTGCTGCGCTCGGGCCTGAAGCACCCGCACCTGGGCCAGCACCTGCACCTGCACCCGACCGTGGTGGTGGGGGCCCGCTACCCCCACGCCATGAACTCCTGGCACGGGCCGAGCATGAGCGTGGTCAACGACACCTACACCATGCTGCACGGCACCAACTTTGGCGCCAAGCTGGAAACGCCGCCCACTCACCCGGGCTTGCTGAGCATGGTGCTGCCCTGGCTCTCGGGCCAGCAGCACCACGAGCTGCTGCGCGACGCTGGCCGCCTCGGCTCGTTTATCGTGCTCACCCGCGACCGCGACGGGGGCCGCGTGAGCCTCGACAAGCACGGCACCGCGCTGATTGACTACACCCTGTCGGACTTCGACCGGGCCAACATGCTGGAAGGAGTGCGGGCCGCCGCGCAAATTCACGTAGCCGCCGGGGCCGAAACTGTGTACCTGCCCCATAATACGCTGCCCACCCTGCACGCCCACGCCGGAGTGTTGCGCAACCCGGACGTGCTCGACAAGCTGCCGTACTTAAGCTGGAAGCCCAACCAGTTTGGCCTGTACAGCGCCCACCAGATGAGCACCTGCCGCATGGGCGGGGTGGCGGCCACCCACCCCCTGAAACCTAACGGCGAAACGGTGGAGGTGCAAAACCTTTTCGTGGCCGATGCCTCGGCCTTTCCGGCGTGCAGCGGGGTCAACCCCATGCTCACCATCATGGCCCTGGCCCACTTCACGGCCCAGGGCCTGAAGGCCGGGGAGGCGCGCGCCAGCCGTCCACAAGTGGCCGCCACAATGGGCTAGGCGTATGGTCGTGAAGTGAGCTTCGGTAGCAAAAGAACCTCCCCTAACTCCTGGGACTATACAGTTGCTAACTACTCAGTACTTAAACGTAGAAAGGGCTGCCTCACCTGAGACAGCCCTTTCGCTTTCGGCTGATAACTAACCGTTTACTTCTGGACCAGCACTTTGCGCGAAACCAGTTCGTCTGCCGTACCCAGGCTGATGTGGTACATGCCCGAGGCCAGACCACTCAGATCAACGGGAACCGACACCGTGCGCTGGTTGCCCGCGACGGCCTGCCGCAGCACTTCCTGGCCGACGCTGTTGCGCACGACCAGCTGCAAGCCGGCCACCGGACGCTCGAACTGAGCCTGCACCCGGAAATAACCCGTCGTGGGGTTGGGATAGGCCTGCAGGCCGTCGTTTGCTTTCAACTCAGCCAGCGCCGTACCGGAAACGACCACGTCCTGAATGGCCAGGTTGTCGATGGCCCAGCCCCAGCCGTGGCTGAGCTGGTCGGAAAACAAGCGGAAGCGCAGGCGGACCACGTCACCCGCCGCGAATTGGTCGCGCAGGTTTAGGGTGCGGGGCTTGAACAGGGCTGGCGTACCAACACCCGTGGAATTGAGGCCACTCGTACCACTGTCCCAGGCCGCCCGCCAGTCGGCTTGGGCGTTACAGTCGTAGCCCGGGGCCAGCGGCGTCCAGGTAACGCCGTTGTCTTTGCTGCCTTCCACCACCACGTAGTCGTAGAAGTTGGCGCCCCCAAACACGCTGCCGGGGTCACCCGGCTCGACCAGCACGATTTCGTCAAACTTCACGACGGCCTCCGTGGGATTGGCTTTCACGATGATGGGCACCAGCATTTGGTAGATGATGTTACTCTGAAAATTGGCATCAGCACCGTCCGCGTACGGGTGGTCGGAATGAATGGCGGGGGTGGTAAACCCGGCTGGCTGGGTAATGGAGAAACCATCCCCTACAAAATCAAGCGGGGTGCTGCTATTCAGGGCGTTGACATACGTAGTCACCGGCGCTTTGAAAGAGACTATCTGTACGGAGTAGAGGCCGCTGGCTGGGGTAACAGTCTGGTTAACGGCCACGGCCACGTCGCGTACCACCACCCGGTAGCTTACCACGTCACCCGTGTTGATAGGACCAGCGGCGGTAGTCAGTTGCCCGACGAAGGTCGTGTCGTTCTGCCGGTTCAGCAGGATGTTGGGCCGCGCAGTGCCGTTCACGTTATATTCCAGGGTTACGGTACCCACGTTCTGATTGTCCTTGGCATATACCGTAAGCTGATAAGGCAACTGGCTGGCAAACAGGAAAGAGGGAGCCCGGTGAGTAACGGCCGGCGCCTGGGTGTCGGGGCCGACCCGGAAGCGGTAGCGCGATGGCGTGCTGGACGTGGCGTAAAGGCCGGGCGCGGTGTACGTGCGGTTCGTCTCCACGTCTTCCGCCTGCAGATAATAGCTCACGTTGCTGTTCAGCCCCGGGTTCGGAATCGTGCCCGTGTACTGATTCGGCGTGGCCGTGGCCGTCATCACCACCGTCGTTTCCGCCCCCCCGTTGATGGCGTACACCAGCTTCACCGAGTTGGGCTTGACCGTCCCATCGCTTTCCACCAAGGTATTGATCACGAAATTCTGCGCCACCTCCGTGTCGCGCAGCGGCGTGTGCCGGATGGCCGTGTTGAACCACCCGAGCTCGTTGAAGATCGCCCGGGTGATCGGACCCGGGTCATGGATGGCCTCGGCTGAGCCGATTTGCGGCGTCATTAGTGAATTGACGTTACCGGCCAGGTAGGTGCTTTCGTCCAGGTGCGAGATGCTCGAGCCGCCCGAAAACGTGGTGGGGGCATATAGCTTCGGCCGCACCCCACTGTTGACGGCCTTGGCCAGCGGGCTGTTAAAATACAGGTTGTTGCTGCGAAACTGCGCGCCCAACGCGGCCGAAGGATTGGCGAAGAGCGTGGCGTTGGTCAGCTGCTGGCCCGCCAGATTTTCGATGTACGTCGCGAAGTTGACCGGTGGCGTGCCATAGGTGCCCTGGTTCGCCGTCGCGTCGTAGCTGGTACCGGCCTGAAAGCCCAGCCCGTGCCCGAGCTCGTGCAGCACCACCGTCACCAGGTCGTACTGGCCAGAAGGGGGGTTGGCGTCGAGGCCGTAGTACCAGTTAAAGGTGCTGCTGAAGTTGGCGTTGATGTCGGCGTCGGTGGGCGCGTTCAGGTCGCGGCCCGCGATTTTCTCGGCCAGCGCCACTGGGTACCGTACGTCCCGGCGCGAAGCCCCATCGAGGCGCGTGTAGTAGCCGGTGGTTCCGGCCGATCCGAGGACGCCCGCCGCCAGGGGCGTCCAGTTGGCATTGACATGAATGGTCACCGGCGAGGAAAGGATCGATTGCCAGATATCAACCGCCCGCTGGAACGCGGCCTGGGCCTGGGGGGTGAACCCGGTGTAGGTGACCTGGATGGTGGCCGCCGTCGCCCGGCGCCCCGTGCGTTGCTGTTCTAGATAGGCCGCCGGGGGCGCCACCCGCGTATGCATGTTTTCGGGGCGGGCCGGGCACACGACCACCGGCACCCGGCCCGGTACGGCCACAAAAGTCTGGCCGACGACCGGCTGAATAGCTACACTAAGCAGCGAAAACAGGAGTATGTTTTTCATTCAAAAAAGAAAAGAATTAAGGATGGGAAGCGTAAAGATAACATTCTGACGGGCGCTTAGCAAGCCATAAAACCAATTGCTGGCTTTCAGCATGCTCACCACGATGGCCGCGGCCCCGTTCCACGCCTCCCGACGTTGTAATTAGGCCCCGCTCATGGTAATCGGGGCATTCGGCATGGACAACGAAATGCAAAGTGCGGGCCCGGTGGGCCGCCGCAATAGCGACTACGCAATCTGGTAGCAGGCACGGCCATAACGTGAGCATCGCGGCTGCGGTAGTGCGCTGGAATTTTATGAGCAAGTGGGCTGGCTGAAGATACGCAGGCTAGATGATTTAAAGTTATCGCGAAGTGAAAACGGAAACTGGCTGCGCTTCCGCGACAAAATCAACCGGATGCCTTTTTATTGCCTTCTGCCAACTAACCACAGCCCCTGGTACAGTCCAAAACGGTAGATGACAAACCTCTGGGTAGTACTCCGCTTTCAACCAAATCCGCAGGACAATATTCTTAAATACCAGATAACTGAATTCTTGTCCAAAAAACAAGCTGGTGTATATACATTCTCACTTACTCAGACTGCCTTTCACGCCTTTCGGGCGACTAGCTACGCTAGTGCTATACCGGCTCCACCGCCAAGGGGTGAATCTGCGTATGAGGGTTATTCGCCTTCTAAGCTCTTATGTCAACCTTTCTGCTCCGCTTCACCCTCCTGCCCCTGCTGGCGTTCCTGCTGCTAACGAACTGCACCCGCCGTGCACGCCCCTCCACCGCGCCCGTGGCCGCAACCGCTCGGCCCCCTGAGTCGCCCACACCAGCCAGTGCCGCCCGTGACCTGGCCGACGTGATGGCCACCGACCTCCAACTCACTCCCGAGCAAACCAGCCAGGTTAGGACCATTCTCAATAGAACTGTGCAAGAGGCCAACGCGGCGAAGGCGAAATACCCGCCCCAATCTTCTGGTCTGCTGACCGAGCTCAAGCGCATTAACGCCGACTCCCAAAAGGGCCTGCTGGCCGTGTTGGGCCCCGTCAAATTCAAGCAGTTGCGAGCCAACCAACGCAAAATGGCCGAGGAGATGCAGCAGCGGCAGAAGTAAGGCGTAAGGCGGCTAGGTAGGCCCCGGAGCTTGACGCCGGCTCTCGTTCGAAGAGCAAGCCCTCACCTGATAATATTTGGAGTCAGGGCCGATACCAGGCTTAGGGAGAGGTAGCCAGCTTATCGTAACTGCTATCCTTCCTCCGTTCCCGCTTCGACAGCGTAATGAGGTGATTTCTCACTGACTTTGTCTCATTATAATATATCGGTGGATTAGTTACCAGCGGCTGGCGGGGCTGCACTCAGAAGCCGCGTAGTGGTGATAGAAGCTCTGGCGGCCCTGTCACCGCTCCGCGGCTTTCATCCCATCATCCCGGGTTCTACCAACCTGTCGCCGCTCCGCGGCTAGGCCGTGCTCTGGACTTGACTTCGCAGCCAACCAAGGCGGTTCTTAAGTTAACCATCGGTTCCCCGGCCCCGGCATCTACCCTAGCGAGAAAAGTACCCTAGCGAGCTTCTTTGCGCCTGGTCTGATATGGTCTTCGGCGATGGGCAAGATGCCTCTGCATTACACGCGCTAGGCCGTAATTGGGAACGAGCGTGATTTTGGAGTCGGCCAACAGCAACGACCGAATAAACAGAACCGCCAAGTCGTACCAAGTTGCTCCACTTTTAGAGGTATTTCATCAGTAATTCA
The DNA here is from genome assembly GCF_014699115.1 of Hymenobacter montanus. Classification (GTDB taxonomy): domain Bacteria; phylum Bacteroidota; class Bacteroidia; order Cytophagales; family Hymenobacteraceae; genus Hymenobacter; species Hymenobacter montanus. The sequence goes on from NZ_JACXAD010000005.1 coordinate 244,949, forward strand.
ATTAGCTTCCGCACCTTGGGCGTGTAGGGCGGATACATGGCCTTGATGCCGGTGAAGCCCACGCGCTGCCGCATCACACCTTTCTCGTTGCTGAAAGCCAGGAAGCCGGCATGGCCGTGGGCCTTGCCCAGGCCGCTGTTGCCCACGCCGCCGGCGGGCAGCTCGGGGTGGGCGAAGTGGAGTACCGTTTCGTTAATCCCCGCGCCACCGGCCGACACATTCTTCAGCAGGTAGCGCCGGGTTTCGGCGCTGGTCGTGAACACGTATTGCGCCAGCGGCTTGAGCCGGGCGTTGATGTATTCGGCGGTTTCGTCCAAGGTTTTAAAGGTGAGCACGGGCAGTAGCGGGCCAAAGATTTCCTCTTCCAGCACGCGGGCCCCGGCCGGCACGTTGGTCAGGATAGTGGGCTCGATGTAGTTCTGGGAGGCATCGACGGCGCCGCCCGCGGCCACGGTAGCGCCCCGCGCCTGGGCGTCTTCGAGCAGACCCGCGAGCCGGGCAAAGTGGTGCTGATTTACTATCCGGGCCAAGGACTCTGATTGCTGGATGCCGGCTCCGGTAGGGTTATAAGCCCGCTGTACGGCCGCGGCCAGCTCGGCCATGAAAGCAGGCTGCACGCTCTCCTGAACCAGCAGGTAATCGGGGGCCACGCAGGTTTGGCCGTTATTGAGGAATTTACCCCAGACGATTTTCTCGGCCGCGTCGCGCAGGTTAGCCGTGTGGTCGACCACGGCGGGGTTTTTGCCTCCTAATTCGAGGGTGAGGCCGCTGAGGTGCTCGGCCGCGGCGCGCATTACAATCTTACCTACCTCGGGGCTACCCGTGAAGAAAATGTGGTTCCACGGCAGCTTCAGCAACTCGGTGGCCACTTCCTTACCACCTTCGAGCAGCAGCACCTCATTGGGCTGAAATAATTCCTCGCACAGCCGGCGTAGCAGAGCCGAAGTGGCGGGGGTTTGCTCGGCTGGCTTGATAACCACCGCGTTGCCGGCCGCAATGGCCGAGACCAGCGGTCCCACGGCCAAATAAAAGGGGTAGTTCCAGGGCGCGATGATCAGGACCACGCCTTTGGGCTCGACCTGCACCCACGAACGCGTGCCCAGCAGGGCCATTGGCGCCCCCACCCGGCGCGGAGCCATCCACTTTTTCAGGTGCTTGATGGTGTGTCGCAGCTCGACCAGCGAGGTCCAGATTTCGGTTAGGTCGGTTTCGGCGGCGGGCTTGCGGAAGTCGGCGTAAAGCGCTTGCTGAATCTCGGTACGGTGCGCCTGCAGCCAGCCAACGAGCTTTTGCAGGCGGGCGCGGCGGGCGGCCACTCCCTCTGCCCGCAGGGCCGGCTCGTTCTGCCGCAAAGCCTCAAACTGGAGTTGAAATTGGTTAGTACCCGGCGGGGGATAAACCAAGCCCGAGGCGCTGGGGACGGAAACGGCTGGTAGCATAGCAGGACGCGTAAGCGAGCCGACCACCACGGCCCGGCTTCGCTGAAAGGTACGGTACTCGGGCAATATTCCCAGTGGCTGGCCGTCGGTGCGGGCAGCCCGGCGCCCGGCTCCTTGCCTTAACTCAACGTTAGCCCGACGTGGCCCCGGTGTTACCTTTGAGGGTTTTTCAGCAATTTCCAAGGTCTTCCTTACCCATCCTTGGGGCCCCGTTCCTCAGGCTCCTGGCCCCGGGCGGAAGAGCGGTTTTGAGTTCGTATTTTTTTGTGAAATCTTTCCATTTTCTCCGCTTTACGGGCCTGTTTGTGGCCCTGGCAAGCGCGTTTTTTGCCTCCCCCGGCCTTGCTGCCCCCGGGCATTTGCGTACCAGCGCGCCGGATTCGACTAGTACAACTCTCCCTCCCCCCGACCCTGATACTACGGAGGTGGCGGCTGGGCGGGAGCATTCAATGGAGTTCCGCCCGGCCGACACTACGCTGACCGCCAGTGGGGCTCACCCCCGCAATGCGCAAGGCCGCATAGCCGACTATACCGTGGCTCCTGGCGTAACCTGGCACTACGAGAAACCCAAGCCCTTCCGCTGGCTCTGGCACATTCCGCGCGACCTGGGCCAGTTTCCGCGCTACGCCTTCCGGCAGGAAAACAGCAGGACCCTGCTAGGGCTGGTGGCGAGTTCGGCCGCTCTCTGGGTGGCGGATGAAGTCATCATCGATTGGGCGCAGGACCTTGGGAAGTTTTTGGGGCTGAAGGCCGCAAGCACACAAAAGACCTTGGTTTACATTCCCTTCCGCATCGGCCAGGCCAAGCTGCCCCTGGAGTTCAACGTGCCTGATAACCTGAACAGCACGTTTTACTACCTCGGCGACGGCTGGACTCACCTGACCATTGCCACCAGCTTCTGGGTGTACGGCGGCTTACGTAAAGACAACCGCGCCCTGCAAACCTCCAGCCAGCTCGGCCAGGCCATTCTTAGTACGGGCCTGGTAGTGCAGGCCCTCAAGCGGACTACTGGCCGCCAGAGCCCGTTCGTGGCCACCAAAGACCGGGGCGAGTGGCACCTGCTGCCCTCGTACAACCGCTACCAGAGCTCCGTGCCCAACTACGACGCCTTTCCGACGGGCCACCTGGCCACCGCCATGGCCACCGTCACGGTCATTGCTGATAATTACCCCGAGCACCGCTTTATCCGCCCCCTAGGCTACTCGCTGATGGGCTTGCTGGGCTACTCCATGCTCAATAATGGGGTGCATTGGGCCAGCGACTACCCCATTGGCATTGCCCTGGGCTATGCCTTTGCCAAAATTGCCGTGCGCAACGGCCGCACCCGGGTCGAGCCGGTTGCCGACCCGGCCGGCACCGGCCTAGCCCCCCCCCGCCGGCCCCGCCCCTGGTACCAGCAGGGCCAATTCTCACCCTATAGCTACGGCCCCTTCACCGGCGCTTCCTGGACGCTACGCTGGTAGTGAGCCACGAAATGTTAATCTTAGAGCTGCTGTCGAACACGACACGTCCGGCCCGCTGTTGCCCAACCGATATAGGTGCCCGAGATTCTTCGTTTATAAATTCCCGTAAACTACGATATAGTCTGCGTATTTTAATTTGTCGTCAAACCACTGGATAAGTTCTTGTAGAAATCGCATGACCTTTGGGTCACCTGCCTTTATTCTATTAACGCGTTCAACTATTTGCCTACAAGTTTCAGCATCAAAATGATTATATCCGCAACAATCAAAACACTCTTCTCTGCTTTTATCCCAAGGGTCTTGTAGTGGAAAAACTGATCTAAAACAGTGTATGGCATATTCAAAGTCATTTATTGGAATAAAAATATCATCTCGTTTAATTATTTTATAGCCTTCTCCGTTTCTATCTTCAGGCCACAAGATAAATCCTATTTCATTCTTACGTACTTTATCTTCTCTCGTGGTAATAATTACTTTTCTCGCGTGAATGCGTTCAATTGCCTTAGCCTTATCATAGTTACATATTTTATAGACCTCTCTGGCCGTTTCTTCGTCACACTCTGTTATATTGCTAATATCTTTTATGGTACTTATATGAAATTCCTGCTGGCAAGCCAATAGGTCGCCGTTATTATTCCTTATAAGCTCAGTTGCTCTATCCAACGGGACTGATATCGTTTGTCTTAATATTTTTATCCTTTCAAAGTCCATACGATTGCCAGTTACTGATGGATAACGTTTTCTAGGTTAGTGGTGAGATAGTTGATAAGTTACTGATCAATTACTATTCTCTTAGTCGTTCGAATCAGGAATATTTATCGTGGGTAACTGCTCTCCCATAGCTTGGGCTACTTGGTAGTGGCTCCAGCCTTCGACCTCCTGCTTACCGTAAAGGATCATCCTTACCTGCGTGTCTTTTACATCCATGTCTCCTACGTACCTCCGGTGGTGGCTAGGCACCGCTTCGTAGCTGATTCTGAGCTTCTCTTTGTTGTCAGCCGTCGGGTTGTCAAGGTAGTCTTGGTGGGCCTCCCGGCAGATGTCGAGGGTTGAAAGTTCGCCTCGTAGTTCACGGAAAACATCTTTTATCTGCAGCAGTTTGTCTGTCAGGCTTATCGAGTAAAAACATTCATCTACAGTGAAGCTTCCAAGCCCATAGATGTGCACTCTAGCGTTGAGCGGGACAACTGTCGTAATCATCCCTTGCATCGCAAGGCCTTCAAATTCTTCAACACTTAGCTGCACCGGGTCCTCCAACCTGGATAAGGTGATAGTGCCATCAGAAAAGATATTTGTTTTAACCAGGTAGTATACCTCGTCAAGCTTGTAAAACAGATTTACGCTGTCGCCGTCAACCTTTTCGGGAAACAGACCGTGAGGAATCGTCTTATTCTCCTTGTATACAGTGCCTGTTCCTCCTTCACCTATCCTAACCCCATTTACAACTTTTTGGCTGTAGGTGTAGATATTTTGCAGTTCAGGGTTCAGTTCTTTTATTAGGCTTAGTACATAGTCGATAAAGCTTTCTTTGGAAAATAGCCAAGAGCCTTCTTTAATTTTCCAGCTACCTAGCTCATGAATTGAGATTTCTTCCTTATCAGGAATATTAAGCACAACCCAGCCTCTGTTTTATGTCATTTTTAAAATACCCGAAGTCTTCAAAGTTCCAGCATTGTACTCTTCCATCACTATAAACATCAATATCCACAAAGTAGTATCTGAAATTATGAATAATCGCAGGAATTGAGAATCCCTCTATTACCTGTTTCCTGTAAACTGTTGTCGAAGGCCTGATCATTTTATTCTTGTTTTACCTGAGGGGGTTAAAGCTCACTGCGACTATTTGTTGAGAAAGCACTTAATAACATCGGTAGCATACTGCCTTCCCAAAGCGGACAGCTTAAGCAAAATATGTTAATGCAAATAGGTCGTGGGTAAAAATAGGGATTCGGGCCGGAACTGGCGGCCACGGTTGAACTACGGGTTAACCAGGAATAAACAAGCAGTCAACCCGGAAGTAGCGGCAGAAAACGAAGTTTCATTGTGGTAAAAAACCGGAACGTTCCGTGCCCGACTAGGGCCGATAAGCTGAGCTAAGAAAGAAACCTAATCTGGCTATTTTGGGGTTAGGTTTGCCTATGAAGCATTTTTTACTCGCTTTGCTGCTGTGGTGGCTGGCCGGGCCGGCGAAGGCGCTCGGACAGCTTGAGCCGCTGCAGATTGCGGAGCAATTTGTGGCCCCGGCCGGGTGGCCGGAAATGAAGGAGTACCTCTGCTGTGAGGCCGCCAGCCAGGCCCGGCAAGAAACCCTGGGCCAGCAAATTCCGGCCCGGCTGCGACGGGTGTGCCAGCTCGTGCAGCAAGGGCCCGTCACCGCCGTAGTAGCCGTGGAGCTGCGCGACTCGGTAGAACGCAAAGACTTTTACCTGCACTTTAGCAAGGAGGCCGGGGCCTGGAAGCTGCTGGCCATTCGCAACCTGGCCATGACGCACCTGGGGCCGCCCATGGTCGAAATCCTCGCCAACATGCCCCCGGCCGAGGTCCGCGACTACAACCAGAAGCACCCCGATGCCAGCCACTCCTTTACCCTGGGCAACCTCCGGCTGTGGACCAGTGCCGACGCCGACATTGCCGCCTACTTCGCCCGTAGCCGGGCCGACTTCCAGAAGCTCCTGCACCTGGTACAAGCCGGGCAGTATTTCGCTCCCGCCCCAGGCGCCACCGAAGCTTCCAGCGAAGAGGCCGCCAACGCCAACCGGGCCGTGCACGCCCTACTCCGTAAGCTGTACCTGGCCCGGGTGACCCGCCGCGCAACCGGCTGCAATTGCCCGGAGTTTGTCATTGGCGGCCGGGTGGGCAGCACGGTGGGCTTGCTCTACCAGCCCGAAGCAGCCCTGCTTCCCGTCATGGACCCCAACCACCTCATCGTGCTCAAGCCGCTGAGCAATGATGGCTGGTACCTGTATAAAACGATCTGACAATGGGCGAAAAAGTGGCTCTTTCCCGGGGGTGAAGACCGCCCTCAACTATTTCGACCGACGCCCCGGCCCAACTGCAGAAAGACCCGTTGTCAGTCAGATAATAATTAATCGCCTTAGCAGCCAGGACCCTGTCTCTAGCTCAAGGGCAGAAAACAAAGTCGGCTGGTAGCCTGGTTTTTCCAGACCACTGCCCGGCAGCAGGCGTGGCAAGGGGCGCGGTGGAATGGACCTGAAACTGAGTGTAAGCGCAACGAAACTTCTGCTAGCCGCTCGTAGCCGGTTCTGGCGGTCGTGGGGCCAAGAACCGTGAATCGATGGTTCGCCTTGGGTTATGTTGTATCTTCGTCTCTATCCAACCGGCTGTTTTAATGTGCAGAGTTAACTGGTTGAACTAACACAATGATTTAACAGCACAAAACTATGGGTAGGTCACAAGAGACTTTTGGTAAGAAGGACAACGAAAAGAAGCGGGCGAAGAAGAGAACCGAGAAGGAGGAGCGCAAAGCCGAACGCCAGGCCAACGCTAAATCAGGCCAGGCGCTGGAAGAAATGTTGGCTTATGTCGACGAGGATGGCAACATCTCCGCTACGCCGCCCGATCCCAATAAAAAGCGCATTATCAAAGACGAGGACATTCAGATTGGAGTAGCCCGCCGCACCAACGACGATGAAGCCGACCCCGTGCGCACGGGCATTGTGAGCTTCTTTAATGAGTCGAAAGGCTATGGCTTCATCAAGGACCAGCAAACCCAGGAAAGCATTTTCGTACACGCCAACGGCCTGGCCAGTGGCCCCATCGGCGAAAACGACAAAGTGACATTTGAAGTGGAAATGGGCCCGAAAGGTCCGAATGCGGTCCGGGTAAAGAAAGCGACTGCCACTCCTCCCCCAGCGCCCACTCCCGTCTAGCACCACTACTCCAACTTAGCAGAAAAGGCTGAGGCTTGGTAGCTTCAGCCTTTTCTGTTACCAGGGACGGTACCTTCTCTGACTATCTGGCTAATAGTAGAAATGAGGTCGCTAAGCCACGCTCTCGTCCATAGCGGCGAGGCTTTCTTCGGCGGCGGCCGCGTCGGGAGCCGTATTGGTGGTAGTGGCAGCCGTTTTGCCGCGACGGTTGGCCAGGTAGCCCCAGCCCAGGGCCACTAAGGCGGCGCCACCAACTACTTTCTGGGTTGTGCTCAACCCGCCGAGGCGGCTGGTCGTGCCTTTGCTCAGTTTTTTAAGCGACTTAGCGGCTCCGCTCAGCAAATTCTTCTTGCCGGCTTTGTTTTTCTTGTTCTTTTTCATGAGGCTTCACTTGAGTTAAAAAGAGAATATCCAGGAACGTGCAAAGGCCGCAACGGGATGCGTGCTAAAGCCCGCCGTCGACTGCTGGGCCAGGCCCTTGGCACCTTGATTTAGGTGGCTTTCGTGCGTTTCCGGCTTTTTCGAGGCGCCGCTGCCGGCGGGACCGTTTCGGCATCGTCAGCAGCGTACGCCGCTTCTACTGCGGCGGGCAGCGTTGCGGCGTCGTTGGGCGCGCAGGGGCTGGCAACTCCATCAGCCTGCTTAGCCAGGTAAGTGAGGCCCGCGGCCAGCAGGGCAATGCTGCCTACTATTTTCTGGCCGGTGCTCAGCTTCCCGAGCTGTTTGGTCACTTTGCGGTACTTTTTGAGCGATACGGCCGCCACGTCAAGGAGGTCGTCCGACACCGGGAGCTTGTCTTTTTTTGCCTTCTTCTTGTCTTTGGCCATAATCGTACGGGTTGGGATATTGGTACAAAATGCCGTGGCACCTTGGCTAGCGGGTAAGGGCGAAGCTAGCCCGCCTCTCTACCCCAGAGGGGGGTATTCGCAAGCTTCGGCTCGAAGGTTTCTTTTTAATTGCTCCCTGCCCGACGGCGAGCTGCGCGACGTTAAAATAGTTTTTTTCACTTCGTGGCAGTCATGTTGCGCGGTCCGGCCAAGTACATTGGCCGACCGACCAAAGGAGCAACCCGGCAGCTGTTTGAGACTTATTTGAAGATGTGTGGCTCGCCCATACTGCTTTCGACGAACATGCTGCAATGCACTCCGGCTAAGCTAAAAACCTTACTCGCGGCCCGACTGCTAAATTGACTCGCCCAGCAGGCGTCGGTCGCCTCAAAAACAAAACGGCCGGAGCTTGCGCAGCCCCGGCCGTTTTTGTAGCAGTTAGCCGCCACTACATATGAATCGCCCGGTTCTCGGTCGCGGCCAAACACGCCTCTTTCATGGCCTCGGCGTAGGTCGGGTGCGAGTGGCTCATGCGGGCCACGTCTTCGGCGGAGGCGCGGAACTCCATGGCGGTCACGGCTTCGGCGATGAGGTCGGCGATGCGCGGGCCGATCATGTGGACGCCCAGGATTTCGTCGGTGGTTTTGTCGGCCAGCACCTTCACGAAGCCGTCGGTGTCGCCGCTGGCGCGGGCCCGGCCGCTGGCCTTGAAGGGGAAGGAACCCACCTTGTAGGCCTTGCCCTGCTCCTTGAGCTGCTCCTCGGTGTAGCCCACACCCGCCACTTCGGGCCAGGTGTACACCACGCCGGGAATGAGCAGGTAGTTGATGTGGGGCTTCTGGCCCACGATGGTTTCGGCCACGAACACCCCTTCTTCCTCGGCCTTGTGGGCCAGCATAGCCCCCCGAATCACGTCGCCGATGGCGTAAATTCCAGGCACGTTGGTTTGCAGGTGCTCATCGACCTTGATCCGGCCGCGCTCTTCCATTTCCACGCCGGCGGCTTCCAGGTTGAGGCCGGCGGTGTAGGGCACCCGCCCCACGGCCACCAGGCAGTAGTCGCCCTCAAACTTCACCTCCTCCCCTTTCGGATTGGTGGCGGTCACGGTTACGGTATCGCCGCTGCGGGTGGCGCCGGTCACTTTGTGGCTGAAGAAAAACTCGATGCCGATTTTGCCCAGCACCCGGCGCAGTTCCTTGCCCAGGCCCCGGTCCATGGTCGGGATGATGCTGTCCATGAACTCCACCACCGACACCTTCGCGCCGAGGCGGGCGTACACCGAGGCCATTTCGAGGCCAATCACGCCCCCCCCGATTACAATCAGGTGCTTGGGCACTTCGCGGATGTTCAGGGCCTCGGTGCTGGTGATGATGCGCTCCTTGTCCTGCGGAATGAACGGCAGCACCGTGGGCTTGGAGCCGGTGGCGATGATAACGTTTTTAGTTTCGATCTGCTGGGCTTCACCGCCCGCCGCGGGTGCGATGCTAAGATGGTTTTTATCGACGAAGGAGCCCACGCCGGTAAGGACGTCGATTTTATTCTTCTTCATCAGGTAGGCAATGCCGTCGACGTTGGCCTTCACCACGCTGGCCTTGCGGTCGATCATCTGGTTCATGTCGACGCGCAGGTTGTCGAGCTGAATGCCGTGCTCCTTAAAGGCGGTGTGGGCGTTGTGGTAGTGCTCCGACGAGTCGAGCAGGGCCTTGCTCGGGATGCAGCCCACATTGAGGCAGGTGCCGCCCAGAGTCGGGTATTTCTCAATGAGGGCCGTTTTGAGGCCAAGCTGGGCGCAACGGATGGCGGCCACGTAGCCCCCCGGGCCGGAGCCGATGACGGTGACGTCGTACTGATTCATAGAGCCAAAAATTCGATGATTGTTCGCGGAGCGAAGGTACGGCACAGCCGATGCCGGGCGGCAGAGAAGCTGACCGTAGGCTCGGCCCGCCCCGACGGATGTAGCATTACTTGCTCAACAAAAAAGGCCCCAGCACCAGCGCCTCCAGGCCCGACTGGAAGTAGCAGTCCAGGGCATCGGCGGGGGTTTCGACCAGGGGCATGCCGTTCACGTTGAAGGAGGTGTTGAGCAGCACGGGCGGGTGGCCGAGCTGTTCAAATTCCAGCAGCAGCCGGTGAAACAGGGGGTTGTCGGCGGCCCGTACGGTTTGCAGGCGGCCCGTGCCGTCGTCGTGGGTCACGGCCGGCAGTTGCGCCCGCAGCGCGGGGCGCAGGGGAAATACTTTCTCCATGAAAAACGAGGTTTCGCCCACCGGCAATTCGAATACCTCATCCTGGCGCTCTTCCGGCACAGCCGGGGCAAAGGGCCGGAAACCTTCGCGGTACTTGATGCTGGCATTCACGCGGGCCTTGGTATCGGGCCGCCCCGGGTCGGCCAGGATGCTGCGGTGCCCCAGGGCGCGCTGCCCAAATTCAGAAGCCCCCTGAAACCACCCCAGCACCTGCCCCTGGTGCAGCCGCTCGGCGGCGGCGGCCACTACGTCGGCCGGGCGCTCGTAGCGCAGGCGGCGGCGCTGCAGCTCGGCCTCCAGGGCCGCTTCCGGATACACTCGCCCAAAGAAGTTGTGGCGGCTGGGCTCGGCCGAAGGCGCCGGGTGCCCCAGCACGAAGCGGTGCCCGTAGCGGGCGCTGCCCACGCTGATACCGGTATCGTCGGGCGTGCCGCCGATAAATAGCTCTGTATACGGGGTACGCTGGCGCAGCTTGCCGTTGAGCACGGAATTCATCAGGACTCCCCCGCCCAGCACCAGGCGGCGCTGGCCGGTTTGGGCGTGCAGGTTAGCAAGCAGCTCAAACACCACCTCTTCGACCAAGTGCTGCACGGCCGCCACGAGGTCGTATTCGCGTTGGGTGAGGGGCGCGTTGCGGGCCAGCGGCGGGCCCAGCAGGGCTACCAGCTTGGGGGAATAGTAGTGCGGAGTAAAGGGCAGAAAAAACTCAAAGTAGCTCAGGTCCACTTCGTAGCCCAGGCCCGTTACCTGGAGCAGGGGGCGCAGCTGGTCGTAGTACCGCCGCCAGTTGCCCCGGGCGGCCAGGGCCATCACCTTCCACTCGTCGCCGTTGGGCTGAAAGCCTAAAAACTCCGTGAATGCCGAGTAAAACAGCCCCAGCGAATGCGGGGTCCGATTGGCCGCCAGCTCGGCGAAGCCCGCAGCCGTGGCCGTGCCCAGCAGCCCGGTTGTGGTTTCCCCGAACCCATCGGCAATAAAGAAGTCCGCGGCGGCGAAGCCCGAAGCCAGCAGCCCATTGGCCAGGTGGGCGTGGTGGTGGTTGACGTAGTGCACCCGGGTTTGCGCTCCTCCTACACCGTGCAGCGTCTGGCCAAGGCTGGCTACGCCCCCCCGCAGCGCCACCAGCTCATTCAGCGCGAGCTGGGCCAGCTGGCCGCGGTCCTGGAAAGCCGCGCTGCTGTTGAAGGTGGGCTTGGTCAAATACGGAGCCGGGTTCCAGCCGATGAACACGTCGGTCAGGGCTTCGATGGAAACCCCCGCCACCTCGCAGCAATACCGGATGGCCTGGCGCGGAAACGACTTATCCTGCTTCACGCGGCTCAGGCGCTCCTCAGCAATGGCTACCAGCACTTCGCCATCCGGCCCCAGCAGGCACGCCGACGAGTGAAACCCACTACAGTTGATACCCAGAATAACAGCTGGCATAGATGCACATTGGTGTTCAAAGTGCCAAATTACTCGCCAGCCAGTGCGCACCAGGTTTGGGCAGGAGCCCTTCCGCGAGTACGAGCAGTAGTAGCGGCTTAGCCTGGTTTAATCCACCAGCACCCCGATGTAATAGTTAAGGGTGTCCACTTCCAGGTTTTCGCGGGTGGCCCCCGGCAGCTGCTTGATTGCCTCAAACTTAGTTGTGGGCTTAATGAACTGGTACTCGCCCCCCTTCAGCCGCAGGCGAACGGGCATGTCGAAGCCGGGCACGTCGGCCACCCAGCGGGCCAGGGCTTGGTTGTTTTCGAAGCGGATTTCCAGGGTGGGAATGTTGGCGTAACGCAGGTACTGGTCGAAAATCCTGGTCAGATCCTGGCCGCTGCCGCGGTTGAAGTAGTCGATAACCTGCTGGCCCGTGACGGTTTGGTGGTAGAAGCTGCCGGAAAGCCCGCGCAGCAGCTGCCGCCATTTTTCATCGTTGTCGACGATAGTACGCAGCATGTTGAGCAGGCTGCTGCCCTTGTCGTACATGTCGCTGGAGCCGTCGCGGTTCACCCCGTAAGGCCCAGTGATGGGCGCGTCGTTCTGGATGTTGCGCCGCTGGCCGTGGATGTACTCCTGCCCCGCCCGCTTGCCAAACTGGCTTTCCACAAACAACGCCTCGGAGTAGGTGGTGAAGCCTTCGTGCACCCACATGTCGGCCACGTCCTGGGTGGTGATGCTGTTGCCGAACCACTCGTGCCCGCTTTCGTGGACGATGATAAAATCCCACTTCAGGCCCCAGCCCGTGCCCGAGCGGTCCTTGCCCAGGTAGCCGTTCTGGTACTTGTTGCCGTAGGCCACGGCGCTCTGGTGTTCCATGCCGAGGTGGGGCGCATCCACCAGCTTGTAGCCATCCTCGTAAAACGGGTAAGGGCCAAACCAATGCTCCAGGGCTTTGAGCATGGGCTTCACGTTGGCAGCGAACTGGGCTTTGGCCTTAGTCAGGTTTTCGGGCAGCACCCAGTAGTCGAGGGTGAGGGGGCCTTTCTCACCAGCATAGAGGTCGGCGAAGTGCTGGTAGTCGCCCACGTTCAGGGCCACGTCGTAGTTGTTAATGGGGTTACGCACGGCCCAGTCGAAGCGGGTGTAGCCGCCCTTGAGCTTGGTTACTTTGCGCAAGCGCCCATTCGATACGTCTTTCAAGCCCGCGGGCACGCTCACGCTGATGAGCATGCTGTCGACCTCATCGGCCTGCTGGTCTTTGGTGGGCCACCAGATGCTGGCGCCCACGCCTTGGCAAGCCGTGGCCACCCAGGGCTTGCCCTGGGCGTCGCGGGCGAATACCATGCCCCCGTCCCAGGGGGCTTTTTTCGCCACCACGGGGTTGCCGGAGTAGGACACCATAAATTCTTCGCGCTGGCCCTTCTCAATAGTTCTTGGGAAGGTCACGAACACGGCGTTGGCCTCGCGGGTGAAGGGCAGGGCCTGGCCCTGGTACCGCACCTGCTCCACCTTCAGGTTGGCAAACAGGTCGAACTGCAAGCGCCTAAACTCTTGAGTGGCCGTGAAACGAAACAGGTTGGTGCCACTGATGAACTGGCGGGCCACATCCACCTTCACGTCGAGGTGGTAGTAGTTGATATCGTAGCAGGTGCGCAGGGGCGTTTGGCCGCCGCGCAACGAATCCGCCCGGGTGAAGGCGGCCGGTTTGGGCTGCAGCAGTTGCGCAGCCGCTGGCCGCCACGCTCCCAGCAGGGTCAGCAGCCCGATAAGAACTTTATTTTTCATGCACAAAGCAACAACGCCCCCGGGAATAGGAGCCCGCTGGCCGGCACGGTAAACCGCCCTACCACCCCGACGGTCAGTACTCGCGCCGGACACGGGACAGACGGGGCACCCCTCGTAACGCGGACTCTGCGAGTCCGCGAGTAGCCAAACGGGCCCAGCAAGCCGCAGCCTCCCATCATCTTCTGCCTGTTCCACCACAGCGGGCAGAACTTCCTTTAAATACCAAACTTTTCCTATCTTTATCACCAGATTTCAAAGCCGTTTGATTAACGGTTATTTGAAAAACAACCCTTTAACCGAATAGGAGCCATGTAATCTCTTTAGAAACAGACTGTTAATCTGCCCAATGCACAATCGGGCCAGGCCGTCTTTTATCTAAATTGAAATACCATGTCCCTATCAGAAAAATACGGGAGGACGTACCATTATCCGTTTTCTCCCGGCACTACCAGCGACGACAGAATAAGCACCGGTTACTGGGAAGATCTTTCCCACATCACCACGGTCATTCATACCGAAAAGCTGGATGGTGAAAACAATTTCCTGTCCCAATACGGCGTATTTGCCCGCTCCCACGCGGCCCCGACAACTTCCCCCTGGACGCGGGCGCTCCGTGAAAAGTGGAGCATGCTCAAGCGCGATCTGGGCGACTACGAGATCTTCGGGGAGAACCTGTATGCCATCCATTCGATTCGGTACCCTGAAATCGACCAGCATTATTTCGTGTTTGGCGTCCGTGAAAATGGTCGTTGGCTCTGCTGGGAAGAAACGGCTTTTATTGCTTCATTTTTTGATTTTCCAACAGTCCCCGTTCTTGGCACGTCTAGCCTTCCGAGGGAGCGCACCGTTTATGAGCAGGAGCTGCTGCAACTGGTTCAACTAGCCGGAACCTTCGGCTCAGTAGATGTCCAGACCGGGGAGCCGTGTACCATGGAAGGAGTCGTGACGCGAAACGTGGAAGCCTATGAAGCGGCCGATTTCCGGAATAACGTGTGGAAATACGTTCGGAAAGGCCATGTGAAAACCGACGAACACTGGATCCGCAACTGGAAACGGGCCCCCTTAAATTTTGAAAAACATGTGGCGCATACATGAGTGCACCGATTGGGATTCGCTGCGACAATTCGGCTGGGTGCGTGATATGCGCGGAATTCCGCAAAGCCCCATTCATCATGCGGAAGGAGACGTGGAAATTCACACCCGCCTGGTGCTGGAACAGTTGGAACAGCTTCCGGAATACCTGGAACTACCCGAACAGGAGCAGCACCTTGTCTGGGCCGCGGCCTTGCTGCACGACGTGGAAAAACGGTCCACAACGATAACCGACGAAAACGGAAGCATCGTTTCGCCGGGGCACGCCAAAAAAGGCGCGCTGACCGCACGATCCATCTTGTACCGGGAAGTGCCGACTCCTTTCGCTATCCGGGAAGAAATTGTTGGTCTGGTGCGTTACCACGGCCTTCCGCTCTGGGTCTTCGAGAAGCCCGATCCGGTTCGGGCCTTGCTGAAAGCCAGTCTGGAAGTGAACACGCGTTTGCTGGTACTGCTGGCGAAGGCCGACATTCTGGGCCGGATCTGCTCCGATCAGCAGGAGATGTTGTACCGAATAGAAATGTTCCGGGAGTTCTGCATTGAACAGGACTGCTGGGGAAAACCGAAGGAATTCCCCAGCGACCTGGCCCGTTTTCTATACTTCCGGAAGGAAGAACAAACGGCCGATTACGTGCCTTTCGATGACCGGAAAGCAGAGGTGGTCATTCTGAGCGCCATTGCCGGGAGCGGAAAGGACCATTACCTGAAGCAGCATCATGCCGAGCACGAAGTCATTTCACTCGATGAAATGCGCCGGGCCCAGAAGATAAGTCATGGGGATGCCAGGGGTAACGGACGTATTATACAGGCGGCAAAGGAACGGGCCAGGGAATGCCTGCGCAAACACCAGCCGTTTGTCTGGAATGCAACTTCCATTACGGCCCAAATGCGCGAACAATTAGTTGACCTGTTCGAAGTGTACAACCCGGTTATTCGGATCGTATACCTGGAAGTGCCTTATCAACAGTTACTTTCCCAAAACAGGAACCGGCAGTTTCCGATCCCGGAAGCAGCCCTGGAGAACATGATTGCTAAACTCGAGGTTCCGAAATTGTGGGAAGCGCATACTGTACAGTATAGCGTGAAGTAAGGCTGCAACCTTGAGCCAGTACAAGGGCTGGGACTATCGTTTGAAATAGGATGAAGAACAACGTGAGCCTGTACGATATAAATGCATACGCGCCAGGCGTAAAAATCGATTTGAAAGAGTATAAGCCCGACTTATCAAAACCGTTTTATTTCTACTTGGAAATATACGTGAAATATTCAGGCGTTGGAGATACGGATGATTTATTTTCAGTTGTCATCGCAAATCCGGCAGGCCTTACAGAATATTACCAGAATGAGCACACACAGAAGGAAGTCGCTTTTGGCGATAAGATTATAATATTCAAATATAATTATTCTTATGAAATACTTCACCAATTCATTGAAAATCTGGTTGATATGTGCAACGGCAGAAATGTTTATGAATCAAGCATACTATTACAAAGATTTTTTGTGAAAGTTGACTTTTTAAGAAGTTTTCCCAATGGAGACTATTATACTCTTTTTAACACTATTAAGAGAGGGAAGAAAAGCTGATTTACTCATTATGGATAGCAATACAAAAGCCATAAATAGTATTTATGAATTTAAAATAGGAACACCATGAAAAACAACATAGAATTCTATGGTATGCATGCAGATGGCCCCTGTTTAAAAAGAATGAGTTTAGAACACTATAAGCCCGACTTAGCAAAGCCATTTTATTTTAACTTAGAGATAAGTGTAAGATATCTTGACCTTGGCGTTGAAGATGCTATTGGTTCGTTTTCAGTTATTATCGCAAACCCTACAGGCATTACAGAATATTACCAGAATGAAATCATAAATAGAGAAATTGTTTTCGGTGAAAAAGTCATAATATTCAAAGAAAACTACTCCCACGAGTCTCTTCACCAATTTATTGAAAACTTAGTTAATACATGTAACGGCAGGAATAGCTATGAATCAACTATATTACTATTACGCTTTTTTGAAAGCGTGGATTTTTCCGGAGGTCCGCCTAATGGAGACTACTATCTTCTTTTTGATAAAATCAAGCAGAAGGACTCTGACTGATTTATACTTTACAGAAATAAGGAACATGACTTCTCATTCAAGTAAGCCTACAGTCGCCATAAATCAAATCTAAATAAAACAAAAAGCAACACTTTATATTATAGATCAAAACAAAGAAACACACAAACTCAAAAACAAAGTAACCATGGAAGCAGATTTTGAAAGTATTATCAACCCTTTCTTTTGGGTTCAGCATGATAATCATGTGTCAGTGTGCCTGAATGTCGGAGAGTATAAACCCGACATTTTTAAATCAAGAGAAGATGAAGGCGTTTGAGGGCAATGGTTATGACTGGGTATAACTTGCAAAAGTATTCTTAGAAGAACAACATCCTGAACTACTTGACGTGGTTGATTTTGATCCGGAGGGAAGCATGTTTTGTGCGTATTCTTCCGATGCAGATGCGTTGAAGAAGTTTATTATTTACTTCAAACAGGCCTGTGAAAATAATGAGCAAATACAAGACTTATTTTCCAGAGCAGAGGTAGATTAACATAAATTTCAGCGCAAATAAGCCCTGCTTCAATCGAAGCAGGGCTTATTTGCTTATTCGACACTGACAATCAGTTTTAAACGTTAACTTATGAACAAGACCCTCGAGTCATTCTTGCAGGAAGTGGTTGGCGCTGTAAAAATCAAAGAGAAGATACTGCAAAATATGAAAACCAATGCAGAAAATGATATAATATTAAATTTATTTGATCTGGAATTTGATTTTAAAACCAGAATAGTAACGATAAAATTATTATATTAAGGACGTAAAATACCCGCCCACAATACTGGATTTCTCACAATTCAGGAATGCGCTCCAAGCTCTCTCAGATAAGAAAGCAGGGTTGCATTAGTATCAATAGCTTACCGGTGGTAATCGTGGGGTTGAAGAAAGAAGCGGCCGGCTTACGTGCGTAACGCCTGTTGCTGGCTGCTATTCGCAGAGTTGGAGTTCACCAAGCCCGTTCACCGCTCAAAGCTGCCGAAACATTGCTTCAGGATGAATTGGCTACGCCCGCACCTCGACCCGGAACCCAAGCAGCCTGGTCGCTTCGTTACCCGCAACCGATTAGCTTGCGTGGCATGACGTACCCTCCTCGGACCATGACTACATACTTTCCCTTGTTGGGCCGGCGCGCGGTCGGGCTGGTGGCGGGGGTGCTCGGGTTCATGGTCGCCCCGTTGGCCTGTGAGCAGGCGGCCCGTCCCCCATCGGCAAGCCCCGTTGCGGGCGCGCAGGCCTTGGCCCCCACGCTGACCATTGTGCCCGCTCGTTATGCGGACGCGGTCTTTCCCGATGACGTCCTGTCCGCGAGTGGTGACCGCTCTTTGTTTCATGTGCTCCTCTACAATCCCTCTGATAAGCCCCTGCGCCTGTTCGAGGAATGGAACAGCTGGGGGTACTTCGGATTATCCTTCGACCTGACCTACCCCGATGGCCGGGTCGTGCACTCGGAAAAAACATCCGTCGGCTGGGACAAAAATGTTCCCACCTTCACCGTCATTGCCCCGAAGGGATACTACGTGTTCGAGGTTAGCTTTGACCCGAGTCGGTGGAAGAACTCGGTGCTACTGGAAAAAAGCGGGGAGCACGGCCGAAAATGTCGCCTGCGGGCCATTTACTCCATTCCGTCCGACCCAGAGGCGGTCAAATACGGGGTGTGGACCGGCACAATTCGCTCAGCGGAAAGGGCTTACATCGTTTACTAGTAGGCGGCGGGGAGGCCACCGCTTGCCCGGGCGGGTGTTTCATCGAATTCCGAATAAGCTTCCAGGAGATTGGTGGGCCAAGCCAGCTTCCTCGCATCATTACCCCGGCGGACGGGTTGCCCCGAGTGCGCGCTAGCTCAGCCAGCCCGTGGGTCGTTTCATCGAACCCCGAATAAGCTTGCGCGGGGGTGGAACGTAATTTTGGGCCCGCTCTTTTTGGTATTTATGTCTGATTCTGGTTCTACTGCCCCTTCGCGGACGGCGTTGCTGACGGCTTTCGCCTTGGTTTATCTGATTTGGGGGTCTACATATCTGGTCATGAAGCTGGCCGTGGCCAGCATGCCACCGCTGCTCATGGCCGGCACCCGCTACAGCCTGGCGGGCGGCCTGCTCTACCTGTTCATGCGTCGGCGGGGTGAGCCCCGCCCTACCGGGCAAGGCTGGGGGTTCGCCGCCATCATTGGGGTGTGCCTGCTGGGGTTTGGCAACGGCGGCACCACCTTTGGCGTGCTCTACCTGCCCAGCGGCATTACGGCGCTGCTGGTGGCCACGGTGCCCATGTTTCTGGCGGTGCTGGGCTGGCTGAGCGGGGTTTCGCCGCGGCCCACGAAATGGGTAACGCTCGGGCTTTGCGCCGGGATGGTAGGCATGTACCTGTTGGCCGCGCATCCTACCCCAACCCCGGTAAAGCAGCCCGGCCACGCGGGCCTGGGCATTTTCGCCGTGCTCACCGCCGCGCTGCTCTGGTCGGCGGGTTCGCTCTACGCGAAAAACCACCGGCCGGCACCCTCCCCCTTTCTCTCGGGCGGCATGCAGATGCTGTGCGGCGGCGGGGCCATGCTGCTGGTGGGCCTGGCGCGGGGCGAGGCCGCCGGCTTCGAGCTGGCGCAAGTCACCGCCAAATCCTGGCTGGCCTACGCTTACCTGGTCACTTTTGGCTCCATCGTCGCCTTCACGGCCTACATCTGGCTGTTGCGCACCGTGGAACCGGCCCTGGCGGGCACCTACGCTTTTGTAAACCCCGTGGTGGCCGTGCTGCTGGGCTGGGGTTTTGCCGGCGAAAGCCTGAACCCGCAGATGCTGGGCGGGGCCGGGCTCATCGTGCTGGCCGTGGTGCTGGTGGTACTCGGCGGACGCGGCAAGCCCCAGGTGCCCGCGGCGGCTTCCGTAGTAGCCAGCCAGGCCTAGCTACCTCCTCCTGGGCCAGCCGAAAGTGGGCCCGCCTGCCGTTCGGGCGGCTCAGCCCGGTCAGACCCTGCCCGCCTCTTCGGCCCTCGGCCCAGACGCAAGAAAGCCACCCCGCTTCAGGGTGGCTTTCTTCAACTTATCAGGATAGTATAACTTATCAGGGTATATAATCTGATCGACCGGTTAGGGTAAACCAGGGGTAGCAGGAATTACTTCAGCATATCGGCTTCCTGGCGGCACACGTCGCGGGCAATGGCCAGGTTGGTTTCGCGCGAATTCACCACCAGGTAGATGAACTTCTTACCATCTTCCGACACGTTGATCAGGTGCAATTGGTTCGAGAGCGTGATGAGGATGTCATCGATCCGCTCGCCTTGCAATTTCAGGGCAGCCATGGCCTTCTGCTTCTGCTTGATCACTTCGGTGTTGTAAGCAGCGGCGGTTTCGGGATTTAGGCTGGGCGAGTTAGAGTGCGACGCCAGGGCCATGCCGGAGTTTATATCTACGACGGCCACGGCCATCAGGCTGGGCAGGGAGTTGATGATGTTTTGTACACACTGACCAGCGGGGGAGGAAGTAGAGTAAGCCATGATGGGGTTGGAATGAAAAAGAGAGAAATGAAAAAGAGAGAAATAAAGAATTTAAGACGGAGGAAGTCAACAGCAGGCAAGCGGCATAAATGAAGGAGCTCTCTTCATTGGGTCAGCCTTTGTTGCCCCGTTGACATTACAATGATAATGGGCGCATTCAGCCCCTTTTTTACGTTTTTGCTGGATTAGCACATTTATGATGTGAACGACCGTATTTTTGCAGTGAGTACGCGCGGTAATAGGCTGTTTCTAATTCAACCCCGGCCGGAAGCGCAAGGCTATCGGGCTGGCGGCCCGGCCCGCCGACGGCTTACCCAAGGGGTACTCCTCTCCTACTGCCCCGCATCTTCGTTTTATGCCCGATTCTGCTCGTTCTACTGCTTCTTCCGCTGCCACGGCACGCATCGCGGAACTGGAGCGCGCCTTGCGGGAAGCCAACGACCGCGCGGCCGCCACCGAGCGCCACCTGGCCGGGCTGCTGGAACAAGCCGGCCCGGGCATGCTGCTGCTGGCGCCCAACGGCACCATCAAACGCCTTAACCGCGCCCTGGGCCACCTGCTCGGGCTAGGCGAGCCGCGCCAGCCCTGGGAGGGCCAGCCTGCCGATGTACTTTTTGCCCACTTGCAGCACCTGGCCGCGGAGCCGGCTCAGTACGCCCGCCACCTCGCCGCCCTGCGCACGACCCAGCAGCCGATGCTGGGCGAGCTGCTGCCGCTGCGCGACGGCCGGGTGCTCATCCAGGACTACGCGCTGCTGCCGGGCCAAAGCGAGGGCGGTCGCAACGAATTATTCACGTACCGCCTCGCTCCCCAGTTGCCCCAGGCGGGGCCCGCCAGCGACATGCAGCATAACGAGCTGCTGCAGTACCTGCCGGCCGCCGTGGCCACGCACGACTTGCAGGGGGTGCTGCTTTCCTGCAACCATACGTTTGCCCTGTTGCTGCAATCGCCGGTGGCGGAGCTCGTGGGGCGGTCACTAACGGAGTTGGTACCCGCGAGCGACCCTCCTGCCACAGTGCCCGCGTACCTGGCGCAGTTCAGCCTTCGGACGGCGGCAACGGGCTTGCTGCCCGTGCAAGCCCGCGACGGGCAGCTCCGGCAGCTGCTTTACAACGCCTACCGGGTCAGCCGCGCGGGGCAGCCGGCCCACGTGCTCTTCTGCGCCCTCGACACCACCGAGCGGATGCAGGTCGAGGCCGAGCTGAAGCGCGCGAAAGAAAAAGCCGAAGCCTCGGCGCGCGCCAAGGAAACGTTTCTGGCTAACCTCAGCCACGAAATCCGCACTCCCATGAACGGGGTGCTGGGCATGGCCCGCCAACTCACCAAAACGCGGCTCGACCCCGGCCAGCAGGAGCTGCTGCGCATTATTCAAGCGTCGGGCGAGCACTTGCTGTCGGTGCTCAACGAGGTGCTGGACATGACCAAAATCAGCTCGGCCCGCCTCGAGCTGGAGCAAGTGTCGTTCAACTTGCGCGAGTCGATGGAAGAAGCCCTGCGGCCCCTGGCCGTGCAGGCCGCCGACAAAGGCATCGTATTTCACGCCACCCTGCTCGAGCAAAACGACGACGTGCCCCGGGTCGTCGGCGATGCCTACCGCCTCAACCAGGTGCTGATTAACCTGGTATCCAACGCCATTAAGTTCACCTCGGCCGGGGGCAGCGTCTCCATCAGCGGGGCGGTTACGGGGCGAACCGACACCCACCTCACCGCCTTATTCCGCCTCACCGATACCGGCACCGGCATTCCGGCCGATAAGCTCGAATACATCTTCGAGGACTTCGCACAGGCCGGAGTCGACACGGCGCGGCGCTACGGCGGCACCGGGCTGGGCCTGGGCATCGCGCGTGCCCTAGTTGAGCAAATGGGGGGCACCCTGACGGTTGACAGCCAACTGGGCTGCGGCAGCACCTTTCAGTTCAACGTTACGCTGCCCTGCGCCGCCGGCCCGGAAACCACGTTGCTCCCCCCGCCCCTCGACACCGGCGCCCTGCGGGGCCGCCGGGTACTGGTGGCCGAAGACAACGGCATCAACCGCGAAGTGGTCCGCCTGCTGCTGCAGGGCTGGGGCGTGGTGGTCGACGAAGCCGAGGATGGCCCGGCCGCCCTGGCCCTGCACACCGAGCGCCGCTACGATGCCGTATTGATGGACATTCAGATGCCCGGCATGAGCGGAGTGGAAGCCACCGCTCAGATCCGCCAGCACCCCGACCCGGCGCGGGCCCAGGTGCCCGTCCTGGCCCTGACGGCCAACGCCTTCCGCTCCGACCTCGACCGCTACCTCAAAGCCGGCATCAACGACTGCCTCACCAAGCCCTTCAAGGAGGAAGAGTTCTACCGCAAGCTGGTCGCGCTGGTGTACCCGCCCGAGACGCCGCTTTACAACCTGGCCGAAGTGCACGAAATGGCCGACGGCGACCAGGCATTTGTCGAGCGCATGGTGCGTTCGTTTCTGCTGCACATGCCCCCCATCGTGCACCAGTTGCAAACGGCCGCCGCCGCCGGGCAGTGGACTCAGGTGGCCAAGCTGGCCCACCACATCAAGCCCAACCTGATTCAATTTGGCATTGCCGACGTCGAGCAGGCCCTGCAGCAGCTGATGCCCGTGCCCACGGCGGGCACCAAAGCCCCCAAAGGCCGCGCCGCAGCCGTGCAGCAGCTGGTGCAACAGGTCGAACGAGTGCTGGCCGAGCTACCCGCCTGCCTGGTTAGCGGTTAGCGGCGCGCTTTTGACTCAGGGGCCGCTGTTTTCAACTAACCACTCGGCCGCCTACAGGGCTCGCAGGCGCTGGGCGAACTCCTCCTGGTAGGGCCGGCTCACGGGCACCTCGTGGGGGCCAATCTTCAGCAAGTTGTCGGCCATTGCTTCCACGCGGTGCAGGTTTACGATGTAGGAGCGGTGCACGCGCACGAAATGCCGGAACGGCAGCCGTTCCTCGATGCTCTTGAGCGTGCCCCCCACGACGTGCTTGTGCTTGTCGGTAACCAGCACCACGTAGGTCGATAGGGCTTCGATGAAGAGCACATCTTCGAAATTGATGCGCAGCAGCTTGCCGTTGATTTTCACGAACAAGTCGGTGCCCGAGGCCGAGATGTCGGTGGGCAGGGTCGCGCTGGCCGGCCCCGCCGCGGCGGGCAGAGCTGGCGCAGCCGGGGCCTGGTACTGCTCCGTGACCCGGGCAATGGCCTGGCAAAAACGCGCGTAGCCCACCGGCTTCACCAGGTAATCGAGCACGCGCAGCTCGAAGGCATCGACGGCGAAAGAGGCGTGGGTCGTGACCAGAATAACGGCGGGCTTGGGATCGGGCAGCAGCTTCACCAGTTCCAGCCCGCTGAGGTGGGGCATTTCAATATCGAGCAGCAGTACCTCGGCCCGCCCGCCGGCGTGAAAATACGCCAAGGCCTCCACCGCGTCCGGAAAAGAGGCGGCCAGCGTCAGCTGGTCGTGGCGCTGCACCGAGCGCTCCAGCGTGAGGCGGTTGATTTCGTTGTCGTCGATGATAATGCAAGCGAGCGGGGCTGCGGCGGTAGAGTTCATAGAAGAGGCATCAGCTTGCACAATGGGCAGGTTTTGGCGGCCTCCCCTTGTCAGTGGTGAGTTAGCAGAAAATCCAACCCACCAGCAGCCTCAAATTTAGCGAAGCCGAAAGCAATTAGCCCCGCAATCGCGCAGGCCGGCTCTCCGAAAGTCCGGCCGCGCCACGCCCGCCGCGCCCAGAACTCGGATTCCTCCAAATTCTTACCAGTGTTACAGCGGCCGCCACTGCCCCGGCACTGGCCGCGGCCCGCTTAACAAGGCGGCCCCACCCGCTAGCACCAGCGCATCCTCCCCCACGCCCACCAGCGCGACGGGCACACCCGACCGTGCGCTGATGCCCGTCCGCAGCGCGTAGCTGATAAAGGTGGCGCCCACCGCCACTACCCCGCCCAGCAAGCCGCCGGTGAGCGCGCAGCCGTGGCGCGACTTATACCACGCCGCCCCCACCAGGGCCCCTGTTAGCAACCGCCCCAGCAGCACCGGCGGCGCAATGCGGTCGGGCATATTCGGCAACTTGTCAGCCACCATCTCGCTGGCCGCCAGCACCTTCAGCGCCGTAGCGGTGGCTGGTTTTCGCAAAAACCGCAAGGGCGACCCGGCTAAGCCAGCCACTGGTTGCCGCACGAGGTAATGGCTCAGAAAGGCCGGGGCGCTCAGGCTGCGCATGCCGGCCAGCGTGGCAAAGCCCAGAACCGGCCAGAAACGGGCCGGCCGCTGGGCGGACGAAAGATTTTTTTTCATGCTCTGGCTACGAAACGGATGAAGGACAGCTATCGCGGCTTTAACGGCTACTGCCCCGCACGCGTTGGCTGCGCATGGCCGAACCACTCCAAAACCCAAGAAGCCCATCCAGGCATTGGATGGGCTTTTTGCAGCGGTCCTATTTGTTTCGAGTGGCCTTTCTGGCTTACGCGCTGGCGCCCGGTACCGGGGCCTTAGTTGATTTCGTCAACGTGAGCGCGCAGCACTTCGCGGGCCACGGCCAGGTTCGTCTCGCGCAGGTTCACCACCAGGTAGATGAACCTCGTGCCGTCGGAGCTGAGCATTAGTAGGTGCAGCTGATTGGTGAGGGTAATGAGGATGTCCTGAATCTCTTCGTCGGTGATTTTCAGGGCAACCAGGGCTTTTTGCTTCTGCCTCACCACTTCCGTGTTATAGGTAGCTGCTGTTTCCGGGTTGATGCCCGGCGAGTTGGAATGTGAGGCCAGGGCCAGGCCGGAGTTAAGATCGACTACGGCCACGGCCAACAGGCCCGGCAATGCCGTCATAATAGATTCTATCGCCTTGCCCGCCGGGCTGGTCTTGGAGTGGGCCACGGCGGCTGAAGAATCCGCAGTAGCCAGCAACGACTCTTTGAGCTTCTTCTCGACGTGCTTTCGGTAGGTCCTCGCTTTCACTATAGGATAACACGGATGGATAGCTGTAGCGCTGGTTTTAGTTTGCGCGTTAGGGGTACAGCCTAAATAATTTAGAAAAACAACCAGTGCCGGCGCTTCTGCTCACGGGGCTGCAAGGTAACACTTTCGGAGCTCGCACTGTTGGCTTTCACCTCCTGATCGTAGTAGCCGCCGTAGCCATATTGCAGCGTGGCGGTGGCCGCCGTGCCCGCGGTCATTTGCAGCGTATACTCGCCATTCGCATTGGTGCTGACGCCTTGGCCGGAGCCTTTGCGCAGTACGGTGGCCCCAACCAGGGGCTGGCCTTTCTCGTCGACGATGCGGCCCCGCACCATAATTGTGCGCGAGGCAGCGGCTTCGGCGGCAACGTTGCTGGCGGTTTCCACGGCGGTATAATCGGCGGTGCTGATGGGCATTTCGGTAATCAGGTTGTGCGAGGGCAGGCGGGTACCGGCCATCGATACCCCGGCCACTAGCGCGGCAGCGCTAACCATCGTCAGGGCCCGGCGACGGAACCGCTGGGGCTGCTCCCGGATAAAGCGCATTTGCTTCTGCACCCAGGTAGTGGGGGCCACTGCGTCGACTTCCTCGGTGCTCATCTCGTGCCAGCGCGTCACGGTAGAGTGGGCCTCCGAGGCGTCGCTGCGGAGGTATTCTTCCACGGCACGAGCCGAGGAGCGGGCCAAGTCACCGCGCAAATAGGCGTCGCGGTATACCGGTAACAATTCGCCGGTTTGGGGATCGAAGGGGGTAGCGGTCAGTTTCATGATATTTGAAGAAAAAAAGGTTAAAAATTTTTAGAAAAAATAGAATGAATGAGGAGTCAACTGCCCAGCCTCAGGCCTCAGCTCACCGCGGCCAGGCCAAGCAGGGCTGATTTCCGACTGTTAGTTGGATTTTAAGAGGAAGAGGGCCCCTAGAGCGCGATTCAGCGCGGGTGGAGGCTCAGTAGCGGCGGGCTACTCCGAGATGGGGGGTTCGAGCAGCGCCATGCCGCCCCGCATCACTTCGCGGGCAATGCCGAGGTTGGTATCGCGGGAATCCACGGCCAGATAAATAAAGGAGCGGCCCGAGGGCGACAGGCGTATAACGTGTACCTGCGACGACAGCGTGAACAGCATTTCCTGGACCGTTTCCTGGTTTGGGTCCTGAGTTGCCAGCGCCGCCCGCACCTGCCGGACTACTTCGGCGTTAAAGCCGGCCACCAAGCCCGGCCGTAACTCCCGTTCGGAAGTATAGGTAGCCAGGGGCTTGCCAGTAGCCACGTCCACTACCGCGGCCATCAGCAGATCGGGTAATTCGCTCAATAGATGCCGAATGGCTTGCTCGATGCGGCTACTTCCGGGCCCGGTTGTTTCCAGCACGACCTCGTGGGTGAGGGAGCCAGTCAAGCGCTGCAGTTGCTTGATAAAAGGAATTTTCATAATGCGCGGGCGGTGCGGTCCCGGCTCAGTCTGGGGCACTTGCCGGATTGCGGACGCACCTGGCGGCAACTGGTAGAGAGGCGGTAGCTCCGCCGGTAAAGTTAGTTAAGCTGTTCGGCATTGGCGCGTAGCACATCGCGGGCAATGGCCAGGTTGGTGTCGCGGGAGCTCACTACTAAGTAGATAAACTTGCTGCCGTTGCTAGCCAGCTTCAGGAGATGAATCTGAGTGGTGAGCGTAATGAGGATATCTTCAATGACTTCGTTACTGAGCTTTAGAGCAGTCATGGCCTTCTGCTTCTGCTTCACCACTTCCGTGTTGTAGGCGGCGGCCGTGTCGGGATTGATGGAGGGCGTATTGGAATGCGAAGCCAAGCTCATGCCCGAAGTCGCGTCCACTACGGCTACGGCCATCAGGCCCGGCAAGTCATTCAAAATGTCCTGCACTACTTTGCCAGCGGGAGAATTAACGGAATAGGCCATACGGTAGGGTAATAAAAGAGGTGGGGGTAAGGGTGATTGACAGAGTAGATCAGGCGCTGATTGCCTTGAGAACCTCACGAGCTACTGCCAGGCTGGTATCTTGAGCTTTTACTACCAGATAGACAAACCATTGACTGTTTTTAGCGAGGCGAATCAGATGTAATTGCTTGCGTAGTGGAATAAGAATGTCTTCGAGTCGTTCGCCGCGCATGCTTAGCGCCGCGATAGCTTGTTTTTTTTGTCGAACTATCTCCGCGTTATAGCTGGCGGCTACGGCGGGGTTAAAACTGCGCAAGCGGCTGTATTGGGCGAGGCAGGTGCCGGTGGCGACCGATACTATGGCGACGGCGGTTAGGTTAGGCAGATGGGCTAGGGCACTTTTTAGTATTTTCTCAACTTTGCCAGTCGTCAGCTCAATTTCGTCAGGAATAGTAATTTTAAAATTCAGCTTTTCGTTTCTGAGCTGGTCTTTGTCGTTTTTATGGGCAGCGGCAGAAGTACCCATCAGTTTTATGCTAAAATTAAACTCTTTTTGGTTAGTGATTTACGGAGCTAATCCGGGGTATTTGTTAGCGCTTTTTCTATTACAAAGCTCACCAGGCAGCGACTCTAAGAAAATGACTTTTATCATTTTTAGGAATGATTTTCATCATAAATCGCAACCTTTTTCGCATCCTTTAAAATATAACTTAAACGTGTTACAACTGGCTAAACCCTTACTCCGGCCCGGCACCGGGCCCAACTCGGATACAGTTCCCACTTCGGCTCCTTGATTTATAGGCTTTGAAAGGCCTCTGGCCGCCATTAGCAGGCTAATCGGCGGGAATTTACCCTAGCTTTTTTCCTGAGAAACAGCCTTCGCCGGGGCCGCTTTTTACTCGAAATTTAGGGTCGGACGGCAATCTGCCGTTTTGGTAATTTACGGTTGCGGGGCGAAACGCGCTTGGGCGCTATTTCCGGCCCCTTCCCACGCCGTTTTACCGTCACCCCGCCGCTGGCCCCGAGCCGGCCCGATGCAGGAAAAAAGTTGCTAGCCTTGGCAACTAAAACATCCCTCCTACCCTGCTCGGACCCGGGCCGGTTGGCAGGCACTACGGGCGGTAAGCCATGGCCCAGGCGCCGAATTTGCGCTGAGTTAGGGGCTCGTCTGCCAGCTTCACTACGTCGGTATGACGCGGGTCGCGCCGTATTTTTTCGTACAGGGCCCGCACCACGGACTCCTCCCCCTCGAGCACCTGCACAAACTGCCCGTCGCGGTACAACAGCATACCGCTCACTTCGTGCGC
The DNA here is from genome assembly GCF_014699115.1 of Hymenobacter montanus. Classification (GTDB taxonomy): domain Bacteria; phylum Bacteroidota; class Bacteroidia; order Cytophagales; family Hymenobacteraceae; genus Hymenobacter; species Hymenobacter montanus. Next base: position 272,811 of record NZ_JACXAD010000005.1, read on the forward strand.
CGTGTTATAGGTTCGCGATTTGGCTAATAAATCCTGCATGACGGTGTCGGATACGGACAGCAGGGCAGTACTCTGGTAGCTTAGGTGATGGAGTGGCATAGACTATATCGGCTAACGGCTCGAATACGTGGTTTAAAAATCCTGTTATTGGCTCTCTGGGTCGGGCTCCGCGTAAGCAAGGCAGGGCGGCGCCATATCAAGAAGTGAGTTAACGCTGCTTGTACTTTAACCTTCCCCGCCGATTTCGTTGGGGTAGTTCGGGATAGTGTGGGCGCCCCCAGGATGCGGGCGTCGCGTGCTTAGGCATAGAGGGAGACGATCTGGCTCAGGCTGTCGGCCTTCAGGATGGTGACCTGGCTCCCCCGCGTGGCGATAATTCCTTCCTCTTTGAGTTCAGACAGCAAGCGCGTAGCCGTTTCCTTGGCAGTGCCCACCAGCGAGGCCAGGTCCTCACGGGAGATGCAGATGGCGAAAGGCTGCTGGTCACCTTCCTTGCGGAAAGTATGGTACAGCAACAGCAAGGCTTCGGCCAGCCGTTCGCGCACGGGGTTGTAGGCCAGGTGCAGCATTTGCACTTCGGCGTCGCTCAGGGCTTTGGCCATCATCTGCATGAGCGAGGTGGAGAACTGCAGGTTGGCCTGCCACACGCGAAAGAAATCGGCGCGCGGAATGCAGCAGACCACGCAGTCGTCGAGCGCGACGGCCGAGGTGGAGTACCGGGTACCGGCCAGCAGCGAGCGAAAGCCCAGCACGTCGCCGGCCTTGGCTAGCCGCACGATTTGCTCCTTGCCATCGTGGGTGGATTTGGTAACCTTGATTTTGCCTTGCTTCACGCAATGCAGACCCGCAGTCAGGCTGCCCTCCATAAAAATTCGCTCTCCTTTCTGGTAGCGATGCGAGACTTTGTTATTCGATATTAAGTCCAATTCCTCGCGCTGGCAGCAGCCCATTAAAGGGCTTCGGCTACTAGGGCAGCTGCTGCAAACCGGGTCAGTATATTTTTCCATATAAGTCACAAGGTTATAGCGCGAATAGGTTTAGGCTATCAAATATACGCCGCTCTTTACATTTCCAACATTTCAAACCAGCTATTTTCAGTACTTATCCCGCAAATTGTCTATTTGAACGCGCATAATGCCCTTTTAAACGAGTATGGCGAATGGCCAGGGGCCGCAAACAGCAAGGCCAGCCCCCGGGTCGGGAGCTGGCCTTTACCAAACGAGTATTATACTATTATACCCCGAGCAGCAACCGGGTAGGATCTTCGAGCAGCTCCTTCACGCGCACCAGGAAACTCACCGATTCGCGGCCGTCGATGATGCGGTGGTCGTAGCTCAGGGCCAGGTACATCATCGGGCGGATTACCACCTGCCCGTTCTCGGCAACCGGGCGGGGCACGATGTTGTGCATGCCCAGAATGGCCGATTGCGGGGCGTTAATAATCGGAGTGCTCATCATCGAGCCAAACACGCCGCCGTTGGTAATGGTAAACGTGCCGCCCGTCATTTGCTCGATGGTGAGCTTATTATCACGGGCCAGGGTGGCCAGCCGCACCACTTCTTTCTCGATGCCATCGAAGGAGAGCTGCTCGGCGTTGCGGATAACCGGCACCACCAGTCCCTTCGGCGCCGACACGGCGATGCTAATGTCGCAGAAATCGTTGAATACGATGTCGGTGCCGTCGATTTGCGCGTTCACTGAGGGCCACTCTTGCAGGGCCACGCACACGGCCTTGGTGAAGAAAGACATGAAGCCGAGGCCCACCCCGTTTTTCTCCTTGAACTTGTCTTTGAACTTGGTGCGCAGGTCCATGATGGGCTGCATGTTCACCTCGTTGAAGGTGGTGAGCATGGCAGTCTCGTTCTTCACCGACACCAGGCGGCGCGATACCGTCTTGCGCAGGTTCGACATCCGCTCGCGGCGCTGGTTGCGGCTTCCCGCCGCCGGGCTGCCGGAAGCCGGGGTAGCCGGAGCAGCAGGGGCCGCCTGGGGGGCCGCGGCTGCGGGCACAGCAGGCCGGGCCTGGGCATTCTGCGCGTCTTCTTTCGTAATGCGGCCATCGCGGCCGGTACCGGCCACGTCGCTCGCCGAAATTCCTTTTTCACTCAGGATTTTGCCCGCGGCCGGCGAAGGCACTCCCGTGGCATACGTAGCGGCGCCCGCGCTGGCGGGCGCCGAGGCCAGTGCCGCCACCGGCGCCGCTTGAGCCGCCGAGGCGGCGGGAGCCGGAGCAGCAGCGGCCCCGCCGCCCTCGATTCGGGCAATCACGGTGCCGATGGCAATGGTTTCGCCCTCCTTCACGGCGTGGCGCAGGGTGCCACTCCCCTCCGCGGGTAGCTCAAACGTGGCCTTGTCCGATTCGAGCTCGGCAATTACCTCGTCGCGGCTCACCTGAGCGCCGTCGGGCTTCAGCCATTTGGCCACCGTCACCTCGGTAATGGATTCGCCCACGGTGGGGATCTTCATCTCGATCGAGCCACCACCAGAGGCCGGGGCACCGGAAACTGCGGGACTAGCCGCGGGCGCACCGGGCGTAGCCGGGTCGGTGCTGGCTTTGCCTTCGGGCGCGCCGCCGTAGCCGGACTGGTCGCTGGCCTGGGGGTTTTGCTCGCCTTTGCCCACGGGGTCGGCCCCCGCAGCCGGGGCGCTAGCCGCAGGGGACGCGGGCGGGGGGGCCGTACTGCCCGCCGCTCCATCCAGGTCGGCAATGATGGCACCGATGCCGATAGTCTCGCCTTCCGCTACGCGAATTTTCAGCACGCCATCGGCTTCGGCGGGCAGCTCGAACGTAGCCTTGTCCGATTCGAGCTCGGCAATCACTTCATCGCGCTTCACGGCCTCGCCGTCTTTCTTAAGCCACTTGGCAATCGTGACTTCGGTGATGGATTCGCCAACGGCGGGAATTTTGATTTCGAGGGGCATGAGGAAAGAAAGTTGAATTCAGTAATTCAGAAAACACTGCCGCGATGGCTTGCGAAGGGCAGAATGACGGAAGGACTGCCGGGACCTGATGGTATCCGGCCGGACACCTCTCAGGATCTCAGCCTAACGCGGATTGGGGGTCGGCACCGGGCTTTCGCGGGGTAATTGCCCGGCTTCGGCTACGTTGGGCCGGGCCGCTGAAAGGTTGGGATTCGTTTTAGCCGCGCCACCTTATTAGTCCGTTAGTCCGTGACCTTTTTATCGGCCACCTCGACTACATCCTTGATGTTGGCGTCCGCCACTGCTGCCTGGGGCTTATCGAACGCCCGGGCCACCAGCTCCTTCTGCTCCCGGACGTGAATCTTGTTGTAGCCCGTGGCCGGCGAAGCCGAGGGCTTGCGCGAAACCACATCTTCGAGCTCGCGGCGCAGGTAGCGGAGCATGTAGTTCCAGTAGCCCATGTTTTCGGGCTCTTCCTGGATCCAGTACAGCTTGGCTTTGGGGTACTTGGCCAGCTCGGCCTGGAGCTGCTTTTGGGGAAAGGGGTGCAACTGCTCGAGGCGCACAATGGCCACGTCGGTGCGGTCAGCCGTGCGCTGCTCCTCCAGCAGGTCGAAATACACTTTGCCCGAGCACAGCAGCACCCGCTTCACTTTCTTCGCGTCGGCAAAGGTGTCGCCCAGCACCTCGCGGAAGGTGCCGCTGGTGAATTCCTCGACCGGCGACACGCACAGCGGGTGGCGCAGCATGGACTTGGGCGACATCACCACCAGCGGCTTGCGGAAGCTCCAGGCGAGCTGCCGGCGCAGGGCGTGGAAGAAGTTGGCCGGGGTAGTCATGTTGGCCACCACGATGTTGTGTTCGGCGGCGAGCTGCAGGAACCGCTCGGGGCGGGCGTTGGAGTGCTCCGGGCCCTGGCCTTCGTAGCCGTGGGGCAGCAGCATCACCACCCCATTCATGCGCTGCCACTTGCTTTCGCTGCTCACCACGAACTGGTCAATCATGGTTTGGGCGCCGTTGGCGAAGTCGCCGAACTGCGCCTCCCACACCACCAGGGCGGTGGGGTTGGCCATGGCGTAGCCGAATTCAAAGCCCAGCACGGCGTACTCACTCAGCAACGAGTTGAAGATGCGCAGGTTCTCATGCTCGCCCTCCATGTGGTTGAGCGAGGTGTAGGGCGCGCTGGTCTCGGCGTCGTGCAACACGGCGTGCCGGTGCGAGAACGTACCGCGCTGGCAGTCCTGGCCGCTCACGCGCACGATGTGGTTTTCCGTCAGCAGCGAGCCGTAGGCCAGCAGCTCGGCCGCCGCCCAGTTCAGCACGCGGGTCTCGTAGAACATTTTGCGGCGCTCCTTCAGCAGGTTATCGATCTGCTTGATGGGCCTGAAGCCTTCGGGAATCGTGGTCAGCGCCTGGGCCACGCGCTGCACGGTGGCTTCGCTGATGCCCGTTTCGGGCGAGCGTTCGAAGTCCTCGGGCTGGGAGCGGCGCAGGCTGCGCCACTCGTTTTCCAGGGCCTGGTACTTATAAGGTAAGGGCTTCTGCTTCACCAGGTCGAGGCGCGCCTGCAGGGTGTCGCGGAACTCCTTGTCCATCTGCGCCGCGAGCTCGGCGTCGACGTCGCCGCGCTGCACCAGCATGGCGTTGTACACCTCGCGCGGATTGGGGTGCTTCGAGATGATGTTGTAGAGCGTGGGCTGGGTAAACTTGGGCTCGTCCGACTCGTTGTGGCCGTGGCGGCGGTAGCACACCATGTCGATGAAGATGTCGGCGTGGAACTGCTGGCGGTACTCGGTGGCCAGTTGCACGGCAAACACCACCGCTTCGGGGTTGTCGCCGTTCACGTGCATCACCGGGGCATCGATGATTTTGGCCAGGTCGGTCGAGTAAATCGACGAGCGGGCATCCTCGAAGTCGGTGGTGAAGCCGACCTGGTTGTTGATGACGAAATGGATGGTGCCACCGGTCTTGTACCCTTCGAGCAGCGACATCTGGGTGAGCTCGTAGCCGATGCCCTGGCCCGCCAGGGCGGCGTCGCCGTGAATCAGGATGGGCAGAATCTGGTGGTAGTCGTTGCCGTACTGGTGTTCGATCTTGGCCCGCACGAAGCCTTCCACTACCGGGTTTACCGCTTCCAGGTGCGAGGGGTTGGGCGCCAGCTTCAGGTTAACCCGCTGGCCGCCGCTGGCTTCGACTTCCGACGAGTAGCCCATGTGGTACTTCACGTCGCCATCGCCCATGGTGAGGTCGGGCACGGCGGTGCCTTCGAACTCCGAGAAAATCTGCTCGTAGGTCTTGCCCATGATGTTGGCCAGCACGTTTAGGCGGCCGCGGTGGGCCATGCCAATCATCACCTCCCGCACCCCCAGCTCGGCCGCCTTCCCAATGATGGCGTCGAGCGCAGGAATGGTGGTTTCGCCGCCTTCGAGCGAGAAGCGCTTCTGCCCCAGAAACTTGGTGTGCAGGAAGTTCTCGAAAACAACGGCCTCGTTGAGCTTTTTCAGGATGCGCTTCTTGTACTCCACGCCGGGGTTGAAGGCCAGCGAATCGCGCTCCACTTTTTCGCGGAACCAGTCGAGTACCTGCGGGTCGCGGATGTACATGTACTCGAAGCCAATGGGGCCGGTATAGATTTTTTCCAGCGCGGCCACGATGTCGCGCAGGGTGGCCCGCGGCCCGAGGCCCAGGCCTTCACCATTCCGGAACACCGAATCCATATCGGCCTCGCTCAAGCCGAAATCGGTCAGGTCGAGGCGGGCTTTGCGGTCCTTGCGCTCGCGGACGGGGTTGGTTTTGGCCCGCAGGTGGCCGCGGCTGCGGTAGGCGTGGATGAGGTTGCGAACGGCCGTTTCCTTATCGGCTGCCACTTCGCCGTTGGCCAGGCCGGGGGCGTTGTTGGTAGAAGCCTCGGTGTTGAGCACCCCGTAATCGTTGGGCTGGGGCCCGGGGGGCGTAGCGGGCTTGGGGGCGCTGGTGGGCGCCCCGGGGGTGGCGCTGCCGTTGCCAGGCACTACGGGAGCTCCTTCGGGAAATTGCTGCGAGAAGTCGAATCCCTCAAAGAACTTACGCCAGCCAAAATCCACTGATTCCGGGTTTTGCTGGTAGGCTTGGTATAACGCTTCGATGGCCACCGCGTCGGCGTTGGCGATGTACGAGTATGAATCCATGGAAAAGCAGCTTAGGTAAGGCCGCGTAAAAGTAAGGCGCTTATAATTCAGGCAAAAACCTGTATTCGGGTACACGAATTTATCTCCTGATCAGCAATATAGCTGTTTACTAATAGAGACCTAAGCGGGTTGGGCGGCCAATTTATTAAAAATCCTGAATAGCCGAAGGCTCTTCCGGGCCTGGTGGCCTTTTGCTTTTTCAGCTTTAACGGCATTTCGGCGCCGCCCGGGCACAATTTCCCTGAGCCCCCTACAACAATATTATTCAGCGGCTACGGGCTTATGAGCCTATATTCTTCTTCGGCAAAACCTATCTATAGGGCTCGTTGTTAACCATTTTATCGACTTCAAAAATTATGTTACCCCTATACTATTAAATCAATATTACCCAATAAAAAATCATCAAATGAATACTATAAGATTGTCTGTACAAGCTATACTAGCAGTTACCGCGCTCACGACGGCATTTCTCGACTCCAGGCCAAGCAACCAGGACGCCGGACCAGCTATCACAACAGCTGAAAAAGCAGCCTCGCAACGCAGCCTATACCGTAAGGCGAAGGCTAAACCGTATGGCGCCTCCGCCCCCACGTATACCGTGACGGCAACCGTGTACGAGGCCGTGCCGGGGCAGACCGACCAGGAGCCATTCGTGACGGCCGACAACTCCCGCATTAAGCCGCACTACGGCACCCGCAAGCGCTGGGTGGCCTTGTCGCGTGATTTGCTCAGGCCCTGGGGCGGCCACTTTGATTTTGGGGACACGGTGCGCGTAATCGGCATCTCGGAGCGGCTGGATGGTGTGTACACCATTCACGACACCATGGCCCGGCGGCACCGCCGCTACCTGGATGTGCTGGCCCACCCCAGCGAAAACCTGGACATTTTTGCCAGAGGAGTAAAAATCAGAAAAGTGGTTTCGGAGTGGGACTGAGCCGCCGTTTTACCTGCACGCTACGCCCGCAATGCCTTACCGGGTTTAGCGCGGCAAGGCATTGCGGGCGTAACAACCAGCCGAGCGGCGGCTTATTTGGGCTGGGCCATTTTAAAAATGCGGAAGGGCTGGCGGGGCTGCCCCACCCCCTTGTTCCAGGTGGGGGTTTTGTGAATAGCCGAGGTAGCCACGTACAGGTTGCCGTCGGCCGCCCAGCTGTAGGTATCCGGCCACTGCAGGCGGGCGTCTTTGGCCACGGTTTCGATGGTGCCGGCGGGGGTGCGGCGCAACAGGGCGCTTTGCTCAAAAGAAGTGAGGTAGACGTTGTTGGCGGCATCGATTTCCAGGCCGTCGGAAGCCGGAATCCCGCCCACGGTTTCGACCTGCCGGCCGAGCTCGGCTTCGCTAAGCGCGGCATCGCGCAGGGCGGCGGTTTTGATGCGGTACAGCGTATGGCCGGTGAGCGGACAGTAATAGAGGTAGGTGTTGTCGGTGCTCAGCGCGATGCCGTCGGCGTTGAACTGGGCGGGCTTGCCCTGGGCATCAATCATGGGATGGCCTTCCGCCTGTACGACCAAGCCCTTGGCTGCTTTGGTGGATGGGTGGCTGGCCAGCAAGCGGCGGGATTTAAGGGTTTTTAAATCGACCACCACGAGGGCTCCGAGGCCGGATTCCGTCAGGTAGGCGTAGTTGTTTTGCAAATCAATCCGCACGTCGTTGAGGTAAGATTTGCGCGGGGCCACGCTTTCCGGGAACGGGATGGTGAGCAGCACCTGGTTGGTCTGGGGGTCGGTTTTCACCAGCTTGGGGCCGCCCGGCACGGTGAGCTTCAGGCCCGGGGCGGCGGGGTCGAGCACCCACACCTTGCCCGACTTATCGGCGAATACGGTTTGGGGGCAGATCCAGTGCTTCAGGGGCTCGTTTTTCACCGAGTCGTTCCACTGGCACCAGCCGGCATCAGGGTAGGGCTTGAGGGTGTTGTGGGGGCCGACTTCGGCCACGGGGTACACGGGGTTGTAGTCCCAGCGCGGGAAGCAGGCCAGGACCTTACCGCCGGGCGCCACGGCCACCCCCACCATTTGCGGATCGGTGAACTCCGCCACCACCTGCAAGGGTGAGCTGGTCGGCGCCGCGCTCGCGGGGGCCGCAGTTGAGTCGGGACTGGCCGCGCTGCCGGGGCGCTGCCCGGTGCCATTGGGTGATGAGCAACTGCCCAGCCAGAGGCCCGTAGCCGCCAGGATGACCAAGCGGCCGGGCCGGAAAATGCAAGAAAAGAACATCGCGTAAGGTGTGGTGGAAAGGGTTGAAAAAAAGAAAACCTCAGCCCAATTAGGGCTGAGGTTTAGCATACGGCCGGCCGGCACTTATGGTGGGCAAATGCCGGCGGTTAGCTCGTCGCTTAGGGGCGTGCCGAAGGCTTGGCCGTCGAATCCGGCGCGGCGGCGGGGTCCGGATTCTCTGGGTCGTCGGGAGTAACGGGCTGCGGCTGGGTTTCGGGCGCCCCCTGAAAGGCGGGGGCCGGGTGGGCAGGCGTCACCCGGATGGTTTCGGGCTCAGCTACCGTGGCGGGCAGCGGCCGGGCTTGCGGCCCCGTTTCAATGGGGGCGACCAGGTTATCGGCGGCCGTTTTGCTCGTGCTGGAAAGATGCTCGGACGGCCGCTGGTTGAGCGACAGGTACAGCACCAGCCCCAACAACGCCAGCAGGCCCCCAATGGATAAAATGAGGGCTAGCGGGCTGCGGGCCGCGGGCGTTTCGGGTTCCGGAAACTCGCTGTCGCTCCAGCTGGCGACTGGCTCCGGCGAGGGCACCGGCAAAGGCTCCGGGCCGGCCGTAACCGAGAAATAATCAGGCGTCCCGGCCGGCCCACCCGGCCCTTCATTAACCTCGGTTACCCAAGGGGGCGAGCTCCCCGGCACCGGGCTGGTAAACGCGTTCGGGGACGAGGGCGGACGCTCCCCTCCTACTGGCGGCCCCAGGGGCGGCGGAACCGGCGCTACGTAAGCGGGCGGCCCCGCGGGGGGGGTAGCGGAACCGGTGGGCCCGGCAACGGGAGCCGATGGTTCGGTGGCGCCCGGGGAGAAAGCGGCCTGGTTATTAAATAGAAGCTGCTTTTTCAGGGCTTCAAACTCGGTGGCGGTCAGGGCCCCGGCATCCAGCATTTCCTTGAGCTGGCGTAGGGTATCGAGGGGCGAAGAAGAGTTTTCCATGGCCTGAGTACGAGTCGCGGCCAGGCTAGTTCTTACGGTCGAGGGCCGAGAGCCGGTCGCGGCGCTGCTGCAGGCGCAGGCGGCTCTGGTCGAGTACCTGGGCGTTTTTGATCAGGGAAACCGAATCGGCGCGCGACTGCAGCAGGTTTTGCTCGTTTTTCTTTCTCAGCTCCTCGATGCGGGCCAGGTTGGAAGTCGTGTTGTTCTGCAGGAAGAGTCGGTTTTTCTCCAGCCGCTCCTTTTCTTTCTCCACGGCCTTGACCTTCTTCTCGGCTTCCGTAACCCAGTCGCGGTGGGCCTTGAGGCGGGCGGCCGAGGCGAAGTTCTGGAGAATGGTGCGCAGGGAGTTGTACTCGGTAGCGGTACTGCTGGCGTCGAAGAAGGTATTGTCGTCGAAGCCCCCGAAGAGGGAGACTTCCGCCACGGAGTCGGCCGGGGCCAGCACGATGGCGTAGAGGTTGATGAGCTTGCTGGAAATGGCGTTGGCAGGGATCTGACGGACTTCCAGCGCCTCGCTCTTGCCCAGCCCGAGTAAGCCGCCGCCCTTCAGCCTGATGTTGTAGCTGCTCTTCATCCAATCCTGCAGAAAGTCGCGCACGTCGGAGGCCTTGCCATCGACCTGCACTTTAAGGGCGGAGCGGGAACGCTTGTTGTAGTTTACCTCGCCGGGACGCACGTCGTAGAGTTGGGCCGAGGCCGGCGCGGCAATGAAGAGGCCCAGCAGGACCAGCAGCAACAGGTAAATTTTAGGCATGACTTAGAAATGGGTTAGTGGGCTTTAGCGTAATTCGTGGCGGGCGAAGGCGGCCTGTAAATCGGCGCGCATGGCTTCGAATCGGGCAATGGCCGCGTTGAGAAATTCTTCATCCAGCAGCTCCCGGGCTTCGGCGTCGGAACCCGTGAGCAGGTCCAGCTCCGCTACTTTGTAGGTCTGCTCCAGATTGCCCTGCTCCAGCTTGAGCAAAAACTTGCCGTTCCAGGCCAGCAAGGTGATTTTGACGGTGGGATGGGGAAGGTCGGCGACGTGGCGCATGAATCAATAAAAATCTGATAAGCAGAAGTTTGCGGAGGCGCTCAAATCTCGGAGCGGCCCGGCCCGGTCCTGATATGAGCTGTTCAACGGGGGAGGTGAAAATCGGCGTACTTATCTATTATCCAATTGCCTTTTTAAAGGACAAAAATGGGGCCGAAGATAGTAAGCTCGACCTAACTCCGCCCCGGGGGGCTCCGTAAAAAGGTGGGTGGCCCGATGTTTCGGACCGTTTTCCTTCCACTTTTCAGTATTTACGCCATGCCTCAGGGAGATAAATCGAAATACAGCGATAAGCAAAAACGTCAGGCCGAGCACATTGAAGAAAGCTACGAAAAGCGCGGCGTGCCGAAGGACGAGGCCGAAGCCCGGGCCTGGGCCACGGTAAATAAAAATGACGGCGGCGGCAAACAGCCCGGCGGGTCAGGCCGTAAAAAAGCAAGTAAATAGTTCTGCTTGCGCCGATGCGCTGACCGGTGGTGATAACCCACCAGAAAGCCCCGCTAACTACGTTGGCGGGGCTTTTTGCTTGCCGCCCCGTCGCAACCAAAGCAGAGCCAGATGGCTGGTGGCCCCCTACGCCAGCGCTTCTCCCCTACCCCGGATTGTCGTTCCTGCGTTGGCCTCACCCCCGGCCCCTCTCCGCAGGAGAGGGGAGCCTGACGTTAGGTACACGGACCTCGAAACCGCTCTACTGACTCAAGTTATGGACTAGCCGCGTCGCGGCGACCGGTAGGTAGAATGGGCCGCAGAAACGGGGAGAAAACCGCGTAGCGGTGACAGACTCGTCCGGCGGCGCTGTCACCACGACGTGGCTTGGGGTTGCCAAAGGGTAACTGTTCTACTCACCGGGCGCCGCGACGCGACTAGGTTGTACGGACAATTAACGAAGCCATAACAGGGCTGAGACGAAATGCACCATTCCCAAGAAGCTGGTGGCCGT
>NZ_JACXAD010000006.1 GCF_014699115.1 Hymenobacter montanus
GGTGAACAGGGCTTGTTGGGCGGCCAGCAGCGGGGCCTGGCCCCAGACGGAATTGGCATCCTGCACCGAAGGGGGCAAGGCCCGCCAGCCCACCAGCGTGGCCGACGATTCGGCCGTGGGCGAAGGCCCGGAGCCCTCGCGGAAGCCCGCGTCGGGGATGCTGGGGTTGGACGGGGGCCGCCAGAAGACGTTGTTATCGCCCTGGTAGGTATCACGGAACTCCACCATGGACCCTGTGCCCCCGTGGTTGCCGATGTAGTCGCGGGGATAGGTGTCGAACAGCAACTGAATGTTGCTCGGGTTGAGCGTGCCGATGGTGGAGTTGCGGATGTTCCAGCGCCAAGTGGTTTCGATGCCCGGTAGCTTAGTGGTCATTTCGTCGACCCGCCCGCTACCCGAGACCATAAACTGTAAACCTGGGTCGTTGAAGGCGATGGTAGAGTTGGTGATGCGCACGTTGTGGCCATCGAAGCTGAGCCAGCCCATCGGGTTGTACACCGAGCGCAGCCTCGAGACGGTGAGCCCGTCGCTGATTTCCCAGTTCATACCGCGTGTGCGATTGCCAGCGAGCAGGGCCTGATCCACCGTCACGTTCTGGCAGTAGACGTCGAACCAGAGCCCATCAAACATGTTACCCACGCTTTTGTAGCGCCGCACGGTTACGTTTCGGACGCTACCGATTTTCATGCCGGCCGCATCAAAGTCGTTGGTGAAGCCCAATTCATAGGATTTCCAGCCGTTCCAGTTGGTTTGCACATCCTCAAGGAGTCCATTCACGGGGGCGCCGCCGATGCCCTTGTAGCCGTTCTCATCGGCCGTGCAGCGGCGCACCGTGACCTGCCAACTGTTCAGGCCGAGGCCTTCGCCGACGTTGCGGTCGAAGTGGCAATCTTCGATGAGCACGTTGCTGGTATTGCCAAGTAGCAACGCAGCGCTGAAGGGTTTGGCGCAGCCTGTGACGGTGAGCCCGCGTACAACCAGGTTCCGGACGTGATAAAACTTGAGCACGGCAAAGTCGTTGTTGTCGGGGCGCATGGCCCCTTCCACCACGTGGGTGGCCAAGTTCATCCCGGCGGGGGGATACAGCACGACGCGCTCGTTGTCCTCATCGACCCAGAAGCGACCCGGCTGTAACTCTGCTGCGCTGCGCACCTGGCCCAAGGGCTTGCCATCAATGTAAAACCCTTCCTTGCGCAAATCACTCATCCTCGTGGGCTCGTCCGTGCGAAAGGGGTTCCGGATTTCGCCCCAGCGCTTGGTCCAGGGGGTCTGGAAGCAGTTGGCCACGCCCGCCGCCGGGGTCCATTGGGTGAACACGTCGGCCCCACTAATGACCACCCGGTTTGGGGCCGTGCCCTCGATCACGAGTGGAGGCGTATCGGTACTGTCGCCGTTGACATTGATGCCGTGCTCGTCGCCTTCGCGGTAGGTGCCCGGGTGCACCAGCAGCTTGGTGCCGGTGCCGGCGCGCACCTGGTTCCAGGCCCGCTCGAGGGCGGCCGTAAAGGAGGAATAGGGTTGGGCAGGCGTGCCGGGCCCGGTGGGCGTGGCCGCCGGGTTCTGGTTGTCGACGTGCAGGATGCTGCTCACCTGGCTCTCATCGACGGAGGATTGAGCCCAGACAGGAGAGAAGGTGGCGAATAGCCCGACAAGTAGCAGGCATAACTGTTTCAGATGAGCTTGGCGCTGGGCCGTCGCTTGTACGGTAACAGTAGGAAGCATTGCTAGGACAAAAAAGAGTTCAGGTCCAATCCAAACGAAATAATTCGTGCTCGTCTAAGGAGAAATTAGAACTTTAAGAGAATGAGCCGGGGGGAGAGATGAAATCTGGCCTGCTACGCCAGTTATAGTATCAACTCTAGTTAAAACAGTAATCCAGCACTATTCGTCGGCAAATATGCGAAATATTTTGTATTTTTCAACAAGTTGATTTAAACCGTGAGGAAATAAATGAATAAAGTATTGTAAAAGTTAAATACTGGGCTGCGAGCCAGACGGATTTAGTTGTTGGCTCTGAGCGTGGGGAGCTACCTGGGGCTCGAGTTGCTAGCCCGCGAGATGGATTTGTACTCCGATAAATTTGGACAACTAATCCTGAGCTGTCGTCAGGGGCGCGACGGGTGTTGGGGGCTTCTGGCTCACCAGCCACACGCCCAGGAAAATGAGCAGAGCCTGACCGGCCTTGCCCCAGGTAAGATGGTCTTTATTGAGCGCCACGGCAATAAGCACGGCCAGCACCGGCTGCAAGTAGATATACACGCCCAGCAGAGCCGGGGAGGCATACTTCAGCGCCCAGTTGTTGAGCAGGTAGGCCAGGATGGTCAGAAAGACGACCATGTAGCCGATTTCAAGCCAGATGGAGAGCGGGAAATGAGCGTAGTCCGCCGTTAGCGCCTCGTGCCAGCCAAAGGGGACCGCCAGGAATACTCCCACCAGAAACACCCGCGCCAGTACAGTAAAAGCATGGTACTTGCGCATCAACGGCTGCACCAGGACCAGGTAGAGGCCGAACACGGTGGCGTTGGCCAGGATGTAAACATTGCCCAGCGTGGCCTGCGGGTAAATAGCCGCCTGGACGTTGCGGCTCAGGATGAGCGCCGCTGCGCCGGAAGCGCCCACGGCAATGCCCAGCAGCCGCGGCAGGGTGATTTTCTCATTCAGCAAAATCGCCGAGGCGACTACCACCACAATGGGGGCGATGGTTTGCAGCAGCGAGGCACTGATGGGCGAGGTCAGGTTCAGGCCCGAAAAAAAGAGCAGTTGGTTGACTCCAATCCCGCAAATGCCGCAGGCCAAGCTCCGCAGATTATCGGCCCAGCCCTTGATTTTGTCCTGGGGTGCCACCACGTATTTGATAATAGTGAAGAACACCGTCGCGCCCACGATGCGCAACGTGACAATGCCAAACGGCCCCAGGTAGTGCGGCATCACGTCCTTGGAGAGGCTGTAATTAGCAGCGTAGATAAGGGCGACGAAGAACAGCGCCCCGTGGACGCGGTAAGAATTACGCATGGGCTGGGGGCTAACGTGCGAGGGAGCACGAAGCGCAAGGCGGCGTGAGCCAACTTTGCGTTTCGCATTCCCGCACCAGTAGAACTTGTTCGCCCCAGAATCGTTCGGGAACGCGCACTATAAAGTTCGCGCTACTTATGGCCTCCCTCTTTCCCGACGACGAACCCACTGCCTCCGCCGCCCTGCCCGCCCCGGGGCCCGACGCCCCTTTGGCCGAGCGCCAACGCCCGCGGCAGTTAGCCGACTATGCCGGCCAGCAGCATCTAGTGGGCGAAAATGGCGTGTTGCGCCGCTACCTCCGCGCCGGCCGCTTGCCCAGCCTGATTCTCTGGGGCCCACCCGGCGTAGGCAAAACTACCCTCGCCCATTTGCTGGCCAGCGAGCTGAGGCAGCCCTTCGCGGCGTTGAGCGCCATCAACGCGGGCGTGAAGGACGTGCGCGACATCATCGAAAAGGCCCGGCGGCAGCGGGGCACGGTGCTTTTTATCGACGAAATTCACCGCTTCAGCAAGGCGCAGCAGGATGCCCTGCTGGGAGCGGTGGAGCACGGCACCATCACGCTCGTGGGGGCGACCACCGAAAACCCCTCCTTTGAGGTAATCCCGGCCTTGCTTTCGCGCTGCCAGGTGTACGTGCTGGAGCCGCTGAGCGCGGAAACCCTGCGCGAGCTGGTGAACAAAGCCCTGACCGGGGACCCGGCCCTGCGGCAGAAAAAAGTCCGCCTGAAGGAAGACCACGCCCTGCTGGCCCTCAGCGGCGGGGATGCCCGCAAGCTGCTCAACCTGCTCGAAATCGTGGTGGAAAGCACCCCAGCCGATAAGAAAGGCGTCATCACCATCACCGATGCCGTGGTGCAGCAGGTGGCCCAGCGCCCCCTGGCTAAGTACGACAAGGGCGGGGAGATGCACTACGACGTGATTTCGGCCTTCATCAAAAGCATCCGGGGCTCCGACCCCAACGCCGCGCTCTACTACCTGGCCGTGATGCTGGAGGGCGGCGAGGACGTGAAGTTTATCGCCCGCCGCCTGGTAATTCTGGCCAGCGAGGACATCGGCAACGCCAACCCCAACGCCCTGATGCTGGCCACGAGCTGCTTCCAGGCCTGCACCGTCATCGGCCTGCCGGAGTCGGACCTGATTCTGGCCCAGACCGTGGTGTACCTGGCTACTTCGGTGAAAAGCAATGCCTCATACCTGGCCATCCGCGCGGCGCAGGCCGAGGTGAAAGCCCATGGCGTGTACCCCGTACCCGTGCCGCTGCGCAACGCCCCCACGCGCCTGATGAAGCAGCTTGGCTACGGCCAGGAGTATGCTTACTCACACAACGGCGAAGGCAACTTCCAGGAGCAGGAGTTTCTGCCCGAGGCCCTCCGCGGCACCCGCTTCTACGAACCCGGCCGCAACGCCAGCGAGCAAAAAATTCAGGAGCGGCTGCGCGGCTGGTGGGGCGAGAAATACGGTTACTGAAACCACCAATAGATCAGCCTTGGACCCAATGAAAAAGCAGATCATCGTGCTTCGTTACGCCTGGCATGCCGATTTTAGCTAAATGACAGCGGTATTACGTAGCAGTAGCACATTTCCATCGGCTGGCTCCCGCTTTCCCCGGAGACGGGAACGGCCCTACCGGGTACGACCTCGTAGGGACACGTGAGGACCCACCGAAACGAGCCCGCATTTATACTCAAGTACAGAAAATGAATGGAGCAGGTTTGTCAATTATGGGGTTTCTGGGGCAACTAGCCAAGAACAAACTAGCGGGCTGCAACCAACATTAGCCGCAACTTGCCTGTAACTTGCCAGGGTTTCGTCTGACTGGCCCGATTGCTGGTGCTATCGGCCGGGACGAACCACTAAAAATTATTTCACTCCGTCAAAACTCCTTAATTCCGTGGTACAGTTTTTTAAGTTCGTGCTGGCTACCATTGTGGGCCTGTTGGCGTTTAGCCTATTAGGGTTTCTGCTGCTGGCCGCCATTATCGGAACGGCCAAGAGCGCGGGCGACCACCAGGAAGTGGCCGCTAATTCGGTGTTGGAGCTGAAGCTCAACGAGCCGTTGACCGAGCGCGGGCGCGATGGCAAATTTGAAAGCCTGGGTGGGCGGTCCTCGTCCACTGGTCTCATCAGCCTGAAAGAAGCCATCCACCGCGCCAAGGGCGACGACAACATCAAAGGCATTTTGCTGAACCTCGGCATCGTGCAGGGAGGCCTGGCGTCGCTCGAAGAAGTGCGCGACGCGCTGCTGGACTTCAAAAAAACGGGCAAATTCGTGGTGGCCTACCACGAGGTGTGCTCGGAAAAGGGCTTCTACCTTTCGTCGGTGGCCAACGAAATCTACCTGCACCCCCAGGGGACGCTCGAATTCAACGGCTTGAGCGCGGAGGTGATATTCTACAAGCGCTTGTTCGACAAGGCTGGCATTCAGCCGTACATTTTCCGGGTGGGTTCCTTTAAAAGTGCCGTGGAGCCGTTCTTCCGCGAGAACTTCTCCGACTCGGCCCGTTATCAGACCGTTTCGTTCCTGAACTCCATCAATGGCCACCTGATCAGCCAGGTGGCCGCCGCTCGCGGCATTGCTCCGGCGCGCCTCAAGGTTATTTCCGACTCCATGCTGGTGCACAACGCCCCCGACGCCTTGCGCCTCAACCTCGTGACCAAGCTCGGCTACTTCGATGAGGTGCAGGACTACCTGCGCGGCAAGCTGGGCCTGGCGAAAAACAAAAAGCCCAGCCTGGTAAGCCTGAGCGACTACACCGACAGCGAGGAAGCCGACGAAAAAGACGGCAACACCAGCGGCAACCGCATTGCCGTGATTTATGCCGAAGGCGACATCGTGACCGGCAACGGCGACGATGATAACATTGGCAGCACCAAGTTTGCCGAAGCCATCCGCAAAGCCCGCCTCGACGACAAGGTGAAAGCCGTGGTGCTGCGCATAAACTCCCCCGGTGGTTCGTCGCTGGCCTCCGACATCATCTACCGCGAGGTCGTGCTCACCCAAAAAGTGAAGCCCATCATCGCGTCGATGTCGGATGTGGCGGCTTCGGGCGGCTACTACATCGCTATGGCCTGCGATACCATCGTGGCCCACCCCAACACCATCACGGGTTCCATTGGTGTGTTTGGCGTGCTGCCCAACATCCAGCCGCTGCTGGCCGACAAGCTCGGCATTACCGTGGACCGCGTCACCACGGGCAAGTTCTCCGACTTGCCGACCATCACGCGGCCCCTGTCCGACTTTGAAAAGCGCACCTTGCAGCACGAAGTCGACAACATCTACGCCGACTTCACCACCAAAGCTGCTCGGGGCCGCCACATGCCCGTCGAGCGCCTGCGCCGGTTGGCTTCGGGCCGCGTCTGGAGCGGCCTCGAAGCCAAAAGCAACGGCCTCGTCGACGTGCTCGGCGACTACACCGACGCCCTGAAAATCGCCGCTGCCCGCGCCCGCCTCAAAGCCGACGACTACGAGGTGCAGCGCCTGCCCCGGCAGAAATCAGCTTTTGAAAGCCTGCTTTCCGTGTTCGGCAGCGACGACGATGAGGAAGCCAAAACCAAGGCCCTGCGCGCCGAGCTGGGCCCGCTCTACCCCGCCTACGCCCAATACCGGCAATTGATGACCATGCGTGGCGTGCAAGCCAAGCTGCCGTACGTGCTGGAAATCAAGTAACCGCCGGAATCTACCCTACGCTATGATGAATCAGCTCCGCGAGGCCGCCGCGTACATTCAATCCCGGGCTAACAACTTTCGGCCCGCCACCGGCATCATCCTCGGCACCGGCCTGGGGGCCTTAGCGAAGGAAGTCGAGGTCGAGCACGAAATCAACTACGCCGACATTCCGAACTTCCCGCTTTCCACCGTAGAAAGCCACGCCGGCCGGCTGCTGCTCGGCCGCATGGGGGGGCAAAAAGTGGCCGTGCTGCAAGGGCGCTTTCACTACTACGAAGGCTACACCATGGCCCAGGTGGCCATGCCCGTGCGGGTGCTGAAGCTGCTCGGGATCAGCCACCTGCTGGTGAGCAACGCGGCTGGGGGCCTGAACCCCGAGTTTCGCATCGCCGATTTGATGCTTATCGACGACCACATCAACCTGCAGCCCACCAACCCGCTCATCGGCCCCAACCTCGACGAGCTGGGCCCGCGCTTCCCCGACCTGTTCGCCCCCTACGACCCCGACCTGCTGGCCCGGGCCGAAGCAGCGGCCCAGGCCCTCGGCCAGGCCGGCACTACCCGCCGCGGCGTGTACGCGAGCGTGCCCGGCCCCATGCTCGAAACTCCGGCCGAATACCGCTACCTGCGCACCATCGGGGCCGATGCCGTGGGCATGAGCACCGTGCCGGAGGTGATAGCTGCCCGCCACCTGGGCCTGCCGGTGCTGGCCGTATCGGTCATCACCGATTTGTGCGCGCCCGGCCACCTCAAGCCGGTGGTGCTGGCCGATATTTTTGCCGCCGCCGCCCAGGCCGAGCCCCGGCTCACCGCCCTGATTAAGGCGGTGGTGACGCAGCTGCGGGAAGCAAGTTGTTAGCGGCAATCGTAACAGACCCAGTATCATCGTTGGACGAATGACAATTGAGAGTTACATACCGACCGAAATATTAAGACCATTCATCAATAAGTATATAATTATTGAAAGTAAGAGTGAAATAGCAAACAGAGTGCTGCCAAACACTTCGTTAACGATGGCATTTCGTTTTAAAGGAGTAAACTTTTACAATACCGGCCCTGAGAAAAATGAACTGCCCAAGTTTGCATTTTCTGGACTGAGAAAAACTGTACAGCTCATTAACTATCTGCCAAACACATCAACCCTTGTTGTTCTTTTTAAAGAATGCGGGGCTTCTGCTCTGTTCAAAGACCCTATCCATGAACTCTTTGAAAGGAGCATTTCACTTGACAACTTTATTCAAACAGCTGAACTAACTCAAATAGAAGATAAGTTAGCAGACGCCAGAACGAATTCGCAACGAGTTGCGATCATTGAGCAGCTTTTAATTCATAAGTTGATTGTTCAGCAAACTGACAAGCTGATTCTTGAATCTGTTAGGATAATTCACAACGCTAACGGTTTTTTAAAGATAAGCGAATTGGCAAATAGCCTTTGTATAAGTCAGGATGCTTTTGAAAAACGGTTTAGAAGGCTCGTTGGTGCAACCCCCAAGCAGTTTTCGTCAATCGTCCGTATGGCTTCCATAGTTCGCTCTACGCCAAGTGAAAGGTTCTTGGACCTTGCATTTGATCGGGGATACTACGACCAGTCTCATTTTAATAAGGACTTTAAAAGTTTTACAGGGCTAACGCCGACCCAATTTTACAATTCTTCTACGTTTTGGTAGATCAATGATTTTTTACAATGTCTGAGCAGGAGGCTCCAGTAATTTTGCATAAAAAATACTGACATGAAGAAAGTTAAACTTCTGCCTCTGCTTTGCTTATTGATTGTAGGGCTTTCGTCTTATACTCGAACAGACACATTGAAATCAAGAAGTGCTAAAATGAAACAGTTTAGTTTGTTGGTTAGAGTCCCTCTGACTTACGGAAGTGAACAAGCACAAGCAGTAAATCCTTTATGGGACAAGCTCATTGCAGAATGGAAAAGCAAAGGAGCGTACGTTATCAGCTTTGCCTTCCCCGGCGAAAGCTATACAGTGTCGGGAGCTGAGAAGGCTGTGAAAAAGGAAGCTGTGCTATCGGGAAATCTGAAAGCTGTAAGCAATATCGTCTTGCAGGCAGACAAAGTTGAGACGGCATTGGACCTTGCCAAACAATGCCCGATTCTTCGATATGGGGGAACTGTTGAAGTGAGAGAAATCCCCAAATCTATACTCGTAGATAAATAGAACGGCAGCTGTGAAAGCGGTTAACAATGTATTGCTAAAGTGGGGTGACTTCAACTGCCCTCACTTCGGCAATAGCCGAACCGAAAATACTGTTCCATCCGCATTCCAGGGGGCGATGAGGCATCTGGCCCGTATCGTTGAGCGATAAGAGCTATTCTTCTGCCTGAACTGCTTCGCTGAAGAAAGAATGTTGCCAACTACTAAGCCTGGGTCTACTCAACCCTCCGCTTCAGCACTCATTCGGCTTGCCAACCGGTGGGCAAGGTCTTCGATGTCGCTACGACGGGCGAGTACCGCCAGCCAATCTTCGGGTATGCTTTTATCCCCGCCATAGGCGAGCGCCGCGATTCCGCCTGCCACTGCGGCCGTCGTATCCGTATCGAAACCCAGGTTGACTGCTGCCAGCACCGTATCGGCGTAGGTATGCTGGTTCAGCAGTACCCACAAGGCCGCTTCTAAAGTGTGCACTACGTACCCATCGGACGCAATCTCCGCCTCCGGAAGTGCGTGAATGTTACCACTCAGGATCCGCGCAAAATGCGGCAGCTCTTTGGCCAGCCGCTCGTCGAGGAAGGAAAGAACCGCTTTGCAAGCCGTTGAATACGCCTTGTCCGGGGTAAGCCCGCTTACTATTCCGTCGGCGACCAGCAAATAAATGTAGCAGGCCAAAGTTGAGCGGGGGTGGCGGTGGGTAATGCCGGCTACCTGCGCAACCAGCTGTTGGCGTTGCACGGCATTCCCTTTCCGCCACAGCGGGTGAACCACTACCGGCAGGATGCGCATAAGCCCACCGTTCCCATTATCGTATTCTCCCCCGCCACCGGCTTGGGCCGGAGGACAACCGCTTGCGAGTCGCTGTATCGATTCTCTGGTAGCAATGCCAACATCGAATACCTTATTCGCAGCCCAGTAATCATGAGTTAGCCAGTTGATGAAACGCTTACTCAAGTCCGTCGTATCCACCGTATCCGGTCCTGACTTAACAAAAGACTCGCAGAGGATGGCGGTCAGCGAAAAATCATCCGAAAAGGTGCCCGGCGGTTGGTCGAATGTACCGTGTCCGCGAACACCCACAACGGGGTCGGCGCGCCTTGCGGCTCTATCCTCAAACTCGACGGGAACGCCCAGGGCATCCGCCACGGCATGGCCCAGCAAAATACTTCGGCAAGCAGTCGGTATATCCATCTGATTTGTTGATAGCTAAATTAAGAGCAGCATGAATTGCTCCCGCGTTTGCCTGACTAATTGCTTCGCAGAGTTTACTACCGTCGTGCAGCGGAGCAGGGGGGAGGTCCAACCGGCGGGGTAGGCCCCAAGCCAGCCACTCCGGCCTCGGGGCCGCGGCAACGGTCAGGCCAAGGGCTGAAGTCGGAAGGGCGCTGGTTGATTGCGGTCCGCCCGCCTACTTCGGTAAAATCTTCGTGGCCCGCGTGCCGCTGAGCACCGTAAAAACCCCAACTCCGCCGCGCACGGTGCTGTAGATGGCGGAGGGTTGGGCAAAGGGATTGCCGTTGGCGCCCCGGGCGTCGCGCACCGACTGGCGGAAGCGGAAGTACGCCGGGTCGGTGTGGTAGAGGGTCGCCGTGACCGTATCGCCGGGGTAAAAGCGGTAGCTGGTGCCCAACACCACCGGCTTGCCGTTAATCAGCCGGTCCTGAATGGCCAGGTCTACTTCGGGGCTTTTCAAGAGGGCTCCCTTGGCGGGGCTGCCCTTGTGCAGGAGCAGGCGGTACGTATCGTCGGGGTCGGCGGGGTCGCGAAAATTCGTCAGGAAGTACGCTCTCCGCTCGGGGTCGGGCTTGTCGTTGAACTTGTACTCGACTGAGTCGATAGGAATAAACGACATCATGGTGGCCGAGCCCGTTACGTGACGGCCCTTGGTGTCGCGCACGTCCAGCTTGAACACATCGCCGGGATTGGCTACCAGCGGGTCGCGGGCGATGTGGGTATGGAATTTTACGCCTTTGGCGGTATCAACCAACGCCTCATAGTTCGGGCTGAAGGCCAGCGGAACCACCGTGCCGTTGGGCATGGTAAGGCTAACCGTCACGTCGTTGGGTACCTGCGGGAGCACCCCGCTCAAGTAGGGTACGGAAGTCGTCACGGCCAGGCTCGGCACTTTGTCCGGCTCCAGGTAACACTCCACTACTAATTCGGACGAATAGTTGGGTAGGGGCACGTCAATATCCTTCTGCAAGCTCCCACACCCGGCCAGGGCCAGGCTAGCCCCCAGCGCCCAAAGCATCTTACGGAATTGAATTTGGATTGACATAAGGAGAAAGCGTTGGTTGATTGCTCGTTAGGAAGCGGTTACCCGAGTCGGCAGCCCGCGGCTAGCCATTCAAGGGCGAGGAAGGATTAAAATCTGAAGTTGTAAGTCAGCGACGGAATAACCGGGAAGAGCGAGACTTGCCGGGCCCGGAACCCGATGGTACGGTCGGTCGCCTTATCCCGTACAGTGTCGAAAAACACGAAATAGGCGTTGCGCCGGTTGTAGGCATTGTAGATGCTCAGGGTGAGGTCCTGGTTGCGCCGGGTGCCGATTTTGTACACCATGCCCAGGTCGAGCCGATGGTAGGGGATCAGCTGGTAGGAATTCCGATCGGGGTAAATGGGCACCGGGCGTGGGTCGACACCGGTGCGTGCGCCCGGAATGTCCTGCAAGCCAAAGCGCCCCAGGGGCAGCGTGGTCAGCGAGCCCGACGTATAGATGAAGCTGGCCGTGAGGTTGATGCGGGCATTGAGCTGGTGGATCACCACCACCGTCAGGTTGTGGCGGCGGTCGTAGTTGGGGTGGAAGTCGGCGCCGTTGTTTACCCCGTTGGTGCCGCGCTGCGGTTGGAAGTTGCGCCAGTTCCAGGCCAGGGTGTAGCCAATCCAGCCGGTGGTGCGGCCGGTTTTCTTTTCCAGGTATACTTCGTTGCCGTACGACCAGCTTTTGCCGAAAATGAACTCCGCATCCAGCTCCGGATTCACGAACAGCTGGGCGCCATCCCGGAAATCAACCTGGTTCTGCCCCCACTTGTAGTATAGCTCGTTGGTGAGCAAATATTTGCCCTGGCCCAGCAGGAAGCTCACGCCGCTGCTGGCCTGCTGCGAGCGCTGGGGCTCGACCGACAGCCGCGACGGGTACCAGATGTCCGTGGGTAGCGAGGCGCCCGAGTTCGTCACCAGGTGTACGTACTGGTACATCAGGGCGTAGCTGGCTTTGAGCGAGGTGCGGTCGTTGAGGGAGTAGCGGGCCGAAGCGCGGGGCTCCAGGCCGCCGTACTGATTGGTGCTGGTGCTAAAACCCGTTAGCCGCAGGCCACCTTCTATTTGCAGCTTGTCGGAAGCCTTGTAGTTATCCGAAGCGTACAGCGCACCTTCCAAGCCGAAGTAGTTCACGTCGGAGCCGAAGTTGACCCGGCCGTCGGTGGAGTTAGCGTCGAGGCGGCCCACGCCGAACTTATGCCGGGTGAGCAGCCCCCCCGCCTTAAGCACGTGCCGGTCGTTGGGCGTGTATTCGAAGTCGGTCCGGGCGCTGTAGTCGGTGATGTTGGACCCCAGCCCGAAGCTGAACTGGTCGAGCCGGTTGGTGAGGTTATACTTATAGTTGGAAACCGACACCGATGTATTGACAAACAGCTTAGGCGAAAAAACGTGGTTCCAGCGCAGCGAGCCAATGGTGTTGCCCCAGCTGAAGTTAAAGTCGAACCCGCCCGTGCTGGCAAAGCCGAATACGTCGCGGCCTAAGTAAGTGGTGAGAAACACCTGATCTTTATCGCCCAAGGTGTAGTTGGCCTTGGCGTTGAAGTCGTAGAAATAATAGTCGGGAATGGGGCTGTAGTCTTCTTTGCCTTCGTTGGCCTTGTTGATGGCCCGCGTGAAAATATCGAAATAAGTGCGGCGGCCCGATACGATAAACGAGCCCTTACCCTGCTTGATGGGCCCCTCGTAGGTCAGGCGTGACGAAATCAGCCCAATGCCGCCGGTCGCCACGTAGTGTTGCCGGTCACCCTCGCGCAGCTTCACGTCGACCACCGACGAGAGGCGGCCCCCAAACTGGGCCGGAAAGCCCGATTTGTACAAGTCGACACTCTGCACGGCGTCGGAGTTGAATACCGAAAATAGCCCGAACAAGTGGTTGGGGTTGTAAACCAAGGCGTTGTCGAGCAGTACCAGGTTTTGGTCGGCCGAGCCGCCGCGCACGAACAGGCCGCTGGTTCCTTCGCCGCCGCTTTGGACGCCCGGCTTGAGCTGCAGGGTTTTTAGAATGTCCACTTCGCCAAACAGCGCCGGTAGCAGCTTGGCCTCGCGGATGCTGAGGCGTTCGACCCCCATCTGCGTGGTTTTAAGCTTTTCTTCCAGGGTCACCGAGCCTTCGACCACCACTTCGCCGAGCTCGTTGCCGCTTTCCTGTAAATCAACGTTCAAGCGCTGGTTTTTCGTCAGGTTGAGCTCGCGGGTAGCTTGCTGGTAGCCCACAAAGGCCACCACTACCTGGTGCCGGCCGGCCGGGAGGGGGAGCGAAAAATGGCCGAGCGAATCGGCCGCGGTGCCCGTGTTAAGGGCGGGTACGGCTACACTGGCTCCCGGCAGCACCTCGCCGCGGGAGCCCCGTACCGTACCGCTTAGCGTGAACCGCCGCGTCTCCTGCGACCAAGCCAGGCGGGGGCTGGTTAGCGCCCATAAGAGTAAGATCAACAAATAATAACGTGCGGGAAAACTAGCAACCATAGGGCATTAATCAAGGAAGGCGCAAAGGTAGCGCCTTCCCGCAACGCCTAACCCCCCTGGATAGTTTGCCCGATCGCTGCCGCTCAACCAGAAGCTGGCCTAAATATTCATCGGTAATTAGCCGATGAATGGCTGCAGGGCCTGGGTAATCTGCGCGGCGGGAACCACCCCCGCCTGGCGCCAGACGGGCTGGCCCTGGTGAAACAAAATCAGCGTGGGAATGCTCTGCACGCGGTATTGCTCGGCCACCGCCGCGTTGCGGTCCACGTCGATCTTGATGACGCGGAGCTTGCCGCCGTGCTGGGTGGCCACCTGCTCCAGGATGGGACCCATGGTTCGGCAGGGCCCGCACCAGGTGGCATAAAAATCCACAAGCACGGGCATGCCGGGGCTGTTAATGAGTTCGGGGAAGGACTTGCGAGGCACGGTAAAACAGCAAAAAGTGAACAACTGACGGTGCTAATGGCCGGGCACCCAGGCCGACCAAGGCGTAAGCTACTAAACGTAAAAAGCTTGGCCATTGGCCAAGCTTTTTACGTTTTTGGGCAGGCAAGTCATCGCACGACTTACTCCTACTTTTTAACGACAGTTATGTCGTTGCCCACTTCGGGCAGCACAAACCGGCCGCCTACGGCCTTCACGCCCTTCACGCGGCATTCCCAGGTGTAGCGGCCCGCATCGGCCGGCGCCGCTTCGCCGCTTTCGGCTTTAAAGTAGTTAGGGTCGGCCGGATCGGTAGGGAAGAGCACGTCGACGCCGGATTGGCCCGGGCCTACCTCTTTGACCAAGAAATAGTCCTTGCCGGTGCGCTCGCTATGAACCACAAAGGTCGCGGTGTAAGAACCTAGCTGGCCGTATTTATCCAGAATGCCCATCTTGACGTGAGCGGTAGTACTCACCATCCACGTTTGAGCCTGCGCTGGGGCGGCGGCACTCAGCAACAGCGCTACGAGTGGCCCCACTACCAACCGGCCGAGGGCGGATGGTGGTGCAGGTGCGGGAAGGATGGGTAATGTTCTAGTCATGGCTGCAAACAAGGAAAGGTGAATCTTTATTAGTTAAGTGCAAAATGAGTGAGTGAAAACCGATTCAATATACTTCGCCTAAAATAAGTCCACAAGCTATTCAAGGCTGATGGACAAATATTTTCTCCAAATAACCAAAAATAGCGGTTATTTCATAACTGTTCATGTTCAGGCAATGAGTATGGCTCACAACTAGGTATTTCCCGAGGCCCCTCCGAGCCGTGGGTAGCTTGCCTGAACGGCAGAGCCAGAGACACTTTCGGCCACTAGTAGGGGCGTTCGAAGGGGGCGTAAAAGTTGGGCAAATTCTTGAACAACCAGCCCGAAAAATACCACTGCCTGTGGCTCGTTATTGGATTAGTCATGAGCCGGCGCAAAGCTGCCTAGTTGGGTTGCTGATGGCCCTACGCCACCGCGTCCGGAGTTACCCGGCAGCCATTCCGGCAGCAACAACCAGCCGATAAAGCGCTGTTGCGCGTACTGGCTACCCTGCTTCGCCGCCGGCTTCTCGGGCTAGGTCGCCGCGCAACTCGTTTCCTCGCCCAGCACATTCACGATGTGAACCGTGCTGTTGCCCCCGGCCCCGGGCCGCACCCGAATCTGGGTGCCAATTCTATCCTTGAGGTCGGAAACGTGGGAGATGATGCCAATCATCTTGCCCGAGTGCTGCAGGCGCTCCAGCGCATCGAGGGCCGTGTTGAGCGCCTCGGGGTCGAGGGTGCCGAAGCCTTCGTCGATAAACAGCGATTCGATGCGGGCTTTATGGCCGGCCAGCTCGCTCAGGCCCAGCGCGAGCGCCAGGCTCACCAGGAAGCTCTCGCCGCCCGAGAGCGAAGCCATGGGTCGCACCGTGTCGGCCTGGTCGTGGTCGATGACCTGCAGCTCCAGGTTGCGATGGGGAGTCTTGAGAATGGTGTAGCGGCCGGTGAGCTGGCGCAGGCGCAGGTTGGCCAGGCGAGCCAGGTGCGTGAGGGTCAGGCCCTGGGCAAACTGGCTGAACTTGTCGCCCCGGGCCGAGCCAATCTGCTCGCTCAAGTCCTGCCAGCGCTGTTCCTCTACCTGGCGCTGCTGAAGCTTGCGCAGACCATGGGCCTGGAGCTGCCGGGCGTTGTCGTCCTGACTCAGCTGGTTGCTCACGGCCCCAAGTTTTTGCTGCAAGATGTCGTCGGCGGCCGAAAGGGCATTGAGCTGGGCCGAGAGCTCGGCCGTGGTATGCGGGGTGAGGGCCGCCTCAGCGTGGTGCTGCTGGTCGGCGGTGAGGTCGGCGAGGCGGCGGGCCGCCGCGGCTTGGGCCGTGAGGTGGTCCTGGCGGCGCAGGCGCAGGCGCTCGGCCTCATCCGGGGGCAGCAGCAGGGCCTGAGCATCGGCCGCGGTGGCGAAGCCGGCTTCGGCGAGGGCCGCCGCGAGCTCGTCCTGACGCTCGGCGTGGGCGCTGCGGTGCTGGTCTAACTGGGTTTGCAGCGAGGTGAGGGCATTTTGCTTGATGGCCAGCTCCTGCTGCTGCCGCGCCAGCTGGCCCTGAGCCCGGGTGAGGGCGTCGGCCAACTGCTGGGTGGCTAGACGCAACTGCTCGGCTTCGGCGGCGGGGTCGGAGCCGGGGTAGTGAGCCTGGCGAGTGGCTTGCTGCTGGTCGAGCTCGAGCTGCTCGGCTTCGAGCGCGGCGGCCGCCGCGGCGAGCTGAATCTCTTGGCGGGCCAGCTCTTCGGCCCGGGCCTTGTGCTGAGCGTGGCGGACCACCACCGAGTCGCTCACTGTTTTTAAGGCGTTGCGCTGCGCTTCGTAATAATCAGCCCGTTCCTGCAAAGTGGCCAGCAGCCCATCGTAGGGCGGGTTGGCGGGCAGGACGAGCTGGTGGGGCCGCAGGTAATCCTGAATGGTGCTTTGGTGAATCTGAGCTTGCTCGTGCCAGTGAACTAGCTCACTGGCCAGTTTGGCCAGCTCTGAATCAGTCAGGTGCTGCCGCTCTGTCAGTTTGGGAATCTCGCACTCGGCCGCGGCGGCGGCCTCCCTCGCCTTGGTGTATTCATCCCGCAACTCGGCCAGCTTTTCGTCGAGCACCGCGAGGCGTCGTCGCGTAGCAATAGCGCTGGCTTGCTCGGCGACGGCCTTCGTCAGCAACTCCTGCACCATCGCTGGGTTGTCTGGGTTAGCAGGGGTCGGCGTCAGGGCCGCGGCTAGGTCGCGGGCCTGACGCCGGGCGCTTTCGGCGGCGGCGGTGGCTTCCTGTTGGCGCTGTTGGCGCTGTTGCTGTTCGGTTTGGCGGCGGGTGAGGTCTTGCGATAAGGCCCGGAGCTCGTCGTCCAGCAGCGCCAAGGCCTGCTGCTGCTCGGCCACGCGCAGCTCCTGCTCATCGGCTCCGGCGGTAAAATCAGCGGCAAAGGCGTGCTCAAGGGCCCCGCAGAGCGGGCAAGGCTGGCCGGGCTGCAAGTGCTGGCGGTGGGCGTTGAGGTCGGCCAGGGCTTGCTGGGCGCGCAGCTCGCGCCGGTAGCTGTCTAGTAGCCGCAAGCCATCGGCTCGCCGGGTTTCGAGGTGGCTAACCGCGCTTTCGGCGGCCGCCAGGGGCGCGGCTTCGCGGTCGATTTGGCCGTCCAGGGCAGCCGCCCGGGCCTGTTGCTCGTGCGCGGCTTCGGCTTTGGGCAGCAGTTGCTGAAGAATTTGCAGCTGGGCCGTGAGGTCATCGGTGCGCTGGGCCAGCGCGGCGGCCGTGGTTCCCTGGAGCAGGGCGTCGCGCTCGGTCCGGCAGGGCTGGCCCGCGTCCTTCACGGCTTGCTGCCGGGCCAGGGCCTCGGCTTCGAGGCGGCGCTGGCGGCTCAAGGTGTCAGCGGTGGCGCGCTGGTTGTTGAGCAGCTCCTCGCGGCGGGCTTCGCGCGTGGCTATTTCCCGCTGGGCTACCTGCAAATCGATGATTTCCCGGCCTAGCTCAATCATCTGGCTTTTCAGCTCCACTTCGTGGCCGTGGTCGATGAGCCAGCTTTCGAGCACCGTTTGCTGGCCGGTCAGAGCGGCTAATTCCTGCGTTTGGTGGTCCCAGGCGGCCCGGGCCGCCTCGTGCTCCCGGATTGTGTGGGCGTGGGTAGCGCGGTTTCGGGCAAACTGCTGCTGGGCGCTGGCAATGGCCGCATCGTGTTCCAGAGCCTTGCTGAGCACCGGCCGCAGGCGGTTTTCATCGGCGAGCGCGGTGGCGTGAGCCGCCGTGGCGGCGGTATGGGCCGTAGCGGCGGCGGCGGCGGCCTGCGCCAGCAGGGGCAGGGCTTGCGTCAATTCACGCAGTTGGGCGCTGTCGCGGTCCAGCTCCTGCTGCGCGGCGGCTACTAAAGCCAGCGGCTTGGCGAGGGCGGCGGCGCGGGTGTGCCCGTCGAGCCGGGCAAAATCGGGTTGCAGGGCTTCATCGGCCTGGCGTAGGGTCTCCACTTCGCGGGCCGTGTCGCGCAACTGCCGGTCAAGCTGGTCCAGAATGGTGCGCCAGGTCAGGCAGATGGTCAGCTCCTGCTGCTCTTCGTAGTGCTGCTCGGCTTGCTGGTGCAGCACGTCGAGCTGGGCG
This sequence comes from Hymenobacter montanus, assembly GCF_014699115.1. Taxonomy (GTDB): domain Bacteria; phylum Bacteroidota; class Bacteroidia; order Cytophagales; family Hymenobacteraceae; genus Hymenobacter; species Hymenobacter montanus. Next base: position 18,135 of record NZ_JACXAD010000006.1, read on the forward strand.
ACCAAGGCCGCCCGCTCTTCCTCCGACAGCAGGCGGGTAGCGTCCAGCTTGGCGCGGAGGAGCTTGGTTTTCATCTCTTCTTCCTTGGCCTTCTCAAACGCCGCGACCGACAGCCGCGAGTAGATGCCCACGTTGGTCATCTTTTCGAGCAGGGCGCTGCGTTCCTTTTCCGGCGCGTGCAGGAAGCGCGCGAACTTGCCCTGGCTTAGCAGGACTGACTGCTCGAACTGCCCGAAGTCCAGCCCCGAGAGCTCGCTCACGCGCGCGGGCACCGCCTCCTTGCCACTCACCACGGCCACGTTGGAAGGGCTGAATACCAGCGTCATGGCGTCCTGGTTCAGGCCGCCTTTATCTTCGCCGCGGGTTTTGCGCTTCACCTCCCAGCGCGAGCGGTAACGCACGCGCTCTACTGCGCCGGTGTCGGGGTTGGTTTGGTGAACTTCAAACTCTACTTCTGAAAAGGCATCCTTGGCGTGGCGGCTCACCATTTCGCCCACCTGGCGGTCGTGGCGCGGTACCCGGCCGTAGAGGCCCACGGCAATGGCGTCGAGCAGCGTGCTTTTGCCCGCGCCGGTGGGGCCGGTAATCGCAAACAGCCCCGTATCGATTATGGGCGTGGCATCGAAGCGGATCAGGAACGGGCCAGGCAGTGAGTTAAGGTTAGCGAAGCGGACGCTGATAATTTTCATAGAATAAAATTACGCCTGCTCCCACCAGTTAGGGAACTGGATGGGGCGGGCGTAGCTGCAATTAGTAAACCGAGCCGAATGGTTCCGCTACTTGCTCGGGGGTGTTCCCGTAGCGCGTTCCCGACGCGTATTTTCAGCCAGGTAGAAAGCTGCTTCTTGCTGGTAAGCCTGCAAGTTCCAGCGGGGTTGCGCCCGGGCGAGGCTCACTAGCGCAGTTTGGATGGCCGTGCGTTGCTCGGGCGTGCATAGAGCACTAGTGGAGTCAGCCAGCAGCGCGGTGTGAAAGCGGTTCAACTGCGTTTCTACGTCGGTTACTTGTTCGCCCCCTTTCTTAGGCAACTGGTCAGTCGGTGTGCGTTGCATCACCAATTGCTGGCCGCGGTAAGTGCTGGCGCTGGTATTAGGGCTAGCGGTTTGGGCAGCTGGCTTTTTGTGTGCGGCCATGCGTATCAGTCCCATGCCGGCCACAATGCCGTGTACTAGGTTGGCTTGGCCTCGGGATTCCACGGCCGTTCCCAGCAGCGCGGTCAGCGTCGTAAAGAGCAATAAAGCTTTTTTCATGTCTTGTGCAGGCGAGTTGACCGGAGAGATAATTTGACTAGATAAAGGAACTGTCACCACTGTATTATTTCAACAATGATTTATGCTAGTATTAATTCTAGCCACCCCAGGCCAGCGGATCGGCCTCGGCCAGCAACTGCCGCAGCTCGCCAAACGTGGCGGTGAGGGCGGCGGCCCGCTCGGGCGGCAGGCCCGCCACTCGCCGGCTGAAAACCTCGTCCACGGTCAGCTCGTGCAAGAGCGCCAGGGGAAGGGCATTGTCCGCCAGGTCGGGCATTTCGGTGGCGCGCTGGTGGCGCACGCCGCGGGGCGCCAGTACCTGGGCTTTTTGCAGCTGCAGCACCGCCTGCACCCGGCGCTGCACTTCGGCGGGCGCCTCGTCGGAGCGCACGAGCACGTCGGCCCAGGCCACGAGTGGAAAAGCCGAGTTGTCGAAGGCCAGAATATCGGCTTCTACCTCGTCGAGGGTGCCGTGAAAGCGCTGCAGGCGCCGCGCTACCGGCACGGGCAGCGAGGTAATGGCGGGTGCCCCGGCTCCCCTGAATTCCAGTAAGAGCACCTGCTGCCGGTCATCCGCCTCGGTGAACGACAGCGGCACCGGCGACCCCGAGTAGCGGATGTGCGCCCGTCCGCCTACTACCTGCGGCCGGTGCAGGTGCCCCAGCGCCACGTAGTCGAACGCGGCGGGGAAGTGTTCGGCGCCCACCAGGCCGAGCCCGCCAATGTGCACGTCGCGCTCGGCGCCTTCGCGGGCCTCGCCGCCGGCCGCGTAGAGGTGACCGGTGGCGAGCACGGGCACGTCCTGCTCGCGTTGGCGCTGCACGGTGGCGCTGTCGGCCAGGGCCGCGTAGTGCCCCGCGATGCTCTGGCGAATGCGGAGCTGGCGGTCGTCGGGCGTTTCGCCGGCGACGGCCAGCCGAATGTCGCGGTCGCGCAGAAACGGCACGGCGCACACTACTAGCCCCGGCCGGCCATCGGCCCCGGGGAGTTGCAGCACTTGCTCGGCCGGGTCGGCCGGCACGCCGCCCACCACGTGGATGCGCAGCTGCCGCAGCAGTTGCCGCGAGGCGTTGAGCATGGTGGGCGAGTCGTGGTTGCCCCCTATCACCACGATGTCGCGGCAGCCGGTGGCCTGCATCTTCACCAAAAAGGTGTAGTATAGCTCCTGCGCCGTGTGCGAGGGCGTTGCAGTATCGAAAATGTCGCCGGCAATCACCAGCACTTCAATGCCCTGGTCGCGTACCGTCAGCAGCAGCCAGTCGAGAAAGGCCTGCTGCTCGGTGGTGCGTTCCTGGCCGGTGAGGAAGTGTTGGCCGAGGTGCCAGTCGGCGGTGTGAAGGACGCGCATAAGGTAGAGTGAACCTCAAAGATACCTTGGCGGCGAGAAATGAAAAAGTCCCAGCGAGCGCGGCGGGGACATCGGGAAAGGCGCGTGTTAATGTACGGGCGGGCTAACAGCTCCTGGCTGGTGCGCATAGCAGACTCGCGCCACCATCACATATAATAATAACATTGAAGCAATTGCATGGCAACAGCAAACAGTCAGCCGGAAAAAAGGCTTAGTCGAAAACTAACGTGGAGAATAACCGCAAAGAAGGCTGCCGGAATTATTGCTGATGAATGCACTAAAGCTGAAGTTTATTCTGTCAGCTGCATCATTGCAAATGCTCTTATTGACAATTTGTACTTTGCTAATTCCTATGTCAGCTGGTAAATAAATTCTTCTATCTCTGCTTGTCGTGCATTGGCAAAACCTCGGTCCGTGCCAATTTTTACAAAATCACATCTTTCTAAAACTTTCTGCGAACCTAAATTATCAAATGCGACTCGTCCAAGAATAGGTCTTGTATTTTCTACGGTCAGAAAGCTTCTAAGGGCTGTCGTCGCAATTCCTTTTCCCCAAAAGCCTCTATCTATCCAATAAGTGATTTCAGCTTTCCCTTCTATTTCAAATTTTGCAATACTGCCGGCAATGGTTTGGCCTACCAGAATTGTCTGCATATTTATAGTCGGATCATTTAAAAATTTTGTGAATCTTTCAATATATGCTTCTCTATCAGTAGAATCTTTGTTTGTAAACGCAGCTAAGTACTTAGCCTGTTCATCAAATTGAAATCGAAAGAAAAGCTCTAAGTCGAGTTTTTCGGTTCGCCTAAGTTGTATTTGTTTATTCAGCACGGGGTTAATTCTGTATCTCGTTCTGTATGCGATATCTGTTACAATGACCGCCAACATTTGGGACTTGTAAGAGAACTAAAATCACAAATATTTAATTTAGCATAAGATAAATCTATATTAGGATTATGGTGCGCTTAATTTAACACTTCTGCATCTATTTTGGCGGTTCCTTGCTGTACTGCTTTTCTTTTACGGATAAATACAAACTTGTCCTTGCCCGATTGGTAGAACTGAGGCAATGATATCTTCCTTGACTTTTGTGTCATACATTTTTTCTACTGCCCAACCAATCAAATCAACTGCTGCTAAGCAGCCTGCTGCTGTTCCAATATTTCCATGAGTCACTAAGTGCGTGTCCTCAATAACTTCAACATCATAATTTCTTAACGCTTCAAACGCTGTCGGATAGGTCGTTGCTGAAAGCCCTTTCAAGTGCCCAAGCGCTGCGATAATTAAAGCGCCTGAACACATTGAGCCTATAATTTGCGTCTGTGGATTTAATTTGAAGCGTTCAAGGTAGGAGTTGTCTTTGATTACATTTCTTGTGCCGGGCCCACTTCCAAAAAACACAAAGTCTGCGTCATTACATTCTTCAATAAGCCCGTGAGTTGTTAGGTCAAGCCCACATACTGACTTGTGAGAAATTTCAGTCCCAACTATTTTCACCTGGAACTCTTTGTCTCTGAACTTTACCCGGTTTAATAAGTCCCAAGGTAAAAAGATGTCCACGTCGGTAAATTTGTCAAACGCTACAATAACTGCTTTTTTCATGTTTTTTATTTTTGAAGTGTCGCTTCAAAGTAGCATACAACATTTGTGCTGCCGCTATCGCCAACGAAAAGGTGATGAATAGCGGGCACTAATGTACAGCCTGCTTCTGAAACTCCGTAGTAGCTCGCCCAAATCCAGCACCTCCACACCGGGCAGCGGGGTTTACACGATGTTGGCCCCGCTGCCCGGATGCTGTCTTCGAAGCTAGGGGCGCCCTGCTTGTTGAGCTTGACGTCGTGGCCGAAATACTTGGGCACAAAGGGCTGGTCTTCGAGCAGGACCTTGATAAACTCTTCCTGCGACATGGGTTGCAGGGCGTAGTTCGTCTTCAGCTCCTTGGCGATGGTGCTGTCCAGGTCGGGGCTGGTGGTTTTGCCGCAGAGCGAGCCGGGGCCGTGAGCGGGATAGACCCGGGTGGCGCCGGGCAGGGTCATCAGGCGGGTGCGGGTGCTGTGGTAGAGCTGGGCGGCGAGTGCTTCGCGCCGGTGGCCGCCGATGGCCTCTTCCTCGCGCAGGTCGGGCCGGCCCACGTCGCCGACGAAGAGCGTGTCGCCGGTAAACACGGCCCGGCTTTGGGCCAGCTCGTCCAGGAGCAGGATGCTGATGCTGTCAGGCGAATGGCCGGAGCACAAAGTTTCGGTTCATTACTAAAGTATATTATAAGTTCAAAATTTCAAGTTTGCTCATCCCCTGGCCTGCCGCAAAATCAGTGTTATGATTATTATTTTAATAATTCTGAAATTTCTTTCTCGAATGCACCATGACTAACGTATTCTGTTTTGTTGATTTCAAATATTTCTAATGGCGTCAAACCGCTTGGTAATGGAGAATCTACAGTATCATAGTTATGCGATTTCGTCCTTACATATTTACTGCTAGAAGCCCCGTTCCCAAAAGGGTTTTAATTGTCTGTAAATTAAATATTGTACAGCCTGACGACGCAAAATGCAATGGTGTAAAGCCATCATTATCTTGTTTGTTAATATCTATGTTCATACTTGCAATATATTCTAAGAGTAAGGTGTTCGCTCCAAAAATAACTGCTTGGTGTATTAAATTTCTTCCTTTGAAATTAATGAGGCTATAATCAACACCTAAATTGATTGCATTTTCAAAAATGCCTCTAAAGAAACTAAAATTTTCGTCAGAAAAATTGAATGATGTTTGTTTAAGTAATTTGAATAATATATTTTCACCATTGTCATCAACTATAGTAACATCGAAACCTTTTTTTGACAAATGCTCTATCATGTTTATTTTTAAATCTTTTGCCAACCTATACAAAAGCCAATCATCAATAATTAAATTGAGCGGTACTAAGTCATTAATGATATTCTTTATAATTTCTTCATTGTCATAGTATCTTGAGTGCAATGGGTAGAAGATAATATTCGCTGAAGATTTTTTATGGGGATAATCCTCTGATGAATATATTTTGAATATGGTTTCTAAACTGGTTTCCATTTTGACTTTTGGTGTTTTGTATTAATGGTATACGATTTTTTGGGCTTTGCGTTCAGGTAGAATTTTGAAGCAAAAAAAGTTAGATTTATCACTAAGGCTCAATTAGGAGTGCCAGTCTTAGATTTTGCACTTCAGCCCGCCTGATGTAGAATTTTTATTAATAGCAGCTTTTTCACATGATATCTTCAAATGATTTCGCTTCTTCGAATGATATTTCTTTTGTTTCAAAAATATCTTCTATATTTATAGTTTCTTTAATTTTTTCGATAATTTCATCTGTCTTTCTGCTGCTTAAGTTATTGGGTAGAATTTCAGTGTAATATTCAGTTTCATTATGCCACTCATTTATAAATTTATGTTTCTTTAAGTCTGTTAGTTTGTTGAAAAGCTGATGATCTTCACGAATGAGATGGTAAAGCATTTTTTTAGTTCCATCTTTTTTAGCGGTTTCAATATCATTGTAAATCTGCTTCACAGGTCCCGTTAATCCAAGGCAGAGGATTGTAAAATCCCAATCGGAATTTTTTATTGCTGATATCTCACTTTGACTCCAGAACTTATTATTGAGTTCATTGATATAGAAAATATCATCGACTTTTTCTATTATTGAGTAAAAGGGGAATGGAAAAAAGATTTGATAATTCCAAAACTTGTTTATCAGTTGCGCTGGTGGGTACCAAAAATCATTTTCAAAGTCTAGTTGAAATTCTTGTCTAAAAAAAGCGGATACTTCTTTAAGTAGTGCGATATCCTTAGTGTAATTGTTGTTTGAGAAAATATAATCTTTAATCTTTGGATTAATATTTCTCAAAAAATGTATGGTTAATTTTTTGATCAAAATATCAGCATCTGATGCAGAAAAGTATTTGTCAATTATTTGCCCAAATCCACCATACTTGTATGCTTCTCCGCTCCAAAATAAGTATGATTTTCGTATGATTATTTCCATGGTTTTGTCATTTGAATGCAGCTGTTCTAAAATCGCCACCGACAGTTCACAGCTTTACTATGTGGTCACATTTCGCGTTCTGCCAAGCGCAAGCATGATTGCCGCTATTGCCAACGAAAAGGCGAATAGCGGCAATCATACATATCATAACAATAACGGCGAAGCTACTGCACCGTCTGCTTCTGGAACTCCGTAACGGCCTTGCCCAGCACGATGGGTATATTTTCCGCCTTTTAAGGTCGCATACTTATCAATCCTCATGGGCTAGCCTTAAATCGATCATTCCCTCAATATCAGGTAAATGGAGTTGTGGCCCTTTTTCCTTTGGCTCCCATCCCTTGCTTAAAGCGTATTGAATTACTTGGCGAACGATATAAGGCGTGATAATAAGTTGCTGCTTTGTCGAGTATCCTATAACCTTTCCGGCTGTGTCATGCAGCTTCCCAGTTAATTTGCTATGATACCCAAACTCAGTTGTGAGTAGCCGACCCAGGTTGTCTAAAGGCACAATGGAAAGATGGACCACGTAATCATTACCGGTAACACTCCACGCATAGCGGCAATCATTGACAGTTATTTTGCGGAGTCCTTTTTTAGGCAACGCCATATTACGAGTTGAATCTGAAATGATGAATTCTTTGCTGGCCGGAGCTAGTGAAAGCAGCATCAATCAAATTCTGAAACCGTTAATGCACCGCCTGCTTCTGGAACTCCGTAATGGCCTCACCCAAGTCCAGTACTTCCACACCGGGCAGCGCAGTTTGCACGATGCTGGCCCCGGCCGCCGAGCGGTAGCCGCCCGCGCAGTGAATCAGCACCGGCTTGTCGGTGGGGATTTCGTGGGCCCGCTCGCGCAGCTCGGGCAGGGGGATAAGTAGCGCGTTTTCAAACACCGGCACCTTGGCTTCGGTGCGGTTGCGGATGTCGACGATGGTGAAGGCTTCGGGGTGCTGGCGCACGGCCTCTACGTCGACGATGGGGGCGGTAGCCGGCAGCGACAGCGGGGCCAGCAGGGCGCCTTTGATGTTGCCCTCATAGCCGATTTTAGCCGTTTTACGCACGACGGTATCCAGCGCGATCTGGGAGTCGGCCAGCAAATAAAACGGCTCGTTGGGGCCTACTACCGAGCCCAGCCAGGTTTCAAACTTGCCACCATCCTGCAGGTTGATGGCCCCGGGCAGGTGGCCGGCCCGAAACTTGGCGGCGGGGCGCGAGTCGATAATCAGCACGCCCGGTTGCAGGGCCGCGGCGCTGCTGGGGTGCGGTACGGCCCGGATGCTGTCTTCGAAGCTAGGGGCGCCCTGCTTGTTGAGCTTGACGTCGTGGCCGAAATACTTGGGCACAAAGGGCTGGTCCTCGAGCAGGACCTTGATAAACTCTTCCTGCGACATGGGTTGCAGGGCATAGTTCGTCTTCAGCTCCTTGGCGATGGTGCTGTCCAGGTCGGGGCTGGTGGTTTTGCCGCAGAGCGAGCCGGGGCCGTGAGCGGGATAGACCCGGGTGGCGCCGGGCAGGGTCATCAGGCGGGTGCGGGTGCTATGGTAGAGCTGGGCGGCGAGCGCTTCGCGCCGGTGGCCGCCGACGGCCTCTTCCTCGCGCAGGTCGGGCCGGCCCACGTCGCCGACGAAGAGCGTGTCGCCGGTAAACACGGCCCGGCTTTGGGCCAGCTCGTCCAGGAGCAGGATGCTGATGCTGTCGGGCGAATGGCCGGGGGTGTTGATGGCGTGGAGCTCCACGTTGCCGAGGCTGATGCGGTCGCCATCGTCGAACGGCTTGTGCGGGTACTTGGCCCCCACCAGCTTGCTGCAGTAGATCGTGGCCTCGGTTTCTTCGGCAATTTCCAGGTGCGACGACACGAAATCGGCGTGTGGGTGCGTCTCAATCACTGCGATGATATCGGCCTCGTGCTCGTCGGCGAAATCGTAGTAGGGTTGGGGGTCGCGGCCCGGGTCGATGATGGCGACTTGGCGGCCGCAGCGCACGGCGTAGCTGGCGTGGGCCAGGCCCTTATCGTAGAACTGCTGGATTTGCACGGCCGAGGCCGTGCTACTGGGAAGAGGAGGCATTGGGAAGGGTTTAAGACAAAAGCAGCGCCGGGTTGGCTAGCCCAAATATAAGCAAGTAGCGGAATGACGAAATTGGTTCAGCTTAGCGAAAGAGCCTAAAAAGCCCCAGCCGATGGGGCTGGGGCTTTAGGTTTGCGAGCACCTGAGTGGGCGTTAGGGGTTGGCCTTAGCTTTCTTTTTGCCGTGGTCGTGGCGCTCTTCCTTAAGCTGGTTGAACTTGGTGTACTGCTCGGGGGTGAGGATGGTTTTGAGCTGAGCCTGGTAACGGTCGTGCGCGGCTTTCAGGTCAGCGCGGCCCGCTTTTTTGTCGGTCCCGTACTTCGTTTTCAGGGCCGCCACCTCCTGCTGGCGCGCCAGCAGAAGCTGCTCCACGCGAGCTTCCTGGTCAGCATTCAGACCGAGGGCCTTGGCCATTTTGCTGGCTTTGCGGTCGGCTTTTTGGGTGGGGCTTGGATGGCTTCGGGCCTTTTCGTTGGCCTGCGGGCTGGTCGTTGTTGCGGGGGCTTGTGCGAGGGCCGCGCCGGCCGTGGTCAGAACCAGGGAGGCCAGCAAAAGCAGCGTGTTTTTCATGTTCGAAAATGAAGAAAAGAGTTGGCGTGAATTTAAAAGGAATCTGAAAGCTATTTGGGTTGAGCACCCGCCTGAAATGGTAAAGGCTGAGCCAGGCTTAGTAAGAATGGTTGAGAAAAGTCGCTTTCCTTATTTTTCGCGCCTCTCACCCACCTTACCGGGCCGACATCAACGCGGGCACCCGGCTGGCGCGTATGGGCCGCTGGATAAGCTCACTCCTCATAGATGCCCATTTGGCGCCTGAGTTTAATTAAACGCGGCAGTCCCCGGTGCCGGCCGCAGCGTACCCGGCAAAAGCCTGGAAATAGAGTCGGAGTGAATTTGCTCCCTATATTTCGGGCCCGCCGTTGCCAACGGCGCGCCTATCATTGGCGCTTGGTCGGTTGCACCCACTTTCCCTAACCTCTACTTTTCCCTTCTTAATTCTGACATATGGCAAGTATTTTCGCCAAAAAACCCCTGGCCCAGTTGCTGGGCGAGGCTAACTCCACCGGCCACGGCACGCTTAAGCGGACGCTGGGGGCCGGCAACCTCGTCGCGCTGGGCGTGGGCGCCATTATTGGGGCCGGCCTGTTCGTGCGCACGGCCGCCGCCGCCGCCCAGGCTTCGGGCCCGGGTGTAACGCTGGCCTTCGTTGTGGCCGCCATCGGCTGCGTGTTTGCCGGCCTGTGCTACGCCGAGTTCGCGGCCATGATTCCCATTGCGGGCTCGGCCTATACCTACGCCTACACCACCATGGGCGAGTTCGTGGCCTGGGTGATTGGCTGGGCCCTGATTATGGAATACGCCCTGGGCGCGGCCACCGTATCCATTGCCTGGAGCGAATACCTGAACAAGTTGCTAGAGGTTTTTGGCACCAGCATCCCCTATAGTATGAGCCACTCGCCCTTTGAAAGCGCCGTGGTTAATGGGGTGACGGAGCACGGCATTCTGAACCTGCCCGCCCTGCTGGTCATCGTGGCCTTGTCGCTGCTGCTGATCAAGGGTACCCAGGAATCGGCCTTGTTCAACGCCATCGTGGTATTCCTGAAAGTGGCCATCGTGCTGGTGTTCATCGCCGTCGGCTGGCAGTTCATCAACCCTGCTAACCACACGCCCTACCTGATTCCCGAGAATGCCGAGCCCGTGAAAAATGCGGCCGGCAGCATCGTGCGCGAATACACGCAGTGGAACAAGCACGGCTGGGGTGGAGTGCTCGGGGGCGCGGCCATCGTGTTCTTCGCCTTCATCGGGTTCGATGCCGTGAGCACCGCAGCCCAGGAAGCTAAGAACCCCAAGCGCGACATGCCCATCGGCATCCTCGGCTCGCTGGCCGTGTGCACCGTGCTCTACATCCTGTTCGGCCACGTGCTGACGGGCGTGGCCAGCTGGCGCGAATTTGCCGACCCGGCCCTGGGTGGCGAGGCCTCGGTAACGTACGCCATCAAAGCGCACATGCCCGGCTACGGGTGGCTGAGCACGGCCGTCACGGTGGCCATCCTGCTCGGTTTTTCCTCGGTAATCCTGGTGATGCTCATGGGGCAGAGCCGCGTGTTCTTCTCCATGGCCAAGGATGGCCTGATGCCCAAGGCTTTCTCGGAGTTGCACCCCCGCTTCGCCACACCTTATAAGTCGAACATTGCCCTGCTCATCTTCGTGGGTGGTTTCGCCGCCTTCGTCCCCGGCTCCCTGGCCGGCGACCTGACTTCCTTCGGTACGCTGCTGGCTTTCGTGCTGGTGTCAGCTGGCGTCTGGATCATGCGCCGCTCCGACCCCGAGCAGCACCGTCCGTTCCGGGCGCCGCTGTCGTCGCCGCTGTTTCCCTTCGTGCCTATTATGGGCATCCTGGTGTGTACGCTCATGATTCTGGCCCTCGACTCATTCACCCTGAAAGTAGCCCTGGGCTGGATGCTGCTGGGCTTCATCGTGTATTTCCTGTATGGTAAGCGCAACTCCATGCTGCAGAAAGGCATTGTAGTAGTGCCCACCGAAATGGAAGAGCAAGCCTTCGTCGAGCCTGATTAAGAACAACCGGTAGATTCGCTAGGCGAAAAAGCCCCGCTGGCAATTGCTGGCGGGGCTTTTTTGGGCCGATTTTCATCCCGATGAGGAATGTGGGCAAAGCAGCCCGCCCCGAATTGAGCTATCAGCTAACTCGGCCGCGCTGCGTATTTCAGGCATAGGCATTGAGATCGGTTAATTAGCTGATTCGATTTAACTAATTTTTAATTACTCCCGATATAATTAGTTAACTTACTGCCGGCAATTAGATGGAAAATATATTATTGGCGGTAACATCCCAACCACTGAAAGTGCATGAATGAATATAAAGACGCATCGAAAGAATCATTTAACGACGACTTTTGCTCTTATCTCGAACATCATTTGACGAGAGCGTTTGCAAATGCGGAAGATGAGTTGGTTCAAAAGGTCTGGTGCGATGGAGTACTCATGCCATTCTTTGAAAATCAAACTTCTAAAAAGAGTGTGAATGACACCAAAAGGATTGTTACCAAGGCTTGGATTGGACAAGATGGGCAGGGAGAGTATGAGCTGGTTATTAAATTCGAAAAATATTCGCTGAGAAAATATGCTCGGGGAAGCAGTTTACAAGATTGCGTGCCAAGTGAGCGAACCCTGGATTGGATAAATATTGATCTGGCTAGACGGACAATAGAAATACAATTGACTTGAACGCTGTGCCTCCACCACTTGCTAAGGCTTCCAGCGGTCTGCTGGCCCCAACCGGCCGCCAGGCACGCGGCCTAGTGAGAATAGGAAGCGACTTATTGCCTTTTCAGGGGCGAATCACGCCACACACGCTTTTGATAGCCGGTGTGTTTCGTAAGGATTATGCCACCTGGCACAGGCCGTGGGGGCCCATAAGCCGGGTGCCCACGGCCCAGCCTCATCGGCCTGGCCAGCAGTAAGAGCTTCGAAGAAATTTGGGTGTTGCTCTACCGGGAGCCCGGCTCATCGCGGTGGCAGCCCCCGGCCGGGCACACGGCGTGGGCCCAGCCGCTGTTAAAGCAGAGCGCCTGGGCTACCTAGTCAGTTTTGCGACCGCCACTTGGGCTCGCCCCAGCTACTGAAAGACCAGGTTGGGGGTGGAGCGCGATAAATTTAGCCACGCCTCCGCGTCGTCGTCTTCCGTAAACCAACCGATGTGGAACGCGGGTGCGGCCAGCGCCGGGTTGCTCAAGGGGTAGCTGCGGGTTTGCAGCGCGTCCCAGAAGCTCGCCTGGGCGACGAATGCCACGTGAGGAATCTGCTTCAGTGCGCGCGGTACCTGGGGCAGGAACTCCTTAACCAGCCACTGATAAACGTCGGTTGGGCGGGTGCTCTCGTTGGCCCGGCCGTCGAGCAGCCAGTAAGAGCACTGGTAGCGCTGGGCCATGGCCAAGAGCATTTCGCAGGCTTCAGTAAATTCAAGGGTCAGCAGCGGCCGCAACACCAGGCCCCGAAGCAGTGGAGGCTGGGTTTGGTAGTGCACTGCGTAAGGGTGCGGAGGAAGAAAAGCCATGGTAGAAGGTAGAAAGGAAGGATAGAGAGGCAAGTTACTAATAAGCTATTTAAGATTACTAAGTTTATTGAATGCTGTGAAAGCATTATAAATCAGCCGTAAATACGTGTTAATGGTTGGGCAGTGCCCCGTTGGCTATCGTGCAGCTCCCCGGACGGCATTTCTACGTGTTTCAGAATGGTAATACCTGGCGCTGGGCCCGCTAACCCGCCTTGGCCGACGAGCGCTACTTACCACGGGGAGCAGCGAGGAAGCCTAGAAGCGGGGCAGGGTTGCTGCCGGGGTATCCTGGCGTGAAAGCCCACCAAAAATGCCCGCCTGTCGCCGCCAACCGGTGAGCCGATACGGCCGCCCATACGCCCTGGGCCGGCTACGGGGCGGCCCAGCCTAGCAAGGGGCGCAACCGCTTTTTTTCGGGTATAGGCCGCTAGTTAGCTGGCTGCGTGGAATCCGGAGCAGTCACGATGCGGCAACCGCCATCTGGGTATGGGATGCGCGGGCATTGCGTAATTCCTTACTTGTCTAGAGCCCAGGGGCACCAGCTCGCACTCCTGCCGCGGGCGAGCCAGCGCATAGGCCCGAGCCGGCGTAGCGCTCGAGCCGTAGCCCACCATGCGGAGCCGGGGCAACAGTTCATCGTCGAGCACGGTACCAGTCAGGGAGCAGCGCGGCGGACATGCGCCCGGGGCACGACTCGGCTAAATTTAACCAGTGCCGTACTTGTTGCCTGCTTTTTAGGCGGCCATTACTTCACTTTTTAGCTTGAGCACCCGGTCGCCATTGTCCTGCACGATGACCAGGGCAGGGTCCTTAACCGAGCCGTTGCGGTGGATTTCGGACCCTTTGATGGTGCGCGAAACCGGTTCTTTGTGAATCGATTCGATTTTGCCGGTAGCCGTGCCGGTGCCGTATTTCCAAGTGACTTTGGTGCCTTTGCGCATAAAAAACGAGGATAAGATGAGGAGAAACAGGAGCGGTTATTCAATTCTTACTGTGAATTGAGTGCCACCGTTGCCCAGTGGCGGTTGGGAACGCTACAGCTGACGAGACCGCGCCGGCCGGCAGCGGGCTTTTCGCAGCGCGTTCTCCGGGCTTTGCACGTAGTTTTTGCCTAAGAATTTCGATCCCAGCCGGCCGCTGGCGGGGCTTTTGGTTCCGGCTGGCCCGGCACCTTCCCGCGCAATGGTGCGCTCGCCTCGTGGCCGGGTGGTTGGGCCTTCACCCAGGCCACCCCCGGGCCCCTGTCGGCCGGGAGCTACATGGCGTCAAACTAGGGCTAACGCGGATTGGCATTAGATTGGTAGCAAGGGTTTTTCCTTTTCGAGATGTTCTTTTGTATAGTTCACCTATGCGCGCTGCTGTGTAGCCCGCCCCCGCTAATGCCTCGATTATTATCGCTTTTATTGCTGCTGCCATTTATTTCGCCCGCCCAAACCCCCTTCGTCCCCGATGAGCGGGCCTACTACGGCCTGATTGACCGCGGCAGCGGGCGCTGCCTCGACGTGGCGGGCGCCAGCATGGCCAGCGGCGCGCCGGCCGTGCAGTGGGAGTTCACCCACGCAGCCAGCCAGCAGTGGCGCCTGGTACCGATGAAGGCCGGCAGCGAGTACTACCGTATTGAGGCCCGGCACAGCGGCCAGTGCCTGACGGTAAGCAAGCCCGGCGAGAACATGCCCTTGGTACAGCGCCCTTTCCAAGGCAGCGCCGAGCAGCAGTGGCGCCTGATCCAGGCGGGCCCGATTGGTAGCTACCAGCTGGAAAACAAGAGCGAGGAGCGGAGCGCGGCCCTGGCGGCGCCCAATAAGTTCAACGGTACCCCCGTGCTGGCCCAAAAAGCCAACGGGCGGGCCACCCAGCAGTGGCGCCTGTTCCAGCTTCGCCTGAACCTGTTGGAGAGCCCCCTGCCCTTGGGGCCGCCGCAGCCGCTGAGCGGAACCGTAAATTCGCCCGCCAACGAAGTACATCCCGTGCTGAGCCCCGACGGCAGCACGCTGTACTTTGCGCGCACCAAGTTCGACGGCAATACCGAGGGCAACGCCGACTCCGGCGATGCCTGGATGAGCCAGTCGTCTGATAAAGGCCAGACCTGGGGTATCCCCACCCGCCTTAATACCGTCAACACGCGCCAGAACAACGAGGTCGTCGCCACCGTGGGCTCTGAGGGGCAGACGCTGCTGGTGCGGGGCACCTACGAAAACGAGGCCTTTCGCGATGAAGGCGTGAGCACGCTGCCGCGCGCCGCGGCCCTGGGCCCCGCCGCCAAGAACGTTCGGCCCACGGCCTTGCGCATCGCTAACTACTACTCGGCGGTACCCGGCGCGGGCTTTTACCTGACGCCGGATGAGAAAATCCTGCTGCTCTCCCTGGAACGCAGCGATTCGGAAGGCGGCAACGACCTCTACGTGAGCATGCCCGATGGCAATGGCGGCTACACCGAGCCCAAAACCTTGGGTCCGATGATCAATTCGCCCGGTTTCGACTTCGCACCCTGGCTGACTCCGGATCGGCAAACCTTATATTTTGCTTCTTATGGCCACATGGGCTACGGCTCGGCCGATATTTTTGTGAGCCAGCGCCTCGACGACAGCTGGCAGCGGTGGAGCGAGCCCCGCAACCTGGGCCCCACCGTGAACGGGCCCGGCTTCAACGCGTACTTCTGCCTCACGGCCGACGGCAAAACGGCGTATTTCTCGTCTTCGGCCACCTCGGGCGGTCCCAGCGATATTTGGCGCACCGGCCGCCCCGTGCCGGCCGACTCCTTGCCCGCCGCGCCCGTGGCGGTGGTCACGGAGGCGTCGGCCCGGGCGTTTGTGAGCGGCCGGGTGCTCGATGCGCGCACTAAGCAGCCGGTGCCGGGCGCCATTGTGACAGCCAACTTGCTGGCTAACGCGGCCGGCGTGCAGTTCAACGCTACCAACCGCGCCGACAACACCGGCGGCTACCAGCTGTCGCTGCTGCCGGGGAAGTACTACCTCTCGGCCACGGGGGGCGGCTTTCTCAGCGTGGGCGACACCCTGGTGGCGAGCGGCTCGCCCCGGCGCGATTTGCTACTGCTGCCCGCTAGCGTAGGCTCCAAGCTCGATTTGCCCAGCATCATCTTCGCCCAGGGCAAAGCGGGGCTGCTGGGCTCATCCTACCCCGAGCTCAACCGCTTGGCCATTGCCCTGCAAGCCAGCCCCAGCACCGAGGTGCGCCTCGAAGGCCATACCGATAACGTGGGGCCGGCCGACAAGAACCAGCAACTGTCCGAAGACCGGGTGGCCGAGGTGAAGCGCTACCTGGTGGGCCGTGGGGTCGACGAGAGTCGCATCACCACGGTGGGCTATGGGGGCACGAAGCCTAAGTATTCCAATGAGCGCGAAGAGACCCGGCGGCTTAACCGGCGGGTAGAGCTGGTGATTGTAAAGTAGGCGTTAGCCCAGCCGTGGCTGCACCCCCGGTGCGGAACGTGCGGGGTTCGCCGGCCGTAACCCCGAGGGCTCCACCCGGCAGGCTATCTTGCGGGTCTGGGCTTCGCCAACGCGTGGTTAGCTCCGACCTGCGCGGGTGCCTCCACCCACTCGTGGTGGAGTGCCAGTGCCGCGCTCTTATGCTTATGACTGCTACCGTTCTTTCCGAAACCACCATCCCTGGGCTGCCTTCAGCCTCGGGTATTGAGCTAATTGGCCCCGTGGCCTACGTCGTCAGCGACGATGCCCCGTTTGTATACCTGCTCGACGCCGCGACGCTGGCCGTGCTGGGTCAGGTAAGGCTATTCGAAAGCAGCGAGTTCAGCAGCGGACGCCTGCCTAAAAGCACCAAGGCCGACGTCGAAGCCCTGACCGCGCTTACCTGGCCCGATGGCCGGGCGGGCGTGCTGGCGCTGGGCTCGGGCAGTACGCCGATGCGTGAAAACGGCTGGTTTGTGCCCGTTTCGGGCGACCCACCGCAGCGGGTGGGCCTGGCCCCCCTCTACGCCTTGTTGCGCCCCCACTTGCCCGCCGGTGCCACCCTTAACCTCGAAGCGGCCGCGGCCAACGCGGCCGAGCTGCTGCTGTTTCAGCGCACCGTGGAAGTGGCCCACGGGGCTTTGCTGTTCCGCCTGCCGCTGGCGGCCACCCTGCAGTTTCTGGCGGGCACCGGGGCGGCTCCGGCCGTGGCCGCACCCCAGCGGTTCGAACTGCCCCACCTCAACGGCCGCTCGGCAGGCTTCTCGGGAGCCACCTTCGTGCGGGAGCAGCTATTCGTTTCCGCTTCGGTAGAAGATACGGCTGACGCCGTGCTGGACGGTGCCGTGCTCGGCTCCTTCGTGGGCGTGTTGGATGGCCCTCACCGCCCGCCCACCTTTGCTCGTTTGAGCTGGGCTGATGGCCGCGACTACCTCGGCAAAGTGGAAGGACTAGCCGTGCGCCGCCCATTAGGCGCTGGCCGCTGGGAATTGCTGCTCGTAACCGACGACGATGCGGGCGGAAGCACCGCCGTCGTAGCCGAAGTAGCAATGTGAAAACTGGTTCGTGGCCCTGGGCCCGGCGGCCTCGGGGATCTTGGTTACCCTTGCGCACGGACGCTGGTCTGCCGCTCATTCGCAGCGGCAGCAAGGCTCTGAATGGGGTATAGGACTCCGGCGTGCCGGCGCTTGCGAGATGGGTCGATTTATCGCAATAAAATCCAATATGGGCTCCTTGGCGCTACAAGCTCGCTAGGCGGCGCTGCTGGTGCAGCCACGCCACGGCTTCCGCCTCGGCCTCAAACAGCCGGTAGGTCAGGGCTGACGGCTGGGAGTCGTTCATCAGCAGGGTTGGCGAGAGGCGGTTGAGCAGGCCTTGCGGAAGGATAACGGCACTGTGGAGCTCGTCGCCTCCGCGCTCGCTACGGGCCCGCCAGTACTCATGAACCCAGGTGCGTTCCTCATCGGTAAACGGAGCCGTAGCACGCTGGTCTGCCAGTAGTTGGTGCCAGCCATAACGGCGTAGCAAGTGGCCGGTATGGGTTAGAAAAGCCCGGAAGAAAGCGAAGTCGCGCTGCCCCGCCGCGTACCGTACCAGGGCATAGCCGTCGGGGTGCTCAAGCACCCGGCCCACCGAATTTTCAAAATATAGACGCATTACTGATAATAGATAAAATAATAGCTAACTCCGGTTGATAACTGGTATAATTAGCGGGGCCGGGCGGGTGGCCAAACTCCCACTGAGGAGGGCTTACGGAAAAATAGAATTTGCGTTATAAGCCAATAATGTTCATTTTTTGACGTAGATTTCGGTCTTCCAACAGAGTCCTTTCCTTCGCATCTACCCCTTTGCCCATGAACTTGCTGCTCCGTACCAAGGAAGCGCTTTATTTTCAAAGCCCGGCCGGCAAAATTTTTCACCACCCCGCGGGCTTCGTGCGGCTCACCTGGAGCGCCGAGCGCACGTCGATAGAAACTGTAAAGGCCTTCTACGAGCAGGCCCTGGCCCTGCTGATTCACTCGGGGGCCCGCAAGATCCTATCCGACCACGGCCAACGCCAGCCCTTGTCGGGCGTGGCCCAGCAGTGGCTCATCGAAAACTGGATGCCGCGGCTCATCAGCCAGGTTCACGCCTGTCATTGTGCCCTTGTGGAAGGTACCAATGCCTTACATCGGTTGGCCGTCCAGTCGGTGCTGAACTCGTCGCCCAGCGGGTTGGTCTTCCAGCGGTTCGCGACGGTCGAAGCCGCCGAAGCCTGGTTGTCCGGCATTCGGACCTAGCGTTGGCCGGCAGGGGTGGAGCCAGCAGAGAAGAGCGCTTTAGACGAAGTCCTGGTTAGTAGGAAGATATTTGCTAATTATTTGTATGCCTGAGATATACTATCAATCCGTTGCTTACTGAACAAGTGCTCCATGAGCAAATTGCTCAACGGCTGTACCAGGAGTTAGGGGCTTTGGCCGGCTACGCCGCCAAACCGCTAATGCCCACCATAACCGATTCCGCTACTGTCGATACCTCTCCCGACCACCTCCAGCGGCACCTGCTGGCGTTGGCCCTGGCCAATGCCGTGCTGATGAACAGCCCCGCCTTGTTTGGCGCCCACGTACGGCAAATGAGCCAGCAACTGGGCCCCGAAACTACTGCCGCGCAGGTGGCTGCCTTGGGTCAGGCCTTGCTACCACGCTTGAGTACGGATGAATACGCCCTCGCCGCCCGCATGCTCAACGCGGGCCGGAATGCTTTGACGGCCCCGGAAAGCACCGACGCGGCCCCGCTGCCCGCCCCCGACGGAGCTCCGGCTGGCCGGTTTGGTACTTTGGCTATCAACTACCTGGCCCTGCTGCTGGCCGCCGACCGTCCCGCCGCCCAGCGTCTGGTACTTCAGGAAGCCGAAGCTAGTACCGACGTTCGCGATTTGTACCTGCACGTGCTGCAGCCCGCCCAGCGGGAAGTAGGCAGCTTATGGCAGCGCGGCACCATCAGCATCGCCGAAGAGCATTACTGCACGGCGGCCACCGCCGGCCTGATGGCCCAGTTGCGGCCTTACTTCCAGCGCACCCCCCGCAACGGCCGCCGGCTGCTGGCAACTTGCGTTGCGGGCGACCCGCACACCATCGGCCTGCAAATGGTGGTTGACTTCCTGGAATACGATGGCTGGGACGTGAGCTACCTCGGAGCCAGCCGGCCCCTGAATAGCATCCACGGCATGGTGGCCGACCAGCGCGTGGACCTGGTACTCATGGCTGCTTCCATGCCGCATCACGTGCCCCAGGTGCGCGACTTAGTCGCGGCCCTGCGTCGGGATCCGGCCACCCGCTGCGTGCGCGTGCTGGTGGGTGGCCATTCCTTTGGGCACGACGCCACCCTGTGGCAAAACACCGATGCCGATGCCTGGGCCGCGAGTGACGCCGAGGCCGTAGCCGTGACGCGCGGCCTGTTCGAATAGAAAGACGGTAGCTTCCAGGGACCCATCAGTGGGCTACGCTAACGGGCCGCCCAGCGTGTATTCCTACTCAACCACCAACTGGTTATCCGCGTTCTTCTTAGTTCTTTTGGCGCGGGGCCCTTCCTCGTCGCCCAGCAGCAGGCCCCAGGGTTTCAGCGCCGGGATTCGGTCGAACACGATTTTCAGGATGGCAATGACCGGCAAGGCCAGGAACATGCCCGCGATCCCGCCAATGGCATTAGCCACGAGCACGCCCACGATGGCCACCAGGGCGTTGACCTTGACTTTAGAGGCTACGATGCGCGGAATCAGCAGATGGTTATCGGTGAACTGAATGAGCATGTAGGCCAAGATTACAGCCAGGGCGTGGCCGTAGCCGGGCTTCGTCACGAAGGCCATGAGTACGGGCAGCGCGATGGCAATGAGCCCGCCGATGTATGGAATGAAGTTGAGTAGGGCACCAAGCACCCCCAGCAGCAGGGCATATGGCACCCCAATGATGAGCAGCGCCGTGGTATTGAGGCTGGCCACGATGCTGGCTTCAATGAGCAAGCCCACCATGTAGCTCCGGATGGTGGCCTTGCTTTCGTGCAGCACGTCAAGCACGCTGGTGTCGTTGTGATGCCGGGAAAACACCTGGGTCAGGAAGTCAACCAGCCTTTTCTGGTACAGGAGGAGCAGAAAGATATAAACCGGAATGAGGGTAGCCACCACCACCAGGCCCGACACCGCCGACAGCGTGCTGCCCAGCAGCGCCGAAGCCCGGCTGCCGGCTTCGCTCAGCACGCTCTGCAGCTTCTGGTCGCTCACGCCCACCTGGTTTTGCAGCCACTGGTGCACTTGGTCGGTGGTCTGGGCTAACTTCGCCCGGAACAAGGGCATCTGGCTCGACAGCTGCACGGCCTGCGCGTAGATGAAGTATAGTAGGCCCAGCAGCGACACCACCCCCAGCACCACCGTGAGGGTGATGGCCAGCAGCTTAGGCACCCGGTGGCGCAGCAGCCACTGCTCTATCGGGTGCAGCATAATGGCGAAGATGGCCGCGAAAAACAGGGGGAAGATGATGGCGCTCGCCACGTGAATGGTGAACACCAGCAAGGTCAGGGTCAGCAGTATCAGCGGGGCCTTCACAAAAAGCGGGAACTGCAATTCTTTGGGGCGGGGCTCGTAAGGATCGGGCATGGTAAAAGAAGGCTGGGAGGAGGAGAGAGGAACTTGCCACGCCGAAGCCCGGCATTGGAAGCGCTACCAGCAGTGGCCGGTCGCCCTCGTTGGCACCGTCCAATCCTCGTCCTGCTTACGGTAGCCATTCCGGCGCGTTGCCTGGCCGGCTGCTCCCGTCACAACAGGTTAAACATCAATGCAAAGATATGGATTTGCCTTAGCGAGAGCCAGGAAACGGGGACTGGAGCGGTGCCGGTGCGCATCCGGGTCCCGCCCCCAGTCGGCCGCGCGGCCCAGGCATGGACAGGTACCGGCCAAATCCACGTGCTACATCTTCTTTTTACTGGGTGAAATCCTCTACCACTTGCAAAAACATGGGCGATGGTACCTCCACCGCTTGCCCGGTGGGGGTGAGCCGGCCCGTTTGCTGGTCGACGTGGTAGGCTACCACGTTGTTGGAGTGCTGGTTAGCGACCAACAGCAACCGGCCGGAAGGATCCAGGGTAAAGTTGCGGGGCGTTTTACCCTGGGTGTCGACGTGCTGGATGGGCGTCAGAGTTCCGTTGTGCGGGTCGATGGCAAACACCGCAATGCTATTGTGGCCCCGGTTCGAAGCGTAGAGAAACCGGCCACTGGGCGCTACGTGCACGTCGGCGCCGGAGTTCTCGCCGGGGCCGGGGTAGTGGGCTGGCAGCGTTGATATAGTTTGCAGCTCGCGAAACTTGCCGGCCGCCGCCTCATACGCCAGCGCCGTCACGGTCGAGTTGAGCTCATTGATAAGATAGGCCATTTGGCCGCTGGGGTGGAAAGTAAGGTGCCGGGGGCCCGCCCCGGGTCGGGCCACAAATGCGGGCTCGCGCTGGCGCAGCAACTGGCCCTGAGCTGCATCGAGCCGGTACGCGTACACCCGGTCGGTGCCCAGGTCGACCGCCAAGGCGAAGGTATTGGCGGGGTCGGGCACGATACAGTGCGCGTGCGGCCCGTTCTGGTTTTTGTGCGGCCCCGAGCCTTCGTGCTGGCTGGTAGCCGTGGGCGGCGCCAGCTGCCCATCGGCGGCCAACGGCAGCAGGCTTACGGTACCAGCCAGGTAGTTGGCCACCAGCACCACGTTGCCGCTGCGGTCGAGGCTAATGCAGCAGGGCGAAGCTCCGTGGGAAGGCTGCTGGTTCAGCAGGGTCAGGTTGCCGGTACGCGGATCCACGGCAAAGGCACTCACGCTCCCGCCGGGCTCGCCCCGAAACGTTTCGGTCTCGCTCACGGCGTACAGCCGTTGCCGGCCCGCATCCATGGTTAAATAAGTCGGCTGGGCGCCGCCGCGCTGGGCACCTAGCCGGGTGAGGACGCCGGTGGCAGGGGAGAGGTGGTACAAAAAAATGGAGTCGTCCTCGGCTGAGGCGACGTTGGTGCCCACGTACAGCAGATACCCCTTCGACTCGCGGCCATCCGTCAGGCGGGCGTACCCGAAGAGAGCCGCTGCCATCAGGTTCAACCCGCTGATTATGGGAGAAGTATAAAAGCCAGCGAAAAAAGCCATCGGGAGCGCAGATTTGAGGAACACGTTATAAGTGGGCAATAGCTACTCTATTGTCGTGATTGCCAAGAGGCTTAAAGGATATAGAGCCCGTTGAATGGCAACGCATAGTCTTTACTCTGTATCAATCCTTTTTTGCGTCGGGGGCCTTCACTCTTTTAAAAGAACCGGCACAATTATAACTAGTGCGGCCTTCTTGCTTTGCTCGGGGCACCGACGCCAAGCCAGCCGCTATTGCGTCCCCGACGCCGGCTCGCGCCATGTTTAGCCGACCTAACCACCTTTCCCTTCACGCTCTAGCCAAAGCCTTCTGGCCGCCAGCCAAGGGGCTTTTTGTGCTCCTGCTGCCCTGGTGGCCCTTTTATGACATCAATTCTGAGTAACGATATGGCGAGCAAACCCATCCCTTTCATTCGGGCTTCTGATGCCTGGCATTCCGACCGGTGCAGCTTGGCGGCGAGCTGGTGGATTTTCAGCCATCGCGCCAAGAAAACCGTTCTGATAAATGGCTTTACTTACCGGCATCCCGGAAGCTGGTGCGCCCGTGCATTTTACCCTCAGAACGGTAGCTGAATTTCTATTTCAATGACGACTGTCTCCCCGATCACGGAGCTTGCCGCAGCCCTGGCCGCTGGCAATCCGCCCGCTGAATGCCTGCAGCGTGCCCTGACGCTGGTGGGCTCGCACCTGCGCGCCGACCGCTGCTTTCTTTACGTGCGCAACCCGGCCCGGGGGCGGGGGCGCATTGCCTTCGTCTGGCGGCTCGACGAGGCCGTGCCGGACCCCCGCCACGACTGGCAGGACGACACGGGCGACCTGCCCCGGGAAGACCCCCTGTTTCGGGCCGCGCTCGCCGGCCGGCCCTCGGTGTACGTCGATGACGTAACCGCCGCCGGGCCCGACGTGCTCAACCAGGAGTTCGAGCGCCGCACTTTTGGCCACCGCGCCCTGGTGCACGCCCACATTACCAGCCAGGGCCAGCTGTGGGGCATCTTGCAGCCCTGCGCATTTGGCCACCCCCGCCACTGGACTGCTGCCGAACGTGACTACCTGGACGCTGCCGTAGGGCTCTTCTTGCCGGTTATTCAG
The DNA here is from genome assembly GCF_014699115.1 of Hymenobacter montanus. Taxonomy (GTDB): domain Bacteria; phylum Bacteroidota; class Bacteroidia; order Cytophagales; family Hymenobacteraceae; genus Hymenobacter; species Hymenobacter montanus. The sequence goes on from NZ_JACXAD010000006.1 coordinate 41,542, forward strand.
GAATACATGCGGGAAATAGGGACACTTTGAATCTCAACTCTCGGATTTTTCGGTGAGCCTTCGAGCCTATCTTAGCGATGGGTGCCAGCATCAGGGGGCGTACCCGCAGGCCGCCATCCGATGGCTGCCCAAGGTAGATGCCAACTGGAATGGTCAGTGCAGATGGTAACAAAAAGCCTCGGCCAACGGCCGAGGCTTTTTGTTACCATCTGCACTATACCATCAGGCTAATGCTCCACGACCAACCGAGTGGTTTGGGTGGTTGTGGCAGTGCGTACCCGCAGCACGTACACCCCAGCCGGCACGTTGCGTACATCCAAGCTCACTGTACCGCGCCAAGGAAACGCACGTACCGTCCGTCCCAAGGCGTCGAGCAGCTGGCCTTCGCCGGTTTCAGCAGTTGGTCGGTCCGATACCACGGTGATCTCCTCGTTTCCAGGGTTAGGGTAGGCTACGAGGCGCATTTCCGGGCGTGACTTGGTCGGCGCCGTGGCCAAGAGCTGCGCCGCGGGGCGCTGCTGCACCACGGCGCATTTGTTTGCTTCCCATGTAAGGTAGTTGATAGTATTCTGCACCCCTCCTCGCGTACCTACATAAAACAGACTGCCATCCCGCTGCCGCGTCAGCCCCCAGTGGCAATTGCGGATCCCGCTGTACTCCTCAATCACCCAACCATCAGCATCAGGCCCGCCTTGTGTGCACCCCCAACGAGCCCGTGCAATGCCGCCGTTACTGGTGCGGTACAGCAACGCACTGTTATCGGTGAGGATGATGTCCCCCCACGCATTGCTAACGCCCAGATTCTTGGCAGTCTTATAGACACCAGTGTTATAATCGTACCCAATCGCAGCCACGTCATTCCCAGTTGTACAATAATAAAACACGACGTCCGATCTGTCACTATATTTCTCCAAGGCGAGCCCGTTACGGACGTTGGTGAGCGGCCAGGGTAACGGTTTATCTTGCCACCCATTGTTGGTCCACCCAAAAACGCGCAGGGTTTGTTGTGAAATGCAGGCCACGGTCCCAGCGCTTGGGCACAAAATGGCTCCCTCTACGGCATCAACGGGAACAACAGAGCTCACCACATCGTGATACCACACGTTGGCATCCGGGTCGTACTTAACATACTCCAAGTGCCCTTGGGTACTACGGTAATAAATGGCCTTACGATTTACCCGTTTATCAAATGGCCCCGTCGCCTCGAACACAAGGTTGCCAGCCACGTTGTTGGCCCCGTTAGCACTCGTAAACGTGGTATTGTGCGACCAGGTATTTGTGCTGGCTATCCACTGGCAGTAATCAATTTTGTTATCGCTCGTTCGATAAAACAACAGCCCATCCTCGAAAAACATGAGGTCGCTCGCCGCATTGGACGTACCCGGAATGCTGTACGTGCCCCATTTGCCCGTGCCGGGCTCCCATTTGGCGTAGTAGATGAGTCCCGATTTATAATCCCGCCAGCAAATCGAGCCGTCGTGCTCCAGGGCCAGCGTAGATACCGTCTGGGCGTAGGAATGAGAATCAGAAGTAGAACCCGCCAGAATGGGCTCTTTTGAACCGGTGGCTGGGTACGAGTAGGGCAGGGTGTAAGCCGGTATAAAGGTATCATATCGCCCGGTCCAGAGTTCCGCGATACGGGTTTGTTCGCGGGAGGGGCTCCCATCGTCAGAGGGCACATTGAACCGGTACAGTCCCTTTACACCATTGGCCGCCACGGTTCCCCGTCGGCCAGGCATTTCCAGGCTCACCTGGGGGTCGTTGCACTGCAACCATTTGTACGCATGGCGCAACCAGTCGGCGCGGTAGGTGGCCGAGGGTTGGCTGGCGTACCACGTAATTTCGTCCCAGCCCCACATGTGCATCTCAGGCTTCCAACTTTGCACGGGCGCCAAAGTGTCGCTGCCGCTATTGTCTAGTTCCACCAGAAAGAGCCGCGGGTCATGATCTAGCAGCGAAGGCCCGTCGAAGTCATTGGGGCAGCTACGGCCAATCAACTCAGTGCCATACACTGGTGCTTCGTAAAAGCCGGGAGTGCCCTGAGGATATCGGTCCCCATTTATTACCGTTTCTTTATACTGGGTGTGGATTTTAGTGGCATGGATGGGCATAGAGTGAAAATCAAACAGTTCAACCCCCTGGTACTGAACGGGGCGCTTGATGTGGCAATCCAGTATGACGTAGCCCCGCCGGGCTCCTTGTATGTCGTTGGGTTGGCCGCGAGTGTCATTTACCTGGGTGAAGTTCGGATTCCCGTTCCGCGCAAATGCCCGGATTCGGTCAATGAGCATTTTACTATAGCGATAAGCCTCTTCTCCGGTCCCGCCGGGTCGCTGCCCTAATGCATCTCTGTAAGCAATGAGGTGCCACTGACCCATGTGCAACGCCTCTATATTGGAGGCCATGTAGTTACAGGCGCGGTAGTAAAGCCACATTTGTGCTTCTTCACTCGTCACATCGGGTATAGCATAGTTGTGATACTTCAAGTGAGCTTGCCAATAATCATACGGGTAGGCAATTCGCTTGGCATCGAAGGGGCGCACCGTGTAGTCAGCGTCTGGATGAAATTCTTTATACACCCAGGCCGGTAAGGGAATGGTATTGGCGCTTCCCGTAACCTCATAGTTTGTTTGGCTAATTGGAGATTGCGGATCCCTTGCTACATAATTTCCGATAAATTCAAAGATGGCAGCTTGAATTACGCGATCCGCGTTGCCTTCTAATAACTTATTAGCAATGTCATTGGTGCGCTGAAAGTGGTCTTGGTCGCCCCTGTCGCCGGTATTGCCCCACCACCACGCAGCCCGGCCGATGAACTTGGCTTGGATGCTGTTAAGGGAAGCAATGTCGGCGTTTCGCTCAGAGTCCGGATACGGGATACCCCCACTGGGGTTTGGGTCATCTCCGCACACGCCGGCCATGGTGATGGAGCGTTGCAGAAAATTATGGAGCACAGGGTCGCTTATGCCGTTCTCATTAAACTGGTACGACGGTGACTGGGCTCGTCCCAATAGCGCACAAAAGAAAATCAGGAATGTCAGTACATACTTCTTCATAGTAAGGAATTAATGTTCATTAGTTCAGAAGCAAATGTACAAAAAATGTTTATTGTATAATAATTGATGCTTATTGTATAAAAAATATTGGTTTCCCTCATCCAGCAGTAGCTTAGGGCGCGGCATATCGGCAGACCATCCGGCTGGCATATTCAGGCTGTGATTTTCTCTAAGCACGTCTTGTATCTTGTGGTGAGCCCAGCAGCTGGTTGTTGTGGGCGTTAGTATGACGTTATTTGAAAAATGATTTTTTCAGACAAGCACCTGGCGCAACGCCTGGAACAGGCGGAGGCTCAGGCTAATGCTAATTTTATTGAGGCCCGCTGCCGACTAATGCCCGAAAGCGAGGCCACCTGGACTAAGCTGGCAGGTGCCTACCTCTTGTTTGATGGGGTAGGCTCGCCACTAACGCAGAGCTTTGGTCTGGGGCTGTTTGACGAAGTGGGACCCGCCGAATTGGAGCAGGTAGAGCAGTTCTTCGCCCAGCGGCACACCCCAGTATGCCTCGAGATCAGCTCCCTGGCCGATGCTTCGTTCCTGGCTTTGCTGCCCACCCGCGGCTACCGGCCCATAGAATACACCAGCGTCTTGTACCGGGAGCTCTCCCCGTTGCCACACCCGACCACCGTTCAGTCGGGCCCGCTTACCACCCGCCGCATTACGGCGGCCGAAGTGCCAGTGTGGGCCCATACCTCCGCCGAAGGGTGGCGTCCGGAGAGTCCGGACCTGGGAGACTTTGTGCTGGCATACGGCCAAATCAGTGCCAGCAGCGACGGCGCCGAGCCATTTCTGGCCGAACTCAATGGTCATCCCATTGCCACTGGTGGGTTGTTTGTGCATCAGGACGTGGCGCTGTTGATGGGCGCCAGTACCATCGCGACGGGCCGACGGCAGGGAGCTCAATCAGCGCTGCTTGAGGCTCGTTTGTGCTTCGCGGCGGCTAAGGGCTGCACGCTGGCTATGATGGGCGCGCTGCCGGGCAGCCAATCGCAGCGTAACGCGGAGAAAAATGGCTTTCGCATTGCCTACACCCGCCTCAAATGGCAATTGGAACTCCCTTTAAAGTAGCCAGAAGCCTGGGATTGGATAATTAGAAAAGGTAATGAGCCGGGCCGCGCGTCGTTGAAATGGCGCAGGCTACGGTGGCGTCAAACCAAGACCACGTCCCATGATTGCTGCAGTGTTGTGCGAATTTCACAGTCATCAGCCTCGCCAGTCTGGCGGGGACAAATACGTTTTGGCTCGGTCGGTGTGCTTCACTGCCAACCGGTTGCACTGCGCAAGGGAGGGCAGATTTTACGGGCAGCGTGCGCCAGTGCGTAGCTTGCGGTTCCATATAGCGCCGGGCCAGGCTCCCATTCCACCATTTTCCCGTGACTAGGCAGCAAATACAGGAATTTGAACAACTGCAGCAGCACCTGCGGCAGGCGGTGGTAACGACGGATGCCTGGGCCGGCGAGATAAAAACGGTAGCCGGTGTCGATGTGGCTTACGAAAAAGGGAGCGACACCCTAATTGCCGCCGTGGCCGTCCTCGATGCCCACACCTTGGCCCTACGGGAAGTGGTATCGTTTCGAGGGGAGGCGACCTTTCCTTATATCCCGGGCCTGTTTTCGTTCCGCGAATTGCCGGCCGTGCTGCAGGCCCTGGAGAAATTGCCTCAAGCGCCCGACCTGGTGGTGTGCGACGGGCAGGGCCTGGCTCACCCGCGCCGGTTTGGGCTGGCCTGTCACCTGGGCGTGGCCACCGGTATCCCCACCATCGGCTGCGCCAAAACCCGCTTGTTGGGCGAGTACCAGCCCCTGGCACCCAGCCGGGGCAGCTACGCGGAACTGGTAGACAACGGCGAGGTCGTCGGCCGCGCGCTCCGAACCCAAACGGATAAAAACCCCGTCTTCGTGTCGGTCGGGCATAATATCTCGCTGGAAACCGCCACCGAGTGGGTGCTGCGCCTTACCCCGCTCTACCGCTTGCCCGAAACCACCCGGGCCGCCGACCACGCAGTAAACACCCTGCTCCGCGCAACGAGTGCCTCGAAAGATGAGGATGATTCAGCGAAGGCAAGCCTCTGATCCAATTGTTTGACTTTTCGGCAAACCCTGTTTAGGTACATGCCTTTCAGCCAAATTAAGGTATCACCTCAGTAAGAGTAGATACCTGTCGTTGTGGTCACCACCTTAAAAAGCTAGCTAAAAAACTCCGCACCCTCGTTATTGCCCTGTCACAGTTGAGCCGCGACCAGGAGAAAAGAGCAACCGATGAAATCATTGCCAGCTAGCTGTACAATGCGCTGTGGCACTTTCCAGATGTGCAAAGCAAGGCCAGCAAGTATTCTCTGCCCGCCTCCTGTTGATACATCTTCTTACGCTACTTGCGGGCCTGGTTATCGAACAGAGTTTAAAATATCGGCCTCTTTCCCCGCAGGATATAAACCTGGAAATAGCACCGGCGCGAACGCAATAGGGTAAGCGGCTCGATACGGTGCAAAACGGACAGAAAGGTCCGTAGTCAGCAGTTCGGCATCGATCAGCGTTTTGGCTAATTCCTTGGCTGTTTTATCGGATAGGGCTGTTAGCCGCATGATCTCGCCCCTCGCTATACTACCTTTCAGGAAGACAGCCTCGAGCACGTAGTAAGCTTCCGGCCGCCACTTACGCTTCACTGCCAGTAAATCAACCAGGTTCCGAAGCCGGCCCAGCATTTCGTCAATGGCCAAGACCTGCGTCATGTAGCGAATCTGGTCAAGGGCAACTTGGAGGAAAAATTGGCAGAAGGCAACCAACCTCTTTTCTGATAAATTACCTCGCCCATCGTAGTCGTTGAGACGTTGCGAATCGGCGGCGGCCAAGGCCTGTTTGTACGTCTGTTCGCTGCGGGCCAGGCCCCGCGACATCGACCATAGTCCGCCTGCGTTTAGGCCCTCGGCCAGAAACGCAGCATCACTGAACAAGCGCAGCACCCGCCCGTTACCGTCCAGAAACGGGTGCAGCCAGGCCAGGCGGTGGTGTGCGGCCGCGATATTGACAATACGCGCCAGCCGGTTAGCCTCGGCCTTCGGCCGATACGCCCATTCTACGCGCTCGATAAAGGCCGGTAGCGCTTCCGCCGCCGGGGCTACGTGGCGGCCAACTCGTACTTCATTTGTACGCAGCTCACCGGGCAACACCTCCAATTGGGTACCCTCGTGCGCTTCCACCCAGCGGAACTCCGCTGGCAGATGCTCATAAAAAGTACGGTGTACCGCTCGCCAGAAACCCTCCGTGTAGGGATTATTGTCAGCGGCGGCTAGTAGCTCTGGCAACCGCTTATGCACTGCTATGTGCGCCAAAGCTTCCAGTTGTAGCGAGCGGTTACGGCTATCTGAGGCGTACATTTCTCGCAAGGCCTGGGCAATAGCTAGCGGATGGGTATCGTGCCCTTCGATCAGATTTGAGTAGTAGCTGTTGGCGGGGCGCAGAAAATCGGCAATGGCTCGGGCTGTCATTGGGTGCAGCGACCCACTTAGCCGTGCCGCTGCCTCTACAATATCCAAGGCGGATTCCCTTAGCTCCACCGGCAACTCACTAGGTTTCAAAGGGGCTATTGCTGCCGGATCACGATACAGTGCTTCAAGCTTTTGCATGCACAATACTACCGCATAAATTCCGGAACGCATTCCGTATTATAAGATACTTTATCACAGGCTAATATATTGATAAATTCCGCTCTCATTCCGATAGACGCGCCGGATGATTTATCTATAGTTCCATTACTGGGCCGCCTGGACGGTTAGCCAACCACCTGCCCTGAATAGGAGCCGCTGTCCAACTAGAGCAGTTCCTGGAACCTAATCTGGTCGAAGGCCGGCTCGTCACCAGTTCTGAACAGGTCTAGGTCAGCAACATTTTGTTGTCAGGTCAGGCAGGCATGAAACTCCCGGCTATCCAACTTTACCCCTGCATACCCACGGCCACGCCCTGCAACTCGACGCACGCCTGGCCTCACCGTCCAGCAGGTGCGCGCCAAGTGCACGCACCTGCACGTGCAGCACCCCCTGCGCCTAGTCCTGGTCGACTACGTCCAGCTCATGCGCGGTGATACCAAAGGCAACCGCGAGCAGGAAGTGGGCAGCGTCAGCCGCGGCCTGAAGGAACTGGCCAAGGAGCTTAACGCCCCCGTCATCGCCCTTTCCCAACTTTCCCGTGACGTGGAGAAAAGGGGAGGAGAGAAGCGCCTGCTGCTCTCGGACCTGCACGAGTCCAGCAGCCTGGAGCAGGATGTCGACTGCATCTTCTTCCTCTGGCGCGGCGAATATTATAACATCGCCAAGTACCAGGACGGCACTACCACTGCTGATACGGTATTGTTTGACATTGCCAAGCACTGGAACGCGGCCACAGATAAAGTCATAGCCGCGTGCTCCATGCGGCGAAGTATTATGATCGACTTGGAGTCACTAATGACTGAATAACCAGATCGCTTGTAAATGGCTCTTTTTACCGAATGTAGAATCTGCTTAATGAGGTGTTGCTACATGTCCAAACTCTTTAATCAGTCCTTTCAACGTTCTGCTTTCTGCCACTACGTCGTGAGGAATCAAGGCATAGTACCAAGGCTTCCCGCCATTTTTTAGGTTGTACTCCGAAGTGTGTTGGCACCAAGCTTCAGCGGCTTCTTTCTTAGCCAATACCACTACATCAGTCATTTCTGAGCGTCGTTTGGGTTCCAGCATGTAAATGGCCTCTGCGGTTTCGGCCACGAAATCGGGCTGGTACTCGGGCATTTCACCGCCCTGCTTATAGAAGATTTGGAATTGCCCTTTAGCTGGGCGAAACCACTTGTCAGCATCACGGTCAAGAATGACTGACAGGAGGCGCTCGGTGTCTGAATCAAACTTCTGTACAGAGTACAGGCACCGCTGGAAGCTGCCGAATACGTAGCGACCCATGTTGCTTTTGTCGGCGGGCGACTGACGGTAGTCAGTGATGGGCTCGTTGGCTGTGGTAGTGTAGGCACTAGGTTTTAATTCAGTGAAGCCTTGGCTGACCTGCACCTCATAGCCACCAGTTGAGTCGTCCCAGGCGTGGGCCAGCATCTGAACGTGTACGGCACGAGCAATGTCGCGTTGGTAGGTGCGCAAAACGCGACGGGCGTCTTCTGCCGACAGGTAGCTTTGCAGATGCTGTACCACTTGTCTGGCTAGGTCGTAGAGCAGGTCGGCATGCTCGTCGTAGTTCACGTCATCGAAGTCAACTAGTCCGGCAACAACGTAGTCTTCTAAACGGGCTTCTTCCGCTCCGTCGCGCCCTAGTGTTACTGCAGTAGCCTTGCCGTTGCCCAAATTCTGAATCCAGATTTCGTCGGGCACAGCCTGAAAATTCATGTTCTTCAGGTCCAGCGTGAAGCTGTGGTAGCCGGTGCGTACCTCGCCCTTAGGCAGAATTTGCACACGCGGAATAGCAATGGTCTGCTGCTGAATCAGAGCAATGGTTTTGGCAACTACGGCTGCTACGTCGGGCTGGGTGGCCCCGTTATCTAGGCCAAGTGCCAGTTGTATGGGCGGCTGTCGGGCAGCTACGGCTTGAACGATGGCTGCCTGTACAGTTGGGTTGTTCAGGTCGGTAGAGGCAGCGTAAGACGTGGCCGCCGGTTGGTTCACCGCCCGCCGGATTTCGGCATATGCGAGTTGGGCTAAAGCCTGTTCCTCAGGCTTGGCGAAGGCAGGCGGGGTGCTGCCTGCAGCCGCAACTGTGGCTTGACCCGGGCCGGACACTGCGCTCAGCCCAAGTTGGTTGGCTAGTGCCGACTGCGACACCACAGTCTTCGAAGCCTGAGCAAAACTGTTCTCATCAAGCCTTACTTCCTTGAGACGCAGCACCGAGCCTGGCCGCCTGGCCTCGTCCACGATTTCCTGAAACCGGTCGTGAGCTACGATGTTGAGCCGGTCTACGGCTTCTACCCCGGTGCGCTTACCATAAGGAAGGCGCAGGCCGCGCCCGATACTTTGCTCGATTAGCACCTTGGCGTGGGCAGCCCGCAGAGGCACTATAGTGTAAAGGTTGGTCACGTCCCAGCCTTCTTTCAGCATGTTTACGTGAATCACTATTTCAGTTGGCTCATCAGCATGCTCCACGCGCAGCAGGCGCTCTACAATTTCGTCTTCCTTAGTGCTCGAGTCGACCTGAATGACCTTGCTTGCATAGCTGCCCCCGAAGAAATCCGCTGATTGAATGCGGGCTAGCAACTGCGCGGCGTGGGTAATATCACGGGCAATTATTAACACGAAAGGCTTTACCACAGGAAGGCCGGTTTGGCGGGCGTAAGTTTCCAACTCCACCTTCACCTGCTCGTGCAGCCGGATGCCATCTTCCAACTTTAACTGCTCTAAGGCATCAGGAGCAAGGCCGGCAGGGTTAAAGTCCTTACGCGTGACCACTGCAGGCTCCTTCACGAAGCCATCTTCCATTGCCTGCGCAAGACGGTAGTCAAAAATCAGATTCTTGAAAGGAACCGTGCCTTTGGGCGTTTCCACGTAGGGAGTGGCAGTCAGCTCTAAGCCCAGAATGGGGCGTAGTTCGTTAATAGCCCGTACACCTGCAGTGGCTCGATACCGATGGCTTTCGTCCATCAGCAGCACCAGGTCAGGTAGCTTGGCCAAGTAAGCGAAGTAGCTTTCACCTAGATACTCCGCCAGTTGCTTAATGCGCGGGGCCTTGCCACCGCGTACTTCGGAGTTGATTTTGGAGATGTTAAAAACGTTGATTTTGCATCCAACAGTATGGTAGAATAGGTTGCCCACCACGTCCTGGTAATTCTCGCCCGTAATCACGGCTGGCGCATCAATGGCAAATGCGGCAATGCCGCGGAATACATACTTAGGCGTATTGGGTGTAAAATCCTGAATCAGCTTGTTATAGATGGTCAGGTTCGGGGCCAGCACGAAAAAGTTATCGATGCCTTGTGCTAGATGCAGGTAGGCGATGAAAGCCCCCATTAGGCGGGTTTTTCCCACGCCCGTAGCCAGCGAAAAACCCACAGAAGGAAATTCACGCTCAAAGTCCGTCAGGTTCGGAAACTCGCGGCGCAGCACCTCTAGCAAGGCAGATGGGTCTGCGTCCTTAGCCTCACGCAGGGGTGGAAACATATCCATGAGCTGGTCGAGCAACTCAAGCGAGGTGCGTTGCGGGGTGCGCAGGCTGAGACGACCGGAAAGAGCAGAAACTTGGCGATGCATAGCGGGCAGGTAACGGAAGGGCAATATGTAAGCGAAAAGGATAAATAGCCTGTCATGCTGCGACTGCACTCAGCATGACGGGCTAGCGGCACCTAGCGGCCCGCCTACGAAAACAAGGACTGCTGCCCCACCGGTACCGACACGGGCGCAACTGGCAGGTTTTCCACTCTTAGGCTATAGTCGTCATGACCCCACTCGCAGAGGTGCAGCACATGCTTAGGGATTTTCTTTACCGTGAGGTTGGGAAAATCGGCAGTGCCCCTAAATGCGGGGCACAGTACCAGCAGTGTGCGTTCGGAGCCTACCTCATCCGATAGCTGCTGGAGCTGAGCAGAGGTGAGAGTGGCAGTGGTCACGTAGAGATAATCAGTTTCAGTAGAGTGGCCCTGCTGCCAGTATACTTCAGGGTTAGGAGCATAGCGAAAGCCTTCCAGCTTGCACAGGGCCTCAGCTAACATCTCGCCGTGGTAGTCCTTATTGATAACCCAGTTGTCCCAGCGGTCCTTTTGAAGCAGAGAAGGTGCCAGGTTAAAAAAACGGAAGCCACCACCACCATGCCAGTCCACGGCCTTGCTGATACCGCCTGCATCCTCCCCGTTGAGAACTTTGTGCAGGCGCGGGATAATGTGCGTTTTGGCGTGTTCGCCCAACTCCACCATTATCCAGCGGCGACCCATTTTGTGTGCAACCGCACCCGTCGTACCGGAGCCGGCAAAGCTGTCGAGAACCAAGTCACCAGGATTAGTGGCAATACGGATGATTTTTTCAAGTAGCCGCTCTGGTTTTGGAGTGTCGAAAAGCGTGCCTTCTGGGAAAAGAGCTTGAATCTCACGTTTAGCTTCCTGTGTATGGCCGGCCTCTGTGTGGGGCCACCATGTCCTAGGAACTAATCCATCCTGGACTTCCCACAAATACAGTTTGACAGCAGGATTATTATCGCCATTTGGACCAAATGAAATTCGCTTATCCTTCACCATCTTCCAAAAATCTTCTTCCAGCATTCGCCAATGGCTTCCTTTAGGCGGAGATACTACACGTCCAGAAGGTGTAGTAATTTTATACATGAGTCCTACATGCCGCTCTTCAGCTGCAAATATTGGCCCTAATCTCCAAGGACCTCTAATATCGTTATCAGGATTGGTGTATTTCGCGGACGCTTTTTCGTCTCTTGGCAACAGATTGCGAGTATATTTCCAATCTACGCCAAGCGGCGAATAAATGAGAATGTAATTATGGCCTGGGGAAATGGCCGCAGCGTTACTACGACCATAAAAATTCTCCCACACAACTGTTGCCACAAAGCTTGACCTGCCAAAAACTTCGTCACATAAAACCTTCAAGTAGTGGCCTTCATTATCATCAATTGTAATCCATAATGACCCGTCATTGGCAAGAAGCTTTTGAATCAGCACTAATCTGTCGCGCATCATTGAAAGCCAAAGTGAATGTTCTAGTCCGTCCGGATAATGGGTAAAGGCCGAGCCAGTGTTGTAAGGTGGGTCAATGAAGACACACTTGACACGGCCAGTGTAGTCAGCTTCAAGGGCTTTAAGGGCAAGCAGGTTATCACCCTGGATGAGCACGTTGTCAAATAGGTCGTTGTCCGTCACCCGGTGCGGCGCATGGTAGGAGAGGGCAGGGTCTTCGAGCAGGATGCGCGGCTCCAACTGAGGCCGGTTTTCCTTGCCCACCCAGGTAAGTTCGAGACGGGTTTTCTTGGTCATGTTATAGCGGCTTAATGCACAGCAAGGCGCAAGATAAAAAGAGTATGCGACCTTAAATAGTGACCGACCGGTGGAGAACGGCCAACACCGTGCTGCGCAAAATTTTACAATCGTTTGGGGTGCCAAACACCGTTTGGAAGGGTTTGGGCAGTTCCCAGCGGCCATCTTCCAGGGTCAGCACCATGCCTTTAAGCAGACAGGCGGCCCATATTTTTTCGGCAAAGTCCTGGGCATCCCGCGAGATACTGGTTTGCTCATCGGTGCTGAGGGCCAGTGCTTCGCCCAACTGATAGAAGCGGTATGAGAACAATAAGTCGAGTACCAACCAACCGCAGCCAGCGAAGAATTCAGCGCGAACCCCGCTTTCGCCCTGGTTGAGGGCCTGCCGGGCAACACGCTGCACCTGTACCGCCCGCCACAGCACCCGGCCCGACAACTCGGCATTGAAGGTGCGGGCATAAAGCGAGGGCTGCAACAAGTTGTCGGGAAAAACCGGGTCGAACGACCAGAAGGCTTGCCAATCGGTAGCTAGCTGGGCACACACTGCGCAATCGGGCTTGTTGGTAAGCACAGCGGCTACGGTGGTCGCCTCATCGAGTGTGAAATTTTGCGCGTCGGGTGCGGGTGTATCGGCCCCGGTCTTGTAGTGGTAGCTGATGCCAGAGGGAGCCAGCTGATTGGCGAGGCGTTGTTGCTGCTCGTTTAGGGCCACGAAGTCGCGGGTGCCAATCTGGTTCTGGAAGTTGGTGCTACGCGTGATGCTTTCGGCGAAAGCGCGGTCGTCGTGGCAGCGCTTCAGGGAAATGATTTTAATGAACACGTAGCCTTCCGGTAATGCTCCTTCGGCCGCCGTAGCAAAGTATTCAGCCACCGATCCCAGCGTTTGTGCCCCATTCACAATAGATAGACCAAAGGCTTTCACCTTTTTGCTTTCGGCATTGGCGCGATCCACATGGCGCAGCTCCAGCCGGTTGCAATAGGCCGTCAGGCCGTTATTAAGATAAAAGAAGTGCTCAGGCTCATTGCGCACGGTATCTACGATTTTACTATTGACGGCCGTGCTGCCCTGATAGGCGCGAATATTGGCCGCAATCAGGCGGCGGCCGTGCACCCGCCAGTGCATAGCCAGTTCCGCTAGAGGCAGCAAGCCGTACACGGTTTCGTAAGGTCGCTGCACCCAGCCGGGCTTGAGCAGTGTTAAAGTTACTTCGGGCACGCCGGGACTTTGGTCGGCCCCGGTAGCCCAATCGTGCAGCGTGGTCAGGTTGCAGGTGTTGCACTCGAGGTAGTCCGTGTCGGCCGAGAACTGCCGGCGCAGGCCTTCGAATACATGGAGCCGGTCATCCGATACGGATTGAAGCGTGGAGTAGACTAGAACAGCCTGCACTCTCAGGCTGCCAAACTCTAGCACGTGCCGCAGGGCCGGAATCAGCCGGCGCCAAGTGGCATTGCTTTCAAACGCCTCGAACCGGCCTAAGAGCAGGTTTTCGAGCCCGGTTTTGAAAGTGTTCACATCCCGCAAGGCCGGCTCTCCACGTCCCGACAGATGATATTTCGACTGTACTACCCACAATTTTTCGGCGCTGGCTTCGTAATGCACGGCATCAATGCCGCCGTCGCCGCCGCCGTCTACGACCGCCGCCGCTGCTTCGTCAAGCGAGCAGCCCGACATTTTGTAGATAGTAAAAGCGGCCAGCGCTCGTGACAGAAAATTGGTATCGCGGGCAGCGGCGTCGCCTGTGGTAGCCTTGGGCAAACGGCAGGTAAAATCAGCGCGGAGTCTGTTCCGAACGTGTTCTAATTCGAGTGGAGGGATATCAGGCATAGATAGGTAGAATTCAAATCAGGATCCAGCGAATAACAAATAGCTCTTTCGTGCTCAACTCCTGCCGCAACTGAGTTTCTACAGTTGATATGAGGTCGTCGCGGCGGCGATCCACCTCGTCCTGGGCTTCGAAGAGGGCGCGGCGCTTCTGGCTGCGGGTGGCTTCCAATGCCTTCTGCTGTTTCTGGCTCTCTAGCTTGGCTTGCAGAGTAAGGGCGGAAGTGGCGGCGCGTCGCACCTCTTTCAACTGGCGGTCCAGGTCCTTGAGGTCGCGCTCCAGGGTGAGCTTCTGGTCATCGGCCCAGCCTTCGAGCTTTGCAGCTTCTTCATCAAAAAAGCGGGCGTTTCGCGCCGAGATGCGGGCTTCCACGCCTGCTTGCAAGCCCACCAGAATGTCGGCCAGCTCCGTCGGCGGGTTAGCGGGCAGGGGCTGGGACAATAGGCAGCCGGGCAGGCGCAACAGGCGGGCAGCGGTGTCTTCGTCCAGCACCTGGCCAGCATCAGTGCGAGCGGCGCACAGCAGGTATTCCTCAGTCTGGGCCGGGGTGGCCGCCGTGAAGCAGGAGAGTAGCAGCCAGCCGCTTTGGCCACGCAAAGGTTCTAGGGCGCTGATGCGGCCGTTGTAGCCAGTATAGTTAAATTCGATGGTGGCGGGCGGTAGCTGACGGTCCTTGGCCTGCTTCAACAGGGCCAGGGCCAGTGGGTGGCCCAGGCGGTAGTAATGGGCCTCAGCGCTCCGGCGTGGCATCTCGTAGTGGCCCAGCGGCGGCCGGGGCTCATGGAAGGGGAGTGAGGGCAGTTGGTACAGCCGGAAGCCGCCGGCCGGGTCGTCGGGCACGAAGTCGGCATAGTCGCGTAGCTCATGACGCGTGAGGCGTAACAGCAGCTCCTCGAAGCGGTTGCGGGCATATTCTGCCTCCGTGGCGCGGGTTCTCAGCTTCTCCCGCACCTCCTCATCAAAGTGGTCGAGCAACTGCCGCTGGGTGTGCTTCATCACACTGTCTAGCTCGTACTTCAGCTCTTCCTGCAGGCGGTCAAAGGCGGCCTCAATCTCGGAAGGCTGGCGGCAGGTCTGGTAGATGGCCGCGATGCGCCGCTCGAAGTCTACCCCCGACTCGATGGCTCCCAGAATCTCATCCGACGAGCCGAAGGTGCTGTTGAAGAGCTCGAACTTGCTCTGCAGCAAATCGTACACGCGCTGGTCGGCGGCGTTTTTCTCGTTCAGGAAGTTCACTACTACCACATCGTGCTTCTGGCCGTAGCGGTGGCAGCGCCCAATGCGCTGCTCAATGCGCTGGGGATTCCAGGGCAAGTCGTAGTTTACCACCAGGGAGCAGAACTGTAGGTTAATGCCTTCGGCCCCAGCCTCTGTGGCAATCATAATGCGGCCCTGCTCCGAGCGGAAATAATCGACCAGTGCCGAGCGCATATCAGCCGTAGGAGAGCCAGTGAGGCGGTCGGTGCCCTGATGCCGAGCCTTCCACTGCTGATAGATCTGCCGCGAACCGGGGTCGTTGTTTGTACCATTGAAGAGTACGATTCCCTCGGCAAACTCACTTTCGCCCAGCAATTGCAATAGATAGTTCTGGGTCTTGCGCGACTCGGTAAACACCAGAGCCTTTTCGGCCGCCCCATTTTCCCGCGCTCGCCGGAAGGCTTCGCGTAGAGCCACCAGCAGGGCCGTGCCCTTGGCATTTTTCTGGATGGAAGCTGCTAGGTCAGCTAGGGCGGTGAGATCCTTTATTTCAGTTTCCACCGCCTGCCGTTCGCCCTCGCCCATGATGACTGGCGGCTCCTGCACCTGCCACTCCTCAGCGGTTTCATCGAAGGCCTCGTAGTCTTCGCCAATCGCATCGGCCAGCGCCTCGGTAAAGTCGTGGCGGGCAAGCCGCCCCCGCAGCCGTTCGGCAATGGTCTGCAACGCTCCCGCAATGGCAAATGTGGACGAGGCCAGCAGCTTGCGCAGCACCAAAGTGGTGAGGGTGCGCTGGCTGGGCGGCAACGCCTGAAGGTTCTCACGCTGCAGATACTCCGTAACCAGTTTGTAAAGCTGGTGTTCGTCAGCCTCGGGCTCGAAACGCTGGAGCAGGGGCAGCCGTTTAGTGTACGACACAAAGCCGGCCACGTCCTTGCGCAGGGTGCGAAAGCACAGGGGCTGCAACCGCGCCTTCAGGTTCTGAAAGGTCTGAGGCTGGTTGAGATTGGCGTACTGCTCCCGAAAGCTCTTGAGGTCACCAAATGTATGCTCGTCAATCAGACTGATAAGACCATAGAGCTCCAGTAGCGAGTTTTGCAGGGGCGTAGCAGTGAGCAACAGTTTCTCGCGGCCCCTTAGGGCATATTTGAGAGTGTTGGCCGTCACGTTTTGGGGCTTGTATACATTGCGCAGGCGGTGAGCCTCGTCTAGTACTACCAAGTCCCAGGCCACGTCCTCCACGTCGTGTGCCTTGCCGGCTACAAACTGGTAGGAGCAAATCACCACGGCTGGCTCGGCGGGCGCAAACGGCTGGGTGATGCCTGCCATTTTGGCCTCGCGGTAAGGCTTGGTTTCCAGAATCAGGCAGGGTAGGAAGAACTTCTCCGTCAGCTCTTGGTACCACTGCTTGCGTAGGTTGGCCGGTACGACGACTAGCAGTCGACGCTTGCGCTCGGCCCATTTTTGGGCCAGCACCAGCCCGGCTTCGATGGTTTTTCCTAAGCCCACCTCATCTGCCAACAGCGCCCCCTTAGCCAGCGGCGAGCGGAAGGCAAACAAAGCGGCTTCTACTTGGTGCGGATTGAGCGTTACGCGGGCATCCACCAGCGCCGAAGCCAGCTTGTCTTCGCTTTCGGTAGGCAGGCGGCGGGTAAGCTCGTAGGCGAAGTATTGGGCCTGGTAGTCGGTAGTGGTCATCAAATACAGTTTCTGGCCTTGTAAATCTATGCCAATTTATTGTCAACAATCATTGCCATCCAGGCCTAGTTCAACAGATAACGCTGGTTTTAAGCGTAGGCTTAGTAGTGTCCTCAATGCCCGGCCTAGAATAATTCCAGTTGATTATTACATGAGAGTTCACCTACCTGACCACGTTTTCCTTAATGTGGTGCAGCCCGATTGCCCACAGCATTTCCTACCCAAAGTGCCGATTCGTAGAGCGCAGCACGTTCGAATTTGCCACTGTAGCATAATCACTTCCACCCTGGTCACGGCCGCGTAGTACCACACGCTGTACAACTGCTCCTCGAAGGCCTGCGGAAAGCAGAATGATAGGAACCGCTTAGCTTCTTCGCCAGCACCACCATAAACCCACTGATAAGTCCAGGTATTAGCGCTGGTAAAGCCGGTTTCGGCCAAAAGCAAAAAAGCCTCAAAAACCGCATCCGCGAACAGATTTGCAGCTTTTGAGGCTTGAATTGGGGATGGTCGTTAGACCTTACTAGTACCCGGAGCCGGAGTCGAACCGGCACACCTTGCGGTATTGGTGTTTGAGACCAACGCGTCTACCGGTTCCGCCATCCGGGCAGGATGAGTTTCATCAGAACATATCCGCTCTGCCGGTATCAGGAGCGGGCTGCAAAGGTAGCTACTTGCTGCTGGATGCGCAACAGATACCGCTTTTTTAGGTAGTAGGTGCGGATTTGCTCCAGCGCGGCCGGGCGGTGGTCAGCCGGGAGCTGCTCATAGCCAGCGAGTACGGGCTCAATGCCGACGTCGAGCGTATTGGCTAAGGCCTGGACTTCGGCGGCTATGCGGGACTGGGCGGCAGCATCAGGGTCGTTTTCCAGGTCCATCAGTTGCTCGTTGAGCTCCATCATGTCCATCAGGAACTCGGGCGGCAGCTGCTCCTGCTTACCTTCCGCCAGCAGGCCGTGCTGGCGGAGAATGTAGGCCATGCGCAGGTCGGCGTCGGACAGGGTCCGGTAAGCATCGGTGTTGAGGGTGGCCTCCCGCAGCATGGCAGCCTGATTTTCGGCTGAAGACGTGGCGTGGAAGTCGGGGTGGGTTTCGCGGCTCTTAGCGTAATAAAGCCGTTTGAGGGCGGCCTCGTCGGGCCGAAACGATTCGGGCAGGCCGTAGAAGGTGAAGTAGTCGAGGGGCATAGGGCAGGAAGAAGGGCGGTCGGAAGACAACTGTATACGGCTACAACACCGGATTCACCGAAAAGGCTACGGGCGGGGCCGCGAACAGCCGCTTGGTGGCCGGCCACACCTCGCCAAACAAGGCCGATTTCCGGTACGCGGCGAGCGCGGCCGCATCGTCCCAATGGCTGTAAGTGCAGTAGATGGCGGGGTTGTCGGCGTCCTGCCACAGCTCGAGGTGGCGGCAGCCGGGCTGCTGCCGGATGCGGTTTTCGGAGGCGTGAAAAAGGGCCAGGAAAGCCGGGACGTGCTCCGGGGCGAACGTCATGCGGACAAGACGAATCAGCATGGGATGATGGGGATAGACGGGGAATTGATTTAAGGGTTAGCTGAGCGGCTAAATTTATAACCACTCGTGAGTGGTCTCGCTTAGCAGGGGCATATAAGGCCAATTTTATAATCACTCGCGGACTCGCAGAGTCCGCGTTACGGACAGGGTTGGCTGGGCAAATGGCCAACTTATGGCCCCAACGGGCCGTAAATGTCCGCCACTACTCCTTTCTTTTCACCATTTGCTATTCTCTCTCATGCGACTCCCCATTTCCCGCCCGGCCGTGTTCGCCTGGCTCGTGGCTCCGGCCCTGGCCGGCAGCTTGTTGGTAAGCAGCTGCAACAGCAAACCCACCGAAACCGAAGCCGACAAAACGGCCACCGTGGTGCCGAGCGACACCAACGCGGCCTCCGACAGCGCCGCTACCACCGCTCCTGATTCCGCCGGTGCAGCCAGTAAGTAAAGCGTCCGGGCACTGAGCCAAGGCTCAGGCCCAATTAGCCGAGCTCCGGCCGTCGGCTCTTCAGCAAAAGCCCCAAATCAAACGATTTGGGGCTTTTTTATAGGGACAATTAAGTAAGCGCGCACCTTATTCCACGGTGAACCGGACGTCCACCTGCGAATCGAAATGCAGGCCCAGCAGCTCCGAGGCATTGCCCTGGCAGATCCCCAGGCACAAGCAGTTCTGGCTGTTGAACACGACCACGGCCTCGCCGGGTGGCACGGCCGAGAAGTGGGGGTGCAGCTCGCGCACCACGTCGCGCCCGAAGTGCACGGCAAAGCCCCGGCCGTGGCCGACAGCCTCGACGGCGGTGCGGGAGATGTTAGTAATTAGGTTGCCGTAGTGGTCCACGTGGGCTACGTGGCCGGTGATGCGGTGGTCTTGCAGGCGCACCTGGCGGTTGTTCAGCTGATGAAATTTTGTGACGACGGGGCCGAGGCGGTTGAGGGGCTCGCCCTGGGCCAGGGCCACGGCGGCGGGCAGCAGCACGTCGCGGGTGGGGGAGGGGGTGACGGCGGCCGGCAGGGCCACCAGCTCCGCGGGCTGCCCGTTGGTGAGCAAGGCGAGGATGCCATTGTCGGCGGCGACGAAATAATGACCCGCGAAAAGCGCGGCCTGCCAGCCCGGCTCGGGCCCGGCCCCGTGGTCGTCGACGCCGATGACGTGCACGGTGCCCGGCGGGAAATCCCGAAATACCGCCTGGAGAACATGAACGGCGTGCGCGATGTTGAAGGGCTCAACGCCGTGGCTGATATCGACCACGGTTGTCGTCGGCGCCAGTTGCAACAGCCGCGCCTTCAGCGCCGCCACGTAATGGTCGCGGTAGCCAAAATCTGTCAGCAAAGTTATCAAGCCCATGCCCGCCGTTGCGTAGTTTTTCGTAGTATTGTTCATTCACCCGAACTAGGGCAAAAGTAGCCGGTTTGGGGTGAAAGCGGGCCTTTTTTGTCTCCCTTTTCTTTTCCCCTCTTCCCCTCTCTTCCAACTTGGTCGAAAAAATCATCACCCTCGAAAACATGTCTCTGGTCGATTTCCTCGGCCCCGACAACCAAAACATTCGCCAGCTGGCCGCCGCATTCCCCGGCTCCAAAATCATCAGCCGCGGCAACGAAATCAAAATCCAGGGCCAGACGGAAGTTATTGCTCGCATCAACGACCTGCTTTCCTCGCTCATCGAGCACTACCACCAGTACGGTCAGATTACCGACAAGACCGTGAACCAGTACCTGTCCGCCACCAGCGAAGAGGCGGAAGGTCGCGTGCTGGCCGCCTCGCCCGACGTCATTCTATTCGGGGCCAAGGGCGGCGTGATCAAAGCCAAAACCCCCAACCAACAACGCCTGGTCGACACCGTAATGGCGCACGACCTGACCTTTACGCTGGGTCCAGCCGGCACGGGTAAAACCTACATTTCGGTGGCCCTGGCCGTGCGGGCGCTCAAGAACAAGGAGGTAAAGAAAATCATCATCTCCCGCCCCGTGGTCGAAGCCGGCGAAAGCCTCGGTTTTCTACCCGGCGACATGAAGGAGAAGGTCGACCCCTACCTCCGCCCAATTTACGACGCTCTGGAAGACATGATCCCGGCCGAAAAGCTGAAGTTTTTCCAGGAAAACAAAATCATTGAAATCGCCCCCCTGGCCTACATGCGCGGCCGGACGCTGAACAACGCCTTCGTGCTGCTCGACGAGGCCCAGAACACCACGCCCTCGCAGCTGAAAATGTTCCTGACCCGCATGGGCCCCACCGCCAAGGTGATGGTGAACGGCGACCGCAGCCAGATCGACTTGCCCACCCGCCAGAAGTCGGGCCTGATGCAGGCGCTGGACATTCTGAAGAACGTGCCAGGCATCGGCTACGTCGAAATGTCTTCCGAGGACGTAGTGCGCCACCGCCTAGTGAGGCAAATCGTGGAGGCCTACGATAAGTTCGACACCGAAGAAATGACTCGCCAGGCCCAGCAGAATGGTAGCCAGCGCCGCGACGAGCGCCACGAGCGCCGCCTGCGGGAGTTACACGCGCAGGAAAGCGGCTTGCCCGCTCCCGAAACCGAGCCTGAATTGCCGGTAAACCACGAGCAGGCCCTGTAAAGCCCCAAGCCCTGGCAACTAGCCAGGGCTTTTTTGTGGAAGCCAACGCTATTTAGATCCTTTATCTGATAGATGGTTGCTTCGGCGGCGTCCGATAAGCATTCGAAGTCGCGACTCAGGCGCCGGTTCCACTGCCACCAGCTGCTGGAGCGTTTCACGACCCAGCGCGTGGGGGCTGGGGAAACGCCGCGGTGCCGCTGAGCCCGGGTGCCGTTCCCAAGCGCCAGCCGCAGTGGGTCCGCGTCCACTCGGCCAGGGGGGCGTCGTAACCGGCATCGGCGAGGACCAGGGCCAAGCGTAACGTCCTGCTCTAGGGTGTGTAGACAATCACCGACTTTTACCGGGTGCGACGATATGGAACTCTAACGATGCGGAATGAGCGCGCTTGGCGCCGCTTTCGGAGTTGGTGGCTGCGCTTGTCTGAAAGTCTTTTCTGCCGCTTGATAAGCGACTCGTTGCACTTTTTCGAACGAAAAAAACTTTTTCAAACGCGGGTGCAAGGTTACGCCCTGCTCCGCGTCCAGCCCTTCGGGAGCCAGCTTCTTTTCCTCACGCCTTTCCCTTCCATCATGAAACGCATTGCCCTCACGCTTTTCCCTTTGCTCACCGTCGCCTCGGCCACCGCACTCACCAGTGCCCGCATGATGAGTTCGCCTAGGGCGCCTAACCCGGGCGTCGCCAACGTACCCGTGGTGGTGGAGCTGTTCACTTCGGAAGGCTGCTCGTCCTGCCCCGCGGCCGACGCCGCGCTGCGGGAGCTCGAAACCAGCCAGTCGCTGACCGGTGTCGAAGTCATCGCCCTCGGCCAGCACGTCGATTACTGGAACCGGCTCGGCTGGAAAGACCCGTTCTCCTCGCCCGAGTTCACCGAGCGCCAGCGCGAGTACGCTAAGGGCTTCGGCGAGGGCACCTACACCCCGCAGGCCGTGGTGAACGGCACCTACGAGTTCGTGGGCAGCAGCCAGGAACTGGCCGAAACCGTGCTCAAAGCCGCCAAAGCCCCCCGCGCCACGGTGAGCTTGGCCCGCGCCGCCAATGGCGCCCTGGCCGTGAACGTGTCGCAGCTACCCGCCGGCACCAAAGCCGCCGACGTGCTACTGGCCCTCACCGAAGCCGGCTTGTCGTCGCAAGTGGGCCGGGGCGAAAACTCGGGCCGCCTTCTGCGCCACGCCTCGGTGGTGCGCGCCCTGCGCCCGCTGGGCACCGTGCGCGCCGATGGCACCTTCATGGCCACCGTGCCCCTGGACCTGGCCCGCCAATGGAACCCCCGGAACCTGCGCGCCGTGGTGCTGGTGCAGGAGCACGCCTCGCGGCACATCGTGGGCGTGGGGGCATTGGCACTGGCTGGGGGTGCGGCGCTGAATTAATTGAGGCACCGCACCCCCGCAATCTGGTCACCAGCCTACTATCTTTCGATAGCGCCGCGACAGCCCTCAGCATCAGCGGCTTTTGGGGGAGCCATAGCCTCATCCGTTCCGACGAGCGGTTCCCTGGCAGACTGACTTACTTCTTCGTTTTACCTTTTTCAGCACTTAGTATGCGCAAGCTTTTGCTCACTCGAACGACGCCGTTGCTGCTCCTGGCCGGGGCCGCCGGGCTCGCGGCCTGCAACAAGGAAATAGTGGGCCCGCCCGGCAGCGGCACCACCGCGCCGGCCCCCACCACGCCGGCTCCCGGTACCGCCATGGTGCGCACGGGCACTATGCAGCCCCAGGGCGGCGTGCCCAGCAGCGGCACCGTGAGCATTGAGCGCGACGCCAACGGCGCGGAGCTGGTGCGCTTCGCGGCTAACTTCCGCACCGATTTTCACACCGGCTCGCTGGGCGTGTACTTGGCCAAGTCGGATGCCCTGGTGCGCGTGCAGCGCGCCGCTGACCCCGCCAACGTGCTTCGGGTGGGCACCATCGTGGTGGACGGCGCCCAGACGCTCCCCATCACCGGCGGCAGCGCCGGCTACACGCACGTCATCATTCACTGCGACCTGGCGATGTACAACTTCGGGGCCGCCCTGGTGCGATAGCCATGCCGACGACCTTACGCCTTACTCATCCGGCTTGCGCGCTGCTGGCCCTGGGGCTGCTGAGCGCCCCGGCCGCCCAGGCCGGCGGCGGCTGGATCCGCAAAAAAGGCAAAGGCTACGCGAAAGTGGGCCTCACCACCGTCAACACCGCGTACTACCACCCGCTCACGGGCGGCACCATCAGCACGGCCCCGTTCAGCCAGCAGGTGTACAGCCTGTACGGCGAATACGGGCTCATCGACCGCCTCGAAGCCACGCTCAGCTTCCCGTTTTTCCGGCGGGCCGCCTTCCCCGACCTCACGCCCGGCCAGGGCGTGGGCGACCCCGAAATCGGCCTGCGCTACGGCCTGCTCACGGGCCGGTGGCCGCTGGCCGTGGGCGTGGCCGTGGAAGCTCCGCTGGGCGACCCCAACAAGTTCGGCCAGGGCATCGCCGACCCCAGCCTCTACCTGCGCCTGCCCACCGGCGACGGCGAATGGAACGTGTGGACCCGCGCCGCGCTCTCGCACAGCCTGGGCAAGCTGCCCGCCTTTTTCACGCTGAACGCGGGCTACAACAAGCGCACCGGCGGCTTCACCGACCAGTACAGCTACGGGGCACAGGTGGGCTACCAGCTCTTCGGCAAGCTCTGGCTTATGGCCACCGAGCGCACCCTCGACAACGTGACGGCCCCGGACCTGGGCAAGTTCGGCACCATCGGTCTGGGCGAGGGTGTGGCCTACTCCACGGCCGGGCTGGGCGCCAGCTACACCGTCACCCCGCACCTGTCGGCCACGGCCGACTGGGCCACGGGCTTTGGCAAGCTGCGCAACGTCTACTCGGGCAACCAGTACACGTTCGGGGTGGCGTGGGAATGGTAGCGGTTGCCGGCTAGGGCCACCTCGGAGCCGTTAAAAATCGGCCACCGAGGGGGCTTCAGCTCCAGTGCGAGGCCGGCGGCCGGTGCTGGTGTGCATCCGCAGCTAGTGCCGGTGAAAGTGAACACCACCTCGCACGAGCCCGCGGCGTAGGGCATGGGGCTGGTGCTCAGGCCGTAGGGCATGACGTAGAGCGGTACCTGCCACCAGTGGTTGAGCATGGGGCTCAGGGCCAGGCGGGTTTTGTCCACCACCTGCGTCCAGAGGTGCAGGGTTTGGCGCGTGTCGGCCCAGTCTGCGGCAGGCAAGGCGGCCGGGGAAGCGGTGGAATGGCTCATGGGAAAGGAGGTTTATCACCCTGAACCCTGACAACCAAGTGGTCAAATGTACGGCTGACGCCGAAGCCGGCCTTGCGCGCCCTGCTAAGCCAGCCGCTACGCGCCACGTAGTTTGCTCAACCTTTCACTCGTCGCCCCTCGAGTGCCGCTTCGGTTGCCCCCAATTACGCCAACCAACCCGCCCTGCGGGAGCGTCGGGCGAAGACCACGGCGGCCCGCGCGGGCGACGGTGCCGAGAAGAACCGTTTTGGCGTTTTTTACCTCGGCTTTTGAGCAGCCTTATCCCCCTGCCGCCAGCCGGCGCTGCATTTCCGCTTGTAGCTGGGCTTTGAAGTCTTCGCGCAGGCGCACCGGGCCGCGGTGGCTGGGGTAGTGGGCGGCCTGGGCAATCAATAAGCTTTGCCGCTGGTAGCGGCTGCACAGGTAGCACAGGCGCAGGTGCACCCGCAGGGGCATGAGCGTGCCCACGCGCTGCGGCTGGCCGGCGGTGCGCTCGATGAGCAGGGTGGCTTGGTGGCAATTCAGCATGGGCGGCTACGAGGCTTGTTGGAGCCCAAACCAATTTTTCTCCAGGCACTTACGCAGGTGCAGCTTGGCGCGGTGCACGATGACCCAGTAGTTTGCCGGCGTGAGGCTCAGTTCCTGGCAAATCTCCTCGGCCGTCAGGTCTTCCACGAAGCGTAGCGCGAACACGGCGCCGTGGCGGGCGGGCAGCTTCTGCTGGCAATGCGCCATGGCCTCGCGCAGCTCCTGCTGCTCCAGGGGGTCGTCGGCGCGCACGTTCCAGGCCTGGGGGTACTGCGCTTCGCGCCAATGCCCGTCTTCGGGCCGGAAAAATTCGGCTTCTTCCGAAGAGGCCGAACCCAACGGGACCAGCGGCGAGCGGGCCGCGCGGCGGTAGTGGTCGATGATTTTGCGCTTGAGAATGACGAACAGCCAGGTGCGCTCCGAGGCGTCCTGCCGGAAGGTGGGCAGGGCGTGGAGAGCGCTGAGCAGGGTTTCCTGCACCAGGTCCTCGGCGCAATCGGCGTCGTGCACGCGCTGCAGCGCGTAGCCGTAAAGCTCGTCGCCGTGGCGCTCCAGCCACAGCTCGGGGGCGGGAACCTCTGTTTCGGGAGCCATATACACGTAGGTGATGCGTGGGGGAACAGCAAGAAGAAACTGCGGCCGTTGCTTTCGGGCCCGGCGCAAGCCGCCAACTGCCAGGGCGGCGCTTCTTCTCGCTGCTAAGCTAGCGGATGGGTCAATCTACGTGGGCACGAGACCTAATTTAATCCCTAGGGCGTGTTGACAATATAGAGGATCCAAACGAAGATAGCGGCACAATGCACAAAGGCCAGAAAAGAGGCCGCGGCTTTTTCGTAGCGGGTGGCCAGACGGCGGTACTGCTTGAGGCGATTAAAAAAGCGTTCGACTTTGTCGCGGTCGGCGTACAGGTTCTGGTCCAGCGCCCGGGTGGTGTGCCGACTGCGTTTGCTGGGCACAACGACGGCGGTACCAGACCGGCTGATTTCGGCCACCACGGCGTCGGTGTCGTAGGCTTTATCGGCCAGCACAGCCCCGACGGCCAGGCCCGCCAACAGGTCAGCGGCCACGGTGCAATCGGCCTGCTGGCCCGGCGTCAGCGCGAGCCGCAACGGGTTAGCCTAGCGCGTCTACAACGGCGTGGAGCTTGCTGGTAAAACCCCCGTGCGAACGGCCGAGGGCTTCGGCTGGGGCGCTGCTTTTTGCCCGGCCGCGTGTTGGTGGGCCCGCACACTGGTCGAATCGAGCATCATCCAGTCCAGGGCCGGGTCCTGTACGGCCTGGAACACGCGCTGCCAGACGCCTTTTTGCGCCCAGCGGCGGAAGCGCCGGTACACCGAGTTCCACGGCTCAAACCGTTCGGGCAGGTCCCGCCACGGCGCCCCGCTGCGGGCAATCCACGGCACAGCGTTCAAAAACAGCCGGTTATCGGCCGCTGAACGGCCTGCGTTCCCTACTTTGCCCGGCAAGAGCGGCCCCAGGCGCCCCATTCCGCATCGTTGAGCTCATATCGTCGCACCCAGTAAAGGTCTGCGATTGTCCTCCCACCCTAGCTGGCATCCGCTGGTCGAAGCAGGACCGTTTTTAATATACGCAAATAGCTTCGAAGTGAAAAAGAACCAGGATGGCCCTGCTAGGTGCGACTTTTGAGCCAAACTTCCAATCAAGGCTTATATCCATGCAACCTACCCCTTCCGCCACTGCCCACCGCATCACAGACCTGCGTGACCTGGACGCGGCTTTTACCATCCGTGAGAAAGTATTCGTGGAAGAACAAGCCGTGCCATCTGCACTCGAATACGACGAGCACGACCGGCGCGATGCCCGCCACTACCTGGCCCGGGCCGCCGATGGCACTCCGGCCGGCACCGCCCGCTGGCGCGAAACCGACCACGGCGTAAAGCTGGAGCGGTTTGCCGTGCTGCCCGGGTTCCGCAACCAGGCCATCGGAAGCACGCTGCTGGGCGTCGTGCTGGCCGACGTGCGCGCCGAGCGGCCCGACGCACTCGTGTATCTGAATGCCCAGTTGCGGGCCATACCCTTCTACGAGCGGCAGGGGTTTCAAAAAGTGGGGGAGATGTTCGAAGAAGCCAATATCCAGCACTATAAAATGGTACTCACGTAGGTAACAGCCTTTGCCTTGTTGAGTGGGCGAAAGTCGCGCCCGCTGAAGCAGGGGAGAAGTAGTGCTTTTTCAGCCGTTAAAGAGGCTGACTGTGCCGCCAGTGGTGCTGGATATCGTTTGTGGGTGGGTAGCTAAGCTTAGGCAGCAGAAAGAGCGCATGGCAAGCGGGTGGTTGCGGAGTGTCAGGGTAAGGGGCTGAGCGGTGAGAAAGTAGGTGGGCGCCCTGCTTTCTGTATAAACTCATACATTGCCATCTTAATACATTCCTGGCTTCCACCACCCGCTCATGATAACCTGGGCCATGTTTCCTTTCGTGCGGTACACACCGGCCCTGATTGTCGGCATCGCGGGCTCCCTCTACTTCGGAGCCACGGGACCGGCGCTCTGGCCGTACGCCACCGCCCTGGCGGCCCTGGCTACGCTGCTCATCTTCTGGAGTGTGCGCCAGCATACCCCCGCCGCCACCGATGCGGCTGGCGCGCTGGCCCTGCTAGCGGTGGCTGGTTGCGGGGCCGCGCTTACGCAGCAGGCCACCGAAAGCCGCCGGGCCGACCACCTCCTCCGCTGGGCCGATCAGGTGGAGTGCTACCAGGCCGTGGTTGATGATTACACCGTAGCGCGGCCTACTACCTTCGCCACTACGCTGCGCGTGCAAGCCGTGCGCGTGGCCGGCCGCTGGCGCCGGGCCTCGGGCCGGGTGCGGGTGGTACTGCCGCGGACGACGGACCTGGGTGCGCCGCAGTACGGCGAAGTTTGGCTCGTCAACGGGCACCCCAGCCCCAGCAAGCCCCCGCTCAACCCGGGCGAGTTCGACTACCGCCGCTACCTGGAGCTGCGGCAGGTTTACCACCAGCAGTTCGTGCACCCGGACCAGTATCGGGTGTTGCGTCTGGACCCACCCAACCCGCTCATTGCCGTCAGCATGCGGGCTTCCACCCGGCTTGACGAAGTTTTTCGGCACTACATCAAATCCAAGCGGGAGTACGCCATCGCTTCGGCCTTAGTGCTGGGCCTAAAGGACGACGTGGACGCGGCCACCAAGCAGGCGTACACGGCCACCGGCACCACGCACATCATGGCGGTGTCGGGTTTGCAGGTGGGCCTGTTGTTTGCGGCCGTGTCGTGGCTGCTGCGCAAGCTGCTGGGGCGGGCGCGCGGGTTTCGGCTGTGGTCGGCGCTGCTGGGGCTGGCCGTGATTTGGAGCTACGCCTTTCTCACCGGCCTATCGGCCTCGGTGTTGCGCGCCACCGTGATGTTCACGATAATCATCCTCGGGCGGGCCTTTGGGCGGCAGGATTCTATCTTCAACACCTTGGGCGTGGCAGCGTTTGGTTTGCTGCTCTGGAATCCGTTTCTGGTGGCCGACGTTGGGTTTCAGCTGTCGTTTCTGGCAGTACTCAGCATCGTGTACGGGCAGCCCCGCATTGCGCGCCAGCTCGACGTGGCGGCGTATTTCTACGCCCGGCGCCGGCCCTGGCAGCCGCGGCTGGTGCAGCGGGCCTGGCAGGCTGTCGGCGGGTTTCTGAATGTGGTGTGGCAGGCCGTGGCGCTGTCGCTGGCGGCGCAGGTGGCCACTTTTGCCCTGAGCCTGTACTATTTTCATCAGTTTCCGTTCAGCTTCCTGCTCGCCAACCTCGTGGCGGTACCCATCTCCAGCTGGGCCGTGTACGTGGGCATCGGGCTGCTAGTGCTCAAAGGCGTGGCGCTGGCGCTGGGGGCGGTGCTGCCGGCGGGAGCCGCCGCGTGGCTGGACTGGCTGCCGCGGGGGGCCGCCTGGCTGTTCGAGCAGTTGGTGTGGCTATTCAACGAAAGCATCTTCTGGGTGAGCCGCCACCTGGCGGGCTGGGTCGTGCGCGACATCCACGTGTCGGCCCTGCAAATGGGACTGCTCTTCGGGCTGATTGCCACCGGGCTGGCCTGGCTCAGCACCCGCCGGCTGGGCTGGCTGGGTGGGCTGGCGGCGCTCGCGGTGGTTTACGCTGGGAGCCGGGTAGCCGCGGCGCGGGCGGTGGCGGCCACGCGCGAGTTCATCGTTTACAGCATCCCGCGCCGCTCGGCGGTAGGCTTCTGGCAAGGCGCGGCGGTTGAGTTTGTCACCCCCGACTCGCTGCCGCTCACGGAAACCGAGCGCACGTACCGGCTGCTGCCGGGCCTCATTCAGCGCCAGGCCCGGAGCCCGCGGTATGCCGTGGGGTGGCGCGGCACCACCATCCCCGTGCACTGCGTCGCCGACCCAGACAGCGCCCAGGGGTTTCGGAAACCCGGCCCCGTGGTGCTGGCCCAGTGGCGGGGCTTACGCATCGGCTTCGTCGCTACCCGGATTTCCTCGGCTACCCAGCCCACCGCCGTCGACGTGCTGGTGCTGCGCCGCAACGCCCGGCTCCGACCCGAAACCGTGGCGGCCGTGTTTGGGCCCCGGGTCTGGGTGGTGTTCGACTCCTCATGCAAAATCTGGTACGCGGCCCGGCAAGATTCCAGCTTCCGGGCCCAGGGCTTCCGCACCTGGGATGTCGCCACACAAGGGGCTTTCCGGTGCAGGGTGCCCGCGACGCGTCGATAGCTTATCCGTAGTCGATTGCTGGCTTGGGAACAGCCCCTTTAACAACACGATAAGCTAATAATCATTTAGCAATTCAATTTAGCTTACCCTACTTCTCTTCTAAAGCAGAACCCGTAGTCCCAGCCGCTCATACAGCGCCGCCTGACCGGTAGGCGTGAGGACGACAGCGCGGGCTTGCGAGGTGGGCCGCAGCCAGCCGCGCGTTAAGAGCTGCCGCAGTAGCGCCGCCCCCAGGGCCCCGCCCAAATGGGGGCGGCGCTCGCTCCAGTCCAGGCAGGGCCGCGCCAGGGCCCGGCGACCCGCTCCAACCAAGTCGACGGGGGCCAGCCCCAAGTCGGCAAACCACGCGTGCCCGGCCGACGTCAGCACAAATTCCGGCCCCGCTTCGCGCAGGTACTCCCGTTGCAGCAGCGCCTGACAAATCTCGACGGCTACGCGGCCCGCCAAATGGTCGTAGCACGTGCGCACGTACCGCAGCCCTGTGGGCGGCCGCTCAGCCGGGCGACGCGTCGGCGGCAGCAGGTTAGCCAGGGCCTCGAGGGCATACGCTACCTCGGGGCGGGCGAAACGGTAATAACGGTGCCGGCCCTGGCATTCCACCGCTAACAAGTCGGCGGCCACCAGCTTGCCCAGGTGCGCGCTGGCCGATTGCGGCGAGACGCTGGCGTGGTGCGCTAGCTCCGTGGCGGTCAAGGCCCGGCCGTCCAGTAATTGCCAGAGCATCTGGGCCCGAGCTGGTTCTCCCACTAGCCCGAGCAGCGTTGGAAAAGCGTCGGTATCTTCCGTAACGGGCATAGTTAAAGCGGAGATGAAATGTAGCGTGGCAAAGATGCAAAACTTTGCGCTCGCACTCATTCCTGATAACATGTTCATTCGTTTCCGCTCCTACCTTTCTCTGTTGTTCTTATGGCTGGGGCCACTGCTGTCTGGCGCGGTCCCTCCAGACTTCGAGCGATTTCAAATCGACAGTCGACTGCCGGGCCTCCGCCTGTCGGTGCTGCATCTGCCGCCGGCCCGGGCCCGACAAACGGTGCCGGTCCTGTTTGTGCACGGAGCGTCGTTTCCCTCGGCCTTGTCGGCGGGCTTTCGCCTGGGTGGCACCTCCTGGATGGATGACCTGGCCGCCGTTGGCTATGACACCTATGCTCTTGATTTTCTCGGGTACGGCCACTCGGACCGCTACCCCCAAATGGCGCAGGCCGCCACCCAGGACCCGAGCTTCAGCACCGGCCGGCAGGTGGCGCAGGATCTAGACCGCGCCGTAGAAGCCATCTTGCGGCGCACCCGGGCCCGGCAGGTATACCTGGTGGGGCATTCCTGGGGCGCGACAGTGTGCGCCTACTACGCCAGCCAACACCCCGAAAGAATTAGTCGGCTGGTCTTGTTTGCGCCTTTTCCACCCACGCAATCAACGGTGAAAGAGGAGGAAGCGCCGGTCCCGCCACCGGCCTATCAGGATATGACGCCGGCGGAGCGGGTGGCCCAGTTCCGGGCGGGGGTGCCGGCCGGCGAAGCCCAGGTGCTGGCCCTGGAGCTGGCCTCGACCTGGCCGGTGGCGTGGTTGCAGAGCGACCCGACGGCGGCCACGCGCCGCTCGCCGACTGTCCGCTTCCCATCGGGGTGGGAAGTAGACCTGTTAGGGTGCGGGGCCGGCCAGTGCTACTACGACCCATCCCGCATTGCGGTGCCCACGCTGCTGATGCGCGGCGAATGGGACCAACTGCCCAGCGCCGAAGCGGCCGATGCCATGTTTCGCCGCCTGACCCGGGCGCCGGTCAAGCGGTACGTGGTCATTGGTCGGGCAACCCATGTGGCGCATTTGGAGAAGAGCCGCTTTGAACTGTACCAGGAGGTCCGTAGCTTTCTAGCGGAGCCCCTTAGGCTGCCGGCCCCATGATTGCCGTCATCTTCGAAGTCCTGCCCCATGCGGCGCACCAATCGGAATACCTGGACCTGGCGGCCGACTTGCGGCCGGTGCTGGAACAAATGCCGGGGTTTATCTCGATCGAGCGGTTTCAAAGCCTAAGCCAACCGGGTAAGCTGCTCTCCCTGTCTTTTTGGGAGCACGAGGACCACGTGCGCCAGTGGCGTAATCTGGAACTGCACCGTCATGCCCAAGCGCAAGGGCGCAACCAGGTTTTCGTGGATTATCGCTTGCGGGTGGCCCAAGTGTTGCGCGATTACGGCATGTTTGAGCGAAGAGAAGCGCCCGCCGACAGCCAGCAGGAAGTCACAAGGAAAGAGTGACGTGAGTTAATCTTCGGGATAAGGTACGAAGACGAATTTGGTGAATTGCTCATCGAGCACGAACAGGCAGCAAAACTCGTCGGCATCTTTGTAAGTGGCCCGGAAGCTTTCGATGCCTTCGACGCCCACAATGCCTTGCTGCACGAACAGTTCGAGGTAGCTGGCGAAGACGTGCCATTCTAAGTTTAGCTCGTCGGCATTCACCAGCAGGCCGCCCAAGGGTACTTCCTGCTTCGCAAACACGAAGATGGGGTACTCGCTGATGTCGCGCTTACGAATCTGAGCGGAGGCTTCGAGCAGGGTGTCAGAAACGGTAGCGAAGTCCTTGGTGATGGTGCCCAGGTATTTGCCGTTCAGCTCGGGGTCGTTGAAGTAATCCATTTAGTCTTGCCGCTGAATTTTTATGATACGAAGATTAATGTCAGGCTTTCTATAAAAACCAATTGCGGCGTTGTAAGTACCAGCTGGGCAACGCACCTCTACGGATTGGAAAAAATGAACGTCCTGTGGGCTCTGAGTGGATGGAAATAGCCAGAACCCATTGTTATAACAGGTGATAGAATGACCAGTGTCAGTGAAGAAAGAGTCAGACAATGTCTGTATTAATTCTTTGTAATCAGGCTCGTCTTCTTCAGGTAGGAAAAGCCATGTGAGAGCATATCCGCCATTGAATGTTTGGGAATCAACCCAATACATAGCCGGTATTTCATCACCAAAAATCAATGCCCGACCCGCACCAATTTTAATAACATTTACATATTCACCCGCTGCATCACAGGCTCGGTCGTAATCAACATGCGTACCTTCGGGGCCATTCAAATGAAATACAGCCTTGATTATTCTTCCGTCGCTAGGTTCATGAGTTCCTTCCCATTGACTAGCAAATTCTGCCGGACAGAGTAGAATTGGAACGCCGGAACTTTCAGCACAAATAATTTTTAAAGTTTCATTCATGTTTACTTCAGCTCCAGGGCCACCACGTTCTCCACGTGGTGGGTATGGGGGAACATGTCTACCGGCTGCACGCGGGTGACTTTATACGCGGCGTCGAGCATTTCCAGATCGCGGGCCTGGGTGGCGGGGTTGCAGCTGATGTAGACGATGCGGGGAGCGCGCAGCTCCAGCAGCCGGGCTACTACGTCGGGGTGCATGCCGGCGCGGGGCGGGTCGGTGATGAGAACGTCGGGGCGGCCGTGGCGAGCGGTGAACTCGGCGGTGAGGATGTCCTTCATGTCGCCGGCGTAGAACTCGGTGTTGGTGATGCCGTTGATTTCGGCGTTGACGTGGGCGTCGGCCACGGCTTGCGCCACGTACTCGACGCCAATGACTTTCCTCGCCCGGTGGGCCACGAAGCTGGCAATGGTGCCGGCACCCGTATACAGATCGTACACCAACTCGTCGCCCCGCAGGTCGGCGAACTCGCGGGCTACTTTATAGAGCTGGTGGGCGCCTTCGGAGTTGGTTTGGTAGAAGGACTTGGGGCCGATGCGGAAGCGCAGGCCTTCCATGGCTTCCTCGATATAGGGCTTGCCCCGGTAGGTGATGACGTCCAGGTCGTGGAAGGTTTCGTTGCCCTTGCTATTGAGCACATAGTTCAGCGACGTGATGCTGGGAAACTTGGCGTAGAGGGCGTCGAGCAGGGGCTCAATGGCTTCACTGGCGTGGTAGCATTGCAAAATCACCATCAGCTCGCCGGTGCTTTGGGCCGTGCGGATGATGAGGTTGCGAAGCAGGCCGGTTTGGCGCACGAGGTTGTTGAAAGCCAGCAGGTGCCGGTGAGCGTAGTCGCGGATAAACAGGCGGATTTCATTGCTGGGCTCGGGCTGCAGCCAGCAATGTTCCACGTCGATAATCTTATCGAAGCGGGCCGGCGTGTGGAAGCCCAGCACCTCGCGGTTGTACTGCCGGGTATCGTCGTTGATCTGCTCGGTGGTTAGCCAGCCGTTGTCGCTAAAGGTGTATTCGAGCTTGTTACGGTAGTAGGTGCGTTGCGGCGAGGCCAGGATAAACGGAATGGCGGGCAGCGCCACTTTGCCGATGCGGGTGAGCTGGTCGACCACCTGCTGCTGCTTGTAGTGCAGCTGGGCGTCGTAGGTGAGGTGCTGCCACTTACAGCCGCCGCAAACGCCGAAGTGCTGGCAAAACGGCGTGGTGCGCTGCTCCGAATAGGAGTGGAACTTCACCGGAACGGCTTCGAGGAAGCTCTTTTTGGCTTTGGTGACGCGCAAGTCCACGACGTCGCCCGGCGCGACTTGGGAAACAAAGATGACGAGGTTGTCGACGCGGACCAGGCACTTGCCTTCGGCCACCAGGTCCTGAATTTTGACGTTGCGAAGGGCCTCGACGGGGATATTTTTAGCTCTGCTCATAAGAGGAACAAAGGTAGAGCACAGATTTAACGGATTGGTGACGCATTTTCCGGGTTCCGTGCCGCCTGCTGATTAGGCCCTGGCAGCTCCACGGGCCCGGACTGAGCCAGGATCGCAGGCCCCGGCCGTAAGTTTGCGCCGCTATTCTACCGCTTTCTCACGGCTCAGGAGCCCCTATTTTTAAGGTTATGCCAACGTCAACAGTTCTTATTACGGGCGGCACTTCGGGCATTGGCCAGGCGTGCGCCCTGGTTTTTGGCCGCGCCGGCTACCAGGTGGCTTTTACTGGCCGCGACGAGGCTCGGCTAGCCGCCACCGCCGAGGCCCTGACGGCGGCGGGCGTGGCTAACCTGGCCATCCGGGCCGATGTGGGCGACGAAGAAGCGGCCGAGCGGGCCGTGCGCGAAGCCGTGGCCCGCTTCGGCGGCCTCGATGTGCTGATCAACAACGCCGGGATTTCCATGCGGGCCCGCTTTCAGGATGCTGAGCTTGAAGTCATCAAGCGGCTCATGCAAACCAATTTCTTCGGCACTGTTTTCACCACCAAGTTTGCCTTGCCGCACCTGATAGCGCGCAAGGGCAGCATCGTGGGCATCAGCAGCATTGCCGGCTACCGCGGCCTGCCGGGCCGCACCGGCTACTCGGCCTCGAAATTCGCTATGAACGGCTTTCTGGAAGCCCTGCGCACCGAGCTGCTCGACCAGGGCGTCAACGTCCTCACCGCCGCGCCGGGCTTCACGGCTTCCAATATCCGTCAGGTAGCGCTGGCCGCCGACGGCTCGCCTCAAGGGGAGTCGCCGCGCGACGAAGGTGCCATGATGAGCAGCGAAGCCGTGGCCGAGCAACTGCTCAAAGCCGTGCGGCAGCGCCAACGCACGCTGGTACTCACGGGGCAGGGAAAACTCACGGTGTTTCTGAATAAGTGGCTGCCGGGGCTGACGGATAAGCTGGTCCTGAACCACTTCCGAAAAGAGGAAAAGGGCGTTGTAGTAGGGTAACCTGCCCCTGGTACCCAGTGCGGCGGCGGAGAAAAGCTCTGGTAGCCTGTAAATTCACCAATAGCTCAATAAAAAGGCCCGCAATCGCGGGCCTTTTTATTGAGCTAGAGCAGTTCTCCCATAGGAATTAAAAATGAAGAATGAAGAATTAAAAATTGGCTGGTCAAATTTTTAATTCTTCATTCTTAATTCCTAAAAAACGGTACCCTGACTTGAGAATCGTTCTAAGTGAGGAGTCTCGCCGGTTTTATGCATCAAGCAAGTCAGATACCAGAGGTTATAGCGAAGCTTTTTGCGCCAGCTTGACGGCTTCGTATAAATTCACGACGCCGCCTGTGACGGAGAGGGTAGAAAAATCGGCTAGCTTATTGGTGCCGGGCACCCGCACCTTGGTGTGGTGCACCTGAGCTGATTGCATGATGATGCGCTTTAGGTCGGTGGCCGACAGCTTGGGGAAGTACGCCTTAAGAACCGCCGCTATGCCCGCCGTGACGGGCGAGGCCATGCTAGTACCGTTCTCGTTGCCGAAGGTGCTACCGGGCAAGGTACTGAAAATGGACACGCCGGGCGCGAACACGTCGACCGCTTTTTTGCTGTAGTTGGAGAAGTCAGCGGGCAGCTCGGCGTTGTCGCGGGGGCCGGACGCGCCCACGGTGAGCAGGTTGGGCACGGGGGTTTTGTTGATGTAAAACGAGGCCGGGTAGTTGTCGAACAAGTCGAGGTTGTTGTTTTCGTTGCCGGCAGCGTGTACCAGGAGCACGTTTTTGCTGGCGGCGTACTTGTAGGCCGCTTCCACGGCCTGGCGCTGGGGCGAGAACTCCTTGCCAAAGCTCATGTTGATGATCTGGGCCCCGTTATCGACCGCGTAGCGGATGGCGTTGGCCACGTCCTTATCGCGCTCGTCGCCATCGGGCACGGCCCGCACCGTCATGATGCGCACGGTGCTGGGCGCCAGGCCCTGCACGCCCAGCTGGTTGTCGCGCACGGCCGCGATGATACCCGAGACGTGGGTGCCGTGCAGCGGGTCGGGCCCGTGCAGGTCGTTGTTGCCGTAGTAGCGCTCGGTCAGGTCGTTGGGATTATCCTTTACGATGTCGGCGCGCGGGTTAAATTTCAGGTTGAGCGAGTTGTCGAGCAGGGTGCGCTCTTGCTTGGCGCCATCGGCCAGTTGCTTGAGCAGCGCATCGGTGTCGGCCGCCCCGGTCTGGCGCATCATTTCGAGCATGCCGGCCGCGGCGCGGCGCAGATTGGGGTCGTCGGTTTTTACGTTGTGCAGGGTGGTCGTATCCAGCGTCGAGACCCCCAGGGCCTGCTTCATGTTGTCGACCATGGTGGTGAGCGGGCCAGTCATGCTTTCCACCTGCTGGTTGCGCGAAGTTTCTTCCTTGAGGCGCCCGGCATAGACTTTTTCCGCTTTTTGATAGAGAGCAAAGTCCGCCTTTTCGGTCGGCTTGACGGTGGCGGCGGTTTTGCCTTTGAAGCGGGTGCGGCCCGCGGCCACGATGCGGGTCACTTCCAGCGTTTCGGCATTGACGTTGCGGCCGTCGGGGCCCCCGAGGAAGTTCCAGCCGTGCACATCGTCGACGTAGCCGTTCTTGTCGTCGTCAATCTTGTTGCCGGGAATTTCTTTGGGGTTGGTCCACAGCACGGATTTGAGGTCGACATGGGCCGTGTCGATGCCCGAGTCAATAACGGCTACCACGACGGGCTGGGGCGTCAGGTTCTTCAGGAGCTCGGTGTAGGAGCGGGTGACGCCCACGCCCGGCACGTTGTCGAGTTCGGGGTCTTTCAAATACCACTGCGAAGAGCTGAGGTCGCCAATAGACGGTTGAGCGGGCTTGACTTTGGGCGCCGGGGCCGACCTTGGGGTCGGAGCCGGAGCACTCACGGCAGTGGTGGCCACGGGCGAGCTGGCTTGGGGCCGGCGGGCGCAGGCCGAGAGCAGCGTGGCGGCTAGGAGTACCGGTAGGGGTACGCGAGATAGGGCAAGGTTCATAAAGGAATAAGATAAAAAGCCGAAAAAAGGCGGCGCGGTAACAAAGAAAGGGCGTTCGGCCCACTAACGTAGCATTGGGGTAAAGACGTGCCCGGCGCCAGCCTTGTTGCATACGGTCGATCTGGCCGCTGTTGTTGGGGTGCGCGTCCGGATCCACGGCCCATCCGGCCAGCGGGTGCCATCCGGTAACTTCGCGGCTTCAATTCCGGTTTCTTCGCTCATGCGCTCATCGTTCCGCTTCCTGACCCTCGTGGCATTGCTCACGGTTTCCTGCTCCCTGCTCCCCGAAACCCGAGCGCAAACCCCCAAAGCTTACTCTTCCTCGGAAATATTGCTGGGCCTGAAAAAGCTCAACATACTGGGCTCGGTGCTATACATTGCCGCCCACCCCGACGACGAAAACACCCGCCTCATCGCCTACCTGGCCAACGAGCGCCTGCTAGAAACCGGCTACCTGAGCTGCACCCGCGGCGACGGCGGCCAGAACCTCATCGGCCCCGAGCTGCGCGAGGGCCTCGGCGTCATCCGCACCCAGGAGCTGCTCGCGGCCCGGCGCCTCGATGGCGGCCGGCAGTTTTTCACCCGGGCCAACGACTTCGGCTTCTCGAAAACGGCCGCCGAAACCTTCACCATCTGGGATAAGGAGCAGGTGCTGGCCGACATGGTTTGGGTTATCCGCCAGCGCCGGCCCGACGTGCTCATCACCCGCTTCCCACCCGACCCGCGCGCCGGCCACGGCCACCACCAGGCCAGCGCCATCCTCGCCGCCGAAGCCTTCGAGGCCGCCGGCGACCCCAAGCGCTTCCCCGAGCAGCTCAAATACGTGCAGCCCTGGCAGCCCAAGCGTCTGTTCTGGAACACTGGCAGCTTCTTTGTGAAGCCCGGCGAAAACATGGAGGGCTACCTCAAACTCGACGCCGGCGGCTACAACCCCCTGCTGGGCCAGAGCTACGGCGAAATCGCGGCCCGCAGCCGCTCCAACCACCGCAGCCAGGGCTTCGGCTCAGCCGCCACGCGCGGCGAGGCGCTGGAGTATTTCCAGCCCGTGAAAGGCGACAAGGCCACCAAAGACCTATTCGAAGGCGTGGACCAGACCTGGAACCGGGTGCCCGGC
The DNA here is from genome assembly GCF_014699115.1 of Hymenobacter montanus. GTDB lineage: Bacteria > Bacteroidota > Bacteroidia > Cytophagales > Hymenobacteraceae > Hymenobacter > Hymenobacter montanus. Next base: position 79,488 of record NZ_JACXAD010000006.1, read on the forward strand.
GGCGCGGCCGTGGGCCAGCTGATTGAGGAAGTAATTCAGAAGTATGATGCGAGCAACCCAAGCGCCAGCGTGGCGGGGCTGCTGAAGGTGCGGGAGCAACTTCTGAAGTTGAACGGGAGGTTCAAAATGCTAACTGTTGATAACCCACAGATAGAGGCACCCGCTTACGCTACGACGCAATTTTGGACAAAAGCCAAATTGAGAGTAGTGGACCAATTAATTCAATCTTGCATAGGTGTTTACTTCGAAGCAACAGCGGATGAGTCGAGTGTGTCAACAGGCCAGGCTATTAAAATCAACTTGCAAGTTCTAAACCCATCCAATGTTAATGCTAGCTATCGGGTTGTTGCTTTTGATTCAAGCACTTCTTGGGGAAGCAAAGAAGGGGGGCAACTGATTAAGCTGGCAAGTGGTAAACTGAATGCTCAGAAATTGGATTTTAAAATTCCTTCAGGATTGAGCTTGACTCAACCTTATTGGCTCACTGGTCCTGCTACAATTGGTATGTACAGGATTGATGAAAAGGGCATAAATACAACAAGGATGATGGGAACCCCTGGGCACGATGTCTCGAATTTAATGCTCGATGAATTGGTTGGTCTGCCCGAAAATCCTCACGCTATTACAGTTCCTTTCCAGCTTTTAATTCAATTGGCTAGTAATAAGGAAAGCCAAAAAATGTCGTTTGCCATTCCCGTCCAATACAAGCACACCGACCCCGTACTCGGCGAGTTCTACCAACCCTTGGCCGTGGTACCGCCCGTGATGGTGAACCTGCCACCCGCCCGCTCCTACGTCTTCGCCGATGCTCAGCCCAAAACGGTGCCCGTCACCCTGCGAGCCGGGCGCGCCGGGGTGAGCGGCAACCTGGTGCTGGCCCTGCCCGCCGGCTGGAAGAGCGAGCCCGCCAGCGAGCCCTTCAACCTCGCCGCCAAAGACCAGGAGCTGACCGTGAACTTCCAGGTGCAGCCCAGTGCCGGCGCCGCGGCCGGCCGCGCCGAGCTACGCGCCACCGCCACCGTGGACGGGCAGACCTACGGCCGCGGCATCCAGAAAATTGAGTACCCGCACATCCCCACCCAGTTTCTGTTCCCCGAGGCCGTGGCCCCGCTGGTGAAGCTCGACCTGAAGCGCCGTGGTCAGAACGTGGCCTACCTCATGGGCGCCGGCGACGAGGTGCCCGACGCCCTGCGCCAAATCGGCTACTCCGTGACCCTGCTCAAGCCCGAGGACCTCAGCGCCGCCCGCCTCAGGCAGTTCGATGCCCTGGTGGTCGGCATCCGCGCCTACAACACCGTGGACCGGCTCAAAGCCCAGCAGCCCGAAATCCTGCAATACATCGAAGGCGGTGGCAACGTTATCGTGCAGTACGTGGTGAGCCGCGGCACCGTGCTGCCGCAAATCGGCCCCTACCCATTCACGCTGAGCAACGACCGCGTGGCGGTGGAGGATGCCCCGGTTACCTTCCTCAAGCCCCAGCACCCGCTGCTGAACCAGCCCAACAAAATCACCGAGCAGGACTTCCGGGGCTGGGTGCAGGAGCAGGGCCTGTACTACCCCTCGCAGTGGGACCCCAAGTACCAGACCATTATTTCAAGCCACGACCCAGAGGAAACCGCCAAGGAAAGCGCCATCCTGGTGGCGGACTACGGAAAAGGACACTACATCTACACCGGGCTATCTTTCTTCCGGGAGCTGCCCGCGGGAGTGCCAGGGGCGTACCGGCTGATTGCTAATATGATATCCTATGGGAAGTAGTGGCCTCACGGGACCCCTCCGGGGCCGGCCCCCTCTCCGGGAGAGAGGGGGAGCCACGGCGGCGTTTTTCCTTATATTGCGCTTTTGCCTTGTGGGTCATTTGGATGAACAATCCAAATGACCTATTTCTAGATAATACTCTTTGATAAACAGCGCTTCGTCCGCGCCGCCGTGGCTCCCCCTCTCCCCCGGAGAGGGGGGCGGGGGGTGAGGCCCTCCAGAACAACCACGTGCTTACAGTAGAAAAAATCGGCGGTACCTCCATGGCCGCTTTCGGCGATGTGCTCGCCAACATCATTTTCCATAAGCGCCAGGGGGCGGCCTTGTACAACCGCATTTTCGTGGTTTCAGCCTACGCCAACGTCACCAACTGGCTGCTCGAAAACAAAAAAACCGGGGCTCCGGGCGTTTACCACCACATCACCCAGCACCAGGAGTTCCGGCAGGCGCTGCACGACGTGGCCATCAAGCTGCAAGCGCTGAACAAATCGTACGAGCCCCTGGGCCTCGATCTGGCCGTGGCCGACGCGGCCATCCAGCGGCGCATCAACCAGGCCCAAACCTACCTCGAAAGCCTCACCAACGTGCTGGCCTCGGGCTACGTCAACAGCGCCCACATCCTGCAGGCGGCCCGCGAAATCCTGGCTTCCATCGGGGAGGCGCACTCGGCCTTTAATTCGGTGAACATCCTGCAAAACCGGGGGGTGAATGCTACCCTGATCGACCTCAGCGGGTTCGACGACGTGCGGGCGCTGACCATCGACGAGCGCATTCAGCAGGCTTTCGCCGACATCGACTTCGCCAGTACCATCTGCGTGGCCACCGGTTACACCAAGGGTACTGAGGGCATCATGCGCGAGTTCGACCGGGGCTATTCGGAAGTTACCTTCAGCAAGATTGCCGTGGCCGTGCGGCCGCAGGAGGCCATTATTCACAAGGAATACCACCTCTGCTCCGCCGACCCGCAGCTGGTGGGCCTCGCGAATTGCCGGCCGGTAGGCTTCACCAACTACGACGTGGCCGACCAGCTCGCCGACGTCGGTATGGAGGCCATCCACCCCAAAGCCTCGAAACCCCTCGAAATTAAGGCCATCGACCTGCGCATTAAAAATACCTTCGAGCCCGACCACCCCGGCACGCTCATCACCCGCGACTTCGTCTCACCCCGTAAGCACGTCGAAGTCATCACCGGTACCGATAAAGTGGTGATAATCGACATCCACGACCCGCTGATGGTGGGTACGGCCGGCTTCGACCTGCGCCTCATGCAGGTGTTCTACGAGCTCGACGTGAGCTACATCTTCAAGGCCACCAGCGCCAACAGCATCACCCTGCTCATCGGGCAGAAAGACCTCAAACCAGCGCTGCTGGCTACCCTCAACGCTAATTACGAGAAGGTTACCATCGAAGACGCGGCCCTGGTCTGCCTCATCGGCTCCAACATCGACGAGCCCGGCCTACTGGCCCGCGCCGCCGGGGCCCTGGCCGAAGCCGGCGTTAACATCCGCAGCGCGGGGGTTGCCCTGCGCAAGGTGAACATTCAGTTTGTCGTGGGCCGCGAAGAGTACCAGACCGCCATTGTAGCCCTGAACGCAGCGCTGGGCTAACCCGGCGTGATTTCGGCGCGTACCAGTGGCCCCACGCCCGTTGCGCGCAGTCAACAAGGAAGCTTGCCAGTGGATTAACGCAAAGGAAGAAGCCACTGCAGCTACGCAGTGGCTTCTTCCTTTTTTTGGTGTCTGGTATTAAGTAGCCAGCAGGGGCACGGGCGGCTCAGGCCCCTTACTTGCCCTTTTTCTTTACTTCCGCCAGCAAGTCCTCGTTCATTTTCACGTACTCGCCATTGGGCGGCGTAGCTGCCAGCGCGGCCTTCTTCGATGCTTCGGCGGCCTTGGCGGCCCCGGCGTAGTCCTTCATCTTGAGGCGGATTTTGGCTTCCGTGTGCAAGTTCCAGAACTTGGCGTCGCTGGCGTTGGCTTTTTCCATCCACGCTAGCGCTTGCTTAGGGTCCTTGTTGTTGTCGTAGTAATACACGGCGGCCGCGGCCAGGTCGGCCGGGGTGGGGGCGGCGTTCTTGATGATTTTCTCGTCAATCTGCGCCATTACCTTGGCGTCTACATCCGCCGTAATCTTGAACTTGACCCCGGTCACTTCCCACTCCATGGCCACGTTGGCGGTGGCGGGGGTGAGGTCGGTGAAGTCGATGGTAAAGGTCTCGACCTTGCCCAGATCCTTCGTCGGAGCATTGGGGCCAATGTAGCCGGGCAGCTGATAGGGCTTGATGGTAAAGCGCGCCACGTCCTGGTCGTCCTTGAAGCCGTCGACATCGGCGCCCTGCTTGGTGCTCTTGTTGAGTACCACGAGCCACTCGGCTTTATTGGGGATGGTATAGATGCCGTACTCGCCGGCTGGCACCTTCTTGCCCTCAACGGTTACATCGTCCGAAAACTTGATGGTGGTGGTGGCATTAGCGCCCGTGCGCCAGCGCTTGCCAAACGGCACCACCTGGCCAAATATTTTCCGGCCCTTCACGCTGGGCCGCGAATACACGATGGTGACGTCGGTCAGGCCCACACGCTGCGTCACGGTGCTTTTGGGGCTGGGCTGGGGGGTGACGATTTGGGCCTGCGCCGCTGGAGCCGCCAGTAACGTAGCGGCCGTAGCCAGGGTAGCGGAGAAATTCAGCAAATGCTTGCTCATCAGTAAGGGAAGAAATTTGTAGGGTAATTGTGGCCCTAAAAATACGAAGCCCCCGCCAAGGACGCGGGTTTTAGGAGAAAATCAATAGATAGTAGTCTCTAGTATATTCCCCGCCCGCTAGCTGCTGCGAACCATTAAAATGGGATGACGGATGCCTTTATTGCGAAGCAGCGTAAGGAAATGCATTACCAACCCGGTCCTCACTTCCGTATCAAATCTGAGGAAAAAAAGAAGCCGTTTATTGGAACATTCAGCCGATTTTTGAGCGGCGGCAATACATTCCAGTAATTGCTCCTGAGGAAGCGTATTGACGGTGCCAAGCCGAGCTAGTTGCCTGCGCTGGTACGGCGGCAGCTTCAGGAAACCGGAAATCTGCTCCACTTTAGTGGCTAAGAAAGGCAAAGTCGCTAATGCCGCTGCTTCCGAAGCCGTAAATGTGATTCCGTGTGAGGCAGCAACTTTTTCGATGACCCCAGCCTGGGTGAGTGCCCCAGGTTGTGAACTACTATCGTAGGAGATAACGGCAAGCGAAAACTGGTTCTTAGGATTGCAGCTGATGACCAAACTATTCGTGCAGCCCAGCGCAATGCCTTTAGTGCACGTAGCCCCCGGGCTTAATGGCAGCGCTTCATCCGATACTATTCCTATTTCAGGCGACTTTATTCGGCTGGTGAGCAGAAAAAAGCAGACTACCAAAAAAAATATCCCCGCGAACGGCGCCATGTCCGGCAGCGCAATGCTTCGTTTTTCATTCCGGCCAAAAGTTACTCGCGCTTGGGTCGAAGACATATTTTTCAGCTAGTTATGGTTGTCAATTCGCCAGAGCTAACGAGCCAACAGCCGTAATCGTGTAAATGCCTGCTCCTGCTAGGGGGTGTTTACAATTGAAGTGGTGCTTCGAAGAATGAGCTAAAGACGGGAGCTTATCGACGGGTGGGCTTTTGCCTTTGGCCCTCGTGCCGGGAACGTTCGCCCGGCACGAGAACCAAAGGCTCGGGCTCGTTGCTGAAAGCTGCGCTCTGGCGGGCGTGCTGCGGGGCTTGGCCTCGGGTGCTGGTCCAGGGGCCGAAGGCCGCCGACTTGCCCCAACTGCTGGTTATTCAACCACTCATCCGTCAATAAACCAGAGGCTTCGTTTAGCCTTCAAAGTCTGCTCTCAGCTGTAAGCATCCTCGTTGGCTCTGTTATCGGCAAAGCTTTGCGAGCTATACTCCAGAAAATGCGAACCCAGCTTTTATTTTTGATAGTAAAACTATCAAACAAGAAAGTGGTTGTATATTTGCTTCGCGAACAGCAGTTGTGTCGCCGTTAATCTCGCATTCTCTATGGACTCGGCTCCGAACACTTCCTTGCGCATCGAGCTCAATGACAAAATATTCCTGCGCGACCCGCAGGCCACCGACCTGGGCCGCCGCCTGGTGGCCGAAAGCGTGCTGCTCATCGACGAAATGGGGTTCGAGCATTTTACGTTTAAAAAGCTGGCTCAGCGGCTCAACTCCACCGAGGCTTCGCTGTATCGCTACTTCGAGAACAAGCACCGGCTGCTGGTTTATCTGGTATCGTGGTACTGGGCCTGGCTCCGCTACCAGATTCGGTTTCATACCCACAACGTGCCCGACGCCCGCGAGCGCCTGCGCCTGGTGCTGCGCATTCTCACCCACGCCCACTACGACGACCCCTCGACGCCCCAGCTCGACGAAGCCGCGCTGTACCGCATCGTCGTCAACGAAGCCTCCAAGGCTTACCTGACCAAGGAAGTAGACCACGACGATCAGGCCGGCCTTTTCCGCGAATACAAAGCCCTGGCCGCGAGCATTGTCGCAGTGGTTCAAGGTATTAACCCCACTTACCCTTACCCGCACGCGCTGGTGAGCACCTTGCTGGAAGCGGCCCGCAAGCAGTTGTTTTTTGCGCAACACCTGCCTTCCCTCACCGATACGCCCACGATGGCGGTCGAGGACGCTTTGTATGGTTTCCTTGAACATCTCGCCTTCTCTACCCTCGGCTAAGCTGAATTTTCCAGGACCTCAACCCCCGGGTTAAGCCCGGCTTATTTATCATCATGGCTACTGCTTCCGTTTCTTCGCTTACTCCCGGCCAACGCCTGTGGCGCCTGCTCGGCGCCGAGCGGCGCGACATTGGCTACCTATATGTGTACGCCGCCTTCACGGGGCTGATCAGCCTTACCCTGCCCCTGGGCGTGCAGTCGGTAATTGGCTTTGTCAGTAGCGGGGCCGTCAGTACCTCGCTGATCGTGCTCATTGGCTTTATCGTGGTGGGCACCCTGCTGGTAGGGGCTTTGCAGGTGATGCAGGTCTACCTGGTGGAATTTATGCAGCAGCGCCTGTTTGCGCGGGTGGCCCTGGATTTTGCCGTGCGCCTGCCCCGCGTGCGCACCGAATCGCTGGACGGGCAGTACCTGCCGGAGCTGATGAACCGCCTGCTCGACACGCCCACGCTCCAGAAAGGGCTGGCCACTCTCCTGATGGAGATTTCGGCGGCGGTACTGCAAATTCTATTCGGACTGCTGCTGCTCTCCTTTTACCACCCGGTCTTCATCGCCTTTGGCCTGCTGCTGCTGGCCCTGCTCGCCCTGATGATTCGCGTGACCGGCCCCAAGGGCCTCAGCACCAGCCTCACCGAGTCGAAATATAAATACCGCGTGGTAGCCTGGCTCGAAGATGTGGCTCGCACCGTGCACACCTTTCGCCACCCACCCCGGCAGGAAATGGCCCTGCGCCGTACCGACACGCTCGTGGACGGTTACCTGGTGGCGCGCCAAAGCCACTTCCGGGTGTTGCTAACGCAGTATTGGGGCTTCGTGGCCTTCAAAACCCTGATTACGGCGGCGCTGCTCACCATCGGGTGCTGGCTGCTGCTCAGCAAGCAAATCAACATCGGCCAGTTCGTAGCCGCTGAAATCGTTATCATTCTCACCATCAATGCCGTGGAAAAGGTGTTGCTGAAGCTTGATGTGGTATACGACGCGCTGACCTCGCTCGATAAAATCGGCCACGTCCTGGATCTGCCCCTGGTAGGCGAGTGCCCCGCGACCGGCCTGGCGCTGGGACTGACGAGCGCGGGCTTAAATGTCGAGCTGCGGCACCTGAGCTATACCTATCCCGGAGGCAAAAAGCCCGCCGTACAGAACCTGGACCTAGTTATTCGGGCGGGAGAGCACGTGGGCCTGACCGGGTTCGATGGGTCGGGCAAAACGTCGTTGCTCCGCGTGCTGGCCGGCTTGCTTGAAGGCTACACCGGGCTGGTAGCCTACGACAGCCTGGCCATGCAAGACCTGACCGCTGATGCCTTGGGGCGGTCCGTGGGAGACAACATTGCCCACCAGGGCTTGTTTGAAGGCACGCTGCTGCAAAACCTGACCCTGGAACAGTCCGACATCTCGACCGACGACGTGGCCTGGGCCCTGGAGCTGGTGGGCCTGCGCGACGAGGTATACACTCGCCCGCAGGGGCTCAGTACCCCCCTGGGTATCGGCGTGCCACTGACCGACAGCACCCGGCAAAAGCTGCTGCTGGCCCGCGCCCTGGTGCGGCGCCCGCGCCTGCTGCTGCTCGACGGCTTCCTGCCCGGCGTGGAGCCCGCCGAGCGCCAGCGGGTGCTGAGCCGGGTGCTGGCCCCCGCCCACCCGTGGACCGTGCTGCTGGCTTCCGGCGACCCGCGGGTGCTGGCCTTGTGCCCGCGCCTGCTGGTGCTGCGTCAGGGCCAGCTCGTGGCCGATGGCGCGCACGCCGACGTGTTGCGGCAGCCGGAGCTGCGCCCGCTTCTGGCCGAATAAGCGACCCCAATGAATAGCCATTGGGCGGTAATGAGCGCCGCCGAAAACCAACTGGAGCTCGTTCGAGCAATGCTCCGCCGACGTTTCTCCTCGCCCTCTGATTTACTGCTCGTTGCCTCTTTCTGGACCGGCACGAGCTCACTGATAACCGTTAACCGATAACTATGCCTTTTGCCGAACATCCGCTTTCCGAAACCCACCCGCTGGCGAGCGGCTTCCGCTCGTACCAGCGGGTGCAGACGCCGAACCTGGGCCGGGTGCTGGCCCGCTGGGCGGCGGGGCTGGGGCTGCTCACGCTGCTGGCCGGCTTTCTGCCCTGGACCCAGAACATTCGCTCCACGGGCCGGCTCACAACCCTGCGACCCCAGGACCGCCCGCAAACCGTGCCCAGCACGCTGGCCGGCCGCATCGCCCGCTGGTACGTGCGCGAAGGCCAGTTGGTGAAAAAAGGCGACACCCTGGTGCAGATTGCCGAAATCAAGGAGAAGTACTTCGACCCCCAGCTCGTGCAGCGCACCCAGGAGCAGCTGACTGCCAAGCAAGGGGCTTTGCAGGAAAACCAGGCGAAAAACCAGGCCCTGCAGCAGCAGATGCAAGCCCTGCGCGCCGGCTTGCAGGTGAGCCTGAACAAAGCCCGCAACAAAGTCATCCAGAGCGAGCTAAAAGTGAATTCCGACGAAGCCGACCTGCGGGCGGTCCGCAACGACTTCGCCATTGCCCAGCGCCAGCAGGAGCGCCAGGAAGCCTTGTACGCCCAAGGGCTGAAGTCGCTGACGGAGGTGGAGCAGCGCCGCCTCAAGTTTCAGGAGAGCACGGCCAAGCTGCAATCGGCGGAAAACAAGCTGGCCGCCAGCCGCCAGGAGCTAACCAATGCCCAACTGGAGCTGTCCTCGCTGGCGGCCGAGTATCAGGACAAGATGGCTAAGTCCGAGTCGGACCGCCGGTCCGTGACGGGGTACCGCTTCGATACCGAAGGCCAGATTGCCAAAATGCGCAACGAGTTAGCTAACTTGAGCATCCGGGCCGGCTTCTACTTTATTACCGCTCCGCAGGATGGCTACGTGGTGCGGGCCCTGAAAGAAGGGCTGGGTGAAATCGTGAAGGAAGGCGAGCCCATCGTGACGGTGATGCCCAACGCGCCAGTCCTGGCGGCTGAGCTCTACGTGCAACCCATGGACATTCCCCTGCTGACCGTGGGCCGCAAAGTGCGCCTGCAGTTCGACGGCTGGCCGGCACTGGTGTTCAGTGGCTGGCCCGGCACCAGCTTCGGTACCTTCGGCGGGGTGGTGTCCGTTATCGATAACATCGACTCGCAAGGGCAGTACCGCATCCTGGTTACCCCCGACCCGGAGCTGGAGCCCTGGCCCAAACCCCTGCGGGTGGGTAGCGGCGTCTACGGCTGGGCCCTGCTCGACAATGTGACCATCTGGTACGAGCTGTGGCGGCAGCTCAACGGCTTCCCGCCCGACTTCGTCGGCGACCCCGGCGCGGCAAAAGATGGCAAAGGCGGCAAAGAAGGCAAAGAAGCCAAGAAGGCCGAAAAGGGCGGCGCTACTGAGGAGGAAGCGAAATGAGAAAAAGCGCGCTTCTGCTCAGCTTAAGCTGGCTGCTGGGCCACTGGGCCCTGGCGCAACCGCTGCGCCCGTCAGGTACCGGTACCCCGCCCCCCGCGATGGTGGCCCCCCTGGCCGCCGCGACTGACCCGGCGGGTCCCGCCTTTGCGCTCGCCGACCTGCTTGCTTACGTCACGCTGCGCCACCCCGTGGCGCGGCAGGCGGCGCTGCTGCCCGAGCGGGCTTTGCAGGAAGTGCGCTACGCCCGCGGCCTGTTCGACCCCGCCGCCACGAGTAAGTACTACGGCAAAACCTTGGGCGGCAAAGAGTACTTCCACGACTGGGACAGCCAGCTGCGCGTGCCGCTCTGGTTTGGCGCGGACGTGAAAGCAGGCTTTGAGCGCGGCACCGGCGCCTACGTCAACCCCGAGAACTACACCGCGCCGGCGGGGCTGAGCTACGTCGGGATCTCGGTTCCCCTGGCCCAGGGCCTGCTCATGGACGAGCGCCGGGCGGCCGTGCGCCAGGCGCAGGCCCTGCAGGGCCTGGCCGAAGCCGAGCGCCGCGGCGCCCTAAACAAGCTGCTGTTGCAGGCCGCCAAGGACTACTGGGACTGGTGCCTGTCCTACGAGCGCCGCGAGCTGCTGCGCCAGAACGTGACCCTGGCCGACGTTCGCTTCCGCGCCGTGCGGGAGCGCGTGCGCCAGGGCGACCTGGCCGCGATCGACTCCATCGAGGCCCTGACGGAGCTGCAAAACCGGCAGGCCACGCTGGTGCAGGCCCAGGTGCAGTGGCAAAACGCCACCCTGCAGCTTAGCAACTACCTCTGGGACGAGCAAAACCAACCCCTGGACCTGCCCGCCACCGTCCGGCCGCAGCCCCTGCCCGGCCCCGCCAGTTGGCAGTCGCTCGCCCCCGACTCGTTGGCCGCCCTCACCGAGCGGGCCCAGCAAATTCACCCCGACCTGCAGAAAAGCCGGGCTAAGCTCCGCCAGCTGGGGCTGGAAGGCCGGCTGCTCAGCAACAAGCTGCTGCCCAAGCTTACCATCGACTATAATTTGCTGCAAGCCGGGCAGCCGTTCAACCCCGAAACCACTGCCCGCCTGAATAGCGCTTACCTGCAAAACAACTATAAGCTAGGCGCCAGCTTCTCGTATCCGCTGCTACTGCGCCAGGAGCGGAGCAAGCTTCAGCTCAACCGTCTGAAACAGCGGGAAACCGAGCTGGCCCTGCAGCAGAACACCCGGGAGGTGCAGACCACCGTGCGCACCGTGGCGGGCGAATGGGAGGCCTTGCGCGAACAGCTAGGCTTGCAGGAGCAAGTGGTGCGCAACGCCGAGCGCCTGCGCCAGGGCGAGCAAGTTCGTTTCGAAAGCGGGGAAAGCTCGGTGTTCTTGCTGAACTCCCGGGAATCGACCCTGGTGAGTGCCCGCGTGAAGCTGGCCGAGCTGCAATCTAAATTCGCCCAAACCCAGGCTACGCTACGCTGGGCGGCGGGCGGAAATTAAGTAAATAGTAATGGCGTTGGTTAAGGAAGCTTGATCTCGCAAAAGCCGGCGTGCTGCTTCCTTCAGCTTCTTGCCGCTAGCCTAGATACACTACACCCGCGCGGCCTTTGAGCCGCCGCAGGTAACTTATGTCTTACATGGTCATGACTGGGCGGACTCAGCCGGGCGGCCTCCACTCACTATTGTACCAGAATCAGGGCCGAGCTGGCGGGGACCAGCAGCTCAGTTCCCAGGGCAGTTATTTTGCCGAGGCCTTTTTCATTTACCAGGTCGCCACGCAGCACTATCCGGTAGTCCCCGGCCGGCACGGGCACGGTGGTGGCGGTACGGTTGCCGTTGAATACCACTACAATATTCTGCCAGGGGTCGCCGCCGGCGTGGTCTTTCAGGCGGTAGGCAATGGTGCCGGCGGGTAAGTTGGGTAGAAATTCCAGGTGTTGCCGCACCAGCTCAGCCGTGGGGAGCCGAAAGGCCGGATGGGCGCGGCGCAGGGCAATTAATTGACGATAAAACGTGTAGACAGCCGCGTACCGGGCTTTGCGCGACCAGTCGAGTTGATTCACGCTGTCGGGCAAGTTATACGAGTTGGATGAGCCGCCTTTGGTGCGTAGGAATTCATCTCCCACGGGCAGGAACGGAATGCCTTGCGAGGTGAAAACAATGGTGTTGCTCAGCAAATCCAGGCGAATCAGCTCGGCCTCGCTGGCCTGGGGGTTGGCCGCGCGGAGCTTGTCCCAGAGCACCAGGTCGTCGTGGCAGGCCACGTAGTTAATGGCCTGGGCGGGGGAGGCCGCCCAGGGTGCCTTGGAGTAGTTGACCTTGGCATAGTCGAGCTGGGGATGCTGGGTGGCGGCCACGATGCCAAACTTTACGCTTTCCTCCAGGCCCGGCTGCCCGCTGGCAAAGCCGGGCTCGCTGTGGCGGGCGTAGTGGCCCTTTACGCCGTCGCGCAGCTCGTCGCCGAAAGCGGCGATGCGGTCGAGCTGGCCCAGGTTGGCTTTCACGGCGCGGCGGGCTTCGGGGAGGGGGGAGGGGCCAGCTGCCCAGCCCTCGCCGTACACCAGAATGCTGTGATCCTGCAGATCGAGGGCGACGCGCACGGCGCGCATGGTTTCGCGGTCGAGCACCCCCATCAGGTCGAAACGGAAGCCATCGACGTGGTATTCGCGGGCCCAGTACGCCACCGACTCCACGATCAGCTTACGGACCATCGGGCGCTCGGAGGCCACTTCGTTGCCGCAGGCGCTGGCGTTGGCGAGGGTGCCGTCGGGATTGTGGCGGTAGTAGTAGCCGGGCACCAACTGCTCGAAGGCGCTACGGGCCGCATCGGCGGTGTGGTTGTACACTACGTCGAGCACCACGCGCAGTCCTTCGCCGTGCAGGTTTTCGACCAGCTGCTTGAACTCCCGGATGCGCACGGCCGGGTCGGCGGCATCGGTGGCGTAGGAGCCTTCGGGCACGGAGTAGTGCAGCGGGTCGTAGCCCCAGTTGTAGCGATTAGCACTGCTGGGCTGGCTTTCGTCGATGGAAGCGAAATCGTTGATGGGCAGCAGGTGCACGTGGGTCAGGCCCAGGTCCACCAAGTGGTCGAGGCCGGTGCTGACGCCCCCCGGGCCCCGGGTCCCGAGCTGCGCTACCCCCAGAAACTTGCCCTTTTGCCGGATCCCTGACTGTGGGTGCATGCTCAGGTCGCGCACGTGCACTTCGCCGATAACAACGTCGGTTGCTTGCTTAAGGGCCGGTCGCCGGTCGTCGGCCCAGCCGGGTGGCTGGGCCGTTGCGGGGTTAAGCACGGCCCCGCGTTGGCCGTTCAGGCCCACGGCGTGGGTATAGGGGTCAGCTACTTCGGCCATGACGCGGCCGGCAATGGTGGCTTGCACGGTGTAGAAACCCGTGGTACCGGCGGGCAGGGCGTAGGTCCAGGTGCCGCCTTCGGCCTTTTGCATGGCGTAATCGGCTTGCAGTGGTATAAAGCCGCAGCCGCAAAGCTTCGGCGGTGGGGGCCCACACGCGGAGGGTGGCTTGTCCGGCGCGCCAGGTCAGGCCCAGGTCGGGGCCGTTGTAGGTGGGATACTTCGAGAAGTCGGGCTGGGGCGAGGCCGGGGCGGGCGAGGCAGCGGAAAGAAACACAAGCAGCAGAAGCGGGCGGATCATACGTGCAAGTTCGGGGATTGGCGCTTCTTGTCGTTTGGGGCGCCGCAGCGCGGAGAGTAGCTGAAGCAGCCGCGCTTTGGCAATGGCCCGGTGGTGTGGTCGTGCCCGAACCGGGAAAACCTCCCCGCCGTCGATGTAATCCCGCTGGCGGTCGGTTTGGCCGGGGTTTGGGGACGGCATCGGTTATGTTTGCTTCAATTCCCGCCTCCACCCATGGCCGTTCTGACTCCCCGACGCTACCTCACGCCCCTGATCCACGTGTTGATGTGGGGCTTGTTCGGGCTGACATTTTTGCTGTTTCAGCCGCTCACCGGCCGCCTTACCATGCCACCCCAGTTCTGGCTGAGGCAAGCGCTGATGTTTTGCGTGTGGGTGGCCACGTTTTACTTCACGGCTCGAGTGAGTGTGCCGCGCCTGCTGTTTCAAGGCCGGACCGGCTGGTTTGTGCTGGCCCTGAGCGCCACCACTGTAGCGGTGCTGCTTTTTGGCAAGTTCCTGGAGCTGTCGCTGAATTTGCCCGCGCTCATGAATAAAGCCTTTGAGGCCGCGGCCGGCCGCCCCCGGCTGCTGAGTGGCCGGCCGCGCTTCGACTCAATGAGCCTGCTCACGACCATGTTCGTGCTCGGCATCAGCACCAGCATCACGGTGGTTCAGAAGTGGCAGACCGACGCGCAGCTTCGCCAGACCTTGGAGCAGCAGCGGGTTAGTGCCGAGCTGTCGGTCCTCAAGGCGCAGATCAATCCGCACTTTTTCTTCAACACCCTCAACAACATCTACGCCCTTACCCTGCTCGATGGCGAGCAGGCCCGCACGGCCCTTCACCGGCTGTCGCGCATGATGCGCTACGTGCTCTACGACACTGCCGGGGGCCTCACGCTGCTAAGCCAGGAGCTGGCTTTCGTGCAAGACTACATCACGCTCATGCAGTTGCGGCTCGATGAGCGGGTGACGGTCACCTTCGAGCGGCCCGAGCCGATCCGCGACGTGCCCGTAGCTCCCATGCTGCTCTTGCCCTTTCTGGAAAACGCGTTCAAACACGGTGTGGCGGCAACTTCGGCCAGCAGCATCTTCATCGCCTTGCGCCAGCCCACGCCCGAAGTAGTGGAGCTGGAAGTGCGCAACACCCGCCTGCCGCTGCCCGCCACCGACCTGGCCGGGAGTAATGGCATCGGCCTGGCCAACACTCGCCGCCGCCTCGATTTGCTGTACCCCGGCCAGTTCACCCTGCTGGTGGAGGACCACACGCCCGCCAATGAGTTTCGAGTTCATTTAACCTTGCACGTCGCATGAGCAGCCGGCCGCCCCTCAACTGCATTGCCGTCGACGATGAGCCCCTGGCCCTGGGCTTAGTCGCTTCCTTTATTCAAAAAACCCCCTTCCTGGAGTTGGTCGGCCGCTTCGGTAGCGCCGTTGAAGCGTTGAAGTACTTGCACGAGCACCCCGGCACGGTCGACGTAGCTTTCCTCGACATTCAAATGCAGGAGCTCAACGGGCTGGAGCTGGCCCGCGTACTGGGCTCCGCCGGCCCGCGTATCATTTTCACCACTGCTTTCAGCCAATACGCCCTCGACGGCTACCGGGTCGACGCCCTCGACTACCTGGTTAAGCCCTTCAACTACGAGGAGTTTCTGCGAGCGGCGGCCAAAGCCCAGGCCTACGCCGCGCTCACCGCATCGGCCACCACCCCCGCGCTCGCCGGCCCGGAGGAAGAGGAGTATTTATTTCTTAAGGCGGAGTATCAACTGGTGCGCGTGGCCCTAAGCGACATTCTGTACATAGAAGGTTTAAAAGACTACGTCAAGGTCCACCTCAGCAGCGCCCCCCGCCCTCTACTCTCCCTCATGAGCCTGAAGGCCATGGAGGAGAAGCTGCCCGCGCGCCGCTTCATGCGCATTCACCGCTCATTTATCGTAGCTCTGGATAAAATTGAGGCCGTACGGCGCCTTACCATCCAGATCGGCGCCGCTACCATTCCAGTAGGCGAGCAGTACAAAGACGCCTTCCTACAGTTTCTCAGCCGCTGGACCTAGCCCACGGACCACGGATTCGCGACCACGGATTCGCGCGGATTTTTCGGATTACACGGATTTTGTGGATGGTTTACTTTTGTCACGTAGGCGTGAGTCCGATTCTCAGGTTTAGGTATACGTCCGGCTGAATAATCTCGCTGGCCCTTGCTAACTGTCAACGCAAAAGGCCACCCAATTGGGTGGCCTTTTCCTGTATGAAGTCGTCCACAAAATCCGTGTAATCCGAAAAATCCGCGCGAATCCGTGGTTCAGACGGAGAAGCTCTCGCCGCAGCCGCACTCGCGGGAGGCGTTGGGGTTGTGAAACTGAAAGCCCTTGCCGTTCAGGCCGTCCGAAAAATCCAGCTCGGTGCCGGCCAGGTAGAGGAAGCTCTTCATGTCGACTACTACCCGGACGCCTTTATCTTCGAACTCCTGGTCCATGGGCCGCACTTCATTGTCGAAATCCAGCTTGTAGCTCAGGCCCGAGCACCCACCACCGGCTACCGAAGCACGCAGGCGGTAAGAGTCGTCCAGCTGCGCATCGCGCATTAGGCGCGTTACTTTTTCTTTGGCTTTATCAGATACGGTAATCATGACTGTAATGGTCAGGAGCTGGTTATTAGTAGCTGGTTGCTGGCTGATGATTTATTTAACGGGTATTTCTTTATGGAAACGGGCCAGCAACAGCAATTAAGTAAACAGCTAAATCAAGAAGAAGGATTCAAAACCACGCTGAACACGGTAATAGTGTTGAGGTCGCGGCCGAAGTAAAGTTTATCCAAGGCTTCGTAGACGTGGTGAGCCCGAAAGTAGGAAGTGTGCAGCTCCTTATCGCCGCGGGCTCGCCACTGCAAGGTGAACGAGCTTTCGTTGTCTCGGTAGCGCCGCACGTAATCCAGCATTTTGTGCAGGCACTCCCCCGCATCGTGGCCCACTTCATAGCGAAATAAAAAGCTCTGCTGGTGCCGTGGGTTCACGGTAATCAAATCCAGCCGCGTCTGCCCGTCTAGTTGCCGAAACTCAAACCGCAGCTCCCCCGGGGCTATCCCCAAGTGTTGCTCGATTTCGCGCTGCAAGCGGGCCGCCTCAAATTCGTCGGTCATGCAATAACGAAAAAATGAGGAATAGCGAAGGAGAGCCCGAAGAATCAGCCGGTGGGCCAATGCTTCGTTCCCCGTTCGTCATTCCTCATCCAGGATTAGTGATGGGCTAGCTCCAGGGCGGGCAAGCCGTTTTTCACGCGGTAGTCTGAGATAGCCGACTTAATGGCATCTTCAGCCAGTACTGAGCAGTGAATTTTTACGGGCGGCAAGGCCAGCTCCTCCACAATCTCCATGTTGTCGATGGCCAGGGCCTCGTCGATGGATTTACCCTTTAGCCACTCGGTGGCGAGCGACGACGACGCAATGGCCGAGCCGCAGCCAAACGTCTTGAATTTGGCGTCGGTGATGGTATTGGTGGCTTCGTCTACCTCAATTTGCAGGCGCATAACGTCGCCGCACTCCGGTGCGCCCACCAGGCCGGTGCCCACGTTTTTCTTGCTTTTGTCGAGCGTGCCCACGTTGCGCGGGTTGCTGTAGTGGTCAATTACTTTATCGGAGTAAGCCATGGCTTTTTGTGAATTAAAAATTAAAAATTTTGAATTAAAAATTGAGGGGCGAATCAAATGGATCAGTCCATTTTTAATCCTCAATTTTTAATTAATTCCCTAGTGTTCGGCCCACTCGATTTTACTTAAGTCGACGCCCTCCTTAAACATCTCCCACAAAGGCGACATCTCGCGGAGCTTGGTTACCGCTTCCTTTACGTGGTTGATGGCGTAGTCGATCTGTTCGTCGGTGGTAAAGCGGCTCAGGCCGAAGCGTAGCGAGGAGTGCGCCAGGTCGTCGCTCAAGCCCAAGGCCTTGAGGACGTAGCTGGGCTCCAGCGAGGCCGACGTACAGGCCGAGCCCGACGACACGGCCAGGTCTTTCACGCCCATCATCAGCCCTTCGCCTTCGACGTACTTAAAGCTGATGTTGGTAACGTGGGGGAGGCGGTGCTCCCGGGAGCCGTTTACGTAGCTTTCCTCCAGCGTTAGCAGCTCTTTCTCGAGGCGGTCGCGCATGGTGCGCAGGCGGGCGGTGTCGGCTTCCATTTCGAGCATCGCCAGCTCGCAGGCCTTACCCAGGCCCACGATGCCGGGCACGTTGAGGGTGCCCGAGCGCATGCCGCGCTCGTGGCCGCCCCCGTCCATCTGGGCGGTTACTTTTACCCGGGGGTTCTTGCGGCGCACGTACAGCGCGCCCACGCCCTTCGGGCCGTACATCTTATGGGCGGTGAAGGCCATCAGGTCGATGCCATCGGCAATGACATCCACCGGAACTTTACCTACCGCCTGAGTACCGTCCGTCATGAACAGGGCGCCGTACTGGTGGGCAATCTTGGCGATTTCGCGGATGGGCTGGATGGTACCCGTCTCGTTGTTGCCGTACATGATGGTGACCAGAATCGTCTCTGGAGTCATGGCGGCGGCGAGCTCTTCGAGGCTGATGAGTCCTTGCTCGTTCACCGGCAGGTACGTGACGCGGGCGCCGAGCTTCTCGAGGTGCTTACAGGTATCGAGCACCGCTTTGTGCTCGGTGGTAGCGGTGATGATGTGGTTACCCTTCTGGCTGTACATCTCGAACACGCCCTTGATGCCCAGGTTGTCCGACTCGGTAGCGCCCGAGGTGAAGATGATTTCCTTGGGGTCGCAGTTAATGAGCTTGGCGATTTGTTCCCGGGCGTAATCAACGGCTTCTTCGGCCGCCCAGCCGAAAGGATGGTTGCGCGAAGCGGCGTTGCCAAACACTTCGGTCAGGTAAGGCATCATGGCCTCTAGTACCCGGGGGTCGAGCGGGGTGGTAGCGTTGTTGTCGAGGTAAATAGGGAGCTTAAGCATTGCGCGCAGCAGTAAAAGCAAAGTGGTAAACCAGCGAATGCCTGGTTCCTCGTAGAACACGGTTACGGGGTAATCAGTTTTCTTTGGTCCGACAAAAGTAGAGACAATCTAAATAGGGATTGTCTTCGGAAAGTCGGAGCCACGCCGAAGCGTAGCGAATAAGCACGTAAACCCCCTTAATGTCTCTTTCGCCAAGCCGGAGCTTGGCGCTTTTCCCATGCTTACTAACCTCGAACACCTCGGCCTGGCCGTGCACGACCTCGCCGCCGCCACGGCGCTTTACACCACCCTGCTGGGCACGCCGCCCTACAAGCAGGAACACGTCGCCAGCGAAGCCGTGGATACGGTGTTCTTTCGGGTTGGCGGCTCCAAAATTGAATTGCTGGCCGGCACCTCCCCGGAAAGTGCCATTACGAAATTCCTGGCCCGGAAGCCCGAGGGCATTCACCACGTGGCGTTTGAGGTGGATGATATCCGGGCCGAGATGGCGCGGCTGAAGGAGGAGGGCTTCGTGTTACTGAATGAAGAGCCCAAGCCTGGAGCGGATAATAAGCTCGTTTGTTTTGTGCACCCAAAGAGCGCCGTTGGCGTATTAGTAGAGCTTTGCCAAACCATCGATTCAGCGGACGGTGATTAACGAAAACGGGTTTCGGTGGTTTTGCCACGCAGGTGTGCAGCCTGTGAAGAGGTCATGCTCATTAGCCAACCCCCCTAAACAAGTGGTTTATGAACCGATTCCAACAAGAAGTAGAAGCCGCGGTGGATGCCTTACTGCTCCAGCAAGTTATCTTGTACCCCACCGATACGGTGTGGGGCCTGGGTTGCGATGCCGAAGCGCCGCGCGCCGTGCAGAAACTGTACCGGCTCAAGGACCGCCCCGAGGGCCAGCCCAGCATTGTGCTGGTGGCTGACCTGGCCATGCTGCACCGCTACGCTGCGGAGGTACCCAACGAGTTAGAGAGGCTGCTGGCCGAGCAAACGCGGCCTACCACTTACCTGTTGCCAGCCAGCCGGGTGGTCGCCCCTTGCCTGGTCGCCCCGGACGGGACCGTCGGCCTGCGGGTGGTGAAGGATGAATTCTGCTTCAAGGTGGTGCGGCGGCTCGGGCACGGACTGGTGTCTACTTCGGCCAACAAATCCGGGGAACCAGCCCCGACAGTGTACTCGGAGATTGCCCCCGTCATTCTGCGTGGCGCCGACCATGTAGTAAGCTGGCGGCAGGATGACGAGACCCGGGTCGCCCCCTCACGTGTGGTGCGCCTGGGCGAGAACGGAAGTCTGGAAGTGGTGCGGATGTAGAAAAGGCCCGTTTTTTAGGGCAGGAGCCTGGCCCGCTAATTCGGCCGCGTGGGGCCAGCGACGCGCCAACTAACCGGGGAGTTACGACCTTTGCGCCCATGAAAACCCCCCAGCTCCCAGAATTACCCGTCTTTCGTGCTATTGCCGCCGCTGCTGCCGAGCTCAAGCAGCCTGCCTACGTGGTGGGGGGCTACGTGCGCGATCTGGCCCTGGGCCGCAACAGCAAGGACATCGACGTGGTGACCGTGGGGGATGGCATTGCCCTGGCTCAGGCCGTCGGCGCCAAGCTGAAAGGCCGCGGCCGGGTCACGGTGTTCAAGAACTTCGGTACGGCCATGCTGCCGACCGAGGAGGCGGGCGAAATCGAATTTGTGGGCGCCCGGAAGGAAAGCTACCGCGCCGATTCGCGCAAGCCGGAGGTCGCCGCGGGCACGCTCGAGGAAGACCTGGCCCGCCGTGACTTCACTATAAATGCCCTGGGCCTGAGTTTGAATGCTGAAGATTTTGGCGCTCTGGTCGACCACTACGAGGGCCTGAAGGACTTGGCCAGCAAAACTATCCGCACGCCACTGGGCCCCGACGTAACGTTCTCCGACGACCCGCTGCGCATGATGCGCGCCATTCGCTTCGCCAGCCAGTTGGGCTTCGACATCGAGCCCGACACGTTCGACGCCATCAGCCGCAATAAGGAACGGATAAAAATTGTGTCGCAGGAGCGAATTACGGTCGAGCTGAACAAGATTATTGAGTCGCCGACGCCCAGCTACGGGTTCAAGCTGCTGTTTCAAGCGGGCCTTTTACCCCTCATCTTTCCTAAGATGGCCCAGCTGCATGGGGTGGAGAAAGTGGGCAACCACGCCCACAAGGACAATTTCTACCACACCCTGCAAGTGCTCGACAACGTGGCCGCGGCCGGCGGCGACCTGTGGCTGCGCTGGGCCGCCGTGCTGCACGACATCGCCAAGCCCGCCACCAAGCGCTACGACCCGCGCGTGGGCTGGACCTTCCACGGCCACGAAGACAAGGGCGCCCGCTGGGTGCCCGGCATCTTCGCCGACCTGAAACTGCCCCAGGGCGAGGAAATGCGCATGGTGCAAAAGCTGGTGCGCCTGCATCTGCGCCCCATCGCCCTGGTAAAGGAAACCGTAACTGATTCGGCCATCCGCCGCCTGCTGTTCGAGGCCGGCGACGACATCGACCGCCTGATGCTGCTGTGCCGGGCCGACATCACCAGCAAAGACCACGAGCGCAAGGCTCGCTACCTGCGCAACTTCGGGCAGGTGGAAGAAAAGCTGAGGGAGGTGGAGGAGAAAGACCACCTACGCAGCTTCCGCCCGGTTATCACCGGAGAGGTCATCATGGAAACTTTTGGCCTGAAGCCCTCGCGGCAAGTGGGCGAGCTGAAAGAGGCCGTGATGGAGGCCATTCTGGAGGGCACCATTAAAAACGAAATGGAGCCAGCCCTGGCCTTCCTGTTGCAGCAGGGGGCAGCCAGGGGGCTGGCTCCAGAAGGAGGCTTCGTTCACTCACCAAACTGAGCCTGGCTTCTCTTTCTCAGGGCTGTAGACGTAAAGATGGGTTTAAAGTTGCTTATGTCCTAGCGGGTACAGAAAAACTTCCTGTTATTATTAAATGACCCGTATTTGAACCCGTACTGTTGAGCCGGAACGGCTGCTCCTCCTGGCAAAAGCGTGGTTACGGTGCGGTTTGTAATCAGGAAGTCACCGCTATCAACCGGGCCCCGGCGAATGGCGCGGCTGCCGCGCAACAAGCGGTACCGGTGGAAGTACGCGGGCAGCCCTTCAGCATTGAGCGTGGCGCCAGTCCATAACTCATAGTGGAGATGCGGAAGGTAAGAGCGGCCCGTCGGCCCTACCCGAGCTGCCCTGCTTTCCTCAGGGGAGTAATAAAGTAAAACAGCTTGCGGGGGCGGAGCCGCCAGGGAAAGCCTGCGCCGAGCCCCGGCCCCCGCAACGGAGTTACAGCCGCTTCACACTAGAGGGGCCGGTGGCATCCACGTCCACGCTTTGGGGTTGGCCGCTGTAGGCAATTACGCTGGCCCCCACGGCGTCGCCCTTGATGCTTTCGGTGACGTTCAGCCGAGCCTTGCACACCCCCGCCACCGATACGTTAGCGTTGCGGATTTGCAGGTTGGCACCGGCCAGCTCGCAGGCTCCGGCGGCGTCGAGGTCGAGGGCATCGGCGTGGCCGGTAGCCGTGGTGCGGCAGGCGCCGGCTTGTTCCAGCTTCAGGGTGCCGTAGTTGCCGTTGAGGCGCAGGTGGCTGGCCCCGGCCTGTTGCACTTTGAGGCGGTCCTGCCGGTCGAAGCCACCGAGGTCGGCTTGCACGGCCCCAGCCAACTCCAATTCCTCCAGGGCCGGCATCTCAATGCGAATCAGTACCTTCTGATCGTCCCGGCCCCAGTTACGGCCGAAAAACGACGTGTTGCGAGGGCGAATGGTGAGGGTGTTGCCTTTGCGCTCCACGCGCAGGTCTTGCAGCCGGTCGTCATTGCCACCAGCTTCCACCTTGAAGGCGTCGCCGTGGCGCACCACCAGCCGGTAGCCACCCACGATGTTCACCTGTGTAAAGTCGGTCTCGTTGAAGCTACGGCGGGCGCTGCCGTAGCTGCCCAGGTCGGTATCGAAGGCGGGCGCGCCCCCGTAGTTCAGCGAGAGGCCGCTGCTGCGGTCGTCGCCTTCGTCATTGTCCCCGTTATCACCATCGTCGCCGTTGTCGTCATCCGAGTCAATGTGAACGTTGATGTCGGCTTCGTCGTTGTCCTCGGATCTGCCTAGTTCCTCGTCGGTGCAGCCGATGCACTCCAGCTTGTTGCCGCGCAGGCGGTAGCGGTGTTGCTCGGGGTTGTTGGGGCGGTGGTTACCCACGAAGTTCTCGTCATCGAGCAGGTTGTTGGCAAAGCGCTCACTGAGGCGGAAAGTGCGGTCGCGGGGCAGTCGGATGGTAACGGCCAGCTCTTGATCGCGATACTTGGCCCCGGGCAGGAAGGAGAAGTGGTCGTCAAGCACCAGCGCGGAGTCACCGCTGGCCCGTACGGTGTAATCAATCGACGTCAGCGCGTTGCGGCGGGCTTCTTCATCGGTTGGTCCTTTCGCACTGAGGGTGCGCAATACCTCCACGACGCGGCCGCTGTCGGCGGGGGCGAGGCGCACCTCCGCGCGCTGGTCCCACTCGCGTTCGACGCGGCGGGTGTCTAGCCGCACTACCGGGGTGGTCAGGGCTGGGTAGCGTTCGAGTTGCTCTACTTCGGCCTGGCGCTGGAATTGGCGGCTTTGTTGGGCCACGGTCATGACCAAGCCTACAATGCTCAGCAACCACAAGCCTAGTAGCGACAAGTTGACGTTACGGGACGTTAAAGAACGACGGAATAGCAAGCTGAGCCCGCCCAGTAGCAGAAAGAGCGAAGGAATTCCGCCAGCGAGAAAGCCGGCCAGCAATCCCCAGGCCGATATGCCGTTTAGCAGTACGTGAGCGGGTGCATCACCGAGTATAATGTTTTCCGAATTGGGAATCAGTCCAATGCCCACCCCTAGCACGATGGCCAGGGCTAGCAGGAGCGCAAACCCAGCTATGGTGAGCACCACGCCGGCCCAGATGCGAATGGCGGCCCCAATGAAGTTCACCAGCGGCCGCAGGCCCCGGGCTGCATCCTCCACAAAGGCACCAACGGGCCGGTTGGTGGTAGCGGGTCCCCCAGCGAGGGCATTGTTGCGCATGCTGCTGTCAAAGCTTTCCAGGGTTACCGCGTCGCCGCGCATGCGCAGCTTGTCCGAAACCGTTTTGGCTTCGGGCAAGAATATCCACAAGATGATGTAGAGCAGGAAGGTGAAGCCACCCACGAACAAGCCGGCCAGCAGCAGCACGCGCACCAGGGTCACGTCGATGTTGAAATATGCCGCCAGGCCCGCGCCTACGCCGGCCACTTTGCCGGTGTCGGTGTCCCGAAACAAACGGCGGCCGGCCAGCGGACCCGAGTTTAACAGGGCTTCGTTGAGCGCGGGCGCGTCGTAGCGCTTGGGCAGTACAATCCAGAGCACGATGTAGGCGATGGCGAACCACCCGCCTAAGCCCAAGTGGCCGTCGTGATGCGAGTCGGTCCAGATGCCGATGGCGGGCGAAAACAGCGTGGCAAACAAGAAGCCCAGGCGGATCCAGAGCGGGTTCACGGCGAAGTACTGGGCGATGCCGGCGGCCACCCCGGCCACTTTGCGGTTGGCCATGTCGCGGTACAGGCGCTTGGGGCGGGTTTCCGCCGTAGCCGAGGCCGGCGTCTCCGTGGTCGCGTTGCCGAAGCCCGCCGAGGCATTATTAGCCGAAGTACCGGCCGCGTAGGCCGTTTCGGTGGCCTCGTCGTCCTCGTCGGCCTCGGCCGCAAAGTCGCGCACGCGGCCCATTTTGGCCATCATGGCTTCTACATCGGCCAGGGTGATGACTTGCTGGATAGGGGAGAGGCGCGCCGAAAATAGCTCGGCGATGCGGCCTTCAATATCGGCCACGATGTCCTCGTGGCCACGATAGCTGGCGAAGTGGGCCTTCACTTCGGCCAGGTAGCGGCCCAGCACCTCGTAGCCGTCCTCCTCGATGTGAAAGATAATACCCTGCAGGTTGATACTGATGTTCTTTTTCATGACAAATGGCTGAGAAACGGCCTTTTAAATTCTGATGAGTGAAGAAGGAAAAAGACGGCAAAATCAAACAGCGGGCTTGGTGGGAGCGCTGTGTCGGATAATGCCCACGGAAGTAGCCATTTCCTCCCAGGTTTCGCGCAGCTCGTCTAAAAACTGGCGCCCGGTGTCGGTCAGGGTGTAGTATTTGCGCGGCGGCCCGCTGGTGCTCTCTTTCCAGACATAGTCCAGCAGCGCGGCGTTTTTTAGGCGGGTGAGGAGCGGATAGAGCGTGCCCTCTACCACTATCATGCGGGCCGAAGTCAGTTCCTCCAGCATGTCGGAGGCATAGGCTTCGCCGCGGGCGATAATTTCCAGGATGCAGAATTCAAGGATGCCCTTGCGCATTTGAACCTGGGTGTTCTCGAGTTTCATGGGCGTTACGAATAGCTAGTGGGTGAGAAACAGTACAAATGTATGGTAGGTACTTTGTAACGCAAGGTACTGGATGAATATTTTTCGGATTAATTGCCAAATATTTTTTTACTCGTTGATTATCAGCAATAAAAAATTAGCTCTCCCCACCGGCCAAGTGTCATTAGAAAGATGAAAACCTAGAAAATACGGTCATTCTTCGCCGGCACCCCAGGGCTACGAGCGGAAGCTAGCGCGCGCTGAGCCCCTGGGGATGACCTGGGCACCGCCCCGGCGCAAGCGGAAGGGATTCGGCCGTACCGGTAGAATTAATTCTGATTTTTAGCTCAGTAACTAGCGTGGGCAACGCACGATAATGGGTGTAACTTGCGTTTTGTTCGCGCACCATATAGCCGCTTTCCGAATCCTATGCTCCAATTCTCCACCACCATTCGTGGACTGTTTCTTCTGGGTGCTTCGGCCGTGCTGGTCGCGCCCGCCCGGGCTCAATCGACCAAAACGCCCAAGTACAGCAACGAATTCCTGAACCTCGGCGTCGGAGCCCGCGCCCTCGGCATGGGCAAGGTACAGGTGAGTCTGGCCGACAATGCCACCGCCGGCTACTGGAATCCCGCGGGCCTGGCCAATCAAACGCACAAATACGACGGGGTGCTGATGCACTCCGAGTTGTTTTCAGGCATCGTAAAAAACGACTACGCCGCGTTCTCGATGCCGCTGGACGATAAGAGCGCCATTGGAGCAAGCTTGATGCGCTTGGGCGTCGACGACATTGCCGACACCCGCAACCTCATCAACGAATACGGCTACGTCGACTACAGCAAGATAGAGTTATTCTCGGTGGCTGATTATGCCTTGCTGCTCTCCTATGCCCGCAAGCTGAGCAATGTGGAGGGCCTGAGTGTGGGGGGCAACGCCAAAATCATCTACCGTAACATCGGCAAATTCGCCCACGGCTACGGCTTCGGCATCGACGCGGGGGTGCAATACAACCACAAGGGGTGGAACCTGGGCCTGATGGCGCGCGACATCACCACTACGTTCACCCAGTGGACCATTAACGCCGAGGAATACACGAAGGGAATCAACAGCACCATTGCCAATGGCCCCGACGCCATTCCCACTGGTAGCTCCGAAATTACGCTGCCTCGCTTCGTGCTGGGGGCGGGCCGGCGGTTTGTGCTGCCCAAGCAGTTCTCCGCCCTGGTCGCCGTCGACCTGGAAACTACCACCGACGGCCAGCGCGGCACCCCTATTTCCACCAAAGCCGTGAGCGTGGACCCCCGCCTGGGCATTGAGCTGGGCTACAAAGACCTCGTGTTCCTGCGGGGCGGGGCGGGCAACTACCAGAAAATTCAGGAGTTCACGGGCACGAGCTGGAAGGGCCAGTACTCCCTGGGGGCAGGCGTGGCCATCAGTGGCCTGCGCGTCGACTTGGCCCTGTCGCGATTAGCGGTTGAGAAGCTCGGCAGCTCCTCGCAAACCAACTCGCTGATTGTGTCGCTGGGTTACGGATTTAAATAGTGCCCGTCGTCGTTCAAAAACACAAATGGGTATTGCTTTCAGCAAACTGAGCGGCCACCGCCGTTGTTTAACCAGTACCCGCAGTAGTTCAGAAATACAAATCAGCCTACCGCACTGTCCGAAGATTTAAATTTTTATGGCGTGAGTTATGAATTGGAATTTTAAACAAAGGAATGTTTTTTGGGGATTGTGGCTGCTGCTGTTGGGCGTGAGTACGTCGGCAGCAGTAGCGCAGTCGGGTCCGGTAGGCAACGAGTGGATCGTGCCAGGGCAGCCGTACTATAAGGTGAAAATCCTGAAAGATGGTCTTTACAAAATTGACTATCAGTACCTGACTCAGGCCGGTATTACTGGAGTAGCCCCCAGCCAACTGCAAATCTGGCGCCGGGGCCGGGAAATCGCCACCTACTTGGGCGGCAACTCGACCACGCTGGACCCCACGACCTTTCTGGAATTTTACGCCCTGCGTAACGACGGCAAGCTGGACGTTGAGCTCTACAAACAGCCTCAGGATCAGCCGCACCCCTATTATAATTTTTATACGGACACCGCCAGCTACTTTATCACGTGGAGCACGACCGGGGAGCGCCCTGGCCGGCGCATGGCCCAGCCCAACGCGGCGGGCGGGGCGGTTCATCCCCACCGGTTAACCAATCAGCTCTTCCTCAAGGTGGGGGTTTACGTTGACCGACCCAAGGATCCGTACACGTATTTGCCGTGGGTAGAGCCTGCGGAGGGCTATTTTGAAGATAAAACCAGGACCACTATCGGCGATACCGCCGTGCGTAACGTGGTAACCACGGGCCCGCCCCCCCAAGTAGAGGTGATGATGTTTGGGGTAACCGATGCGGAACACCTCGCGGAAGTGCTGGTGCAGACGCCGGCGGGGGCTGACCGCAGCCTGGGCACGATACGGTGGTCGGGCCGCTCACGGGGAAGAAAATCATTCGCGCTGCTGGCTTCGGATGTGGACCCCAATGGTAAAGTGGTAATTAAGACCCGGCGGTATGACTCGGACGGGCCCCGGTACAGCGACGAGTTTTATTCTTGCTATGTACGTATTGGGGGCCCCCAGCTTAGTACCTGGTACCCTAACCGCAACAGTATCTTATTTCAGAACGATTCGCTGCTGACCGGGCCGGCCACCTATGAGTTCGACGCCAGCTCTATTCCCGCTACGGTGGTCGGATTCGATGTGCAAGACTTTTATAATGTCCAGCGCGTAGTCAGCACGGTGGGCAGCACGGGCACCAACCGCCGGTTTGTGTTTCCCGATGCCAATGCCAGTGCCACCCACAACCTCCTGCTGGCCAACGAAGCGCGCTTACCGGTGCCCCCCGTGCGGGCCCAGCGGGTATATTTCCGCAATATCGACCCGGCGGTGCCCAACTTTATTATCATCACCCATCCGCAGCTGATGCAGCGCGACCCGGCCACCGGCATGGTCAATGCCCCCAAGCTCTACGCCGCGTATCGGGCCTCGGCTGCGGGCGGGAGATACGACACCCTGGTCGTAACCGTCTCGCAGCTGTACGACCAGTTTATGTACGGCGACCGCTCCTGGCTGGCTATGCGCCATTTCGGGCGGTGGCTAGCCGCCGCTACCCCAGGTGCTACTAACCGGTACCTGCTTTTAATTGGGAAGGGAATAGTGCCCAGTGAGCGCGGAACGTACTACCGCGCTGGGGGAGAGTTAGGCCAAAACCTGGTGCTATGCAGTAGCCGGGCGGCTTCCGATAATATGCTCACGGCAGACTGGCAGGCCAATAGATTCGACGCGCAATTGAACACCGGCCGCCTTACTGTGCTCACGCCGGCCCAGGTACTCGCTTACCTGGCCAAAGTCCGCGAATACGACGCGCTGGGTGACCAGCCCTGGCGGAAAAATGTGCTGCACCTGATCGGCGGTACTGATCCCGACGAGTTTGTCGAGTACAGAGGATACATGAACCAGTACAAGCAGTCCATCGAGAAACCTCTGTTTGGTGGTCAGGTATCGACCGTGGAGCGAACGACAATAGGTGGTACCGGCTCCTCGGTGGTCGTGCGCACCAATATTGCTTCGTACCTCAACCCTGGTTTAGGGCTTATTTCTTATTTCGGGCACGCGTCGCCTACCGCGTTCAGTTTAGAAATCGGCGATGTGAACGACCCGGGTAACGGCTACAACAATACCAATGGGAAGTACCCCGTGATGATGTATCGCGGTTGCAGCGCGGGAGCACTGTATACTTCTGATAACACTACCTTTTTTGAGAAGTGGCTTTTTGCGCCTGGCAAAGGGGCCATTGGGGCCCTGGGCGAAACCGGGTTTGCTTTTGCGGGCTACCTGAACGTATCGCAAGACACGCTGACGAGGCTGCTGTTCAACGATCCAGCTTGGTACGGAAAGCCCGTTACGGCGGTATATAATGAAATGGTACGCCGCCTGCAACGTGCTCCCGGCGGCCTCTTTAACAATCCCGATGATGGCCCCGCGGCGGAGATGCTGCTTTCCACTACTTGGCACGGCGACCCTACTGTCTCGTTGTACGCACCCCCCAAGCCGGATTTTCAGGTTAGCGACGCGGCCTTGGCCATCAGCCCCCTGGCGCCAGCTACCGCCGTTACGGCTGCTTCCCCGGAATTCGTACTTAAGATTGGCGTAA
This sequence comes from Hymenobacter montanus, assembly GCF_014699115.1. Taxonomy (GTDB): domain Bacteria; phylum Bacteroidota; class Bacteroidia; order Cytophagales; family Hymenobacteraceae; genus Hymenobacter; species Hymenobacter montanus. Next base: position 108,419 of record NZ_JACXAD010000006.1, read on the forward strand.
CCAATCCGGGCAAGGTAACCACCGATTCGGTTGAGATACGGGTGACGCGAACCATTCCCGGGCAGCCCAACACGGTTAGCACCAAACACTTCGCTCAAGGGCCCCAGGGTAGTGCCACCTATGATTTTCGACTCACTAACCCCGCGGGAATTAACGTCTTTGGCACTAACACCTTCCGCGTCGAGCTGGATTACCGCAACAAGGTGGACGAAAGCAACGAGACCAATAACACGGCCAGCACCAGCTTTACCTTCCTGCGGGGCGGCGTGACCGTGCTAAACCCCGTGGAATTTGCCATTGTCGGCACTAACCAGCCGCAGTTGGTAGCCCAAACCAATGACCCGACCGGGCAGGCGCGACTGTACGAATTTGAGGTCGACACAACCGCGGCATTCAACAGCGGCCAGCGGCGGCAGTCGGGCCCGATAACGGCCACGATTGCGCCCCGCTGGCGACCGACGCTGCCGGCCTTCGGCCCCGACAGCGTGGTGTGGTACTGGCGGGTGCGCTTCCAGAGCCCCGCCCCCGACGAAGATCCCAACTGGGTGGTGAGTTCCTTCCGCGTGATACCGGGCCGCACGGCCGGGGGGTGGTCGCAGAGCCACTACACGCAGTTCCGGCGTAATCAGCGCCAGGGCGTGGAAGTAGCCGCCCCCACCGGCCAATGGAGCTTCAGTACTGAAAACAAACCCCTGCTGTTACGCACCGCCGGGGGCGGGTTGCCAGGAGCACCGCCCTCGTTTGAGGGGGGAGTTGGGTTTGGTGTCACGACCAACGTGCAAGCTCCGCCTACTGTGGCCAACTGCGGCGTTCGGGCGCCCAATATGCTGGTGGCTGTGTACGACCAGCGCACGTTGGAAACCAAGACCGGCCTGCCCGGAGCCGCGGTTTGCAGCCAGCCGCCCCAGGAGTTTTATATTTTTGGCAGCAATCCCGCCAATGCCGCCGACACGACCAACACGCTCAACAACAATGCGGCCCGGCAAGCGCAGCTAGCGACTTTCCTGGCTACGGTGCCCGACGGCGACTACGTGGCCATCGTGAGCATGAACCGCCTGCGCTGGCCCAGCCTGACCACGGTAAAGACGGCCCTTAGCACGCTGCTGGGCTCGCAGCTCGTCAACCAACTGCGGAATGGCGACCCCTTTCTATTGGTAGCCCAGAAGCGCGCCAGCGGGGGCCGGCTCCTCCACGAAGCCGGCCCAGACCTGGCCTCGCCCACCATTCCGCGCTACAACCAAACCATCACCTTGAAGGATACGCTGCGCACGCCTTCCTCGCGTGGCGTCATTACTTCCGCGCGCATCGGCCCGGCGAGCAGCTGGGAAAATCTGCATCACTGGATTCAGCGCGAGCCGGGAGCCACCAGCAACTACACGCTCAAAGTGATTGGCATCGATACCCTCAACCAAAGCACCGTGCTACCGATTACCATTACGGCCGCTTCGCCCCAACAGGGAGGCTACTCGCTTAGCTCGATCTCGGCGGCCCAGTACCCGTACCTGCAGCTGGAGCTGACCATGGAGGACCGGGCGCGCCGTGTGGCCCCGCAGTTGAAGGAGTGGTTTATAACTTATCAGGGCGTGCCCGAAGGGGTGGTGCTCAAAGACCAGGCTCCCAGCAGCGCCTACGAAGCGGCCACGTTGACGGCTCAAGCGTCGGATGCCAGGACACTCACTATTCCAGTGGTGTTTGAGAACGTTACGCCCTACGATTTTGGTACCCCGCTGCGGGCTCGGATCGAATTGCGCGATGCCCAGGGAGTGGTGAGAGCCTCGGGCGTGGTGAATGCCCCGGGCCAGCTACGGGGCGATTCGCGCATGACCATTCCGGTCACCTTAGCAGTAGGAAATAATTTTGGGACCAATTTCACGACCAAGGTGACGATTAACCCCCGGCCACGCGCACTACCCGAAGTCAACCTGTTCAACAATGAGCTGAACCTGGGCCCGTTCCCGATAATCGACAAGAACGTACCCCCCACCTTGGACGTGGCCTTCGACGGCCGCCACATCCTGAATGGAGAGCTGGTCTCCTCCACACCCGTGATTAACATTCAGCTCAAGGATGAAGACCGGATTACGCCCATCACCGACCGTTCGGCATTCACGGTTACGCTGCTCAAGCCCGGCCAAACCGGCCTGCCCACCCTGGTAGACCTCAACGGCTCAGATGTCAACTTCAATGTGGAGGTGAACAACGGCAGCGTGGCCAAGCTGGAGTACCGCCCCGGCCAGCGCGCGCCCCTGCCCGATGGCGTGTACACGCTACGGGTGCAGGGCCGGGACCCGCGCCAAGCCAGCGCGGGCGCGCAGGAGTTTCAGGTGAAGTTTGAGGTCGTGAACGCCTCCACAATTAGCAACCTCTACCCGTACCCGAACCCGGTTACCAACAAGGCCCGCTTCGTGTTTACGCTAACCGGGCAGCAGTTGCCCCGCAACATGAAAATCCAGATCTTGACCCTGACGGGTAGGGTAGTGCGCGAGATTTTCATGTCCGAGCTTGGGCCGCTGCACATCGGCAACAACATCACCGATTTTGCCTGGGACGGGACCGATTCCTACGGCGACCGGCTGGCGAACGGCACCTACCTCTACCGCGTATCGCTCGACGACGCGGAGGGGCAGTTCAGCCGCCGCGATACGGCGGGCGACCAGGCCTTCAAGAAAGACTGGGGCAAGCTGGTACTCATGCGCTGAGGTCACTGACTATCAGCCGCCACGAGCGGAGGGGCAATCCTGTCTCTCCGCAACCCGTCCGCCACTGGATAAGCTAAAGCCCCGGCTCGTTGCAGAGCCGGGGCTTTAGCTTATCCAGTGGCATGAGGTATGCCCCTGTTCAACGAGTCAATCTGGTACCTGGTATGGACGAACCCTGATCGATATAGCGTGGCGCTGGAAACCCAGCGGCGCGAGCGGGGCGGCAACGGACGCGCCCTTTGCTACGCTCTTCTACGGAACGCGCTAAAAGGATTGAAGCAGCTCATGGCGCGGAAGGCCGGGTGTCCGGGCAATGAATGACTAAACCCTTTTTACCGGCGTCGCAGGGTTACGAAGCTGAAAGCATACGCGTGCTGCTCATCAGCTTCGTGTCGTTCGCGGGATTCCTCGCGCCAGTCGGCCGAATCGAGGGCCGGGAAATAGGCATCGCCCTCAAAAGAGTGGTGTACTTCCGTCAGGTAGATGACGTCGGCGGCGGGCAGTGCTTCCCGATAAATCTCTCCGCCGCCAATAACGCACACTTCGGCGTCGAGCGCCCGGGCGCGGTCCAGGGCGGCGGGCACCGAAGCGGCGGTTTCGCAGCCCGGGGCCGCCCAGTGTGGTTGGCGCGTCACCACGATGTTGGGGCGCTGGGGCAGGGCCCGCCCCATGCTGTCGTAGGTGCGGCGGCCCATCACCACCGGATGGCCCAGGGTGAGGCGCTTGAAGTGTTGCAGGTCGGCTGGTAAGCGGCCCCAGGGCAGCTCGCCCCGGTAGCCGATAACCCCGTTTTCGGCCACGGCCACGACAAAGGAAACCATAGAGTGGATTAGATGATGACGAAGAAAAATACCTTAGCGAGCCAGCTTGAAACCGAGGAGCAACTCTTTCACTGGCATGCGCTTTTTGCCTTCGAGCTGCACATCCAGCAAATCCAGCCAGCCATCAGCAGTAGCTACGCGTAGAAAGTGCCGACCATCCGAAGCCCAGCTACCCGGTGTGGGCAGGGGCGTATCCGCTTCGGGTACCTGGACCTGGGCTCGGAATATTTTCAGCAAGCGGCCGTCGGGCAGGGTAGCGAAGGCGGCGGGAATGGGAGAAAGGCCCCGCACCCAGTTCACCAGCTCGGCGGCGGGCCGGCTGAAATCGAGTCGCCCGGTTTCTTTCTGAATCTTGGGGGCCGGGCGTAAGTCAGCGCGTGGTGCCTGGGGAATGCTGGGAGCGGTGCCGGCCGCGATGGCTTCGACTGAGCGGCGGGCCAAGGCGGCCCCCGCTACCTTGAGCTTGGCGTAAAGGCTGCCAAAATCATCTTCGGGCGCGATGGGCACCCGATCCTGCAAAATCAGGTTGCCAGTGTCGATTTCGTGCCGCAGGAAAAAAGAGGTAACCCCGGTTTCCGTGTCGCCGTGCATCAGGGCCCAATTGATGGGGGCCGCGCCGCGGTACTGCGGCAACAGCGAAGCGTGCACGTTGATGGACCCGAGCCGAGGCATGCTCCACACCGCTTCGGGGAGCATGCGAAAGGCCACGACCACCTGCAAGTCGGCCGCGTAGGTTTTCAGCTCGGCCTGAAATTCGGGGGACTTGAGGTTGGTGGGTTGCAGCACGGGCAGGCCATGAGCCAGGGCCGCCACCTTCACCGCCGACGCTTGCAGCTGCTGCCCGCGTCCCGCCGGCCGGTCGGGGGCTGTAATAACAGCTACTACCCGTCCGCCCGGCCAGGCCAATAGGCTTTCCAGCGTGGGAACGGCAAAATCGGGCGTACCCATGAAAACGAGGTTCAGCATAGTGGTGCTTGGTTTTTGGTGCCTGGTGCTTGGTTGTTGGTGCTTAGTTGTTAGAATATCATGCTCATCTCGTCTTCGCGCGATCCAAGCAGCTCGCGTGGAGCAGCAAGCAATGCCGTTGCAATAATGCGGGCCAGCTGCTTCGGTGGCGCTCGGCAGGACCTTCCAACAACCAAGCACTAAGCACCAGGCACCACCAACCAATTACCGCTCTGGGTATAACAGGTATTTCTTACGCAGCGCCTTAAACTTGCCCAGGCCGGGCTCCCACGAGGCCCGAATTTCAGCTTCGGACTTGCCTGCGACCACTTGTTCGCGCAATGTTGCGGTGCCTGCGAGCTGCTCGAAATATTTGCCAAAGAAGTGCGGCTTGTCAGTGCTTTGCTGATAGAAATCGAGCAGGTATTTCAGTACTAATCCCGAGCCTTCGCGGGTGGGGGCGGCGGCGAGGTTGAGGCCGTAGCAAAGCTGGCCATTGAGCGGGGGAGTGGGGGAGCCCGGGTTTGGCCGGGGCGTGAACGAGAAAGGTCGGGTAGCGGGCTGCGTAGGTCCGCCAATAACTTCGAACGGTGTGGTAGTGCCCCGTCCCACGCTCACGTTGGTTCCTTCAAATAGGCAGATGCTGGGGTACAGGGCCACGGCGTGGTCGGTGGGCAGGTTGGGGGAGGGGCGTACGGGCAGGTGGTAGGCCGTGGCGTGGGTATAGCCGGCCGCCAGGGGCACCACCGTAAGGCGGCAGCGTTGCCCACCCGCCAGCCACTTCTCGCCGTTTATCATGGTGGCCAGCTCGCCCACCGTCAGCCCGTGCGCGATAGGCAGGGGGTCGAGGCCGACGAAGGATTGGTGGGCTGGTTCCCGCACGGGGCCATCGACCAGGTCGCCGTTGGGATTGGGCCGATCCAGCACCAGCACGGGCTTGTGCTGCTCGGCGGCGGCTTCCATCACGTAGTGCAGCGTGCTGATGAAGGTGTAAAATCGCGCGCCCACGTCCTGAATGTCGAATACGAGCACATCCACGTCGGCCAGCATTTCGGGGGTGGGCTTTTTGGTTTTGCCGTACACCGAGCGCACGGCCACCCCGCTGCGGGCATCGCGCCCGTCCTTGATGGTCGCGCCATCGGCCGCTTCGCCCCGGAAGCCGTGCTCGGGAGCGAAAATGGCCGTCACGTTTACGCCCCGGGCCCGCAGGGTGTCGACTAAGTACGCGTTACCCACCCGCGAAGTCTGGTTGATGACCAAGCCAATGCGCTTATTCTGGAGCTGCGGCAGGTAGGTATCGAGGCGCTCGGCCCCCACAACCACGCGCGGCGAGGTCGGTGGGGTACTCACGCCAGCTGCTGCTTGGGCGGGGGGCGGAGCGGGCCGTCCGGCCACCGTGGCCGGCGGGCTGCAGGTCGGCACCGCTAGCAGGAGCGCCCAGGCTAGTTTTGCGGAAATGGCTATCATGTTAGAAGAGCAAAGCTAAGAGAACAATGCCGCGTGCGAAAGCAGCCGCCAGGCAAGGGGCCAAGACGCCACGGCCCACTTCAAAGCGCAGACATCGGCTTTCGGCCTAGCTGGAAGCAGCACCCGGCGTGGCCAGCTCTAGAGAACGACAAAACCGAGGAAGTGATGTACGGCGGCGTGGCTAAACCAGGTCAAACCCACTTACTCGCTTGTAAATAGAGAAGGCAACTGGGTTCCGAACAGAAGACCACCATCCCTAAAAATACCAGGTGTGAGCGGTGAGCCTGGTCAAAACCCGCTGTACGGTTCCACCCGCCGCCCAGTCTCCGCAGAAGCCGTGCACACCTCGGGAATAACCCACGAAAAAAACAGTGATGCTGGGACTTTTTCGTTTATCCAAGCAGCACATACTACTCTGTTATTATCTTTTCTTCATCCAGGGCGTCCAGCGGGAGCTGCACCGACGTCAGGCGCCACAACAGGCCCTCGTGGCCCGCCCCAACCCGCCCGGTACCGGTTCAAAACGTAGCTTTACGGTCGAACAATGAATGTCGCCCGCTACATTTCGCACAAGATTGACGGGGGAGCCGACTCCGGCTCCTTTACCTCCTCGGTCACAAAAATTGCCATCATCAGCATTGCGATGGGCTTGGCCGTGATGGTGGTGTCGTTTGCCATCCTGCAAGGGTTTCGCAACGAGATTCAGAACAAGATTTTCTCGTTCGGAGCGCACCTGCAAATCTCCCGCTACGACACCAACAACTCGCTGGAAGTTGCCCCCATTGCCGGCCCCCGGCTGGTGAAGCAGTTGCATCAGGTCCCGGAAGTAAAGTCGACGCAGCCATTTGCCGTGAAAACGGCCATTATCAAAACCAAAGAGGAAGTGCTGGGCGTGGTCCTGAAGGGCATCTCGGAAACCGATGGCCTTTCGCCCATGCGCCAGAACCTGCAAGCCGGTAAGTTTATGAGCTTTCCCGACTCGGCCGCCAGCGACGACGTGCTGCTTTCGCGCAAAGTAGCCAACAAGCTGCGGCTGGCCGTGGGCGACAAAGCCTTGTTCTACTTCATTCAAAGCCCGCCGCGCATCCGCCAGTTTCGGGTGAGCGGTATCTACTCGACCGGGCTCGACGAATTCGACGATGTGTACGTCATCGGTGATATTCGGCAGATCCGGGAGCTGAACTCGCCGGCCTGGCCCGATTCCCTGGTGGGCGGGATGGAAGTGATGCTGCGGGACTTCACTGCGCTGGATACGACCTACGAGCATTTATACGAGCATCTGCCGTACGACCTCAAAATCGATAAAGTCACGGAGCAGTACGCGCAGCTGTTCGATTGGCTGAAGCTGCTGAACCGCAACGTGATAATCTTTTTGATTCTGATCATTTTCGTCGCTACGTTCAACATGGTCGCTACCATTTTTATCATGATCCTGGAGCGCACCAACATGATCGGCATTCTCAAAGCCTTGGGGTCGACCGATAACCAGATTCGGCAGATCTTCTTTTTTCGGGGGCTTTCGCTCACGGTGCGCGGCATGCTCATTGGCAACGTAATCGCCGTGGGATTCTGCGCCGTCCAGTATTATTTCCATCTCATCCCGCTCGACCCCGAGAACTATTACATGGATCGGGTGCCGATCTCCTGGGACCCTCGAATGCTGCTGCTCCTGAACGTGGCTACGTTCGGGGCCTCGCTGCTGGCCGTGCTCATCCCAACTTACCTGATTGCGCGCATCAAGCCGGTAGTCGCTATCAAATTTGATTGAGCCAGTCAATGTTTTTTTATGCGTCACCAAACCCTTGCCACCGACAATCCCCAAACTATTGCCTGGGTGGGTAATGAAATTATAGACTGGGTCAGCTTGAGAAAGTACGGTCCAGCCGCGGCTGAGCCCCCGCAGATTTCGCGGAAATTGGCGTTAGCCTTCGACCGCGCCATTACCTCGGCCGACGGGCAGTATGCTTTCCTCTACCAGGTGCTGGGCACGAAGGGCGTTTTGCTCAGGAATGGGGAGCCGATTCGGGAAATCAATCGTGATGAGTACCTCGCCACCGGATACGAATACCCAGCGGCTTTTGCTACCGTCGATGGCGTAACGTATTTGGTCCATTGTCCGCTGGAGTACTGCCGGATTGACTTTGAGAATGTTGAAACCGGTGAGCTGGTCACCAATATCCCCAGCCGCCAGCCCATGGACAGATTTCATTCCCGCTTCGAAGTCAGCCCTGAAGGAGGGTATTTATTGAGCAAAGGGTGGCTCTGGCACCCGTGGGATATGGTTGAGCTATTCGACATACGTGCCTGCCTGGCTAACCCCTTATTGCTGGATGAAAGCGAGTTAAGCGCTCCTACCAACAGCGAGCTTTGTTCGGCTGGTTTTATTTCCGAAACGCAGGTCCTACTGGGCGCTTCCACCGAAGAAGTAATGGATGATGAAGAACCTAGCGTAGTACCGCCGGGGCATTTAGCCGTCTGGAATTTCATAGCCAACGAGTTTTCGCAACCACTTAAGGTGCTTGCCCCGTTCGGCAACCTGTTTCCGATTGACGCCCATCGGGCCTGGGACCTTTACCAGTACCCCAAAATCATTAACCTGGATACCGGCGAAGTAATGGACCAGCTCGAAACCTTAAACACCGGCCGGCAGTGCTCATCCATCATTCGCAGTATTGCCCCGGTGCCCGCCATTATTTTCAACCGGCAGACGGGCCAGGTCGCGGTCAAAATCGGTGCTAACCTTGAGCTGCTTTCGGTAGCATGAGCTTAGCCCAACAGCTGGCACTGCAACACCAGGTTGGGGTCGGGGCAGAGCGCGGTCCATATGGCCCGCTCGCTCGGGCGGGCCACGCCGGGAAAGTCACCCACGCGGCCTTGCAGGTCGGCAATGAGTTGGAAGTGGAGGTGGGGCGGCCAGTCGCCGTTCTCGGGGTAGGGGCCGACGGTCGCGAAGGCCTGGCCTTGCTCCAGCTGCTGGCCCACGCGGAGCACCGTCCACTCTTTGCGGCTGAGGTGGCCGTAGAGGCTATAAAACGGAGTGCCGTCGAACTCGTGCTCCAGGATGACGGTGGGGCCATAGTCGCCGAAGCCGGCGTTGTCGGCCAGGCTGTGGATGCGGGCGGGGAGGGGGGCGAGCACGGGCGTGCCGGCGGCAATCCACACGTCGATGCCCAGGTGCAACGACCGGGCTTCCTCGGCCTGGCCGGGGCCGAAATGCTGGCTGCGCTGGTAGATTACGCGGTTTTCGAGGTAGCCGCCCACGCCGATGGTGGCATTTTTAGCGGCCAGCATAGCGTTCACTACCACCTCGAAAGCGGCCGTGTCGCGCAGGTCGGCGTGCGCCACCAGCGGGTTGCGGTCGGTGAGGTCGAGGCGGGTAACGGCCGGGCCGTTCAGGTCGACCGGCAGCACCGGGCCAAATTCGGCTTGGTGGCGTAGCAGGAGGGAAGCAAGGGGCATGTGGAGAGCAGGAATGGACAGAAAAATACCGGGGCCGGCCCCAACAGTGCGCAGGGAGTCGCTGTTACAGGGTCGTGGTGGACGGGGCGGCAAGTTACCTTTGCGGCCGACATAGCGCCGCGGGCGTCGTGGCCTTCGCTTCTTTTTATTATTCGTCATCATTCGTACTACTCAAAGCCCGTCCGGCTGCGTAAATACGATAGGCTTTCCCACCTTTATTTTCCGCATGAGTTACCACACCCTGACCGTTGTTGCCCTGACCCAGGAAACGGCCGATTCGGTCACCATTCACTTAGAGCGGCCCGACCGGGCACCCATTCCCAGCCGGCCCGGCCAGTTTCTGACGCTTATCGTTCCCTGCGGTCCGGATGGAAAAAAAGAGCGTCGCGCCTACTCGCTCAGCAGCACCCCGCACGAGGCCCCGCGCCTGTCCGTGACGGTGAAGCGCGTGGCGGGGGGGCTGGTGAGTAACTATTTGCTCGATACGGTGAAAGTTGGCCAGCAAATCGAAGTGATGGAGCCCCTGGGTAACTTCACGCTGAGCCCCAGCCCGAAGGCGGCCCGCTCGCTAGTACTCATTGGTGCTGGCTCAGGCATTACCCCGCTCATGTCCATTCTCAAGGCCGTGGTGAACACCGAGCCCAACAGCCACGTGCTGCTGATCTACGGCAACCGCAACGAAGAGTCGGTAATCTTTCAGCAGCAGCTCGCCGACCTTGAAGCCCAAAGCAACGGCCGCGTGCAAGTAGAGCACGTGTACAGCCAGCCCCTGAAGCCGGGCGGCCCCCACCGCCACACCGGCCGCCTGAACCGCACCATGCTGCTGCGCATTCTGGAGCAGCGCCATCAGTTTCCGGCCGAGCAGGCCGAGTACTTTTTGTGCGGCCCCGAGGGCATGATGGCCGAAGCCCGCGCCGCCCTCGACTTGCTCAACGTGCCCGAAGCCCGGGTGCGCCGCGAAAGCTTCGTGGCCAGCGCCGACCCGGCCGTGGCCGGCCAGCCCAACGGCCACGGTGACGTTTCCGCTAGCCCTGCCAACGATACCAAGACCACCCGCACCGTCACCATTCAATACGAAGGCAGCGAGTACCAGATTGAAGTGCCCGCCGGTAAAACCATCCTCGAAACCGCCCTCGACCAGGATATTGACCTGCCGTATTCCTGCCAGGCGGGCCTGTGCACCGCCTGTCGCGGCAAGTGCCTGAGCGGGAAGGTGCACTTGGATGAGCGCGAAGGCCTGTCCGATTCGGAAATGAAGCAGGGTTACGTGCTAACCTGTGTGGGCCACCCCATGACGGATGACGTGGTCATCGAAATCGGCTAGGAGATAAGTTAAAAGGGATTACTTAAGCCCACACAGAATGATTGACCGTCCAGCCGCACGGGGCACCTCGCTTGGTCGGGCGTTTTGAGGTTTGTCGAGAACAATTAGCGCTGTTTTCCGGTCCGCATAACTGGCATCTGTTTCCCTCTCCTGTGGAGACGGGCCAGGGGTGAGGTTCCGCTCGCCGACCAGGTATACCGGCTCGGAAACGGCGCTAGTCTTTGACCATTACCCCTGATTCCTTTTGCCAGGTGCTTTATCGGTGGCGTGAAGCACCGGCTGCGGTCAGGACAGCCGTTCTCAGATTCTCTTCCCCTATTATTGTATCATGATGCTACTTGCTGAACCTACCGCCGAGTCGGCCACCGACACCACCCGGCCGCCCCGCCAGTACCTGCCCGAAGACTTTATCGTAACCAACTGGGCAGCCATTGAGCCCTTCTTTCAGGAGCTGCAAAACCGCTCCTTGTCCAGCCCCGCCGAGCTGGAGCGCTGGCTGCTCAACCGCTCTGAGCTGGAAGCGGTGTTGAGCGAGGACCTGGCCTGGCGTTACATCCGCATGACCTGCGACACGCAGGACCCTTTGCGCGCCGAAGCCTTCCAGTATTTCGTGAACGAAATCGAGCCCCTGGTAGCACCCTACGACCACGCCCTGAACGAGAAGATGCTCGTTTCCCCGCATTTGAGCGGGCTTGACGAGCGCCGCTACGGGGTGTTCCTGCGCTCGGTGCGTCGGGCGTCGGAAATCTACCGGGTCGAGAACATCGCGCTCAAAACCGAAATCAGCACCAAGCAGCAGCAGTACGCGGCGACGGTGGGGGCCATGAACGTGACCCTCGACGGGCAGGAGCTGACGCTGCCCCAGGCCGCCGACCGCCTGAAAAACCCGGACCGGGCCGTCCGGGAAACGGCTTGGCGCTCCATTCAGGACCGCCGCCTAGCCGACGCCAAGCCACTGGGGCAACTCTTCACGGAGCTGGTGAGCCTGCGCCATCAAGTGGCTCTGAACGCCGGATTTATTAATTTCCGCGACTATATGTTTGCCGCGCTGGGTCGCTTCGACTACACCCCGCAGGACTGCTTCGATTTCCATCGGGCCATTCGGGAGACGGTGGTGCCGCTCATCGACGATTTCGACCTGGAGCGCCGGCAAGACCTTCAACTGCCCGCCCTGCGTCCCTGGGACCTCGACGTCGACCCCAGCGGCCGGCCGCCGCTTCGCCCTTTCGGCACTGGCGAAGAGCTGGTGGAAAAGACCATCACCGTCTTTCAAAACCTCGACTCCTACCTCGGCGACTGTTTGCGCACCATGCGGCAGATGGGCCACCTCGACCTGGAAAGCCGCAAAGGCAAGGCGCCCGGTGGCTATAACTACCCGCTCGACGAAACGGGAGTGCCGTTTATTTTCATGAACGCCACCAGCAGCCTCCGCGATGTAGTTACCATGCTGCACGAAGGCGGCCACGCCGTGCACTCCTTCCTCACCCGCGGCCTGCCTCTGGGAGCCGATAAGCACCCACCCTCCGAGGTTGCCGAGCTGGCCTCGATGAGCATGGAGCTGATGAGCATGGACCAGTGGCACGTGTTCTTCCCCAACTCCGAAGAATTGCGTCAGGCCAAGAAAACCCACCTCGAAAGCGTACTCGAAACCTTCCCCTGGGTGGCTACCATCGACAAGTTCCAGCACTGGGTGTACGAAAATCCTCACCACACCGAGGCCGAGCGCCACAGCTACTGGACCACGATTTTTGATGAGTTCAACCAGCGCACCGTCGATTGGCAGGGCCTGGAAGCCTACAAGCCCTTCCTCTGGCAGAAGCAGCTGCACCTCTACGAAGTGCCGTTCTACTACATCGAGTACGCCATGGCCCAGCTCGGCGCTATCGCCATGTGGCGGAACTATCGCCAGAATCCCACCCAGGCCCTCACCGGCTACAAGCGCGCCCTGGCCCTGGGCTACACCGCGCCCATCGGCCAGATTTACGCCGCCGCAGGTATTCGCTTCGATTTCAGCACCGACTACCTGCGCACCTTAGCCGATTTTGTGCGGGAAGAAATGGCGGCCTTGTAGAACCCGGAAGGCGGAAGACAACAGAAAAGCGCGCGGCAAATTTGCCGCGCGCTTTTCTGTTGTACACCTAGCAGTGCGTCCTACCACGCCAGCACTACATTCATCCTACCTACCCGGTTTTCCCGACACATGCTAGCGCGCGTTATGCTCTTATGGCCGTTTACGTATTGCCGAAAAAAGGCCAAAGCGCAGAGAAGCCCGCTACGATACCTTCTCAGTCTCGGAGGCCCTGCACGACGGTTTAGAAGTAACCCCGCCAACCGAAAAGAACGCCTTCATCTTGCTGAAAAGAGCATAACACGCGCTAAGAAATTGAGTGAATTAGCGACGTATTCCACTCGTATCCCTAATGTCAGGCTCCCCCTCTCCTGGGGAGAGGGGCCAGGGGTAAGGTTTCCCAGCCGGCTCAGTTTTGCACCTCGAAAAGCGGCAGCGGCTTCATGTCCGCGTATTTGCCGCCCAGCGTCTGCAGCTCGGATTGGTGGAGCTGGAGGTACGCGTTGTACTGCTTGACGGCGCGGTCGTACTGCACCCGGAAACCCACAACCCCCTCGTCGAGTTGCTGCAAGCCTTCGACGAAGTTGCGGGCATTTTCGGTGGGTGCATTGCCATTGGGCGCCGCCACGGGGTACACTGCGTGCAGAACGGAATCCTGGCTGGCGTCGTACTGGTCAATCAGGGCCGAGGAAGCCATGGTTTGCTGGGTGTAGCGGCGACTCTTGAGGCGGGCATTGGCCCGTTCCAGGCCTTGCAGCTGGGCGGCATTCATGCCCGGCTGGCCTTGCAGCTCGCGCAGGAGCAGCCGGGTAAGGCTGATTTTCTGGTCGTCGCTTTCGATCATGTTGCGCCACTTCAGGTCCACAGAATCGCGCAGCACATCAAGCTGGGCTTTGGCAGCTGCGGCCGAAGCAGGGTTTTTAGCCGCGGCCTGGCTGCCGTCGCGCTTGCAGGAGGCCGCGCCGCCGGTCAGAATCAACAGGGCCACAACCACCGACTTAAAAGGAGAAAGGATACATTTAGTGGAGTCCATCATTAGAAAAATAGGAATAGAACAATCAGCTCAAGAGCCCTACACCGGCTTGAACTGCTCGAATAGTTGGCGGCAATCGTGGCAGTAATGTACGGCGCGACACAACGTTGCCCCAAACGGCGTCCGCAGCTCGGTATTGTTGCCGTGGCAGTTGGGGCACTCCGCGTACTCCAGAAAATCCAGGTCCAGCACCTGGTGGTCGAGCACCGGGGGCGGCGAGAGCTTATGCTGCCGCAAGGCCTCGCGGCCGGCCTCGGTGAGCATGTCCGAACTCCAGGCCTCGCGCAAGCTGATGTCAACTTCCACCACCGGCACCCCGTGCGCCAGCAGAGTGCGCTCCACGTCGCGCTTCATGTAGTCCATGGCCGGGCAGCCCGCGAAGGTAGGCGTGAGGTGAACCCGCACGTTGCCCGTGGCCTCGTCAACTTCCACGCCCCGCACCACCCCCAGATCAACGAGTGAAATAGTCGGAATCTCCGGGTCTTTCACGGCTTGAAGCCACTCTAGGACTTGGTGCTTGGTGCATGGTGCTTGGTGCATGGTGCATGGTGCTTGGTGCATAGTTGTTGGTGCTTGGTTGTTGGTGCCTGGTTAGAACGTCATGCTCATCTGGCGTCCGCTGAGTCGAAGAGGAAGTATCCGGTCGTGAGTATGAAATGAAGTGAGCGAGGTGCCTCAACTGCGCTTGGCAGGACGTTTTACCAAGCACTAGGCACCAAGCACCAACAACCAATAACCGAATACTACCAATCAGCCGTGGGGTCGAGGCGAAATACTTCGGCCATCTCATCCAGCAGCGGCTGCAAAAACTCGGTATGCTGCCCCTGCCGCCCACCCGCTACGGGGGCCAGGCTGAGGACATCCGGCATTTCCAGCGCCGTTTGAGCCACTACCTTGGTGATGCTCTCCAGCCAGCGGCTCCGCAGTTCGTCTTCGCCAACAAACAAGCCGGTGCTAATAATTTCCGCCTCGGCGTCGGTTTTCTCAAAAATGCCCAGTGCGTAGGGCAGCGTAAAGTTGAGCGAGCGCTGCATCCGCTCGATGGCCTCCTCGGTGGCCGTGCCGAGGCGCTTCATCCAGGTATTGGCGTGCAAAACGTGATATTTTAGCTCGCCCCGCAGCTTGCGGGCCACTTGGGCCAGGGGCTCGTAGGTGCTGGTAGCCAGCGCCTCGAACCGCAGCAGCTCGGCGTGGTCGAACAGAAAATGACGCGTCAGGCTGAAGTCGTACTCCCCAATGGGCAGCTCCACCAGCTGGCAGCAATGAAACTGCGGCGCGTTGCGAGTGAAGGCCACCGTGTCGGGCTCGGCTTCGCCCAGCTGGTGCAGCAGCGAGTACAGCTGCAAGCTGTGGCCGAGCTTGTCCTGGGCCATGCTCGAGAAGGCGATGTCTTCTTCCAGAATGGGCCCCAGGCCGTTCCATTCCGAGTTGCGATGCCCCAGAATGAGCTGGTCGTCGGCGAGTCGATAGAGTAAGTCGAGCTTGGGGTCCATGAGCTTACGAATTTTCGGCTTTGAATTTTTCGATGCGGTCCTGCACCTTGTAGGCAATGGCATCGCGATACTTTTTTTCCGGCGTAGTAGCCCAAATATCCCGGTCTTCGGCGTCGGAGCGCAGGAAGTCGGCCGACCGGGCGGCCCAGACATTCACCACCGGGCGCTGCTCCCCAAATGCCGCCTTGGCGACTTGCAGCGCGTGGCCCGGGGAGCTGGCGCGCACCTGGCCCACGTGCTGGTGCGCCTTGCCCCGCTTCTTAAGGTGGAAAATATCGTAGTCGGTTTCACCCGCCTCACCTGCTTCAACAACCGTCCGTTCGGCGGCCGGGGCGCTCGTTCCCGGCGAGCTGGCGTCAGGGGCTGGTTCTTTGTGGCTGGTTACCAGCGGCAGCGTGTCGTAGGCCGACTCCTGGTCGCCCACGTAGGCCGTTACCGTGATGGCCGCCGTGGGCACGACCCATAAGCCGGTGCAGGCAAAGCGCCGGCTGTACTGCTCCTTGGCGAACAGAAAGGCTACGTCGGCTTCGGGCGCGTGCACAGGCCCTACGTACACGTAAGGAGCGCCTTCCTTCTTTTGGTGAAATACCTCGTAGGTGCCAAACTGGTCGAGGGCTTCCTTGGCGACCGCGGCGGCTGGCGCGTCGGAAAGTCCCAGGCGATTCATGCGCGGGTCGTGCGATTGGATCATGATGAAGAAGCAAACAAGTTAGAACAGCCCGGCCGAGCGCAACAGCTCGCTCGCGGTATGCAGCCAAATCGGCAAGATGCTGGGCTCGGCCGGGCCGTTATTACTGCCTTTAAGCCAGCGGCCGGACGTACTGGGTTTTTGGCGTGCGCAGGGCGCGGCGTACCCAGGCCCCGTTTTCCTCGGCGGCGCGGCGCACGGCAATGCGCTCGGCGTTGCAGGGGCCGTCGCCGTTAATCACCCGCTTGAAGTCTTCCCAGTCGGGCTCGGTGAATTCCCACTGGCCGGTTTCCTCGTTTTTGCGCAGGTTGGGGTCGGGCAGGGTCAGGCCAATCTCCCAGATTTTGGGCACGTACATGTCCAGGAACTGATTGCGGCACTCGTCGTTGGAAGCCATCTTTACTTTCCAGCGCATCAGGATCTCGGTGTGAACCGACATCTTATCCGAAGGCCCGAAGAAGGTCATGATGGCCGGCCACCAGCGGTTGAGCGCGGCCTGCATCATCTGGCGCTGGATGGGCGTGCCGGTGGCCATGTGCACTACGGCATCGTGCCCGTACTTGAGGTGGAAGGCTTCTTCGGCACAAATCCGGTCGAGGGCCCGGCAGTAGGGGCCGTAGCTGCCCTTGGCGTTGGCGAGCTGGTTGACGATGGCGCCGGCGTCGATAAGCCAGGAAATGACGTTGGAGTCGGCCCAGGTAGGCGTGGGATAGTTGAAGACGTTGGAGTACTTGCTCTTGCCGTTGATGAGGTCGGTAAGCATTTGCTCGCGGGTTTTGCCGAGCGTTTCGGCCGCCGAGTACAGCAGTTGCGCGTGGCCGACTTCGTCCTGCACCTTGGCCATCTGCGCCATTTTGCGGCGGAAGCCCGGGGCCCGCGTAATCCAGGTACCCTCGGGCAGCGAGCCGATGATTTCGGAGTGCGCGTGCTGCTCAATCATGCGGATGAGCTGCTTACGGTAGAGTGCCGGCATCCAGTCGTTGGGCTCGATTTTTTCGCCCCGCGCGATGCGGGCCTCAAACTCGGCCAGTAAAATCGGGTCTTCGTTTTCCAGGCCGGTGGCGGCCGTGGTCGGCAAGTCGTGGGTGCTAGCGGATCCGTACATGGGGCAAGGGGGCGATAAGTGAGTGGATAAAGTAGTGAAGCTGGGGAGAAGGGCGACTAGCAGAGAGAAACAGTTACTGGCTCATTGCCGCTCGCTCATTAAGAAGACCACCAAGCAGTTGGTCGGCCAGTCGGTGGGCAATTTCATCGGGGGTTAGCTTGCCGTCGGGCCGATACCAGGCCGGCAGCCAGTTGAGACTGGCCAGCAGCGCGAGCGTGGCAAAGGCCGCATCGGGCGCGTGCAGCTCCGCCGTGGCAATGCCCCGCTGGATCAGGCTGCGAAAAGCGGCTTCGTACCGGTCGCGCAAGGCCAGAAACTCGCTACGGGCCGGCTCGCTCAGGTGGCGCCACTCGTGCAGAAACACCGCCGAGGCGGCGCTGTCACGGGTGAGCACCCGCACGTGGGCCTCAATGGCTTGGCGTAACTGCGTGGCGATAGGAGCGGAGGTAGCAGCCGTAGCCGCCTCGAAACCGGCGAAAAACGCCTCGGCCAAGCCAAAGCACACCCGGTGCAGAATCTCTTCTTTCGACTTGATGTGCGAGTACAGGCTGCCGGCCTCCAGGCCCAGCTCAGTCGCTAGTTCGCGCATGCTAGTGGCCGCGAAGCCCCGCGCCCGAAACAGGGCGGTGGCCGTGCGGTCGATCTGAGCCTTGCGCGAGCGAAGTGGAGCAGCAGTAGCCATAGGAGCCAACAAAGATATACTTCCTAACGCTCGTTAGCAAAAAAAGTTTCGAGCCTTCACGGGCCTAAATAGGGGAGGTGGCACTCCTTAATATACTGGGAGAGTTGTTGCCCGATGGCCGCTGGGCAGCTTGCCCGAGGTACTGAAAGCCACGGAGGCGTCGCCTCAGCGAGCTATGCCTTCCGCACTTCTCCGCAAACGTACTTTTGCGCGTACAACTCTGAAGAATGGTACTTGTCAGCCCACGATAACTCGCTGCTGATTACCTCGCCCCGCCAGCTACAACGCCATGCCCGACCTTACGCCCCTCACCGCCATTGGTGAGTTTGCCCTTATCCGCCGTTTGCAACAAGGCATTAGCCCGCGCCAGCCCAGTACCGTGCTGGGCATTGGCGACGACGCGGCCATTATTGCCCCCACGCCGGGCGCCGAGCAGGTAATGACCACCGACTTGCTGGTAGAAGGCATCCATTTCGACCTCTCGTTTTGCCCCCTGCGGCACTTGGGCTACAAAGCCATAGCGGTGAACGTGTCGGATGTGGCCGCGATGAACGCCTTGCCCACCCAGCTGGTGGTAGGGGTGTCGGCCAGTCCGCGCTTTACTGTTGAGGCCATAGAAGAACTGTACGCTGGAATGCGCCTCGCCTGCGAGGCTTACAACGTGGACCTGGTAGGCGGCGACACCACGGCCAGCCGCGGGGGCCTCACCCTGGCCGTGACGGTGTTGGGCGAGGCCCCCGCCGGCGAAGTAGTGCGCCGCAGCGGCGGTAAGCCCACCGACCTACTCTGCGTCAGCGGCGACCTGGGGGCGGCGTTTCTGGGCCTGCAGGTACTGGAGCGGGAAAAGCAGGCTTTCCTCGCCGACCCCGAAACCCAGCCCGAACTGGCCAGCTATGAGTACGTGGTGCAGCGCCAGCTTCGCCCCGAGGCCCGGCTCGATATCATCCACGAGCTGCGCGAGCGGGGCATCCGGCCCAGCAGCATGATTGATATTTCCGACGGACTGGCGTCCGAGGTGCTGCACCTGTGCCAGGCCAGCGGCACCGGGGCCCGGGTTTTTACCGAGTTCCTGCCCTTGGCCAACCCCACGCTGGAAGCCGCGGCCGAGTTCAACCTCGACCCGCTCACCTGCGCTCTGAACGGCGGCGAGGACTACGAGCTGCTGTTTACCGTGCCCGTGGCGGACCACGACAAGCTGAAGAATCATCCCGACATCACCATCATCGGTCACCTTACGCCCGCCGAAGACGGTGCCAACCTGATTACCAAAGCCAAGCAGGCCGTGCCGCTTCAAGCGCAGGGTTGGACGAGTTTTTAACCGGGCTCATCCAGGAAAAGTCAACCCCGGAGAAGGTCGACCATTGAGGTGTTTAAGCACGCCCAATCCGGGCTTTGCCGGTTAGCAATTGCGTTGGTCAGATCCGCTGCGCCTACGATGGGGCCCATCCGGCTAACGAAGCCAGTTCCTCTGGACGAACGGGCAGGGCTCTGAATCGGCCAAGCTGGCCGGCCACGGTTCCGCTTTGCCGGCAGCAGTTGACTGCGTGACCCGGGGGCGGCGCTTTCCGGTGCCGGCCGGGCTGCGCCACAGTAACCTTTGGTTGATTGGCCAGGCAACCATTGGCATGACTTTTTCCGAGTTCTCTTTGGCAGCCCAGACCAGCCAACGGGCAGCCACTTTCAGCGGTGCAGGTGGTTGCTTGGCCGAGTACTATAACCTCTGCGCCCATTTTTTGCGTTACTTGTCGCAACCGATGCCACCTTCTCATTCGGTTTGGCATCCTAGCTATACTCATCCGCTCTTGTCCATCCCGCTCCTTATGGAAGACTTGCTCACTCCCGAACTCGAAGCCCTCCGCTACATTCGCTACGAAGCTGAGGACCGCATTGGCTACATCACCCTGAACCGCCCGGACAAGCGCAACGCCCTCAATGCCGACGTGGTCACGGAGCTCAAACAAGCCTTCGACTTTGCCGAAAACGACGAGTCTGTTAAGGTCATTGTGCTGCGGGCCGCCGGCGACGTGTTCTGTGCCGGGGCCGATCTGGCCTACATCCAGGATCTGCAAGGATTCGGCTATACCGACAATCTGGAAGACAGCACGCACCTAATGCAGCTCTTCCACCAGATTTATACCCTCAAGAAAGTCGTCATTGGCCAGGTGCAGGGCCACGCCCTGGCGGGCGGCTGCGGGCTGGCCGCCATCTGCGACCTCACTTTTGCCGTGCCCTCGGCCAAGTTTGGCTACACCGAAGTGAAAATCGGCTTCCTGCCGGCCATCGTCAGCGTGTTCTTGCTGCGCAAGATTGGCGAGGCCCGCACCAAGCAGCTGCTGCTCAGTGGTGACCCGATTTCGGCGCAGGCCGCCCTCGAGATGGGCCTGATCACCTTCCTGGCGGACCCGGAAGACTTGGCCGAGCGGGTACGGACCTATGCCGGGCGGCTTTGCCGCGAAAACTCGGCCCAGAGCATGGAAGTAACCAAGGAAATGCTGGCCCGGCTGCCCGAAATGGGCCTGGAAGAAGGGCTGCGCTACGCGGCCCAGCGCAACGCCGAAGCCCGCGGCTCCGAAGATTGCCGCAAAGGCATCGCCGCCTTCCTCAACAAGGAGAAGATTGTCTGGTAAGCCGAAAACCACGTTCTTCGTGGCTCTATTGTCCGAAACGCCGTTCCGCTCCCGAAATTTATGCGAGTGGGGCGGCGTTGCTGCTTCTTTTTTTAAACAACGCTTTCGCGCCTTGGTTACTTCCGCATGACTGCACTGGTCGCTTTCGGCACTGCCCTCGCTACGTTTGGCTTTATGGAGTTTTGGGCTTGGTTCATGCACAAGTACGTGCAGCATGGGCCGCTGTGGTTCCTGCACCGCTCGCACCACGTGCGCCACCCGCACTCCGTAGAGCGCAACGACCTGTTTTTTCTGATTTATGGCGGGATATCGGCCGCTTTGTTCATCACCGGCGACAACGGTGGCCGGTGGTGGTTTTGGGTGGGCGTGGGCATTGCCAGCTACGGGGCCGTTTACTTCTTTGTGCACGACGTGCTCATTCACGGCCGCCTGCGGTTCTGGAAAAAGTCGAAAAACACCTACTTGCGGGCCCTGAACATGGCCCATAAAACCCACCATAAGACCGCTGGACGCGACGGCTCGGCCGAGTTCGGCCTGCTGTGGGTATCGCCAAAGTACCTGGAGCTGGCCCGGAAGCAGTCGAAAAAACCGGCCGGAAAAATCAGAAATTTGGAGCAATAACTCCTTGCTCTTTCAAATAGGGGGCTTTTACCTTCTGACAATAAGAGTAGACGGCCTTTTTAATGCTTGGCTTATCGTTCTCAGTTAATTAAAATGGGCCATTACTCCATCAGCAATTTAGAGCACCTTTCGGGCATCAAGGCGCATACCATCCGGATTTGGGAGCAGCGTTACGGGCTGCTAAACCCGGTGCGCACGGCCACGAATATCCGCACGTACTCCGACGACGACCTGCGCCGCCTGCTCAACGTGAGCACCCTCTGTGGCCGGGGGAAGCGGATTTCGCAGATTGCCCGCCTTACCGACGCCGAAATCAGCGAGGCTGTACTGGCTTGCAGCAACGACGTCCACGATTATCACCTGCAGGTGAACGCGCTGCTGGCGGCTATGATCAGCTTCGACGAGCCTACCCTTAACCACTTGCTCGACGAGGCCGCTCATGGCTTGGGCTTCGAGCGAATGATGCTGTCGGTGGCTTACCCCTTGCTGCAACGCATCGGCCTGATGTGGATGGCCGGCACTGTCGACGTTGCGCAGGAGCACATGCTAGCGCACTTACTGCGGCAGAAGATTCTGGCCGCGACCGATGCCCTGCCCAGCGTGCCGGCCACGGCCCGGCGCTGGGTGCTGTTCTTACCCGCCAATGAGCTGCACGAGCTGGCCCTGCTGTTTATGAACTACGCCCTGCGGGCGCGAGGCCACCACACCCTCTACTTGGGCCAGAACCTGCCTAACTCCGCCCTGGCCGAAATAAGGGCTTCCTATGAGCCCGCCGGGGTAGTAACGGTGCTCACCACCCAGCCCGAGCGCGAGGGCGTAGCCGAGTATGCGCGGGAGGTTCAGGCTCTGTTTCCGGAGGCCTTGCTAGTTCTCTATGGCTCCCGGGCCCGGCAGGAAGGCTTGGTACTGCCTGAGAACTGCGTTTCGCCGCCGTTGATGACCGATTTTTTGGCGCTCGTGGAGATGCCGGAACCGCAGCCGGTAGCAGCGTAAGGGGGGTAAGTTACTAACTCCTTGGTTCATAGCGGGCCCGGAGGCTAACCGAAGAGTAATAAAAAGGGGCTTAAGCTTCGCAGTATTCCCTCGTGGGGCGTACCTTGTTAGGCCTGCGTGAAAAAGTAGGCTAGCCGAGCATAATATTTTCGGTCGGGGCCATCCGATTTAGCGGCGGCCTCGTATATTTGTTCAACTATCGGTCACTAAAAGCTAAACAGAATGACTTCGCTAGAATTTACCTCGCAGGTGCAGAAGATTTCGCTTACCCTCCGGCCCGCCGCCATGAATTTGACGCGAGATGCTGATGACGCCAAGGACCTAGTGCAGGAAACCCTGCTTAAAGCCCTGCTCAACAAGGACAAGTTTAAAGCCGGTACCAACCTGAAGGCGTGGTTGTACACCATCATGCGCAACACCTTCATCAACAACTATAATAAGATTACCAAGCGCAGCTCCAACATCGATTCGACCGAGTACTTCCAGTATTTCAACACCGACCAGAACTACATTACCTACAACGGCGCTACTTCGGACTTCGTGGTACGCGACATCAACGAGGCCATTGCGGGCCTGGGCACCGACTACCGTACGCCCTTCATGATGTACTACATTGGCTACAAGTACATGGAGATTGCCGAAAAGCTGCAAATCCCGATTGGTACTGTCAAGAACCGCATTCACATTGCCCGCAAAGAGCTGAAGTCGGCCCTTCAGGTGTACGCGCCGGTAGGCGCTTCGGCCGCCGACACCAGCGATGCACTAGAAGACTAGCCGCGGCCAACACCATGCTGAAGCCCGCCGCTTCCCACCGGGAGGCCGCGGGCTTTTGTGTTTAGCAGCTTCTGGTTCGCGGTCCGGCAAGCTGCCCTAAAATTTGCTCGACAAGGCTCATCAAGTCATTCGGTTAAGCTGCTGGCCGCGGGCCGACCAAAACAAAGTGTTGGGCCGGGTTGTAGCTTGCGACTATCTACATTAGCTCGATTACTTGTTGAATTCTTCTTCCGCTTCTCCTACTGTGGTCGTGATTGGGGCCGGCTTTGCGGGACTGGCCGCGGCCACTACGCTGGCCCAGGCCGGTTGGCGCGTCACGCTGCTCGAAAAAAATGAAAGCCCCGGCGGCCGCGCCCGGGTATTCCGGGCCCAGGGTTTCACCTTCGACATGGGCCCCAGCTGGTACTGGATGCCCGATGTGTTTGAGCGGTACTTCGCCCGCTTCGGCAAAAAGGTGTCGGACTACTACGAGCTCCAGCGGCTTGACCCCTCGTACCAGGTGATTTTCAAAGGGCCGGAAGCCGTGGATATCCCCGCGAAGATGAGCGAGCTGCGTGACCTGTTCGAGCGCTACGAGCCGGGCAGCGCCGGCCGCCTCGATGAGTTTCTGAAGCAGGCGGCCTACAAGTACGAGGTGGGCATCAACCGCTTGGTGTACGCGCCCAGCCGCTCCGTGTTTGAGTTCGCCGATCCCAAGCTGCTCGTCGACATGGTGCGCATGGATGTGCTGCAAAGCATGCACAAGCACGTGCGCCGCTTCTTTAAGGACCCGCGCCTGCTGGAGCTGGTGGAGTTTCCCATCCTGTTTCTCGGGGCTACTTCCGAAAATACCCCCGCGCTGTATTCGCTGATGAACTACGCCGACCTGGCGCTGGGCACGTGGTACCCGAAGGGGGGCATGCACAAGATTGTGGAAGGCATGGTACACCTGGCCCAAGAGCTGGGCGTGGCAATCGTCTGCAATGAGGAAGTGCGGGAGATCGTAGTGGAAAACGGCCGCAGCACCGGCGTCCGCACGGCCCATGGCTTTTTCGCGGCCGATGCCGTGGTGGCGGGCGCCGACTACTACCACATCGAGCAAGAAGTGCTCAAACCTGAACACCGCCATTACGACGAGAAGTATTGGGACTCGCGCACCATGGCTCCGTCGTCGCTGCTGTTTTACCTCGGGGTGAATAAGAAGCTCGACAAGCTACGGCACCACAACCTGTTTTTCGACGAGGACTTCAGCCAGCACGCCCGGGAGATTTATGAGCAGCCGCAGTGGCCCAGCCGGCCGTTGTTCTACGCCTCGGTGCCCAGCAAGACCGACCCCACCGTTGCTCCACCCGGCCAGGAAAACCTGTTCCTGCTGATTCCCGTGGCGCCCAACCTCACCGATGACGAGGCTACTCGTGAGCGGTACTACGACCGGTTGATGAACCGCCTCGAACAGCATTGTGGCCACAGCATTCGCGACGCGGTGGTGTACAAACGAAGCTATGCCCACCGCGACTTCGCCGCCGACTACCACAGCTACAAAGGCAACGCCTACGGTTTAGCTAACACCCTCAAACAAACCGCCCTGCTGAAGCCCAGCCTGAAGAGCAAAAAAATCAGTAATTTGTATTTCACTGGTCAGCTAACCGTGCCCGGCCCGGGGGTGCCGCCGTCGTTGATTTCTGGCCAGGTAGTGGCCGGAGAGGTGTTGAAGGAAATTAAAAATTGATAATTAAAAATTAAAAATGGACTGAGCGCTGTCGCCTCCCGCCGCACTCAGTCCATTTTTAATTTTTAATTTTTAATTCATCATATGGACCACGTTAAACTCTTTACCGATACCAGCCTGGCCTGTAGCAAGCTCATCACCGGGCGCTACAGTACCTCGTTTACCCTCGGCATTCGGACGCTGGACTCCGCCTTGCACCTGCCCGTGTACGCGGTGTATGGGTTTGTGCGCTGGGCCGATGAAATCGTGGACACGTTTCATGCCTTTGACAAGGCCACGCTGCTGGCCGACTTCCGCCGCCAAACCTACGAGGCCCTGGACACGGGCTTGAGCTTTAACCCGGTTTTACACTCGTTTCAGCACGTGGTGCGGCAATACGGCATCGACCGCGAGTTTATTGAAGCGTTTTTGCACAGCATGGCGCTCGATTTAGAAGACCAGAGCTACCATCCGGGTCTCTACAGTGAATACATCTACGGCTCGGCCGAAGTGGTGGGGCTGATGTGCTTGCGCATTTTTTGCGATGGCGATACGGCTTTGTTTGAGCGTTTGCGCGAGCCGGCGCGGCGCCTGGGCTCGGCGTTTCAGAAAGTGAATTTCCTGCGCGACATCCGTTCCGACTACGAAGAGCGGGGGCGGGTGTACTTTCCCGGCGTCGTTTATCAGCGCTTTAATGACGCGACCAAGAGCGAGATTGAGGCCGACATCAAGGCCGACTTCGAAGCGGCTTACGTGGGCATCGTGCAGCTGCCGCGCTCGGCCCGGCTGGGAGTTTACCTGGCCTACGTCTACTACCTGAAACTATTTTATAAGATAAGGAAGCTGCCGGCCGCCCGCATTTTGGGCGAGCGGGTGCGGGTGCCCGATAATACCAAGCTGCTGCTGCTGCTGGGCTCGTACTTTCGGTACCGCTTATCGCGCATTTAAGGCAGATTTTGAGCACGGCATTTGCCGGGGGACCATAAGTTACCTACCGCTCCTTAATTTTGCCCATATGAGAATTCTTAGTCTGCTGTTTTGGTCGGCGGCTGTAAGCAGTTGGCCGGCCTCGGCGGCCACCGGTTTTTGCTCCGATAAGAACTTGGTCGCCAATGTGGAACATGCTCCAAGTGCGGCGGTTGTCACTGTTCCTAAAGCCTGGCTTTCCTCCTTCACTCCCATTAAAAAGAACGTGTCGTCACCCTACCATCCTACCGCCCTGCGCCGCCACTACGAACAGGCTGCCACCGATAAAGCTGCCGGCGAGAAATTCTATAACCTGCTGGCCGACTATAAGGAACGCGACGCGCTGGTGTTGGGCTACAAAGCAGCGTCCGAAGCCATTCGGGCCCGCGACGCCTCCATGTTCAACAAGCTGACTTACGTGCAGAATGCGGCTCATACCTTCGAGGAGGCCGTCGGGCTCGACCCCCAAAACCCCGAAATTCGCTTTCTGCGCTTTTCCGTGGAAAGCAATCTGCCCTCGTTCCTGGGCCTGAGCAAGCACGTGGAGGAAGACAAGGAATTGCTGGTCAATGCGGTGCTTAATCATCCTAAGTCGGGGCTGGACGCCGAGGCGTTCCGGACGGTGCGTACCTTTTTGATTGGGCGCGGGCACGTGAGCGACGAGCAGGCCCAGCACCTCAACCGGGTGGCTGAGTAAACCGAAACCAGGTTTTAGTGGTTCTGATGAGGCGTGCGGCCCCGCGCCGAAGCGTTTCTGAGCAGCAAAACCTTAACAGTGTATTCGCGGTTTGTCCTGACGTATGCCAGCTTTGCACCTCAGCGTCCGAATTGACCCCAATTCCGGCTTTTGTTTCGGCGTCATCTACGCCATTCAAATGGCCGAGGACCTCCTTGATGAACAGGGTTACCTGTACTGTTTGGGCGACATCGTGCACAAC
Source organism: Hymenobacter montanus (assembly GCF_014699115.1). Taxonomy (GTDB): domain Bacteria; phylum Bacteroidota; class Bacteroidia; order Cytophagales; family Hymenobacteraceae; genus Hymenobacter; species Hymenobacter montanus. The sequence goes on from NZ_JACXAD010000006.1 coordinate 134,809, forward strand.
GACGAAGAAGTGCAACGGCTGGAAGCGCGCGGCCTACGCATCATCTGCCACGAGCAGCTGGCCGCGCTGCGCAACGAAGCCGTGCTCATCCGGGCCCACGGCGAGCCCCCGGCTACCTACCAGCTGGCCATGGAAAATAACCTGACCCTGATTGATGCCAGCTGCCCGGTGGTGCTCAAGCTGCAAAACCGCATCAAGACGAGCTACGACAAGCAGGAGAAGATTTTTATCTATGGCAAGCACGGCCACGCCGAGGTGCTGGGCCTGCTGGGCCAGACCAGCGGCAATGCCGTGGTGTTTGAGAACCTCGACGAGCTCCTGAGTCATGAGCTGCCCGATAACATCACCCTCTACAGCCAGACGACGAAGAGCACCAACAGCTTTTACCGCATCAAGGACGAGCTGGAGGGGCGCGGCTACCAGGTGAATGCCAACGACACGATTTGCCGGCAGGTTAGCAACCGCGACAAGGACCTGCGCCGTTTTGCCGCGCAGTTCGACCAGATTGTTTTTGTCTCGGGCACCAAAAGCTCCAACGGCAAGGTCCTGTACCAGGTGTGTTTGGAAACCAACCCGCGAACGCATTTTATCTCCAACGTGGGCGAACTTAAGCCCGAGTGGTTCGGGCCGGGCCAGTCGGTGGGCATTTGCGGCGCCACTAGCACGCCCATGTGGCTGATGGAGCAGGTGCGTGACCAGCTGCTAAACTTGTAACCGCGCCCCAGGCGCCTCGCCATGAACATAACGGACTTGCCCTTCGGCGTAACCAACTGGGCGGAAATAAAGGGGGAAGAGCACGCGGGCACCACGGGCGTTGCCACCTGGCGAACCCAGCAGTTTGGCTCCGTGAGGGTGCGCATGGTCGACTACAGCCCGAATTATCTGGCCGACCACTGGTGCCAGAAAGGCCATTTTCTACTGGTCGTAGCCGGAGAGCTAATCACTGAGCTAGCCGATGGCCGCCAGTTTGTACTCCGGTCTGGGATGAGCTACCAGGTGGCGGATGGGGCCGAGCCCCACCGCAGCAGCACCGCCGTTGGGGCTACTCTTTTCATCGTGGATTGATGCCGCCTATGCCCACCACCATCCATCCTACAATTGGGGCGGCATCTGCCCGCCGCCTTGCTCCCGCTCCGTTAGGATACAAGGGAGTAGCCGTAGCGCTGCTGGTGCTGGCGTGTTGGGCAGCCTTGCTCATCTTCCTGCTGGCTTTTTATCAGCCCGACTGGCACCGCCCCGCGCCTTACCTGCTGGGGCTGCTTCAGATGCACCTCTACACGGGCCTGTTCATCACGGCGCACGATGCCATGCACGGCTTGGTGAGTGCCAACAAACGGGTCAACAACGCCCTGGGCACGCTGGCGGCCGTGCTGTTTGCCTACAACTGGTTTCCGGGCCAACTGCCCAAGCACCACGCCCACCACCGCCACGTGGGTACCAACAACGACCCCGACTACCACGACGGCCAGCACTCCGGTTTTCTGCCCTGGTTTTTCCGCTTCACCTGGAACTACGTAACCTGGTGGCAGGTAGCCCTGATGGCAGCTACCTACAACGTGCTGAAAATCTGGTTCCCGCAAGCCAATGTCATTGCTTTCTGGATGGTGCCGGCCGTGCTGGCAACGTTGCAGCTTTTCTTCTTCGGCACCTACCTGCCCCACCGCGGCGAGCACGCCCCCGACAACCCGCACAAGTCGCGCAGCCAGTTCCGGCACCACCTGTGGGCTTTCGTGAGCTGCTACTTCTTCGGCTACCACTACGAACACCACGACCAGCCGTACCTGCCCTGGTGGCGCCTATGGCAAGCAAAACCCTGACTCGCTGACCACGGACCACGGATTCGCGCGGATTTTTCGGATTACACGGATTGTGTATACAAAGCAAAAAGGCTCCCTATTGAGGAGCCTTTTTAGTACAGTTTCATTTAATCAGCTAAGGATGACGTCTACAAAATCCGTGTAATCCGAAAAATCCGCGCGAATCCGTGGTCCTAGTGTACGGCGTTGGTTTTTTTGCAGCAGTCTGGCAGGCGGTTATAGGCGCGGGCGTCGGCGGTCAGCTCATCGGCGTCGTAGCCGGTTTTTTGCACCGCGGTGCGTAGGGCTGCCGGTGTGGTTTTATCGGCGCGGTACGTTACGGTGAGGACCTTGGTGGGCACGTCGAGGGAAGCACTTTGCACGCCCTTCTCGTACGCCAGGCTTTTTTCGAGGCGGGCCTTGCACATGTCGCAGACGGCCGAAGTTTTGAATTGAGCTGTGACGATAGTGGCTGGAGCCTTCTGAGTGACTGGGGTAGTTTGCGCGTGGGCGCTGGGCAAGAAGCCTAATAAAGCACCTAGCGGCAGCAGGAGAAGAAATTTCATGGTAATAAAGTTGGGAATGTGGGTTGGTGATTATAATAACAATAACAAACAGTAGCTTGTGATCAAATACTGGCAATTACAGATATAAAAATATACCAAAAATTGGCGAGTGGCATTATTTACAAGATAAGCTAGGTTTAACCAGTGTAAAACGGCTGTTGTTTCTCTTTTTGTTATTGTCAGAACGTGTTTTTCTTTTCGATTTCCGGCAGGGCTTTGTCAATGCGTTTTACAAGCTCTGGTAGTTTAATCGTCGGAACAGCAGGGAATAAATGGTGTTCCAAATGGTAGAACATGCTAAAAGTGATTTTATTCTTCCAGCCACTGCGTTGAGTTCTTGCTAATTCAGGGCTATCGTGCGTGTCGTGATGTACTGTCCAGACGGCAAAAAATGCCATTAAAAACTCTCCGATAACCATTACAATGATGTGGTAGATTAAAAAATCAATTTTGAAGTAAAATACAGCTGCTGCAAAAACAGCAATTGAGATTATTTCTAAAATGACGTTTCGTCTGTAGCTGTTGCTTCCAATTTGGAGTGTTACCTTGTGGATTAAAAACATATGTATTGGCCCATATAAGATGGCGCCATACCAGGTCATCCCGGCTGATTTACCTTCATAATCTTCATCTGTCAAACAATATTTGTGATGTCTTATGTGGTTAAATTTAACCGCATGAATAGAGGTCATCATTAAGATACTGTTTATATAGAGAGATAGCCAAGTCAAAAACTTATTTGTTCCGAGTGAATTATGAAATCCGTTATGAACTTGTCTAAGTCCTGTCAAAAAGAAAAATGCTGAAAAAGGTAGGGCAAGGATGTAATATCCAAAATAGGCCAGCGTCAATGAGATTAGAAACCAAGGGATTGTTAGATTATTCTCGATCAACATTTCTTTAAAAGACAAGTTTTTCAAGTCCTTCCACTCAACCTTTCGAATTATTTCTTGGTGTGTCATAGGTCTCATTTGTCTGTTAATTTAAAATGCCTGCTAGTTTGGCTCAGGAGTTTATTCTCTGAACTCCTGAGTTTAGCCGGAGGTGCCTAAGTGACCAGCGTAGCTTGCGCACGGGCGCTGGGCAAAAAGCCCAATAATGCGCCCAGCGGAAGCAAGAGGAGCTTCATGGCAAAAGTTGAAGAGGCGGGTTAATGGTTGGAATAATGGTAACAAAGGTGCTGCCGAAATTAGTGCAGGCAGGAGAGTGAATGGGGCTATTCGATGCGGTAGCGCAAGCCCCCATAAGTGAGGCGGCCGTAAACCGGGCCCCACACCATGGCAGCGTCGAAATAGGGGCCGAAGGGGTCGGCGGCTCCTTCGATGGGGTTGGGCTGGCGGTAGTTGGTTAGGTTTTCGATGCCGGCGTACACCTCCAGGCGCTTGAAGGCCCGCGTAATTTGGGTGTTGAGCAGGCCGTAGCGCGGGGTCGTCTCGGGCTGGTATTCCTGCCCTGAGCCGTGCTCGTGGGTGCTGGTGAGGTGCGCTACCGGCCGCTGCCCGAACCACTGCACCGTGAAGTCGGCTCGCCATTTGTCGAAGGCGCTGGCGTAGCCCAGGTTCACAAAGGCCCGGTGAGTGGGAGTGAGAGGCTTGGGCAGTAACACCTCCTCGTAGGTGGTGCGTACGTCGAGGTATTTGTACGCGCCTTTCACTTGCAACCCTTTTAGCGGCTCAATTTGCAGCTCGGCTTGCAGGCTGCGCGCGAAAGAACGGCCGCCAGGCCCCAGGTCGCTGATAATGACTATGCTGGGTACGGTATACAGGTCGGCCACCACCTGGTTGCCAAACTCGGTATGGTAGTAGTCCAACACGGCCGTGGCCGGATGGCCCAGCACGGTGAAGTATTGCGTGGCGCTGCCGCCCACGTTCCACGCCGTTTCGGGCCTTTTGTTCAGGATAGAAAACTCCCGGGCGCTGGCCAGCAGGGCGGCGTTGTCGGCAATAGGATTGGCTACCCGGAAGCCCCGGCCGGCGCCCAGCCGCAGCACGGTGTTCTTGGCCGCGTCGTACTTGAGGTTTAGGCGGGGCGTTACCTGCCAGCCGTAGAGGTTGTGACGGTCGGCGCGCAGCCCGGCCACGGCGGTCAGGTTGCGGCTGTTCTGGTAGGTGTACTCAACAAAGGCGCCGGGCACCAGCTCGCGGCGGCGGCTATTCTGGCGGGCGTATGCCTCGGCGGGGCTTTCGGTGAGGTAGGTGCGCCCATCCGACAGCAGCTCCCGGTAATCATCGTAAAGAAAGCTCAGGCCGGTCCGGTACACGTGGGTCGTGTTGCCGATGGCACTCTGAAACAGCAGCGTGCCCAGGCCGGTACGCTGGGCCCCGTTGTAGTGGCGCGCCGTGCGTCGGGTCAGCGGCCCGGCCACGCCGCCCTCCTGGTAGCCGTAAGAATACGTGGAGGTGAAGTCGTGGTCGGTGCCACTCAACAGCAGGCCCAGGCTCTGGTAGGGCCGCGCGGGCCAGGTGTACGACGTCTTAGCGTAGCCCGTGTAGCGGGTAGTGGTCTGCACGGTGCCGTAGTGCTGGGCAAACGCCCCGTCGCTCCCATCATCCCGGAAGCCGAGCTGGCCGCCCTGGCGCGTTTCGCGCAGGGCCCCCAGACCCACTTCGCTCACAATGCCGTGTCCAGAAATGTACTTCCACTTAGAAAAGGCATTGAACTGCGTGGCCCGGGGCAAGTCCAGGAAACCGTCCTCGTTGCGGTCGACCCGGTTGCCCAAGTGGTCGGAGTGCAGCAGCAGCACCGTGCTCCACTTGGAGTTGAGGCGGGCCGAAGTGTTCAGGTTGACGTCGACTTTGCCCAGGTCGTTGCCGTAGATGTTAAACAGCAACTGGTCCGTTTTATCGGGCTCTTTGAGTTTCACGTTCACCTGGCCCGAAATGGCTTCGTAGCCGTTCACCACCGAGCCCGTGCCCTTGATGATTTCGATATTTTCAATCCACGGGCCGGCCAGGTAGCCGAGGCGATAGGGGGCGGCCAGCCCCCGGAGTGCCGGCTGGTTGTCCACGGTCAGCAGCGAGTAGCTGCCATCGAGCCCCAGCAGTTGAATCTGCTTGGCCCCGGACACGGCGTCGGACGTGGTTACTTCTACCGACGCATTGGTCTCGAAGCTCTCGGCCAGGTTGCAGCAGGCCGATTTGGTGAGGTCCCGGCTGGAAATCACCTGCGTGTGGGCGGGGGTGAGGGCCGAGTAAGCCGGTCCGCGGGCCGTCACGGTCACTTCGCCCAGCTCCTGGCTGGGGCGCAGGGCCACGCGCAGGTAGGGCGCCCCAGTGGTGGGCACGGCCAGCGTATCGGCCCGGTAGCCCAGGGCCTGCACCACCAGCCGGGAGGCTGCCCGCGCCGGCCGGACCAGGGTAAAGTGCCCGGCCTCGTCGGAAACGGCCGTGGCCGCTGAGGTATTGGGGGCGTCGTCGAATAGCCAGCGCAGCACCGCACCGGGTAGGGGAGTAGCTTTACCGGCATCCGCGATCTCGCCGCGCACCGGGGCAATGGTCGTCGATTGGGCCGCAGCGGATCCGGGCCGCAGCCCGGTAGCTAGCAAGGCAAAAGCAAACAGCGGGAATACCCCGCGGGTAGGTCTCATATCGTCTGTAAGATAGGTTATTCTGAAGAGATTGTCGTGCTGCCCAGGCAGTGGCGACCGTTCCCAATCCCACCGTGGTGGCAAAGGGCTGCTTCAGAAAACCTACACCACCAGGGTGCAGACGAAAGCCAGCAGCTCACGCCCGCCCCGGGGCGGAGGCGAGGAGTCAGTAGTAAGCCAGCGAACCCCACCTGCGACCGGCGCAACCATCAGGAGTGGGCCGAGCCCCGTTACCGAGGGGGCCAACGCCACCAGCATGGGAGCCGGAACCTTCACGTTGGCCGTTCGCTCATGAGCGGGGTCCGAGAGCTTGTGCAGGTGGCTGCTGAAGTCACAGCAGCTACTTTTCGCAACTGGTCGGGGGCCGGCTGGCCGCTCGGGGCAGCCGCGTAAGGCCACCGGGCCCGCCAGTGCCAGCACCACCGTGCTGCGCCCGCTCATCCGGCAGGCCTGCCGCTGCACGTTGATGCCTACCGCGGCGGCGAGCACCAGTACCGCCAGCAACAGGCTGACGAAGCGACGAAACAAAGAGTAGCGGGGCATAACGAACCCAAAGGTAAGGCCCTCGCGGGGGCCGGCCGTACAGAAATCGGGCCCGCAACGGGTACTTTTTGGGCACTGCGGCCTGGATGGGCCCAAGTGCGTCAACGGACGCGCGGCCAACGGCCATGACGAGAGCTAGCTGCCCCTCGTCATGGATAAGGGTAATCGGTTGCGCTTTACTCGACGGCTCATCCAGCTCGACTTCAGGCACGCATCAACTTGACAGTCCGCCTCAAGTGCTCGGTGCTCGGGGGAGGCTGATGTCTAAATGTTGGGTTGTCGAGCGCACCTTTGCCTGTCCAAGGATGAGTTCCCCACCCTCGTATGAAACATGGCTGCTGCTCGACAACAGAACGATATGTTTCAATCAATTAGAAATAACCTATTCCTAAGACCTGCTTAAGGCATCCATACTTGTTGTTCTATACATCGTTGCTTATCTAGAACATTCTATTTTTGAAAATTCCCAATACTCCTCTCGGTCTTCCGGTAGTGGTTCTGGTAATTGAAAAAACTCCGTATTATCAGGTGTAAAAACCTCTTCATTAATTCGATTCTCGATAATACGCGCCTCTCCGGGCTGGATGTCAGATACATTAAGATAAATTCCGCTTCCCCACCAGACCTGACTATCCTGTGTGGGATTTTTCATCCTCATGCCAATGGTCAAATATGGCAGCACCAAGTCAGAGTTATTTCTGACTGCTATCTTAAGGTTTCTGTTCTTGTCAAATTCTACTATGTGCCATTGAAATAATCTTCTTGCTTTTACTATCGCCTCTTCTTTATCTGTGAAGGGTTTGGGCCCGTTTAATATCTCTTTCCATTCAGTATCATCGTAAAGCTCACGCGCATCACTACTTCTAATACCCAACCATTCCTCAAAACTATCAGCTATTTTTTCAAAGCCATCTTCAGTCCACTCGTAAATAGTTGACTCCCTACCAATTTTCAGTTGCGAGGCAAGCAAATAAGCCTTTGCATCATCAAAATGCCCAATGCACCAGAGTCTTTGTCCATTTTTAAGGATTTTTTCTTGGGGTGGGTTCAACACACCTATTTGATAGCAATTAATTCGTCGGTAAAGTTTTGCCCCGCCAAAATTTGCGATAAATGCCAAGTAGGATGGAGGGAAAGCTAAATAAAGTTCCTTTGAACTCTCAAAAATACCCTCTGCTTTATTGCCCTTAATGACGTGAAACTTTGGCGTATTGATCTCCGCTATTTCTTTCTCAAGCCATTCGTACATCGATTTTTATTGTAGAGTAAGTGATGATTAAAAAAAAGCCAGGTTAAGATATTTTTCTGCCTGTAATAAGTAGCCTTTACTCGTCCTTATTTTCTCTTCTCTTGCCGAATCTTTGCGGGTCTGTTTCAACTGAATAATGGGCCAAAGCCGCGAGCAGTGGAACTGGCGCTTTTACGGTAGCCGCTAACTCCTGAGCCGGGTCTAAGAGCTTGTGCAAGTGGCTGCTGAAGTTACAGCACTTGCTTTTCGCAACGGGCTTGGTGGGGGCCTTCAGGTCGGGGCAGCCGCGTAAGGCCGCTGGGCCCGCCAGGGCCAGCACCACCTGGCTGCGTCCGCTCAGCCGGCAGGCCTGCCGCTGCACGTTGATGCCCATCGCGGCGGCGAGCACCAGCACCGCCAGCAGCAGGCTGGCGAAGCGACGAAACAAAGAGTGGCGGGGCATAACGAATCCAAAGGTAAGGCCCTCGCGTGGGGCCGGTCGTACAGAAATCGGGCCCGCAACGGGTACTATTTGGGCCTAAAGAGAATCCTGCCCATCCACGAGCTGGCGGCTGGAGAACTCTGCCATTTTGGCAAAATGGGTGGTAAGCCTGCGGGAGATTACTCGCGAAAGCTGGTCAGGCGGCTCAAAAACGGCCCGGCAGGGGGTGAGAGGCCACTATTGCTTTTGTGGTAGAAAATGGTAAATTGTGGTTGATTTTTGAGCGTCGTCCCGTACATTTGCCAATGACATTCACGTCTCCCGTGACCGGCCCGCACCATGAACCTCTTGTCCGGCGAATACGAATGCAAGCTCGACCCCAAGGGGCGGCTCGTGCTGCCGGCTAAGGTCAAGAGCAATCTGCCCGAGCAGTCGGGTAACCAGCTGGTGCTCGTGCGGGGCTTTGAGCCCTGCCTGGTGCTCTATCCCCGGGCGGCGTGGCGCGTTATTCACGAAAAGGTGATGGCGCTCGATGAATTCAACGAGGAATACCGCCAGTTCCAGCGCAATTTTTTCCGGGGAATGACCGAAGTTGAGCTTGATACGATTAGTCGCTTTATGCTGCCGCGGAGCATGCTGCGGTACGCCGGTATCGAAAAAGAAGCCATTATCGTGGGCCTGGGCAACCGCTGCGAAATCTGGGACCCGGCCCGCTACGACGAGTTCCTGATCAAAGACCAGCAGAGCTTTAGCAAGCTGGCTCAGAAGTTTTTGTCGGTTGAAACTCCGCCGCTCAGCGGCCCTGCGGCATGAGCAATTACCGTAACGATAGCGCCTACCACCGTCCGGTGATGCTCGCTCAGTGCCTAGCCGCGCTCGACCTGCAGCCCGCCGGCCGCTACGTCGACGTTACCTTCGGGGGCGGCGGGCACTCGGCCCGCATTCTGGAGCAGCTAACTACCGGCCACCTGTACAGCTTCGATCAGGACGCTGATGCGGAGGCGGAAGCCCGGCAGCTAGCCGGCCCCCAGTTTACCTTCATAAAGGCTAACTTTCGGAATTTAGCGGCTGAACTGCAGCAGGTTGGAGCGATTCCAGTCGATGGATTGCTGGCGGACCTGGGCGTGAGCTCGCACCAGTTTGATACGCCGGAACGCGGTTTCTCTACCCGCTTCGATGGGCCGCTCGACATGCGCATGGACCCCGAAGGGCCCCTCACCGCGGCCGATATCCTCAATGAGTACAAAGAAGCGGACTTGCACCGCATCTTCGGCATGTACGGCGAAGTAACGAATGCCCGCACCCTGGCCCAAACTGTGGCGGCGGCCCGCCGGGGACGGCGCCTCGAAACCATTGCCGAGCTCAAACAAGCCATTCAGCCCTGCACCCCGCGGGGTAAAGAGAACAAGTACCTCGCCCAAGTATTCCAAGCCCTGCGCATCGAGGTGAACGAGGAAATGCAGGCCTTGCAGCGAATGCTGCTGCAAACGGCTGACGTGCTGCGCCCGGGCGGGCGGCTGGTCGTGCTCAGCTACCATTCGCTGGAAGACCGGCTGGTGAAAAGCTTTATCGCCAAGGGCAAATTTTTCGGCTCCGTCGAAAAAGACTTCTTTGGCAATGAGCGCAAGCCTTTTGAGGCCCTGAACCGCAAGCCCGAGGAGGCTGACCCCGCCGAAGTTGCGCTGAACAGCCGCGCTCGCAGTGCTAAATTGCGGGTTGCAGTGAGGAATTGAGCATTAAAAAATAGCTAGATGAAGCTTTATCAGCCTCTGGTTTTTGAGTACCGCCCCCAGTGGATTGCCCCGCGGCCATTGGCCGCAGGGGTGGCTTCGGCGTTGCTTGACGCCCGCTCTGCCTATGTGTTTTTAGTTGATCTTTATTACCTTAAAAGTGGCTGCTAACACGTTCAAACCCACCGATACTCCGCGTCGGGGCAACGTGCCCCGCGAGGTGCTCGCGCCGGTGCCGCCCCCGGTGGTGCCCGAAGCGGCCGTCGTGGAAGCGCCGCTGCCGGAACCGGTCGCGGCGCCGGAACGGCCGGCCCGCAAGCCCCGGCCCGAGGCGCGGACCAAGAACTCCTGGAGCCTGTTTTCGCTGCTGGACCGGCTGACGAGTGTGGACGGGCTGTTCCGGGAGGGCTTGCCGGTGCGCTACTTGCCGCACCTGCTCTTCGTGATGGCTCTCACGCTGCTCTACATCGGCAACACGCACTACGGCAACCGGATGAACCGCAGCATTCAGCGCCTCAAGCAGGAGACGGAAGACTTACGGGCTGATTACACCACGCTGAAGTCGGACTACATGGAGGCCAGCAAGCAGAGCGAAGTAGCCCGCAAAGTGGCGGCCTTTGGGCTGGTCGAAAGCTCTTCGCCCCCGTTCCGCATTACGGTGCCCGCCGGCCACCTCGACGCGGCGGAGCTGGAGCTAATGCCCGTGCTCACGGCGGATACCCTGGCGGCGCGAGCCGCCCGCGACTCGGCGGCCGCGCAACAAAACGATTTATTGGCCGGGCGCAAGCGTAACGCGGCCGACAGCGACGACGAGAGCGACAGCGGCCCCGAAATAATTGCTCCCCCCCAGGCGCTGGATGGTGATACCATTGGAGCTGGCGGGCCAACCGTCCGCGTAGCCCCGGTTCGTCGCACCCCCGCAAGAACTGATAGATCAAGCAGCTCTAAACCGGTAAAACCGGCGGCCCGGCGCCCCGCGAAACTGGCGGTCAGTAAGTCAGATAGCGGAAATAAGGTACAAAAAAGTACAAAGCAGCACAAGGATAAGAAAACCGGTAAGCAAACCGTCAGTCGTCAGTCCAATGAAAGGCAACGTTAAGAAGTCCATCGTCACGCGGGTGCGGCTGGCCTTTTTGGGGGTCGCCGTGTTCTCGGGCACTATTTTCTGGAAGGCCACCCGCATTCAGTTTCAGGAGGGCAGCCGGTGGCGGGCCTTGGAGCAGGAGCGCCGCATCAGCTACCAGCCGGTGCCCGCTACCCGCGGCAACATCTATTCCGATAATGAAAGCATCATGGCGACCTCGCTGCCGTTTTATCGGGTGGCCTGGGACCCCGGGGTGGTGGACGACGCGACGTTTAAAGCGGGTGTCGACTCGTTAGCGTGGCACTTGTCGCACTTTTTCGGCGACCGCAGCAAGCAGGAATACCGCCGCCGCCTAGAGAATGCGCACAACGCCAAAGAGCCGGCCCTACGCTACATCCGCCTCAATTCCCGGCAAATCAACTTTCAGGAAAAGAAATTGCTGGCCCGCTGGCCCATCTTCCGGGCCAAGCGCAACCACGGGGGAGCTATTTTTGAAAAAGTCGACAAGCGCTTCCGGCCGTTTGGCGGCCTGGCGCAACGCACCATTGGGTTCATCAACGAAGACCGGAACGGGGCGGGGCTGGAGTACACGTTCGAGCAAGCCCTGGCGGGTAAGCCGGGCGAAGCACTGTTCGAGCGGGTGCCCGGGGGCGTGAAGCCCGTGTACGACGGCACCGAAATCAAGCCCCAGCCCGGCTACGACGTGAAGACCACACTCGACATCAACCTGCAGGATGTGGCCGAGAATGCCTTGTATAAGTCCTTGGTTGATAATAATGCCCAGTATGGCTGCGTGATTCTCATGGAAGTGGCCACCGGCGAAATCAAGGCCGTGGCCAACCTGGGCAAGGCTTCGGATAACACTTACAAGGAGGACTACAACTACGCCTTTGCCGATCAGGGGCGCACCGAGCCGGGCTCCACGTTCAAGCTGGCTTCGATGATGGCCTTGTTTGAGGCGCGGCCCAATATCAAGCTCGATGATATCGTGGATACCGGCAAGGGCCGCATGCTGGTGGGCGGGGCGGTAAAGTCGGACTCCCACGCCTACGGACGCATCACGGTGCAGCAGGTATTTGAGAAGTCGTCGAACATCGGCGTGGCCCGGCTGGTGAACGAGCATTTTGCCAAAAACCCCACCGAGTACACCAACTACCTCAAGAAATTCGGGCTCGACAAGCCCTTGGGCTTCCAGATGGCCGGCGAAGCGCTGCCTTACGTGAAGGACCCGCGGGACCGCAGCTGGAGTCGTACCTCCCTCACGACGATGAGCATTGGCTACGAGCTCAAGCTGGCTCCCCTGCAAACGCTGGCCCTGTACAACGCGGTGGCCAACGGCGGCGTGAAAGTGCAGCCCCTCATCGTAAAGGAAATCAAGCAGGCTGACCAAGTGCTGCAGCGCAACGAAACCACGGTGCTAAACCCCAAGATCTGCTCCGACGCCACCTTGGCCAAGGTAAGAGCCATGATGGAAGGGGTGGTGCTGGTCGGCACCGCGCGCAGCATCCGGCCCAAAGACTACAGCATTGCCGGCAAAACCGGCACGGCCTGGAAGTTCAAGAACGGCCAGTATACCAAAACGTATTCCACGAGCTTCTGCGGCTATTTTCCGGCCGATAAGCCCAAGTACAGCTGCATTGTGGTCGTCGATTCGCCCCGTAACGGGCGCATCTACGGGGCCGACGTGGCCGCGCCGGTATTTCGCGAAATTGCCGATAAGTGCATGGCCCGCGACCTGCTCAGCCAGCGCCCGCTGCTGGCTAAAGCCCGCCTGAACAAGAGCCGCGTGCCCCTGGTACGCGCCGGCATGCAAGACGAGCTGGCCCTGGTGTGTCAGAAGCTGGGCCTGGCCGGCAAAACCCAGGCCACCGGCGGCGAGGAGTGGGTGCGCGCGGCTTCCGACACCGCCTTTCACGCCCGGACGGTGGCTTTGGTAGCGAACCCTATGCGGGCCGGCCGGGTGCCCCAGGTACGGGGCCTGACGCTGCGCGACGCCTTATTCCTGCTGGAAAACAAGGGGCTGCACGTGCGCGTCGTGGGCACCGGGCGGGTGCGCGAGCAGTCGTTGCCCGTGGGCTCGCCCGTGAAGCGCAACGACGTCATCACCCTCACGCTGGCCGAGTCGGGGCCGCGCCTGGTGGCGCCCCAGGCGTTGCCGGAGCCGGAACACACCAACCTGGCCGAAAACACCCTGCTGACCCCCGCCGACCCCGAGCCCGTGGCGAAAGGCCGACGAGCCCGACCCGCTACTTCCGCGGCCCCGACCAAAGACCCGACAGCCCGCCCTTCAGCGGCGGCGGCTAGCGATAATTCGAGGGCTGGTGCTAGTGATAAGCCGACCACCGCGCCCGCGGCAACCAGGCCCGCGAGCCCAACCCGTGGGGCAGCCAACTCCGGCGGTAGCGACGCGGCCCGGTCCCCGGCCGGCGCGGGCAGAGCGGCGCCCAAGAATGTTAAGAAGCCGACGGCGCCGGCCCGGCCCGCTGTTCGACATACCTAAACTCATTTGCGGGCCGGGCGTTGGTGCCAGCCACCTCCCGAGCCGCCTTTCCAGTTCATGATTTCTCTGCCGCTGTTTTCTCTGCTTACCGATGTGACCGTGCTGGCCCAGCACGGCTCCACCGACGTGCCCATCACCGGCCTCACCCTCGATTCGCGCGAGGCCGGGCCCGGCGTGGCCTTCGGGGCGCTGCGGGGCACGGCCACCGATGGCCACAAGTTTATTGACTCGGTCGTCGCGCAGGGCGGGGCGGCGGTGGTGTGCGAAGAGCTACCCGCTGTGCTGAGCCCGGCTACGACCTACGTGCTGGTGGAGAACAGCGCGGCGGCGCTGGGCCACATGGCCGCGGCCTTTTACGGGCATCCGTCGCGCCAGCTGCGCCTCGTTGGCATTACCGGGACCAACGGGAAGACGTCGTGCGCCACGCTCCTGCACAAGCTCCTGCGCGAGCTGGGCTACCACGCGGGCCTGCTGAGTACGGTGCAAAATCAGATTGATGAGGAAGTTATTCCCGCCACCCACACCACGCCCGATGCCATCCGGCTGAATGCGCTGCTGGCCCGGATGGTGGCCGCCGGCTGCACCCACGCCTGCATGGAGGTGAGCAGCCACGCCGTGGCCCAGCACCGGGTGACGGGCCTGCACTTCGCCGGGGGTGTGTTCACTAACCTCACCCACGACCACCTCGACTATCACGGCACGTTCGACAATTACCTCAAGGCCAAGAAGGGCTTTTTCGACGCGCTGCCCAAAACGGCTTTCGCCCTCACGAATGCCGACGACAAGCGCGGCCCGGTGATGCTGCAAAACACCGCCGCCCGCCGCGAGACCTACTCGTTGCGGGGCGCCGCCACGTTCCGGGCCAAACTCATCGGCAATGAAGTACATGGCCTGCACCTCGAAATCGACGGCCGCGAAATTCTCTTCCGCCTCATCGGCGTGTTCAACGCCTACAACCTGCTGGCCGTGTACGGCGCGGCCGTGCTGCTGGGCGAAGACCCGACCGAAGCGCTGACCATTCTCTCGGGCCTGACCACCGCCCCCGGCCGCTTCGAGCCCGTGGTGTCGAAAAAGCAGGGCATCACCGGCATCGTGGACTACGCGCACACGCCCGACGCCTTGGAGAATGTGCTGCAGACCTTGCTCGAAATTCGGCAGCCCAGCCAGCAAATCATTACGGTGGTGGGCTGCGGGGGCAACCGCGACGCGGCCAAGCGTCCCATCATGGCCAACCTGGCCGCGCGCCTGTCCAACAAAGTGGTGCTCACCGCCGACAACCCGCGCTTTGAGGACCCCAACGACATTCTGGTCCAGATGCAGGCGGGGGTGACCGCGCCCGACGCCGCCAAGGTGCGCACCATAGCCGACCGGCGCGAAGCCATCAAAACGGCCGTGGAGCTGGCCGGCGCCCACGACATCGTGCTGGTGGCCGGTAAAGGCCACGAGAACTACCAGGAAATCCGGGGGGTGAAAGCGCCCTTCGATGACAAGCTGATTCTCACCGAAATTTTTTCAGAATTAAACAAATAGAACTTTACGCCCCCGACCAGGATGTCCGGCTGAGCACTGCCTCTGGCTGGGGATACGAATTTACTTGCTCCAGCCCGGCCCGAAGCCCCGCGTGCTGCGTCGTCCCTGGCTTGCTACGCCGTCTGCCCGGCCTCACCTTTCGCTTTTATTCGGCCAGGCTGCAAGGCTGACCATCCATTCCAATATGCTCTTTTACCTCTTCCGCTACCTGCACGAACATTTCCACCTGCCCGGAGCCGGGGTGTTTCAGTACACCACGTTCCGCGCCGGGCTGGCGGTGGTCATCTCCCTGCTCATTGCCCAAACGTTTGGGCACCGCCTCATCCGGCTGCTGCAACGCAAGCAGGTGGGGGAAAGCATCCGCGACCTGGGCTTGCAAGGGCAAAACGAGAAGAAGGGAACTCCCACCATGGGTGGCCTCATCATCCTGCTGGCCATTCTGGTGCCGGTGCTGCTGCTGGCCCGCCTGCGCAATATCTACATCATTCTCATGCTGGTGAGCACCGTTTGGCTGGGGCTGATTGGTTTTCTGGACGACTACATCAAGGTGTTCCGCAAGAATAAGGAGGGGTTGAGCGGCCGATTTAAGGTGTTGGGGCAAGTGGGTTTGGGTATCACGGTAGGCTGGGTGCTCTTTTACAGTAACGAAATAACCGTGCGGGAATACCTGCTGCCCAATGGGCAGTTCTCCACCATCGAAGCCACTAAAGTTTTCAAGGACGTCCACCTGATGATTACCACCGTACCCTTTATGAAGAATAACGAGCTGAACTACGGCGACTTGTTCGCCAGCGCGGGCACGTTTTTCAACGGCTTGTACGGCTTCCTCTACATTCCCATCGTCATTTTCCTGATTACGGCCATCAGCAACGGGGCCAACCTTACCGACGGGCTCGACGGCTTGGCGGCCGGGACTTCGGCCATTATTGGCATTACCCTGGCCATTTTCGCCTTCGTGAGCGGCAACGCCTTGCTGGCCGACTACCTAGACGTGATGTTCATACCGGACTCCGGCGAGCTGGTCATTTTCTGTACCGCGTTCGTGGGGGCGTGCATCGGCTTTTTGTGGTACAACTCGTACCCGGCCCAGGTATTTATGGGCGACACAGGCTCCCTGGCCCTGGGCGGCATCATCACGGTGTTGGCGCTCATCGTGCGCAAAGAGCTGCTGATTCCCATTCTGTGCGGGGTGTTTATCATCGAAAACCTCTCGGTTATCGTGCAGGTCAGCTACTTCAAGTACACCCGGCGGAAGTATGGCGAAGGCCGCCGCCTGCTGCGCATGTCGCCGCTGCACCATCATTACCAGAAGCTGGGCTACCACGAATCCAAAATCGTGTCGCGCTTCTGGATTGTCGGCATCATGCTGGCCGTTATCACCTTGGTTACCTTGAAACTGCGTTAATTTTTTTAGAGCTTAGAACTCAGAAGCTAGCCTTCTCAGCAAACTAAGCTCTCAGCTCTAAGTTCTAAGTTCTCATGTCTCAAATTGTCATCCTCGGAGCCGCCGAAAGTGGGGTAGGAGCGGCGCTGCTGGCGCAGGCCAAGGGCCATGCCGTGTTCGTGTCGGACCGCGGGGCCATTCAGCCGGCTTACCGGGCTAAGCTGGCCCAGGCCGGCATTCCGTACGAAGAAAACCAGCACACTCTGGCGAAGGTCCTGCAAGCCGATGAGGTAATCAAAAGCCCCGGCATTCCCGAAAAGGCCCCGGTTATCCAGGCTTTGCGCGAAAAAGGCACGCCCGTTATCTCGGAGATTGAGTTTGCCGGCCGCTACACCCGGGCCCGGTGCGTGTGCATCACGGGCACCAACGGCAAAACCACCACCACGCTGCTCACCTACCACCTGCTGAAAAGTGCCGGCCTCAACGTGGGCCTGGCCGGCAACGTGGGCTACAGCCTGGCCGAGCAGGTAATCAAGGACGAGCACGACTACTACGTGGTGGAGATGAGCAGCTTTCAGCTGGACGACACCTCCGATTTTCAGCCCTGGATTGCCGTCCTGCTCAACATCACGCCCGACCACCTCGACCGCTACGACTACTCCCTCGAAAACTACGCCCAGGCCAAGCTGCGCATTACCCGCAACCTCGACAGCACCGGCAGCTTCATCTACAACGCCGACGACGAGGTAACGAGCCAGTACTTTCAGTCGGCGTTCTCGCCAGCGCGGCTACTGCCCTTCAGCCTGCATCACCGGCCCGACGCGCACCTGGCCGGGTACTACACTTCCGAAGCCGGGCTTTACACCACCCTGACGCCGGGGTTGGACCAGGAGGGCGGGGAGGAAGTGAGCACGGCCCGGTCGCCGCTCATCGGCCAGCACAACCGTCAGAATACCCTGGCCGCCGTCCTGGCCGCCCGCGTAGCCGGCCTGAGTTCCGCTCAGATTGAGGCGGGTCTGGCCACGTTCCAGAATGCCGACCACCGCCTGCAACCGGTGGGCGAAATCAACGGCGTGCGCTTCATCAACGACAGCAAAGCGACCAACGTGGAAGCCGCCTGGTACGCCCTGGACGGCATCCGCCAGCCCATCGTTTGGATTGCCGGTGGCACCGACAAGGGCAACGACTACGGCAGCCTCCTCAACCTGGCCCGGAGCCGGGTGAAGGCCCTCGTTTGCCTGGGTCTGGACAACAGCAAGCTCCGCACCGCCTTCGACCCCGTGGTGCCCCACGTGGAAGAAACCCAGCGCATGGCCGAGGCCGTCCACCGGGCCGCCGCCCTCGCCGCGCCCGGCGACGTAGTGCTGCTCTCGCCCTGCTGCGCCAGCTTTGACCTGTTCAGGAACTACGAAGACCGCGGCCGACAATTCACGGAGGCCGTTCAAAATATGGTGCCTGGTGCTTAGTGCTTGGTTTTCATGGATAACCCAAGTTGCGGACTAGCCGCGTAGCGGCGGTAGGTTGGTAGAGAATGGTCACCTTGGCTAAACGAGAGCCGCGTAGCGGTGGCAGAGCCAACAGCCGAATCTGTCACCGCTACGCGGCTCTCACCCACAGGACCTCTTTTGATTACTACCAACCTGCCGCCGCTACGCGGCTCTCAACCACAGGGACTCTTCGCATTGCTACTAACCTATCGCTGCTACCAGGCTATTTCGCAACATGAGATAGATGCATGGATAAAACTCTAATGCACCAACAACCAAGCACGACAATCAAACACCAAGCACCAACAACCAGGCTCCAACAACCAAGCACCATAAACATGGAAAGCGCAAAAAACTGGCTGCAACGCAACCTCAAGGGCGACCCCATTCTGTGGGCCATTGTACTGCTGTTTTCTTTTATCAGCATTGCCGTCGTGTATTCCGCGACCGGCACGCTGGCCTACAAAAAGATGGACGGCAACACCGAGCACTTTTTGTTTAAGCATTCGAGCCTGATTTTCGTCGGGCTGGGCTTTATGTGGCTGGCCCACCGCATCGACTACCGCTACTACTCGCGCCTGGCCCTGTACGCCCTGCTGGTGTCGGTGCCCCTGCTGCTCTTCACCTATCTGATGGGCTCGAACATCAACGAGGCCTCGCGCTGGCTCACCATTCCGGTAATCAACCAGACCTTTCAGCCGTCTGACCTGGCCAAGCTGGCCCTGATTTCGCACCTGGCCAGCATGCTCAGCCGCCGCCAGCAGCACCTGGACGACTTCTGGACCACGCTTTTCCCGGTGATGCTGTGGGTCGGCATTATCTGCGGGCTCATTGCCCTGACCAACGCTTCCACGTCGTCGTTGCTGTTTGTTACCTGCCTGCTGCTCATGTTTATCGGCCGCGTGCCCCTCAAGCAGATGCTGGTGATGGTGCTGATTGGGGTAACCGTCGGCGGGACGGCCCTGGCTAGCGGGCAGCGCTGGAAAACCGTGAAGTCGCGCCTCGAAAGCTTCTCCGACCCGACCAAGAAAACCCCCTTCCAGCTCGAGCACAGCTACATTGCCATTGCTACCGGTGGCGTGGCCGGCAAAGGCCCCGGTAAGAGCACCGAGCGTAACATTCTGCCGCACCCGTACTCCGATTTTATTTACGCCATCATCATCGAAGAATATGGCCTGATTGGCGGCGGGGTGGTACTATTTCTGTACCTGGCCTTTTTGTATCGAGGGCTCAAAACGGTGATGAACAGCTACGGCGCCTTCGGGGGGCTGCTGTCGGCGGGCTTAAGCTTCAGCCTGGTTTTGCAGGCCCTGGTGAACATGGGCGTGGCGGTGGGCCTGGGGCCCATTACCGGCCTGCCGCTGCCCTTGCTGAGCATGGGGGGCACCTCCTTGATTTTCACGGGTATCAGCATTGGTATCATTCTGGCCGTCAGCCGCGGCGAGCGTGAAATTCGCCCCATGACCGGCGAGCCCGACGATACGGCCCGCATCCCCAGCCAGCGGACTGCGTACGCCTAACCCCTAATGGTCCGGCTTCGTATGGGGTTCGTCAGCCGAAGCATCCCGCCCCGGTGAGGGAGCACTTATCCGAAAACAACGATTGAATCTCTTACCGCGGCCGAGCTGCTTCTAGCTGCGCCTGCCTTTCTCCTAATCATGGCTCATCCTCTTCGCGTCATCATCAGCGGCGGTGGTACCGGCGGGCATATCTTCCCGGCGGTGGCCATTGCCAATGAGCTGCGGCGCCGGCGGCCGGATACCGAAATTCTATTCGTCGGCGCCAACGGCCGGATGGAAATGACGCGCGTGCCCGACGCCGGCTACCGCATCGTGGGCCTGAACATCTCCGGGCTGCAGCGCCGCTTCACCCCGCAGAACCTGCTGTTTCCCGTGCGAGTGTTTCGGGCGGTGCGCAAAGCCGGCAAGTTGATTGAAGAGTTCCGGCCCGACGCCGTCGTCGGCGTCGGCGGCTACGCCTCGGCCCCGGTGCTGCTGGCGGCTACCTCGCGGGCCATCCCGTCGCTTATTCAAGAGCAGAATTCCTACGCCGGGCTGGTCAATAAGCTGCTGGCCCGCCGCGTAAACCGCATTTGCGTGGCGTACGAGGACATGGACAAATTCTTTCCCGCCGACCGACTCGTGCTGACGGGCAACCCCGTGCGCACCGAAATCGCCGCCGGGAACCGCGCCGAAGCCCGGCAGTTCTTTGGCTTGAGCCCCGACCAGAAAACCCTGCTCGTTATTGGCGGCAGCCTGGGTGCCCGCACCCTCAACTTGGCCACCGCCGCCGCGCTGCCGCGCCTGCGCGAAGCCGGGGTGCAGCTGCTCTGGCAAACCGGCCAGCTTTATTTCCCGGAAGCCCAACGGCAAGCTCAGGCCCAGCCGGGGGGCAACCTGCAGGCCTTGGAGTTTATTCAACGCATGGACCTGGCCTACGCGGCGGCCGATGTGGTCGTGAGCCGGGCCGGGGCCTTGTCGGTGTCGGAGCTGTGCCTGACCGGCAAAGCCGCCATTTTAGTGCCCTCGCCCAACGTGGCCGAAGACCATCAAACCAAAAACGCGCTGGCCCTGGTGAGCAAAGGCGCCGCCGTGCTCATCACCGACGAGCACGCCCCGGCACGCCTGTACGACGAAGCCTTACGCCTGCTCGCCGACACCGAGCGCCAGCAGCAGCTCAGCGCCCGCGTTCAGGAGCTGGCTCGCCCCAACGCGACCACGGCCATTGTCGACGAACTCCTGGCCTTGATTTCAATTAAAAATTGAGAATTAAAAATGAAGAATCAAGAATGAAATAGGAAAGACGCTGGCAATCAAAGATATTTTTAATTCTGCATTTTTAATTCCTTCATTTTGAAGCAGTACCCTTACGTTTTTTTCCTCGGCATTGGTGGCATTGGCATGTCGGCCCTCGCGCGCTGGTTTCAGGCGAACGGGCACCACGTGAGCGGCTACGATAAAACCGAGACGCCGCTCACCCAGGCTCTGGCGGCGGAAGGCATCGCCATCCATTATGCCGATGCCGTCGAAAACATTCCCGCGGCCGTCCGGGAAAACCGGGCGCAAACGCTGGTGGTGCTCACCCCGGCCATCCCGGCCGACAGCCGGGAGTGGGCTTGGCTGCGCGCCGAAGGCTATGACATTCGCAAGCGCAGTCAGGTGCTGGGACTACTCACCCAGGGCCGCTACACCATCGCGGTGGCGGGTACGCACGGCAAAACCACCACCAGCAGCATGGTAGCTCATTTGCTGCACCACGCCGGCCTCGACGTCGGCGCCTTTCTGGGGGGAATCGCGGTAAACCTGGCGAGCAACTTGCTGCTGCCCACCGCCGCGACGGCCCCCCTTGTGGTGGAAGCCGACGAGTACGACCGCAGCTTCCTCACCCTGCTGCCCGACGTAGCCATCGTGACCAGCACCGACGCCGACCATCTGGATATTTATGGCGACCAACGCGCGCTGGTGGATTCCTTTTGCCAGTTTGTGGCCCAGCTTAAGCCCGGGGGCATCCTGCTCCTCAACCACACCGCCGACCCCAGCGTGGCGGCTGCCGCTCCGGAGGGCACTACCGTGATTCGGTACGGCCTCACGGCGGAGCAGGGCCCCGGGCTGTTCGCCGCCAACATCACGGCCGAAGGCCATCAGTTTCATTTTGATTTGCACGGCCCCCAAGGCACGGTTACCGGCTTGGCCCTGGCCGTGCCGGGCTACCACAATGTCGAGAACATGCTGGCCGCGGCGGCCGTGGCCCAGCTGCGGGGGGTAAGCCCCGAAAAGTTGCGCGCCGGGGTGGCGGCCTACCGGGGGGTAAAACGTCGGTTCGAGTTTGTGGTAGCCACGCCCCAGAACGTTTACCTGGACGATTACGCCCACCATCCGCGTGAGATTGAAGCCTTTCTGCGTTCGGTGCGGGCCTTGTATCCCGGCAAGCGCTTGCGGGCCATTTTTCAGCCCCATTTGTTTACCCGTACCCGCGACTTCGCGGCCGGCTTTTCTGCTAGCTTAAGTATTGCAGATGAGGTATTTTTGTTGGATATTTACCCTGCCCGCGAGAAACCGCTGCCGGGCATTACCTCGGAGCTCCTATTGCCTAACATTACCGCCTCTACCAGAGCCATTCAAACCAAAGAACAAGTACTGAACGCGGCCAAAACCGACGATTCATTTGATATTATAGCAACTATAGGTGCCGGGGATATAGACACGCTAGTGCCCCAATTAAAACTACTATTAACAGAGCGGTGGAATGAACCAGGAATACCACGGTCTGCCCGCGTGAGCGAAGCAACCGGCCACCACCCGACTGCGCTAGCCTAACCCTCTCTACCATACCGCCAGCCTACCAGTAACGTAGCGAAGTAAGCGAAGCACTAACAAGACTTCCGCCGACATCGCCCCGCGATTGGTTGACCGTTATGCAGTAATAAAACATCACCCCATTCACTACTTTACCCCTTCATCGTTGGAACGTACCCTCAGAAACATTCTCGTCGCGGCGGCTTGCCTGCTGGTGCTGGGTGGCTTAGGCGTATTTGCCGCGGTGCGCCAAGCTTCCCGACCGGTGGGCCAGATAGCCGTTAACATCGCCGACGAATTCGATAACTACTTCATCAGCGAGCGCGGCGTCACAGCTTTGCTTACCAAGGGTGGGGGCGAACCCGTCCTGGGCACGCGGCCCGAGGGCCCCCGGTTGCGCGAGCTGGAGGCCCGGCTCCGCGCGCATCCCTTCGTGCGCGAGGCGCAGGTGTACCGCGACCTCGCGGGTAACCTGCACGCCGACGTGCGCCAAAATCGTCCCATTGCCCGCATCACCCATCCAGATACCCGCTTCGATACGTACGTAGATGCGGAAGGCCATACCCTGCCGCTTTCGCCCTTGTTTACCGCCCGCGTAGCCACCGTAGCCCGGCCCGGAGGGACTAGTTTGCCAAGTGCATTTTTCCAAGATAGTACCGGCCGGCGCTACCTGGAATTTCTGCGCTACGTCGACGAACACCCGTTCTGGAAGGCGCAAGTGGCCGAGGTATTCATCGAGCCCGGCGGTAAGCTTTCCTTCACCCAGCAGGTCGGAGACCAGCGCATAGAATTCGGCCTGCCCGAAAATATTTCCGAAAAATTCGCCAAGCTTATGGTATTTTACCGACAAATTCCGTCAGTTTTGGGGTGGGATACCTATCATCGCGTAAACGTTGAATATCAAAACCAAATTATCTGTGAGTGACAATCCGTTGATACACAAGCTATAAGCCTTATAACTACTACCTTCTAACCCATTGATTCTTCACTGCTCGCCAGCACCGTTCCTATGCAACAAGACAAAATCGTCGTCGGGCTCGACATCGGCACCACAAAAATCTGCGCCTTGGTGGGGCGCAAAAATGAATTTGGCAAACTAGAAATCCTGGGCATGGGCAAAGCCGTGTCGGAAGGGGTTTCGCGGGGCATCGTGCTCAATATCGACAAAACGGTTGACGCCATCAAACGGGCTATTCGGCAGGCCGAAGAGCAATCCGGAATTAGTATTGGATTGGTAAACGTGGGTATTGCCGGCCAGCACATCAAGAGCCTGCAGCACAACGGTAGCATTACCCGCAACTCGGCCGATACCATCGGGCCCGACGACGTGAACCGCCTCACGCAGGACATGTACCGCCTGGTAACCCAGCCCGGCTCGCAGATCATTCACGTGATGCCGCAGGACTATAAAGTAGACTACGAGGAAGGCATCGCCGACCCCGTGGGCTACGAAGGCGTGCGCCTGGAAGGCAACTTCCACATCATCACCGCCCAGAGCACGGCCATCAACAACATCAACAAGTGCGTCACCAAAGCCGGGCTGGAAATTGCCGACCTGATTCTGGAGCCGCTCGCCAGCAGCATGTCTATTCTCTCCGAAGAGGAGAAAGAAGCCGGGGTGGCCCTGATTGACATCGGCGGCGGCACCACCGACCTGGCCGTGTTCAAGGATGGCATCATCCGCCACGCCGCGGTGCTGCCGTTCGGGGGCAACATCATCACCCAGGATATTAAAGTGGGCTGCAACGTAGCGCCCGGCCAGGCCGAGCAGCTAAAGGTCAAGTTCGGTAAGGCTATTGCCCAGGAAGCTTCCGACTACGAAATCGTGAGCATTCCCGGCCTGCCCAACCGCCCGCCCAAGGAGGTGTCGCTGAAAAACCTGGCGTACATCATCGAGGCCCGTATGTCGGAAATCATGGAGTTGGTGTATGCCGAAATCTACCGTATGGGCTTGCACGACAAGCTGTCGGCTGGCATCGTGCTCACGGGGGGCGGCTCCCAACTCCAAAACCTGGAGCAGCTCACCGATTACATCACCGGCCTCGACACGCGCATCGGCTACCCCAACCAGCACTTGGGCAAGAGCCGCATTGAGGCCGTGAAGTCGCCCATGTACGCCACCACGGTGGGCCTGGTGCTGTCGGGCTACCACTCGCTCGACGAGCGGCAGACCCGCACGCCCTACGAACAAGAGGAGCCGGTGATTCCCGCGTATTATGCCCCCCAGGCAGCGCCGATCATGCCGGTGCCGGCCGAAACCCGCGCGGCGGTACCGGCCCCGCCGGCGCCCGCTCCGACCAAGCCCAAAGCCAAGGAGCCCGGCGCCGCCAGCCGTTTCTTCAAGGACATCATCACCCGCACCAAGGGGCTGTTGATTGATGATTACGACGACAAATCCTATTAATTACTAGATCAATTGACAATGAGCAATGAACGATGAGCAACTCGCTACCCTGGTGGGTACCTAACTCCCTCATTGTTCATTGCTCATTGCTCGTTGTTAATTGAAAAAACAATGAATTACAAATTCGATATTCCAGCCCAGAACAAGTCCATCATTAAGGTGATTGGCGTGGGCGGCGGGGGCTCCAACGCCGTGAAGCACATGCACAAGCAGGGCATCAAGGACGTGGAGTTTATTATTTGCAACACCGACCACCAGGCGCTGCAAAGCTCTACGGTGCCCAACAAGCTCCAGATTGGGGTAGACCTGACGGAGGGCCTCGGCGCCGGGGCCAAGCCCGAGCGGGGCCGCCAGGCGGCCCTGGAAAGCAAAGAGCAAATCCGCGACCTGCTGAACCACGGCACCAAGATGCTGTTCATAACGGCCGGTATGGGCGGGGGCACGGGCACGGGCGCGGCCCCGGTTATTGCGCAAGTGGCGCAGGAGCTGGGCATCCTGACCGTGGGCATCGTAACCGCGCCCTTCTTGTTTGAGGGTAAGAAGAAGCGCCTGCAGGCTGAGCTGGGTATCAAGGAACTGAGCGAGCACTGCGACACGGTGCTGGTGATTCTCAACGACAAGCTGCCCCAGATTTACGGCAACCTGACCATGAGCGCCGCCTTTGCCAAGGCTGATACCGTTTTGACGACGGCCGCCAAGTCCATCGCCGAAATTATTACGGTGACGGCCGACGTGAACGTGGACTTCGAAGACGTGAAGACGGTGATGAAGGACAGCGGGGCCGCCGTGATGGGCAGTAGCATGACCGAAGGCGAAAATCGCGCCCGCCGCGCCGCCGAGGAAGCCCTGAACTCGCCCCTGCTCAACAACACCGACATTCAGGGGGCCCAGAAAATCCTGCTTTCCATCATGTCGGGCGCCGAGCATGAGCTGGAAATGGATGAGCTGACAGAAATCACCGAGTACATCCAGGAGAAAGCCGGCCAGGATGCCGAGATGATTTTCGGCCACGGCATCGACGACTCGCTGGGCCAGAACATTCGCGTGACCGTGATTGCCACGGGTTTTGCCCGCGATGCGCACTCCATTACCACCCCGGGCGCGAGCGGCACGACCGCCGCTCCGGCCGCCGAATCTGCCGAAGCAGCTCCGGCGCCGGTGGCTCCCGCGGCCCCGGTAGCGGGGGGGAGCACCCCGACGCCGTCGTTCGTGCCCACCTTTGGCACGCCAACCTCGGAGCCCGCACGGGTTACGTTCGACTTGAATGGCCCGGCCTCGCACAACGCGCCTCCGTTGACTGGTATTCCCGTCAGCGCCCCGGGCGAGCCCGTGCTGAACGTTGCCCCCTCAACGGCGGCTCCGGAAGCCCCCCGGCCTCGCCCCGCCCTCGACGCGCAGGCGCTGGAGCGCCGCCGCCGCCTCCAGGAGCTGAGCAATGGCTTGCCGCCCGAGGCCGTGAGCCAGTACGATACGCCCGCTTACCTGCGCCGCCAGGTGAAGCTGGAGAACGTGGAGCCCAGCTCCGCCCAAAACGTCTCGCGCTTCAATTTGTCGGACGACAATGAGTTATTGGGCGACAACCGGTTTCTGCACGATAATGTCGATTAAGTAATTGCGGTTTTGTTAGGAGTTAAAAGGGTCGCGGCTGATGCTTTCAGCCGCGGCTCTTTTGTTTATGGCCGTTGGTAAGACTGGGGCAAATTGCCCGTGGGGTATTAGTGCCTACGCAGTTCTTTCTCAAAGCAAACGCTGTTCTCAACGCCTTTATACTGTCCGTAATTGGGAATGATTTGGTAGCCCCGGCTTTGGTAAAGAGCAATTGCTTCGGACTGCTTTTTCACGGTTTCCAGTACGCATTTATGGTACGATAATTCGGCCGCCCAATTTTCTAACGCGGTTAATATCGCAGTGGCTATTCCCTTTCCGCGACTGGTGGGGACAACATACATTCGCTTGACCTCCACGGCCTCCGGCGTGTATTCTCTGATGGCCCCGCAGCCGATTGGAACTTCGTTTTCATAAGCTACCACGACGTGGTTGAGGCCGGTAGTTTTGTTGAACTGAGCGTAAAATTGGTGATCGGCACCGTTTTTCACGGCTAGGTCAGCATCAAGCAACCGGACGAGGGTAGTAAAGTCTGAATTCCCGAAATCAGTTCTTATTATTCTTACCATTTCGCTTTTTAATTTAGAATGGTTATGAGGTAAATGTACAAGAGGCCTGGTATAGTTTAGCTATTGAGGCTAAATTTGCCCCGCACTCGCACGGGGCCGCTGCTCGCCAACAGAACAACGTGCCCACGGTATGCTTGTTAATCCACCAATAACTCCAATCCCGTTTGTGGTAAAGGCTGGGGAATATCGGTGAGGGTATTGTTTCGGGCATCCAGTAATCTGAGGCGGGGCAATCGGGCTAAGCTTCCTGGTAAATTTTGGAACTGGTTATTAGCGTAAAACAGTCATTTCAAACGGTGTAACTGTCCTAAACTATCAGGCAGTACTTGCAACTGGTTATTAGCGCAAAATAGCCATTCCAAGTGGTGTAATGTTGTCAGGCTTTCAGGCAGTGCTTGGAGGCAATTACCAGAGTACTTCGGTATCTTCAGGTTTCGTAATTCTCGCAGCCCTTCAGGCAGTAATTACAGTTGGTTGCCATCACAGGCTAGTGCTTGCAAATGGTGTAGCTTCTCCAAGCTTTCTGGCAAGTCTTGTAGCTGGTTATGAGAACAGTATAAGTCCCGCAAGTCAGGTAGCTATCCCAGACTCTCAGGCAGTGCTTGTAGTTGGTTGTTAGGGCAATCAAGTATTATCAAGTTGTGTATCTGTCCCGGGCTTTCCAGCGCTGATTCTTGAAACTTCACCCTGGGCTACCGCTCGCCCTACTAGTTTGGGCAGGAACTGAAAAAACAGCCTACCTTAGCGCACTGTTCGTTTCTACTGGGCCACCCCAATTATTCATGGAAACCAAGTATTCGGATACAAGGCTGGATTTTTCAAATCAGGAACTCGAGGAAGTACCCATTAACTTCAGTCAATATCCTTATCTAGAAGAGCTCTATCTGGAGAACAACTGTATTGAAGAATTAAATGATATAGGAGAATTAAGGCAGTTAAAATGCTTGGATGCGTCACAGAATAGGCTGGAGTCCATTCCTGCGTCTATTGGCAATCTAGAGAACCTTGAAAGACTTTACCTTGATCAAAACTTGCTCGAAGAAATTCCAGACAGTATTGGAAATTTACGTCGATTGCAATATCTTCAATTATCTGGCAATAGATTGAAGTCACTCCCGAATTCTGTTGGCAGGCTTTCTAACTTAACTGATTTAAGCGTTTATGATAATTCATTAATTGAATTACCCTCTTTATCTGGACTCGAAAATCTAAGCTCGTTCTGTACAAATATAAATGGTCTGTATTCTTTTCCAGACTTGCCCCTAAGCTTGGAATGGTTGAACTTATTTCAAAATCAAATTTCATCAATTCCAGCTACTATAAAAAAATTTTCCAGACTCAAAAATCTTAGCCTAGGTAGGAATAAAATAAGCGTTATTCCTAATGAAATTGCCGAATTAGTAAATTTAGAAGGATTAAATTTGTACCAGACCTCCTTACAAGTTTTTCCTGAAGGTGTAGCCCAGCTACCCAATTTACGAAGACTGAGCATGAGCAAGTGCCCTATGAGTTCACTGCCTGCTACTTTCCCAGGCTTGCGAAGGCTTGAAAAACTGAGTCTAGAAGAAACACAGATATCTGAAATCCCTGAGACAATTGCAAGTTTAAAAAACTTAAAAGAGCTATCTTTGAAACAAACCAATATAGCTAGAGTTCCCGGCTGTCTGATGGGTTTGTCTAACTTAGAGACGCTTATTCTGTCGTACTGTAAAATACGGGAGGTGCCGGAGTTTTTACTCAAAATGAAGGGATTGAAGTTCCTTTCGCTTGTGGGTAATCCTATTGAACGAAACTCAATATTGAGGCTGGAAGAACAAGCCAAGGAAAATGGTATTTCGTTGGTCATCTAACGTTATTAGATGCTACTACAGGCCTTGTCCACTTGAACTCATACCAGGTATTTAAAAGGGGATGGTTCACGCTGCCCGAATCATTGAGTTGCGGGGCCGACCCTGCTGAGACGAGACAGGGATGAGCGCAGAGATATGCTGCTGGCCGGCTGGCGTACTCCGCCGTACGAACCGGACACAATACCCAGCAGCTACACCAGCGGGAACCTGCCTGGGCCAGCGCGGCGCAGCAAGAGGCCAATCAGAAATGGGGAAATTGTCTCTCTCTAGATGCTCCAGCTACGAGTAAGCCAGGCGGTTCTTTAACCGGTCTAATGGGGCTTCGAACCAGTGCCAGGAAGCGGCGGCTACCAGCAACAGTACGGGTAGTAGCAACAGGACCGTGGGCAGGGGACTTAGCCAAAGCTGCCGGGTTTCGGTGGCGGCGAATACGCGGTAGACTACCCGTTGGTAAATTACTGGCAGCATCAGATGGTAGAGGTAGCAGCCGTAGCTGCGCTGGCCGACCCATTGCAGGAGTGACGATGACAGGAAATGAGTGCCCTTGGGTTGCTTCGCGTTGGGAAGGTGCAGGACCCAGCTCAGCGTGATAAAAGCTGCTCCGCTACCCACGGTGGTGTAAACCAGAATCCAAAGCGTGGGCGCATCCGCGAGGTGGGTGGCCGCCCAGAGCCCCCCCCAAGCCAGCCAGGCCAGCACCACCCACCGACCCCGCGCCCATTGCCGTACTCGCGGATGATGCTCAACGATGCGGAGCAGGGCGCCGGTGGCAAACATATCGAGGCAGGAAGGCAGCAGCACGAACACGAAATTGGGCGTGACCCAGGCGCTCCACCCCAGCCGGAATAACAGGCTGGCTGCCGCCACCGCCAGAAACCAGCCGGCGCGCCGTCCCGTCAGGCCCAGCAGAAATGGCCAAACCAAGTAAAACTGCTCGTCGACAGCCATGGTCCAGTAGTGGCCCACTCCTTCTCCCCAGTGTTGCAGGTGGTAGAAGAGCAGGTTGGGCAAAGGCAGGATAAACCAGCCGGGATGCTGATGAAGAGTCGCCAGGGGCAGCAGCGCACCC
This sequence comes from Hymenobacter montanus, assembly GCF_014699115.1. GTDB lineage: Bacteria > Bacteroidota > Bacteroidia > Cytophagales > Hymenobacteraceae > Hymenobacter > Hymenobacter montanus. The sequence continues at coordinate 164,477 of NZ_JACXAD010000006.1, forward strand.
AGCACCAGCGTGGCGTAGTAGGGCGGCAGGATGCGTATCATGCGCCGCTGATAGAACGTGCCCAACCGCCGCCACCACGGGCCGGCCGCGTTGGGATGGATTCGCTGCTTCCAGATAATGCCGGAAATAAGGTAACCGCTGAGCACAAAAAATGTGATGCGGCCCATGGAGGACACCGGAAACGGCAGGCGGGTCCAGTGCCCGAGTATTACCAGCCAGACCGCAATGGCCCGCACGCCGTTGAGGGCGGGGCGGTAGACAAGCGGCGGGGTGGGAACAGACATGAGGGCCGGCTGACAACTCAATTTCCAGCCACGATAGGTAAGCGGGACAGAGACTTACCCAACGGTGTGGTACACGGCTTGGACGTCCTCGTCGTCCTCGAACTTCTCGATGATGGTCATCACCTCTTCCAGCTGCTCGTCGTTGAGGCTGACGGTGGTGTTGGGCACGCGCTGAAGGTTGCCGCTGACCACGTGGCGGCCCTGGGCTTCGAGGGCTTTTTGCATCTGGCCGAAGTCAGTGAAAGCGGTTTCGACCACCAGATACTTGTGCTCGGCGCCGTGCTCGTCTTCTTCGATGGTTTCGTACACGTCCTCGGCGCCAAAGTCGATGAGCTCCAGCTCCAGCTCGTCGCGGTCAAGACCCTCGGCCGCCAGCTTGAACACGCCCTTGCGGGTAAAGGTGTAGTCGGAAGAGCCGGCGGTGCCCAGGGTGCCCTCATTTCGGTTGAAAATGAGGCGGATGTTGGAGACGGTGCGGGTAGGGTTATCGGTGGCCGTTTCGATGACGACGGCCACGCCGTGGGGCAGGTAGCCTTCGTACACCACCTCCTGGTAATCTTTTTCTTCCTTGCTGCTGGCGCGCTTGATGGCCGCCTCCACCCGGTCTTTCGGCATGTTCACGCCTTTGGCGTTTTGCATGGCGGCGCGCAGGCGGGCGTTGGTGTCGGGGTTGGGGCCGTTTTCCTTGACGGCCATCACAATTTCCTTACCGATGCGGGTAAAGTCCTTCGACATCTTGTCCCACCGCTTCATTTTGCGGCCTTTGCGAAATTCAAATGCGCGTCCCATAGGGGGTCAGTTTGCAGTTAGCAGTTAAGAGTGAGCAGGTTGGGGCAGCGACGGGGGTAGCCGCCGCCGAAACGGGCCGCAAGTTAGCCAGAAGGGACGCGGGCGGCAAAACGGAGCTGAAAGGTGGAGCTACCGACGGCCTTTCCGGCTGCTTGGCGGGCGCCGCCCCGTGGGTTTGGGGGGGCGAGCTGTTTGGGTTCTCGTGGGATTAGCTCCGGCCGCGATTAATTCGTAAACCCCCTTGTTGCCAGCCGGGTAGCCATTAATGCTGATGGTGAGCTGCTTTTTGGCCGGATTAAAGTTGAACGTGCCCCGCTGCACGTCGGTGCCCTTCGCATCGGTGAATACAAAGCGGATGCTGTCGCCGGCCAGGAAGAAGCGGCCGGTTTGGTTGAAGTAGTACGGCCCGCTGGGCGTCGCAATGCGCAGGCGCTTCTCGTATGTGCTGTCGGGCCGCAGGACGAGCGTGCCGCCCACTCCCGGTACTTTGGTAGGCGGGGTGGTACTAGCGTTTTCGTACACGGTGTAGGCCTGGTACTGGTAGGTAGCGTAGAGAGGGGGAGGCGGGCTGGTTTGAGCCCGCCCTGGCTGCGGTAAAAATTGCGTCAGCAACAGGCCGCCGGGAGCTAAACAGGAACGCAAGTAGAGAAGAGGGCTAGTGATGGGGAGTAGGGACCGAAGATAGGCTGCGGAGTTTGCCGGCAAAGCTGACAATTCCTGGGCGTCCCAGCCAGCCGGGGCCCGGCTGACGGGTGAAACCAGGCCGAAAATTTAACGCATCCCGGAGTTTAGCGGCGGGGAATGGCGGCCGCCGGTGGTTCAGTAGAGCAAGTCGGCCTTCCGTAGGCGGTACCGGGGGCGCTGGGGGCGGCCCGCGTCCAGCCAAGCCACGAACTGGCGCAACCCCTCCGAGAGCGTGGTGCGCGGCTCGTAGCCGAGCAGGCGGTGGGCCTTGCGGATATCGGCATAGGTCGCCTCGACATCGCCGGGTTGCGGGGAGCGAAAATCGAGCTGAGGTTCCACGCCCACGGCCGTGCCCACGGCCTCGATCAGCTGCAGCAGGGGCACGGGGTGGTGGTTGCCCAGGTTCAGCGCTTCGTACACCGGCGTCTCGTGGGCCAGTAAATACGCCACGGCCCGGCTTACCCCGTCCACGGTGTCGGCAACGAAGGTGTAATCGCGCGAGGAGTGGCCGTCGCCGAACACGGGAACGGGGCGGCCCGCCCGCAGCAGGCGCGCGAACTTGTGAATGGCCAAGTCGGGCCGCTGGCGCGGACCGTAAACGGTGAAGAAGCGCGTGCACAGCACGCTGAACGCATACAGGTGGTGGTAGGTAAAGGTGAGTTCCTCGGCCGCTATCTTAGACGCGGCGTAGGGCGACAGGCCGCGGAGGGCCGCCGCTTCCCGAAACGGCTGCTCCGGGGTGTTGCCGTACACCGACGACGACGAGGCGAACACGAGCCGGCGTACTTCGTGCTCCCGCATCCACTCCAGCACGTGGGTAGTGCCCAAGAGGTTGGTTTCGAGGTAGGCAGCCGGCTCGCGCAGCGATGGCCCCACGCCGGCCTTGGCGGCTAAATGCACGACCACGTCGACCGGCTCGCTGATGTTGGCCGCTAAGGCGACGGGCCCGTGGCGGACGTCGGCTTCGTGAAAGGTAAACCGGGGGTGAGCCACGAAGCCGGCCAGATTGGCCTCTTTGATGGCGCGGGGGTAGAAAGGGTCGAAGTTGTCGATCCCGATGACGCGGTATTCTTCGCGCAAGAGCCGTTCGCAGAGATGCGAGCCGATAAAGCCCGCGCAACCGGTGATCAATACTGTAGCCATGAGCTTAGAACAAAATGTACACCCCGCTATAATCGGGCCAGCGTCATTGATGCTTGAAATAGAATACGGGTTCTGGCTAAAAAAACATTTTTTACCGCGTACTTTTATCGAAGAGCTTGTTTTAGCTCCCGCAAATCACGCACCTTTGGGCTTATGCACGTACCTGATAACGGCCTTACTTCGTCGCCGGTTGCCCGGGACCCGGGTGTGGGCCTCGCGGCCGAGCCCCCGGCCGGGTCGGCCGCGGCTTACTGGGCGGGCCAGTCGCTGACCGTGCTGGTGCCGGTGTACAACGAAGAAGAGAGCCTGCGCCAGTTGGTGGTGGAAATGGACCAGTTTCTGAGCCAAACGCCGGTGCCTACCACCGTGTTGTTCGTCAACGATGGCAGCACCGACGGCTCGCTGGCGCTGCTGCGCGAAATCTGCCGGCCAGGTAGCTGCTACGAGTTTATTTCGCTGCGCGAAAATCAGGGCCTGAGTACCGCCATCAAGGCCGGTATCGACCACGCCCGGGGCACGCTGCTGGGGTATATCGACTCCGACATTCAAACCTCGCCGAGCGACTTCCTGACTTTCTTCGAGTTCTTTCCCGAGTACGATATGGTGAACGGGATTCGGGCCCGGCGCCAGGATACGCTGGTGAAGAAGGCGTCGTCTAAAATTGCCAATGCCGTGCGCCGCACCCTCATCAACGACGGCATTGAGGACACGGGCTGCCCGCTGAAAATCATCAAAATGGAGTATGCCCGGCGCTTGCCCTTGTTTCATGGCCTGCACCGCTTTTTGGGCGCGCTGGTGCAGTTGCAGGGCGGCCGGGTGCGGCAGATCCCGGTGCGGCACTTCCCGCGCTTTGCCGGCACGGCCAAGTACAACCTGCGGAACCGGGCCTGGAAGCCGCTCGTCGACACGTTCGGGTTTCGGTGGATTCGCAGCCGCTGGCGCAATTACGCCATCGGCGAGCAGCAGCGGGCGGCTGGGGCCCATGCGTAATTCCGAAGCCCTGGCCTTGGGCATCGGGTTGCTTGCGCAGGGCCTCTTCTCAAGCCGCCTCGTGCTGCAGTGGGTACAGAGCGAGCGCGCTCGTCGGGTGCTGGTGCCCACGCTGTTCTGGCAAATCAGCCTGGTGTCGGCGTTTTTAATGATAGCCTACGGCATGCTTCGCCACGACCCGGTTATTCTCACGGCGCAGCTCATCAGCTACGTCATCTATATCCGTAACCTGCAGCTGCTGGGCGAGTGGGAGCGGCTGCCCGTCGCCTTTCGGCTGGGCGCCTACGCCTTTCCCCTGCTGGCAATGGGGTGGTTTGTGGTCGGCACGCCGCTTTTCAGCCTGCGGGCCATGCTCAGCCACCGCATTCCCCACGGGGTGCTGGTGCTGGGCGCGGTGGGCCAATTCGTTTTCCTGCTCCGTTTCGTTTACCAGTGGCTGTACTCCGAGCGGAAGGGCGAGTCGGTGCTGCCGTTGGGCTTTTGGGTGGTGAGCTTGGTAGGTTCAGGGCTGATTCTGGCTTACGCCGCGCTGCGCCGCCCCGTGGATGTGGTGCTGCTGGTGGGCCACGCATTCGGCCTGCTGACGTACACCCGCAACATCGTGCTGGGGTGGCGGGAAATTCCTCCGGGACGCTCGCCCGCGGCCAGCTAGCGCGGGAACTCCGGCGAGCGGCCTTTTCTACCTTTGCGAATCGTGAACGTTTCTTATCCTCAACCCGCCCGGCACTGGCTGTGGCTGCTGCTGCTCATCCTGGGGGTGGGCCTGGGGGCCCAGCTCAACGGCTGGGGCGTGGTCGAAACCAGCGAGGCCCGCTACGCTGAGATCGGGCGCGAAATGCTGGCCAGCGGCGACTGGATCCACCCCCGGCTGCTGGGCATTCAGCATTTTCACAAGCCCCCGCTCACCTATTGGCTCACGGCGGTAGGGCTGGCGCTGGGCGGCCCCCGGGCGGGAGCCGTGCGCCTGTTGGCCGTGCTGGCCGTGCTGGCGCAAGTGGCGCTGGTGTACGGCCTGGGCAAGCTGCTCTTCGCCGGCGACCGGGCCCGCGCCCTGGCCGCGGCCGTGGTGTATGGCACGCTACCGGTGGTGCTCATCTCAGCCCTGAACCTGACTACCGATGCTTACCTGGCCACCCTGGAGCTGGCGGCTACCTACGCCGTGCTGCGCTACTACGCGGAGCACCGGCCCCGCTGGCTGTACCTGGGGTGGCTGGCGGCGGGCCTGGCCTTCCTCACCAAAGGCCCGGTGGGGCTAGTGCTGCCGCTGTTGGCGGTGGCCGGCTGCTTCTTTGGGCAGGAGCGGACCCGCCGGCCGTTCACGAGGCACCACGCCTGGGGAGCGGTCCTGTTCGTGGTGGTGGGGCTGGGCTGGTACGGGTACTTGGTGGCCGAGAACCCCGCTTTTGTGCGCTACTTCTTGTTTGAGCACACCGTGCGGCGCTTCGCCAACCCCGAGGCGTTTGGGCGCAGCCAGCCGTGGTGGTTCTACTGCGTGCTGGTGCCCGCCACCAGCCTGCCTTGGTCGGCCGCGCTGCTGGGCCGGGCCGGGCGCACGCCGTGGGCTACGCTGCCGCGGGCCTGGCGCAACGTGCTGGTGCTCTGGGTACTGGTGCCGCTGGTGTTTTTCTCGTTTTCGAGCTCGAAGCTGCTACTCTACGTGCTGCCGGTGTTTCCCGGCGTGGCCTTGCTGGTGGTGTACTACCTGAGCGAGTGCACCGAGGGGGCGCTGCGCCGCTGGTACCTGGGAGTGGGCGGGTTTTTGGTGCTGCTGCTGGGGGCCCTGGCCGTACTGCCGGCCGTTACGGCCTGGCCGCTGCCAGTAGTAGTGGGGCCGATGGTGACGGTTTGGGCGCTGGCGGGGCTGGGGGTGCTGGGGCTTCAGCACTGGTTTTGGCGGCCCGGAGGAGCAGCGCCCCGGCTCCTGGTGGTTGCGGTGATCTCTACTTTCTTTCTGCTGCTGGCCGCCAAAACCGTGCTTAGCCAAAACGAGCTGCGAATCAACAGCACGCGCCCCCTGGCCGAGCGGCTGAAGCTCCCGGACCTGGCCGGGCGCCAAGTGGTGGTGTACGACGAGTTACTGCCCTCGCTGGCTTTCGAGCTGGGGCAAGTGCCCGTGTCGCTCTTCAATGGCAACCTGAACCTGAGCCGGGAAACCCAATTCGAGTCCGACAGCTCCTGGCAGCAGCAGCTGATCAACCTGCGGGCTAACCCCCCCAAGGGCGAGCCCCTGTCGGCCCGCTGGTGGCGGCCCGTACTGGTAATCAAAAGTCCATCAGGACCACCGGACCAATGGATACACGAGGGCCTGTCGCAGCGGGAGCAAATTGGCCCCTGGTGGCTGTATTACGACCCCTGATCGTTGCCCGGAAGCCCCATTACCGCGCTGCTGCCATGGTCCCCGCCGGGGCTGAGCTAACTTCGCGGGCTGCATAACTTCCCTTCACTACCATGACGGCTTTCCTCCGTGACCTCGTTCGCCCCGCTACCGAGCTGCCCACAGCGGACGTGTGCCTGGTGGGCCTGCCCCTCGACTTCGGCACCGTGCTGGAAGGAGGCCGGGCCGGTGCCGTGGGAGCCCCTGACGCCATCCGCCGGGAGCTGCGTCGCTACCACAAAACGTACAACCTCGAGCACGACGTCCGCCTCGACCATCTGCGCATAGCCGATGCCGGCAACCTGGATCTGCGCCACCCCGACCACGGCCGCAACCACGACCAGATTCGGGAGCAGCTGGGCCAGCTGCTGCGCCGCTACCCGCGCGTGGTGGTGCTGGGTGGTTCGCACGATGGCACCTACTCCACGGTGCGGGGGCTGGTGGAGGCCAGTGGGGGGCAGCCGGTGGGGGGCATCAACCTCGACGCCCACGCTGACGTGAAGGACAAGCCCGAAATCAGCAGCGGAACGCCTTTTGGCAAGCTCCTGCGCGAAGGCTGGGTGGCCGGGCCGCGGTTCACCGAAATCGGCTTGCATTCCAACCTCAATACCCTGGAAGACATCGAGTTTCTGCACGAGCAGGCCGCCCACATCGTGCCGCTGGCCCACGTGCAGCAGGACGGCCTGGCCTTGTACCTGAGCCGGGCCCTGAGTCGGGCCACGGCGGCGGGCCCGGCCTTCGTCAGCTTCGATCTGGATGGCTGCGCCGAAGCGTACGCCCCGGCCGTCTCGGCCCCCAGTGCCGACGGCCTGACTCCCCGGCAGGCGGTAGAAGCGGCTTTCCTGACCGGCAAAAACGAGTCGGTGTGTCTGTTTGAAGTGGTAGAGCTGAACCCCGTGTTCGACCGCGATAATCAGACGGCGCGCTTGGCCGCCACCCTCATCGCTGCTTTCCTGACGGGCGCGGCTTCGGCCGTTGCTTCCCGCGGCGCCGGCCATCCGTGAGCCGCCCATTCCTAGCCTGGGACTTGCAGGGGCCGGCGAGCTTGCAGGGTGGGAGGGGACCTGCCAGGGTGGTAGGGCGGGATGAAGTCACCAGGGCTGGAGGTACGCCCACTCGCCCCAGGCAGCATCGATTTGCCCGGTGGGCTGGTTTCCACAAAAAAATACCCTTGACAAAGCGTTGAGTGCACAGTAGGGGCGCTTCGGTAGCCAGGGGGCCATAAAAGGGCTTCCCGAAGAGGAGAGGGCGCAAGAACCGCCTACGGTCAGTTGGGTTGGAGGTGGGCAATTGTGGAGTCCGCAAAAAAAACAGGGGCTCCGTGTAACGAATGCCGGATTGGTCGGTACCCCTCTCACCAATGGCCCCGGCCGCCGCTTACTGGCAGGGCCGGGGGCTTTCACCCGGTTTCCTCATCTTCAACCTTTACGCTTATGCTTCCCATAAACTCCCTGTTCGCAGGCCTTGCCATTGCTGGCAGCACGCTTTCGGCCACCTTGGCCACCGCTCAAACTGCGGCCGAGCCTCCATTCAAAATCAGCTGCGAAGAAGGCAATTGGTCGCGGCGCAACGGCGAAAACAAGCGCTTTTGCGAAACCCGGGACCTGACCATGAATGCGCCCGCGGGCCAGCCGCTGGTCATCAACGGCGGCACCAACGGGGGCATCTCGGTGCACGGCTGGTCGGGGCCGAACGTACGAGTCCGGGCCAAGGTGCAGAGCTGGGCCGACAGCGAAGCCGAAGCCCAGGCGCGCGTGAAGAGCGTAAGCATCAGCACGGCCAACAACACCCTCCGGGCCGAATCTCCGCGTAAGGACGAGCAGTACAGCGTGAGCTATGAAGTATTCGTGCCCCGGCAAACGGCCCTCAATCTGAACACCATCAACGGCGGTATCAGCCTCGACAATCTGCAGTCCGACGTCAAGTTTCACGCTGTGAATGGTGGCGTGTCGCTCACCAGCCTGGGCGGCCAGGTCACCGGGCTAACCGTGAATGGGGGCCTGAGCATCACTCTCACCGGCAGCAAGTGGGAAGGCAAGGGTCTCGACGTGGAAACCACCAACGGGGGCATCAACTGGAAGCTGCCCCAGGAGTACTCGGCGCAGTTGTTTACCAGCACCAACATGGGCAACATCCGGACCGAGCTGCCCGTCACCAAATCGGGCATGTTTCATAAGGAGCTGATGGCCAGCCTGGGCAAAGGCGGCGCCCCCGTGAAGGCCGTGACGACCAACGGTGGCATCAGCGTGGAACAAGGGCGTAACTAAGCTCCGAGCCTGACAATACAGCGCGACGTATCTGCGTCTGCCACGCACCCGCTCCGGCGGGAGCAAGAATGCCCTTCCCTCCAGGTAAAGGATTTGTGGACGTGCAGCCCCCACAAGTAGTTTCAGAACCCGCTGAACTTCGTCAACAACTTCTCCGAAGTCAGTGCTGAGCTGATGCGCCCTGGCCGAGGAGTATCTCAAGCTGGCCTACCACGGGGCCCGGGCCAAGGACAATTCCTTGTAAAGCCCAGCTCAGCACCGACCTCGACCCCAGCCTGGGCCCGGTGCCGGTGGTGCCGCAGGGGGTAAGCCGGGTGCTCATGAACGTGTTCAGCAATGCGTTTTACGCCGTGCAGAAAAAGCGAAGCGAGCTCGGGCCCGGCTACCAGCCCACCATCAACGTGAGCACCAAGCGGGAGGCCAATCAGGTCAGGATTCAGGTGCGCGACCACGGCATTGGCGTGCCGGCGGCGCTGAAGCAGAAAATTTTTCCAACCCTTCTTCACCACTAAGCCCACCGGCCAGGGCACTGGCCTGGGCCTGTCGCTGGCCTGGGCCTGTCGCTGAGCTATGACATCATTACCAAAGGCCACGGGGTGACTTTCACTCTGGAGAGTGAGGAAGGCCAGTTCACGGAGTTGCCCCTGACATTGCCCACCTTGGTTTCTTAAGTATCCGTCCGAAAAAACGGCTCTGCGAACACCAGATGAGCAGGGCCGGCCTTGTACGTGTAAGGCGCTGCCGGGTGGGGCGTATGGGGCAAAGGTGGAGAAAAGCGACCCCAGCAAGGAGCCGTGAGTGCGGCTAAGAAGCTGTTTGAGTGCATAAAAACGGTCCTGCTTCGACCAGCGGATGCCAGCTAGAGCAGGAGCTCAAAAGTGATTTTTCACTACCTCAAACAGCCGCTAAGGGATAAACGTGAAGCGTAACCAACGGGAGCCGATTGGTTTTGGGCGAGGCCACTAGCCGGCCCCTTCCTATCTTCGCCAGCCCACCTAACCGCTTCTTCCATGTCGTCGCCTACCCCCGCCGTAAGTGCCATCACGCCCGAACTCAACCTCGAAGCTAACTCCCTTGCCAGCGCCGAAAACTCGGCTGCTTCATCCCCGGACTCCGCGCATCAAGCCGGCGCGGGGCCGGGGAGGGGGGCCAAACGCCCGATGTTCTACGAGTTCAAGCCTACCGAAACGATAAAGGCCCGGCACGGTACGGAGCTGCGCTGTAAAACCTGGGAAGCCGAAGCCGCCCTGCGGATGCTGGAAAACAACCTCGACCCCGCCGTGAGCCTGGTCTACGACGAGCTGATTGTGTACGGCGGCGCGGGCCGGGCCGCCCGCAACTGGAAGGAATACCAAACCATCGTCGACACCCTCAAGGAGCTGGCGCCCGACGAAACCATGCTCGTGCAGAGCGGCAAGGCCGTGGGCGTGCTCAAAACCTGGCCCCACGCCCCGCGGGTGCTCATCGCCAACAGCAACCTGGTGCCCGCCTGGAGCACCCAGGAATACTTCGACGAGCTCGATCGAATGGGCTTGATGATGTACGGCCAGATGACGGCGGGCTCCTGGATTTACATTGCCACCCAGGGCATTTTGCAGGGTACCTACGAAACCTTCGCCGCCATGGCCGACCGTCACTTTGGCGGCACCCTGCGCGGTACCATCACCGTTACGGCCGGCCTGGGGGGCATGAGTGGCGCCCAGCCCCTGGCCGTAACCATGAACGACGGCGTCTGCCTGGTAATCGAGCCCATTGACGAGCGGGTGCGGCAGAAAGTGCGCGAAGGCTACCTCGACGAGCAGGCCCGGGACCTGGCCCACGCCCTCGAGCGCTGCGAGCAGGCCCGGGCCGCCGGCGAAGCCTGGTCGGTCGGCCTCACCGGCAATGCCGCCACCGTGCTGCCCCAACTGCTGGAGCGGCGCTTCCGGGTTGATATCGTGACCGACCAAACCTCGGCCCACGACCTGATGGACTACCTGCCCGAAGGCGAAGTGGATGCGGTGCTGGCCTTGCGCGCCGCCCACCCCGAGGAATTCAAAAAGCAGGCGTTGGCAGCCATTGTCAAGCACGTGGCGGCCATTCTGGAGCTGCAGCGCCGCGGCACCATTGCCGTAGACTACGGCAACAACCTGCGCGGGCAGGCCGAAAAAGGGGGCTTGCGCGTGCGCGACGAGGACGGCCAGTTCCTGTACCCCGGTTTCGTGCCCGGCTACATCCGCCCGTTGTTTTGCGAGGGCAAGGGCCCCTTCCGCTGGGTGGCGCTCAGCGGCGACCCGCAGGATATCCTGCGCATTGACCGTGCCCTGCTCGAAACGTTTCCCGATGACAAGCTGCTGGCGCGCTGGATTGCCAAGGCCCAGGCGAAAGTTCCGTGCATTGGCCTCCCGGCCCGGGTGTGTTGGTTGGGCTACGGCGAGCGCGCCAAGTTTGGCCTCGTCATCAACGACCTCGTGGCGCGGGGCGAGGTGTCGGCCCCCGTGGTCATCGGCCGCGACCACCTCGACTGCGGCTCGGTGGCCTCGCCCAACCGCGAAACCGAAGGCATGAAGGATGGCTCCGACGCGGTGGCCGACTGGCCCCTGCTCAATGCCCTGGCCAACTGTGCCAGCGGGGCCGACTGGGTGAGCCTGCACAACGGGGGCGGCGTGGGCATCGGCAACTCCACCCACTCCGGTATGGTAATCGTGGCCACGGGCACCCCCGAAAAAGCCGAACGCCTCCAGCGCGTGCTCACCACCGACCCCGGTATGGGCATCTTCCGCCACGCCGATGCCGGCTACGAGCTGGCCCAGGACGTGGCCCGCGAGCGCGGGGCCAAGATTCCGGGCCTGAAGTAGGCCGGGGCCGTATAATTTATAATACTGTTAACTGTAGGAAGGATCCGGGAGAAAAGCTGCTGGTTGCTACTGGTCTTGAGGATATACACTCCTCTTCCGGTAGGTTCGGGGGCGTAGGCCGGGCCTTCCGGGTCGAAATTCCAACGGCCCATTTGATTTTTGGCCGAGAATCCTGAAGAGGCCCTTTGGCTTTTCTGTAGGCGTAGTAGGGCCGGCCATAAGAGTTCTGGCTCATTGGTGTCAGCCATGGTGTGGGTCGGCTACCTGACCGCCCATGGGCCCGCCAAAGTGGGGTAGGGAAGGGCGCGCCGCACCACGCGGTGATGCGGCGCGCCGGCGCGTGGGGCCTCAGTCGAGCAGCAGGCGGCCCACCTGCGCGCCGGCCCGCACCAGGTAGCTGCCCCGGGGCAGGCTCGTGGGCAAGGCCAGCTCGGGCGGCCCGCTCAGCGGCAGGGTGGCGCGGAGCACTAGCCGGCCACTCAGGTCGTACACGCTCACCGGCTGGCCCGGGGCCGGCCCACTGAGCGTGACGCGCTGCTGGGCTGGATTGGGCCAGAGCTGCAGCCGCGCGCTGCCGCCGGCGGGCACGGCCAGGCTCCGCACGGGTGAAAAGGTGGTGGTGCCGTTCTGGTCGGTCTGGCGCAGGCGGTAGTAGACCAGCGGGCCCGGGTAGGCCGGCAGGGTGGCGTCGTCGAACTGGTAGGAGGTGGGATGTGCGGCACTGCCCTGCCCGGCCACCCAGCCCAGGCGCTGGAAGTGCTGGGCATCGGTGGAGGATTCGACGGCGAAGCCGGCGTTGTTGGTTTCCGAGGCCGTGCTCCAGCTCAGGTGGGCCACGCGCTGGCGGGCCACGACGGCGAAGCTGATCAGCTCGACGGGCAGTGGGGTGTTGTACTCGTAGGCCCCGATGTCGCAGGCCCCCGCGCGGGTGACGCCGCGCTGGTCGGTGGTAGAGCAGCCGCTGCCAGCGTTGATGGCCGGGCTGCCCGCTTGCAGCGCCATGGTGCGGGTGGAACCTCCGTTGTTAGCCGGTGGGGCAAGCAGCGGATTGATCACGGGCATGGTATTGCTGGTAAACACTACGGGCCGGGCGAAGCAGGGCCTGTCGGCGGGGTCCTGCCAGGCTCCGGGTACATATTTGGGGCGCTCGGGGTACTCGATGTTGCTGCCATTATCGGTTAAGGTACTCCCACAGTTGTTGCCGGTGTTATACCCCACGCACCCCGCCGGGGGGGGATACCCACATTGCTGATAGGCGCGGTTATTGGCGATGATGGTGTTTTGGACGCTGCCCTGGGTAGTGCCGTTAATGCCGCTGACTGCCCAGGCCCCCCCATAACCGCCGGAGATATTGTTGGCAAACGTGCAGTTCACAATCGTCGAAAACCCCGTTTCTCCTTTCTTTTCGTAATCGAAGAAATCATAGAGGGCCCCGCCCAAGCCATCACCCTTAAAAGTTTTGTTGCCGTAAAAGGTGCAGTTGGTGAACTTATTGTCGCCCCGACCACAAGAAACCCCGCCGCCGTAGGCGCCGGCCTCGTTGTTTTCAAAAGTGCAGTTCGATACCTCAAACGCTCCGTTGTTGTTGGTGTTGTGGAACACCGCCCCGCCCTGGCTGACTAGGTTGGTGGCTTTGTTGTTGGTAAACTGGCAGTTTGTTACTACCCATTTGTCGAGGTTATAGCCTTGCAGAAAGACGGCTCCAAAAGTTCGGGCCGTGTTGTTAGTGAACGTGCAGCCGATAATCTCGCCCACCCTACCAGGGCCCGTGAAGTTATCCCCCGACGTCTTCCGCAGCCCGTCGACGTAGATGGCGGCCCCCCCATCCACGGTAGAGCGGTTGTTGTCGAATACGCAGTTCTCAATGCGCACGTCGGAACCTAGGACCGTAACAGCCCCGCCGTGGGTCGTGCCGGAGTTGTTGCGGAAGGTGGAGTTGGTCAGCGTGACCTGCGAACCGCCGGCGACGTAGAGGGCCCCGCCGGCGCGTTCCTCGCCCATCGTGTTGGACTTGCAGTTGTCGAACACCATGGCATTGCTGCTAAAAACATTGCTGACGCCCAGCGCGACCCCACCGCCGCCGCCGCCGCTATTTCTGGGGTTGGGCTCGGGGTAGCGCAGGCTTTCAAAATCGCGGATGGTGCCGCCATTGAGCTGCCAACTGGCCCCGGACCGACTGTGGAGCAAGCGGATTTTGGGAGCACTGCTATCCAGGCGTAATACCGACCCATTCAGGTTGAGAATGAGGTCGAAACCAGTGACCGCTTCATCCTCAATGGGGGGCAACGCAACGGGCCCTTCCGTTTCTCGGGAGCCAAAAGGCAGCCCCGTAATGGTGGCGACACTGGTGGTGAAGACGTATTCGCCATTCGGAGCCAGGTTGATGACGTCGGCCTGGCCATTGGTGTTAGCCGTGTTCATGGCCAGCACCAGGGCCGCGACATCCCCGTTAGGAATCGTGAAAATGGCGGCAAACGAGGGGCCACAGCCCAGCAGTAGTATGGAAAGCAGCAGTAACTCTCTCATAAGTATTGGGATGCATCAGAGAAGCATACGAAATGCAAAAGGTGCTACAAGTTATAGAATGTGCATTCAACCAGGTAATTCTTGACTTGTTCAATCTGGTGGTGCAAGTAAGTCATTTTGTATTCAACATTGAATACGACAATTCTTAACTTGCTTAAGCTAACTAGCTCACCGGCGAAAGCGTGTGTAGCGCTGGGCCGGTGACGCCAGGCGGTAGGGATACCTGGTTGGTGGGTGTTTGCAGCAAGTTCAATTCAGCAAGTGGCTCAGGACTCAGTCGAAAGCCTTACCAGGCAGTGGGTTGTAATTTCAGCGGACCTCTAGCCCGGTCCAAACTTCACCTTGGCCACAAGGCCGCCTGTACTCGGGGATGAGGCAAGGGCTGGAAAACGTGGTCATTGGCGAGTAAGCGCCGCTTTCTGCCAGAAAAATCCCGACGACAAAAACATCTCGCTAGCCGATTACCGCGCCACTAGCTTTGGCCCGCCGCCCCCAAGTGCTATCCCTGCGGTCGAGCGACCAGGTGGCCGATAATGGGGTGTTGCCCACGCCAGCCGAGCAACAGCAATTTGGCCGCACGATTGTCAAGCTACCCAACACCATTCACAACGACATGTGGGACGGCGCCACCACCGCGCAGAAGCAGGAAATGAGGGACTGAATTTCCCAGTTTTTGAAACAGTAAGCGGGGAAAGTACCCCATCTTAAGCTCTAAGTTTACGCCGCTCAGGCATCAGGCATCAAGCATAACCGGCCAAATGCTAAGTTCTACGCAGTACTAAAACCGCATGCCTGCGGGTGGCTGTCGTTTCCAATTCTACTTCTTAATAAGAGCACCAAGGAGCCTTGAAGGCGAGGCGGCTGTCCTGGTTTGGCTGCCAGGACGAGGCTACCGACTATAAAGCAGATAATTGATTAGATCCGAATCAGTTAAAAAGTGGCTATCAACTCCAGTTAATAATCGCACGTTTGAGCTTCTTTATTCCGACAGCTATTTAATGAAGCTCGTTAATGAAGCTCGCTATTTCTATTGCTTTACTTGGGAGCTTGGCAGTGGCTCCGGGGTCTGTCGCGGTTGCCCAGCAGGCGCCCGCGTCGCCTTATCGCACCAGCTTGTGGGTTGATGGGGCCATTACCGCGGGGGTTACGGCCTTGAGTGTGACCGGCCTGTACTTGATTCAGCAGAAGAGCGGCCTGACCGACTCCGAGCTTGCGGCCCTTAACCGCAACGATGTACCCAAAATCGACCGGTTCTCGGCGGGCTGGTATAGCGAGCGGGCTCAAACCACCAGTGACTTTCTGTGTTACGGCTCCATGGCCGTGGCTCCCGGCCTGCTCGCGCTAAACTCCAGCGTCCGGGCCCATTACGGCCAAGTGCTTGGGCTGTATCTGCAAACGATGCTCGCCACCGATGCCGTATTCACGATGACCGTGGGCAATGTATACCGGTATCGGCCCTACCTGTACGGCTCGGAGGGGGGCGGCAGCCGCAACGGGAAAATTGCCACCAACTCGTTTTTCGCGGGCCATACGGCGCACTCAGCTACCGCCACGTTTTTCGCGGCCAAGGTTTTCCACGACTTCAACCCCGGCTCGCCGGCCGAGCCTTATGTGTGGGGCGCCGCGGCGGCCGTCCCAGCGGCGGTGGCCTATTACCGGATCCGGGCGGGCAAGCATTTCCTAACCGACAACCTAGTGGGCTACACCGTGGGTGCTACCGTGGGCATTATGGTGCCGCAACTGCATAAAATCGCGGGCGGCCAGGGCCTGTCCGTGCTGCCCATGCAGGGCCTGAACGCGAACGGTCATGCCTACAGCGGCCTGCTCCTAACCAAGCGGCTCTAGCTTGTTAGCTACCCTATAGATTTAGATTAGCATCGTAAGCGCAAGTCTGGGCTGTTGAAACGTGGGAACGTTCCCAAAAACTTGGGAAGCGGCTTCTTCTTGCGCCACCAGCCCGCAGGCGAGGGAAAGTATTTTGGGCGAAAGAGGGACTGGTTGCCCGGCCACGCGCCTGCGCCCAAAAACAGCCCCACCACCTCAGGCAGTGGGTTGGGCGAGCACGGCGGCGCTGCTCAGCACTTGCCCGCCGTGCTCGTGTAAATCGGCTTGCGCGCGCAGCCAGCCCTCGGCTGAAATAGGGCGGGTGGCGTCGGCCAGCACCACGGCCGCGAAACCTTCGACTAAGGCGTCCTTGGCCGTGAAGTATACGCAGTAGTCGGCCGCCAGGCCCGCGAGGTAGACCTGCGTTACGCCCCGGCCGCGCAGGTAGTCGGCCAGGCCGGTGGACTTGCGGTGGCCATTGTCGAAGAAAGCGCTGTAGCTGTCGATGTCGGGGTTGGTGCCTTTGCGGAAAACCGCCTCGATGCGGCGGGAGTCGAGGGTCGCGTGGAGGTCGGCGCCGGGCGTGGCTTGCACGCAGTGGTCGGGCCAGAGCATCTGCGGCTGCCCCTGCCACTCAATTTCGCTGAAGGCGGCGTGCCCCGGGTGGACGCTGGCAAAGCTCTGGTGGCCCGCCGGGTGCCAGTCCTGGGAGGCTACCACCAGGTCGAAATGCGGCTGCAGCGAGTTGACAAGCGGAATGATGGCGTCGCCGTCGGGCACCGCCAGGCGACCCCCGGGCACAAAATCATTTTGAATATCAATCAGCAGAAGGGCGTTCATGCAGGATGGAATTAAGAGAGTGAAGGGCAACCTGATTACAAAAGAACGTCATGCCGGCCGGAGCAGCCCCGGGAGCGCCGCTGGCAGTTGCTCGCGGTTGCTGTTTGGCCTTGCCGCGTAACGGCCAACCGGAAAGGCCTCACGAGCGGCGGTCCACTACGCCGCCAAGCCGTCCGATGGGGAGGTTCCGGCATATTTCGCGCAACGTGCTGACTGAAATCAAGCATTTAGCCACGAGTTACGTTTACGTAAATTACAAGCTGGGCCGTAGCTAAGAGCGGGACAGCCGCCCCGGCTGAAACCACGTCTACCACCTTTCTTACCCCTTATCCTCATGCCCGACCTTCAAGACCACATTATTCTCGTTACCGGCGCTACCTCCGGCATTGGAAAAGTAACGGCCACCGAGCTGGCCAAAATGGGAGCTCAGGTGGTGCTCCTGGCCCGCAACGCCGACAAGGCGGCGGCCACCCAACGCGAAATCCGGGCCGCGGCCGGCCACGACCGCGTCGACGTGCTGCTCGCTGACCTGGCCGACCAAAGGCAGGTGCGCCAGGCGGCGGCCGAGTTCAACGCCCGCTACCCCCGGCTCGACGTGCTGGTGAACAACGCGGGCTTGATTTTCGGCGCTCAACGTCAGCTTTCCGCCGACGGCTACGAGCTGGGGCTGGCTACCAACCACCTCGGGCCCTTCCTGCTCACGGCCTTGTTGTTCGATAAACTCAGGGCCAGTGAGGCGGCCCGGGTGATCAACCTGGCGTCGATGGGCTACAAGCTGGCCAAGCCCGATTTAGCTGATATGCAGTCGGCCCGGAGCTACAGCGCGCCCCGGATCTACAGCAACACCAAGCTCTACAACATCATGTTCACGCAGGAGCTGGCTCGCCGCCTGCGCGCCCACGGCATCAGCAACGTAATCACCAATGCCGTGCATCCTGGGGTGGTAGCCAGCAACTTCGGCGCCAGCGCCGGGGGCTGGCTGGCCCGGCTCGCGCAGCTGGCCCGCCCGTTTTTGCTGTCGGTTGAGCAAGGCGCCGAAACCAGTATTTACCTGGCTTCGGCGCCCGAAGCAGCGGCTAGCAGTGGCGGTTACTTCGCCAAGAAAAGAGCCGAGCCGGTAAAGCACCCCTTCAACACGCCCGAGCACGCCCGCCAGCTCTGGGAGCTCAGCGAGCAGCTGACGGGCACCTCGTTTCTGGCGTAATTCGGGTCTTGTTTCGTCGCTCCCCCGTTGCCCTATGCCCGATTTCGCCATCGACCTTACCGCTTACGTTGCCCGGGTGGGCTACCAGGGCCCGCTTACGCCCTCGCTTGAAACGCTGGTCGGCTTGCACCGGGCCCAGGCGTTCAGCATCCCCTTCGAAAACCTCGACATTCACCTCCGCCGCCCCATTGGTCTCGACCCGGCCAATCTGATGCAGAAGCTGATCGGGGAACGGCGCGGGGGGTACTGCTACGAGGTCAACGGCTTGTTCCGGCTGGTGCTGCAGGAGCTGGGCTTTCCGGTGACGACCCTGGTGGGACGCAACCTCATTGCCGGGCATCCGCTACGGCCCCGGGCCCACCAGGTGCTGCGGGTGGAGGTGGCCGGGCAGCCCTGGCTCATCGACCTCGGCTTTGGAAACAACGGTCTGATCGAGCCCATTCCGCTGGTCGTGGGCCCGGACCACCGCCAGGGCTTCGACTGCTACCGTCTGCAAGCGGCGCCGCAGCACAACTACCACCTGCAACTGCACCTCCAGGGCAACTGGCAGAGCCTCTACACGTTCACCCTCGACGAGGCCCAGCCCAGCGACTTCCAGATGATGAATTTCTTTTATTCTCAGTCGTCGGATTCACCCTTCCGCAAGCAGCGCATCTGCACGCTGGCGGGGCCCGATTATCGCGTCAGCCTGGTCGACCAGGAACTGAAGATCCGGCGCCCCGATGGTCACATCGCGACGAGTACGTTGCCTGATGCGGCGGCCTACGAGCAGGCCCTGGAGACCTATTTCGGCATCCGCCTGCCCGCTCCGTTGCCCGCGTATTCATAGGGTGAAGGTCCGACCGGAGTGGTGCCACGAATGGCCCGAAGGGCTTCGTGGCACCACTAATTCATGGCACCACTAACTCGTTGAACGAATATAGCCGCAACATTCCAAAGGTTACATGGATTCTAAGCCGTGGGGTTGCCAGCCGGGTACAAGGTCCGCCATTCGTCCTCCAGGATGGCCATCTCGATGAGGGTCCAGTAGCCTTCGTCGTGCCGCACCACATCGCGTAACACGCCTTCCTGCTTGAACCCGGCTTTCAGGTAGCAGTTAATGGCCGCGAGGTTGAAATCGTATACTCCCAGGCTGATGCGGTGGAGCTTTAGGTCTTCGAAGCCAATGCGCAGCAGGGCCTTCACCATGCCCTGGCAGACGCCCCGGCGGCGTTCGGTGGTGTTGCCCACCAGCACGCGGGTAATGCGCCCGGACCGGTCGCGCTCGCTGATGCCGCCGAGCGAAATGTGACCCACCGTAGTACCCGTTCGGGAATCCACGGCTTTGTAGATGAACACGTTGGGGTCGCTCATGTTGTTGGCGTCTTCCAGGTACCACGTCAGGGCCGATTCGCTGAGGGGAAAGGAAAACATCGAGCCGCTCCATTCTTTCATCAGGCGCTCGTCGTTAACCCAGGCAATGAGTTGGGCGAAGTCGGCAGGGGTGAAGGGCTCCAGAATAATCATAAAAAAGCGTGAAATGGCGGCCAACCGGCCGGGGCATAAGCCCGCAAGATAGGAGCGGACGCGTCAGCCTGGTTAACCAATGCTGGAGAATGCTTGTTAACAAAGGCCGCAGTAAACCGGACCGTTTTTCCTACGGCCTATTTAAAAAGACGTTAGCATCCTGCCAGCCTAAAATATGAACTTAGCCAACAACACGGTTCTCCTTACCGGCGGGGCTTCAGGCATTGGCCTGGCCCTGGCCGTACGCTTCTTACAGGCCGGCAGCAAGGTCATCATCTGCGGTCGGCGGGCCGATAAGCTAGCCGAAGCCCAACAGCGCTACCCGGCCCTGAACCTACGGGTCTGCGACGTGGCCAATGCCGCTGAGCGGGTCGAGCTGGTGCGCTGGGCCACCGCCGAATTCCCCGGGCTGAACGTGCTGGTGAACAACGCCGGCATCCAAAACCGCATCCAGCTCGCCGACGACTCCGCCGATTGGGAAACCCGCCGCCAGGAACTCGTTATCAACGTGGAAGCGCCCATGCACCTGAGCACCCTGCTTATTCCGCACCTGCGGCGGCAGGCCGGGGCGGCCATCATCAACGTCACGTCGGGCTTATCGTTTGCGCCGGCAGCCTTTGTGCCGATTTACAGCGCCACCAAGGCCGCACTGCACTCCTTTACCCTTTCGTTGCGCCACCAGCTCGCGCCCACCGGCATCGCCGTGCTCGAAATCGTACCCCCGGCCGTGAACACCGACCTGGGCGGGCCGGGCTTGCATACCTTCGGCGTGCCGGTCGATGCCTTCGCCGATTCCGTTATGGCCCGGCTGGCCAGCGGCGAGCAGGAGGTCGGCTACGGCACCTCGGAGGAAGTCCGCTTAGCCTCGCGGGCGGAGCTGGATGAGCGTTTTCGGATGATGAATCGCTAGGTAGCTGCTGATTATGTTGGCTTTAGCTTGGCCTGGTGCCAAGTACTAAATAACCCGCACGCTGTCAATGTTCACTTCGTCGCGCAACAGCTCCAGGTTGCGGTAGGTGAGGGGCCGGCCCGCGTCAGTGCTCAGCTCAGGCAGGGAGCCGCGGGCTGCGTCGAGCGTCAGTTGGGTGAGTTTGCGTTCGCCGAGGTAGATGGCCACCGGGCGGCCCTGACGGGCGTCGTGGGTGGCCAGGGCGTGGTCGATTTCGGCCAGGATGCGGCTCATGGTGAGATAGTGAGCGGAGGAAGGGGCAGAAATATAGGGAGGTTTTGGCAGTTCATTAAAAATTCTCGGTTGACTGCCTTTCTGGTAGTCACTGGGGTCGGCCAAACATTCGCCCGGCGCCTACCTTTGCCCAATGAAAACTGCTGCGCCCGCCGTTTCGACTACGGCCCAGGATCCCCGCCCCATTGGTCTGTTCGACTCCGGTATTGGTGGGCTCACGGTGGCCAGGGCCGTGGCCCGGCGGCTGCCCGGCGAGCGCCTGGTGTACTTCGGCGACACGGCCCATCTGCCCTACGGCGATAAAAGCGCGGCCGCGATTCAGGCGTATTCGGTCAAGATCTGCGACTTACTGCTGCGCCAGCACTGCAAAGTGATCATGATTGCCTGCAACTCGGCTTCGGCCGCGGCTTACGAGCTGGTGCGCGAGTACGTGGGCTCAAAAGCCCGGGTGCTGAACGTCATCGACCCCATCGTGGCGCACCTGGGCCGGGCCTATGCCGGCCGTCGGGTCGGGCTGATTGGCACCAAGCAAACGGTTCACTCCAACGTGTACAAAAAGAAGGTGGATGAGCTCGACGCGGCCGTGGACTTGCGCTCGCTGGCGACCCCGCTGCTGGTGCCGATGATTGAGGAGGGGTTCTTCCGAAATGCCATCAGCGACGAGATTATTGCGGCCTATCTGAGCCAGGCGGCCCTGGCCGATATCGAAGCATTGGTGCTGGCCTGCACGCATTACCCCCTGATCAAGGAGCAGATTGCCCGGTATTACCAGGGCCGCGTCGATGTGCTGGACGCCTCGGACGTGGTCGCTGCTGATGTGGAAGCCTACCTGAGCACGCACAGCTTACTAGCTCCCGTGGCGACCTCGCCGCCAGCCCATCAGTTCTACGTATCGGATTTCACCCGCTCGTTTGAGCAGAGCACGCGCTTGTTTTTTGAGCAGGAGGTACACCTGGAACACTACCCGCTCTGGGAGTAATTCAGGCCATAACCGGACGGGCCAGGGATGCAGAGGGTTGAGTTTGGGCCGCCCCTCCACCTCCGCTTGATTGGGCTACAAACGAGCTGCCGCGGCTTCAAAGCTTTTCTTCCAGCCACAGAAACCCACCGGCCAAAAGAAATAAACCGAAAAACCAGGCCGTTGCGGAACGCTGCCGGGCCGCTTGCTGGCGCTCCCACAACTCGGGCCCCAGCCAAGCTGATGACGGGAAAACATAAAACTGGTGAACCGTCCGGCCCGGGCCGCGCACCTGGTGCCACCCGGCCGTAGCCGGCCAATACAGCGCCGTGCTCCACTCGGGCAGGCGCGAATCTTGGCGCAGGGCTACGCGCCCGGGCGCGCCCGCCGCTAGTGGCTGCACCATAGGCGGGGCATCGGGGAAGGCGGCGGCCACCCGCAGGGGTACCAGCAGCGAGGGCGCTACCTGGCTTTGGGCAATGTCGGCACCACCACGGCCCTGAGCACTGGCACGCCAACCAATAATCGGGCGCTGAACATCTTTGGCGGTAATTTGTACGTGTCGTCGGCTTCGGGTAGCAGCTTCGGCGTTTCGCAGGTTGGAACCGGCTTGCCCACCACGGCGGGGTAGCCCTCACTCAGTTGCCAGGCTTCCTGACGATTACCGGCCCCAGGCCCCAGCCCGTACGCGTTTTACTTCGCTAACCTTAGCTCCGCCGTGGCGGGCAACGACGTAATTTATATTGTCGATAAGCGCACCGCTGCCGAGGGCGGCATTCAGAAGTGGAGCTTGGTGGGCACAACCTGGGTGTATAATGGAAGCATGACCAGCGCCACGGGCGTGCGGGGTTTGACTGGGCTGACCGCCAGCACCCGGGTGTCGCTGGTGGCCATTGGCACCAGCGGTGTATACTTGGTGACGGACAATGCGGGTTATAAAGCGGCGCCTAAGCTGGCGGCTTTGCCCGACCCTATTGTGCCCGCGCCGGCTGTGAACACCGTGTTTCGCGGGGTATCACGGTGCTGGCCGCTCGGGCTGGTGCGGCCCTAGCTGGCCTGACGGTAGCTCCGAATCCGGCACCGACCGCAGGGTAAGCTTGCCCCGGGCAGGAGCAACCACGGTGGCGCTACGCTACCTCATCACACACGTTGCCAACTGCCGCCGCACTGGCCGCCGCCCAGCAGTTGCGGCTGCCCACTGGCTTAGTACCGGCGGGTACTTGCTCGAAGCGCGTTAGGGTGAAGAAGTTGCGGTGCGCCGCGTGGAGAAAAACTAGCTATTCAATAATAGACCCGCCAGGAGAGGGCGGGTTTCAGCCTCAGTGAAAAACCTGGTGCCATTGCGCAGGCTTTTTTATCGTCATCTATTATCGTTAGGTGCATCGTGCCAAACTTTTCTGTGGTTCGGTACGCGAAGTCAACAAACGAAAATGGGATTTACTCGGGAGTTCGAACCTATTACTCATTATAGCGGATAATTAAATATTGAGCCCGGGCAGTTGTTGAGATTCTGGCTCGGGGTCTTTATATAGGATAATTTCCTTATTATTGCAACTCGTACCTTTATTATTGGCAAAATAATGCTTATATTGTTTGATCATGAAAAGAAATATTCTGATATTTACTGCTACCGTGTTAAGCACTAGCCCGGCGCTGGCGCAGTACAACTACGCCGAGGCCTTGCAGAAATCTTTGTTCTTCGAAGAGGCCCAACGGGCTGGGGCCGTGGGTGGCAGAACCCGGGTGCAGTGGCGGGGAGATTCGCATTTGCGCGACGGCCAGGACATGGCGTGGGATTTGGCCGGGGGCTGGTACGACGCCGGCGACCACGTGAAGTGGAACAACTCGATGAGCTTCTACGCGACCAGCCTGGCTTGGAGCGCTAAAGAGTACAAAGCCGGCTACATGTCGAGCGGCCAAATGCCCTATTTGCTGAACGCGCTGCGCTGGATAGGCTCATACTACACCAAATGCTTCAACTATACCGACCTTAACAACCCAAGCACTTACAAAATTGCCTTGGACGTGAGCTACACCAACCCCCCAGATCCGAACCCCTTGGATCCGAGCAACGAGTATGGCGACGAACACAGCTACGCCGCTGCCCACGAAGTAATGGACCAATTGTTTCCGGTGCGGCCAACCTACTACGCCGATGCCGAGACCCCGCAGTCGGGGACGGTTGCAGGCATGGCGGCGACGCTAGCTGCCGCGTCGTACGTGCTGCGCGACAACGGCGACGCCACCCGGGCCGATGCTTACCTGACGCTGGCCGAAAAGCTTTACAGCTTCGCCAAAACGTACCGTACTACTTACCAAGCCAACCCCAACAGCTACAAAAACAACCGCAACCAGCGGGTGACCATCACCGGCTACGGCGCCGAAGAGAAAGGCAGCCTGTGCTGGGCCGCGCTGTGGCTGCACCAGGCCGAAAAGCTGAAGGATGGGTCGTTCGGCGACGCGTACGTGCAAGATGCGCTGACGTATGGAGCCGAGTTTAGGTTCGACGTGCACAACAGCCTCTACTCGATAGGCTCCTACAAACTGGCCAGCTATGTGCTGCTGACGCAGCTGTTCCCGGCCGGGACACCCAACGGCTACGGCTACCCCACCACCAACTGGTTTCGGCAACTCATCGAGCAAAACCTGACGGGAGCCGCCGACGGCAACGCGGCCCTGAACAGCAACGTGGTGGGCGTGTCGCCAGGTGGCTTGGTAGTGCTGGGCGACGAATGGGGCACCCTGCGCCACGCCAACGGCCAGGGCTTCGTGGCTTTCGTGTATGCCGACCGCTTGCCGGCCGGGGCGCTCAAAGATAAATACACGGCTTTTGCCAAGCGCCAGCTGGACTATGCTCTGGGCACTAACCCACGCAACCGCAGCTATGTGCTCGGGTTTCAGCCCAATGGCAAAACGGTGGTACAAAAGCCGTTGCACGCCACGGCCAACGGCATCTGGGCCGGCTTCGAGCACGACATTGCGGGCCGGCCGGAGTACCAACCCGTAGGGCGGCACACGCTTTACGGGGGAATGGTGGGGGGACCAGACCGGTATGATAACTATTATCCGCTCGACGGCAATGCCCGGACGGGCGTGAATGAATCGGGCCAAACCGAAGTGGCCATCGACTACAACGGCGGCTTCACCGGCTCGCTGGCCCGGATGACCCAGGTGGCGCCCGGTGGAAGCGTGCTGGCCGGTTTTCCGGCCCCCGAAGTGCGCACCGGTCCCCGCGACCAGGAGTACTTTGTCGAAGCCGCTGTCCGAGCCTCGGGCAGCTCTTTTTTGGAAGTGAAGGCCCGGCTCAACAACCGGTCTCGCTGGCCGGCGCGCACCTGTACCAACATGTCGTTCCGGTACTACTTCACTGTGGAGGGCAGCGCTGCCGTTTCGGCGGCCATTGTTGTCCCCAGCAGCCCGGCGTTGGAAACCTCCGCCCAGGCCACCATTTCGCAGCCGACTTTGTGCAACGGCAGCACGTACTACGTGACGGTGAGCCTGCCCAACGAAGCCATTTTTCCGGGCTACGTTTATCCAAAGGCCCGCCGCTACTATAAGGAAGTAACCTTCCGCCTAACCAGTTCGGGCACTTGGGACAACACCAACGACTGGTCGTACGCCGGATTTGCGCCGTTGGCCAACAACGTGCCGCCGATAATTGCCACGAACATTCCCGTTTATGAAAACGGAACGCTGCTCGCTGGTAACCTGCCAACAAGTTGCTCGGTCGTTACAACCACGGCAACCGAGCTGGCAGTGGCCGCCACAGGCTTACAAGTTTACCCGAACCCCGCGCACGACCAAGTGAAATTGGTCTACGCCGCGCCCGAAGCTGGCAGCGTCGCCATTCAATTGGTCGACGCCATCGGCAGGACACGCAGCCTGAGCCGGACGGTGCGGGCCGGCGCCAATGAGCTGGCGCTGGACGCTACCGGGATGGCTCCGGGCCTGTATACGGTGTTGGTGCGCCAAGGTCAGCGCGTAGTATACAGCAAGCTTTCGTTGCAGTAAGCATAGCCACAGGCAATGAGTTAACTAACTTCAAGCAGGCCCATTTATAGTTGATAACTCAAAGCCCCGCCGGAAAAACCGCGCGGGGCTTTTGCTTTATTCGTACCGACTCGTAACCGGACGAGATGCGAATTTGATGAATCGAGGTTTTGGATACGGTGCCGCGTCCCAAGCTCTGCTGAGCGCAGGCGCGGTGCGTTATACTCGGACTGCTCTTGCTTCAAAGCTTTTCTTCCAGCCACAGGAAACCAGCAGCTAAAAGAAACAAACCGAAAAACCAGGCTGCTGGCCACGGTTGTTGCGCCCGGCTGGCGGCTGGCCCCTGCGCGCAGGCCGTTGCGGAACGCTGCCGGGCTGCTTGCTGGCGCTCCCACAACTCGGGCCCCAGCCAAGCTGATGACGGGAAAACATAAAACTGGTGAACCGTCCGGCCCGGGCCGCGCACCTGGTGCCACCCGGCCGTAGCCGGCCAATACAGCGCCGTGCTCCACTCGGGCAGGCGCGAGTCTTGGCGCAGGGCTACGCGCCCGGGCGCGCCCGCCGCTAGTGGCTGCACCATAGGCGGGGCATCGGGGAAGGCGGCGGCCACCCGCAGGGTGAGCGGGTACCCTGGCCGGGGCCAGGGCGTAGCCTGGCTCCAGGTAGCCGCGGCGGGGGCTGGGGGCAAGGCCGCGGTCAGGAGCCGGTTCCAAAAAGAGGCGTATACCGCGCGCTGGCCTTGCAGTGCCCACCGGAACGTCTCGGGAACCACCGATACTACGGCGGCTCCCAGCCCCACGCGCCGGCCGGCGGCTACCAGGGCCTGGCCGGGGCCCAGTACGAGCGGCCGAAGGGTGGGGGCCGGCCGTAGCTGGGCCGGCAGAGGCAAGCGGGCCGCGGCCGGCGCATCGGGCCAGGTGAGCGGCTGCGGCCCGGCCGGGAACGCACTACCACGGCCGACAATGGCGAAGTCGGCTCGGGCGGGGGCAGTTCGCGGTAAGGATTGGTTGTCGGCCAGCATAACGAGACCTAGCTGGCCGTTGTCGAGGGCCCCTTGGAGAATGTGCGTTTCAGAAGCCGGGAGCCCGGCCAGGCTGCCTGCATCAGTGACCACCACGGCATAGCGGGCCAGCAGGGCTCGGGTGAGGCGGTTAAGGGGTTGGGGTGACTGGTTCACGAAATCGGTTTGAACCAAGCCCCGGCTGATGGTGCTGCGTAGCGCAACGGGGTAGTGCGCCTCGCCCAAATGGTTTTTCAGAAATTTGAATTCAAACGACGGCGTAGCGGTGAGCAGCAGAACGGCGGGCCGAGTGGGCGCCAGGATCTCCACCGGGACAGGCTCGTTGGCAAGTGCTTGCTGATTTGAGCCTGGGTGCAACCGCAACTCGTACTGGGCCAGGCCAGTTGTTTTGGGCTGATAACGGAGGCGAAAACGGCCGCCCCCGGTTGGCAAGCGCATTGAATCGCGGGTGGCCC
This sequence comes from Hymenobacter montanus, assembly GCF_014699115.1. GTDB lineage: Bacteria > Bacteroidota > Bacteroidia > Cytophagales > Hymenobacteraceae > Hymenobacter > Hymenobacter montanus. The sequence goes on from NZ_JACXAD010000006.1 coordinate 191,352, forward strand.
CGTCGGCGCGTAGGCACACCCAGACAGGAGCGCTGCCGGGCGCCGCGGCAACCCAACCTTCTACGTGGCACATCTCTCCCAAAGTCAGCCGGCGGTTCCACTGTGCGGCCCGAAAACCGTGAAAAGCCGGCAGCGAATAGGTTTTCAGCGGGAGGCTTCCCAACTGCAGTAGGTCTGGTGCGGGCAAGCCCCAGCCCAGCACGTGCAACCGCCGCAGGGCCGGCCGCTGCTCAGTGAGGCTGAGTAAGCTAGCCAGGGTGTGAGCCTTGGCTGGGGCTGCGGCGGGGCCATAGTGCCACACGGGGGTGCCAGCTCCCAGGTGCCGGAGCAACTGGCGCAAGGTGTCCGGCTGGTAGCCTTCAGTGAGCAAAATAGCCTCGGCCGGGGCAGCGGGCTGGCGGCGCTGGGGCGGGTAGGCCGTGAACCACAGGGCCGCGGCCGCCCCGCCACTGACCAACACCCGCAGCAGGCGATGTTGGCGGATCGGGCGCTGCCAGGCTAGCGTTATCAGCCCACCGCCGAGCGCCAGGCAAAAAACCAATAAGCCATAATACAGCGAGGAGGAAAACACTGGGGTGAATAACGATTTATATGGAGTAAAGAACCAATGATTGAGTATTTATGGCTGGGGCGCAGAAGCAGATTTTATTGGAATAGCATTCTGAATTAACTTATACAAGTTCGCCGGTCGGTATTGGGTGTTCTGGTGGGAGCCTCACGTGACCCCTGCGGGGCCGGCCCCTCTCCCCGGAGTGGGAGCCAGACAGCATGGGCCCATGAGGTTTTACCAACTGCGCCCGGTACCCGGACCCAGGAATAGGTTGAAATAAATCGGGAATATACTCTGGCTCAGGGGTAGGCGGCCTTCCCGTGGCCGATAGTCGGCGCAACTCTTGGAATATTATGGGCTCGTCCGGTTCGGGGAAGGTTGGTTCAGCTCTTGGAAATAGCGCCGGGCCAGCCGGTCGGGGGGGGGGGGCGGAAGCGGAGCGGCCGGGGGTGGGGCCAGCAAGTCGGTGAAAGCACGCTCGATCGGCGGGCGGCAATGGGGGCAGGGCGGCCGCCCCGTTCGCACATCGGCCACCAGTTGCCGTAGGGCGCGCAGAGCCGGCAAGTACACGGTGGGTCGTTGAAGAGCGGCCCGGGCCAGTTCGGAGCCGGCCTGCTCCAGCAGGTGGGCATCGGCGGATGCGGTGCGCGGGTTGGAACGCGGCGCGACTAACCAGCGCAGTGCGGCGCGCACCGTGGGTTGGGCGGCGGGAGCGGGTAGGGTTTGCTGGCGGTGTGGGGCCGCGGCGCCCGCTAGCTCGCCGGTGAGCCGCAGGGTGGCTTCGGGTAGCGGCGGGGGTACGAAGCCCGCTTTCTTGACGAAGACGCGGGTTTGCTGCTGCACTTGCTTGAGCAGGCGCAGGGCGCGGTACTCGTAGGGCAGCGCCGCCGCCAGTTGGTTGGTGCGCAGGCGCAGCTCGGCGGCCCACATCTGGTCGAGCACGGCGCGCAGCTTGGCCTTCACGGCGGGCTCCAGGAAATCGGCGGTTTCGGCATCGTCGTGTTGGTGCGTGTAGGGTTCCATCAGCGCGTCGGTCGGCGAGGCATTTGCGGGCGGCGGGGAAGCGTGGTCGTGGTGCTCTTCAGCCTCAGCGGTGAGATGGTTGGCGGCCTCATCTTCGGCAATGGGCGCGTGGGGAGCTTCGGCGCCGATCCCCGCTTCGGCCTCTTCGCCCATAAACTTGCCGTAACGCAGGCGCAGGGTTTGTTGGTCAAGCCCGAGGTTGTTGGCCCGGTTGGAGAGGGTAGCGGCGTCAAGCTTAGGCTTTTCGACCAGCAGCTTTTCGGTGTCGATGATGATCTGCCGCTGGCTGCGGAAGTACGCGGGCGCTACCTTGATGCCCATGCCCCTGTCGGAAGGACTGTCAGTTACGGTGGTGTCCTCCCACTGTACCAGGTAAGCATCGGTGCGGGCCGCGTGGCCGGCGTTGTCGCGGGCTGAAACGTAGAAATACAGTTCGTCGCCGTAGGTCAGGCCCAGCTTAGGTAGGTCGAGCTGGCTGCTGAGCGTGGCTTGGGGTGGTTGCGGACCCAAGGGCGCGCTCAGGTCGCGGCGCACTTCGCGGAACTTCACGGCTTCGCCCTGGCCCGTGGCCACAGTGATGACCAGCTCGGCCCGGCTGAGGCCGTAGTCGTCGCGCACGATAGCTCGCAGGGGCAACTGGGGTCGGTTACCAAAGGCCACCAGCGTGTAGGCCTTGGGGGTTTGGATGCGTACCACCGGCGCCTGGTCGGGGCGCGCGTCGATGGCGTAGTCATCGGAAACCGTTCCGCCGTAACGCAGGCGGTACAGCAGCGAGGTGCCTACGATTTGCTCGGCAACAAAATGGCCGGCCTGCCCACGCACTGGCCGGAAAGCCACCCGCCGATTGCCCAGTTCCAGCAGCGGAGCGCCGGCGGGTGGGCCACTTACCTGCACCTGCCAGCGTACCCGGGACCCCTGCGGGCACTGAAACGAAGCCTGCGCCGGCGCAAAAGCAGGCTGCCGGGTGTAAGCCGGAGGCAGCACCCAAAGCCGGGTGCTGATGATACGGGCTGGCGCGGCGCCGACTCCGGGCTTTTCCGACGAAAATCGCAGGGCCACGGGCTGGGGTCCGCGGCCAGTGGGGCGGCTTGCTGGCCAGAACCACAGCCCGGCGCTGGCCAGCAGGAGCAAAACGGTGGTGAGCATAGCCCGGCGGAAGGGAACGGGCAGCCCCAATGCCCGCGCCGCGCCCAACTCGTGGAGGCGCTGGGCCACCCGCTGCTGTTGCAGCTGTTCCAGTAAATTCCGTTCAGCTGGTGGGTGCAGCAGCAGGCCGGTGCTGTCTTCCAGGGCGGCAAACTGCCGGTCGAGCCGGGGGGCAATGGTAGCGGGGGCCACGCGCCGCAATGGCCACAGTTTCCCCAGCACCACCGCCAGCGCGATCAGGCCGATAATTTCCAGGGCCCAACGCCCCTGGGGCCACTGCTGCGCCCCCAGCCCTAAGAGCAGCCCACCCGCGGCGGCGGGCAGCAATACGGTTGCCGCGCGTCGTCGTGCGTAGGACCGAGCCACCACCCGTAACTGCTGCCGGGCTTCGGCCAGGCGCGAGGTATCAGCGCTAGCAACGGGGGAAACTACCGAGCTCATGGCGTGGCGGGGCTAAGCTGCCTAACCCGGCGCCGGGCCAGCAGGCGTTCAACAGCGAAGAGCAGGCCCGTGGCCAGCACCGCCCACGGCCGCAAATCCGTCAGGCGGAAGGTGGCGGGAGCAACCGCGCTGCCCGGGCTTTTCAGGGGGCGGGTGGGGGTTAGCTGGGTAGGGTCGAGGGCGCGCTGGTCCTGGCTAAGGACTGACGATAGTTCGTTGCCCCCTAGCCACTCAGGTGATGGCTGAAGCAGCTCCAGCAATTGAGCGGGCAAGGCCGGGCAGTCGGCCAGTTCACTCCAAGGGGGGCTGAGGCGGGTATGCAGACGGTAGTAGGCACCCCGACCTAGGCCCTGGCGCGAAAGTACGGCACGGCCTAGCCCATCCGTCCAGAGTGAGAATGAATTACCGCCCGCCGGTGACCATCCGGTGCCCGGGCTTGCTTGGCCGCGGCGCCAGATGGTCACCGGCGGTTCGGCCGCGGCCGGGCTCAGCAGGTGGGCGGTGTCGGCGATTCCCGGCCCCGAAGCCTCCTGCCAGACATTCAGTTCCTTGCGTACTGAAGCAGCCCAGGCGGCTGGTAAAGGACTATCGGCCAACCAGAACAGCCAATCGGCTTGGTCGTTCGCGCTGGGTGGCGAGGCAACCTGCGTCAGCACCAACGGCACCGGCAAGCCAATAGACGCCGCCCGCAACGCGGCGTGCAGGGCCCGCGCATCAGCCGCATAAGACGGGGAAGCATAGATAACCGCGCGCAGTGCCCGCGTACGAACTGGCACCACGGAAGCTGCCGTGGGCGATCCGGTCGCGGTGGGTATAAGCCGGAGCTGAGCGCCGCCAGCGCGGGTTTCCTCATAGCGCAGCGGAGCTAACCCTGCCACCCGAACGATTGCGCCCGGCCGGGGCTTGGCCACTGCCACCACCCGAAAGGTTGTCTGCGTTGCGCGGGTCCGGCCCAGCAGCAAGCGGAGGCTATCGGTACCGGTGCTGGCAGCGCTCTGGAGCCAGGTGGCGGACGTTTCAACCGGTAAAATCCGCCAGGTGATAGAGCCAGCCAGGGGCGGGTGGGAGCCTTGAAATTCGCGTAGCGCCGCCGTTGTAACCACGTACAACGGCTGCCCCGGAAAAACCTCGGTCGCCTGCCGAACCCGAGCCCACGTGAAAGATTCGCGGGCCGAATCGGGCGGGCGGGCCCCGCGGGCGCTGGTCCGTTGGCCCAACGAGTCGACTAGCCCCGCGGCCGGCGGCACCAGCGGAAATTCCGGGGCTAGCGCCCGTAGCGCGTAGCCCCGGCGGCGCAGTGAGTCGAGTGCCGGTTGCAGCATGGCAAAAGCCCGCGTGCCCACGAGCGAAGCACTCACCAGGGCCTGACCGCGCCCGGCGGGCACTGCCTGGCGCCACGCGGGCCCCGCCAGGGCCACGGCCAGCACGGCCAGCAGCGCTGCCCGCAGCAGCAGTAAGGGTAGCTGCTCGGGCCGTAGGCTGCGCAGGCGGCGGTTGGCCCCGGCCGTCAGCCAGCGCAGGCTGCCCACTGCTACCTCCCGGCCCGGCCGGCGGTTCCAGAGGTGAATGGCAACCGGCACCAACAGCCCCAGCAAGGCCAGCAGCGCGGAAGGAGTGAGCAGCATAAGCAAAGGGCGAGTTAGATTCAGAGATGAAGTCAGGATACAGACGCCGAAATGCCGCAATGGTTGGCTAGGCCGGAGCTAGCCCGCTGAATTGCGGCGACGCAGAAACTCCCGTAGCGCTCCATCCAGCGGCTGGGAGGTATTGAGTTGGTGGTAGTCGAACCCCTGGCGCCGGGCCGACTGAGCGGTGTTGTGCAGCCATCGCCCTAACTGCTCCTGGTAGGCCGGGCGCTGCTGGTCGGCATCCAGTTGCAGGCTCCGGCCCGTTTCTAAGTCTTTAAAGGTGATATTGCCTTCGTAAGTGAATTCTAACTCGTTATTGGCTAGTACGTGCAGGAGTAAGACCTCCCCACTAACTGCCCGGAGTTGCGCGAGCAGGGCGCTGATTTCGGTTCCTTCCTCGTATAAATCGCTCACGCAGACCGTGAGGGCTCGCTCGCGACGGGCCGTGAGCGGCGCCAGCGTAGCGGGGTCCGGAAAGTGCCCCTGAGCCTCGACAGTTTCGAGGGCGTGGTAGATGCGAGGCAGCTGGCGGGCGTCGGCGCGGGCGGGCAGGTGGCGCAGGCCCGCCGGGGCGAGGATGGTCAGGCCCACGGCGTCGCCCTGCTGCTGGGCCAGGTAGGCTAGCGCGGCCAGCAGCAGGCGAGCATAGCCGAGCTTGGTGAGGCCGTTGTCGTCGCGGTGGTTCATGCTGGCGCTCGCGTCGAGCAGCAAGTGCACCGTCAGGCTGGTGTCGACTTCGGCTTCGCGTAGGTAGTAGCGGTCTGAGCGGGCGGCCAGGCGCCAGTCGAGGCGGCGTAGGTCATCGCCGGGCTGGTAGGGCCGGTACTGGCTGAACTCCATGCCCGCCCCGTGCCGCCGGCTGGCGTGCGCGCCGTTCAGGAATCCCTCGGCCGCTCGCCGGGCGGCGAGGGCGAGGTTGCGCAAGCCGTGCAAAAGTTCGGGGGTGAGCATTTTTTTGGTGCCTGGTGCCTGGTGCCTGGTGCTTGGTGCTTGGTGCTTGGGTGTTAGAATATTATGCTCATCTGGCCTCCGCGCGGTCCAAGCAGCTCACGTGAGGCAGCAAGCGTGGGGCAGTAAGCAATGCCGTTGCAATGATGCGGGCCAACTGCTTCGGCTGCGCTTGGCAGGACGTTCCAACACCCGAGCACCATGCACCATGCACCAACCTCAGACCGGCACGGCTTGCAGCAGCGCTGCTACGGCGTCATCGGCCGTTAGATTCTCCGCTTCGGCGTTGAAATTCAGCAGGACCCGATGCCGCAGCACTGGTGGTGCCAGCGTGCGAATGTCCTCTAACGTGGCGGCAAAGCGGCCGTGTAGCAATGCCCGGGCTTTGGCACAGAGAATAAGCGCCTGCCCGGCCCGTGGTCCCGCTCCCCAGCGCCCGTAGTCTTTGATGAACTTCACCGCCGAGGTCGCCGGCCGGGTGGCCCGCACCAGGCGGTTTACAAAATCCAGCAGCTCAGGGCTTAGGCTGACCTGGCGGACCAGCATTTGCAGCTGGCGGATGTCGGCCCCGCTTAACACGGGCGCCACGGCCTGCCCGGCCGTGCCGGTGGTACCGCGCAGCACGGCCAACTCTTCCTCGGCCGTGGGGTAGCCGATGCGCACGTACAGCAGAAACCGGTCGAGCTGCGCCTCCGGCAGCGGGTAGGTACCCGACTGCTCGATCGGATTTTGCGTGGCCAGCAGGAAGAATGGCTGGGGCAACGCATGCTCGGTGCCGGCGTAGGTTACGTGGCCTTCCTGCATGGCTTCGAGCAGGGCGGCCTGGGTCTTCGGTGGCGTTCGGTTGATTTCGTCGGCCAGCACCAAACTGGCGAAAATGGGTCCGGGGTTGAATTTGAAGGAGCGGCGCCCGGTGCCGTGGTCTTCCTCCAGCACCTCGGTGCCCAGGATGTCGGTCGGCATTAAATCCGGCGTAAACTGAATGCGGCGAAAGGGTAAGTCGGTCGCGGCGGCCAGCGTGCGCACCAGCAGGGTTTTGGCCACGCCCGGCACGCCTTCAAGCAGCGCGTGGCCGCCCGCCAGCAGGGCCACGAGCACCTCATCCAACACCGCCGCCTGGCCCACGATGACCTTGGCAATCTCAGCTTTGAGCACCGGCAGCTTCGCCAGCAGCTTATTTACTTCTTGTTCGGTCATAAGTTGGTGCTTGGTGCCTGGTACCTGGTGCTTGGTACCTAGCGCTTGGTTGTTGGTGCTTGGCAACTGGTGGGGAGTTATAAAATCTAAAAAACCAGGCACCAGGCACCAAGCACCAAGCACCAAGCACCAATAACCAAGCACTATGTCAGCGCATACAGCAAAATGTTGACGCCAAACTTAGTGTTGTCCTCGGCCAGGAAGCGCTTGTTGCGGAAGTCGTAGTCCCACTCGCAGCCGTAGTCTTTGTTGGAATAGAGCACGCCAATGCGGCCTTTTATTTCCACGGCTTTCAGGTAGTCGTGCACCAGGTCATCGCCCCAGCCATTCAGCTCGAAGCCGGTGTTGGGCGGACCTTCCTTGAAAGTGAAGAACTGGGAATAAATCGGGTGGGTTTTGGGAATTTTCTTCAGGGCGCCGGGGCCAAAGCACTGGCGCATCTGCTCCTCGAAGGAGCGGGCGAAGAGGCCGTCGATGTCGTGGTTGCAATCGTCGACGAACACGAAGCCCCCGTTGCGGACGTAGGTGATAAAGTTCCGCTTCTCCGCCGCTGAAAACTGTACCAGCCGGTGGCCTGATAAGTAGCAAAACGGGTAGCTGAACAGTTCCGGGCTATCCAGGGCTACCACTTTCTCTTTGGGCTCGACGGGTACCGTGGTGTACTGCACCAGCGAGTGAAGCAGGTTGGCGGGCATGCGCTCGTCTACCGCATCCCAATCACCGGAGTGGTACTTGAGGCGCACGAAAGTGAAAGCAGCGGGCACGAAACAAGAAGCTAGGAGGGGTAAGGATTAGAGCCGTCGGGAAGTAGTAGCGTGGACTCTGCGAGTCCGCACGTGAGCGCAGCGAACATTCGGTGATTGGCCCCATATTAGGTTATGCTCACTATAACTCACGCGCGGACTCGCAGAGTCCACGCTACGGGACCTGCTAAATCGCGTCGGACAAGCTGGTAAAGGTGAAGTCTCGGATTTTCAGCGGCGGAATCAGGCAGCCGGCCAGGCGCTGGGGCCGGCCCATGGCCTCCACGTTGTTGAGCATGATGATGGGGCTTTCGTTGAAGCGCAGGTTTTTGATGGGGAATTTGATGGCCCCGTTTTCGATGTAGAACGTACCATCGCGGGTCAGGCCAGTGTAGAGCAGCGTCTGCGGGTCGACCTCGCGGATGTACCACAGGCGCGTGACCAGGATGCCTTTGGCCGTGCCCTTGATAAGCTCGGCAGTGCTTTGCGTACCGCCAGTCATAATGAAGCCACTGGGAAAAGGCGTGGGCGCTACCTTGTTTTTCTCGGCCCAGAAGCGCGAGTAGTACAGGTTCTTCACCACACCCTTCTCAACCCAATTCATGCGCTTGGTGGGCAGGCCGTCGTTGTCGAACGCGTTGCCGGGTACCTCGGCATTCAGGGGGTCGGAGTAGATGCTTACCCGCTCATCGAAGAGCTTCTCGCCCTTGCGGTTGCCGCCGCCTTTTTTGCTCAGGAAGCTGCGGCCCTCGTCGGCCGAGCGGGCATCCAGGCCGTACACGAGGCCGCCGAGCAGCGACAGGTCGCCGCCGTCCATGAGGGCGGCGGGCTCCAGAATCACGGTGTACTTGCCCGGCTCGATGGCCTTGGCATTCACCGAGCCCAGGGCTTTGTCGGCGGCGCGCTGGGTGAGGACTTTGGTGTTGAGCTTGGCGGGGTCCGTCACGTCGGCGATGGCGTAGCCCGAGCCCCGGCCATCGGCGGTGCGTACGGTTACCGAGAAGTCGGTGTTGGTCGACTGCTGATAGGCTTCGAGCCCCTTGGAGTTGCGCATGGCCTGAAACCGAGCGCCGCCATCGATGAAGCCAGCGGCAGTAAGTTTTTTAGCCGCGCACAGGTTCATGCTGTCGGCCGCGGCCTGGGCGCGGGTGGCGGCCGTGAGCAAGGTAGTGGCCGCTGAAGGCGGGCTCAGGTAAGTTTGCGGTCCGAGTAGCGGCACGTATTCGGGGCTTTCGGGGGCGAGCCTGGCGATTTCCTCGGCCCGCTGCACGCAGCGGCGCAGGGTGGCCTCGTCGAACTCGTTGCAGGTAGCCACGCCGCTGCGCTTGCCGAAACGCGACTCCACCGCCAGCGACACACTGTCGGCGGCGCCAGCCGTGCTCACGCTGTTGCGGGCGTAGCGAATGTTGCCCGTGGTGCGCCCGTTCAGGGAAACCTCGCACTCATCGGCGGTGCTATAGCTGAGCACCTTTTTAAGTAAAGCCTGGGCTTCGTCTTTGGAGAGAATAGCCATGATTTTTTTAATGTGGAGATGTGCGGAATGTGGAAATGTGCAGGATGTGGAAATGAGCAGAATGTGGAAATGTGAAAATTCAGGTGGCGTTGGCTTTGCTGGATATGATGATGCGGGCCAATAGGCGGCGGACACTCAGTAGCGTTTCGTTGAGTGGAGTGGGCGGGGTGGGGTAGGCGGGGGCCTGCGCGCAGAGTTGCAGCCAGTAATCGGTTTCTTCGGCTTCCTTGGCGGCAATCTTGCACTTGTGCACAAAGTCCGCACGGCTCTCAGCGTGTTGTGCCTCGCGCACATTGGCCCCGACCGAAGTACCGCAGCGCAGCAATTGACGGGCTACCACGTAGCGACGAGCGGCTTCCAGTTCCTCGACGTAAGCCAACACCGCCAGCGCCAACTCAAAAGAGAGCCGCACCACCGGATTATCGGACTGCGGACCGTTCGTGCCTGAATCCATCCCGCCTACCATCCAATTTTCCCATTTCCCACATCAATCATATTCCTCACATTATCTACACCTTCCGGGCCGTGTTGATGACGTTCACGCCGTTGAACCGCGTGGTGGCCGAGCCGTGGCTCACCGACGAAACCTGCGCAGGTTGGCCCTTGCCGTCAAAGAAAGTGCCGTACAGGCGGTAATCGGACTGGTCGCAGCTGCCGGCGCAGGCGCCCCAGAACTCCTGGGTGTTCGACTGATACGCCACGTCTTCCAGGGGTTCCGTGATTTTCCCCTTCTCAATGGCGAAGAACAGCTGCCCGCCAAACTGGAAGTTATAACGCTGCTGGTCAATAGAAAAGGAGCCTGCCCCGGCAATGTAGATGCCTTTGTCGACCTTGCTCACCATCTCGTCCACGCTGAGCTTGGCTTTGCCGGGGCGCAGGCTTACGTTGGGCATGCGCTGGAACTGCACGTCCTCCCACGACTGCGCGTAGCAGCAGCCATCAGATTCTTTCTGACCCACGATGTGAGCCTGGTCGCGAATCTTCTGGTAGTTCACCAGCTTGCCTTCCTTGATGAGGTCCCACTCGCGGGTTTTCACGCCTTCGTCGTCGTAGCCAACCGCTCCAACCGAGCCCGGCTGGAGCTTATCGGCCACAATATTCACTTCCTGGGAGCCGTAGGGCAGGTTTTTGGCTTTCCACTCCAGGGTGGCAAAGCTGGTGCCGGCGAAGTTGGCCTCGTAGCCCAGCACCCGGTCCAGCTCGGTGGGGTGGCCGACCGACTCGTGGATGGTCAGGCCCAGGTGGCCGGGGTCGAGCACCAGGTCGTACTTGCCGGGCGTCACCGATTTCATGCTCAGCTTGGCCTTGGCCTGTTTGCCGGCCAGGGCGGCGTCAGCCAGCAGGTCGTAGCGCAGCTTGTAGCCCACGGTGTTGGTTCCCGCCGGGCCGGCTATTTGTTCGGCCGCGCTGGGCGTGAGATACTCGAAGCCCAGCCCCACCGGCGAGCTCAAGGCGCTGCGCGAGCGGAACTTGCCCGTCTTCGTATCCACGGCCGTGGCGCTGAACGTGGGCCAGAGCCGGTGCACGTCCTGGTCAATGTACGAGCCGTCGGTGCTGGCGAAGTACTTCTGCTCATTCACCTGAAACAGCGCCGAGTTGATGTAGTTGGCGCCGTTGTCGAGCGCCGCGGCGTTGGCGGCCAGCAGCAGTTCCACTTTCTGCTTCACGGGCACCTCGAAAGCGCTTTGCTGAATGGGCGTCTTCCAGCTCACCTCGCCGTAGCCCTGCTGGGGGGCCAGTTGCACGGGCTCCCGCTGCACGATGCGGTCAGCCTTGGCGATGTCGACGGCCACGCGGGCGGTGGCCGCCAGGCTGGCCTCGGTTACCACGCTGGTGGAGGCAAAGCCCCAGCAGCCATTCACCAGCACCCGAATGCCCACGCCGTAGCTTTCGGTGCTCACAATGTTCTGCACCTGCTTCTCCCGCGTAAAAACGTACTGGTTGAGGTAGCGGCCGATGCGCACATCGGCGTAGCTGGCCCCGGCGCTTTTGGCCGCGTTGAGGGCCGCATCAGCCAAACGCTTTTTCACGATAACGTCGGCGCCGGGCTCCAGCAGGCGGGCCGGGTCTACCGGCGTGTGTCCGAAGCCCGGCAGGCTGGGCAAAAACAAGGCCCCGGCCGCTAAGCCGGTCAGCCCCACAAAGTCGCGTCTTTTCATACTTGGTGCAGGAATGAGGTGATGAAGGAACAGTAAAAGAACGTGATATTTAGAGCAGTTCTCCAGTCCGGGTACCGTTTTTTGGGAATTAAAAATTAAAAATGAAGAATTAAAAATCGGCTGGTCAATTTTTAATTCTTCATTTTTAATTTTTAATTCCCAGGTGAGAACTGCTCCAAGAACGACCGTCAGGCAGAGCGGAGCCGGCAGTCTATCCTCGCTGAGCGTCGCTTCGCGGGGGGAGGTTACACCGCGTCCGATAAGCTGGTGAAGGTGAAATCCCGGATTTTGAGCGGGGGCACCAGGTTGCCGTCCAAGCGGACGGGCTTGCCGAGCGCCTCCAGGTTGTTGAGCATGATGATGGGGCTTTCGTTGAAGCGGAAATTTTTCACTGGAAATTTAACCTGTCCATTTTCGATGTAGAAAGTTCCGTCGCGGGTCAGGCCGGTGTAGAGCAGCGTCTGCGGGTCAACTGCCCGGATGTACCACAGGCGCGTGACGAGGATGCCTTTAGCCGTGCTTTTGATAAGCTCGGCGGTGCTTTGCGTGCCGCCGCTCATGATCCAGCCGCCGGGGGGTGGCAGGTCGGGGATGCCGGCCTTCTGGGCCCAGAAGCGCGAGGAGTATAGGTTCTGCACAATGCCTTTTTCTATCCAGGTCACCTTTCGCTGGGGGCGGCCGTCGGCGGCGAAGGTCAGGTCGGGTACCTCGGGGTGCGTAGGGTCGGAGTAAATGGTGACGCGCTCGTCAAAAATCCGCTCGCCCTTCTTGCTGCCACCCCCTTTTTTGCTCAGGAAGCTGCGGCCCTCGTCGGCGTTGCGCGCATCCATGGCCTGCATCATGTTGGTCAGCAGTTCTACGGCGGCGGCCGGTTCCAGAATCACGGTGTACTTGCCGGGCTCAATGGCCTTGGCGTTGACCGAGGCCGCCGCTTTGTCGGCCGCCACGCGGGTGAGGCGGGCCGCGTCGAACGTGGCCAAATCGGTGTAGTTGGCCAGGGCGTAGCCCGAGCCGGCGCCGTCGGGCGTGCGCACCGTAATGGAGAAATCGAGGTTAGTGAACCGCTGGTAGGCTTCCAGCCCTTTGGAGTTGCGCTTGGCCAAGAAGTCCGCCGAGTCGTTGAAAAAGCCGGCCGACGACAGCTTCCGGGCGGCGCACAGCGCTATGCTGGCCCCAATTTGCTGGGCGCGGTAGTCGGGGGTGATGTCGGCCGTGCGCTGGGCAAACGATGCGGGCGAGGCCAGGTATTGCTGCGGCCCGAGCAAGGGCACGTACTCGGGCGACTCCGGTGCCAGCCGGGCGATTTCCTCGGCCCGCTGTACGCAGCGGCGTAGGCTGGCCTCATCGAATTCGTTACAAGTAGCCAGGCCGCTGCGCTTGCCAAAGCGGGCCTGCACCGTCAGCGATACATTGTCGGTCACGCCGGCCGTGCTGATGGTGTTGCGTGCCGAGCGCACGTTGCCACTGGTGCTGCCGTTGAGCGTGGCCTCGCAGTCATCGCTGGTGCTGAAGCTGAGAACTTTTTTCAGGATATCCTGCGCTTCGGTTTGGGTAAGCATGGGCATGGAAATGAGAAAATGTGACGGATGTGGAAATGAAGCAATGTGGTGGTGAAGCAGCGAGTGAATGGGCCCGGAGTCACATTTTTACATTTTTAACACATTCCCCCCATTAAGAACTAGCCGATTTTGCGCGCCGTGTTGATGACGTTCACACCATTGAACCGCGTGGTCGAAGAGCCGTGGCTTACCGCCGAAACCTGCGAAGGCTGGCCCTTGCCGTCGAAGAAAGAGCCGAATAAACGGTAATCGGACTGGTCGCAGATGGCGGCGCAGGAGTTCCAGAACTCCTGGGTGTTGGCCTGGTAGGCGACGTCTTCCAGCATGCCGGTAATCCGACCCTTCTCAATAGCGTAAAACACCTGCCCGCCAAACTGGAAGTTGTAGCGCTGCTGGTCGATGGAGTAAGAGCCGCGCCCGGCAATGTAAATGCCCTTGTCCACCCCTTTGATCATCTCATCCACGCTGTGTTTGGCGGGGCCGGGCTGCAGGCTCACGTTGGGCATGCGCTGGAACTGCACCGAATTCCAGGAGTCGGCGTAGCAGCAGCCATCCGACTCGGCTTGATTGACGATGTGGGCCTGGTCGCGGATTTTTTCATAATTCACCAACATGCCTTCCCGGATGAGGTCCCACTGCTTGGTTTTGACGCCTTCGTCGTCGTAGCCCACGGCGCCGAGCGAGCCGGGTTGGAGCTTGTCGGCCACGATGTTGACCAGCTTCGAGCCGTAGGGAATCTGTTTGGCTTTCCACTCCAGGGTGGCGAAAGAGGTACCGGCATAATTGGCCTCGTACCCCAGCACGCGGTCCAGTTCCAGGGGGTGGCCCACCGATTCGTGGATGGTCAGGCCCAAATGATTGGGGTCGAGCACCAGGTCGTATTTGCCGGGCGTCACCGACTTGGCGGTCAGCTTTTCCTTCACCTGCTTGGCGGCCAGGGCCGCGTCTTCCAGCATGTCGTAGCTGTTGCGGTAGCCGACCACGCCCGAGCCCGCCGGGCCTGCCACCTTGTCGGCGGCCTTGGGTGTGAGGTACTCGTAGCCCAGGCCCATGGGGGCGTTGAGCGCATCACGGGTGCGGAACTTGCCCGAGGCTCGGTCGATGGCCGTCACGCTGAACGTGGGCCAGATGCGGTGCACGTCCTGGTCGATGTAGGAGCCGTCGGTGCTGGCAAAATACTTCTGCTCGTTGATTTGAAAGAGCGCGGAGTTGACGAAAGCAGCGCCGTTGTCGGTGGCCTTCGCGTTGGCGGCCAGCAGCAGCTCTACTTTCTGCGCCACCGGCACCTCAAAAGCATTTTGCTGAATGGGCGTCTTCCAGCTCACCTCCCCAAAGCCTTTTTGCGGCGCCAGCTTCACCTGCTCTTTCTGTACTTTGGCGTTGGCTTTGGCAATGGCTACCGCCAGCTGAGCGGCTTTGGCCAGGCTGGCCTCGGTCACGGTGTTGGTGGCGGCAAACCCCCAGGTGCCGTTGGCTAGCACCCGTACCCCGGCGCCAAAGCTCTCCCCGCTGACGATGTTCTGCACCTGTTTTTCGCGGGTGAAAATGCTTTGGTTGAGGTAGCGGCCGATGCGCACGTCGGCGTAGCTGGCGCCGGCACTTTTGGCGGCGTTGAGGGCCGCATCAGCCAGGCGCTTTTTCAGGGCGGGGTCGATGCCTTCCAGCAGGCGGGCGGGGTCCACGGGCGTGCCGCCCAGGCTGGGGAAGTTGGGAAGGAAGCAAGCGCCGGCGGCCAGTCCGGTGAGCCCTACAAAGTCGCGACGTCTCAAAGCGAAGTAAGGATTCGGGAATATAAAAAGTAGATCCGTGAAGATTAAGCACGAACCTTAATATCCCAAAGACAGAACCTTACGGCTAACGTTGCATTACCTCGCGAAAAAGTAAATAACCCAAGTTGCGGATTAGCCGCGTAGCGGCGATAGGTTGGTAGCATAATCAGTTGGTGATGGCATTAAGCCGCGTAGCGGTGACAGATTCGTTGGGCTGTCACCGCTACGCGGCTTGATCGGTTATAATAGCTCCGGTACCTACCAACCTATCGCCGCTACGCGGCTAATCCGCAACTTGGGTTAAGTAGGGGCGGGGCCGTTTCCCGCAGAGCTTTTCAATGAGCCGACGAGCATGCGGCGCATCGGCACTGCTGCTGGGAGTGGAGGAAATCGCATAGGGCAGCGCAAGGCTGAATTCACGGCTGGTGAGCCCGACCAGCGCAACCGCGGGCGGCCCCTTACTTCTTCGGATGCCAGCTCAGCGTTAGCCCCGTCGCGCCGTTGCCAAAGTAAGCCGGGGCCATACCTACATCGCGGCCAATGGATTTGCGTCCCCAGCGGTTGCGGTGGCTGAGGTAGGCCAGGTGGGCCGAGAGGATGCCAAACCCGGCCCCGGCCACCACGTCGCTCTGCCAGTGCTTGGTGTTAATCATGCGCAAGGCGGCCACGCTGGTGGCCAGGGTGTAGGCCCCGATGCCGTACCACTGGCTTTTGTCGCGAAACTCGGTGTGCACGATGCTGGCGGCCAAAAACGCCTGGGCCGTGTGCCCGGAGGGGAAGGACAAGTTGTCGGAGCCATCCGGACGCTCTTCGCGGGACAAATACTTCACGGCGAAGGTGGAGGCCAGCATGATGGCTTCGCCCTTGGCAATAATGAGCAAAGTATTTATCCGGTCGTCGCGCGACTCCACCCCGGCTAATCCCACCGCGGCCAGCTCCAGGTAGGGCGCCACAATCAGGACGTTATCGAGTTTGGTGCGGTAGGTCGGGAACAGCTTGTGGATGTCGCGGTTGGCTTGCTCATTGGTGTAAAAACCGCCGCCGTTGAAGGTGTACGCCCCGTAGCCAATGAGCACGGCCGGCACAATGGTGGCTTTGAACAGCTTGCTTTTGTACCACTTGGCCTTCACCGGGGCCGAAACGCCGCCGGGGTTCTCAAACTTATGGATAGTATCCGCGGTCGCCGGAGTGGACGGTGGCGACACCTGGGCGTGAGTGGGGTTAAGGCTTCCGAGGAGCAGGAATAACACGGTAAGCCGGGAAAATAACTGGGCACGCATGAATTAAAGACTTGATTAGGGAAATGAATGGTGAGTCCCCCTAATACGAGCGATTAACAGTAACGTAACACGCAAGTGGGTAGCTGGCGCGAAATTTTAGCTTGCGGATAAAGCAGAGCGTTTCATCCAGCCTGTCCAGCCACTGCTTCATCCAGCGCCAACGGGGCCGGCCCAGCGTTGCCACGGTACGCTAAACGCAGCAGGCTGGGCAGCACCACCAGCAGTAGTGGCAAAGCCAGGAGGAGGCCGCCAATCACGGCAATGGCCAGCGGCTGGTGCAGCTGCGCGCCCGCCCCAACGCCCAGGGCCAGCGGTAGCAGGGCGGCAATGGCGGCCAGCGCCGTCATCAGCTTGGGCCGCAGGCGGGCCGCGATGGCGTAGCCAATGGCCTGCTCTACGGGGGCCGCGAGCCGGGCTTCGCTGAATTGCTGAAAGGTGAAAATGGCGTTCTCCCCAATGATGCCCACCACCATAATCAGGCCGGTGTAGGAGCCCACGTTCAGCGGGGTGTTGGTCAGGAACAGCGCCAGGCTACCACCCGCCGGCCCGAGCACGGCCACCAGCAGAATCAACCCGGCGGCCTTCAGATCCTGAAACAGAAACAGCCCCACCGCGAACACCAGCAGGCACGCCGAGCCCAGAATCGTGAGCAGCTCCCGAAACGACTGCTGCTGCTCGGCGTACGACCCTCCGTACTGGATGAAGTAGCCCGGGGGCAGCGGCACTTGTTTTTCAAGTTTTTGGCGGATTTCGCGCATGGCGCTGCCCAGGTCGCGGTTGTCGAGCCGGGCCGTCACGGCGGTCAGCGCTTGCAGGTTTTCGCGTTCCAGCTCGGCCTCGCTGGGAGTAACGCGCACGGTGGCCAGCTCGTCGACCCGGCGGCGTTGGCCGTTGGGCAGAAACACCGGCTCGGCCCGGAGCTGGGCCAGGGTGGCCTGCGCGGCGTTCGGGTAGCGCAGGCGAATGTTGAGCAACTGCTCGCCTTCGAGCACGCTGCCGGCCGTGGTGCCCACCAGCTGGGTTTGCAGCTGGGTTTGGAAATCGGCGGCCGTGAGCCCGAACTGCGCCAGGCGGCGCGGGTCGGGCCGCACGTTGACCGACGGCCCCATTTTCACGATGCCATTGAATACGTCGGCCGTGCCCGCCACCGACTCCACCACCCGGGCCACCTGGTCGGCCAGGGCATAGCGCCGGGGCCCATCGGGGCCAAAGACCTTGATTTCGATGGGCTGCACCGTGCTCATGAGGTCGCCGAGCATGTCGCCAACCACCTGGCCGAAATCGATGGTCAGTGCGGGCTGGGTGGCTTCAATCTGCTGGCGGATAGCCGAAATAACTTCCTCGGTGCTGCGCTGGCGCTTGGTTTTGAGGCGGATGAGGTAGTCGCCCCGGTTGGGCTCGGTGATGAAAAACCCCATCTGGGTGCCGGTGCGGCGCGAGTAGCTGGCCACTTCCGGCACCCGTACAATCAGCTGCTCGGCCTGGCGCAACATGCGGTCGGTTTCCTCGATGCTGGTGCCGGGCGGCGAGTTATAGTCGAGCACGATGGCGCCCTCGTCCATCTCGGGCAGAAAGCCCGTGGCCAGCCGCGGGATGATCAGAATCATCGCCCCCACCAGCCCCACGATGCCGATGATGCTGTACGCCGGGTGGCGGATGACGGACCGAACCCAGGGAATTTCGTGGTGGGCCGTAGCCTCACCCCCTGACCCCGTAGCTGCTTGATGCGCAGAGTCCGAGGGAGAGGAGGCACCGGATGATTCCGTTGAAAGCCAGACCGGTGCTCCCTCTCCGCGGGAGAGGGGGTCAGGGAGTGAGGTTAACCCGGCAGGCTTCCCACGCCCCGACAGCAGCAGGTAAATCACCGGCAGTCCCAGCCAGGCCACTAGGAACGAGCAGGCTAGTGCCACGACCATCGTCGTAGCCAACACCTTGAAATAGGCCCCCGCCACCCCGCCCAGCAGGGCGAATGGCAGGAAAATCACGCTCGTGCTCAGCGACGAGCCCACTAAGGCGGGCAGCAGGTGCCCCACCGACCGCCGAATGACTTCGCTGGGAGTGGCTTCGGGATGGTCTTCGCCCACGCGGTGCAACTGCTCCACCATCACTACGGCGTCGTCGATCATGAGGCCGATGGCGGCGGCAATGGCTCCCAGGGTCATGATGTTGAACGAGTAGCCCAGGCCGAAATACAGCACGGCGATGGTCAGGGCCAGGGCCACCGGAATGGCCCCCAGAATGGTAAGCGTGGCCCTGACCGAACGCAGAAACAAGGCCGTAACTACCAGGGCCAGCGCCAAGCCCACCCACAGGCTGTCTTCTACCGAGCGCACCACTTCGGCCACGAAATCGGCTTGATCGTAGTACGGGGCCAGGGCCACGCCGTGGGGCAGGCCCGCGCGCAGCGCCGCCACCTTGGCCCGTACGCCCTCGGATACCTGCACCACGTTGGCATCGGGCTGGCGCAAAACGGCAATCAGCACCGCGTCGTGGCCGTTGGCGTTGATGCGGGTATACTCCTGCTGCTCGCCCAGGGTCACGATAGCCACGTCGGCCAGGCGCACGACCCGGTGGCCGTCGTTGCGCAGCACGGTATTTTCCAGGTCCTCCTTGTGCAGAAGGGTGGCATCCGTAACCGTCAGGTACAGGCGGCGGTAGTCGCTGAGGTAGCCGTTGCTTTGCACGAAGTTGGTAGCCACCAGGGCTTTCGTGATGGCGTCGGGGCTGAGGCCCAGGGCTGCCAGCTGGTCGGGCAGCAACTGCACTTGGTACTCCTTGGTGCGGCCGCCCTGCACCACAACCGACGATACCCCTTCCACCTGCGACAAAAACGGCTTGATGGTGTACAGCGCCAGCTTGCGCAGCTCCAGGGCCGACTTGCCCGGTGCTTCCAGCGCGTAGCCCATCACCGGCAGAATGGCCGGGTTCATGCGCTCCACCGTGATTTGCACGGTGGGCGGCAAGTCCGCCCGAATCTGGTTCAGGCGCGACTCAATCAGGGTTTGGCTGGTGGCCACGTTGGCGCTCCACTCCAGAAAGGCCGAAATTTCGCAGCTGCCGCGGCTGGTGGTGGAGCGTAACAGTTTCAGGCCCGGCACCCGCTTAATGGCGTCTTCCATGGGCTTGGTCACGGTTACCATCATCCGGTCAACCGGCTCCAGGCCGTTTTCGGCAATAACCTTCACTTTCGGGAAAGTCACTTCCGGAAACAGCGCCACGTTGATGCGCCGGTACGCCACCGTGCCCAGGGCCAGCAGCAGCACCAGGAGCACCGCGATGGGCGCTTTGTACGCTTGAAAAAGAGAGGGGCGGGGCATGGAAGGCAATGTTCAGGTTAGTTTAGAGCAGCTCTGGGAAAAGAATTAAAAAGTAAGAATGAAGAATTAAAAATTTGATTAGCAGAATTTTAATTCTTCATTCCTAAAAAACGGTGCCCTGACTTAAGAATCACTCTAGATGGCGTGTCGGCCGGGTCGAGCAGCCTGCGGTTCCGGTCCGCGGACGCCAGAGAAGCCGGCAGCTCAGGGGCGTTTTGAGCGAATTCCTCATCAGGCTTTACCGAAATAGAATAGGAGGTTGCGCCCGCTGTCCTTCTGTTAATACCACGCCACCAAGTAATACCACGCCACCGAGCTTACCATGATTTATCTCGCCCCCGGCCGCGTCACTTTTACGGCGGCCGTGTCGTCCAGCCCAAAATTGCCGCTGAGCAAAATCTGGTCTTGCGCGGAAAAGCGGGGCGTTTTGATTTCGACGCGGTCCGGTTCCTGGGTACCCACGGTCACGGGTACCTTCACCGCGGTGGAGTCGTTGAGCAGGCGCATCACCCAAAACTGGCTTTGCGTTTCGTCGGTGAGCACGGCCCCGCGCGGTAACGTGCTGGCCAGGTGCGGGGCCGTCCGCTCGATTTCGACTTGCACGGCCAGGTTTTCGGGGAGGTCCGGGATGGCCCCGATGGGCCGGATGGTGTAGCGTTGCGTTTGAATGCTGACGTCGGCCGTGGCCAGCATCTCCGCCACCCGGCCGCGCAGCACGCGGCCATCGGGCAGCCGGATGCGGCAGCTTTGGCCGGAGTGCACGTAGCGCAGCTGCGTGGCGGGCACGTCCAGAACGAAACCAAACCGGCTCTTGTCGTAGGTCAGGCCCAGCTGTTCGCCGTCCTGCACGTAATCGCCAGCCAGCTTGTCCACCGTGGCCAGCACCCCGTTGCGGGCCGATTTTATTTGGATAATGCCGCTGAATTTCAGGCGTGGGTCGCCGGTGAGCTGGTCCAGGTGCAACACCCTTGATTCCTTGGTTTGGATAGTAAACACGGTTTGGCCGGCCCGCACCCGCTGGCCTACCACGGGCGAGGGCGGCAGCACGTAGCCGGTAGTGGTGGCTCGCAGCGCGTCCTTGGCCGGGAAGGCCGATACCGCGCTCAGGTGCAGCACATCCGTCAGGGTATCCGTTCGAATTGTGCCTATCGTCACGAGGGCCCGCGGCTTCACCACTGGTTCCTCCTCATTGGTAGCCCCGGCCCCCTCGCCCGCGGCGGAGCCCTTCGAGCCGCAGGAGCTGAGCAGGGGAAGGACGATAAGGAAAATCAGGCGGGGAGTGGTCATAAATCAGAGGATAAAGCGGATAGTTGGGTACATCTTTCGCTGTGCCTACCGGATGCGATGAGCAAGCCATGCGGGACCCCAACAACTGGATTCGCTGCACTCGTACCGCGCCAAGGCTGGGTACCAGGGCCAGATCAGGCGGTCTCATTCGGCCAGGTAATCCAGGGCAAACCGGTTGCGTAGCCGGTCGGTTTCCGCCTGAGTCAGGCTGAACTGCAGAGTCCGGTAGCTGGTCACCAGGTTCAAGTAATCAAGAATAGCCACGTCGCCGGTGGTCAGCTGCCGGCGCGCGGCACCCAGTAAGGCCCCGGCTACCCGCAATTGCTCGCGAATGCGGCCCGACAGGGCTTCCGACGCTCGAAGCAGCCCTTGCAGCTGGTCGTACTGCTGGTGCCGCTGCACCGTGAGAAACTGCCGGTAGCCCCGCCGCGACTGCTCCTGGAGCGCAAGGCGCTGGTATTGCAGCTGGCGCTGGTGGCCATCGAAAATGGGCACCGCCAGCTGCAGCCCCGCGCCGAAGCCCACGCTGTGGGCCAGCGCCAGCGGCAGGTACGACGAAGATTGCAGGCCCGCGTCGAGCACCCCGTTAAGGCGAGGACGGTACGCGGCATCCACGGCCTGGCGGTCGAGACCCAGGCGCAGGCTATCGAGGGTGTATTGCCGCTGGCTCGGAGCCAGCAGGCCGGCTAAGGGGCGCGGCGGGGGTGGGGCAGGAGCGGCCAGCTCAACCAGGGTCGTGTCGGCCACGCCGGCCAGGGTCCGCAGCAGGCCCAACTCGCGGCGGTAAGCCAGGTAGTCCTGCTCAACGGTTACTTCCTGGGTGCGCACCGAGAGGTAGAAGCTCAGGTACTGGGTTTGCTTGAAAATGCCGGCATCCACCAATTTGCGAAGCGGTGCGTCTTGCTGGCGCAGTTGGCCCAGCAGCGAGCGGCTGAAGCTAAGCTGGGTTTTGGCGGCATAGGCAGTCAGGTACTGGTCGGTGATGCTGCGGCGTAAGTCCAGGGCCGAAAGCCGGCCCGCGTTGCGCAGCTGCTGCCCCTGGTTGGCCAGAATGCGGTAGTCGTTTTGGAGCTGAAACCGGTTCAGCAGGGGCTTGGTAGCCTGGGCCAGGGCCGCGTAGTTGCCGCCATTGGTCACGGCATTGTCGTAGCCGACCACGTTTTCGCCCTGGCTGTTCGTCACCGACGGGTAGTACACCGCCGCCCCTATGCCCGCTACCTGAACGCCGTTTTGCCGGGCCCGCACCAGGCTGTCGATGGCGTTCTGGCGTACTTGATTGGCCGTTTCGCGCAGCAGCGGGCTGTTCTGGCGGGCCAGCAGCAGGAAGTCGTCGAGCCGTTGCGGGTGGGTTGGCGGAGTTGCCACAGCATTAGGCACTACGGCCTGGGCGCGGGCCGCTCCGACCAGTAGCCCCAGCAGCCCGCCAAGGGCAACACACCGAATCAGACGGGGAAAGGAGGTAAACAATGGGTGGCAAAGAAATAATGAATACCACAAAAGTGCAATGCAATTCGGGAGGAAATCAGCCTTCGGCTGGCCAATACGCTCTGCATACGCGCTCCCTTGAGCGAAGGCTATCTGTACCTACTCAGAAGGGGGCGCGCTGCTACCGGCTTCTTTCTTGGTAACAACTCGTGCTTCCAGCAAGCAATGAAAGTCGTGTGGTGGTAGCAAACGACAGCAACTTGGTTTACTTAGAGCCTGCGGTCAGTATTCCTAGCACTAGGTTTCTTGCTGGGGCTTCGCACCTGAAGCTAACCAGGTTCGTATCCGGTGGAGCTCACCCTACCGGTTACGAGCCCGTAGTAGTCACGTGAGGTTTCTACCAAGAGCAATCTACCGGTAGGGCGCTCGCCCCGGCTACCATTCCTGCCCCACCACTTGGATTAATTAGAGATTGATGCTGCTTCTCCGTGTTGGCTCAGAACAACCTATGCGCTTGAAGCTGCCGTGGCTGGTTCGCCCTCGCGACCCCCTGTGGACGGCGAACGGCCTGCACTTCTTGAAGCAGGAATAGCGTTAGCTGCGACCCGAATTTTGCGACAATTCCCGCAAAAGGCTTAGCTTGCACCCCGCTTAATAGTACGGTAATATGGAAGTCCAAACCTTAAAATACCCGGCCGTCCGCAACTACGTGGCGGGCCAATCTACCCCTGATCCCGATCCTGGTACGGCCACCCTGGACGTATTCAGCCCGCTTACCGGGGCCCTGATTTCCACCGTGCCCTTGAGCAGTGCCGCCGCGCTCGATGCGGCCGTACAAGCCGCCCAGGCCGCTTTTCCGGAGTGGGCGGGCACCCCCATCAAAGAGCGGGTGCAGATTTTTTACCGGTACAAAACCCTGCTGGAGCGCGACCTGCAAGCGCTGGCCGACTTAGTGCGCGAAGAAAACGGCAAAACCTACGACGAAGCCCGCGCCGAAGTCGAAAAGGCCATTGAGCTCACCGAATTTGCCTGCTCCCTGCCGCAGCTCATCGCCGGCGAGGTGCTCGAGGTAAGCAAGGGCGTCGAAGCCCGCGCCGAGCGTAAGCCCCTGGGCGTGGTAGCCAGCATCGCCCCGTTCAACTTTCCCAACATGGTGCCGCACTGGACGATTCCGAACGCCCTGGTGCTGGGCAACACCATGGTACTCAAGCCCTCGGAGCAGGTGCCGCTGAGCGCGGTCAAGATCGCGGAGCTGCTGCAGGAAGCGGGCCTGCCCCCCGGCGTGCTCAATATCGTGAACGGGGGCCGCGAAGTCGTGGAAGCCATCTGCGACCATCCCGGAATTCAGGCGGTTTCCTTCGTGGGCTCCACCAAAATCGCCAAGGTGGTGTACGTCCGCGCCACCAGCAACCTCAAGCGCTGCGTGGCGCTGGGGGGAGCTAAAAACCACTTGCTGGTGCTGCCCGACGCCCACCCCGACATGACGGCTTCTAACGTGGCCGCCAGCATGTCGGGCTGCGCGGGCCAGCGCTGCATGGCCGGCTCCACCATGGTGGGGGTGGGGGCCGTCGACCACATCGTGGCCAAGCTCGTGGAAGAAGCCCGCAAGATCGTGCCGGGCCAAAACCTGGGTTCAGTTATCAGCCGCGAGGCTAGGGAGCGCATCGAGCAGCACATCACCGAAGCGGAAGCCGCCGGAGCCAAAATCCTGCTCGACGGTCGTAACGCCGTAGTGCCCGGCCACGAACACGGCTACTACGTCGGGCCCACCGTCATCGACCACGTGCGGCCCGACATGCGCATTGCCCAGGAAGAGGTTTTCGGACCAGTGCTGGCCATCCTGCGCACCAACACGCTCGACGAGGCCCTGGCCCTCGAAAACGCGAGCCGCTACGGCAACGCCGCCGCCGTTTTCACCCAGAGCGGCAGCCACGCCCGTTACGTGATGGACCACGCCAGCGCCGGCATGATCGGGGTAAACATCGGCGTGCCGGTGCCCCGCGAGCCCTTTTCCTTCGGCGGCTGGAACGAGTCGAAATTCGGCGCCTGCGACATCACCGGCAAAAGCTCCATCGAATTCTGGACCCAACTGAAGAAAACCACGGTTAAGTGGAACCCCGAGTCGCGGGTGAACTGGATGAGTTAGGTTCCGTTGGCCTCCCCCCCTAGCCCCCTCTCCGGGGGAGAGGGGGGACTAATTTCTAGTCTTTATATTTTATACGTTAATAAAAAAGCCTGCCACCTTTTTCAGCCTAATAACTAGAAACTAGTTCCCCCCTCTCCCCCGGAGAGGGGGCTAGGGGGGGAGGCCAACGGAACACCATGGAAACCACCTACGACCTCGATAAAGACCAGATCCTGCACGACAACCTCGACCACACGCTCTTCTCCTGGTCGAAGCAAACGGGCCTTAACCCCATCAACGCCGAGCGGGCCGAAGGCGTGTATGTCTGGGACCGCGACGGCAAGCGCTACCTTGACTTTTCCTCCCAGCTGATGAACGTGAACATCGGCCACGGCGACCAGCGCGTAACCGAAGCCGTGGCCGCCCAAATGCGCGAGCTCAGCTACGTGTACCCGGGCATGATCACCAAAGCCCGGGGCGACCTCGGCAAGAAGCTGGCCGAAATCACCGCTCCCAACCTCACCAAAGCCTTTTTCACGCTGGGGGGAGCCGAGTCCATCGAAAATGCCATCAAGTTGGCCCGGGTATACACCGGCCGCCACAAAATCGTGGCGCTGTACCAGTCGTTTCACGGGGCCAGCTACGGCGCCATGAGCGCCGGCGGCGACCCCCGCAAGTTTGCCGTCGACAGCCAGGCCATGCCCGGCGTGGTCCACGTCGAAAACCCTTATTTCTACCGCTGCCCCTGGTACTCCGAAACTCCTGAGCAGTGCGCCCAGCGCGCCGCCGATGCCATGGAGCGCATCATCGGCTACGAGAACCCTGGCAGCGTGGCCGCCATCATCCTGGAAGGGGAGTCGGGCACGTCGGGCTGCATCAAGTACCCGCCCGGCTACTGGGCCCGTGTCCGCCAGCTGTGCGATAAGTACGGCATCCTGCTCGTGGCCGATGAGGTGATGAGCGGCTTCGGCCGTACCGGCAAGTGGTTCGGTTCCGACCATCACGGCGTCAAGGTCGACCTGATGTGCATGGCCAAAGGCATCACCGCCGGCTACCTGCCCCTGGGCGCCGTGATGGTGGACGAGAAAATCGCTAAATCATTCGACGACAAGCCCCTGCCCCTGGGCCTGACCTATTCGGCGCACCCCGTGTCCTGCGCCGCCGCCGTGGCCGTGCTCGACATTTACGAGCAGGATCACCTGTTGGAAAACACGGTCGCAATGGGCCAGTACCTGAACGAGCAAGTAGCCTGGCTCATGCGCCAGCACCCCAGCATCGGCGACTGGCGCAACACGGGGCTGTTCGGCTGTCTGGAGCTGGTGAAAAACCGCGTCAATAAAGAGCCCATGGCCCCTTGGAACGCCACCAACGACCAAATGGCCATAATGAACCAGGTTGCCGCCAAAATCCGCGAGCTGGGCATGTACACCTTCGTGCGGTGGAGCTACATTTTCATCTGTCCGCCACTCACCATCACGAAGGAAGAAATTGACGAAGGCTTGGCGATTATTTCCGAGGCGCTGGAGATCGCGGACAAGCACGTTCATTAAAAAATTAAAAATGAAGAATTAAAAATTAAAAATGACATTACCGTGTGCTCTTGCCTGATTTTTAAGTTGAAAATGAGAAATTAAAAGACCGGCCGAGTGGGCTCTTGCCCCAAATTTTTAATTTTTAATTAATTCCCCATGCCTATTCTCCTCAAAAATGGTCGCGTCGTCACCGCTGACTCCGACGCCGTCTGCGACATCCTGATTGACGGCGAAACCATTGCCGCCATTGGTCGCAACCTAGCCACCGAAGACGCGGCAGTCATTGACTGTACCGGTAAGATCATCGTGCCCGGCGGCATCGACCCGCACGTGCACCTGGAAATGCCCTTCATGGGTACCTTCAGCAGCGACACCTACGAAACCGGCACCCGCGCCGCCCTGCACGGGGGTACCACCACGGTCATCGACTTCATTCTTCAGCGGCAGGGCCACTCCCTGCGCGCCGCCTTTGAGGAGTGGAGTGGCCGCGCCACCGGCAACGCGGTGGGCGATTACAGCTTCCACATGGCCGTCACGGACTTCAACCCCCACACCAAGGAAGAAATCAAAGACCTGATTGCCGAAGGCATCACCTCCTTCAAAACGTTCATGGCCTATAAGGGCGCGCTCATGATCGACGACGCCCAAATGGTGGGCCTGATGCAGGAAGTAAAGCGGCACGGGGGCCTGGTTACAGCCCACGCCACCAACGGCGACATGATCGACACGCTTATTGCCCAGCACCGGGCCCAGGGCCAGCTCACCCCCCGGTACCACTACCTTTCGCAGCCCGAAGTAACCGAAGCCGAAGCCTCGGGCCGCTTCGCCGACATCGCCCACTACACCGGCGCGAATGCCTACATCGTGCACCTCACCTGCGAGGGCGCCCTCAACCAGGTGCGCCGCGCCACCCAGCGCAACCAGCGCGTGCTGGTCGAAACCTGCATTCAGTACCTGCTGCTCGACGCCTCCCTGTACGAAGACGAAGCCAACGGCGCCAAGGTGGTAATGTCGCCGCCCCTGCGCGAAAAGAAAGACCAGGCCACCTTGTGGGCGGGCCTGAATCAGGGATTGGTGCAGGTGGTGGGCACCGACCACTGCCCGTTTATGTGGGCGCAAAAGCTGCTGGGTAAAGACGATTTCTCGAAAATCCCGAATGGCCACCCGGCCATTGAGCACCGCATGGAACTGCTATTTTCGGAAGGTGTTAACCAAGGAAAAATCACCCTGAATAAATTCGTGGAAGTAACCTCTACCAATGCCGCGAAAATATTCGGCATGTTCCCGCGCAAAGGCACCATCAGCATCGGTGCCGACGCTGATGTAGTGATCTTTGACCCCGATAAAAAGCACACCATCTCGGCCGCCACGCACCACATGAACTGCGACTATTCCGCCTACGAAGGCTGGGAGCTGACCGGGAAGATCGACACCGTGCTGCTGCGCGGTCAAGTGGCCGTCGATGCCGGCGAAACCAAGGTGCAGAAAGGCTACGGCCAGTTCATCAAGCGCGGCAAGACGGCCTTTTAGCCAGCCTTTCCGCGCCATCATTAGTTAGAATATTTCATTTTCCTACCCCAACCGCATGTCCAGAATGATCAAATCCGGCCTCATCCAGATGAGTCTGCCGATGACTGAAGGCGAAGGTACCATGGCCGAAATCAAGGAGGCCATGGTGCAGAAGCACATCCCCCTGATTGAGGAAGCCGGCCGCCAGGGCGTGCAGATCCTGTGCTTGCAGGAAATCTTCAACACCCCGTATTTCTGTCCGGGCCAGGACAAAGCCTGGTACGCTTCGGCCGAAGCAGTGCCGGGCCCCACCACCGACCGCATGGCCGAGTACGCCAGAAAGTACAACATGGTGATGATCGTGCCCGTGTACGAGCGCGAAGCCGCCGGCTTCCTCTACAACACGGCGGCCGTAATCGACGCCGATGGCACCTACCTTGGCAAATACCGCAAAAACCACATTCCGCACACTTCCGGCTTCTGGGAGAAGTTCTTCTTCAAGCCCGGCAACTTAGGATATCCGGTGTTCCAAACCAAGTACGCCAAAGTGGGCGTGTACATCTGCTACGACCGCCATTTCCCCGACGGGGCCCGCATCCTGGGCCTGAACGGGGCCGAAATCGTGTACAACCCCTCGGCCACCGTGGCGGGCCTCTCGCAGTACCTCTGGAAGCTGGAGCAGCCCGCCCACGCCGCCGCTAACGGTTACTTTATGGGCTGCATCAACCGCGTCGGCACCGAGAAACCCTGGAACCTGGGCAAGTTCTACGGTACGTCCTACTTCGTCGATCCGCGCGGGCAGATCATCGCCCAAGCCAGCGAGGACCACGACGAGCTGTTGATCTCGGAATTCGACCTGGACATGATTGATGAGGTGCGCTCCACCTGGCAATTCTTCCGCGACCGTCGCCCCGAAACCTACGAGAAACTGGTGGAGCTATAGGCCTCTGCAACTTCCGTCGCTTTATCTTAAAAAGGAACAGTATAATCAACAGTCATGCTGACCGGCAGTTCAACGAAGCATCAGGCTGGCTTCGTTGAACCGCCAGTCAGCGGAGCTAACGATGGGATGAGTTGGAACATCAGCCTGACCTTTCTCAAGGACGGGCATTGGCAAGTTGTCAGAATAATGCGCGATGCATTTGCAATGCATCGTCTTCTGCTTCCGACACGCTTTTAGATTCAAAATAAGAAGAGAAGTCAGCACAACATGATAGAAAATACTTCCGACAAAGAACAGTTTATTGATATTTATTTTTACTCTAAGCTAGGTATGGGGAGAAATGCCATAGAAGATGATTTGGACGAGATTCTAGCGGATAAGGGTGAAGTGATAGGGGGTGGTTCTGGACCCTCTGGATCTAATATAGACATAGAAATATACGAGGGTAGTGCGGCTGATTTTTTAGGATTGATTAGAACCGCTCTGAAAAAACTTGAGGTACCAGATGATACCATAATCGTAATTAACCAGGAACGTTTTCAAGTGTATGAGTAGCTTCCTTACGATGGTGTATAGTCTGATCCTGAGTTTAGCGAAAGGCCTTCGCTGTTATAAGTTTTGGGCAATAGGAAATTTCTCTTTCTAAATTCCTGGCAAGATGATGATCGCCAATACTAAGCAATGTCTCGAAGCGGGAGAGATGCTTCGACCAGCTCAGCAGGACGTTCAAAAGTGATTTTTCACTAACTCAAACAGCTTCTTAGTGGGCTTGTCCATCCTACTACCACTACCAGAACAGTCATGGTTCGGCAAGCGGATACCAGATGAAGCATAATATTCTTTTCTAATATAGAGTCGATTACGACGACCACATGGCCGAATATTCTACCCCCACCACCGAGCACGAATTCCAGCGGAACTTCGCGCAGCTCAAGCCGCACATGAACCGGACGGAGGCGCTGTACGAAAGCGCGCGCTGCCTGTTCTGTTTCGACGCGCCCTGCATCAAAGCCTGCCCCTCGGGCATCGATATTCCGCAGTTTATCCGGCAGATTAATTCCGGCAACGAAACCGGGGCGGCGCGCACTATCTACCAGGCCAACTACTTCGGCAATGCCTGCGGCAAAGTGTGCCCCACCGAGGTGCTATGCGAGGGCGCGTGCGTGTACAACTTGCAGGATGTGAAGCCCATAGAAATAGGTCGTCTGCAGAGCTACGCCACCATGAAAGTGATTGAGAGCGGCAAAAAGCTGTTTGGTCCGGGCGAACCCAACGGCAAGCGGGTGGCCGTGATTGGAGCCGGCCCAGCGGGGATTTCGGCGGCGTGTGAGCTGCGGGCGCTGGGGTACGCGGTCGACGTATTTGAAGCCAAAGCCCAGCCCTCTGGTCTCACGGTTTACGGCGTGGCCCCGTACAAAATTACGAACGAAGAAACGTTGGCCGAAATGGCTTATCTGCAAGCGCAATTTGGTTACCACGTGCAGTTTAATTACCCAATTACTTCTCGCGAGGAGCTGGCGGCATTAGAAGAAAAGTACGACGCTATCTTTCTCGGAATTGGCCTGGGGAAAACCAACGAGCTAGGCTTGCCCGGCGAAGACAAAATCAACTGCACCGGCGCGGTAGAGTTCATCGCCGAATTGCGCCAGTACCACCACCAGGTGGCGGTGGGGCGCCGGGTAATTGTGCTCGGCGGCGGCAATACCGCCATGGACGCGGCTTCGGAATCGGCTCGCCTCGGGGCCGAACACGTGGTGCTGGCTTACCGTCGGGGCAAAGAAGAAATGGGCGCCTACGAGTTTGAGTACGATCTGGCCAAAGCAGTAGGGGTGAAGGGCTTATTCAACGTGGCCCCGGTAGAAATCATGGGCAATGGCTACGTGTCGGGCGTGAAATTCGTGCGCACCGAGACGAAGGACGGCAAGGTGTCGGAAGTAGCCGGCTCGGAGTTCATAGAGCCCTGCGACATGGTAATCAAAGCCACCGGCCAAGCCAAGCAAACGGATTTCCTGCGCCTGGTTCCGGGCTTGAAAACGGATAGCAAAGGCCGCATCATCGCCAATGCCCACACCGGCCAAACCACCAACCCCCAATACTTTGCCTCCGGCGACGCCTGGAACGGCGGCGCCGAGGTAGTAAATGCCGCCGCCGAAGCGAAGCAGACGGCCCGCGGTATTCACGCTTATCTGACCAAGTAGTGCAGTAGCGCGGACTCTGCGAGTCCGCGAGTTAGCCACCTAAGGGCAGAAGGCGGCGAAAGCCACCAGGACAAGCCGGACTCTGAGAGTTGGCCATCCCACCTGCCTGGCAACAGACTATTCTATCACCTAAACGCGGACTCTCAAAGTCCGCGCTACTTCCATGCCCGACCTCTCCATCAATTTCGCCGGCATCAAATCGCCCAACCCTTTCTGGCTGGCCTCGGCCCCGCCCACCAACTCCGGCTACCAGGTAATGAAAGCCTTCGACGCCGGCTGGGGCGGCGCGGTGTGGAAGACCCTGGGCGTGCCCGTCGTGAATGTGTCGAGCCGCTACGGGGGGGTAAATTACCGCGACAAGCGGCTGGTCGGCTTCAACAACATCGAACTGATTTCCGACCGGCCGCTGGCCGACAACCTGCGCGAGATTGAGGAAGTGAAAAAGCGCTTTCCCCACCACGCCGTCATCGCCTCGCTGATGGTGCAGAGCCGGCAGGAGTGGCACGACATCGTGCGCCAGTCGCAGGAGGCCGGGGCCGATGGCTTCGAGCTGAATTTCGGCTGCCCGCACGGCATGTGCGAGCGGGGGATGGGCTCGGCGGTCGGGCAGGAACCCAAGGTGCTGCAAATGATTGTGGAGTGGGTGATGGAAGTGGCCCAAAAGCCCGTCATCGTGAAGCTGACGCCCAATATTTCCGACATCACCGAGCCCGCCCTGGCGGCGCGGCGCGGCGGCGCCGACGCTATTTCGCTCATCAATACCATTCAGAGTATCGTAGGGGTCGACCTCGACCGGTTCGCGCCCTATCCCATCGTGGATGGCCAGGGTACCAACGGCGGCTACTGTGGCCCGGCCGTGAAGCCTATTGCCCTGAACATGGTGAAAAACTGTGCCCAGCACCCCGACGTGCGGCTGCCCATCTCGGGCATTGGCGGCATTGAGAACTGGCGCGACGCGGTGGAGCACCTGTTGCTCGGCGCCTCCAGCGTGCAAGTGTGCACGGCAGCTATGCACTTTGGCTTCGGCATCATCCGGGAGATGACCTCCGGGCTCGAGCAGTACATGGTGGAGAAGGGCTTCAATACCATCTACGATTTTGTGGGCAAGGCCCTGCCGAACGTGTTGCCCTGGGAGCAGCTCAACATGAAGTATAAGGTAACGGCCCAGATTCACGAGCAGAAGTGCATTGGCTGCCAACTTTGCTACACCGCCTGCGAAGATGGTGCCCACCAGGCCATCCGGCTGAACGCCGGCACCCGCGTACCCGAAATCATCGAGGAGAACTGCGTGGGCTGCAACCTCTGCTCGCTGGTGTGCCCGGTGGAGCAGTGCATCACGATGGAGCGTACCGATGCCGGCACCGAGCACGTGACCTGGAAAGAACGCACCGAAGCCGGTGATATTCCCGTGGCGTTCAACGACGAGAAAGCCGGGGGGCGCCACCACTGGGTGCCCGCACCCACTGCCGCCTTGGGCAAGGAGCGGCATAAAACGCTCCCCGGTAAAGCCCGCGTGCTGAGTGGCGAAACCGACGTGCCCGCCGAGGCCTAGCTGATGGTAACGAGCGGGAAAATACTGTCAAAAGCTATCGGTTGGTGAAGCCTTGATTTTTGCTCCATTATTTGGTATTTATTTAGATATACTGGCTTTTTTAGTACCTTGCTTATCTCTAGTAGCAACTTACAACCACGGAAATGATAAAATTTATACGCCTGTTCATATTAGGACTGATGCTATCGCCCGCTGTGCGGGGCCAGTCGGCTAACCCTGCCATGTGGTGCCCGGTGGGGGCTCGTTGGACCTATCGCTATGGCGAAATGGGGGGGGGATTTGGTACAGTCTCAGTTTGGTATGCCCGCGATACCATAGTGGATGGGCAAGCCGCGCAACTTCTCCAAAGGACCGGTACTGCCATGGCCTATTTGGGTCCCGGAATACCGCTGCCCGGCACTAGCTACTCGTGGGCAATGCCTTCGGTGGTTACCCGCGTGGTCGGCGACCGGGTGGAAGTGCAGGCCAACGGACGGTTTTATACCCTGTATGATTTTGCGGCCCAGCCCGGGGATACCTGGCTCACGATGCCCGTCACCCCCTTTGGCACCTGCGCGCGGGGGGAGGTTCAGGTGGTAGTGGATAGCGTGGGGCGGCGGCAAGTGGGAGGCCGGTCGTTGCGCTGGTTCCGCATGCACTTAGCAAACGAACCGGGCACTGCACTCGGCTCCTGGAGCGGGCGGGTCTATGAGCAGTTGGGCAGTGTGCAGTACCTCCAGCCGCAATCGCTTGCCTGCCACGGCACCGACCCCGGCTACATGGGCCCTATGGTAAGCTTTCAGGCCACCGGCCTTCCCGGCATTGGCTATAATGCCACTACTGGAGCTTTGCTCACTAGTGCCGAGGCCCGTGCTACTGCCGTAGGATTTGTTGTATTTCCTAACCCTGGGGCCGGGTTACTCACTTTACGCCTGCCTGCTACTCTGGCACCCGGCGCCACCTTGCAGGTCTACGACCTTACCGGTCGCCTCGTGCGCCAGCAAGCCGTGCCCGCCTCCCACCAACTGGACTTGCGGGCATTACCGGCCGGTACCTATACCTTGCTGCTCTGCGCCCCCGGACAGTCGCCCCTAGCCCGACGCATAGTACTGGAATAGAGCTAAGCCAAAGTTGCAAGCAGGAAAAGCAGGGGCCGATCCGAGTCAGTTTATCGGGCTAATTATGGAGCAACAAGCAAGCTGAAAAGCATAATTATATGGTGAAGGAAGCGTCAAGAAATGATTTCGGCCCGCCTTTTGTTTCTCCTCCGAAACGGTTTCACCTCTAACCTGACGTGCGCAGGCACCTTGCTATACCATGAAAATTAAACTCCTGATTTTCGCCCTGGGCTTCGGCCTGATGTTATTAAGTGGCTGCGTCGCCGCTCTCGGCCCCGATTATGTGTACTACCCGTCGACTTCGGTGTATTACGCTCCCGTACAGCCCTATTATTGCCCCCCGGTGGTCGTGCCCCGGCCGTATTACCGCAGGCCCTATTGGCCGCTTTACGACACCTACCGCCAGAACCGAGGCAACGGCTACCGCCCGAATGGTAATGGCTACAATGGCAACGGCAACTACGACCAAAGAACCTACGGGCACAGCCGCCGCCGCGGCAGTGACTAACGCAGGTTCCACAAGCGGACTCCGAAACCGGGCTGCTCCCTACCGGAGGGGGCAGCCCGGTTGCGTTTGCAATGCTCAAAGCTCAATCCTGGGTTGTAAACACTGGGTATTGGGGCCCCGCTGCCGTTACATCCACCTGCATGTTGACGGAAAAATTCCCCTTCACCAACTGATTTGGTGTTTTCCGCGGAAAGAATCCGATTTTGTTATTCAGACAGGACAGTAAATAGCTTTTTAGTGCTACATTAGAGGCTAGGTAAGGGGCTGATTCATAGTAGCTCCAATTCTTTACCTTGAAAGCTGCGTCGGCTCTATGTACACAAATATTCAACAGTATTTTCGGTACTACCTGGCCTTGATTTTGTTGGTTCTGCTCGCCCTTGGGGTTCGGTTGCAGGCCGGCACCCTTGGCCCTGAAACGGCGGGGCAGGTCCCGGCCACCACCAAAAAAATGCCGCATAATCGAGGCCCCCGAGTTTCGGAGGCAGTAGGTTTGCGGTAGCGTGGCGCGGCAGTAGGACCGGGCTCGCGCCGCCTTCGGCCTCCTCCGTACCGGCGGGCATAAGAACAAGCGGCTGCTTTTTCCGGCGGCTGGCGCTACCTTCCGGCCCCATGAGAATCCTTTTAGTTGAAGACGAACCTGCCGTTGCGGCATTTCTGCACCAAGGGTTGAGCGAGCAGGAGTATACCGTCGACCTTGCCGCCGACGGCTTGTTGGGCTTGCATCGGGCCCAATCTGCGCAATACGACTGCCTGATTCTAGACCAGATGCTGCCTGGCTTAAGCGGTTTGGAAATATGCCGCCAAGTGCGCGCCCACGATGCGGGCGTGCCTATCCTGATGCTCACCGCGCTGGGCGAAACCGACGACAAAATCCGCGGCCTCGATGCCGGTGCCGACGACTACCTGGTCAAGCCCTTTGCCTTTGAGGAACTGCTGGCCCGGCTGCGGGCCTTGGTGCGGCGCCGCACCGAAGCGCCCGCGCCCAAAGCCGTGCTGCACTTGGCCGACTTAACCCTCGACCCCGGCGCCAAGCGGGTCGAGCGAGCGGGCCAGGTAGTACAGCTCACGGCCCGCGAGTTCGCCCTGCTCGAATACTTATTGCGCAATCAAGGCCGGGTAGTGTCGCGGGCCGACCTGCTGGAACACGTCTGGGATATGAGCTACGATACGGGCTCCAACGTAATTGACGTATACATCAACTTCCTGCGCAAGAAGGTCGACAAAGGATTTGAGCCCAAGCTGATTCATACGCTGGTGGGCATGGGCTACGTGATGAAAAGTGAATGATGCGCTAATTGGTTAGCGAGCCCATATGCGGTATAGTTGCTCAGCTAATGCCCTGATTAGGTAAAGGGCTGGTAGGCTGATAAGGCTTGCTTAGCCACTTTTAGGATTGGTATCAGAGCATCGGGGCTATCATTTACATCGTTAGCGCCTCTGCTAACTAGTCCATCAGCCCAGTTCCTGTGTTCCTATGTCCATCCGTCTTCGCCTTGCGCTCCAGTTCGGGTCTATTCTGGCCGTGACGCTGCTGCTGTTTGCGCTGGTTATCTACATCGCTACCGAGCAAGCACGGCAGGTGGTATTCACCCAAAGCCTTTTTCAGCGGGCCCTGGTGGTGGGCCACGCTTATGCCGATGCGCAGAATAGCAGTGCCAACGCGGGTAATCGGGCCTTGTACCGGCGCTACTTAGATCAGCTCTCCCGCACCCTGCCCGCCGAGCAAGGGCGGGTGTACGACGCGGCCAACCGGCTAGTATTTCAGGAGGGGCAGTACGTGGGCAAGGGGGTGCCGGCCGCGTGGCTGACCCGGGTGCGCCGCCACGGCCGGGCAGTGCTGGAACCCGAAACCAACTACCGGGCAACCGTGGGCCTGCTGTACCACGATGCGCGCCTGGGCCCACTGGTAGTAGTGGCCTGCTCAGTGGATGAAGACAGCCGCCAGCAACTGCGGCATCTCCGGCAGCTACTGGGGGCGGGCTTGCTGGCCGCCCTGGTGGTGACGGGCATTGGCAGCTGGTTTTTCGCGGGTCAGGCCCTGCGGCCACTGCGCCAGATGGTGCAGGAGGTCGACGGCATTACCGCTACCGACCTGAGCCAGCGGCTGACTCAGGGGGCGGGCCCGATCGATGAGATTGGTCGCCTGGCCCAACGGTTTAACCGCCTGCTCGACCGCCTGGAATCGGCGTTTGCCGGCCAACGTACCTTCGTGCGCGACGCTTCCCACGAGCTACGGACGCCCCTCACGGCCCTGATTGGCGAGCTGGAAGTGGCCTTGCTACAGGCAGACCGCCCCCCCGCCGAGTACCGCCGCGTGTTACAAAGCACGCTCGACTCGGCCCGGCGGCTCAACGAGCTCACCAGCGGGCTGCTGCAGATTGCCCGCGCCTCCGACGACCCCTCGCAGGTGCCCATGACGACCGTGCACCTGGACGAATTGCTGCTGCAAGCCCATGAGCAGCTCTTACACCGCCATCCCACCTGTCGCGTCGACCTGAATTTTGGTGATGCCGACGAGAGCAGCTGGTTTGCCGTGCGCGGGAACGAAGCCCTGCTGCTGTCGGCCGTGCTGAACGTGCTCGACAACGCGTGCAAGTTTTCGGCCGACCAGGGGGGCACCGTTACGGCCTCGCTGAGCCTGACCGATTCCACTATTACCCTGCTCGTGGTCGACGAAGGGCCCGGACTGACCGCGACGGATTTACAGCGGGTTTTTGTGCCCTTCTTTCGGGCCGCCACAACCCGTACCGTACCCGGCCACGGCATTGGCTTGCCCTTGGCCGCCCGCATCATGGAGCTGCACGGCGGTACTGTGGGCGTGGAAAGCGAACCAGGCCGCGGCACCCAGGTGAGTCTGGAATGGCCTCGAGCGCGATATTAAACCACATATATCAGTTTTAACAGCGTGCATGCAATGGCAGTTAGGCTGGGCGCAGTTCACGCCCTTTATCGTCACCAGCTTAGCCGTGCTCTTCACCGATTTGCTTAGAGGAGTTAGAACAAGCCTGGCGGTCGGCTTCTGCTTCATCCTGAAAGCCAACGCCGAACAAGCCTACTTCCCGAAACCTAACGTGGACCACGACCATCCCGACACCGTCCACCTGCAATTATCGGAGCACGTATCGTTCCTCAACAAAGCCAGCATCGTAAATACCCTGGAGCGACTGCTACACGGGAGCCACATCATCGACGGCACCAAATCGGTCGATATCGACCACCAAGTGCTTGAGGTCATCGAATCGTTTCGGCGGGTTGCCCCTGAGCGTGACCCTGGAGCTGCGCGGCATTCGCATTGCAGCCGTGGCCGGACACTAAGCCTTGCCACCCCCACCGGGCGCCCGCTATGCCTTGCGCGCCCTCTGGCCAGTTGAATGAGGTGGGTGTTAATTGTCGTTTTTGCTGGCGCCCCGGGTCCGTTTCCCGTAAACAGAACGGTTTGCGCCTTTACTTTGATTTTCTATGGAACACATTCTGGAAGGCAACCGCCGCTGGGTAGCAACCAAACTCGCCGAAGACCCCGAGTATTTTCACAAGCTGTCCGTGGGCCAGAAGCCCCGCTATCTGTTCATTGGCTGCTCCGACTCGCGGGTGCCGGGCAGTGCCATCACCGGCACCGGGCCGGGCGAGATGTTCACCCACCGCAACATTGCCAACGTGGTGGTACACACCGACATGAATTTGCTCTCGGTGCTGCAGTACGCCGTGGAAGTGCTGGAAGTTGAAGTCATTCTGGTGGTGGGGCACTACGGCTGCGGGGGGGTAGCAGCAGCAGCTTCCAGCAAGCAGTATGGCTTGATTGACAACTGGCTGACCA
This sequence comes from Hymenobacter montanus, assembly GCF_014699115.1. GTDB lineage: Bacteria > Bacteroidota > Bacteroidia > Cytophagales > Hymenobacteraceae > Hymenobacter > Hymenobacter montanus. The sequence continues at coordinate 228,618 of NZ_JACXAD010000006.1, forward strand.
ACGTGCGCGATGTGGTGCGCCTGCACGAAGCCGAGCTCCTACGCATCAAGGACGTCAACGAGCGCCTGCGTCGTCTCGTCGAGCTCAATGTCATTGAGCAGGTGCGCAACCTGGCCAAAACCAGCATTATCCAGAACGCTCGTAAGAGGCCCAATCCGCCCAAGCTCCACGGCCTGGTGTACGACCTGCACGAGGGCTTGCTGAAAGACCTGGAAGCAGACACCGAGGAGCTGGACGAGTTCGACCACATCTACAGCACCGATGCCCCCGAGGAAAAGGCCCCGGAGGCAGGGGCGGAGAAGTCCGCGCCCACCGAGGAATAAGTTCACTAATTGTTTCGTAGTCTTTTTTACGCAACAAAAGAGCCCGCAGCAACTGCTGCGGGCTCTTTTGTTGGCTGCGGCGCCGCCTGAGGTAGTCAGGTTTATTTGGCGGCTTGAATTTCCTCGGTGGCTCTGGCAACGACTTGTTGGGCGTCGGTGGCATGGGCGCGGCCGGCTTGGGCCTTGGCCGTAACTTGTAGCAAGGCCAGCACGGGCTGGTCGGCCCCGTAAGCCTTGTACTTGATGGCGAGGTCCTTCAGCCGGGTTACGCCTTCGCTGAATGCGGTGGGGTCGTCGAGGCGGCCGAGCATGCCGGCCAGCGGTTCGAGCAGGTTGAATTTGCCCTGGGGACGGGCCGCGTCGAACTGGTCGCGCACGTAGGGCCACTGCGCCAGGCTACCATGTTGGGCATATACCTCAACCACGGCTTGCGTCAGGGCGGCATGACCGTCCTTTTCGTACGCTTTGGCGCGGGCCAGGGCCTCGGCGGGCTGCACGGCTCCCAGCGCCTGCAGGGCGGCCCCCTGCACGTTGTAGGACGGGCTGTTGAGCTGCCGGGTGACGTACTTCACGTCTTGCTTGTCCTTCAATTGAGCCAGGGCCGTGAGCAGGGGGGTCAGCACCGCGGTGTTTTTCTCAGTAGCCGCCAGCTTACGCAGGGCGGGGGCAGCGGCTTTGGCTCCGCTTTTATCGTCGAGCTTCAGGGCTTCAATCGCCGTCCGGCGCATGCTGTAGTACCGGTCGTTGAGGGCTGCCAGCAGCACCCCCCGGGCCGCCGCGTTGCTGGTTTGCTCTTTGGCCGCAGCGTCCACTGCTTCGCGCCGGTCCACGAACAAGGGGGCGTGGTGGTACTGGTACACCCAGTCGCTCATCGGCTTGTTGTCGGTTTTCAGCCAGAGCAGCTTTTTGTTGGCATCCACGTTTACCAGGGCGGGTTTGGCCGGTAGGGGCATGGTGAAGGTTTGAGTGGTTTCAGTCATCACCACGGACTGGTGCTGCACCTTGCCACCCACGTAGTAATCGATGGTGAAGGGCAGGCGGAAAGGCCGGCCCCCCTGGGTCTGCTCCACGGTCACGGACTGCATCTTCCGGGCCGCGTCCCAGGCGTAGGTGATGGTCACTACGGGGTGGCCGGGGGCGTAATACCACTGGTTGAAAAACCAGTTCAGGTCCTGGCCCGACACGGCTTCGAAGGCCAGGCGCAGCTGGTGGGCTTCGCCGTTGCTGAGGGCGTTGTCTTTCAGGTATTTCTGCAGGCCGGCGAAGAAGACGTCATCGCCCAGGTAGGTGCGCAGCATGTCCATGATGGCGCCACCTTTCTGGTAGCTCACCAGGTCGAACACTTCTTCCTGCTGGTCGTAGTGGAAGCGCACCAGGGGTTTGGTGGCATCGCGCGGGCTGGCCAGGTAGCGTCGCAGGTAGGTGTAGTAGTGGGCATCGGCCGCCTCGCGCCCGTATTTATGCTCGGCGTAAAGCCCTTCGGAGAAGTCGGCCATGGTCTCGTTCACGGTGATGTTAGCCCAGGACTCGGCCGTTACGTAGTCGCCGAACCACTGGTGGAACAGCTCGTGGGCGATGGTCGACTCGTTGCTGTACTCCCGGTCGAGCAGCTCGCGGTCGGTGAACTGCATGTGTTCGCCGTGCAGGGTGGCGGTAGTGTTCTCCATGGCCCCGCTCACGTAGTCGCGGCACACGATCTGGCTGTATTTATGCCAGGGGTACTCCACGCCGAGGCGAGTGGAGAAGAACTCCAGCATGTCGGGCGTGTTACCGAAAATCTGCTTGGCGAAGGGCGCGTACTTGGGCTCCAAGTAGTAGCTCACTTCCTTGCTCCGCCAGGTGTCTTTGTAGATTTTGAAGTCGCCCACGGCCATCATGAACAAGTAGGGCGAGTGGGGCAGGTCCATCTTCCAGGTGTCGGTACGCAGGCCGGGCCCGGCGGGCTGCTGGCTCACCAGCTGGCCGTTGGAGAGCGTAACGTACTTGCTGGGTACAGTCAGGCTGATTTCCTGGGTGGTTTTCTGGTTGGGCCGGTCAATGGTTGGGAACCAGGCCGACGAGGCTTCGGTCTCGCCCTGCGTCCAGATCTGCACCGGCTTGCCCGCCACGGCACTGTCGGGATTAATGAAATACAGGCCCTTGGCGTCGGTGATGGCCGCGCTGCCCTGCGTTTTCAACTCATCGGGCTTGGCCGTGTAGTCGAGGTAGATGGTGTAGGTCTCGCCGGGCTTAAAGGTTTTGCCCAGGCTGATGCGCAGGTTGGCCGCGTCGGTGTAGGTGTATTTCAGAGGTTGGGGCTGGTTGCCGTTCATCAGGGCCACCGTCTTGATGTCCATGCCCTTGGCGTCGAGCCGCAGCGAGTCGGTGGGGTAGGCGTGGGGCTTGAGCGTGACCCACTCCTTGCCGTAGAGGTAGCGCTTGGCATAGTCGAAGCGCACGTCGAGCTTGGTGTGAACCAAGTCGTTGATCTTAGTGGCCGAAGCGCGATACGGCGCTTCGGCCTGCGCGGCGGGTGGGGTAGGGGCTTGCGCCAGGGCCGAATCGACGGCCACCAGGCCCAGCAGGCCCGACACAAAAAGGTGCTTCATTGAAAACTGTAGTGAGTAAAAACAGGAGCTTGCGGGAAGGACGGGCCAGGGCCGATAACGTTGCCCATCCGGCCACGAAAGTAGCGCGCCGGGAGGGGCCGTATTCCGATGTACCCCTCTGAAGTGCGGGGCGCGGGCTGCGCGCTCCGGCTCGAGCCGTAAGTTTGTGGCCTCATCAACTGCCTCCTGAATGCGACTTAAGAGCTACGCCACCTTCTTCCTCTGCCCCTTTTTCACCTTTAATGCGCTGGCCCAGACGCCCGCCGACAGCAGCCGCGCCCTGCGCGAAGTCACGGTGTACGCCTCCCGCCTGAGCCAGCCCGGCAACCAGACCGGGCACGCCGTTACGGTAGTTCCCGGCGCCAGCCTGGCCCGCTACCCCGTTAATTCGCTCGACGACCTGCTCCGCTGCCTGCCGGCGCTGGAGATCCAGAGCCGGGGCAGCTTCGGGGCTCAGGCCGACGTGAGCTTGCGGGGCAGCACCTTCAACCAAGTGCTTTTTCTGCTCGATGGCCTGCGCCTGAACGACCCGCTCACGGGTCACTTTGGGGCCTACCTGCCCATCACCCCGGCCGAGATTGAGCAGATTGAAATCATCCGCGGGGCCGGGGCCGCGCTCTACGGCCCCGATGCCGTGGGTGGGGTCATCAACATCGTCACCAAAACGTTCGCGGCTACCGAGCGCCGCCACGAGGCCGAGCTCACCAGCACTATCCTGCGCGGCGAGTGGAACCTGTGGCACACTAGCACCGGCGGCTTCCTGGCCCAGGACCGCCTGCGCCTGGGCGGCGGCATTCTGCTGAACACCACCGACGGCCAGCTGCGCGACGCCCCCAGCACCTCGCGCAGCGATGTCCGTCTGAAAACCTACTCGCTCTCGGCGGCCTACGAGCTCACGCCCCGGCTGAGCCTGGCCGCCCGCGCCAGCCTCGACCGCCGTGATTACAGCGCCCAATACTTCTACACCACCAGTCTGGCGGACCAAGCCCGCGAAACCACCAACAAGGACTGGTACCAGGGACAAGTTCGCTACCAGCACAACGAGCGCGCCCGCACCGAGGCCCAGGTTTCGACCAGCCGGGGCACCGATTACTACCTGTTCACGCCCACGTCGGTGGCCAGCGACCACCTCACGCGCTACACCAACGTGCTCGTCAGCCACCAGCAGCAGTTCTCCGCCCAGGTGCGGGCCACGCTCGGCGGCCAGGCCGACCGGCGCGCCGTGGTGAGCAACGATCGCGGCAACCACGCGCAATGGCACTACGCCGCCTTCGGGGTCGTGGCCCTGACGCCTACCTCCGGACTGGCCCTCACCGGCGGCCTGCGCCTCGACCACGACCAGGCCTACGGCACCGAGCTGGTACCGCAGCTCAACGTGAGCCAGCAAGTGGGCGACGTGCTGACCGTGCGCGGGGCCATTGGCCGGGCTATTCGGGCCCCCGATTTCACCGAGCGCTACAACTCGAACGGCCGGGCCGGCATCGTGCCCAGTGGCTTCAACGTGGGCAACGCCGGTTTGCAGGCCGAGCGCACGCTAAACTATGAAGTTGGTGCCGACTACCACCCCGTGCCCGGCCTCACGGCTAAAATCACGGGCTTCCGGCGCAAGGGCAACAACCAGATCGATTACGTGCCCACGCCGGGCGCCCAGGTTATCGAAGCCAGCGGGCTCACCAACCTCAGCGCGGCGGCTACCTACCGCTACGCCCAAAACCTGTTCGACGTGACCACCCAGGGGCTGGAAACGGAGCTGGCCTACACCCAGGCCCTCACTCCTAAAACCCGGCTCGACGGCAGCGTGGGTTACACGTACGTGCGCGTGGCCAACGCCGAAAACATTGCCTCGCAGTACCTGGCCAACATTGCCCGCCACGTGGTTTCGGGCACGGTCGGGCTCACCTCCAACCGCGTCAATGGCAGCCTCAGTGGCCTTTGGAAGCAACGCGACGCCAATGCCGCGGCGCTCATCAACCGCACCCAGCGCCGGGAGTACGTGGTGTTCAACGCCCGGCTGGAAGTGGCGATGCTGCCGCAGCGGCTCTGGCTTACGGGCCAGGTCCAGAACCTGTTGAACGAGCAGTACGCGGATCTGCTGGGCGCCCAGATGCCTTCTCGGTGGCTGATGGGTGGCCTGCGGCTGGCGCTGCGGAAATAAGACGCCGGGGCGCTTAGCGGAGCGTAACCTACGCCCTACCGCTCGGCGCGCACCGGCCGCCAGCACCTACTTCTCCTTCTCGTAGAAGGGACAGCCTAACCTAGAGCGAAACCAAGCAAGGGCAATAATTATTTGCTGGATAAGCATTATCTGGTCATCAAATAGCAAGCAGCTCAGCATATTACCTATGACTCTCGACCAAGCTACTCCTTCAGATCAAGCTTCCGTTTCCGAGCAAGTAGCCGAGCTGATCCAATTGGTACGCTCCGGGGAAGAGACCAACATTCAGCAAGCCTTGCAGTTAGCCAAGAGCTTAGGTAATCCGGCCACTTTCCGGCAGTACCTGGACGGCTTGCTCTCCCTTTACCAGCTCGCTTTTAGAAACAAGCGCAAGACGCTGGATGCCGTCGACCTCACCCAGCTATTTCAACTCACCCGCCTAAAGATACCGGGGGGAAGAAAGCTTACTGCGCTGCCCGATAGCTTAGGAGAATTAAAAAACTTACGATCAATTGATTGCACTGATAACCAACTACAAACCTTACCTGAAAGTATTGGGCGGCTACCCCAGCTGAAATTGCTTGATTGCGCCGGTAACCGACTACAAGTATTGCCTCAAAGCCTCGGAGCGTTACAAAACTTGCAAAAGCTCAGGTGCTTTGATAACCAACTCCAGGCCCTGCCTGAAAGCATAGAGCAGCTACAAAAATTGCGAACGCTCATTTGCGAACGGAACCAGCTACAAGCCCTACCCGAAAGCTTGGGAAAGCTAAAAAAAATAGAAGTACTATATTGTTCTGGCAATCAGATAAAAGCCTTGCCAAAAAGCCTCGGGCAGCTACAAACTCTGGAATTACTCGATTGTTGTGATAACCAGCTACAAGCTCTGCCTGAAAGCATAGAGCAGCTACGGAAATTGCAAACGCTCTATTGCAATAATAACCAGTTGCAAGCCCTGCCCGAAAGCATAGGGCAGTTACAAAACTTACAACTGCTCGATTGCTATAACAACCAGCTACAAACCTTTCCAGAAAGCTTAGGGCAGCTGCAAAGCTTACGAAAGCTTGGTTGCTCTTATAACCAACTGCAAGCCCTCCCCGAAAGTATAGGAGCGTTACTAAACTTAGAAGAACTCTATTGCGCTTCTAACCAGCTACCAGCCTTGCCGGAAAGCTTAGCGTCATTGCCTAAGCTCACCAAGCTGGATGCCCGTGGTAATCCCTTCATTCATATCCCCTCCGCCTTACGCCAAAAGCCGGGGTTGAAATTACTGGTGGATGAATAAAAGCGCAGGGGCTTGGTAGTTTATGCTTGGTCTTGCCTTGGGAAGCTCGTGCTTTTAACGAAACGACCATCTATGTGATAAGCATTCTCCGCTTATCAACAGCTGCTCAATCTTATCAACCCACCAATATCTCAGCCCTGTTTCTTCCACTTATTTGACCTTACGCAAAAAGAAAGGAGTAGAATTATGGGTAAATTAAAGCATTTTTCCAGTCCGTGTCCACCATGTCTGGCTCCCCCTCTCCTGGGGAGAGGGGTTAGGTTTCACCGGCGGCGTCCGGTACACTGATCGGAGAACCGCTATAGTTACAGGAGTGAGCCGCTGGTAGCGGATTGAAGACCTGAGCTAGGAGCTAGAGGCTGTTATGAACTTGTAGTGAAATTTGGGGTATGGCAACCGTTCGCACCTGCCCCAGTGATATCCAAGACCGAGGAGAGGGCCTTCGTCGATCCGCTGGGCCAACTGCTACGCGTGGTCATCATCCCGGCCAGTGGTTAAAAAATCGCGGGCGAAACCGACTTTGTGCTGCTGCCCAAGCGCTGGGTGATCGAGTGCGGCTTTGCATGGCTGAGTCGTTTCCGCTGCCTGGCTTGAGCCGAGACGGCGAGCGCCTGAACAGCAACGGCATTCCGTGTTCTTTACTTCTATCCTGTTGGCCCGCCTCCCCGCAAGTTCATAACAGCCTCTAGTGGACAAGTGGTCTTCGTTATCAACAGCGGTCAGAGCCGCGTTCCTGATCAACTCCTGTTTTGAAAGAGAGAGCCCTTTGTCTTACCTTTGGGCCATCAATTCTTTCGCCAAAGGATTGTTTTTATACAGAGGCGCTGAGAGACAGGCTCAACGACGCGCCGGCAACCCCCCGCAACCGCGGGTACGGTGCCAAGTCCTGCTAATATAAAAACAAGTTGCCGTGGACGCTGCCAACAACAATTCCGATTTTCCTGCTGCTTTTGATGTCCGCCTGGCAGTAATGCCCTGGGCCGGCTCAGGCTGTTGTCGCTGTTGTTGCCTGGCCTAACCGGCCCTTAATACTGCTTTGTTGATACCCCCGCTGCCCGGTAGGGTCCGCTGTGGGCTCGTGCGCGGCGTACGCGCTGGCAACGGGCCGTTAAAGCCTTGGCAGCAGGTTACGACGACTACGAGCAATGGCTAGTCGGCCCCAGCTCAGGCAGTTGCTGCCCGCGTACCCGGTATCGAACCAGGGATTGCGCCCGGGCCTGACCGGAACGTCCAGCTTCAGGACTATCGGGGCTTTTGAGACGGTGGGGTTGATTCCTTTCTGCTCCCCGCCAGCCCCGGCCAAATGGAGGGAGCGGTTTTCAGCATAAGTGATTTGAGGGTTGGCCTAACCGAGACCGGGATACTGCCATCGGGCCGAAAATCGGGCCGATTTTATTCACGCAAGGGCGCCCTCCAAGGTGGTGCGCTATAACACATTACAACCAAGCACATGCTTAAAAAGTCACTGGAGCTGCTTCGATTAGAAGCCGCCGAAACCGGGGCGCACACGCTCAAGCGCAGCCTCAACGGCATCAGCCTGATTGCCATTGGCATCGGCGTAATTATTGGCGCCGGTTTGTTTTCGCTCACGGGGATTGCCGCGGCTAACAACGCCGGGCCGGCTGTTACCCTCTCTTTTGTAGTGGCCGCCGTGGGCTGCGCCTTCTCAGCGCTGTGCTACGCCGAATTTGCCGCCCTGGTGCCCGTTTCGGGCAGCGCCTACACGTACGCCTACGCTACTATGGGCGAGTTATTTGCCTGGATCATTGGCTGGGACCTGGTGCTCGAATACTCAGTCGGCGCCGCCGCGGTCGCCATCAGCTGGTCGCAGTACCTGATCAAATTCTTAGGCAAGTACGGCCTGCACATTCCGGCTCAGTTGGTGATGTCGCCCTTCGAGACCGCCACGCTGGCGGATGGCTCGGTGGTAGCGGGGGTTGCGAACGTGCCCGCCATGCTCATCGTGCTGGCCCTGACGGCTATTGTTACGCGGGGTACCAAGGGGTCGGCGTGGTTTAACGGGCTGGTGGTAGCGCTGAAGGTGGCCGTGGTGCTGGTGTTCATTGCGCTGGGGTGGCGGTACATCGATCCGGCTAACTACCAGCCCTACATTCCGACGAATACGGGCACCTTCGGCGAGTTTGGGTTGAGCGGAATTCTGCGCGGAGCAGGGGTGATTTTCTTCGTATTCATTGGCTTCGACATCGTGGCCACCATGGCCCAGGAAACCAAAAACCCGCAGCGCAACATGCCCATCGGCATCCTGGGCTCGCTGGCCATTTGCACGGTCCTGTTCGTGCTGTTTGGCCACGTGCTGACGGGCCTGGCCAACTACACCGAGTTCAAAAACAGCGCCGCGCCCGTCGCCATCGCCATCGAGAAAACACCCTACGCCTGGCTTAGCTCGGCGGTGATTCTGGCCATCCTCATCGGCTATACCTCGGTGATTCTGGTAGATCTGCTGGGGCAGTCGCGGGTGTTCTTCTCCATGTCGCGGGATGGCCTGCTGCCCCCGCTGTTTTCCCGGCTGCACCCGCGCTTTCACACGCCGTTTCAGTCTACTTTGCTGCTGGGAACATTTATCGCGTTGTTCGCCGGCTTCGTGCCCATCGCCGTGGTGGGCGAGATGACGAGTATCGGCACCCTGCTGGCCTTCGTAATGGTGTGCCTCGGCGTGCTAATCATGCGCCGTACCAACCCCGATGCGCCGCGCAGCTTCCGCACGCCCTGGGTGCCGGTGGTGCCCATTCTCGGCATCGGGGTGTGCCTGGTGATGATGGCCTCGCTGCCCTGGGGAACGTGGCTGCGGCTGGCCGTGTGGCTGGCCATCGGCCTGGCCATTTACTTTAGCTACGGCCGCAAATACAGCAAGCTACGGCAGCAGCAAAAACAGCAAGCGGCGTAAAGCGCCAGTTGGAGTGCGGTTCCGATAGCCGAGCCAAGCGCGCCGGCTCCCGGGCGCAGGCCGGTTTTGCTCGGGGCCCGACTCTGTCCGAGGCCCGTATCTTGGCGGCACGATGAAGCGGTATTGTTTGCAGTTTCTGATTGTCTGGCTATCCCTGGTGGGCTTGGCTGCTTGCGCCAGCACGGCTCCCCGTTCCGCGGGCGACCTGCGCCGGAGTGTGGGCGCACCCGGGGTGGTGCAAATTCAGGATAGCTTGTTTATGGACGAAGCCGAAGTAGCCAATCTGCACTGGCTCGAGTACTTACACTTCATTCGCCGCGATTCATCGGCGGCATTTTACCGGTCGCAGTTACCCGACTCAACCGCCCAGCCCAGGCTGCGTCCTGCGGGAAAAGCTGCCCGCTCGCCCGCCGACACCACCGTGGCCACTTACCTGTCCCACCCGGCCTACCGCTACTATCCGGTGGTGGGCATTACGTACGGACAGGCCCGCAACTATTGCCGGTGGCGGACTGCCCTGGTGCGCCAACAGCTACAAGCCGCTACCCTCCAACGTAATTCCACCACGTACTACGGCAAGCAACACAAGCTGCTGGTTGCTCATAACGTCAGCGTGGAGTACCGCCTGCCTACCCCGGCCGAGTGGGAACTGGCCGCCAGCCAGCCGGCCCCGGCCACCCTCGCTACCGAACCAGCTGCCCTCGCCGATATTAATTCGCTGCCTGCTAACCGATTTGGAATTCGCGGCCTGTCCGGCAACGTGGCGGAACTGACAGCCCGACCCAGCGTGATAAAGGGCGGCACCTGGTTCCAGCCCAACGTATCACCTCGGGCCGACCTGCCCAACCCAGGCCCGCGCCCGTGGTTAGGCTTCCGGTGCGTCTGTGAGGTGCAGGTGCGGCCGAAAGCGGCGGGGCGGTAGACGCCGTAAATAAGGAAAGTTAGTTAATTCAGTTTGCGGACTACCAAGGGTTAGCCCCAGTGGTGCTTGCGGTAAACCCAAGCTTTAGACTCAAAGTTTGAACAAGCCGCAGCGCGGCGACAGGTTGGTAGCATGCTGGGCGTTAAAGCTAAAGGGGGAAAGCCGCGGAGCGGTGACAGAACTACTCGCGCCGCTGTCACCGCTCCGCGGCTTGCATTCATTCCCATTGTTCATTCTACCAACCTGTCGCCGCTCCGCGGCTTATCCGCACTCAGCCTGGCACCCGGTCTGGCTCAGCAATGGTGCGAGTTTAGCGCAGCGTAACTCGGCCCACCATTGGGGGAGGTTGCACTTCCCACAAAACGGCTCATTTGGTGCGGTTCCGCCGTGCCGCTGGCACGGCAGGGGAGGCGCAGCCTCCCCGTCATGGCCCACCGCGAGTTTAGCGCAGCGTAACTCGCGTCAGTTGGGGTCAGTGCGGGCCAGTTGGGGAACTCGCGCCAGTTGCTGCGCGAGTTTAGCGCAGCGTAACTTGGGCAGCAACTGGGGCCGCGCGGGTCTTCGGCTGCTGAAAACGCGACCTTTTCTGCGGTTACCTTTGTTGATTCTTCGCGCGGAAAGGAATCCGTGGAACCCGCCCAACCCGTTTACATCAGTGATAGTTTGCATTGCCGAAAAGCCCAGTGTAGCCCGTGAAATCGCCAACGTGCTCGGGGCCACCCGCCGCATGGATGGGTACCTGGAGGGCAACGGCTACCAGGTCACCTGGACTTTTGGCCATTTCTGCCAGCTCAAGGAGCCCGACGACTACCAGCCCGAGTGGAAGCGGTGGAGCCTGCACAACCTGCCCATGATTCCCGATACGTTCGGCATCAAGCTCATGCGCCGCGACGAGGGGGTGGTCAAGCAGTTCCACACCATCAAGCGACTGGTCGACGAGGCCACTGAAGTCATTAACTGCGGCGACGCCGGGCAGGAAGGGGAGGTGATTCAGCGTTGGGTGCTAATGGAGGCCAAGTGCCGCAAACCCGTGAAGCGGCTGTGGATTTCTTCGCTCACCGAGGAAGCCATCCGCCAGGGCTTCCAGAACCTGCGCGAGGCCAAGGAGTTCGACAGCCTCTACCAGGCGGGCAAGAGCCGGGCCGTGGGCGACTGGCTGCTGGGCCTGAACGCTACCCGCCTCTTCACCCTCAAGTACACCTCTTACCAGGATAAGCAGCTGCTGAGCATCGGCCGGGTGCAAACCCCCACGCTGGCCCTGCTGGTGGAGCGCTGGCACGAAATCCAGAACTTCAAGCCCGAGCCGTACTGGGTGCTGCGCACCGAGTACCGGGGCACCATGTTCAGCCACGTGGCCCCGCCCGACAAGGCTAAGGATGCCGACGCGGCCCCCGACAACAAGGCCCGCCTGCGCGCCCTGGGCTATTTCGTGACCGAGGAAGAAGCCAACGCGGCCCTGGAAGCCGTGCGCCCCGCGCCGTTGGTAGTGACGGACGTCGAAATCAAAAAAGGCCGCGAGTCGCCGCCGCGCCTGTTCGACCTGACTTCGCTGCAAGTGCAGTGCAACAACCAGTTGGGCCTCTCGGCCGAGGACACGCTGAAAATCGTGCAGGCCCTGTACGAGAAAAAGGCCGTTAGCTACCCGCGCGTCGACACCACGTTTCTGCCCGACGACCAGTACGCGAAGATTCCCGGCATTCTGCGGGGCATTGGCTACGACAGCCTCACCGCGCCGCTGCTGGCGACCAAGATTCCGAAGACGCCCAAGGTTTTCAACAACAACAAGGTCACCGACCACCACGCCATCATTCCGACCGGCGCGGCAGGACCCAGTGGGGGCCTGGAAACCAGCGTGTACGACATCATTGCGCGCCGGTTCATCGCTGCTTTCTACCCCGACTGCGAGGTGAGCAACACCATCGTGCTGGCCGAGGCCGCCGGGCGCCCCTTTCGGGTGCGCGGCCGGCAAATTCTGAACCCCGGCTGGCGAGTGGTGTACGGCAACCCCGAAGAGCAGCAGGCTCCCAAGCCCGCTCCAGGCCCCAACAACCAAGCCTCAGGCACCACCGAAGACGACGACACGGTTGCGACGGTGCTGCCCAGCTTCGTGAAGGGCGAAAGTGGCCCGCACAAGCCCCGGCTGGACAGTAAAATCACGCAGCCCCCCAAGGATTATACCGAGGCCACGCTGCTGCGCGGCATGGAAACGGCCGGCCGCAACATCGACGACGACGAGCTGCGCCAGGCCATGAAGGAAAACGGCATCGGCCGCCCCAGCACCCGCGCCGCCATTATCGAAACCCTGTTCAAGCGCAACTACATCCGCCGCGAGAAGAAGCGCATCGTGCCCACACCCACGGGCGTCGAGCTGATTGGCTTGATTCGCAACCCCACCCTGAAGTCGGCGCAGCTCACCGGCCAATGGGAGCAGAAGCTGCGCCAGATTGAGAAGGGCGAGCTGTCGTCGGAAGCATTCCTGGCCGAGCTCACGGGCTTGGTGCGCGAAATGGTGCAGGAAGTGAAAACCGACACCTCGGGGCGCGCCGTGACTTCGGGCAGCGCCGAACAGGTAGTAGCGGCCGTGCAGGCTACCGCTGCTACCGGTAAAGCGGCCGGCTCGAAAGCTCCCGCGGGGAAGGCCTCCGGCAAGGCGCCGGCTGGGGAAGCGGCCGGCCTGGGCTCCTGCCCGGTTTGCAAAAGCGGCGCCGTGCTGCGCGGCAAAACGGCCTTTGGCTGCGGCCGATTCCGCGAGGGTTGCACCTTTCGGCTGCCCACCGAAATCCAGGGTAAAAAGCTCAGCGACCCGCAAGTGAAAGCCCTGCTGGCCAAGGGGCGCACACCCATCATGAAAGGCTTCGTGGGGGCCGGGAGCCAGAAATTCGACGCCGCCATTGGCCTCGACGCGACCTATCAGCCTACGCTGCTGCTGGCCGCCGAAAGCAAGCCCAGCACCGCCACCGACCCCGGCCAGATTCCGTGCCCGGTGTGCAAGCTCGGTACCATGCTCAAGGGCAAGGCGGCCTACGGTTGCTCCCGCTTCCGCGAGGACTGCCAGTTTCGTGTCGCCTTCGAGTGGGGCGGCAAGGCCCTCACCGAAACCCAGCTGAAGATGCTGCTGCGCCGGGGCGAAACCAGTGTTATCAAGGGGTTTATCTCCGCCAAAACGGGGAAAAAGTACGACGCCGCACTGAAAGTAGAAGAGGGGCGCGTGGTGCCGGTGTTCGGGTAGGACTTGACGTAAAAAGCTGGCCTGTTCTATTGGTTAGAAGATGGTTATTGCCTGATGATGCTCTCCGACTTCGTGTTTCGCCCTTACCGTGCCACTGATGAGGCCTCCGTGATGGCGCTATTTCGCAGCAACCTCACTCCGTATTTTCTGGAATCGGAAGCGGCCGATTTATGCAGCTTTTTGCGCCAGGATCCGGGGCCCTATTTCGTGGCCGAATGGGGGGATGGAACTACCCAGGCGGGCCAGGTGGCAGCCGTCGGCGGCTATGCGTTGAATGCTCACCACGCCGTACTTACCTGGGGTATGGTCGACCGCTGCTTGCACGGCCAGGGGGTGGGCCGCGCATTCACTCAATTTCGCATTGCCGAGTGCCAGCGGGCATTTCCGGGCCGCGCCATTGAACTCAATACCTCGCAGCACACGGCTGGATTCTACGAGAAGCTGGGATTCCGTACGTTAGCTATCGAGACTGACGGCTGGGGCCCTGGCCTCCACAATGTGCACATGCTACTGCCCGCCTGATTGCCGCCGGCTAATGACGAAAACTTCAGTGCTAATTTGTGCTAGCGAGCTGCATTGTCCTCATACTGCACCAGGTTCTTCACCATGCCTTTAAAAATAACGCCGTGGAATGGGAGTACCGAATACCAGTACAGCCGGCCGGCCAGGCCCCGCGGGCGGTAAGCGGCCAGCTGCTCCACGGCGGAAGAACCGTCTGCCTGGTCGATGATGCGAAACTGCAGCCAGGCCTCGCCGGGCAGCTTCATCTCCGCGTACAGCAGCAGCCGGCGACTGGCCTTGTCCGCGACCAGCACGCGCCAGAAATCGAGTGGGTCGCCGGCCCGCAGGCGGCTGGGGGAGCGCCGGCCGCGGCGCAGGCCCACGCCGCCCACGGCCTTGTCGAGAAAGCCCCGCAGGCGCCAGAGCCAGTCCGTCTTGTACCAGCCCCGGTCGCCCCCGATGCGCCAGATGTTGTCGAGCACTTCCGCCACCGGCCGTCGGAAGGGCATGAGCTGGCGGTTGAAAAACATGCCATTTTTGGGAATCTGAATAGCATCCATGTAGTTCTGGCGCATGGTGCCGCTGCTCAGCGCGTCGCTCCACGAGCTCACCACCTCGTTCTGCTCGATGCGGGTGAAGGCCAGGGCCAGGGCCGCCCGGTAGTTCATGCACTCATGGGCCACCACGGCGCTGATGCTCTTCCGAGGGTCGCACACCGTGTCGTTCTTCAGGCTTTCGACCAGGCTTTGAGCGAGGGAGAACGTGGTGCTGGTCACCAGATACAGCCACCACGACGACAGCCGGGGCGTAAGCACGGGCACGGTTACAATCCACCGCTTGTAGCCGCGCTCGGCGGCCAGCCCGAGCAGCATCTGGCGGTAGGTGAGCACGTCGGGCCCGCCCACGTCGAAGGCCCGGCCGAAGCAGGCCGGGTTGTCCAGCACTGCGCTGAGGTAAAACATAATGTCGCGAATGCCAATGGGCTGGCAGCGCGAATTAAGCCAGCGCGGCGTCACCATCACCGGCAGCTTCTCCACCAGATCACGGATAATCTCGAATGAGGCCGAGCCCGAGCCAATAATGATGCTGGCCCGCAGAACGGTGAGCTCGGCGCGCTCGGCCTTGCCGAGGACCGTTTCCACGGCTCGCCGCGAGCGCAGGTGTACGCTCAGGTCGTGGTCGTTGGCGATGCCGGAGAGGTAGATGACCTGCCGGGCGCTGGTCGTGTTCAGAAACTGCGTGAAGTTGTGGGCCGACTGTTGCTCTAGGCAGTGTCTGAAAAGTGCTGGAGCTTAACTTAGGGGATGGCAGCACGATACGAATTAACGGATGCGCAGTGGGC
>NZ_JACXAD010000007.1 GCF_014699115.1 Hymenobacter montanus
CGGGCAGGTCGCGCCACGAAATACCCGTACGCACGCGGTACAGAACGGCATTGACAAACAGTCGATTGTCCCGGCCCCTACCCCCGCCTGTGCCGGGGCGACCCAAGGTATGCGGTTCGACTAACTTCCATTCCAGGTCACTTAATTCATGGCGACGCATAGCCCAAAATTAACCCTACACTGTCCACACACCCTAGGGTCTGTGGAAGGGAAGGTCGGCAAACAGCAGCAGTTAAGGATGTCGTGCTTACTGAGCTTAGCGAAGCCGCTCTATCGCTTTGTTGGGTCAAAACTGGCTGGTAGAGAGGCGTCGATTAGCTCAGCATGATCGTGCGCTCAAGGAGTACAATGTCGTCAATTCGACCAACTACGTGCCTGATGTGGGCTGCACCCGCTAAGTTAGGCATCTTGAAAAATGCCCGTGCTCAAGGCTATGAATCACCTTATTAAAGATGGGTTCGCTATCTCCATTCATCTAGTGCGGACCCATTATTTGTCCGTGAGTCAGTAACTGGTAGTAAGCTTGCGGTGCGGAAGTGTTCACTATGCTGGCATATCACACCGTGGCCAGCACAGCTACCATCAAGACCTCAACGGCCGCACCTACGCCATGCTCAGCTTGCTCAGCTATCTCGGAGCGTGCCTTAAATCAGTCCCTTGTCGCAAGGCTTATCCTTATTTCTATAGCCCTTTATCCTGGGTACTGGTCAAGGCCGAGCGACCCTAAAAATCACCCTTTTGTCTTTCTGAAAGAATAAAATAGGAATGCAAGCTATGAATCTTCATTAGGAGGTGGGAAATGACCGTAAAAGTGTTCCTTTTCAAACCCGGGATCATTATTTACGCGATAATAGAGAACTACCTTGTAAATAAAATATGGTAAAAAACGGCACTGAGTCAGTATTCCGAAAACCTTATTAAAACGATTGTTATCCTTTCTGTCAATAAAAAATAAACCAGGAATTATCAGTGTAGCCATAGGAACCAGATAGCATGAAGGACTTATCCCCATCGCTTGCCCTCTATTAAGTTGGATTGTACTATATTGTGGTACTGCAATAGCGGTTAGGCAAGAAACACAAGTTGAATGAGTAAATATTTTTAAAGATTTTATTGACTTATCCATGATTAGCTGGCGATTTATTTGCCCAGGTTCAGACCTGCTATAAATTAAGGAAGTAGAGGAGACACCTGATACCCGACGACTTGCAGTAGCTGACCGCCGAAGCCATTCGGGTATTGCAGCCGGTGATTACGGATAGGAAGTCATTCGCTACCGCAAAGCGTAAGAGCCCTGTTGCCCAGCGGAACTCCCTTGGTGGCGTTAGCTTTGTAGTTCACCAACCCAAGTAAAGTTTTGATGCCCAAAGTTGACGCTGCCCTAGCCCAAAAAATAGCTTCCTTCGACCCTAATGCCCCCGGCGACGTGGCGGGCGGCCTGTTTGGTTTGCCTTTCACCGCCGAGGAAGCTCAGGTGGTAGTGGTACCCGTGCCGTGGGAAGTGACCGTGAGCTACCGGGCCGGCACGGCCGAAGGGCCCGCTGCCATCCACGAGGCCTCCCTGCAGGTCGACCTCTACGACCCGGACCTGCCCGATGCCTGGAAGCTGGGCCTGGCTATGGAAGACGAAGATGAAACCATTGCCGCCGCGAGCCGCAAGCTGCGCCCCCAGGCCTCCGAATACATTGAGTGGATTGAGGCCGGCCGCCCGGCCGCCGAAGAGCAGAAGCTCGGGGCCGTGCCGGAACAGGTCAACGCCGAAGGCCAGCAGATGCTGGAGTGGCTCAAACAGAAAACCGGCGCGCTGCTCGACCAGCACAAGGGCGTAGTGGTGCTCGGCGGCGACCATAGCACCCCCCTGGGCTACTTGCACGCGCTGGCCGAGCGCCACGAGGAGTTTGCCATTTTGCAGTTCGACGCGCACTGCGACCTGCGGCCGGCTTACGAGGGCTTCCGGTATTCGCACGCCAGCATCATGTACAATGCCTTGGAACTACCCCAGGTGAAGAAGCTGGTGCAAGTGGGCATCCGCGACCTGTGCCAGCAGGAGGCCGATTTTATTGCCCACTCCAACGGCCGGGTGGCCTTGTTCAGCCAGCGCTTCCTGAGCGAGGAGAAGTTCGCCAAAAAGTCCTGGAAGAAGGTGTGCGGTAAAATTATTGCCCAGCTTCCCCCCAAGGTGTACATCAGCTTCGATATCGATGGGCTCGACCCCAAACTGTGCCCCGGCACTGGCACACCCGTCCCCGGCGGCCTGGAGTTTGAAGAAGCTACCTATCTGATTCGGGCCATCGTGCGGGCGGGCATTACCATCATTGGCTGCGACCTGAACGAAGTAGCCCCCGGCGATACGGAGTGGAACGGCATAGTAGGCGCCCGCCTGCTTTACCAACTTTGCAATTGGATGGCCGTATCTCAGGGGCGCCTCGTTGCCAAAGGAATGGAAGCGGGCGAGTAGGCATCTTTCACTTCACCCTTTATTTTCATGATAAGCTTTCTTCTCAAATTTATTCTCACCGCGGTGCTGGTGTATGGCCTGAGCCTGGTGCTGCCGGGCGTAGTGCTGGGCGGCGTCGGCAGCGCCGCCATTCTGGTGATTGTGCTGGGCATCCTCAACGCCATTGTGAAGCCCATTCTCAAGGTTCTGGGCTTCCCCATCACGGTGCTGACGCTGGGCCTGTTTCTGATCGTTATCAACGTTATCATCGTAAAAATGGCGGACTACCTGATGGCCACTTTCGACGTACACGGCTTCCTCAACGCGCTGCTGTTCAGCATAGCGTTGTCGCTGGTGAACGCAGTAGTTGATTTGGTGGTGGACTAACCTGGGGCTTTATGAGGTTTTGGTTATGGAACCCAATTTATTTGATGTGATTCGTAGCATCGAAACTCTTGTTGAACAGGCGACCATACAGCATACAACTTACGGTGCGGTACGTATCTGAGAAAAATTGAATTGATGCAAATGCGACGAATGTATGATAATGCTTTGAAGCATGCGCTAGAGAAATTTTTCAGATGACTTGAACAAGAACGGCCTATGGCAGTAGACCTACCGGAGTACTACATCGTAGTCGAGCGCCCCATTAAAGTAGTGCCCACTGAAGATGGTGGCCTGAACGTCCTCAAATACAATTTTGAGACCGGCAGATTCGACTATGGAATGAAGTATTTAAGCAGAGTTAGGTTTGGGAAAGATGATGTAGAGCAGGTATCCGAAGAAGAGTTTGTGCAACATGTTGAAAAGCTAAGAGGAAGTAGCCTGAAGGGAGAGGGAACAGTCTACGTCCTTTATGAATTGATCAATGCTATTGAAGGTGTTGCTAAAGAGAAAGGAGCAAGCCTTACAATGGAGGAGAAAGCACTAATCGTTAGTCTGAGAAGAGAAACGTATCAACTTTTCGAGGAAAGTCAGAAAACCTGATAAAATAGCTATACCTGCTCCTTCAGTAACAATAGGGAAATCCTTTTGTACTGATTTAATCTGTTGATGCTTTGTTATTCCCAAAAACTAAGAATTAGCTAATGGAGACGCAGTGAGGCCTGGTGGGATGGGCCCTAAGTTATTTAGCTGGCTTCGTAGCACCACTCCGGCAGGCACCATTGCTGATAGTGAAAAGGCGCTTCTGTCCCCGCAGAAGCGCCTTTTACGTTTATTCTTCCGTGCGCACTAGCTGGGATTGGCCTTGCCGGCGCCCGCGATTACTGAAATTTAACAGAATAGTTGAAATGCGTAAATATGAAATGACGGAAGAGCAGTTACAAAAACGTGCTCAAATAATTCGAGTCTTAGCTAATGCAGGCTGGCAAGGACCACAAAGAGCTAAAGCCTTTGAAAGAGGAGAATTATGTATTCCTGAAGCAGTTATGGAATATAGAAGCGAAACAATGGATATTGAAAGCGCTTATGTTGCGGAGTATAATTATATTTTATTAGATGCACATGAGAAGTCCGGGCGCGGTATAAGATTTGCTGTTTATTTTAAAGATAGGTTGGAAACGCTTTTGAACCTGATTATACGTCTACAAGACTCTAGCACTCTAACGGATTGCAAAAAGTACATAAAGGAACTATTGCAGGTCTTTCCATCCAATGTATATGTGGCTAAAGATGAAGAGTTCGTTGAATTAACTAAGTCGCTGTCGAATTGGTTAGAGAAACAATAATTTGTGAAAATTTACAATGACTTCTTATGCTGAAACTTACGCAGGCCCCAGGTACCGATGCCACCCAGCAGCAGGAGGGGCCATAGATTAGTGAGCACCACGATAAACCCGAGCAAAATCGACCAGCCGCGGTAAAAAGCTTCGAGAAAGCGCGGCGCGAAATCGGGCATTGGCGAGCTAGGAGCGGGGGTGGGGAGCACCTGGGAATAGCGTAGCGTGAGCGTGGCCCAGGCGCTACGGGTACCAAACTGTTGTAGCTTAGCTTGGGCGTCGGCGATGTCGAGGTGTGATTCGCGGGCCAGGTCGCCCAGCCGCCGAACTTCGGCGGGGTTAGTTGTAGCGGCCAGCAGCTGTTGGTATTTGGCTTCCGCTTTCTGTTTGGCCGCCAGCGTAGTCGTTGCGGCCAGAACGTCAGCCGTTACATCGGCCGATGAGATGTCTTTGTTCGTGATACGCCCAAGCTTGCCCAGTGCGGCAATCAAGGGGAGGAACTCGGAGGGTTTGACTTTCAGCGTCATTTCCTGGCGATGCTGACCATTGGCCCGGGTTTCGTGGGCGGTACTCAGATAAGCCCAGTGCTGCTCAAGCAAATGGTCGATAGCCGTTGTGGTCTGCTCAAAATCATCAACCTCAAGATCTAGCTGACCTTCGTAGATGACGCTTCGCTCGGCTTGGCGGGCCGGGGCATTGCGCCCTGCGACCGGGGTACCGGGCGCCTCCGCCGCCATTTCGGTGGCGACCTCCGCTTGTTCGTTACTAGATTTGGATTGGCTGCATCCTACCAGCCCTAGTCCGATCAGGACAGGATAAATGAGACGTTTCATCGGAAAGAAAAGGGGGAAAGCTGAGTTTGAGAAAAAACAGCTGCGCAGCTACCTTTTTATCTAACTTATTGGCTTAGGTAACCCAACTTGTATAAAAATTTATAGCCCGACCTTACGGGGCCGGGCTATTTTCAGGGAGAATTTTCTGTCCGGCCCCTAGGCGACGGGTGTTTTTCTTAGCCCTTGGCCGCCCGGGCCCGGCGCCACCGCCGGTAGACGAGCCAGCTAACTACTCCGGCTAGCAACAGCAGAGGCCAGCTGCTAACCAGGCTCACCAGCAGCTCGGTCAGCAGGCTCCAGCCGTCGTACAGGCCCTCCAGCAGGCGGCTGCCCAGCGAAACGATGGGCGCATTGGGGGTGGGCTGGGCCAGGGGCTGGTAGCAGGTAAGGGTGATGGTCGAGTACGCAACCTCGTCGTTCAGGGTCTTGAGGCGGCTTTCGGTGCTTTCGATTTCCTCCCGCACCTCACCGATTTTCTCCTCAATGTCGAGGACGTCTTTAATTCGTTTCGCCTGTTGCAACAGGGCCACGTAGCGCTGCTCCACGGCCCGCTTGGTAGCCAGACGGGCCGTTATGTCGGCGTGCTGGGCCGTCACGTCGTCGGTGCTGAGCTTTTTGATTTCCACGGTGCCCAAGCGGCTGATGCTGCTAAGCAGCGACTGAAAGCCGCCGGGACGGACCCGGATGGTCATTTCCTGGCGCCACTCGTTGCGGCCGTCCTCGTCGCGGGTTTCGGCAGCGGCGCTCAGGTAGCCGCCGCTACGCCGCACGAGGCTGTCGAGCTGCCCCGTGGTGCGGGCCACGTTTTCTACCCGCAGGCGCAGCTCGGCGTGGTAGATGAGCAGGCGGGGGCGGGGGGCAGTACTGGTGGGGGCCGCCGGGGGAGTGAAGTGAACCTCGTCGCTGCTTTCGGCAGGCGCCGCATAGTCTGCTTCTGCCTCCTTTTTTGCACTCTCATCCTGAGCGTTGCCTGCCACTACCGTCTCGGTGTCAGTCGTTGCCTCCGCCGACTGCTCGTGCTTGCTGGCGCAGTTACTCAGCAAGGCGAGTAAACCTAGGAGTAGCGCGGAAATAGATTTTTTCATGGTTCAGGGCGTACATAAGTGAGAAATCAGCTTTAATGCTGACCCTCGAACCGAAGTAACCCATCTAAGTCCAAGAAAAAATAGGACGAGAACCGGAGAGCAAGAGTTGAAAACCCAGCGCTGAGAAATCAGGAGGTCAGAGTTCAGCAGCCCAAAGCCCACTTACACGCGCCGAATATCGGCTCCGAGCGCATTCAGGCGCTGGTCGATGGCCTGGTAGCCACGGTCAATCTGCTCCACGTTGAGGATGGTGCTGGTGCCCTCAGCCGAGAGGGCCGCGATGAGCAGGGCCACCCCGGCCCGGATGTCGGGCGAGGTCATGGTGATGCCGCGCAGGCGGGTGCGCTGGTCGAGGCCGATGACGGTGGCCCGGTGCGGGTCGCAGAGAATAATCTGGGCGCCCATGTCGATGAGCTTGTCGACGAAGAACAGGCGGCTCTCGAACATCTTCTGATGAATGAGCACCGTGCCCTGGGCCTGGCAGGCCACCACCAGCACGATGCTGAGTAGATCAGGCGTGAAGCCGGGCCAGGTATGATCCGAGATGGTCAGCACGGAGCCGTCGAGGTAGGTGGCGATTTCGTAGTGCGTCTGGGCAGGAATGTAGATGTCGTCGCCCCGGAATTCGAGCTGAATGCCCAGCTTGCGGAACGTGTCCGGGATGAGGCCGAGCTGCGGAATCTGGCAATCCTTGATGGTGATTTCCGAGCCCGTCATGGCGGCCAGGCCGATGAAGGAGCCAACTTCAATCATGTCGGGCAGCATGCGGTGCTCGGTGCCGCCCAGGTGCTCCACGCCTTCAATCGTGAGTAAGTTCGAGCCGATGCCCTGGATGTTGGCGCCCATGCGCACGAGCATCCGGCAGAGCTGCTGGAGGTAGGGCTCGCAGGCTGCGTTGTAAATCGTGGTGGTGCCCTCCGCCAACACCGCCGCCATGAGGATGTTGGCCGTGCCGGTTACCGAGGCTTCATCCAGCAACATGTAGGTGCCCCGGAGCTTGCCATCGGCCTTGATACGGTAGAAGTCGGTGCCTTCGAGCGTGAGCTTGCCGCCGAGCTTCTCCAGGCCCAGGAAGTGCGTGTCCATGGGGCGGCGGCCAATTTTGTCGCCGCCCGGCTTGGGCAGCTGGCAGCGGCCGAAACGGCCCAGCATAGGACCCAGAATCATAACCGAGCCGCGCAGCGCGCCGGCCTGGGCCGCGAATTCGGCCGAGTCCATGTAGTCGAGGTTTACGTTCTCGGCCTGGAAAATGTAGGTATCCGAGGCCAGCTTGCCGACTTTCACCCCCATATCACGCAGCAGCTCAATCAGCTTATTGACGTCGCGGATGTCGGGAATATTGCTGATGGTAACCGGCTCGGGTGTGAGCAAGACGGCGCAGAGAATCTGGAGCGCTTCGTTTTTGGCGCCCTGGGGCGTGATTTCACCGCGCAGAGCTTTGCCGCCGCGTACTTCAAATGCAGCCATTAGATTGGTTGTCAGATGCTAATAGATCGAAGAATAAAAAGAACGTCATGCTGAGCTAGTCGCCGCATGACGTTCAACAAGATAGTCGCTGGCTACTGGGGCGGCTGCTGCGGGTCCTGGCGCCCTTTTTTGCGCTTTTTGCCGTTTTTGTTGCCGAAGCCATTGCGGCCCTCGCGGTTGTCGCGCCGGTCGCGCAGTTGGGGCTGGGGCACGATGAAGGCCTGGGAGCGGGCCGGGCCGCCGGGCATCTCAAACAGGTTTTCGCTGTCGACGATGGCCGGGTCGAGCCGGAGCTGGCCACCCGACAATTCGCCCAGGTGGCGCAGGATGGTCACGTCCTTGGCGTTTTCCTTGTTGTGCTGGCGGTACAGGAACTTCATCGTCCGGCCAATCTGTACGGTGGCCTGCTCCCGCTCGGCCGGGTCTTCGAGGGTGACGGCCTTGGCGATGAGGGCTTCCACGGCCGCCCCGTAAGCGCGCAGCCGGGGGCCCTGGCGCGGGTAAGGAACGCGGGTCGGCTTCTGCGTGCGTACCGTGAGGCTGCGCAGGGGCACGGGCGCATCCAGGGCGACATCCTCGCCGGCCATAGCGTGCAGGTGGTTCCAGAGGCGGGTTTGCACTTCGGGCAAGTCGCGCAACGCGGGCTGCAGGCGCAGCATGAGCTGCACCAGCTGGGCGGCGCGTTTGCTGCGTTCGGCTACGTCCTCAATCTGGGCCAGGCCCTGGATAAGCTGGTAGGTGCTGTGCCCGTATTCGCGCACCAGCAGTTGCAGGTGGAAGGGCAGGGAGGTAAGGTCGGTCATAAAGTATAATAGGGGTCCGCCCGGGGCTGGCCCGGGCCAAAGATAGGGCCGGCCGGCTGGTAAACCGTTAATGCACGCGCAGCTTGGCGAAGCTCAGCAGCAGCACCTTCTCGCCCACTTCTTCGAATAGAATAGTGGCCTTGGTGGTGCCTTGCTGGGTTTCGAGCTGGCTCACCACCCCGAAGCCAAACTTGGCGTGCTCCACGCGCTGCCCACTCCGCAGCTGGGAGGTGTCGGACGGAGTGAAGTCGGCCGGCGCCACGTATTTGGTGGCTGCCGTTTTACGGGGCGCGGTGGGAATCAGATTCGAGCGCCGCTCAAATACGTGCTGGAAGGGCGACTCGCCCGCGCCCGGCCCGGCGGCGAATTTGAAGTTTACGTACTGCGGGTCAATCTCATCCAGGAAGCGGCTCTTCTCGCAGCTGCGCAGGTTGCCCCACTGGTAGCGGGAGGTGGCGTAGCTCAGGGTCAGCTTCTTTTCGGCCCGCGTGATAGCCACGTAAAACAGCCGCCGCTCTTCCTCCAGGTCGGCCCGCGAGGTAATCATCATCTGGCTCGGAAAGAGGTTTTCCTCCAGGCCCACGATGTACACATTGCGAAATTCCAGGCCCTTGGCCGAGTGAATCGTCATCAGCGTCACGGCTTCCCCATCCTGCTGAGCGTCCTTCACGTCGGAGTCCGTCACCAGGGCAATGTCCTGCAGGAAGGCGCCCAGGCTTTTGTCTTCCCGCTCGGGGTCATCGACGTATTCCTTGATGCCGTTGAGCAGCTCCTGGATGTTTTCGTAGCGGGAGAGGCCCTCGATGCTCTTGTCGGCGTACAGCTCCTCGAGCATGCCCGAGTTTTTGGCGATGAACTTGGCGGCTTCAAATGCGTCTTCCTTGGCCGCGACTACCAGGTAGCTCTTGATTTTCTCGGCAAAGCCCACCACCGGGTTCGCCACCCGCGCCGGCATAAACTGGTCGGCATTGGCTACCACTTCCCACAGCGAGTGGTTGTGCTCGTCGGCGGTGGTAATCAATTTGCTGATCGTGGTGTCGCCGATGCCGCGCTTCGGATAATTAATTACCCGGCGCAGAGCCTGCTCGTCGTTCTGGTTTACCGTCAGCCGCAAATAAGCCACCAGGTCTTTGATTTCCTTGCGCTGATAGAAGGAGAGGCCCCCCACAATCTTGTACCGGATATTTAACTTGCGCAGGGCTTCTTCCATCGCCCGGCTTTGCGCGTTGGTGCGGTAGAGAATGGCGAAGTTGTCGTAGGAAAGATGGCCATTCATCTTGTCCTCGTAGATGGAATTGGCCACCAGCTTGCCTTCCTCGTTGTCGGAAGCGGCTTTCAGCACCTCAATCAGCGTGCCTTCCTCGTTCTCAGAATAAACGTCCTTGCGCAACTGCGCCTGGTTGTTTTTAATGACGGAATTGGCCGCCCACACGATGTTTTTGGTTGAGCGGTAATTCTGCTCCAGTTTAAACACCTGCAATTCCGGGTAGTCCTTTTCGAAATTGAGGATGTTGGTAATGTCGGCCCCGCGGAAGGCGTAAATGCTCTGCGCGTCGTCGCCCACCACGCAGATGTTGCGCTCCTTGGCAGCCAGCTTGCGGGTAATAAGATACTGCGAGTAGTTCGTGTCCTGGTACTCGTCCACCATCACGAACCGGAACATGTTCTGGTACTTGTTCAGCACGTCGGTGTGCTCCTTAAACAGCACGTTGGTGTTGAAGAGCAGGTCGTCGAAATCCATGGCCCCGGCCTTGAAGCAGCGCTGCTGGTACTGCTGGTACAGCACCCCGATCTTGGGCCGGAGGGCCGCCTCGTCGTCGGCCTTGATGGCCGCGTCGCTGAGGTATTGGTTAACCGAGATCAGCTTGTTCTTGGCGGCCGAGATGCGGCCGAGCACCAGGCTGGGCTTGTAGAGTTTGTCGTCCAGCTCCAGCTCTTTCACAATCTGGCCAATCAGGGTTTTCGAATCCTGCGTGTCGTAGATAGTGAAGCTGCGGGGGTAGCCGATCTTGTCGGCCTCGGAGCGCAGAATTTTGGCAAACACCGAGTGGAAGGTACCCATCCATAGGCTGCGGGCGGCGGGGCCGACCACCTTTTCTACCCGGGCGCGCATCTCCTTGGCAGCCTTGTTGGTAAAGGTGAGGGCGAGGATGTTGAATGGGTCGACGCCTTTCTCCAGCAGGTTGGCGATGCGGTAGGTGAGCACCCTGGTTTTGCCCGAGCCCGCCCCGGCGATAATCATGCACGGGCCTTCGGTTTGCAGCACCGCCGCGGCCTGCGACGGGTTCAGGAGGGATAAATAATCTAGTGCCATTATTCAGGTAAAACAAGCCCCTATCTATAGCGGCAAAGGTACTACATTTGATAGTGAGGCCGGAAAGGCTTGCGCTGGACTACTAATAAACTTAGGTAGCGTTAAGTTCTTTAGCAACGGCATTATTTACGTTTATGGCTTTTCCGTCTTTGCTTCAACTGGCTTATTTGCAGCGGGGATTTTTCGGGATCCTCCTCTTTTACACCATTGGTTTAGGGGGACCCTGGTCCTGGCTCAGTTTATGCCGGTGGCTGATAGGTGCAACCCCGGCTTGCCGTTCTTGACTGGCCTGGCCACGCTTGGGATTGGCGCCGGT
This sequence comes from Hymenobacter montanus, assembly GCF_014699115.1. Classification (GTDB taxonomy): domain Bacteria; phylum Bacteroidota; class Bacteroidia; order Cytophagales; family Hymenobacteraceae; genus Hymenobacter; species Hymenobacter montanus. Next base: position 10,977 of record NZ_JACXAD010000007.1, read on the forward strand.
GGGGCCGTTGTTACCATCGTCACCTACCTGTTGAGCTACCGCGGCGCGGTGGCAAAAGGAATGCTGGCCGCCCATGCGTTGTTACCGGTCGGTATCGCAATCATGATGGCAGGCGTGACTCACAACGCCTAGGGCTTGGCGGAGAGGTATCTTTGCTGCCCTCTTCTCGAAAACAAATGATCATTATTCAAGAAACGGTCATCTCCGACGACATCGCCGACAACTTTTTCGTCTGCAACCTCGAAGCCTGCAAGGGAGCCTGCTGCGTGGAAGGCGACCTCGGGGCCCCGCTCGAAGAGCCCGAGTTGCGGATTCTGGAGCAGGAGTACGCCAACATCAAGCCCTTTCTTACCGAGGCCGGCCGCGCCGCCATCGAAGCCCAGGGGCTCTACATCAAGGATTGGGAGGGCGACTTCAGCACCACGACCATCAACGACCGGGAGTGCGCCTACTCGCTCTACGACGAGCGTGGCATCCTGAAATGCGGCATCGAGCAAGCCTACCTAGCCGGCGCTACCACCTTCAAAAAACCCATCAGCTGCCATTTATACCCCATTCGCATCACGAAGTACGACGGGTTTGACGCCCTGAATTACGACCGTTGGGGTATCTGCAGCCCCGCCTGTGCGTTCGGTGGCATGCTGGGCGTGAAGGTCTACCAATTCCTGAAGGAGCCGCTGATTCGCAAGTACGGGGAAGGGTGGTACGGAGAGCTGGTAAAGGAAATAGAGAGTCCGACCAGCAAGTAAGCTGCTTAAATACGAGGCTACTGCTTCTTGAGCGATGTTTTCCAGGTTATGGAAGAAATTTTTTTGAGCCGGGCGATAACTTCAGCAGAAGCCAAAGCGCTGTTGCAGTCGGCGATGCCAAGTCTGATCGTGTTCGAATGGGATATGATGAAAGGGAAAGATGCTCCGCCTGACCTTAATCCTGACGTTGATACTCATATCTGGTTTGAACTCGATGCGGAGTCAGACAGCCTGCCTCTATTCCCTTGTCGTTTAAGCATCTATAATTTGCCAAGGGAAAGAGTTGAAGAAAGGCAGCTATGGTTGGGGCAAATGCTGTCGGCTCGCTATGAGTTGACAGTATGGGTTTCATTTACACACCCTGATAGGCCAACGGACCCATACTATGGCATTGTATTCGAGCGGGGCGAAAGCTATTTAGCCGATGACAGCGAGGTAGCATCTGGGGAGTTGAATGCCAAACCGGTGCTTATCCTTGGCCCTTATCCATTGCCCAGTATGAAGTTTGATTCTTACGGCCGGTTTGAGGGGAGGTAACAATAAAAAAGACCGGCTGCGCGGCCGGTCTTTTTTATTGTTCGAAGAGCTAGAGCTTACTCTTCCTTCACGACGATTTTCTCGATTTCGTCGTTAGCCTGAATCTGGTCGACCACATCGATGCCTTCCACCACTTTGCCGAACACGGTGTGCACGCCGTCGAGGTGAGCGGTATTTTGACGGTCGTGGACGATGAAGAACTGCGAGCCGCCCGTGTTTTTGCCGGCGTGGGCCATGCTCAGCGCGCCGCGTTCGTGGTACTGATGCCCGCCACTGGTTTCACAGTCGATCTTGTAGCCGGGGCCGCCCGTGCCGGGCTGGCCCTTGGCGCCGGCGCGGGTGTTGGGGCAGCCGCCCTGAATGACAAAATTGGGAATGACCCGATGAAATTTCAGGCCGTCGTAGTAGCCTTTCTCGGCCAGATCGATAAAGTTCTTGACGGTCTTAGGGGCGTCCTGCTCGTAGAACTCAACCTTCATAACCCCTTTCTTGGTGTGGATTTCGGCAGTTTTCATGGATCGCGGATTTAGCGAATTAAAGGGTGGGATGAAAAGCAATAACGCTTTTGCGGGGGCGAAGGTAAGGATAGGCTAACTAGGGCAACATCCGAACCGCGATGTTATTCGTAAGCTCCACGACCAATTTGGACTATTTTTCTCTATTACTTTTCTAATAGCCTTTTCCATGAAAAAAAACATTGCTTCCCTGCTGGCGACCTTGGCCACTTCGCTGGTGCTCGCCAGCTGCGGCAACGACAAGCCCGCCACTACCGAAACCGGTGCCGCGGGTACCGTCAACCCCAGTGATTCCCTGGCCGCCATGGCCGGCGACTCGGCCCGGATGGCCAAACCCGAAGGGGTAATGGTCGATGGCGTTGCCATGACCGCCGACAAAAACATTGTGCAGAATGCCGCGGGGGCCAAAAGCGTCAGCACGCTGGTTGCGGCCGTGACCCAGGCCGGCTTAATTGAAACCCTGAGCGGCCCTGGTCCCTTCACGGTATTCGCGCCCACTAATGCGGCCTTCGACAAGCTGCCCAAAGGCGCGGTTGCCGGCCTGATGGACCCGGCCAGCAAAGAAAAACTCAAGGGCGTCCTGACTTACCACGTCATCCCCGGCCGTCTGGTAGCCGCCGACTTGAAAGACGGCCAGGAGCTGACCACCGTAAACGGCGAGAAGCTGCACATCTCGGTTAAGGACGGCAAGGTGATGGTCGGCAACGGCAAGGATGCTCCCGCCACCGTGCAAATCCCAGACGTTATTTCCAGCAACGGCGTAACCCACGTGATTGACGGCGTGGTGCTGCCCCTAGCCAAGAAGTAGTAGCAATTTGGGAGCCGCGCTGATGCGGTGAGAGGGACCCTTACCCCAGGGCCCAGTTCGCATTGGGCGCAAAACCCCAGGAGAGGGGCGGCTGATGGTAAGGACATGGACTACGGCCCAAGGTAACCAGCCCTTAAAAGGAGAAGCCCCGACTCATGACCGAGTCGGGGCTTTTTGCATTTCAAGGCGTAGTGGCCTGTACAGGAAGGATTCATGTTGTTCTTGAGGCGTGGAATCTTCCGCATCCGGGCAATAGCCACCACCGCATCGTAGCCCCGGCATTAGTGCCGGTTGTCTTCGCCCGCCAGCATACTCAAGTAGCTGTCGTAGCGTGGTAGTGCGATTCGACCCTCGTCGACGGCTGCGCGCACGACGCAGCCGGGCTCGTGGGTATGCTGGCAATTGTGGTAGCGGCACTGGTTGAGCAAGGCGCGCATTTCGGGAAAATAGCCCGCCAGCTCAGCGGGCGGAATTTCTACGAGGCCCAGCTCCTTAATGCCGGGCGTATCGATGATGAACGTGCCGGGGCGGACTTCCAGCATCTCAGCAAACGTGGTGGTGTGGACGCCCTTGTCCGAGAACTCACTGATTTCGGCCGTTTTCAAGTCGAGGTCGGGCACCAGCGCGTTGATAAGCGTGCTCTTGCCCACGCCGGAATGGCCGGCCAGCAAGCTCACCTTGCCGTCGAGTAGCTGGTCGATTTCGGCCACGCCCTCGCCCTTGCTAGCCGCGCAGGTGCGGCTGGGGTAGCCCAGGCTGGCGTACATGCCGGCAATTTCGGCCTGGTACTCGAACCCATCGGCGTCGTACAAATCGGTTTTGTTGAAGAGCAGGGTAACCGGAACGTGGTACGCCTCGGCCGTAACCAAAAACCGGTCGATAAACCCAAAAGAGGTAGCTGGCGAAACCAGCGTCACCACCAGCAGGGCCTGGTCGAGGTTGGCGGCCACGATGTGCGAGTGCCCGGCTTTGTGCACCGAGCGCCGGATGATGTAGTTGCGCCGCGGCGCGATGTGGGAGATGACGGCGGCGCCCTCCGCCTGAGCTTCCACGGCAAACTGTACGTGGTCGCCCACGGCTAGCGGGTTGCTCACCTTCAAGCCCTTGATCTTGAATTTGCCCCGCAGCCGGCAGCGGTAAAGCTGCCCGGTTTCGGTGCCGCGTACCACGTACCACGAGCCGGTAGATTTAACAACAGTGCCGTGCAACATGAGGAGGAAGAGAAGAAAGCTCGTGAGAAAATAGAACGGCGGAGTGGTGGCACGAATGCCCCGCAGGGGTTCGTGGCACCACTATGTAGCAAGCGCTAATGGTTCTGAAGAGTAGTGGTGTACGGATGGACTATTAATGAGAAGGTAAGTAGGCATCGTTATGGAATTAGTGGTGGCACGAACCCCTGCGGGGCATTCGTGCCACCACTCCGCCGTGAGCCGCCGCGAGTAATTCTTCATTTTTCACCCATTACGGCTAACTCTTGCAAGATCTGAGCCGTGGCCCCGGCCCGGCCGTGCACATAGTCGAGGATGGTGTCTTGCAGTTGTAGGCGGGCGGCTTCGTTAAGCCACAGGGGCGTAAAGGCGGCTTCCAGCTCTCCCGCGTTCCGCACCGGAAACGCGCATTTCAAGGCTACCAGCTCCAGAGCTTCCTGAAACTTTCCGTACGTGGGCCCGAAGAACAAGGGCAGACCAAAGGCCGCCGCTTCCAGGGTATTGTGCAGGCCCTTGCCAAAGGCGCCGCCAATGTAAGCAAACCGGCCAAATCGGTAGAGCTGGCTGAGCAGCCCAACATTATCGAAAAGCAGCAGGCGGGCCTGCGCCACGGTGGTCGCCTGCGCCTGCGAATAGCGCAGCACCTGGCCCGGGAGCGCGGTTTCCACTAGCCGCAGGTTGGTTTCGCTGATTTCGTGCGGAGCCATGAGCACCCGCAGGTGGGGCTGATAGCGGCGCAGCAGCGGGAGCAGGGCAGGCAAATCTTCGGGCCAACTGCTGCCCACCACCAGCACCGGCGCGCCATCGGCCACGAAGGCGTCGACCAGCGGTAAGGGCCGGGGCGGAGCCGCCGCCGTCGCCACCACGGTATCAAAGCGGGTGTCGCCGGCCACGCTTACCCGCGTCAGCCCTATCTCCCGCAGCAAGGCCGCCGAGGCTTCGTTCTGGGTAAAGATGTGCGTGAAGCGGGTCAGAATCCGGCGGAAGAAAGCACCCCAGGGCCGGAAGAAAACCTGGTCGGCCCGGAAGATAGCCGAGACTATGATGGTGGGAATGCCCCGCTGCTGGGCTTCGCTCAGGAAATGATACCAGAATTCGTACTTCACAAATACCACCAGCCGGGGCTGCACTGTCTCGAGGAAGGCCTGGGCATTGCCCCGCGTGTCGAGCGGCAGGTAGAAGATAAAATCGGCCCCCGGCCAGTTTTTACGAATTTCGTAGCCCGAGGGCGAGAAGAACGTCAGCACTACTTTGGTGCCGGGGTGGGCCTGCCGATACGCTTCCAGCAGGGGCCGGCCCTGTTCGAACTCCCCCAGCGAGGCACAATGGAACCACACCCGCGGGGCGGGGTCGGCACCCAGGGTATGGCGTATGTGGGCCAGCAGCCCCCGGCGGCCGGCTACCCAGGCCGCTGCCTTGGGCACAAACGGCGCCAGGAGGCGCAACAGCAGGCCATACAGCCGCAGGGCAATATCGTAGAGAAGCAACAACGCGCAAAATTACACATCCGGGCTCAGTAGCTCGTTGCTCGGGTTTGGCGAACCTAGAAAGGACGGAACGCCAAACTCACCACTCCGGCATTATTGTTTTAAAAGCGGTATCAAGCCTTATAGCTACTATCTGAATTCTATAAACCTATCCCGCTAGATGTTGGTATCTGAGAGCCAGTAGATTTGAACGTGAAAATATTGCCTCCAAATCAGGTGACTTCTCCTTCATCATCTACTTCCCTTTCCAGCAATACCTTGATTTTGCTCTCGTTGCTTGCAAGGCGCGGCTCAACCACAAGGCTGCTTACACGCCATCCCTCCTGACCTACATAATTCAATAAATCGAGGAGCTGTTGGTCCCGCGACTCTCCTTTGTCGAATATTACCTGTTCAATTCGGTATTCAAAACGCTTCCTAGTTTTCATCATCTCAACTACTTTATAGCTTTAGAGACGAGCAATTTTGTTTGATTCTTGTAACCAAGCCTGCAAAAGTGATTCCAAAATTTCTTCTCTTATTGACTAAGTGAACAGCAACCAACCATGCTAAGACTGGGCGTCCGCTGCCCAGTCGACGGGGCAGGCCTCGCCGTTCTTCTCGAAGTGCTGCAGGGCATCAATCATGCGCAGCACTTCGTTGAGGCTGCGGCCCAGGGGCCGGTCGTTCACCAATTGATGGCGCACAATGCCGTCCTTGTCGATGAGAAACAGCCCCCGGTAGGCCAGGGGTGAGCCCACGAAGGTCATTTCACCCTGCTCGTTGTAGTCGTAGTGGCCGCCTAGCACGTCGTAATTAGCCGCGATAGTCTTCGTAGTATCCGCCACCAGCGGGTATTTCACGCCGGCAATGCCGCCCCGGTCGCGCGGCATGAGCTGCCAGGCCAAATGGGCATACTGCGAATCGGTGGAGCAGCCCACCACGGCCACGCTCCGGCGCTCGAATTCCTCCAGCCGGTCCTGAAAAGCCAGGATTTCGGTCGGGCACACCACGCTGAAGTCGGCGGGGTAAAAGTAGAACAGCACGTGCTTCTTGCCCAGGTAGCGGTCCAGCGAGAAATCTACTTCGAAAGTGCCATCGATAACGGCTACGGCTTTAAAGGAAGGGGCGCGCTTGCCCACGAGAACGGCCATCTTGGTTTAATGTAAAAATGTGATTTGATGTGAAGATGTGCTGATTCAGCGAGTGGCTGAAGAGTACGCATTCAGCAACGAAACGGCCGCCTTTTGTCAATATTCTTTACTATGAAGTACATTTCCACATTTCCGCATTAAACCACACTTCTCACATCTAAAGAATTATTTCCCCTTAAATTTCGGCCTGCGCTTCTCCACGAAAGCGGCCATGCCCTCCTTCTGGTCTTCGGAAGCGAAGGTGAGGTAGAAGTTCTTACGCTCGAAATGCAGGCCCTCGTCCAGGTGGGTCTCAAAGGCCCGGTTGACCGATTCCTTGGCCAGGCGGGCCGCTACCGGCGACATGGCGGCAATGCTGGCGGCCAGGCGGTAAGCTTCTTCCAGGTACTGGCCCACGGGCACTACGCGGTTCACCAGGCCCACGCGGTGGGCCTCCTGGGCCGAGATGAATTCGCCGGTGAGCACCATCTCCATGGCTTTGGCTTTCCCCACGGCGCGGGTCAGGCGCTGCGTGCCGCCGGCGCCCGGCATGGTGCCGATGCGGATTTCGGGCTGCCCAAACTGCGCGGTTTCCGACGCCACCAACATGTCGCAGGTCATGGCCAGTTCGCAGCCCCCACCCAGGGCGAAGCCCGATACGGCGCCAATCAGCGGCTTGCGGAACTTCCGAATCTGGTCCCAGGTGCTGAACTGGTCGGCACTGAGCATGTCGATGGCCGACTTGCCCGCCATCTGCTTGATGTCGGCCCCAGCCGCGAAGGCCCGCTCATTGCCGGTAATGATGACCACGCGCACGGCCTCGTCGTCGTCCAGCGCTTTTAAAGCGTCACGAATCTCCTGCATCAGCTGCAAGTTCAGCGCGTTCAGCTCTTTGGGTCGGTTAAGCTGAATGAGGGCCATGGCCGGCCGGGCCTGGGGAGTTACGAGAATGAATTCCATGCCGTAGGGCGAAGCCTGTGCTCCGCCAATAAAAGGTGAAAACTAAGTGAAACGCGTGGCGGGCCACTGACCCGGCTAACCGCGGCGGGCTACTTGCACACAAACTGGAAGGTGCTGCGGGTGCGTTGCTCCAGCAGCAGCCCGCGCCCGGCGGTGAGGCGGGCCACGCTGGCCGCGTCGTAGTTTTTAATGGTAAAGAGCGTCAGGCCAGTGTTGTAGTGCAGGGTGAACTGCTCCCGCAGCAGATCCAGCAGCTTGTTGATGCGGCGCTCCGAGAAGTCGGTGCACACCGAAAAGCTGAGGGCCGAGTTCTGCATCACGTTTATTTTAAGCTTGGCCTGGGCGAGGGCCCCAAAGATTACTTCCAGGTTCTCTTCGGAGATAAACGCGAAATCCTTGCTCGCAAAGGACAGCAGGCACTGGTCGGTTTTGCAAATAAAGGCCGGCGCCAGGGGCGGATGCTGGCAGTCGTGAATGAGGGTGCCCTCAGCCTCGGGGTTCAGAAAGGACTTTACCCGCAGGGGGATGTTGCGGTCGGCCAGGGGCTTCAGCGTTTTGGGGTGAATGACGGAGGCCCCGTAATAGGCCATCTCGATGGTTTCGCGGTAGCTGATTTCGGGGTAGCGCACCGTGTCCGGGAAGATCTTGGGGTCGGCGTTGAGCAGGCCGGCGACGTCTTTCCAGATGGTTACGCTCGCGGCCCGGAGGCAGTAGGCCAGAATGGCCGCCGTGTAGTCGGAGCCTTCGCGGCCGAGCGTGGTAGTGCGCCCTTTGGTGGTGCCGCCCACAAAGCCCTGCGTCACCAGCGTACTCGCCTCGCGCAGCAGGGGCGGCACGGTGGTGCGCAGGTTGTTCTCCGTCAGCTTCCAGTTCACGCGGCCTTCGCGCCAGCTTTCGTCGGTGCGCACCAGCGGGCGGCAGTCCAGCCAGCGGGTCGGTCGGGTGTCGTTGAGCACGTGGGCCACGAACTGCGAGGCAAACAACTCCCCAAAGCTCACCACTTGGTCGTACTGCTCGTCGTAGTCGCGGGCCGAGCTCACAGCCGCCAACTGCTCGTCCAGCTCCCGCAAAGCATCGCGGAACCCTTCTCTGATATCGGCGGCCGTGGAGGGGCTCGTTCCGGTGGCCAAGGCCTCGGCGGCCTCGTGGTGAAACGCCACCAGGCGGCCCAGGGGACCAGTATAATCCTGGCTGGTGTACGCTAACCCAAAAATCTCCTCGAGCGCATTCGTCGTTTTGCCCATGGCCGATACCACGATGAGCAGCGGCCCCGGGTGCGTTTGCACAATGTGCCGAAGGTTTAAAATAGCCGCCGCGTCCTTCACCGAGGCGCCGCCAAACTTGTGTACTTCCAGAGTGGACCATTCCTTCATAAGGCCCAAAAGTAGGCAGCTAAGCCGGAAAGGCCAGTTCTCAGCTGCTGCGTACTTTTCCACCCCCGGAAGGCTGTTTTTCGGGCTAGCCCCGGTCGGCGTCGGCTACGAACTGCACGTTCTCGGCTAAAACCGGGTAAATTTGTCGCAAGCTCTCCCACTCAACTCGTTTTATGGACCACAACAAACTGGCCCTGCCCGTCGGCACTACCCTCGACCGCTTCATCATGCGCAAGCAGGAGGATTTTCCCTACGCCACGGGAGAATTGTCGCAGCTGCTGCGCGACATCGCGCTGGCCGCCAAAATTGTCAACCGCGAAATCAACCGCTCCGGGCTCATCGATATTGCCGGCGCCTACGGCAACCGCAACGTGCAGGGCGAAGACCAGCAGAAGCTCGACGTCATCGCCAACATCCGCTTTATCCGGGCCTTGCGCAACGGCGGCGAGGTCTGCACCATCATTTCCGAGGAAGACGACGAAATGATTCAAACCGGCAACAACCAAGGCAAGTACGTGGTGGCTATCGACCCGCTCGATGGCTCGTCGAACATCGACGTGAACGTGAGCATTGGCACCATTTTCAGCATTTACCGCCGCGTATCGCCCACGGGCCGCGAGGGCACCACGGCCGATTGCCTGCAGCCCGGCACCCACCAGGTAGCGGCCGGCTACGTCATCTACGGCTCCAGCACCATGCTCGTGTACACGACCGGCAACGGCGTTAACGGGTTCACCTACGAGCATTCGCTGGGCGAATTCTTCCTTTCGCACCCCGACATTGCCACGCCCCGAACCGGCAATATCTACTCCATCAACGAAGGCAGCTCGGATTCCTTCTCGCCCGGGGTGGCCGCCTTTGTGAAGCACTGCAAAGACCACAGCTTCTCGGCCCGCTACATTGGCTCGCTGGTGGCCGATTTCCACCGCAACCTGCTCAAGGGCGGCATCTACATGTACCCGGCCACGGCCAAGAGCCCCCAGGGCAAGCTGCGCCTCATGTACGAGTGCAACCCCTTGGCTTTCATCGTCGAGCAGGCGGGGGGGCGCAGCAGCAACGGCTTGCAGCGTACCATGGAAATTGAGCCCAAAACCCCGCACGAGCGGTGCCCCATTTTCATTGGCAGCAAGGAGCTGGTCGAGCACGCCGAAGCCTTAATCGCCCAGGAAGAAAAAGTGGGTTCCAAGAGTGCCAAGGCTGCCAGGTAGGAGCCGTAAGCCCAAAAGAAAGGCCGCTTCTAAGGTAGGAGCGGCCTTTCTTTTGGAAATCGGCGGTCTTATTCGGCCTTTTTACGGCTTTTCTTGGCCGGGGCGGCGGCTACTGGTTCGCTCGCCGCGTCGGCGGTGGCAGCAGGTGCGTCGCCGGGGCTAACCGGCTCGGGAGCGCTTGGCTCGGTGGCGGTAGCCTCCTGGGTGGATTCAGCTTCGCGGTAGGGCACGTGCTTGCTCACGATGCCAAACCAAGTAGCCAGCTTCTTAATATCGGAGAGGTACACCCGGTCGCGGTCGTAGTCGGGAATGACGCGGGCCATGAAATCGGTCAGCTCAGCTTCGCTCGACTTAGCCGTGACGGGGGCCGTGGCGCCGTACTGCTGGTAAATGCGCTCGAACGCTTCGGTAAGTGGCACGGTTTGTTCGGGGTCCTGGGTGTAGATGGAAATTTCCGATAGCAGCGACACTTTGTTGCGGGCCGGGGCCAGGGAGCGGGTTGCTTTCTCGTCGAGGCTTTCTACCAGCACCCCGTGGCGGGCGGCGCGCACCAGGCGGTAAAGACCAGGCATGCCGCTGATGGCAGCCAACTCTTGCAGTTCGTAAGGCATTCTTTTTTGATTAAACAGTTAGCAGTGGGCAATCAACAGTTGACAATGAGCAAAGCACAAAGGAAGCACTAGCGTCCCGAAATGCCCGGCAAACCACTCGTTGCTAACTGCTAATTGGACTTATTCAGTTGCGTTCGAGCCCGTTACGCCGAGCTTAAACACGATGGGAAGACTGGTGAGAATGGGGTATTCCGGCTTTTTGAATTTCAGCAGGCGCACGACCCGCAGCGCTTCTTCGCCAGTGCCGCCGCCAACCTGCTTCACCAGCTTAACGCCTTGCATGGTCCCGTCCGGATTCAGCGTGAAGCTCACCACGCATTGGCCCTGAATCCGGTTGCGTTTGGCCATGATTGGGTATTTCAGCTCTTTGGCAATGAAGGCGTACATGGCCTCCTGGCCCCCCTCGTAGTATTCGGCCACCGGAATAGCCTTGCCTACCGATTGAATACCAGTGCCTTGCTCAGTGGTCGCCTTGGGAGCCGGCTGGGTCGTTTGGGCTGCGGCTGGCACGGCGGCCGTCAGCAGTAAGCCTAGAAACAGGCGCGTAATTGATGGTTTCTTCGTCATAAATAAAGTGCGGAAGCAAAAAGGATAAGGTTTTAACCCGATGCGGACTTGGCCGCTCTTGGCAATTTAAGGGCCAATCTACGCATTCGCGGTGGCAGTGGCGCTCCATTGTTTATTCACATCGGCAATGAAGGCGAGCACCTCATCGCGCCCCGCGGCGGTTTCGGCCGAGGTCTGAAAGTAGCGGGGGAGCTCGTCCCAGGTCTCGCCCATTTTTTGCAGATAAGTCGCCAGCAAGGCCTTGGTTTGCGCCGTCGATTGCTTATCTATTTTGGTGAAAATCATTACAAAAGGAATGCCTTCTTCGCCGAGCTTCTCCATAAACTCCAAATCCGCGGGCAGCGGCGGATGGCGCGAGTCGATCAGCACGCACACGCACATGAGGTTAGGGCGGTGCCGCAAATAGAAATTAATCATGCGCGTCCATTCGGCCCGGGCTGTTTTGCTCACTTTCGCGTACCCGTAGCCCGGTAAATCAACCAGGTACCATTCCTCATTAATTAAGAAATGATTAATCAATTGTGTTTTTCCGGGTGAAGCCGACGTTTTGGCCAAGCCTTTGCGGCCCGTCAGCATATTAAGAAGCGAAGACTTCCCGACGTTGGAACGGCCAATAAAGGCGTATTCGGGCAGCGTGGGTGCCGGACACAAATCGGCCCGGGAATTACTGGTTAAAAAGCGGGCATCACGAATCAGCATCGACGCAGGAGATAGGGAAAACGGGAACAAGCCTCAAAATTACACCCGAAAACAATGGGCCGTCGAGCGAATAAAAAGAGCGTAATGAATAGCTATTGCAGGAGCGCTTCTATATTTGCGCGGCATGGCCGTTAGCTTTGGGAGCCCGGCCATGGAGTTACCCGGCTTCTAAATGCTTGAAATTTTGCTTGAAACCGCTTAAGAGGGCAAAAAACTTATCTTTTTACACTTTCCCGACAATCCATTATGCAAGGTGAGCCGTTAATGACTGCGGCTAGCGATTAACGATTAACCCTTCTGTATTTTTTCAGTATAAGGCCCCAACGTAGCTTGTGGTCCTTGCTTTATACCCGGCATATCTCTGTTTACACCCCCCTCAGAAACTCCTTTTTCTTCAAAACACTCCTCCAATGGACAACTTATCCAGAAGGTTACTACAAGCGTCGTGCGCTGTTGCCCTCACCGCTACCATCAGCTCTCCGGCACAGGCGCAAAGCACGCGTAAAGACCTCAAGACCGGCAACAAGTTCTTCGAGCAGGAAAACTACCGCGCGGCCCTCCCGTTTTACGAGCGAGTGCTGGCTAAAGAACCGAATAACGCGAAGGCGTTGTTCAACGCCGGTATTTCCTATATGTCATTCGATAAGGAAAAGGCCAGCGACTACATTTACAAGGCGCAGAAGCTGAAGCCGAAAGTGTCGAAAGATGTGGAGTACTGGCTCGGGCGGGTCGACCACCTCAACTATAACTTCGACGAGGCCGTGGCGCACTTCCAGGCTTACAACGCCACGCTAAAAAAGAACGACCAGCGCAAAGAGGGCCTGGCCCAACTCATTCAGCACAGCAAAAATGCCAAAGTGCAGTTTAACTCGCCCAAGGACATCTTTGTAAAAAACCTGGGCCCCACCATTAACACGCAGTTCTCGGAGCACAGCCCGGTTATTTCGTCGGATGATAAAATGCTGATCTTCACCTCCCGGGGCGAAGACGTAACGGGGGCCAAGGGCAAGGTCACCGACGCGAAAAATAAAAGCATTGCCGCCGATGGCGAGTACTACGAGGACATCTTCGAGGCCAAGCGCATCGACGATGAGAACTGGGAGAAGCCCCGCTCGCTGGGCGCCGCGCTCAACAGCAAAGGCCACGATGCCTCGACCCAGCTGTTCGACAACGACACCAAGCTGCTGATGTATCGCAACGACAACAACGGCGATATTTTTGTGTCGGAGAAGAAACCCGATGGCGAGTGGGGTACCCCCAAGCCCTTGGATGGTAATATCAACTCTAAGTCGTACGAAGGCGACGCTTACATTACTCCCAATGGCCTGACGCTCTACTTTTCTACCGGCAGGTACTCGGAGGATGGTACCCTCGACCTGTACGTGGCGACCCGCCCCAGCATTGACGCGGATTTTGGTACTCCTAAGTCGCTCGGGGGCAACATCAACACCCGGTACGACGACGACAGCCCCTACCTCAGCCGAGACGGCAAAACCCTGTATTTCTCCTCGCGCGGCCACAATACCATGGGCGGCTACGACATCTTCAAGTCGGAGTTCGACAGCGTGGGGCGCAAGTGGGGCGCGGCTCAGAACATGGGCTATCCCATCAATACCCCCGACGACGACTCGTACTATCGCCTGAGCCCGGACGGCTCGTACGCCTACCTGAGCAGCTACCGCATTGGTGGCTACGGGGAGAAAGACTTGTACACCATCAACTACATCAAGAACGCCAACATCCGGGGCAAGGTGTTCTCGTCGAAGGATAGCACGACCGTGATTCCGGGCGTGGAGCTGGTCTTCACCGGGACGCAGGCCGATAAAACGGCGCTGAGCTTCCGCGATGTCACCAAGTACAACGGGGCTTATCAGGTAGCCGTGCTTTCGGGCCGCACCTACCAGGTGGCCGTGAGCAAGGATGGTAAGAACATCGAAACGCAGGAGTTCGCGGTTCCGGTGTCGACCAATGACTCGACGACGATTACCAAGAACTTCTACGTGAACTACATTGACACGACCAGTGCCATGGCGTTCAAGAACATTTACTTCGACACCGATAAGTATAAGCTGCGTCCCGAATCCATCACGGAGCTGAACAATATCAGCCAGATATTGACGGCCAACGCGGGCATCAACATTTCGATCGAAGGGCACTGCGACTCGCGCAACACCGACGAGTACAACATGGTGCTGGGCCAGAACCGGGCCGATGCCGCGTTCAAGTACCTGAAGAGCAAGGGTATTGCCGCATCCCGTATGACCACCGTGAGCTACGGCGAGCGGCGTCCGGCCGCCCCGAACGATTCGCCGGAGAACATGCAGCTCAACCGTCGGGCCGAGTTTAAGCCCGTGATGGTGGAAGGTGCGACGCCGCCGAGCCCAGGTGCGGCCCCCGCGCCGGCCCCGGCTGGCCCCGCCGTGCCGCTGACCCCTGGCAAGAGCAAGGTGAAAATGGCTGATGGCACCAAGGTTAAAACCAAGGTTGACGAGGATTCCGATAAAGTGAAGGTGAAAACCAAGTCGCCCGACGGCAGCGAGACCAAAACGAAAACCAAGAATGGTGAAGTGGATGGCAAAGCCAAAGATGCCAACGGTGATAAGACCAAAATCAAGACTAAAAATGAATAGTCGTTTAAGTCTTTAGCCTTTAGCGAGCCAAGCGGGCCGGGCACATTGTCCGGCCCGCTTTTTTGTATTTCAAATCGGGCCTCGGTGGCTCCTTCTCCCGTATTCCGCTAACAAACCAGTCCTGTTAGGCGTTGGAGAAGAACAATTTTTCCGCTTCACTTCCGTTCTTTGCACCGCTCATGGCCGTATTACCTTACAAAGACAATTCCGCCGATAAGAAATCGCAGGTTGCCCAGATGTTTAACTCCATCGCGGGCAAGTACGATTTTCTCAATCACTTCCTCAGTGTCGGCACCGACATTTATTGGCGGCGCAAAGCGGTGGACGAGTTGAAGGCCCTGCGCCCGGCGCGCATTCTGGATATTGCCACCGGCACGGCCGATTTCGCCATCGAAACCCTGCGCGCCGCCGCCACCGACGCCCACGTGACCGGGGTCGACATCTCGGAGGGCATGTTGGAAGTGGGGCGCCGGAAGCTGGCCGCGAAAGGGCTGGGCCACCGCATTCAGCTCGAACTCGGCGATTCGGAAAACCTGCCGTTTGCCGATGGCGAGTTCGACGCGGTGACCGCCTCTTTTGGAGTCCGTAATTTCGCGCATCTGGAGGCCGGCCTGGCCGAGATGCGGCGCGTGCTGCGGCCCGGCGGAAAGCTCGTGATTCTGGAGTTCAGCAAGCCGACCGCATTTCCGCTCAAGCAAGCGTATAATTTTTACTTCCGTCGGGTCTTGCCGGTGTTCGGCAAGTTGATTTCCAAAGACCAATCGGCGTACACCTATTTGCCGGCTTCGGTGCAGGCATTTCCCGACGGGCCCGACTTCCTGGCCATCCTAACCAAAGTCGGTTTCAACCAACCTTCATGGCAACCACTTACATTCGGCATCAGTTCCGTTTACACGGCGCACAAATAAAACGACTGGCCCTGCTGGGGCTTTGGGGGTTGCTGGTGCCCACGGCGGCACTGGCCCAACACAAATCGACTTCCAAAATCAACCGCAGCCATTCCGGCGCAGTCAAGTCCATCACGGTGAAGAACCTGCCGGCTTACGACGAGCGTTGGTTTCATCCCGGCATGTACATTGGGCTCACGGCCTCCCGGTTTGTTATTGAGCAGTCGGCGCTTTACACCAACCGGCAAAACGTTATCGCCAACTCGGTGTATAGCCCCAGCCTGGGAGTGGGCTTTATTGGCGACGCGCGCCTGGGCCCGGCATTTTCGCCGTTTATTCTGCGGTTTGCGCCGGGGGTTATCTTTCTCACCCGCAAGGTGGAGTTTCTTCCGCGGGGCTATCCCAACCCGGATTCAATCCTGACCCAGGAGGTGACCTCGACGGTAATTCAATTCCCCTTATTGCTTAAGTATCAGTCGAACCGTCGGCGCAACTCCCGGGTGTACATGCTGGCGGGAATCAACCCGATTATCACCGCTAGCAGCCGCCGCAGCGACCCCATGCGCAACCAGCTGCAGGCCGTGAGCAGCGACCTGACGCTGGAGTATGGGGTGGGGATGGACTTGTTCTATCCCCTGTTCAAGCTGGCGCCGGAGCTGCGCTTCTCGCACGGCCTGCGCAACTTGCTGGTGCCGCACAACGACGTTTTTAGCCGGAGCCTGCAAAGCATCAGCACCAACACGGTGACGCTGTATATCAACATCCAAAACTGAGCTGCCGGCGGCTACCGGCGGGTTATTAGTGCAGTTCTCGCAGAGGAGGAAAGAATTAAAAATTAAAAATGAAGAATTAAAAATGGACCAGCACATTTTTAATTCCTAAAAAACGGTACCCTAAAGCGCTACCCTTAAGGTCTGACCAACAGCCAACAGCTAAACAAGCTATGAAAACCGCATTCATCACCGGGGCGTCGTCGGGCATTGGGCGGGCGACGGCCGTTGCCCTGGCCGGAGCCGGGTTTCAGCTGGTTGTAACCGGGCGGCGGCGGGAGCGGCTCGAGGAGCTGGCGGCCCAATTGGCCCCGGCGCCCGTCCAGGTTCTGGTGTTCGACGTGCGGGACCGGGGGGCGGTGCAGGCGGCCGTCGCCACGCTACCGGCCGAGCTGCGAGCTCCCGACGTGCTGGTGAACAACGCCGGGGGAGCCCACGGGCTGACACCGGTGCAGGCTAGCGACCCGGCCGACTGGGACCAGATGCTCGATGCAAACGTGCGCGGCTTGCTCAACGTGACCCACGCCCTGCTGCCGGGCATGACGGCCCGGCAAACGGGTTTCATTCTGAACATCGGCTCCGTGGCGGGGCAGGAGGCCTACGCCAACGGCAATGTGTACTGCGCCAGCAAAGCGGCCGTGGGCATGCTCACCAAAACCATGCGGCTGGACCTGCTGCCCACCGGCGTCCGGGTGGCCGAGGTAAATCCCGGGGCCGTAGCCACGGAGTTTTCGCAGGTGCGCTTCAAAGGCGACACGGCGCGGGCGGCCAAGGTGTACGAGGGCTTCGAGCCCCTGCGCCCCGAAGATATTGCCGACATCATCGTATTTATGGTGACCCGACCGCCGCACGTGACCATTGCCGAGGTGCTGGCCGGCGCCCAGGGCGCGGCCACGACGATAGTGAGAAAGTAACGTGCTTCGTGTACCCGGGGCGCAACCTCACCCCCGGCCCCAGTTCGCTTCATGCGCGAAGCCTCAGGAGAGGGGAGCCAGACGATAAGGACTGGGATACGGCTATAGAGTGGATTCTGGGTCGGTGTGCCCGGCGTGGGAGGTTAAACCTTAGGTGCTCCCGCAAGGGGCCTTCTGCCGGACAGGGAAGATAACCGGGATATGGCCCAGCAAACCGCTCTAGATATGCCCTTGGGCCGCCAGTTCCTCTAGCACGGCGCGGTTGAGCTCGTGCTTGCCCTCGAAACGGATGAGCTGGGGAGAACTGCCAAGCGCTTGCAGCCGCTGCTGTTGCTCGGTTACCTGGGCGGCCGGGATAAATTCATCGTTGGTGCCCACGACGATGGTCAGCGGAAGCCCGTGCAGCAGGTTGCTGGCCTGGGTGGGCGTGAGGTCCTCGGGAAATCCGCCGGCCCACAGGATGAGGTGAGCGGGCCGGAAGTGGGCCTGGGCCAGCCAGCGGCCAACGGTAGCCGTGCCCTGCGAGAAGCCCAATACCGTGATGCGGACGTCGGCCAGGCATTCATCCAGTACTTGGTCGGCTAACTGATTGAGGAAGCCGACGTGGTCCGCAATTTCGTGCAGCCGGTCGTCGCGGGTCATCCAGCTGGCCCCGACGCGGCCGCTGTTGCCGCTGAGGTAAAAGCGGGAGAGGCCCTCGGGCGCGATGACGACCGTGGCCGGGTCGGCTTCGGCCAGAAAAGCGAAGTGGCGGGAGAAGTAGGCCGCCAGCTGCCCATAGCCGTGGCATACAAACCAAACCCGCTTAGTGGCCGCCGATAATTCGCCCAGCTGGTAGTAGCGGGCCGAGCGGGTGACGGCTAGATGGCGTTCCATAATTGAGTGAGGGGTTATTGCCGGATAGTTATGAGTGCCAAGCCTACCTCGGGGGCAGGTCGTCGGCCGAGAAGTTGAACGGCAGGAGCTCGGCCAGCGAGCGGAAGCGGAGGATGGTGCCAGTGCGGCCCGGCAGCAGGAGCGGAATGGCTTGGCCTTGCCGGACTTCGCTTTCCAGCATTACCTGGCGGCAGGCGCCGCAGGGAAAAGCCGCGCCGAACTCCCCGCGGGCCGGCCGGGCGGCTATTGCCATGCCCACGATGAGCGGGTGGCCGGGCTGGTTGGCCGCCAGCCCAAACAAGGCCGTGCGCTCGGCGCAGAGGCCCGAGGGATAGGCGGCATTCTCTTGGTTGGTGCCGCGGAACACGGTGCCATCGGCCAGCAGCAGCGCGGCCCCCACGTGAAAACCAGAGTAGGGGGCGTAGGCGTGCTGGGTGGCGTCGCGGGCGGCGGCCCAGGCCACCTGTTCGGCAGGAGTGAGGTCGTTGACGGAATCCAGCTCTTCGTAGGAGATGAGCTGCTGGCGGGAAGTACGGGCCATGGGGCTGGGGTAAGCAGGCGGCGAAGGTAATGACGCGGCGCTTAATGCGGAACGAAGCGCGGAGCACTGCCCGGGACGTGTACTTTTGCCGCATGACTTCCCGTTTATTATTGCTCGGCGCGGGCCGCTCGGCCTCGTCGCTTATTCAGTACCTGCTGCGCCACGCGCCTGCCGAACAGTGGTTTCTGACCGTAGCTGATGCTAATCCGGCTCATCTGGCCCCGGTGCTGGCGGCCCATTCGGAGTACGCCCGGGCGGTGCCCTTCAACGCGGAGGACGAGGGTTTGCTGGATGAACTGATCGGGCAAGCGGATATCGTTATTTCCATGCTGCCGGCGCTGCTGCACCCGGTGGTGGCGGGGGCCTGCGTGCGGCACGGGCGGCACCTGGCCACGGCCAGCTACGTGAGCCCGGAAATTCGGGCCCTGCACGCTGCGGCCGCCGCGGCCGGCGTGACGCTGCTGATGGAGTGCGGCCTCGACCCGGGGCTGGATCATATGTCGGCCATGCGGGCTATCGAGCACATTCGGGCCCGGGGCGGGCGGCTTACTTCCTTTAAGTCGTACTGCGGCGGGCTGCTGGCCCCGGCGGCGGAAGCTGATAATCCGTGGAAGTACAAGTTCACCTGGAACCCGCGCAACGTGGTGCTGGCCGGACAGAGCACCGCCAAGTACCTCGAAAACGGCCACCCGCGATTCATTCCTTACCAGCAGCTATTTGCTCGTACCGAAACCCTGGCCGTGCCCGACTATGGCGAGTACGAGGGCTACGCCAACCGCGACTCGCTCAGCTACTGCGCCCCCTACGGCCTCGACGATATCCCGACCATCCTGCGCGGCACGTTGCGCCGGCCCGGTTACTGCGCGGCCTGGCACGCCCTGGTGCGTCTGGGCCTCACGGACGACTCCGTGAACCTGGGCAACGCCGAGACCATGACCTGGGCTGAGCTCATTGAGGCGTACCTGCCGGCTTCGCTCATTCCGCACCTGGACTTATCGCTGCGCCTGGCCACCTACCTGGGGCTCAACCCCACGGGCGAAGAAATGGGCCGCCTGCGCTGGCTGGGGTTGTTCTCGGACCGGCCCGTGGGCCACGCCAACGCGACCCCCGCTCAGCTGCTCGAACGCCTGCTGAGCGAAAAATGGCAGCTCCAGGCCCACGACCATGACCTGATTGTGATGCAGCACCAGTTCGAGTTTGAGCTGGCGGGGCAGGCCCATCGGCTTACTTCGTCGCTGGCCGTGGTGGGGGATGATGCTACCCACACCGGCATGGCTAAAACCGTCGGCCTGCCCCTGGGCATGGCCGTGCGCCGGCTGGCCCGGGGGCAGGTCACGACCCGTGGAGTGCTGCTGCCCCTGGATGCCGCGCTGTACGAGTCCATCCTTGAGGAGCTGGCGACCGAGTACAGCATCCGCTTCAACGAAGAAGAGCAGCCGGTGGCCCCGCCGCAATAGAACCCTAAACCAATTCGTTGGGCCACCACATGCCAGCAACCGGCACTCACCTAAACCTGCGCCGACGCCTTTTGGGACGTTTGTCGCGCGAAGCAGGCTGGCTGTGCCTATAGTATAATGAAGTAAAAACAACAAAAAAATGGCAGGAGTATAATGATTTTTTAAAACCGGTTATCTGTTTAACTAGATAAAATATGCTCGGTATTCCAAATTACAAACCCGACTTTTATAATGAGGCAGGTTTGCTGATCAGGGACCATAAGGAAGTATTGTCAAAATTGATCGATCAAAGATTAAATAGCTATTGGCTGATGTGGGAGACCAAAGCTGATAAATGGTGGAGTGAGGGGCCAGTAATATTAGAAATAGGTTCTTACCACTATGAATTGACTGCCTATAAAGATCTGTTTGGTCTAACGGCGGACCGAATTGATATAAGCCAACCATTGGATTGGTACGGAGCAGGATGTGAAATCCCATTGAAATGGAAAGCCAATTGTCAGGAAGATATCAATAAACTCCTCGGCAAGAAGATTGAACAGATTAATATCTTACTTGAATACGAGATTTTGCTATATGGAATTGAGCTAGTATTTGAACCGAATGACAACTTACAAATTTTTAACTTTGGCGATGAGATTGGCATAAGTACAGAAAAGCTTTCTAGCAGGATCACCAAAGTGAAAATTAAATAATGGAGTCTAGTACTCATTAACTATACAGTATATGACTACAATAGAACCCTAAAAAGCTGTTTGATTTAGCCTTAGAACTTAGAGCTTAGACTGAGGAAAGGAGCTGGCTGGGGTTAAAAAAGAAGACGTTCTCCACTCTAGGTTCTCCATCCTAGCGCAGCAATCGTTGGAGTAGCTAAGGCAAACATATTATAAACCAGCTTATTGGGTCGCCACATGCCAGCAACCTGCGCCTACTTGAACCTGCGCCTACGCCTTTTAGGACGCCTGGTGCGCGAAATAGGTTGGCTGCGCCTGGCAATCCTGGCGCCGGTGCTGGTCGCGGCCCTTGGCCGGCTGCTCGTAGTGGTGGCTCCTCATCCGCAGGGGCAATGGGCGCTGCCCGTGGGCTTTGGGCTGTGGCTGGCCGCGGCGCACCGGCAGCGCTCCGACTTACGCTTTCTGGCCATCAGCGCGCCGGGCCATCGGCGGTGGTTGGCAGTAGAGTACGCCTTGGGCGCGCTGCCTTTGGCGGGAATACTAGTGCTCTTCAACGATTGGGGCGCGGCGGCCCTCACGCTGGGGCTGGCACCGGCAGTGGCCTGGCTGCCGCCCGCCCGCGAAGGCCGAAGCCCGCAATACCGGGGGCGGAGCGCGTTTCGCAGCGAGGCATTCGAGTGGGTAAGTGGCCTGCGGCGGGGTGGCGGATGGCTTTGGGTGGCCCTGCTGGCCGGGGCGGTATGGCAGCACGAATCACCGCTGGGGCCCATCTTGGCCCTGGCGGGGTGGCTGCTGGTGGTGCTGAGCTGCTATAGGATACCCGAGCCGCTGCCCATGATGGCCTTGGCGGCGCGCACTCCCCAGCAATTTCTGCGTCGGCGGCTGGGGCTGGGGGTGGGGTACGCGGCGCTTACTGCCGCTCCATTGTGCTGGCTGCTGGCCGTGGGCCCGGTGGGAGCCGGGGGCGCGCTGGGCGTGGGATTGGTTTGGCTCGGGCTGGTAGCGCTTATCATCTTAACCAAATATGCTTTTTACCCCAATGCCCTGCACATTCGAACCACCCAAGGGTTAGTAGTGGGCGTGGCCCTGGTAATGCCTGGGCACCCAATGTACCCGGCGTTGTTGCTGGTGGCCGTTGGGGGACTCATCTGGCAGAGCCAGCGGCGGCTTCGCGCGGTGCTCGGGGCGTGAAGCCTGATCTTGGGAGTAGTAATTTTTGCTTCCTTTGTAATGGTTGCTAGCCTGCTGACTTTTAATTTAACCAACTCATTTACTTTAACCAAGGCTCTATGCTTATTTTGACAGTATGCTTAAAACCTCATTTGGGTGATGGAAGATGAGGAATAATCCCTCTATTTATTATATTTCTGTTCCGTATACTGTGCATAAAGGGTTGGCTTTGAAGCTTTGTGGATTGAAATACAAATGTATACGATCTTTTTTGTAAAAATAAATCACTTCTATTATGGCCGATAAATTGATACGGCAACTAACATTTGATTCACCTGTCCTTCAGATGGCTGTGAGTTGTGACGGAGAGTATTTAGCGTTAAGCCATGATTTTGATAGCTATGAGACATTCTTGGCTGTTAGAAATGATGTTGATATTCCAGATCAGCCCAAAATCAGTCTCCTATCAATTAATAATGGGCAGCATCTAGCGACAATAAACCTGACAGGTGAACGACCAGGCACTAAACTAAATTTTATCAATCGTAGTCCGCTCCTGATTTACCATGTTTATGAAGGAATCCAGCTGTATGATTGTCGAGCTAAGGAAATAGTAGCAACTATCCCCTTTAGAGATATAGGGGGGCTAGTCAAAACTAGCATGGAAAGTCGGGTCGTTTTTTATGGAGGGTCAGACCAAACAGTTCAAGTGTGGGATGTTCTGAAAAAAGAACAAGTTTGGCAATTACCAGGACACGAATCCGATTATCGAGACTGGACTTATTTTTATAGTGCTGCAGATATATCTGCTGATGGAGAAAAAGTAGCCGTAATCCGCACTGGTAGTCAAAAAATATTGGTTTACGATATCGAGACGAGCGCTTTACTCCACACTATCCTTCAGGCTCCTTTTGCAGGGTCGGAGATAAGCTGGTCATTAGATACTAACTATTTAGCAATAAGGGGTGAAGAATCTAAAAATGAATCCGACGAACGAAAAAGATTTGTTTGGTCGCTAAAAACTCAAGAGTTAATAGCTCAAGAAAACTTTGAATCGCCTAGTGATAACTGTTCTGCAATTGCTTTTCATCCCAGTAGTAATTACTTGGCTACGGGTTATGTGAATGGTAGAATCGCTCTCGAATCATTGGAATGTAAAAGAACTATTTTTTCTGATTTTACCCATATAGGGCAAGTTGAATCGATAGTTTTCACGAACGATGGCAAAAGAATGATTTCAGGTGGAGAAGATGGAACAGTTACCATTGTGAATTTAGAAGAATTAGGGAGTTTTTGATGAAGAAGTGATTGGTTTTTATATTTTTATGACCTGCTCTTGCAATTATAATTTGCGACTGAAAGTGCTTGGGAGTTGAACGCAATGGGATAAAGCGCTACGAAGCCAGTGAGTTATTCAATATCAGTCGCAATACCATTAATACATGCTTCTAGCGTCGGAGGAAAACGGGTGACTTTGATGCCAATGGTAATTGTTGTTACCCATTGATTATTTAGTTCAATCAAAGCTCCAGCTAAAAGGTGGCGTTATTAGAATGCTTGAAATTACTAACCTACGCAAAGCCTACGGCCCCCACGTGGTGCTCCACGACGTAAGCCTGACACTGCGGCCCGGCACGATTCACGGCTTGGTGGGAGCCAATGGGGCGGGCAAAACAACCCTGCTCAATTGTCTGTATGGGCTGGAAGCGGAGTTTGGCGGCACCGTGCGCGACACCACGGGCCGCCCCCTGCGCGACCATACCGGCCTGCTGCCCTACGAACCATATTTCTACCCGCGCCTCACCGGCCGCGAGTACCTGGAGTTTTGCCTGCAAGCCCGCCGCCGCCCGCTGACGGATTTTGCCGCCTGGAACCGCCTACTCGAGCTGCCACTCGACCAGTATGCCGAGGAGTACTCGGCGGGTATGCGCAAGAAGCTCGCCCTGCTGGCCTTACTGGTCCAGAACTTCGACTACCTGATTCTGGATGAGCCGTTCAACGGCCTCGACCTGGAGGCGAACCTGCTGCTGAAAGAAATCCTGCGGCGGCTGCGCGACCGGGGGACCGGCATTCTGCTGACCTCGCACATCCTGGGGGCCCTGACCGAAACGGCCGATGAAATAACCGTGCTGGTGGGGGGGCGGGTGCAGCGCCATTACCCGGCAGCCGACTTTGGCCGCCTTGAAAAGGACTTGCTCGACAGCCTGCACCGCGAAAAGCTGGGGCTGCTGGATGAATTGGTGTAGGCCAATACCGCTCTTGCCGTTGCGCTACCAATCCAAATAAAGCCCCGCCAGCCGCTCGGAAAGCCACCAAATAAAGTGTCTCATTGGCCGTTTAAATAATCAGCTTCGCTTCGGGGGGGCGCTGCTGGTGGACCGAAATCCACTTATGCTGGTGCCGGTGTAGCGCCACCTTACCGATGATGGTGGAAGTGCTGGCGCCCAGAATAGCGCCAACCCCAAAAAATACTGGTTCGCAGGCCTGAAGTGCTTCAGTCGTTCGTCGGGCATGATCAAATGCGAAGCAGGAAACAACGGGAAGGTGCGACAGCCTCGCGTATTACCAGACTCTGGTTAAGGTTCTGAGCGTATTCCTACTTCCACACTGGGGCGTAGATCAATCTCGGCCCTAACAACCCTTTCGGCATGATGTGGGTATTACACTAAACCAAGTGCCGAAATCTGCTAAAACACCCCACCATGGCTCCGCAAAACCACTCTTTCTCCCAACCCTGGCCGCCTGCGTGGTCGCCTGCCAATACTGCGCTTCGGCCTGCTTGCCGGAAGACGACGTAAAGATGACGGCCCGTTGCACTCATCCGACCACGACTGTGCCGAAATCCGCCGCGCTTGCGGCGAGGAATGCGCCCGGCACCAGATGGACCACGGCCAGTAGTGCGCCGCCTGCCGCCGCTGCACAGAAGCTTGCTGCCCGCCCCTGGCAGTTTAACCAGGTCTGTCGTTTTCTTTTCACTTCCGCGCATTGCCACTTTACCCGGCTCTTAGCTGTGTTCGCCGCCTATTGCCCATGCTCCGCCCGTAGCCTATCGGAGATGATTCCGCAAATGCACCGGCTCAACCAGTGAAGGCGGGCTCTTATTCGGTAACAGGCCCGGAAACGGTCACCCCGGAACTGCCGCCCCCGGCTCCATCCTATCCTAACCATTAAGCACATTACCATGACAGAGAAAACCCAACTTAGTCGGCGCCGGGTGATTGGCGGCTTAGGAGCGAGCTTAGCCGCTGCTGCCGTTGCCCCTTCCTTCCCCATACCGGGAATGGCCGCCCCCAGCGATGCAGACACCCTTGAAAAATTGGAAAACCCCTCCGAAAAATACCCGAAACCGCCGTTCAAAAGCCAGTCGCAGCCCTGGCCGGGTTTGGCTGGACAGATGGACCCCGTGCCCGACCACGGTGAGAAAAGCTATAAGGGATCGGGCCGGTTGAAAGGACGCAAAGCCCTGATTACCGGCGGCGACTCCGGCATGGGCCGCGCCGCCGCCATTGCCTACGCGCGGGAAGGCGCCGACGTGGCCATCAACTACCTGCCGGCCGAAGAGGCGGACGCCCGGGAAGTCATTGCCTTAATTAAGAAAGAAGGTCGCCAGGCCTTGGCCTTGCCCGGGGATTTGCGTGACGAGGCCTTTTGCCGGAAGCTCATCGACGACACCGTGCGCGGCCTGGGCGGGTTGGACATCCTGGTGAGCAACGCGGCCCGGCAGCAGCAGCGGCAATCCATCCTCGACCTCTCCACCGAGGACTTTGACGCCACGATGAAAACCAATATCTACGCGCCCTTCTGGCTTATAAAAGCGGCCCTGCCCCATCTGCCGCCCGGGGCAGCCATCATCGGTACCACCTCCGAGCAAGCCACCGACCCCTCCGCCGACCTGTATGACTACGCCCAGACCAAGGCGGCCACCACGAACTTCGTCCGCTCTCTGGCTAAGCAACTCGCACCCAAAGGTATCCGTGTGAACGGCGTGGCCCCGGGCCCCATCTGGACGCCCTTGCAGGTGAGCGGCGGCGCAACCCCGGAAAAGCTCAAAAAATTTGGCGGGGATACGCCCATGGGCCGGCCCGGGCAGCCCGTCGAACTGGCCTCCATCTACGTGCAACTGGCTGCCAATGACGCTAGCTACGCTACCGGTCAGGTGTACGGGGCCATGGGCGGCGGTGGCCAGCCCTAGCGTCCGCCCAGTAATGTTTTAATTGTCCTGTTGCTTTCTGCGGGTTGAAAAGATGACACTTAATCGTCACTGAACAGGCTGCAGAATGGGGCCGAAAAACGGATGCGCTGGAAGGTTACGGACCAGGTCATTACCCCGCAAGAGGCCTGCGTCCGTCTGCAGCGCCCGACCTAGTGCCAGGCGGATATCGTTCTTGTCTTCGCACTACAAATCCAAATAAAACCCTGCCAACAGGGCCCGGAAGTCCGCCGAATAAAGGGCGTCATCCTCGGCCGTTCGAATGCTCAGCTCCGTTTCGTGGGTTGCGCCCAGGGCGGACCGGAACCCGGTAATGTGCCGCAGCGGCCGGCTGCCGGGCCGGTGCCGCACCACCAGGCGCGTGGCCGGATGCAGGCCCACCGCGGCAGCCACCTGCTCAAATGCTCGCATTTCCAGCGGCGGCAGCAACATGGTCAGCAGGCCGCCCGGCGCTAGCATCGTGGCCGCGGCCCCCGCCAGGGCGTCGAAAGTAAGCGTATCGGCGGCCTCGTGCCGGGCAGTGGTGCGTCGGGCATCAGGCGAGCGCAACGAATGCCGGAAGAAGGGCGGATTACAAACGATGTGGCTGAACCCCGGGGCCGTCTCCGCCAGGGGTGCCGGCCGCCCGGCCACGTACTCCGCTAAACTTAGCGCCCACACGCGAATCCGGCCGCCCCACGGACTAGCCGCCGCGTTGGCCGCCGCCTGAGCGGCAGCCGCGGCATCAATCTCAAGGGCCTCAATTTCGACGGTGGGGTGGCGCTGGGCGGCCATCAGGGCCAGCAGGCCGGTGCCGGTACCAATATCGAGCAGGCGAGTGGCGCCGGTGAGGTCGGCAGCCGCCCCCAGCAGGCAGGCATCGGTACTGACTTTCATGGCGCACGCGCCCTGCTCGATGCGGAACTGCTGGAACTGGAAGTAGTTGTTGGGCATGCCGGGCCTAGATAGTTCCGTGAGGGTGTATTTTCAGGGCTTGAGTTTTGCCCGAACTTACGGGACCAGTGCTCTACGGCGGCCCGTACAACGGCGGCAATACGGGCCGCTATCTAAACATAGTCGGCAAGCCTGCAAACGGTAACGATTCGCCACTGCATCAACCAAAAACAGGGGCCCAATGGCGCAACCGTAAAATAGCCACCAACTCCTGCCGCGGCCACTCTTTATATAAGCAACTTATTCCTGTGGCTAATCTACCAGTAATTCTAATCCGGGCTTGTGGCGTAAGGCTTGTGGAAGATGCGTGAGCGGATTGTGACGGGCATCCAGCTTGGTAAGATTGGGCAAGGCAGCTAAGCTTTCGGGTAAAGTTTGTAGGTGATTATGAGCGCAGATGAGCCAGTCCAAGTCGCGTAGCTGTCCCAGGCTTTCGGGTAGGGCTTGGAGGTGGTTATGACCACAATCGAGCCCTTTTAAGTGGGGTAGCTGTCCTAGGCTTTCGGATAAGGCTCGGAGGTGATTATCAGTGCAATACAGATATTGTAAGTTCGGTAACTGTCCCAGGCTTTCGGGTAGGACTTATAGATGGTTATTACCACAAAAGAGCGATTTCAAATGCTGTAGTTGTCCCAGGCTTTCGGGTAAGATCTGGAGGTGGTTCCAAGAACACTGGAGTTCCCGCGAATTTTGTAGCTGTCCCAGGCTTTCGGGCAGGGCTTTCAGTTGATTATTAGCGCACTCGAGCTGCTCCAATTTTTGTAACCTTCCTAGGCTTTCGGGCAGGGCTTGGAGGTAGTTGGAAGAGCAGAAGAGCCCTTGCAAGAGGTGTAGCTGCCCGAGGCTTTCGGGTAAGGTTTGCAGATGGTTATTACTACAATAGAGCTCTTGCAATTCTTGTAACTGTCCCAGACTTTCGGGCAGAACCTGTAGTTGGTTATTGGAGCAATTAAGCCTTTGCAAATGGTGTAACTGTCCCAGGCTTTCGGGCAGGGCTTGTAATTGATTAGACGGGCAATTGAGCTGTTCCAATTTTTGTAACCGCCCCAGGCTTTCGGGTAGGGCTTTCAGTTGATTACCACCACAATAGAGCCTTTGCAAATGGTGTAACTGTCCCAGGCTTTCGGGCAGCGCTTGTAATTGGTTAGACGAGCAATCCAGGTATTGCAAATGGTGTAGCTGTCCCAGACTTTCGGGCAGGGCATGGAGTTGGTTATTGTAGCAATCCAGCCTTTGCAACTGCTGTAAATGCCTCAGGCTTTTAGGCAAGGCTTGCAATTGGTTGTTCTCGAGAGCCAGGTATTTCAAGTCGTGTAGTTGTCCCAGGCTTTCGGGCAGGACTTGTAGTTGGTTATTGGAGCAATCCAGGTATTGCAAGTGGTGTAATTCTCCCAAGTTCGGGGGCAGGGCGGTAAGTTTTCTCCCCTGTATATCCAGCTCAGTGAGTTGGAGCAACTTGGTGAGGGCGGTAGCATCAAGGTTCTGGCACTGGGTCTCAAAAACAAAGTGGTAGAGGGAAAGCAGCCCGTCTAAGTACTGCTGGAAAGCAGTTGGTTTACCTAGCCCTTTAGCTAAGAGCAAGGCTAATTTGATGTTGGCTCTTTTTCCGGAGCGGAGTAATCGGATCAGCTCGGCCACTTGTTTGGCCAGCGCATCGGGCTCGGAACGGGAAGCCGGATCCGCAGGAGTATGTTGGTCAGGAGTCATCGATAAAGAGGTGCTAAAGACTGTGGACAATGTAGGGCTTAGTATTGGGCCTATGTGCCGCCACCAATTAAGCGCCCGCCTGGCAAGTGGTTAAAATACAGCCTGGGCACTTCCCAACAAGGGTGCAGGCACGGGGCGCAACAACCGATTGATTGGGTATCCAAGTGGTATTGTAGCGAGAAGTCCGCCAATTCGCTACCCTCACGAAAAAAACGCAATTTCATTTGTGGCCGTAACCCTTCTGCTAGCAGCCCTCGATTCGACCCGATGAAGGGCCACCCACTCTAAAGCAGCGGCGTTTTAGCCAGGGCTTCGTACCCTTCGTCAATCAGCAGCCCTTTGCCCAGGGCGCTTTGTACGGCTAGCACATCGCAACGCTCGTTCTCGGCGTGGCCGGCGTGGCCTTTGATCCAGTGGAAAGAAACCTGCCGCTGCCGGTAAATTTTCAGGAAGCGGCGCCACAGGTCCTCGTTGGCTTTCTTGCCGAAGTCCGCCTTTTTCTCCCAGCCGAACACCCACTTTTTCTCCACGGCATCGACCACGTATTTCGAGTCGGATACGACGCGGATGGGCAGTTCGGGCCGGGTCACGGCTTCAAGGCCAACGATGACGGCCAGCAGCTCCATGCGGTTGTTCGTGGTGAGGCGGAAGCCCTGGGTCAGCTCCTTCTCGTGCGGGCCGTAGCGGAGGATGGCCCCGTAGCCCCCGGGACCAGGGTTGCCACGGGCCGACCCATCGGTAAACAGATGTATCATTTTGGTGCTTGGTTGTTGGTGCTTGGTGCCTGGTTGCTGGGAGTTTTGTTCCTCTGGCGTCCGCGCAGCCGAAGCAGCTCCGGTGGGACGGTAAACATATGTCATTGCAACAGATGCATGCGTTATGCCTTGGCTACGCTCAGCCAAACGTCTTAACAACCAAGCACTAGGCACTAACAACTAAGCACCAATAACCAAGCACCAGGCACCACTACTGCGGAAATTCTTTGACAAAGAACTGCACTAAGGCTTCAAAGGCGGCGTCGGGTACGGCGGGGAAGTTGGCGATGCGGATGGTGGTGTTTTTTAGCGGACCGTAGCCGCTGCCCAGCAACAGGCTTGCTTCGAGGGCTTTGCGCTTGATTTCTTCAATGGTGCCGGCGTCGCCCTTCAGCCCGATAACGGTGGTGGAGCGGGTTTCGGGGTTGGTGATGAGGGGCTGGAGAGGGGTGGCCTGCTCGAAAAAATCGTACAGCTTCTGCGCGCGGTCGCTCAGGTGCTGGTGCACGGTCTTGATCGGCTCGCGGTCGGCCAGCACCCGGCTTAGCAGGTAGATGCCCAGCACATTGGGGGTGAAATTGGTTTGGAAGTTGAGCATCTGGGCCAGCAGGGCAGGCAGGGCATTGTAGTGAGCCCGGTCGTTCACCACCCGCGCCTGGGCCACGGCCCGCGGCGACAAAATGAGTACGCCCAGCCCGGCCGGCAGCCCGAAGCACTTTTGCAGCGACCCAAACCAAACGTCGGCCTTGATGTATTTAAGATTGAGGCCGGCCAGCGAGCTGGTGGCGTCCACGGCCAGCAGCGCTCTTCCGAGGCGGTTGTACAGGTTCAGAATGAAGCCCTCGCGCAGCTGCGTGGCGGTACTGGTTTCGTTCTGCGTAATGCAAACCAGGTCGGTATCGTCGGCCGAGAAGGGGAGGGTGGCCACGTCGGGGACCTCATCCACGCCAAACGACAGGCCGGTGCTGGCCGGCCGCAGGGCCTGGGCGTACTTCAACCATTTCAGGCCAAAGTCACCGTTATACAGGTGGAAGCTGCGGCGGGCCGTGAGGCTTTGGGCCAGAATCTCCCAGCACTCGGTGGCCGAACTGGTGAACAGGACGGTGAAATCCTGCGGCACGTTGAGCTTGCTTTTGAAGTCGGCCACCGTCTGGCGCACCAGGCTGGTTACTTTCTCACTCCGGTGCGGAGCCGATAGCCAGCCTTCGTCGAAGGCATCGGTGAGGTACTGGCGGACGGCGGGGTACACGGCCGAGGGCCCAGGGTTGAAAGTGAAGGTCGGCACCACGGAGTTAGCGGATTGGCGTTTCGGGAACGGATGTAGGCGCTTTGTTCAGGCAAACCGGCCCTGGGGCGGGCGCCGCGCCCGCGGCTACCATACCTCGGCCGAGAGAAACAAAAGGCACCCCGCAAAGTTCGTCGGGAAATCGTCCCCGAAATCCGGCGGCCCCGAAAAATCCGCTACTTTTCTGGGTCACACCCGGAACCCCACGCGCTTGGGCTGTTGGTTCACAAACCACTGCACCGCCAGCCGGTAGCTTTCGAGCCCGAAGCCGCTGATGCTGCCCGCGCAGTGCCGCCCCAGCAGGCTTTTCTGCCGGAAGTCTTCACGGGCGGCGAGGTTACTCAGGTGGACTTCTACTACGGGCGTGGCAATGGCGGCCACGGCATCGGCCAGGGCCACGCTGGTGTGGGTGTAGCCGCCCGCATTCAGCACGATGCCGTGGTGCGAGAAGCCGACCTCGTGCAGCTTATCCAGCAGCGCGCCTTCGTGGTTCGACTGGAAGTGCGTGAGTTTCTGCTCGGGGAAAGCGGCTTCCAGCTCGGGGAAAAAGCTTTCGAACGAACGGGTCCCGTAGATGCCGGGCTCGCGGCGGCCCAACAGGTTCAGGTTGGGGCCGTTGAGGATGAGAAGGTCCATATGCAAAGTAGTGGAAAGCCCAAAGAACGGCACGCCGGGTTTGCCGAGGCCCCTCGGGGCCAGTGGTAAATTACGCGTGGATGGTCGGGCAACGGGGCCGGTGAGCGGCTGGCCTCCGGCGACCTTCGGTTCGGCAAGCGCGGTGTGCCGTTCTTTGGCTGGTTTTTAATCCTTCAACATGACCTGGCCCCAGGCTATTCAGCAATTTCAAGGCTACCTCCGGCTCGAAAAGTCTCTTTCGCCCAATTCGGTGGAGGCTTACGTGCGCGACGTCGTCAAGCTCCAGCAGTTTTTGGTGCTGGCCCGTCTGCACGTCGGGCCCACGCAGGTGACGACGCCCCTGCTCCGCGACTTCCTGGCCACCCTGCAGGGCCTGGGCCTCGGGGCCACCTCGCAGGCCCGTACGCTGTCGGGGCTCAAGGCTTTTTTCAACTTCCTCATCATGGAAGACCTGCTGAAGCTGGACCCCACCGACACCCTGGAAGCCCCCAAAACCGGCCGCCACCTGCCCGACACCCTCAGCTACCCCGAAATCGAACAGCTGCTGGCCGCCATCGACCTGAGCACCGACGAAGGCCTGCGGACGCGGGCCCTGCTGGAAGTAATGTACTCGTCTGGCCTGCGGGTAAGCGAGTTGTGTGACCTGCGCCTGTCGAACATGTACGCCGAGCAGGGCTTCGTGAAAGTAGTCGGCAAGGGCAACAAGGAGCGCCTGGTTCCCATCGGCCGTGAGGCCTTGAAGCATCTCAACTTCTACCTCAGCGGCGTGCGCGGGCACCTGGACATTAAAAGCGGTGCTGAGGACCTCGTCTTCCTCAGCCAGCGCGGCCGGCCGCTTTCGCGCATCACCGTATTTACCACCCTGAAAAAGCTGGCCGAACAAGCTGGCTTGCGCAAAACCATCAGTCCTCATACCCTGCGGCATTCCTTCGCCACGCACCTCATCGAAGGCGGCGCCGATTTGCGGGCCGTGCAGGAAATGCTGGGTCACGCGAGCATCACCACCACCGAAATCTACACCCACCTCGACCGCGACTATCTGCGGCAGGTCATTACCGAGTTTCACCCGCGGAGCTAGGTGGGCGGGGAGGGAAGGAGCGCGCGACCCGCTCCCTCTTTATCTAAAGGTTAGATTTATCTGAAGAGTTAGAACGTTTTCGTGCTGCGGGAGTTAGAGTAGTTAAGTTGGTGAACGATAGGCCCGCGACTAGCCTAAGGTCCGTGCAGCTACGTCGTTTTCCTTTCGTTCATTATTCCGCCCGGCCTGTATCCACCTTTGGCCTGTACATTCCCTCCCTACCTGAAGAGCAGAGCGGCTTGTTCGTTATTCATTGGCCGTACCACCTTTCAGCCCGCAGCCATTTTCAAGCCCGCATTGCGTAAATTTGGCCTTTATGCTTCCGTCGAATGGCAGACAATCGTTATAAGAATACTCCTCCCGGCCCCTCGGCCAACCGCCCCGCCGAGCCCCGGCCCTCGCGGCGTAACGAGCCTCGCCCCACGGCCGAGCCCGTGCGTTCGGAGTCTCGCCCGGCCGCCAACGTGCCCAAGGCCGCCCGGGGAGCAGCGGCTACTCCCCGGCCAGCCGCCACCAAGCCGCCCCGGCCCTTGCCTGGGGTGGGGGGCGTACTGGCGCTGCTGCGCGATCGGCGCTTTCACTTATTCATTGGATTTGGCCTGCTGCTCGGCAGCCTGTACCTGACCATTGCCTTCACTTCCTTCTTGTTCACGGGGCATGCCGACCAGAGCGTAGTGGCCGGCCTGGGCGCCACCCCGCTCAAAGAAGCCGGGCAGGAGTCCGGTAACTGGCTGGGTCTGTTAGGCGCCTGGGCGGCGCAGCTCTTCATTTACAAGCTGTTTGGAGTGGCCGCATTTGCCCTCGTGCCCATGGTGTTTTTTCTGGGCTATAAAATTGTGTTTCGAACGGCCACCGGCTCCGTTAGCTACGTGCTGGCCCTGGGCCTGTTCACGATGGCGTGGCTGAGCGTGCTGCTGGGCTACGTGGTGGTGACCCTGGCCACGCCCGGTGCCGACCCGGTACTGGCCCACCGGCTCGATTTCCTCTGCGGCGGGGTGGGCTTCGAGGCCGCCTCCTGGCTCGACAGCCTCATAGGGTGGGGCTCGGTGCTGTTTCTGGCGTTTGTGCTGATTTCGTTCGTGGTATTCTTCTTCAACGTCACCAGCATCAACCTGAGCAGCTTCCGCCGCCTGGGGACCGAAGACGACGCCGACGAAGACGCGGCCATTGAAGCTGAGTTGGCTGCCGAGCAAGCCGCGGTTCCGACGGCCGGAGCTGGTTCGGCAAATCCCAGGCCCGCCGGGGCGGAGGTAGCGGCGAGTGCTGCTACTGGGCCCGGACCTGATGCCCCAGCAGCTTCTCCAGCCTTGCAGCTGAACACCGATGAGCCCGCCGGGGACGAACCCGCCGAGGCGTCAGCGCCCGTGGAGTTTGAGCCCGCGCCGCGTACGGGAGTTGGCATGGGCGCTGGAGTAGAGTTCAGTGTAGCTACCTCGTTGGCAACCCCATTGGCAGCCGCCTTGCCCGTTGCGGCGGCCGCGGCCGTACCGCTGGCCACTAGCGGGCCGGCGTTCTCCATCGAAATGCCGGTAGCGGAGCCGGAGGTAGCCCCGAGCGTGCCGGCCTCGACCATTCCCACGCCGCTGTCGCTAGCTGATTTGGCCGATGGCGACCTGCCCCCTTCGCTGCCCTCGCAACCGGCCCCCCGCTCGTTGGAAATCACTACGCCCGGCCGCGACGACCTGGACCCCAACGCCGGCGCCGATATCGCGGCAGTGGCCGACGAGGATGAGGACCCCGACGCCATGCCCATTGGCAACTACGACCCCACGCTGGAGCTTTCCCGCTTTCAGTTTCCAACCCTAGAGCTGCTCAACGACTACGGCCAGGCGAAGGCCCAGGTGACCAAAGAAGAGCTGGA
Source organism: Hymenobacter montanus (assembly GCF_014699115.1). Taxonomy (GTDB): domain Bacteria; phylum Bacteroidota; class Bacteroidia; order Cytophagales; family Hymenobacteraceae; genus Hymenobacter; species Hymenobacter montanus. The sequence goes on from NZ_JACXAD010000007.1 coordinate 45,195, forward strand.
AGCCAACAAGGACCGCATCGTGGAAACCCTGGGCCACTACGGCATCGGCATTGCCAGCATCAAGGCTACCATTGGCCCTACGGTTACGCTGTACGAAATCGTGCCTGAGGTGGGGGTCCGCATTTCCAAAATCAAAAGCCTGGAAGACGATATCGCCTTGAGCCTGGCGGCTTTGGGGATTCGTATCATCGCGCCCATTCCCGGCAAAGGCACCATCGGCATTGAGGTGCCCAACACCAAGAAGGAGATGGTGAGCATCCGCTCGGTGCTGGGTTCCGAGAAGTTCGCCCGCAGCGAAATGGATCTGCCGGTGGCGTTTGGCCGCACCATCACCAACGAAGTATTCGTGGCCGACCTGGCCAAGATGCCCCACTTGCTCATGGCCGGCGCCACGGGCCAGGGCAAGTCGGTGGGCCTGAACGTGATTCTGGCCTCCCTGCTCTACAAGCGCCACCCGGCCACGTTGAAGTTTGTGCTCGTCGATCCTAAAAAGGTGGAATTGAGCATCTTCAATAAGATTGAGCACCATTACCTGGCCAAGCTACCCGACACCGACGAGGCCATCATCACCGACACTAAGAAGGTGGTGAACACGCTTAACTCGCTGTGCATGGAGATGGACCGGCGCTACGACCTGCTGAAAGAGGCCGGCTGCCGCAACCTGAAGGAATACAACCACAAGTTCATCGAGCGCCGCCTGAACCCCCGAAAAGGCCACCGTTTCCTACCCTTTATCGTGCTGGTAATCGACGAGCTGGCCGACCTTATGATGACGGCCGGCAAAGAGGTGGAAACCCCCATTGCCCGCCTCGCGCAGCTGGCCCGCGCCATTGGCATCCACCTGATCGTGGCCACCCAGCGCCCGAGCGTAAACGTTATCACGGGTATCATCAAGGCCAACTTCCCCTGCCGGATTTCCTTTAAGGTGACGAGCAAAATCGACTCGCGGACCATCCTCGACACCGGGGGGGCCGACCAGCTTATCGGCCAGGGCGACATGCTGTTCTCGGCTGGCTCCGACTTGATTCGGGTGCAGTGTGCCTTTATCGACACGCCGGAGGTAGACCGCGTCTGTGACTTCATCGGGGAGCAGCAGGGCTACGCCGATGCCTACATGCTGCCGGAGGTGGCCGGAGCCGACGGCGATGCCGGCAGCGGCAACGACGAAATGGACCCGTCGGAACGCGACACCATGTTTGAGGAAGCGGCCCGCTGCATTGTGCTGCATCAGCAGGGCAGCACCAGCCTGCTGCAGCGCAAGCTGAAGCTGGGCTACAACCGCGCCGGCCGCCTCATCGACCAGCTCCAGCACGCCGGCATCGTAGGCCCGTTTGAAGGCAGCAAGGCCCGCGACGTGCTCATCCCCGACGAATATCAGCTGGAGCAGCTGCTTAACAGCATGAAATAGGGTAGGGTGCTATGCCTGTTAAATATGGCGCGAGTAGAGCCGCCGTTCTGCTGGCCAGCGCCAAAAATGTCGCGCCACCGTTTTGCTCGCCGAGGCGGTATTATTTTCTCTTTAGCAGCCGGGTCCCGGCAGTTTGGCCGGCCATTTGTTAGCAGAATTCCGTATTAGGTTTTTCAAGCGTGTCCGGTACGCTATCAGTTCTCCTCTTTAAATGAAAAAATCTTTCTCCCTGCTACTGCTCACGGCTTCACTGGCCTTGCCCGCCGCCGCGCAGCAGGACCCCAAAGCAGGCAAAATTCTGGACCAGATGAGCGCCAAGTATCAGGCGATGAATGCTTATCAGGCCACGTTCACGCAAACGCTGGAAAACCCCAGCGCAAAGGTGAAGCAGAACATCAACGGCGACATTGTGGTGAGTGGCCAGAAGTTTCGCTTGAGAATCAGCGGCCAGGAAGTTATCAACGACGGTAAAACCACCTGGACCTACCTCAAAAACGAAAACGAGGTTAACGTCTCCGACTCCGACCCCGATTCGCAGGAAATGTCGCCCTCGCAGATTTATACGATGTACAAAAAAGGCTATAAGTACACCTACGTGCAGCAAGCAAAAGAAGGCGGCGAGCCCGTTGACGTGATCGAGCTAGCCCCGGAAAATCGCCAGAATGACGTGTTCAAAGTGCGCCTGAAAGTGCGCAAGGATGGGTCGGTGAAAAGCTGGCAGATGTTTAAAAAGAACGGCAACCAATACACGTTCAACATCAAGAAGTTTCAGGCCAATCCGCCCGTCAACGCCGCCACGTTTGCCTTCGACAAAGCCAAATACAAGGGCGTGAAGGTGGTAGATTTACGCTAGTTGTTAGTTATTGGTGCTTGGTGCTTGGTTATTTGGTACTATAGTTTTTGTTTCCGGCCAGCTTTCTCGTGAAGCTGGCCGTTTTACTTTTACGGAATCCATTACCGCCAAACCAAGCACCAACAACCAAGCACCAACAACCAAGCACCAAGCACCAAAATATGCGCGAAGATTTCCTCCACTACGTTTGGCAGCACCAGTATTTTGACAAGGCTGACTTGCGCACGGCCGGCGGTGAGGAAATTCAGGTGCTGCGCCCTGGCTACCGCAACGCCGATGCGGGCCCCGACTTCCTGAATGCCCGCCTGCGCCTGGGCGAGGTGGAGTGGAACGGAGCGGTAGAAATTCACCTGCGCGCTTCCGACTGGGTACGGCACAGCCACCAGACCGACCCCAAATACGACCAGGTGATTCTGCACGTGGTGGGCAGCCACGATGCCGACGTGGCCCGCACCAACGGCAGCCTCATCCCGGCCCTAGCCCTGCAGCCCCGCCTCAGCCCCGAGTTGCTGGCTCGCTACCGGGCCCTCATGGAGGCGCCCCCAACGGCCCCGCTGCCCTGCGCCCCGTTGCTGAGTCTGGTGCCCGAAATCACGAAAACGATGATGGTCGAACGAGCACTGCTGGAGCGGGTAGGGCGCAAAGCCGACACCCTCATGGCCCTGCACCAGCACCTGGGCCAGGATTGGGAGGCCACCGCCTACCACGCCTTAATGGCCGCCTTCGGCTTTCAAAAAAATAGCGAGCCCCTGGCCCGCCTTGCCAAAGCCGTGCCCCTGGCCGTGCTGCGCCGCCACCGCCACAACCAGCGCCAGGTCGAAGCACTGCTCTTTGGGCAAGCCGGCTTCCTGGCCGATAATGAGGAGACCGTCGGTGATGACTACATTCAGGATTTGAAGCAGGAGTACGAGTTTCTGCGGCATAAATACCAGCTGGGGGCCTCGGCTTTGCTGGCGCACGAATGGAACTACCTGCGCCTGCGGCCCGCTAACTTCCCGCCCGTGCGCCTGGGCCAACTCGTGGGGTTGCTGCACGCCCGGCCGGCCCTGTTCGATGCGCTGCTGACAGCGCAAAGCGTGGCCGCGCTCCGCGAGTTTTTCCGGGCGCCCGGGCCGGCTTACTGGCGCATGCACTTCCGGCCCGGCCGGCCGGGCAAAGTACCGGCGTTGGGCCAGGGCAGCATCGACCTGCTGATTACCAACGTGGTAGTGCCCCTGCGCGTGGCGTACGCGCACCACCTGGATCAGCCCGCGCTGGTCGAAAGCAGCGTGGGGCTGCTCGGTGGGTTGCCGGCCGAACACAATCAATACACTGACCGCTACCAAACGCTGGGCTTTGCCCATCGTACTGCCGCCGAATCGCAGGGGCTGCTCGCGCTACATACCGGCTACTGTGCCCCGCGTCGGTGCCTGCACTGCGCCATTGGTAGCCGGTTGGTGCAGCAGGCTCCCCCTACCTCATGAGGGTTTTTCTGGCTATTGTACTCAACGCCGCGCTGTTGGCGGTGCTACTGCCCTGGGTACGGCGGCAGTGGCTCCTGGTAGGGCCCGGGTGGTGGCGCTACACTCTGGGCCTGGGCTTGGGGCTGCGGGTGCTGGTAGGAGTAGCCCGTAGCTGGGAGCCGAAGGAAGATGCCAAGTTTATGAGTACGGTCGGCCAGCTAGTCACGACCAAGCTTTGGACGAGGCCAGACACGGCTTGGCAGGTACTGTTCGGGGCTTCAAACGTCTTCCGAATCAAGCTCCAGGGCAACGATTACGAGGCTATTTTCCATAACCTGTCCAATACTTGGTTTTTGATCAAGCTGCTGGCTTTGCTCAACCTGGGCTCACTGCGTTGCAGTTGGCTTAATGGCCTTTATCTGAGCATCTTTGCTTTTGTCGGGTGCTGGCATTTGGTGCGTAAGCTGCCCCTGGTGTTCCCGAGCACGCCGGCCGGAGCCGCGACGGTGGCTTTTTTACTGTGGCCGTCGGTCTGGTTCTGGGCTGCGGGCATCAGCAAGGAAGCGGTTTTGCTGGGCAGCGGAGCGTGGCTCACGGCCCGGGTGCTGGGCTACCTTTACGGAGAACCGGGCAGGGCGCCGTACCGAATTGGCTGGTGGCTGGGCACGGTTGCACTGGCGGTACTGCACTTTCAGATGCGCTATTTCTTCGCGGCGCCGTTACTTGGCATCCTTGCTGGGGTGGCCTTGGTACGAGTGCTGAAGCACCGCGGCCTGGTGCGCCAACGGTGGGCTCAGGCGCTGGTACCGATCTTGTTACTTGGTAGCGGAGTATGGCTGGCATCCCAGGTGAGCGTTGCGTTTAGCATCAATAAGTTCACCTATCAGGTCATCCGGGTTTACGTTGAGTCGCCGACTCCTCCGGGAAGGCCCCGCCTTGAATACCCCGACCTGCGGCCTACTCTGGCCAGCATTGCGGCGCACGCCCCGGCAGCCGTCGTGAACACCCTCACCCGGCCGTGGGTGGGGGAGTCGAGGCTGCCTTTCTACGTGGCCGCCGGCCTGGAAAACCTGGCCCTGCTGGGGCTGCTGACCCTGGCCGTGGTGGCAGTGGTGCGGGGTCGGGCGGGAGGGCTGCCGTTCGAACTGGGATTTGGCCTCAGCATATTTTGTTTGATCCTGGCCATTCTCATGGGGGTGACTACTCCCAACCTGGGCTCGCTGAACCGCTACCGGAGCGAGCTGCTGCCGTTTTTCCTGCTGTTGGTGCTGCAGAACGATTACGCCGCGGGGCTGCTGCGCCGCCTGAGGCTGGGCGGCGGGCCGCAGCGCTGATTCGCGGCGGCTTAAAAACCTTGCCCGGCCGGTGGCGTAACTTTGCGATTCCTTTACCCGCCGCCGGAACCACTCTTTCCGGGCGGGAGCGCCCAACCGACTACTTCTTTCTTATGGAAAATCCCGTCATTATTCTTGGTGCCCAAACCGTTGGCACGGCAGCCCTCGATGCGTTTCTTTCAAATGACGTCGTGGTATACTGCCTGCTCGACGACGACCAAAAGCTGCAAGGCACCGAGCTGCTCGACGTGCCCGTAATGGGCAACACCGACGACGGCGAGCTGCTGAAGCTGCTCGGCAAAAAGTGCGAAGTATTCGTTGCCACCGAAGATACCGCCAGCCGCCGTAGCCTCACCGAGATGCTGCGGACAGAGTACGAAGCCGTGCCCGTGAACGCCATTCATCAGCGGGCCAGTGTGTCGGGGCACGCGACGCTGGGCCACGGCAACTACATTGGCCCCAACGCCGTGGTAGCCGCCACCGCCACCCTGGGCGACGGCTGCCTGGTGGGGGCCAATGCTGTGGTGGAAGCCCGGGCCAAGGTGGGCAGCTTTGCCCAACTAGGCAGCGGGGCCCAGCTCGGGGCCGATGCGCAGGTGGGCGAGCTGGCCTTCGTCGGGGCGGGCGCAGTAGTGGTGGCCGGCGTCAAAATAGGCGACAAGGCCCGGGTCGGCGCGGGCTCCGTGGTGGTGGCCAACGTCCCGAACGGACAAACCGTGTTTGGCAATCCAGCCGTTAAAGTTTAATTAAAAGTTAAAAATTAAGAATTAAAAAACTCGTTCGTCAAAAGAAGCAAAGCTTCCTATGTCAGCCCATTTAATTTTTAATTTTTAATTCCTAATTTTTAATTGAAAATGTACCAGGTTCTTCTTTATTACTGCTATACGCCCCTCGAAAACCCGGAGCAGTTTCGGGAAGAGCACCACCGGCTCTGCCTGGCGCTGGACTTGCGCGGGCGTATCATCGTGGCGGCGGAAGGGCTGAACGGCACGGTATCGGGCACGGTGGAGAGCTGCGCCCGCTACATGGCAACCGTGAAAGCCGACCCGCGCTTCGCAACCCTCGAGTTCAAGGTTGACGACGTAGCGGCCCACGTGTTTCAGAAGCTGCACGTGCGTGTGAAGCCCGAAATCGTGCACAGCAGCCTGCATCACGTGCGGCCCCACGAGAAAACCGGCCAGCACCTGTCGCCCCAGGAGTTCAAGGCGCTGAAGGACCGCGACGATGTAGTGGTGGTCGACGTGCGCTCGGACTACGAGTACAACCTCGGCCGCTTCAAAAATGCCGTGACGCTGGACCTGGAAAACTTCCGCGACTTCCCCGCGCGGGTGGAGCGGCTCAAGGAGTTCAAGGACAAGAAGATCCTGACTTACTGCACCGGCGGAGTGAAGTGCGAAAAGGCCAGTGCCTACCTGCTCGAGCAAGGGTTCGAAAACGTGTACCAGCTGCACGGCGGCATCATTAAGTACGGCATTGAGGCCGGTGGCGAAGACTTTGAGGGCCAGTGCTACGTGTTCGACAACCGCGTGGCCGTGGACGTGAACCGCGTGAACCCATCCGTGATTTCGCGCTGCCAGCACTGCCAGGAGCCCAGCAACCGCCTCGTGAACTGCGCCAACCCGCACTGCAACGCCCACTTGCCCCTGTGCGAAGCCTGCGGCGAACAGCTGCAAGGCGCCTGCTCCGAAGTCTGCGCCGCCCACCCCGACAAGCGGCCCTACGACGGCACCGGCGCGTATCCTAAACTCAGTAACCACTACAACCCCGCCCAAGGCCTGACTTCGTACGCCAAGGTGGGAATTAAAAATGAAGAATGAAGAATGAAGAATTGGCAGCAGTACTCGTTAATTTTGATTCTCTATTTTTAATTTGGTAGTGACCTAAATCAAGGTATTTAAGCGATGATTAAGCGGCACCTTTGGGGAAATATCTTACGCTAGATTCAGTGAGATAGATATTTGAGAAATGCTGAAAAATTATGCTTTGGTGAAAAATAAAACCTGTAATCATCTTGAAATTAGATAATCATCAAATTAAAAAGGATGAATTAAAAATCAGCGATAATACGCTTCAGTTCTAAGACTTGTATTTTTAATTCCTCCTTTTTAATTTTTAATTAACTCCATGATTCCTTCCTCCGAGCTTATTCTGAATCCTACCGGCAGCATCTATCACCTCAACTTGCTGCCCGACCACATTTCCGACACCATTCTCACCGTGGGCGACCCCGCCCGAGTCGAGCAGGTGAGCCGGCACTTCGACTCGGTGGAGTTTGAAACGGCGCACCGCGAGTTCGTGACGCACGTGGGCTACTACCACGGCAAGCGCCTCACGGTGCTGAGCACCGGCATGGGCACCGACAACATCGACATCGTGATGAACGAGCTGGACGCGCTGGTGAATATCGACTTCATGGCCCGCACCGTGCGCCCGGCGGAGGAGCGCATCAGCTTGCGCATTATTCGGCTCGGCACCAGCGGCAGCCTGCAGGCCGACGTGCCCATCGGGGCGATGCTGGCCACTGAGCACGCGGTGGGCCTCGACAGCCTCATGCAGTTTTACCCACTGGTGGAAACTGGCCTCGAAACCGAAATCGCCACCGAGCTGCAGCAAACCCTCGGGCTGCCGTACGCGCCCTACGTGGTGCGGGGCTCCGACCTGTTACGGGAGCAGCTGGGAGTGGGCATGGTGATGGGCAACACGCTCACCTGCCCCGGCTTTTATGGGCCGCAGGGCCGCCGTCTGCGCCTCGACCTGCGCCAGCCCGACTACATCTCCCGTCTTCAGAACTTCCGGCACCAGAGCGCGGAGGGTGTGTTTCGACTCAGTAATTTTGAGATGGAAACCGCCGGCTACTACGCCCTGGGCCGCCTGTTGGGCCACGAGGTGCTCTCGCTGAATGCCATCGTCGCCAACCGGGCTACCGGGGAATTCGCCGAAAATGCCCCCGCCGTGGTCGACGCCCTGATTGAGCGCACCCTGCAACGCCTCTAAGCCCGGCGCTTTAGTAGAAATCGAAGCCGAGCACGGCGCGCAGGGGCAGCGCGAGCCCCGACTTAAGTGTGAGGTGGTCGCCATCGGCCGCCCACACCGTGGTGGCTACGCGCTTGGCGGCACCATCGGCGGTCTGGAAATAGATTTCGAGCTTGCCGTGGTAGGCATTGCCGAGCGTTGTGGCGCGGTCGGCGTCGACGCGCCGCCGCTGCCGGGCCGCTTGGTCGGTCAGCACGTCGCCGGCAGCGAAGTGCATGCTGGCGAGCTCCTCTTTTTCAATAATTTCGACAGTTGTGGTGGGATGCGAGAAGTACATGGGGAAGTGTGATTAAATAAAGAGCCTGAAAAATAATAAAGAACTCAGTTGGTTACTGTTTCAGGCGTTAAGGTAATCACTTTAATCGGATTTTTCAATGAAAGCTGATTAGGGTAGCTGCGCTAAAAAGGCCATGGTGTCTACCCGGTCGGCGTATTCGTCGACGGCCGGCGACTGCGCCCGGCCAAAGGGCTGGCTGCCCGCAAAGCGACCCCCGGCCGAAACCACGCACTGCGTTTGCGCGGCAATGTCCGTGAGCTGGTCGACGAGCTCGATTTCGCTGGCGTACTCGGCATAAAACACCATCGAGATAGGGGATACCAGGGCAGTGCTGGGCCGAACAAGCAAGAAGCCATTGTCGAAGTGGGGCTCGCCGTTGACCAACAAGATGCTCTTGTTGTAATCGTAGTTGTTATTGTATTTGTGATGGTTGAGCACCCCCTCGCAGGTTTGCAGGGCGTCGAGCAAAGGCACGAAGTCGTAGCCCGTGGGCACGAACAGCTTGCTCACGTTACGGCAGCCCAAGCCGTAGTACTGGAAGATATCCGGGCCCAGCCGGGCCAGCTCGCCCGGGGTTTCCTGGCCCGTGAGCACGGCCACGCTGGTGCGATTGCGCCGGATGAGGTGCGGCTTCTTGCCGAAGTAGAATTCGAAGTAGCGGGCCGTGTTGTCCGAGCCCGTGGCAATGAAGGCGTCAGCCGCGTTCAACCGGGGCAGCACCTGAATGAAATCGGCGAAGCGCGGCTCCAGGCGGGTGAGCTCTTCGATCACCCAGGTCATCGACACGGTGTCGTCGGCACTGAGCTTGGCCAGCAGCTTATGCCCGCTCAGCAGCACGCACAGCAAGTCGTGGAAACCCACCAGGGGAATGTTGCCGGCCATGACCACGCCAACCTGGCGCACGGTGGTGGGTTCGGGAGGGTAACGGGCGGCCCAGTGGCGCAGCGGCTCTTCGGCCAGCAGGTGCGCGATGCCGGTTACGGCGGCCTGCACGTTGGGCTCGTCGAACCAGCCGTTCTGGCTGCGGGCCCGGGCCGCCAGGCGGGTAAGCTCGTCGGGGGAAATGGTAGTCAGGCGCTGCCCGAGGGCGACGAAAGCAGCTAAACGTTCGGAGTGATTCATGAGTAAGGAAGACGCCGGGCCCTCACAGACGGGCCACGGCGGACAAATACGGGGCGAAATCGAGTAAAACCATGTAAACCCGGCCGCTGTTGGTTAATTTTGTACCCCCAAAGAACGGCGCGGGACCGGCATTTTACGTAAAGCTGTCCCGTTACACTTTGGTTTCCCTTTAACCCCTGACCCCCGACGCCCCATGGCCATCATGATAACCGACGAGTGCATCAACTGCGGTGCCTGCGAGCCGGAATGCCCCAACAACGCCATCTACGAAGGCGGCGCCCAGTGGCGCTGGGCCGATGGCACCACCCTGAAAGAGGTAAAGGTCGCCGACGGCACCGTGGTAAGCGGCACCGCCCCCCAGGCCCCCGTGTCGGACGAGTACTACTATATCGTATCGGACAAGTGCACGGAGTGCGTGGGCTTCCACGAAGAGCCGCAGTGCGCCGCCGTCTGTCCCGTCGACTGCTGCGTGGACGACCCCGACTACCGCGAAACCCGCGAGCGACTGCTCGAGAAGAAGGAGTGGCTGCACATTGCCGCCTAGGCTTTCGACTTTCATCGAAAAAGGCCGCTTCTCCAGCAGAAGCGGCCTTTTTGCTTTCCAGCCGCTCCCTCTTCTAAGTAAAAAAGCCCGGAGCACTTTTCCCGGATCGTAGCTCGGCGAGCAACATTTGCCTTACGCCTGCTGACAATAGCGGGCGGCTACTTCGTGATCCTAAAGCGCGACGGATCATTTTCTCGGCCCCGGCTTCTAATGCCTATTTTTGCCCTTTCCGCTTCTTGTTACCTTTTCTATGTCTCTCGCCACCACCTATTCGCCCACCGACGTTGAAGCCAAATGGTACCAGCGTTGGCAGGAACAAGGCTTTTTCAAAGCCTCCGCCAATCCCAAAAAGACGCCTTACACGGTCGTTATTCCGCCCCCGAACGTGACGGGCGTGCTCCATATGGGGCACATGCTGAACAATACCATTCAGGACGTGCTGGTGCGCCGCGCCCGCATGCAGGGCAAGGAAGCCTGCTGGGTGCCTGGCACCGACCACGCCAGCATCGCTACCGAGGCCAAAGTGGTGGCCCTGCTCAAGGAGCAGGGCATTGAAAAGCGCGACCTTACCCGCGAGCAGTTTCTCACCCACGCCTTCGAGTGGAAGGAGAAGTACGGCGGCATCATCCTCGACCAGCTCAAGCAGCTCGGCGCATCCTGCGACTGGGACCGGACGCGCTTCACCATGGAGCCTGACCTCACCGAAGCCGTATTGCGGGTATTCGTCGACTTGTACAAGAAGGGCCTGATTTACCGCGGCGTACGCATGGTAAACTGGGACCCGGAAAGCCGCACCGCCATCTCGGATGAGGAGGTAATTGCCAAGGATGTGCAGGCCAAAATGTACTATCTGCGGTATGAGATTGTAGCGCCGGGAGCTGAGAACTCAGAATTTAGAACTCAGAACTTAGAGCCCAGAGCCGAGAACTCAGAGCTTGGAGCTGTAGACGAATTAAATCAAGGGTCTAAGCTCTCAGCTCTAGGTTCTAAGTTCTTAACAGTGGCAACCTCGCGGCCCGAAACGATTATGGCCGACGTGGCCGTGGCCGTGAACCCGAACGACCCGCGCTACGCTCACCTGGCGGGGGCCACCGTGCGCATCCCGTTGCTGGGGCGAGAAATTCCGGTGATTTTCGACGAGTACGTATCCACCGATTTTGGGACGGGTGCCCTGAAGGTGACGCCCGCCCACGACCTGAACGACTACGAGCTGGGCGTCAAGCACAACCTGCCCGTTATCGACATCCTGGCCGACGACGGCACGCTCAACGAAAAAGCCGTGCTCTACGTGGGCCAGGACCGGTTTGCCGCGCGCAAGCAGATTGCCAAAGACTTGCAGGAGGCCGGCTTGCTCGAGAAGGTTGAGGAGTACGCCAGCATCGTCCAGACCTCGGAGCGCACCAAAGCCGTGATCGAGCCCAAGCTGAGCCTACAGTGGTTCCTGAAAATGGAGCACCTCGCCCGGCCCGCCCTCGAAGTGGTCGAAAACGACACGGTTCGCTTGCACCCGCCCAAGTTCAAGAACATGTACCGGGCCTGGATGGAAAACGTGCGCGACTGGTGTATTTCGCGCCAGCTCTGGTGGGGCCAGCAAATACCGGCCTACTACCTGCCCGACGGTAGCTTCGTGGTAGCCCTCACCGCCGAGGCAGCCCTGGCGGAGGCCCGCGTCCAAAGCGCTAACCCCAACCTGCAGCTCAGCGACCTGCGCCAGGACGAGGACGTGCTCGATACGTGGTTTTCGTCGTGGCTGTGGCCGATTTCGGTATTCGATGGCTTCAAGGACCCCGACAACGCGGACATCAACTATTTCTACCCCACCAACGACCTGGTGACGGGCCCGGACATTCTGTTTTTTTGGGTGGCCCGCATGATCATGGCTGGTTTGGAGTACCGCCGCGAAGTGCCGTTCAAAGAGGTTTACCTCACCGGCATCGTGCGCGATTCGCTGGGCCGCAAGATGAGTAAGCAGCTGGGTAACTCGCCTGACCCCCTGGATCTCATCGCCCAGTACGGCGCCGATGGCGTGCGGACGGGCATGCTGTTTTCGGCCCCCGCCGGCAACGATTTGCTCTTTGACGTCAAACTGGTGGAGCAGGGCCGCAACTTCTCCAACAAACTCTGGAATGCCTTCCGCCTGGTGAAAGGCTGGGAGGTGGACGCCGCCTTGCCTTTTGCGAATGAAAAGCCCGTGGCCTGGTTCAACGCCCGGCTGCAAGCGGCCATCGCGGAGCTCGACGACCATTTCGAGAAGTTTCGGATGAGCGACGCCTTGATGACGGTATATAAGCTGGTGTGGGACGACTTCTGCGCCTTGTACCTGGAAATGGTGAAGCCCGCCTACCAGCACCCCATCGACGCCGAAACCCTGCGCCACACCACCGCCTACCTCGAAACCCTGCTCAAGCTGCTGCACCCGTTCATGCCCTTCATCACCGAAGAGCTGTGGCACGAGCTGGCCGAGCGCGCCGAGCGCGACTACGTGTGCGTAGCGCCCTGGCCCCAAGCCACTGCTCCCCCCGACGCCACCCGCCTGCTGGCCGATATGGACCGCGTGCTGGCCGTGGTGGCCGGCATCCGGACCGTGCGCAACCAGAAAAATATCGGCCCTAACAAGCCGCTGGCTTTGGTCGCCAAAACCGAGGATCCCGCGCTGCTGGCCCGCTACGAGGGCATTATCCGCAAGCTGGGCGGCATTTCGGAATTGACCTTTGCCGAGGCCGGCACCGCCGCATCCGTCAGCTTCGTATTGGGCGGCAGCGAGTTTTTTATTCCACTCGAAGGCCACATCGACCTGGCCGCCGAGCGCGTCCGCCTGGAAAAAGAGCTGGAATACGCTCAGGGCTTCCGCGAATCGGTGCAGAAAAAACTTGGAAACGAGAAGTTTGCGCAAAATGCCAAGCCCGACGTGCTGGAGCGCGAGCGGCAAAAGCTAGCCGATGCCGAAGCCCGCATTGCCGCGCTGGAGCAGGCTATTAAAGCATTGTAGCCGGGTACTCTAAAAAGCCAAAGAGCCGCTTTCTATATCAGGGAGCGGCTCTTTGGCTTTTAGATCTTGTTGGTCCATATCTCTGCCGTCTGGCTCCCCTCTCCCGCGGCTTCGCGCATGAAACGAACCGGGGCTGGGGGTGAGGCCCCCGGCGCCAAGCCGGGGTTACTGCGGTACGCCGCCCGGCTGCTTCTTCTGCAGCGGAGCTAGCTGGTTCTGGAGCTGGAAAGTGACTTTCTCACAGTCCGTGAAGCGTTTTTCAGCGAATTCCAGGGCCTTTTGGGTGGCAGTAAGCTGCTGGTATAAGTAGCCGATGAGGCCCAGGGCCAACACCAGCGCTCCGAGGAAGATCAGGTTTTTCATGGGTTAACTAAGGCAGTTTGGAGCGCAAGGTTTCGCGAAGTGAACAAGGAAGTCTCGCGAAGTTGATGTTCGAACATCAACTTCGCGAGACTTCCTTGTTCACTTCGCGGACCTTTGCGCTAAACGGTGGTGTTCGGGTCGAATTGCTCCAGGTAGTCGGCCACTTTGCGAACGAACATGCCGCCGAGCGAGCCGTCGACTACGCGGTGGTCGTAGCTGTGGGAGAGGAACATGAAGTGGCGCACGCCAATGAGGTCACCCTGCGGGGTTTCGATCACGGCCGGCTTCTTCTTGATGGCGCCCACGGCCATAATGGCCACCTGCGGCTGCATGATGATGGGTGTTCCCATCACGTTGCCAAACGAGCCCACGTTGCTGAGCGTGTAAGTGCCACCTTCTAGGTCCTCGGGCTTGAGCTTGTTCTGCCGGGCCCGGTTGGCTAAGTCATTGACGCGCTTGCTCAAGCCATTCAGGTTAAGCTGGTCGGCGTTGTGGATAACCGGCACAATGAGGTTGCCACTGGGTAAGGCCACGGCCACGCCAATGTTGATGTCGCGCTTCTTGATGATGTAGTCGCCGTCAATCGAGACGTTAATCAGCGGGAAGTCCTGGATGGCCCGGGCCACGGCCTGAATGAAGATGGTGGTGAAGGTCAGGTTTTCGCCTTCGCGCTTTTTGTAAGCGTCTTTGTGCTTGTTGCGCCAGTTCACCAGCTCGGTCACGTCGGCTTCTACGAAGCTGGTGACGTGCGGCGAAATGCGCTTCGAGTCCACCATGCGTTGCGCAATCATCTTGCGCATGCGGTCCATCTCAATCAGCTCCTGGCCGCCGCTCACGCTGGGCGCCGGCTTGGATACCGCAACTGGTTGCGGACTGCTGACGGCTGGTTTTTCGGGCTGCGCGGCTTGCGGCTGCGGAGCGGGGGCGGCCGGGGTAGAAACGGGCGCCGCCGCGGTTGGTACCAGCGGCGGCTTGCCATTGGCCACGTAGTCGAGGATGTCTTTTTTGGTGACGCGGCCTTCCTTGCCCGTGCCGGGCAGGTATTCCAGGTCCGTCATGCTCACGCCTTCTTCCCGGGCAATGCTCAGCACCAGGGGCGAGAGGAAACGGCCGGGTTGGTGCACGGCACCTGCGGCCGGGGCGGCTTGCTGGGCGTCCTGCGGAGAGCCGGCTTCGGGCAGATAGGGTACCTCGGCCACGCCCGCATCCGGTACTGCCCGGCCATTGCCGGCGGGAGTAGCGGCCGGGGAAGCCGATGCCCCGGCTGGCGCGGCGGCCGTATCGGTTTCCACCACGGCAATGGGGGCGCCCACGGCCACGACCTGGCCTTCCTGCACCAGAATTTCCCGCAACACGCCCGCGTGGATGGCTGGCACTTCGGTATCGACTTTGTCGGTGGCTACTTCCAGCACCGATTCGTCCTGCTCAATCGTGTCGCCGACTTGCTTGAGCCATTTCAGGACGGTGCCTTCCATGATGCTTTCGCCCATTTTGGGCATCGTCATTTCCACTCGTGCCATATTTAATAGGAGGGTATTGGGGGAATTAGGGTGGGATGGGAATTTGCAGGAGCAAAGGTAGCCAGAAAGGCGAACGCCCCCGGCGCACGGAGCAGCGGGAGCGTTCGACGGTTGGCTTTATGCGTCGGCAAGCCGGAGTGGCGGCAGGTCGACGTCTTCGTAAATGGCGGTCAAGGGGAGCCGCAACGGGAATGGAATGAGCAGTAAAACGTCGTCTGGCTGGCGTAGGGTCGTCAGCTCCCAGGTGCCGTGGCCCGTTCGGACAAAGCTTTCTACTAACACGCGGTTCTGCGAAACCAGCACGTATTGTTGTAATTCAAGCAGGCGCTGGTACTGCTGAAATTTCCAGCCTCGGTCCCGGCCTTCGGTGCTGCCCGACAGTACTTCAATAATCAGCACGGGGTGGCGGACGGTGCGGGTTTCGGCCCGGTCGGCGGGGTGGCAGGTCACCAGCACATCGGGGTAAGTAAAAAAGTCCTCGATGGTGAGGCGTACATTCTCATCGAATACCCGGCAACCGCTGCCGCGCAGACCTTGGCGCAAGGCCATCACGCAGTTCTGCTTGAGCGTGTTATGGGTGAACGTAGCCCCGGCCATTGCCTCGGGCCCGAAGCCATCGAGCGGAAAAATCTCGCCCTGGTAGTACTCGTGTCGGATGTCGGACTGCTCCTCCAGGGCGAAGTATTCTTCGACCGTGTAGCGGCGCTGGTAAATGGAGTCGTCCGGGTGCATAGAGCCAGAGTTTAAGGCGGGGCAAAGGTAGCCAGAATCCGAACGCCTCTTCCGTGTGGGGTGGGGCAGCTTCAGAGGTTATTCCACCGTGATTTCGGGAATGCCTTCCTCGCTCAAGTCTCCGCCGGTGGTCGGGGCGTTGGTGCGGTAGTTGGTGAAGCAGATGGTCCGGTTCTTCGCAAACCGACTCTGCGGGTCGTTGATGATAACTACGTGGGGGAAGGTGCCGAACTCCTTGCCCTGGTATAGCAGCGTCTTTTTGACGCCCAGGCCCGGCTTGTTCACCACATCGACGTAGATGAACCGGCCCACGCCTTTCGGCCCCGGCTTGGCGTAGAGCACCGTGGTTTCGATGTTGCCGGTGCACTCTTCGGCGCAGGAAGCGAGGGCGGTCAGCCCGGCAAACGCCAACATAGATTGGGAAAGGCGGATATACTTCATGAGCGAGAGGGTAAGTCCCGGTCTGCGCGCTGCTCATGTTGCCAGGCGAGAGGGTCGAGAATGCTTGTACCACTGCCTCCGGCAGCGATTACGCTTAGGTGATGTTGCCTGTTTTCCGCCGACAAAACAGTTGATGGTTTCTTGGAAACCGTTCCATCTTCGGAAATTTCGAACCCTGCTGCTTCAGCTATTTTAAGAAACAGAAGATAGTTAGCCTCATCAGGAAAAACAAGTTTATGTACTGCCATAGATGAAAGGTAAAGCAACAGCTATTACCAAGCAAGTAGCCTAAGTGGGGCGACCTATCAGTAGGTGTATAGAGCAAAAACCAAAGCCCCAACAGGTCGGCATTCGTTGGTACGAGCGTCGCCCTGCTGGAGCTTTGACCACGGAAGGAGCAATGAATTACTACCGATAGGAGACGCCCCGCCGGGGTAACTAGTCAGCTATGAATTTATCTAAATCAGAGCTAAGGTTTTTCTTGCTAGCCTGTTGGATGGAATTGTAAAGCGTTTTAAGAGCCTCATATAAATCTGCATTTTCAGTACCTTTTATTTGGTCTTGATCTGTAGCAGAAAATGATGATTCTGTTCCTGAGCTTCTTAGAATAATAATGTACCTCTGTGAGATGTGGGTTGAGTCTGACTTTTTGAGCACAAGACTCTCAATCGTTCCAGACGCATCAAAAAACTTCAAATCAAATGTAATATCCTTATTATCACGAATTTTGCATTTAAAAGTATTTTGCTGGACTTCTTTAATAAGCTTGGTGCTTATACTCCGGGAGTCACTCTCTAACCTCTCAGAGATTTTCTTGGCAAAGGAAATAATTTGAGCTTTATCCATGATAAAAAATAGGAATAAAGAATATTTTTGGTTAAGAGCAGTTAAATCTGCGAGAAGTCAAACGACTGCTCCAAAAACGCCGTCGTGAAATTCCCCTCGCGAAACTGCTCATTGTCCATCAGCGCCAGGTGAAAAGGGATGGTGGTTTTCACGCCTTCGACCACGAATTCGCTCAGGGCGCGCTTCATTTTCACGATGCACTCCTCGCGGGTTTGGGCCACGGTGATGAGCTTGGCAATCATGGAGTCGTAGTTGGGCGGAATCTGGTAGCCGGCGTACACGTGCGTATCCACGCGCACGCCGTGGCCGCCGGGAATGTGCAGCGTGGTGATCCGGCCGGGCGCGGGGCGGAAGCCGTTGCGCGGGTCCTCGGCGTTGATGCGGCACTCCATGGCGTGCATCTTGGGGAAGTAGTTCTTGCCGGAAATCGGAATGCCCGCCGCTACCTTGATCTGCTCCTTGATGAGGTCGTAGTTGATGATTTCCTCGGTCACCGGATGCTCGACCTGGATGCGGGTGTTCATTTCCATGAAGTAGAAATCGCGGTTGGCATCCACCAGAAACTCAATCGTGCCCACGCCTTCGTAGCCGATGGCTGCGGCGCCGGCAATGGCGGCCTGGCCCATTTTCTCGCGCAGGGCATCGGTCATGAACGGAGAGGGGGCTTCTTCCACCAGCTTCTGGTGGCGGCGCTGAATGGAGCAGTCGCGCTCCGAAAGGTGCGCCACGTGGCCGAACTGGTCGCCCACAATCTGCACCTCGATGTGGCGCGGCTCCACTACGAACTTCTCCAGGTACATGCCGTCGTTGCCGAAGGCCGCCTTCGATTCGGTGCGGGCATCGTCCCAGGCTTTCTGAAACTCTTCGTCGGAGTGGATGATGCGCATGCCGCGTCCGCCCCCGCCCGCCGTGGCCTTCAGGATAACCGGGTACTTAATCTTATTGGCGATTTTTTTGCCCTCTTCCACCGAATCGAGCAGGCCGACTGAGCCAGGAATACAAGGCACGCCGGCCTTGATCATGGTCGCTTTGGCGGTGGCCTTATCGCCCATCTGGTTAATCATCTCGGGCGAGGCCCCGATGAACTTAATGCCGTTTTCGGCGCAGATGCGCGAGAACTCCGCGTTTTCCGAAAGAAAGCCGTAGCCCGGGTGAATAGCGTCGGCGTTGGTGATTTCGCAGGCCGCAATCAGGTTGGGCATGCTCAGGTACGATTGCGACGAAGCGGGCGGGCCAATGCAGACGGCCTCGTCGGCAAACTTCACGTGCAGGCTTTCCTTGTCGGCAGTAGAGTACACGGCCACCGTTTTGATGCCCATTTCCTTGCAGGTGCGGATGATGCGCAGCGCAATTTCGCCCCGGTTGGCGATGAGTATTTTCTTGAACATTGGGTGGGGAAAGAGAAGAGATTAGAGCCAAGAACTTAGAGCCAAGAGCTTAGACTTGCGGACGGCTACTGTTCCATTGCAGGGTCTAAGCTCTAGGTTCTTGGCTCTAATCTCTACAATTGAGTTATTCAATCAAAAACAAGGGCTGGTCGTACTCCACCGGGGTGGCGTTGTCAACCAGGGCCTTCACGATGCGCCCGCTTTCCTCGGCTTCAATTTCGTTGAACAGCTTCATGGCTTCGATTATGCAGATAACCTGGCCTTTCTCGACCATGTCGCCTACTTGCACGAAAGCCGGGGCGTCGGGGCCGCTGCTGCGGTAGAAAGTGCCGATCATCGGAGACTTCAGGGCGCGGTAGCTGCCGCCCGCGGCTTCGGCGGGCGGCGCTGGAGCAGGGGCGGGGGGGGCTGCCGGGGCGGGCGCCGCCACTGGTACAGGGGCGGCCGCGGGGGCCGCGGGCGGCGCCACGCTGACCACGTGCTTGGTGTTGGGGTCGCGCTGCACCGAGATCTTGAATTCTTCGGTTTCAATGTTGACCTTATTCAACCCCGACTTTGCAATAAAATCGAGCAGTTCCTGCAGTTCCTTGGCTTTCATGGCGTCCTTTTTGTGCGAATCCTTACTTGACTCTTTCGACATAAGCGTAGTTGCGGGTGTCTACCCGAATTTTGGTGTCCTGGTCGATGAACAGCGGCACCTGGATGCGCGCCCCGGTTTCGACGGTGGCCGGCTTTAGGGTGTTGGTGGCCGTGTCGCCCTTCAGGCCGGGCTCGGTGTAGGTCACCATCAGCTCGACCGTGGAAGGCAGTTCGGCGGTGAGGGGCTGCTCGGTTTCGGCGTGCATCAGGATGGTTACCTCCTGGCCTTCCTTCATCAGGTCGGCAAAGGGCACCATGGCCTCGGGTAGCACAATCTGCTCGAAGGTGCTGGTGTCCATGAACGTGAAACCGTAGTCGTCTTTGTAAATAAACTGGTGGGGGCGCTGCTCCACGCGGGCCGTTTCCACCTTCACGCCGGCGTTGAAGGTGTTGTCGATGGTGCGGCCGGTTTTGATGTTACGCATCTTGGTGCGCACGAATGCGGGCCCTTTGCCCGGCTTCACGTGCTGGAATTCGGTGATGACGTGCAGTTCGCCATTATAGTTGAGGACGAGACCGTTGCGGAAGTCGGCGGTTGATGCCATGGGAATTCAATTAAAAATTAAAAATGAAGAAGTAAAAATTGACGGCTCAATTTCCAACGCTTCTTTTTTTAACGGGTTTTGATTGGGGGTATATTGGGGAAAAGGGGCTTTCCGCTGATTTTTAATTGCGCCTAGCGCAGAGCTACTAGGTCGACCGGTAGCGGTAGGGGAAGAGGAGCTTCCTGCTAATTTTTAATTCTTCATTTTTCATTTTTAATTGCCCCTGCCGCTGCCGTGCCGTCGTACGCCCATTTCAGGTAGATGGAGCCCCAGGTAAAGCCGCCGCCGAAGGCCGCCAGCACCAGGTTGTCGCCCCGGCGTAGCTGGCTTTCGTAGTCGGCCAAACACAGCGGAATGGTGCCGTTGGTGGTATTGCCGTAGCGGTGGATGTTAAGCATCACCTTTTCGGGGCCCACGCCCATGCGGTTGGCGGTAGCGTCGATGATGCGCTTGTTGGCTTGGTGCGGCACCAGCCAAGCCACGTCGTCGTTGCTGAGGTGGTTGCGCTCCATTACCTGCGCCGCGACGTCGGCCATGCTTTTCACGGCGAACTTGAACACCGTGGCGCCTTCCTGGTAAATGTAGTGCTCCTTGTTGGCCACCGTTTCCTGCGAGGGGGGGCGGCGACTACCCCCGGCTTTCTGGTGCAGGTAGGCTTCGCCGCTGCCATCGGTGCGCAGCACTTGGTCGAGCAGGCCGTAGCCGTCGAGGCTGGGTTCGAGGAGTACGGCCGCCGCCCCATCACCAAATAGAATGCAGTTAGCGCGGTCGGTGTAATCGATGATAGAGGACATCTTATCGGCACCCACCACAATCACCTTTTTGCAGGTGCCCGCCTGAATGAACTGGGCCCCGGTGGCCAGCGAAAACAGAAAGCCGGAGCAGGCTGCGTTCACGTCGTAGCTGAAGGCCCGGGCGAGGCCCACCCCCTTGGAGATGATGTTGGCCGTGGCCGGGAACAGCAAATCGGGGGTCGTAGTGGCGCAAATCAGCAGGTCGATGTCCTCGGGATTAGTGCCGGTTTTATCCAGGAGCTGCTGCACGGCCTTGATGCCCATCACCGAGGAACCTTGGTCGACTCCCTTTAAAATGCGGCGCTCTTTGATGCCGGTTCGCGACATAATCCACTCATCGGTGGTGTCCACCAGCTTCTCCAGCTCGGTGTTGGTCAGCACATATTCGGGCACGTAAGCACCCACGCCAGTGATAGCAGCAGTAATCTTCATACGAGCAAAAGTAGGCGGGGCAAGCGAGAAGTGGGCATCAAAGCGGAAAAAAGCGCCGCCGTTACGCGCTTAGTAAGCCAGGGGCGGAACGGCAACGATTTAAAAAAAATCCGGCCAGAGCCGGAGATTTTTCCACCGCGGTCAGCCGGAGTTAAGACTTAAAAGTAGCCTTTATTTGGTCGACAATGCCCGACTCGGCCATGTTGTAGCCCTGCACGAGCATGTTGCCAATGGCCCGGGGCGTGCTCCGGCCGTGGCCGATAATGGCGTTGTCGTTGATGCCCAGGATAGGAGAGCCGCCTACTGTCTCGTAATTGAACTTATCGAAAAACGAGTCGTGAATATGTCGCTCGTCCATCATTTCGTAGATGGATTCCGCCATTTTCAGCAGAATATTGCCCGTGAAGCCATCGCAGACCACCACGTCGGCCTTGTCATTGAACAGGTCGCGGCCTTCGATATTGCCCACGAAATGAAGGTGTGGGTTCACTTTCAGCAGCTGGTGCGCGGCCTGGGTCAGGGGAGTGCCCTTGCCTTCTTCTTCGCCGATGTTGGCCAGGCCTACTTTGGGCCGCTCAATGCCCAGCACGTACTGGGCATACAGCGAACCGAGCTCGCCGAACTGCTCGAGCATCTCCGGCTTGCATTCGGCGTTGGCGCCCACGTCGAGCAGGATGCCGAAGCTGTTCTGGAGCTTAGGGACGAAGTTGGCGATGGCCGGGCGGATTACCCCGGGCACGGCTTTCACGGTAAACATGGCCCCAACGAGCATGGCGCCGGTGTTGCCCGCCGAGCAGAAGGCCTCAACTTCGCTCGCCAGGAGTAGCTTGTAGCCTACGGCGATGCTGGAGTCCGGCTTCTGCTGGAAGGCTTTGGCCGGGTGCTCGCCCATCTCAATAATCTGCGAGGCCGGGACGAATTCAAGGGCGTCGCCCGCGGGACCGGCGGCTTGGAGCAGGGGCCGCACGGCGTCTTCCTGACCAATGAGGACGATGGTGGCCCGCCCGGCTAGTTGTTCGGCTGCTAGTAGAGCACCCGCCACGGCGGCTTGGGGGGCGAAATCGCCGCCCATTGCGTCGAGGGCTATTTTCATGTACGAGGTGTTTGGGAACGTCAGGGAAAGGGTAGGAACCAGAAGTCCGGCCTCGCTGGCTTAAAAAGGAGCGAAGCCGGACCGAATGGTGCCGCGAAGTAACAACCCGACGCGCTATTCGTCGTCGCCGGTCGTGTCGGCGGCGGGCGCAGCGCTCACCTTCGTGTAGTTTTTGATGGCCAGCTGGCCGTTGTGATAGAGGTCACCATCCACTACGTACGCTTTATGGCGCAGGTGCAGCTCGCCCGTGTTGGGGCACAAGGTAACGGCCTTCGGGGTGAGTTTATAGTGCGTACGACGCTTGTCGCGAACGGCGGAAGAGGTGCGGCGCTTAGGATGAGCCATGGGGAGGGGGAGTTATAAGTTTAAACGTTAGGAGTTAGAAAGCGACTCGGGGCGCTGACGGATTAATTCAGGTTGCGCATGGCGGCCCAGCGGGGGTCGGCCGGCTCATCGTCATCGGGGGCATCATCGGCCGGCCGGGTGCTGAAGATGTGCTTGGTGGGAGCGTCCGGGTTGTCGTCGGGCTCGTTCTGGAAGCGCGGGTGCAGCTTCTTCATGGGCAGGGCCAGGCCGATGTAGTCATACAGGTGCTGGGCCAAGGGCAGGACCTGCGTGTCGGGCGTGATTTGCAGCACGTTGTCGTCCAGCTCCTTGTTTTCGTCGCCAATGCGTACCAGCAGCTGTTCGCGAACGTCCAGCGGCTGGTCGAACTCGTCCAGCGTGCGGTCACAATTCAGGGAGACGGTGCCCGTAATGTGGAAATTCAAGGTGAGCAGCCGCTCGGTTTTAAGGAGCTCTACGTCGGCGTGCAGCTGGCCTTGCTCTACCAGCGGTTGGTCGAACAGGGCGAAAAAGTCGGGACCTAACTTGTACTCAAAATGGTGCGTTTTCAGCGCCAGCTTGGCTAAGTTGAGGTCGTATTGGCTGTCTTTTTTCACGGTCGGCTGAATAGCAGGGGGCAAAAGTAGTGAAATTCCGGCTTTTTGCCAAAAGACTGGACCATATTCCGGTCAGATCAGGCCGTTTTGAGAATAAATTCCGGGCTGATGTGCAGGCGTTCGTAAAGCTTTTTGGCTAGGTCCATGGTTACGCGTCGCTTGCCACTCAAGATTTGGGAGAGGCGGCCGGGCGGTACTTCGAGCAGGGCAGCCAGCTCTTTTTGCTTCAAGTGCTGCTGCTGACGTTTCAGCTCTATCATGGCCGGCAGGGTGGTAGGCTTGGGGGGCAGCGGAAACAACTCCATTCGAAGCTCGTAGTCTTCAATGGCTTCAGCCAAGGCACGGGCAAGGGGCTGGATTTCAGGATGCGCGTCGATGCCCTGAGCTTCTAAGGCATCGTATTGGCGAAAAGCATCGCGTAACTCTTCCGCAGTATTAATAATCATGGCTTTAGAAATTCGACAGTGGCTGCATCAACGGCATCGTATTGGCGGTGAGTGCCAACAAACTTGAGATAAACAGTTCGGGTAGTGAAAGACACCGAGGCTATTAGGCGGTATCGGTTGCCCTTGATATTAAAAACAAAACGCTCATTGCCAACATAGTCAGCTGTGCGGAACGACTGCCGCACGGTTGCTCCATTAGCCCATTCAACTGTCCGCACATGATGGTACCACTCTTCCAAAGCCGCTTCAGAAGCGGGATGTGCAAGCACAAAAGCGCGCAACACCGCACGGCTGATAATTACCATGGATGCACTAAAAGGAGAAACGCGACCCGTAAAGGCCGCGTTTCAAAATTAGAAAGAAAATTTCGATAATGCGAAGATGCTAACGCACGGAGCGGGGCTGAGCGTTTTGCCACCGCTGCCGCCATACCTCACACGCCAGGTACACGGCCGCCCGGAACGATGATTCCTCGGCTTTAAACTGCCCGGCTAA
Organism: Hymenobacter montanus; assembly: GCF_014699115.1. GTDB lineage: Bacteria > Bacteroidota > Bacteroidia > Cytophagales > Hymenobacteraceae > Hymenobacter > Hymenobacter montanus. Next base: position 68,872 of record NZ_JACXAD010000007.1, read on the forward strand.
CCCGTACGCCGTACCGTGGTCGGGGGAGGTACGGACCACCGGCAGGCCCGCCGTGAAGTTTACTCCTCGTTCAAAGGCCATCAGCTTAAAGGGAATCAGGCCTTGGTCGTGGTAGAGGGCCAGGGTGGCATCGAACTGCCGAAACTGCTGGGTGCCGAAGTAGCCATCGGCCGGGAAGGGCCCGAAAACCAGGTGGCCGTCCTGCGCGAACTGCTGGATGACGGGGGCTACGAGGTCGTTTTCTTCGTGGCCCAACAGGCCGTTTTCGCCGGCGTGGGGGTTAAGGCCCAACACGGCAACGCGGGGCTTGAGAATGCCGAAATCCTGCTTTAGAGAATTGAGCAGCAGGCTGATTTTGGTGCTCAGCAGCTCGGGCGTGAGGCGGGCGGGCACATCCTTGAGCGGCACGTGGCCGGTAACGGTGGCGATACGCAGCCCATTGTCGTCCACCAGAAACATAAGGCTTTCGGGCGCCTTGAAGAAAGCGGTCAGGAACTCGGTGTGGCCGGGGTAGCGGAAGTCGTCGGACTGGGTGTTGTCCTTGCTGATGGGAGCCGTGACGAGGGCATCGAGCTTGCCGGCCTTGAGGTCGCGGCTGGCGGCCAGCAGGCTTTCGCGCGCGGCCTGGCCAGTGGCGGCCGAGGGCTGACCGGGGGCCAGGGCGAAGTCTTCTTCCCAGCACGTCACCGCATTGAGACGACCAGGGGCGATATCGGCCGCGTCGCGCAGCTGCCGGAAAGTGAGGTGCTCAGCGTCGGTAGGGGTGGGGAAGTCAGCGAAAAGGGCCGTGGCCGTGCCATAAACAACGGGCGTGCAGAGCTTCAGCAGGCGCTCATCGAGCAAGGTTTTGTAAATGACTTCGGGGCCGATGCCGGCCAGGTCGCCCACGGAAAAGCCTATTCTTGGTGCTTGGTGCTTGGTGCCTGGTGCCTGGTGCTTGGGTTTTGGTGCTTGGGTTTTGGGGTTTGGGGTTTGGTTGGGTGCTGGTGCTTGGTTGGTGGTTGGTGTCTGATTGGTGGTGTCAGGTGTTGGGGTCATTGGATTGCTGGAAGTTTAGGCCACTTGTTGGCGATAGTGATTGATGAAGCCGTGGAGCAGCTTCTTACAGCTTGTTATAAAGGCAAATAACGTTTCCGTAACCTCTGAATTTAGGTACTGAAGGTCGAGGGCTACGTAGAGTTGGGTCTCCAGCTCGTATAGAGACCCTCGGGCGATGAACAAAAAGTTGATGGTATCTCGGGGCGTTTGTCGGCCACAGCCCTCGGCAATATTGGAAGGAACCGAAACGGCTGCTCTACGCAATTGATTGGTCAAGCCAAACAATTCCTCCTTCGGAAAAAGACGGCTAACAGCATACACTTCAGAGGTGAGCTTTCGAGCAAGCTGCCACACTTCTAAATCTGTATAAGATTTATTATCTCTTTCCATCAAATCAAAGCAGCTAAGTCCCAAAATACCAATAACCAAATCCTAAGCACCAACAACTAAGCACCAAGCACCAAGCACCAACAACTAAGCACTAAGCACCAGCTTAAAGAACTCGTACAGCAGCCGAACGCCGGTGCCGGTGCCGCCTTTGCCGCGGTAGCTTTCGGCGGCGGTGAGGAAGGCGGGGCCGGCGATGTCGAGGTGCAGCCAGGAGTAGCCTTCGGCGAAGCGCTCCAGGAACTTAGCCGCTGAAATTTGGCCCGCTTCGCCCTTGCCCAGGTTGCTGAGGTCCGCAATGTCGGACTTGATGTGGTCGGCGTACTCGTCCCAGAGCGGGAACTCCACCAGGCGTTCGTGCACGCGGTAGCCAGCGGCCGAGAGCTGCTCCTTGGTCGTGGCCGCAGCGGTTCCCATTACGGCGGAGGCTTCGGTGCCCAGGGCCCGCACCGCCGCGCCGGTGAGGGTGGCCAGGTCAATGACCAGCTCAGGGTCGTATTTCCGGGCGAAGCTCAGGGCGTCGGCCAGGAGCAGGCGGCCTTCGGCGTCGGTATTTTTTATTTCGACCGTGAGGCCGCTGTGCATGGTAATGACGTCGCCCGGGGCGTAAGCGAGGCCGCCCGGGCGGTTGTCGGTGGCGGGTACCAGGCCGATGACGTGCAGTGGAACCTGGTTCTTGGCCAGGGCGAAGAGCGTGCCGGCCACGGCCGCGGCGCCGGCCATGTCGCACTTCATCATGTCCATGCTGTTCGGGGTGGGCTTGAGGCTGAGGCCGCCGGTGTCGAACACCACTCCTTTGCCCACCAGCACGAAGGGCTTGGCATTTTGGGCCCCGGCAGGCTTCCATTCCAGAATGCTGAAGGTGGGGGGCTCGGGCGAACCCAGATTCACGGCCAGCAGGCCGCCCATGCGCAGGGCTTCGATTTTGGCCAGATCGAGGATGTCGGTGGCGTAGCCGGCCTGGTCGCCCGCGGCGGCAATGTGCTCGGCCAGCTGAACGGCATTCAGCTTATTAACCGGCGCGTTGACCAGGTTGCGGGCCAGAAACACGCCTTGCAGCAGGCCGTCGAGCTCGGCGACGGCGGCCGGAGCGGCGGCCTCGCCCACCACGGAGACGGTAGTTAGAGTGGCGGCGGTCCGTGATTTCGCGTCGGTTTTGTAGCCTTCGAACTGGTAGGCGCTCAGGGCCAGCCCTTCGGCCAGCAGCAGGTCGGCGTCGGGCGTTTGGCTCAGATTATGAATGAAAACCTCGGTTACTTTTTCCCTTTTCAGGTGGCCGTGCAGGGTGTGGCCGCTGCGGCGTAGCGCTTCGGCTACTTGTTCGGGGGTGGGCTTGTCGGCGAGCACCACAAAGAAGTGGTGGTGGCTGAAATGGTTGAGGTGAACCAGCGGCTGGTCGTCGGCCAGGGCTGTGGCTACGTACTGCTGGGCTGGGGCCGAAAGGTCGCCGGCCGCGCCGGCGGGCAGGGTAGTGGTGCCGGGCGAGAGGATGAATACCTGCGTCGAATGGGCCGGGGCGGTGGCCACGTGGGCAAGAGCTAGAGACATGGGTGGGGATGAAGGCCGTAGATTTGAGTTCGCAAGGTAGTAGCAAGGCGATGAGGTAGTGAGGTGGAGAAGGGAGGAGGTCGGCCGGGAATCGGCAGCCAACCCCGGAGAACCGGGTCTTTCAGCGCTTCCGCTCCTTCGCCAGCTACCATTGCCCAGCGCGTCTTTTCCCGCAAAAATGAATACCGTTCGCCCCAAAAAACATTTAGGCCAGCATTTCCTGGCCGACCCCAACATCGCCCGCCGCATCGTGGCCGCTCTACAGTTGCCCGGTGGAGTAGGGCAGGTGCTCGAAATTGGGCCCGGCATGGGCGTGCTCACCCGGCACTTGCTCGAAAATGCAGCTTACCAAACCAGCGTGGTGGAGATTGATGCCGAGTCGGTGGCCTACCTGAAGCTGCATTACCCCGCCCTGGAGTCCCGCATTTTTGCCACCGACTTCCTGCGGCAGGATCTGAGCACGCTGTTCCCGAACCAGCCGTTGGCCATCATTGGTAACTTCCCTTATAACATCAGCAGCCAGATTTTTTTTCAGGTGCTGGCCAACCGGCAGCAGGTGCGCGAAGTAGTGGGCATGATTCAGAAAGAAGTAGCCCAGCGCCTGGCCGAGCCGCCGGGCTCTAAAACGTACGGTATCCTGAGCGTGCTGCTGCAGGCTTACTACCGGATAGAATACCTGTTTACGGTGCCGCCGCACGTGTTTGTGCCCCCACCCAAAGTAGAGTCGGCGGTGGTGCGCCTTATGCGCAACGAAACGATCAAGCTGGATTGCGACGAGAAGCTGTTTTTTCGGGTCGTGAAGCAGGCCTTCCAGACCCGGCGCAAAACGCTGCGCAACGCCCTGAAGCCGTTTGGCCTGCCCCCCGAGGCAACCACCGATGCCCTCTTCGAGAAGCGGGCCGAGCAGTTGGGCGTAGCCGATTTCGTGGGCCTGACCCAGCGCGTGGAGCAGCACCACGCCGGGCTGAGCGCCGCCCTGCCCGACCTGACCCTGAACGACTTGGCTGAGTAAGCAGCTATTGAATCAACGCTTTATGAGCCTGCCCGAACGCCCTCTCCCCAATACCTGCCCGCCACCCGCTTCAGCAGTTCCGGGCGCGTGCCTGGTAGTTGATGAAATGCACCCTTCGCTGGAGCCGCTGCTACGAGCCGTTGGCGTGACGATTACCTACTGCCCCCGCCTGACGGCCGCGGAGGTGCCTGCGGCGCTGGCCGCCTACCCTTACGAGGGCTTGGTGGTGCGCAGCAAGCTGCGCGTCACGGCCGAACTATTGGCCCACGGGCCCCACTTACGCTACGTAGCCCGCGCCGGCGCTGGTACCGACAACATCGACGAAGCCGCCCTGGCCGCGGCTGGGGTGGCCCTGCTCAACGCCCCCGAAGGCAACCGCGATGCAGTGGGCGAATACGCGGTTGGGCTGCTGCTGGCCTTATTTCGCAATATTGCCCGGGCCAACCATGAGGTACGCCAGCACCAGTGGCACCGCGAAGCCAACCGGGGCGAAGAGCTAGGGGGCAAAACCGTCGGCCTGCTCGGATACGGACACATGGGTCGGGCCTTCGCCCGCCGGCTCAGCGCCTTTGGCTGCACCGTGCTGGCCCACGATAGCGACCCTGGTATTGGAGCCGATGACTACGCCCGGCTAGTGGACTTGAGCGAGCTGCAGGCCCGCGCCGAAGTATTGAGCTTACACATTCCGTACTCGGCGGCCAACCATCATTTTGTGAATGAGCAGTTGCTGGCCGGGTTTGCCACCCCGATTTGGGTGATGAACACGGCGCGCGGCGAAGTGCTGGACCAAGCCGCATTGGTGGGTGCGCTGCAAGCCGGCACCGTGCGTGGCGCGGCGCTGGACGTGCTGGAAAACGAACGGTTGACTACGCTTACCCCGGAGCAGCGGGCCACGTTCGATTTTCTCGCAGGGGCCCCCAATGTGGTGCTTTCGCCGCACATCGGCGGCTGGACGCACCAGAGCTACGCCCGCATCAACGAAGTGCTGGCGCGGAAGATTGCGGCTTTCCGACTGGGGGGCGCGGGCCGGATTGCGGGGAGCTAGTCGGTTTTTGCGTATCTTTGCAGCGAACCTAAAAAAGGGAGAACGGTTGGCGCTGCCAGCCGTTCTCCTTGCTTTTTAGCCAAACCTTCCAGTCATTCACATCTTATGGCCACTATCAATTATTACACCCCCGAGGGCCTGCAAAAACTGAAGGAGGAACTCCAGGACCTCAAAATACGGGGCCGCGCCAAGGCCGCGGAAGACCTGCGCGAGGCCCGCGATAAAGGCGACCTGAGCGAAAACGCCGAATACGACGCCGCCAAGGACGCTCAGGGCCTGCTGGAACTCAAAATAGCCAAGCTGGAAGAAGTGGTGGGCAATGCCCGCCTCATCGACGAAACCAACATGGACTTCACCAAAGTGCTCATCATGAGTAAGGTGAAGCTGAAAAACCTGAAAAACAACATGGTACTCGACTACACCCTAGTGGCCGAGGAAGAAGCTAACCTGGCCGCCGGTAAAATCTCGGTGAAGTCGCCCATCGGCAAAGGTCTGCTGGGCAAGTCGGCCGGCGATACGGCCGAAATCGTGGTGCCGGCCGGCAAGCTGCAGTTCGAAATTCTGGAGATCAGCCGGTAGGTTGAATTGTTGGTGCCTGGTGCTTAGTGCCTGGTGCTTGGGTCCAGGTAGCCGGACGACAAAAAGGCGGTGCTGATGAGCACCGCCTTTTTGTTGCGCCCGTAGATAGTTACTTGCGTTGCAAACCAAGCACCAGGCACCAATAACCAATAACCAATAACCAAGCACCAAGCACCAAGCACCAAACATGCCTTCTATATTCTCCCGTATCGTTTCCGGCGAGCTGCCGGCTTATAAAGTAGCCGAAGACGGCCGCCACCTGGCTTTCCTTGATATTACGCCCTTGGTGGAAGGCCACACGCTGGTGATTCCGAAGAAGGAGGTCGACTATATCTTCGACCTGCCCGCCGATGAGCTGGCGGCCCTGCACGTGTTCGCCCAACGCGTGGCTAAAGGCGTGCAGGCTGCCGTGCCGTGCCAGCGCATCGGAGTAGCCGTTATTGGCCTGGAAGTGCCGCACGCGCATATCCATCTCATCCCGATGAAGAAGGTTGCCGACATGAACTTCGCCAACCCTAAAATAAAAGTGCCCGAGGAACGGATGCAGGAGCTGGCCACGGCCATCGCGGCGAAGGTGGACGGCGGTAGCGGGCTAAGCGATAAGAAGCCCGATGCCCAAGCTGCCGTGCCCCCGGAACTCGAAAAGCTGGTGGCGGGACTGCAGTTCATCAGCGAATCGGATGCGCCACTGGTCGCCGTGGTCTACGACGTGCCTAGTGGTGAGCTGAGCAACGCCGCGCTGCTAAAGGCACTCGACGAACCCGCCGATGCCCCCGTCGAAACCGTGCCGCTGACCCAGTTCCTGCGCAACCACACGGCCGACGATGGCGTGCTGGGCGATGTGGCGCTGGCTAACCGGTACAAGGCCCTGCAGATGTACCTGAAGCAGGAACTGGATGGCACGCAGGTGTACCGGGTGGGCACCGAGCCGCAAATCCACGCCTACGCGCTGGGCCGCACGGCCGAGGGCACCCTGGCGGGCTTCAAAACGGTACTGACGGAAACCTAAGCGCGTTTTCCAGCCGATTCGATCGCCATGCCGTTTGAAGTGCTACCGGTGCTGGATGCTATGCTGGAGCTTTATGAAAAGCCCCGCGACCAAGCTCGTTTTCAGGCATACTTACAGTTGCTGGGTGGCGGCACCAAGGCCGATTTGGCGGTGCCGGTGCTGCATTTCAATCCCATGGCGAAGGAGCCATTCGTAGCTAAACTGCGAGATCTAGTGCAACTGAAAGCCGAAGGGATTGCAGCCCAAACCTTGCGGCAGCTCAACCTGGCCCGCTCCGTTGGGTCCGATGAACCGCTTTACCGGGTTGCCCTGAACTTGGCCGATGATCTGCAGGGCGGTTGGACCAACCGCTACACTACCGACTATGCCAACAAATTCAACATTGGCCCTCTATTGAAAAGGGGCTTTTGCACGCCATTGTTTTGGGCTGGTGAGGACTACACCCCGGCTTTGGTGCAACAGCGGGTGCTGGCCCAGGCCTGGCGCACCCGCTACCGCGCCCAGCATCCTCAGCCGCGCACGGTAGCGGAGCATTTGGCGCAGGAGCGGTTTGTGACGGAGCAGATCTCTGAACGCATTGATTTAGAACAGCCTGTGGACGACGAGTTATGGATGCGCTACCAAGTAGTGCAGCACGCCACCGACACGCCCACTTTACTTACCTTCTTCTACGGCGATGCCGCGGCCCAGCAGTTGGGCTACCAGACCTGGGGCAATTGGCCCGCCGAAGCGGGGTTTCGATTAGCTCAAATTCCTGATTATCAAGCCAGGCCAACCAGTAGAAAAACCAGGCTTAAATAAGACCACAGCCCGGATAAGACCACGTGAACGAAAGTCTCGAACCCCTTGCCTCGCCAGAGTTGGGCAGAGTAGCCAAAGAACTGAATGAGGAGCCGGACCAGCCAGAAGACGCTGCAGCCCAGCGCCAGCCTACGACCGAGCGGAGTACCGACCAGCTCGGCCGCCGAGCTCAGGCACAAGAGCCCCATGAGTAAGACCGTAAAGGCAATGAAAAACGTATGAACGTACATCATCTGGCGGTTAATTAAGCTAACGGCCGCGAACTCGTGGCGCCAGTTGAAGTAGCGCGCGAAGCCGGCGTGCAACAGCGCCAAGATGATTAAGAGCCAGCCAATAAGCTTAAGCTGCGCTTCCATGGGGGCTCAGAATGAATGCGGTGATGAAAGGGGTAATGGGAATTTGCTGCGCAACCCGCAGCCCCGCCTGCTGGAAGGTAGCCAGCCAGGCGCGCCGCGAGTGAAAGTGGAAGAAACCAACGTTGTAGGCCAGGAAATTAGCCGTATCGCGCAAGTGCTCGGTTACGATGACCAGGCCAGTGGGCTTGGTGATGCGCCGAATCTCCCGAAAAAAAGTCACTCTTTCGACAGGGTCCCGAATTTCGTGGGCGGCCAGAAACGCAAAGGCGAGGTCAACGGAATTGTCGGGCAGCGGCAGCGCCGCGCGGGTGTCTACCGACTGGGTGCCCGGAAAGGGGGGATACGCCCGGCGGGCCCGCGCAATAGAGGCTTCCGTATGTCGGGCCGGGTTGTAGAAATCAAGGGCCACCAGCTGGCGGGGCGCGTACTTGCGTTGCAGTGCGGCGCTGATTTCATCGAAGCCGGCATTTATAGTGAGCACCGCGGGATGAGCAGGAGCAGTGGTCGGCAGCCAGGTCAGGCGGTATAAGTCGGAGAAATCGTACACGTAGGCCGAGACGGCTAAGGAGGTTACGACCGGAATCAGTACCAGCCCCAATAAGGCCGAGGCGTAGCCCCGGGCGGCGGGCGGCCCGGCCACGCCCAGCAAGCCCAACCCCAGTGCCGCTACCAGGGCCAGGAGGTAGAAATGCCAGTTAAACCGAACCACATTCCATAGTCCTTGGAAGGGTTTTCTTAGCGGGTCCATCGGTCAGTGCGGCCTTTTTTCCAGTAGTAGGGCACATCTCGCAGCGCAAAGGCATTGGCCAATACTAACTGGCTTAGATTCAGTCGCTCAAAGAAACCAACGTGATAGCTTTTGACGGCCACCGGCTCCGGCTCCCAGTGTTGGCGCACGCCTTCAACAATCAGCATGCGGTCGGAGCCCGGGTCCGCTGAGAAAGTAAAGGGTAATGGCCCGGCAAACCGGCGGGCTTCCTGCCAGCTGGCAAAAGGGGAGCGGTCGGGCAGCAAAACCTCCGGGCTGGGTGGGGCCAGGCTGACCTGAAAATCAGCCCGTTGAGACCGGATCGCAAACTGCCCGGCGGCGTGTTGTTGCGCGATGTCGACGGTATGGTAGCGGTAGTGGGTAAACAGATTACCCAGCGCCGTCATGCGCTTTTTGTCGGTCTCCGACCGCAGGATGTACAGCCCGCGCAGGCGTTTGCCACCCGACGAGGGGTAGCGAACAAAAGTCCGGTACCCTATCAGAAAGAAATCCTGCCCCAGCCAGCCCGGGAAGCCTTTGGGCCGCAGTTGGCGCGTTTGAACCAGCGCCACGGCCAGGAAGGCCCAGTCCTCGGCAAAGGTGTCGGCCACCAGCGGGGCGGGCAGCAACGCCTGGACCTCCGCCCGCGGCGCGGCGAAGGTGAGAACCAGCGAATGTTCAAAGAATGCCTCGACCGCAAACGGGTGAGTCTTCAACCAGGACCGCATCGACGGCGGAGGTTAGGGTGGTGCCCCACGCGGGCGGCCAAAGGTATGCCAGTAGATGAGCAGGCAGAACAGGACGGCAAACCCCGCATTGGCCCGGCCCCATAAGAGCAGGTCGGGGGCCAGCCAGGCTTCCAGCGCGTTCATGCTGAGGATGAGAACGATTTGAGTGAGCGCGCCCCAGCGGCGGTACCGGCCGCTGACCACCCAAAGCGCCATACCGATTTCGGCCAGCCCAATCAGGCGCGTGAGCAGCCCCGCGTGCGTCGGCCCCAGAATGCGGGCCACGATGGCCGCGTGGCGCGGCACCAGCATGAGCAACTTGCAAAACAGGCCGTTGACCAGCCAGACCAAGGCAATAAAATAGCGCAAAGCATCCATAGTAACGCGGACTCTGCGAGTCCGCGCGTGGGTTGTTCGGGGCCGTTTACTCGCGGACTCGCAGAGTCCGCGTTACCGCGCCCGCCCTTTATCGACCAGCTTTTGCAGGCGGGCCTGTGTTTCGTGGGGTAAGGCGCTCAGTAAATCCAGGCCGGTGGCTTCTTCGATTTTATCGACCGACGTCAGGTATTGCTGCCAGTCAGACTTAATACCGTTGTCGTTAGGCGTGTCGATGGCCAGCACGCGGACGCCCGGGTCGGTGGCGAGCCGCTGGAGGTCATTCTGGCCCTCGGGCAGGATGACCATCACTTTCCAGATGCGGGCGGGCACGGTAACGCGGCCCTGGTCGAGGGTTTGGGCGAAGCCGTTGGCGCCAGTCCCGCCCCGGCCATAGCTGCCCATGATGACGTAGATTTCCTGGCCATGCTGCACTTGAGTGCGGCCGTATTCTTCGAGCTGGGCCCAGGTTTGCTGGTTATTGCGCGGGGCCTGGGGCACCATATTGGTCATCAGGAAAGTGGCCGAGTTGGCGTCGAGGCTGGCGGTGCGGTCGCCGCTGGGGCAGTTGTGGCCTTTGTCGAAGCCGGAGCGGGCGTAGCTGGCGGGGGTGACCTGGTAGAACTGCCGCGGCAGGGCGGCATCGGGGCGGAAATCGTCCTGGCGGGGAGCCTGGCCAATATCGGCCCGGCCCAGGTGCCAGCTCACCCAGGTGGGAATGCCGCGCGCGCCATTGTAGCCGATGGTAAATTCGGGGTGGACGAGCAGGTAGTTGTTGGCGTTAGCCGGATCGGAGGTGGCCCCACTTGGATTGCCTAAGGCGAGGTTGCCGTCGTTGGGGTCGACCGAAGTAGGCCGGCGCGGCGGATTAGGCGATTGGATGGACGCTTGCGGCTTGTTGCCATTGTCGAGGAAGCCGCCCGTAACGCCACCTGCCGCCCCGGCGGGACCCGTGGCCGTTTCGAGGGTGATGTCGTCGATGTCCAGCCGGTTTTTGGGGCCGCTGGTTTTGCGGATTTCCAGGCGAATGGGGCCGCTAGCATTGTTGGAGAACACGTGGGGCACTAGCTTCGGGCCGCTGGTGATAACGGGCGCCCCGGTGCGGGCGTAGGTGCGGCCCCCGTCGCGGCTCAGCCACAGCTCCCAGGTGCTGGGCCCGTCGGTGCCGTAGGCCGCGGCGCTGATGGTAATGCGCCGCACCCCGGTCGTCGCGTCGAAGTTCATGCGGATGCGGCCCTGGTTGCGGAGGCGGGCGGCGCGCTCGCCGGTTTTGTGGTCCTGGGGGCTGCTGCCAATGAGGGCGTCCTGAAAATGCCAGCCCCCCGTAGTCAGGGGCTCATCGGCTTCTTCGTAAGCGCCCTTGCTACCGGCTTCGAAAGTTTCGGGGAATGGGGTGGAGGTTGAAGTGGCGCGGGTTGAAGTGGTCAGCCGGGTACCGGCAGACGTACCCGATTCGGTGGGCTGCTGCGAGCAGGCGAGCAGGGCGAAGGCGATGGTGAGGTAAGCAGAAGAGTGCATGGGTGCGAAAATACACCCCGCCTCGGCACTGACGGGCGTTCAGTCCGGTACTGGTGCGAGCCTGGCGGAGCGCTGAATTCGCACCAGCGCGGGCGATTTGCTGAGACGGTTAAAGAGCAACCATTGAGTTTGGTTCGGCGTTTTGCTGGCGGCGTGCCGTTGCGTAGCTTGGCACTTGCATTCCCTGTCATTTTTCGCTTACTCAATCATGGAAGAAAACAACCTGGCCCCGACTCCCGAGTCGGTGCTTATTTCGCCCGCGGAAGCTGCCGAAGTACAAGCTCGATTTTTTGCTCAGGTGTACGGCTGGATGGCGGCCGGCCTGGGGCTGACGGGGGGCGTGGCGCTGTTTGCGGCGTCCTCGCCCGCCCTGCTGGAATTCGTGTTCGGCACCCGCTTCGTCTTTTTAGGGCTCATTATTGCCGAACTGGTGCTGGTGAGCTTCCTCTCGGCCCGCGTATTCGACTGGAGCCAGAGCATGGTGCAAGCCACTTTTGTGGGCTACGCCGTGCTGAACGGGGTCACCCTGAGCTGCATTTTCCTCGCTTATACCTACTCTTCCATTGCCTCCACTTTTTTCGTGGCGGGCGGCACCTTTGGCGTGATGAGCCTGTACGGCTACTTTACCAAGCAGGACCTTTCGGGCTGGGGCAAGCTATTGAGTATGGCCCTCATCGGATTAGTACTAGCCATGGTGGTGAACCTGTTCTGGGCCAACTCGGTGTTGCAAATTGTTACTTCCTTCGTCGGGGTGCTGCTGTTCGTGGCCCTGACCGCTTACGACACCCAGAAACTGAAGCAGCTGGCGCTGCTCGGCCTAACGGAAGGCGAAGAGATGAGCAACAAAGCGTCCATCCTGGGGGCACTAATATTGTATATGGACTTCATCAACCTCTTCCTGTTTCTGTTGCGCATTTTTGGCCGGCGCCGGTAGAAGCAACCACGACGCGACCTGCCAAGCCCCCGTTGCGGTATCACTTTGTGCTCGTCTGGCTCCCATCAGAACAACCCCGGGCACCACCCAGTCACCTAAAAAGCCCCGCTGAATCATCACATCAGCGGGGCTTTTTAGGTGAATGAGCAAAGCCAAAGCCCGCCTACGAGCTGCACGACAGCGTTGCGCAGCCGGGCATTTCCCAGGCCCAGTCGGGACGTTTGGCGGCAAATTCCTGGTGCTCGGGCTGCTCCGCGTACGGTTGCTTGAGAACTTCCATCAGCGTGTTCAAATAGGAGAGGTCTCCTCGCTCCGCCGCTTCAATGGCTCGCTGAGCCAGGTAGTTTCGCAGTACGTACTTGGGGTTGGCCCCCAGCATGGTGGCCTCTATGGCGGTGGCGGTGGTCGTCTCCTCCCGTAGCCGGGGCAGGTAGCGCCGCAGCCAGTCGAGCAGGGGGGAGTGCGCCGGGTTAGGCAGCGGAACGTAGGAGGCCGCGGCCAGCAGCTCGTGGAACCGGTCGTATTCCTGCTCCGGCGCGGCAATCAGGGCCGGTGCTACGTGCGAGAGCTGGCGGAAAAAAATGGTCATGTCAACCTCGGCCTCGGCTAGCGCCTCCAGCAAGCCGCCAATCAAGTGTACGTCCTCTTCAGTTTGGCGCGCCGTGAGGCCCAGCTTTTTCAGCAGGATTTCCTGCCGGGTGCGCTCGAAGGTCGACTCGTATACGTCCAGCCCCGGGCGCAGCAGCTCAATGTCTCCCACCAGCAGGTAGAGCGCCTCGGCCAGGCGGGCTAGGTTCCACATCGCCACCTGGGGCTGCTGGCCGAAGGCGTAGCGGCGGGAGCCAAAATCGGTGGTGTTGGGCGTCCAGTCGGGGTCGTAGGGCTCCAGCCAGCCGTAGGGGCCGTAGTCGATGGTAAGGCCGAGGATGGACATGTTGTCGGTGTTCATCACCCCGTGCACAAAGCCGACCGTCATCCAGTGCGCCACCATCACGGCGGTGCGGCGGCAGATTTCCTCGTACCAGCGTACGTACCCGGCCGGCGACGGCGAGCCCAACTCCGGAAAATGGTGCCGGATGACGTAGTCGGCCAGGGCCCGTAGGTTGTCGACTTCGCGAGCGGCTGCCATCATCTGGAAATTGCCGAAGCGGATGAAGGTGGGGGCCACCCGGGCCACGATAGCACCCGGCTCCGGCTTGGCGTTGCCGTTGTAGAACATGTCGCGCACGACTAAGTCGCCGGTTCCCACCAGGCTCAGGGCCCGGGTGGTGGGCACCCCCAGGTAGTGCATGGCTTCGCTGCACAAAAACTCGCGTAGCGACGAGCGCAGCACGGCCCGGCCATCGGCCCGCCGCGAGTAGGGCGTGGGACCGGCCCCTTTAAGCTGGATTTCCCAGGAGCTGCCGTCAGTAGCCGTCACTTCGCCCAGGGAGATTGCGCGGCCGTCACCAAGCTGCCCGGCCCAATTACCGAACTGATGGCCGGCGTAGCGTGCGGCAAAGGGCTTCATAGTGTCCGTGACCAGGTTGCCGGCCAGGGCGTCGACCGTAGGGCCCCGCTCTGCCGGCCGGGCAATGCCGAGGTAAGCGGCCAGCTCATCGCACCAGGCCAGCAGGTGCGGGTCGCGCACGGGGGTGGGCTTCACCCGCGAATAGGTGTAGCCGGGCACTTGGCGCGGGCGATTATCCCGGGCTACTTCGCCGCGCAGCTCATCGACGAAGGTGTTGTTGAATTCAAGTTGGTGCAGTTGCGGAGTAGCCATCGGAAGTTGGGTTGGAAAGGCTGGACCAGCGGACCAGAAAGTAAGGGCTATCAGCAGGCAAACGCTAATCAGCCGGGCGGGTTTGGTTGAGCTTGGGTTCGCCATGCTCCTGCTGCGGAACCTGAACGGGAGGCCGCGGAAGCAGCATCAGTAAAAAGGGTTGTTTGGAAGAATGCAAAAATGCCCCCGGCATAGGTCGGTGCTTTTCGCCGAAGCCCTTTAATGGGTGTTTAAAACGAAATTTGAGGTTAGTTGTAGGGACAGGCGTCCGAGGCTGAAATCACCAGCAACTCTACGCGGCGGGCCAACTTCATCGCTAATGATTCCAGAAAGAGTCAATTTTATCTTGTTTATATTAAGTATATTTGCTGCCCAGACCCTACTTCGGTGAATATAAACCGGTGCTATATATTAGCGTTCCCACTTGGAAGGTGCTTATAGCTGATTACATTTTCAGCTTGCAATGCAATGAATCTACGCGCTTTATACGATACGCTACGACAGCGCCGTCGGCCTGAAGATGTAGCGGACATGCTGCTGCCGCTACTGCAAGACAAGCTGACTGGGCAACAGAGCCTCACCCTGCGCAAAGCGGCTAATCATTCGCTGCGTCGGAGTGTGTGGCAATATTCAGCCATGGCAAGCATCTTTCGGCCGCCGCAGGGAGCAGACCGACAGGTGCGGAAGACCGCGGAGTTGTTCGCCCAGGTGCCTCCTCCAGGCTTGCGCTATGATGTTCCCGCCGATGTGGAAGCTTTTCTGAAAAAAGTAAATCCCTTACTAGGCAAACAGTTGGGCCACAATAATTACCTCACCGACCGTCTGGACCGCGCCGCCCGTGCCGCTTCGGGAATCGACCTGCCCAAGCGTCAGTACAACAAGCTTTTTCGCTCGGTCCGACACCTGGAGGAAAAGTTGCAAACTATGCTGGCAGAGCAACGCCGGGCCGAATTTGAACAGGTTGCCAAACATGGCCTGGCGCACGAGTTGAGCTACGAGGTTTTCGCGCAGGACTTAGACAGCGCCGCTTTTGTGGCCTACTACACTGCTCGCTGCAACATGCGCAGTGAGTTTACTATTGCCGGACAGCAGCGGGCCTACGATGAAGTAGCCGACATGTTGTTTCGGCGTTGTTCCGGCCGGCAGCCCTCGACCCTTGCGCGCTGGCTCGGGGCTACGCCAAGCCCACCCGCTGCCACAGCCAATTGGTGGGCCATTGCCCATGTATATCCAGCACCAGAGGTATTAGCGCTGCTTACCAGCGAGCAGCAAGGTGAGCTGCTCGGTCGGTGGACTTCCTTGTTGCAAGAGCTAGCGGGTTATTTGCACGGAATATGGTCGCAAAACTCGTTTCAGCGGGATTCCATGATTGTCAAACGAGGAGATGATTCATCAACCTGGAATGCGGCCGCTGGCTCCTGGAATAAGACCCGGGATAACTGGATAAACCTGCTCTACGCTCTGGGCATGGAGTTCGTGCTGGAAGAGATGTGCTTTGGCAAAGTATTGCGTCTTATGGCTGCTGATGTAGTCGCCTGGCACCATAGAGCGGGCCAAGGACTAGACCCTAATACGCAAGTGTGGGCCGCTTTGCCCTTGCCCTGGGAGGTATTTTTGGGTACTGCTACTTGCACTCGGGCCCAGGTAGCGAGTGCTTGCCGACAGGCCGGCCTTGACCCCCTAAAGTCCGGCTGGCTGGCTCCCCGGCCTCACGGAGTAGTCCCGTTTCGGCCCACGCCGGAACTGGTGCACGGCGTGAGCGTCACGAATCCGTACCTTGCTGCCGTCTTAAAGCGTCACCGGTATTTCTCCGGAAAGCCCGTGTTACCGCTACGGCCCGAAGTGAATTAATAAGCCAACGATGATGAGGTAGTTCAGTGGGAGAACTCCCGGCTCTAATCCGGGTGGACGCAGGTTCGAGCCCTGCCCTCATCACCAACTCTGGTATAGCTCAGCGGAAGAGCGCCTGGCTCTTGGACCGGGTGGACGCAGGTTCGAGCCCTGCTACTAGAGCACCGCTTACCTGGCTGAACAGAACGAGCCCGCTGTAATAGCGGGCTCGTTCTGTTTATGCCGAGGGATAAGGCCCGCCGTGGCTGATACAGAAGCTAATGTATTCTCGTAGTCGGCAATTATTTGGACCGCCCCAGCCTCCGATACTGATTACACATATGGCGCTGGCGGCTCGCTGATTCCATCGAATCACAGGTTTGAGTTGCGCCCAGGCTTAAGTCGCGCCCAAGCAAGGCGTACTCACCAGCGCCTGACCTGGGCGTGGACCTGTCCAGCACCTACGACAGAGGTCTGTCCTGGCGAGCTAATCGAATAATCCGTGTGCAAGTCCAAAGTGGACCTCATTATCGGTGACTTTTAGCAAGAACAAATCAATGCGTAAACCAAGCATTAGCCTTATATTAAGTCTAAGTTCCTTCCTGAATACCACCCTGTGATCATATCCATTATATCACCTAAAATATCAGCTTCTACATCATTTCCTTTTTCTTGTAGCTCTGAATAATAATTGTAGAACACATTATAAATCTCCTGCTTATTGAAACCATTAGTATTCAATTTAATGGCAAATTCACGAAGTGACTCCGTAGGTTCTTCAGAATTTAGTATTTGTTTTAAATCACTTCTGAACATATTCATTTCACGTTTCCCGACAGATGTGCATGGTAAACACTGCCGCCAGGGCCGCCGTCTCCGTGCGCAGCCGTGAAGCTCCCAACGTCACCGGCCGAATGCCCCGGCTGAGGGCTAACTTAATTTCCTCCGGCGTGAAATCCCCCTCTGGGCCAATTAGCACGCAGCAGCGTGGTCCTGCGCCGGCCACTTGCGCCAGTGCTGTACGCTCACCTTCTTCCAAATGCGCGATAAATGTGGTGTCGGGCCCCACTTCGGCTACAAAATTCTTAAAATCCGTCATCTCGTCCAGCTGCGGTAGCCAGGCCTGACCTGACTGCTTGAGGGCGCTGATGGCGATTTTCTCCAGCCGATCCAGCTTCAGCTCGCGGCGCTCGGAGCGGGCGCAGCGCAGGAAGGTGAGGCGCTCCACACCTACTTCAACGGCTTTCTCGACGAACCATTCCATGCGGTCGAGGTTTTTGGTAGGAGCCACGGCTACGTGGGTGAAGTAGGGGCGGGGTGGCACCGTGGCCTGGTAGGTGATGCGGAGCTGGCAGCGCTTGGGATTGGCGTCGGCCACGGCGGCGGTGTAGCGGCCGCCGCGGCCGTCGAGCAGCTCCACGGCTTCGCCGGGACCCAGGCGCAGCACCCGCACGGCGTGCTTGCTTTCGTCTTCGGGCAGGGTGTAGGTGGCACCGCTCAAGTCGGGTGCATAAAAAGTGTGCATGGGGCAAAGAACGATACTAGGGCAGCAAGGCCGGGCGGCCAAGCGTGGGCTGGCTCGCACCACGTCCACCCCGAGTTAGCGGCAACTCCACAGTAGGCCCCGTCGTACCCAATTACTCAACCTTATCACTTTCCACCTCACCTTATGAAACCTACCCTCAAGAAATTAAGCGACCAGGTTATGGTCATTACCGGCGCTTCGTCGGGCATTGGCCTGGTTACGGCCCGCCTGGCGGCCCAAAAAGGAGCCCGGCTGGTGTTGGCCGCACGCAGCGAAGACGCCCTGCGGCAACTCACCCACGAAATCACTGCCGCCGGGGGGCAGGCCATTTACGTAGTGGCCGACGTGAGCCAGCCGGCCGAGGTGCACGGCATTGCGCAAGCCGCCATCCAGCAGTTTGGCGGTTTCGATACCTGGGTGAACGATGCCGGGGTGTCGATATACGGCAAGGTCGAGCAAACGCCGGTAGAAGACATGCGCAAGCTGTTCGATACCAACGTTTGGGGCCTGATTTACGGCTCGCTCGAGGCCGTGCAGCACCTCAAAGCGCGGGGCGGCAGCCTCATCAACATCGGCAGTATTTTGTCGGAAACCACTGCTATTCTCCAAACCATCTACAGTGCCAGCAAACATGCCGTGAAGGGCTTCACCGACGGCCTGCGCATGGAGCTGGAAATGGACGGCACCCCGGTGGCAGTTTCGCTCGTGAAGCCGGGGGCCATCGACACACCCTACCCCGAACACGCCAAGAACTACCTGGATCGCGAGCCCCAGCACGCCCCGCCGGCTTACGCGCCCGACCTTGTGGCCCGCGCCATCCTGCACTGCGCCGAAACCGGCCAGCCCGAAGTAACGATAGGGGGCGGTGGCAAGCTGATTTCGGCCCTGAACCACTACGCCCCGCGCCTCACCGACAAGTTCATGGAAAAGGTGTTTGCCAAGCAGGAGCAGTCGAAGCGCCCGCCCCGGCCGCGCGCCCAAAACGGCCTCGACCAGCCCATGGGCGAACTGCAAGAGCGCGGCAATTACCCCGGCCACACCCGCGAGACCAGCCTGTACACCGCCGCTACTACGCACCCGCTGGTGACGGCCGCCGCGCTGGCTGGGGTCGGCGTGGGCCTGGCCGCCTGGCTGGGCCGGCCTGCTCCGGAGAAAACTGGCGACGGGCAAAAGGATTAAGTGAGGGCCCATTAATTGTGCCAAGCTGCTAGCCGCCTGTAGGGTTATGCCGTAAATAAGCCGCGTAGCGGTGACAGAGCGTCTAGGAAAATCTGTCACCGCTACGCGGCTTTGCCACATTCCCGGTTAGCTTTTCTACTAACCTGTCGCCGCTATGCGGCTGTTCGGTTCGCATACTAGTCATCAGGCTCCGTCCGTGCTATGGTGAGCGGTCCGATTTCCTTGCCGACCGTTCGCGTACCGGCCATCAGGCTCCCTCTCTCCTGTGGCTTGGCGCCTGAAGCGAACCGGGGTCATACCCGGGAGAGCTCACCCTCCCGGGTACGACCCTCAGGGGGCATGTGAGGTTCCCACGGTTGCGCTTCCCCACCCATTCAAACAAAAGCCCCGCTAGCATGTGCTAGCGGGGCTTTTTTATCGTTAAACGCGGTCGAAGCTTAGGCTTCAACGGCCACTTTGGGGGCGCCGGCCAGAATCTCTTCGTTGGCAAAATCGGCGTACTTCCGGAAGTTCTCAACAAACTTCTCCGCGAGGTCAGCGGCGGTTTTGTCGTAGGCTTCCTTGTCGGCCCAGGTGTTGCGCGGGTCCAGGATTTCGGTGGGTACGCCGGGCACGGCACCGGGCACGGCCACTCCGAAGATGGGGTGCTTGGTGAACTTTACTTCACTGAGCTGGCCGTTGAGAGCCGCCGTGATCATGGCGCGGGTGTAGTTGAGCTTCATGCGGTGGCCGGTGCCGTAGCTCCCGCCGGTCCAGCCGGTATTGATGAGCCAGACGTTGATGTCAGGGTTCTCATCCATTTTCTGGCCCAGCATCTCGGCATACCGGGTGGGGTGCAGGGGCAGGAACACGGCCCCGAAGCAGGCCGAGAACGTGGTTTGGGGTTCTACCACGCCCATTTCGGTGCCCGCCACCTTGGCCGTGTAGCCCGACATGAACAGGTACATGGCGTGGCTTTTATCGAGCTTGCTGATGGGGGGCAGTACGCCGAAGGCATCGGCGGTAAGGAAGAAAATATTCTTGGGTGCGGCGGCCACCGAGGGCTCGATGGCGTTGTCGATGAAGTGGATGGGGTAGGCTGTCCGCGTGTTCTCGGTTACCGACTTATTGGCGTAGTCCACGGTGTGGGTGCCGGGGATGAAACGCGTATTTTCCACGATGGCGCCGAAGCGGATGGCATCCCAAATCTGCGGCTCTTTTTCGCGGCTCAGGTCGATGACCTTGGCGTAGCAGCCGCCCTCGAAGTTGAAGATGCCCGCGTCGGGGGTCCAGCCGTGTTCGTCATCGCCGATGAGGCCGCGGTGGGGGTCGGCGGAGAGCGTGGTTTTGCCGGTGCCGGAGAGGCCGAAGAAGATGGCGGTGTCGCCGCCCTGGCCCACGTTGGCCGAGCAGTGCATGGGCAGCGTGCTCATCTGGTGAGGCAAGAGGTAGTTCAGCACCCCAAAAATGCCTTTTTTCATCTCACCCGCGTAGCCCGTACCGCCGATGAGAATCATCTTCTTGGTGAAGTTGAGGATGGCGAAGTTAGGTTGGCGGGTGCCGTCCACGGCCGGGTCGGCTTCGAAGCCGGGGGCGCAGATGATGCTGAAATCGGGCGTCCAGCTGGTGTCGGCGCCTTCGGCGGGGCGCAGAAACATGTTGTAGCAAAACAGGTTGTGCCAGGCCTGCTCGTTCACGATGCGCAGCTTGAGCTGATAGTCGGGGTGGGCGCCGGCATAGGCCTCGCGCACGTACAGCTCCTTGTCGGCCAGGTAGGCCACCATTTTCTGGTGCAACTGGTCGAATTTGTCGGCGTCGAAGGGGATGTTGATGTCGCCCCACCACACACTGTCTTCGGTGTTGGCGTCGCGCACCACGAACCGGTCCTTGGGCGAGCGGCCGGTGAACTTGCCGGTGTCGGCCATCAGCGCGCCGGTGTCGGTCAGGTGGCCTTCCCCGTTACGCAGGGCGTGCTCGATGAGCTCCGCGGGCGTCAGGTTGAGGTGAACGGTCGCCGTTTCGTGGAAGCCCAGCGGCTGCAAACGATTGGGGGAGGTGGCAGCAAGGGGGGATGGTTCTTGCATGGCTGAAAAAGTGTTGGGTGGGAGTTTTGGGGAATCAGGGTGCAAAGGTAGAATTGTTCGGCTGGCGGACAGTGAAACAATTCGTTTCTTTAACGGGACAAATTAAACTTTGGTCTTGCCGCCCGTGCAATTTTTGCCGCCCCCAGCCGTATTGAATAAGGCAGTACCAGGGGAAGATTTAATCACCGGGCCTGCGTAGGTTTGCTTTGTCCCTGCTTTACTTCCCCGCTCATGGCCTCTCACATTGCCCGCTACAACGGAATTTACGGCGACAGCAAAGCGCAGATTTCGCACGACTATCTGCAGAGCCAGCTCATCGTGCCCCGGCAGCGCCTCACCGACTGGGGCCTCAAGCCGCACCTGCACGAAAACCTGTTCCAGCTGTTCTTTCTCGAAGCCGGCCGCGCTTCTTTCGAGGCCACCGAGCTGGTCGAGCTCACCACGCCCTGTCTGGTCATCATTCCCGCCAACACGGTGCACGGCTTCACGTTCAGCCCGCAAGTGAAAGGCCGCACCCTCACGCTGGCGGAGGCCTTGCTCGATACCATCCTGCAGGCTACTCCCGGCGTACTGGTGGAGTTGAACTCGGTGCATATTCTTTCCGATTTCAACTCCGAAGTAGGGTTTGCCGATTTACTGTCCCTCGAGCAGCAGATTCACGAGGAGATTTATTCGGAGCTGCCCGGCAAGCAGCTTGCGCTCAACGGCTACTTCAAGCTGCTTTTTGTAAAGATATTCCGCCTGCTGCACCACAACCGCCGGAAGGAGGAAAGCCCCAACCGCGCCCTGCACTACTTCCGCGAGTTCCAGAAAGCCATTGAGCGGACGGCCCCCTTCGAGAAGAAGATCTCGCAGTTTGCCCAGGAGCTCAAGATTACCCAGGTGCATCTGAACCGAATCTGCCAGGCCGTGAAGGGCAAAACGGCCCAGCAGATTGTGCAGGCCCACACCATTCGCAAGGCGCACAACTACCTGCTGTATACCTCGCTCTCGGTAGCCGAGATTGCCTACGAGCTGCAGTTTGTCGACCCCGGCTATTTCACGCGCTTTTTTCGCAAGCAAACCGGGCTCTCACCCGGGGCCTACCGCGCCAAAGCCTACCGCCCCGACGGGCCGCCCAAAACGGCCCGGCCCGAGTTGCCCGAGTGGAAAAATGTCACGCTGCCTTCATAATGCCGAAACTTTCCTAGATTTACCGTGCCCGTATTGCACGGCTTGCGCAGCGGGCGCCGGTTGTAACTTCCTCATCCTTTCCGTTCACCCCCCAGCTTCCCTCATGCAAACCATTTCCGCTCAAACCGAGCAGCCGCTTCAGGCGGAATCCACGAGCCACCCCCGCGGCTTATACCTGTTGTTCGCCACCGAAATGTGGGAGCGGTTCAGCTACTACGGCATGCGCGCCGTGCTCGTGCTGTTTCTGACCAAGGCCATGATGATGGACAAGGCCTTCGCGTCCAAGTTCTATGGGGGCTACACCAGCCTGATTTACCTCACCCCCCTGATCGGCGGCTTTATTGCCGACCGGTACTGGGGCAATCGTCGCTCCATCCTCACGGGCGGCGTGCTGATGGCCCTGGGCCAGTTTACCCTCTTCTTCGCCGCTTCCAACTACGGTCCGGCCGCCACTCACGGCCTTAGCCACCAGCTCCTGTACTTAGGCCTGGGCTTTATGATCCTGGGTAATGGTTTCTTTAAACCCAATATTTCGAGCATGGTGGGCTCTCTCTACAGCGCCACCGACAAGCGCAAGGACGCGGCCTACACCATCTTTTACATGGGCATCAACCTGGGCTCCTTCATCGGCAATACCATCACCAGCCTTTTGGGCGACACTGGGCACCCGGGCGACTTCCGCTGGGCGTTCTTAGCCTGCGGCATTGCCATGCTGTTGGGCACGAGCATTTTTCAGTGGGGCAAAACCAAGTACCTGCACACCCCCGAAGGCGTGCAGGTGGGGGAGACCCCGGCTATCTCGGGCGGCATTAAGGGCGTGTTTGCCCTGCTGCCGGTGCTGCTGGCCGTCATGCTGGGCATTCTGTGGCTCGATTCAGCCAAGTTTCCGACCATTGCTCCGCTGCTGGGCCTGGCGCTGGTGGCCATCATCATCATGATCTTCAGCGACAAGTCCCTGTCCGGGGCCGACGTGCAGGGCGTGCTGGTTATTTTCATCGTGTCGTTTTTCGTGGTGTTCTTCTGGGCGGCGTTCGAGCAGGCTCCGGCCTCACTCACGTTTTTTGCCGACGAGCAGATGGACCGCACGCTCTTTGGCTACGAGCTGCCCGCCAGTATTTTCCAGAACCTGAACGCGTTCTTCGTAGTGGCCGGCGCCCCGGTAATGGCCCTGCTTTGGACGGCCCTGGGCAAGCGCGGCTCCGAGCCGCCCTCCCCAGTCAAGATGGCCATCGGCCTGGCCCTGCTGGCGCTGGGCTACCTGGTAATGTGCTTGGGCGTGCACAACCTGCAGCCGGGCGTGAAGGTGAGCATGTTCTTCCTGGTGGCCCTGTATTTCTTCCATTCCATTGGCGAGCTGTGTTTGTCGCCCATCGGCCTGTCGCTGGTGAACAAGCTGGCCCCCGTCAAGTTTGCCTCCCTGCTCATGGCTGTCTGGTTCCTGGCCAACGCCGCTGCCAACTACCTGGCCGGCTACATGAGCAGCCTCTACCCCGACCCGAAATCTACGGCCCCGGCCCCCGTGCTGCTGGGCTTCACCATCACCAGTCTGTATGACTTCTTCCTGGTGTTTGTGGTGTCTGCTTCCGCCGCCGCCCTCATCCTATTCGTCATCAGCCGCCAACTGACCAAGATGATGGACGCCCGCAACTACCCCGCACCAACTGCCCAGGCGTAAAGCGGATTCGTTGCGCACATCTCCGAAAGCCCCCGGCATCAGTGGTGCCGGGGGCTTTTTCGTGGTGGAATTGATTTGTTGCTCGATGATGTGGTCGTTCCCATTTGGGGCATTGTCTGATCCATTGTCGATACTTCCCAAGGCGTAGTTGCTCGTTCCCTCGCTTTCTTCTGGTCTTGGCAAAGCGAATTGTGGGGCCATGAATCCCAGGCCGGCGAAGCCAGTTGTCCAGATGGGTCGTGGTCCCGCTGTTATCCCGAACGACTAACTGATTGCGCAGTGAGTTTGACTCTCTTCAATACAACCATGCCGTAACCTCTGGCGGCATGGTCTGCAGAATCCACTCCACAACCTCCGGCTCAGCCGCTGGCAAGTCCAGCAACTGCCGCGCCATCGCCTGGTCGCAAAGCGTACCGGCGCGCTGCCCCGCATAATCAGCAAACGACGACCACGGCCATTCGAGCAAGTCGCGCACCAACCCGGCGCGTAACGGGTTTTGGTGAATATAGCAGAAGCATATTCCGGCGTAGGCCGGGTCGCCATCGGCTAGGCTCTTAGCTTGCGTTTGCTGCTGAAACAGTGAGCCCGTGCGGTTCTCCTGCCGCTGAATGGCCCGGGTGTAGGAACTGAGCAAGATTCGAAACCCGGCGCCGCAGCCTACTGGAGTGGCTTCTTCCCGCACCTGGACCAGCAAGTGAAAATGGTTAGGCATGAGGCACCACGCCAGAATACGCAAGTGCGGGCTAAGGTATTTACGCATCTTTCTCAGGAAAAATAAATAGTTCTCGGGGCTGAAAAAGATACGCTCCCGATTATTTCCCCGGTTATAAATGTGGTAAAGGTGCCCGGGCTGAAGGTGCATATCGCAGAAATGAAAAGGCCGATGTGGTGCCACGAATTGCCCGCAGGGCTTCGTGGCACCACTAAATTGCTTGAATGTTCTGTAAGTATACTGTAAGAAAATTAATATAGATGACTTATATTATTTAACACCCCGAACTATAATGTTACCACAAAGCCCTACGGGCAATTCGTGGCACCACATCCGTTAATACAAACAGCCCCGCTGGCACTGCCAGCGGGGCTGTTTACGCTAATTAGCAACGGGCTAAAAGCAGTTGAGGCGATTACATCATGCCACCCATGCCACCCATACCGCCCATACCACCATCGCCGTGGCTGTGGCTATGGCCGTGTTCCTTGGGCTCGGGCTCGTCTGAAATCACCGCTTCGGTCGTCAGCAGCAGGCCGGCGATGGAGGCGGCGTTCTCCAGGGCAAGGCGCGTTACCTTGGTGGGGTCGATGATGCCGGCGGCCACCAGATTTTCGTAGCGGTCCTCGCGGGCGTTGTAGCCGAAGTCGCCGCTGCCTTCCATCACTTTTTGAACTACTACTGAGCCTTCGCCCCCGGCGTTCTGCACAATGGTGCGCAGGGGTGACTCCAGGGCGGTGCGGATGATGTTCACGCCGGTACGCTCGTCGGCATTGAGGGTATCCACGGCGGCCAGAGCCTCGATGGCCCGTACCAGGGCCACGCCCCCACCGGGGACTACGCCTTCCTCAACGGCGGCGCGGGTAGCGTGCAGGGCGTCGTCGACGCGGTCTTTCTTCTCTTTCATCTCCACCTCCGTCGAAGCACCGATGTAGAGGATGGCCACGCCACCACTCAGCTTGGCGAGGCGCTCCTGGAGCTTCTCCTTGTCGTAGTCCGATGTGGTGGTTTCCATTTGGGCCTTAATCTGGGCAATGCGGCCGCTGATGGCTTCCTTCGAGCCCTTGCCATTGACGATGGTCGTGTTGTCCTTGTCAATGATGATTTTCTCCGCCGTGCCCAGGTACTCCAGGGTAGCGTTTTCGAGCTTGTAGCCCTGCTCTTCGCTGATAACGGTACCGCCCGTGAGGGTGGCAATGTCTTCCAGCATGGCCTTGCGGCGGTCGCCGAAGCCGGGAGCCTTCACGGCGGCAATTTTCAGTGAGCCGCGCAGCTTGTTCACCACCAGGGTGGCCAAGGCCTCGCCGTCCACATCTTCGGAGATGATGACCAGGGGCTTGCCGGTTTGCAGCACTTGCTCCAGCACGGGCAGCAGCTCCTTCATCGTGCTCACTTTCTTGTCGTAGATGAGGACGTAAGGCGAGTCAAACTCTACTTCCATTTTCTCCGGGTTGGTCACGAAGTAAGGGGAGAGGTAGCCGCGGTCGAACTGCATGCCTTCCACCGTCTTCACTTCGGTTTCGGTGCCGCGGGCTTCTTCCACCGTGATGACGCCTTCCTTGCCCACTTTGTCCATGGCATCGGCAATCATCTTCCCGATTTCCGCGTCGTTGTTGGCCGAGATCGTGCCCACCTGGGCAATCTCCGAGTTGTTCTCGATTTTCTTCGACTGCGCTTTCAGGTTGGCTACCACGGCGTGCACGGCCTTATCGATGCCGCGCTTGAGGTCCATAGGATTGGCGCCGGCCGCCACGTTCTTCGAGCCGGCGGTGTAGATGGCCTGGGCCAGCACGGTGGCCGTAGTGGTGCCGTCGCCGGCCTGGTCGGCCGTTTTCGAGGCTACTTCCTTCACGAGCTGGGCCCCCATGTTTTCAATCGGGTCGCGCAGCTCAATCTCCTTGGCCACGGTCACGCCATCTTTGGTGATGCTGGGCGCGCCGAATTTCTTGTCGATGATGACGTTGCGGCCTTTCGGACCGAGGGTCACTTTCACGGCATTCGCCAGTTTGTTCACGCCGGCTTGCAAGCGGGCGCGGCCGTCGGTGTCGAATTGGATGTTCTTAGCCATTTCTGGATGATGAAGTAATTTAGATGAGGTGTTAACTGAGAAATTTTCGCGGATTAAGCCCGGGGCTTAGAGCACGGCGAAAATGTCCGACTCGCGCATGATGAGCAGATCTTCGCCGTCGACGGTGATTTCAGTGCCGGCGTACTTGCCGTAGAGCACCTGGTCGCCCACCTTCACCTGCGGCTTGATAAGCGAGCCACTATCGGCGGTTTTGCCTTCGCCCACGGCTACAACTTCGCCACGCTGGGGCTTCTCCTTGGCCGTATCGGGAATGATGATGCCGGATTTGGTTTTTTCCTCGGCGGCGGCGGCGCGAACAATGACGCGGTCAGCCAGCGGTTTCATGCTAAGTGCCATTCTGTGTGTGTTTGGATTAAGTTAGATGGAAAAACAGGGTGTCCGGCCCAATGTCACTTCCCGTGCCAGGGCCATAAACCTGACAAAATAGGCAGTGTTGGCAACCAAAAGATGGCAGAATTGCTGTTTGGCAGCCTACTGCCACTGGCAAAACCTGGCTGATGTGCGGCAGCACCTCTTACTGGTTTAGCCGCTGAATGCAGGCTGGTATAGTGTGGCTGTCACTTCTAGAGGCTGCTCAGTTAACTTCAGTACCAAACTTTTAACCGAGGCCGGGGTTGAGGACTGCTAATGTTACTTATATTTACTCCAGCAGGAGATTCATCCTTGTATTAGGTTCTCAATCACATCATTGCTCAAGGGCCTGGGAGGCCCATGCCTTTTCGCGCTGGTCTCGTAGCCCCCTCCTCTGATCTTTCTTTATATTATACTTTTTGCTTTATGCTTCCCCTTTATCAGTCATTAAGCCTCTCCGTTCCATCATGCAACAACATCTACTTGGAAGCTCATCCTAGATGAACTGTTTCCGGCCTAGGCTGAAACAAGACTTGTTGCAAGCTCCCACTCAAATCTGTTCTGCCCAGGCAGTTGCTACGGCGGCCTGTGAGGTGACCCCATACTTTGGGAGCCGAGGTTCCGTAACCAGCCTGCTGGCTTTGGTTTGATACTTAGTGGTGGTCACTAGCTACGCCCAAGCGCTACTGCTCCCGTAGGCAAGTAGCAATAAGCAATACTTGGTAACTATTACTGTCCGACCGGCTGCCGCCTAACCAACGGGCATAAGAGGTTTCACGCTCACTCCTCTTTGCTATGAGATACGGTTTTCCTTTTCTGGAGCAAGCCGCGAAACTTGCCTGAGTGGGGGCTACCCGGCGTCACAAACCCAACTTCACCCTCTGCTCCCTGTCCAACCATGACCTCCAACCCCACCCGTACGCTGTCCTCCCGACTCCGGGTCGCCGGCACTAAGCTCCGGCACCTGAGCGTGGGGGGCGCCCTCGTCTTGGCCATCAATGCCGGCCGTGCCCAGGCCCAAACCACCAAAACCTACACCGCCGACAATAGTTTCTTTGCTAATCCGGAAACAGGCAATATGTATTGGTTTTTCAGCACCGGCACCAGTACTTTCTTGCCAGCCGTAAGCAGTATCAGCAATACCCTGCGCACGCAACGGCAGCAAAACGGGGTCTCGACGGTTTGCCTTACCTACTATCTGGGCGATTACAAGTATGAGGCGGTGCCACAGTCAGTGCTGGACCGCATCGATGCCGACATGGCGACGCTGCGTGGCCTGGGGCTGAAGGCCATTCCGTACTTTCACTACGCGTACGAATACGATTACGAAAACCCGCAAAACTGGCGCGAGTCGGAAAAAGACGCCACCAAGGACATTATCGTTCAGCACTGCGCCCAGCTCAAACCCATCTGGACGAGGAATGCGGACGTGCTGGCGCTGGTCGCCTGGGGCATAATCGGCCCCTGAGGCGAACAATGGATTTCCGCCAACCTCAACATCGGGAACGCGACGTCCATTGATGCCACCAACGACAACACGCGCGCTATCTTCCGGGCCATGCTGGATGCCACCCCCAGCGACCGCGCGATTTGCTATACCCCCCGCGGTAAGCGCGGACTGTATGGCAACGCTCCCATCTCCGCCACGGAGGCCTTCAGCGGTTCCGATAAATCTCGGGTGGGGTTTCAAAACCAGTGTTTTCTGACCGACTCGCAGGGCGATTACCACACCAATGAGTACCGGGGCCCAACCCCGTATATGGCGACGGATGGCTTGTACGTGCCCCAGATTGCAGTGGCCGATCCAAACTGCGGCTATCTACCGACCGGCGACCAGTTCATCGCCGAGCTGGATGCCGGCCACTGGGACCACATCGCCGCGCCGACGGAGGCATTAGGGAAAACCAGCGACACGGACCCGGAGGTGGTACGGGTCTTGAAAAGCGTAGGGTATCGCTTTCGCCTAATCAGCGCCTCCCTTCCCAACAGCGTGGCGGCGGGGCAGGCCTCGACCCTGGCCGTGACTCTGGTTAACGACAATGGAGGAACTTTATACAACGCCCGCAAGATCGAGGTGATTCTGCGCCATCAGACTACCGGCGAGAAATTTGTGCAAGACATAATAGGCGACCAAGTCGGCAACCGGCTCTACTTCCCCAGCGCACACGAAACCAAAACATGGACCCTGGCCTTCACGCCCCCGGCGTCTTTACCCGCCGGTCCCTACGACGTGCTCCTCAACTTACCCGACCCGTACGTCTCGCTCCACGACCGCCCGGAGTACAGCATCCGCCTAGCCAACCAGAACACGTGGGAAGCGGCTACTGGCTACAACAAGCTCGGGCACACACTCCAGGTCACGCCACCCACCGTAACTGCGGTCCGCACGGCCACCGCGCCGGTGGCCCGCCTGGCCGTCACGCCCAACCCTATGCCCAGCGGGCACGCCCCGCTGCGGGCTCAGTACGAGGCCCCGGGCCGTGGCTGGGTGCGCGTACAGCTGCTCGACCTGCTTGGCCGCGTGCGCTGGAACCAGGAGCGGCTGGTGCAGGCGGGCCCCAACAGCTTGCTCTTGCCGGCCGTGCCGGCCACGGGCGGCCCCTTCTTGCTGCGGGTGACGGCCCCGGGCCAGGCCCCCGTCCAGCAGCGCCTGCAAGTGCAGTAGGAACGACCCCAAGAAAGCGGCCGCTGCCCTAGGGCGGCGGCCGCTTTCTTGGGGTTGGTTAGAAGGTTGGCCCAAAAGCCGCATTTTAAAAGCTCTTTTGGAAGTTGTTTGAGTTAACTTGGGGTATGGAAGGTGTAGCCTACGCAAACGGTATAGTTCCGACCTCTCGACCCGAGATTGGCAGCGTCTAGAGCCGCTGCTGCGCGTGTGTCGGCGTGGTAAATGGCCCCTGTTGGAAGTGATTAAATTTATTGGTAATAGTAATTGCCAGAAATAGGTCTGAGTATAAAGGACTAAGAAGCTGTTTAAGCTGATTTTTCTTTGTGAATTAGATTCTTGCAAATGCATCCTCCACCTTCTGGCGCGTTAGAAGGCACTCCTGAATAGTTGTTTCAGCGCACTGCTAGGCTGAAAAGAGGGATCTAAGCGCAGTTGGATGAAAGAAATTAAAAATTCTCTTAGAATGGTGCTGCCCGTGATAGCACAAGGCATCTTGTTTATGTGCATAAAAAAAGCCGGTGACTCCCGAAGGAGCCACCGGCTTTAATCAGGAGCCAATGTTGCTATTACTTAGCCGGAGCCGATGCCGGGGCGGCAGGCTGGGCCGGCGCCGTGGCGGGTGCCGTACTCGTGCCCGCAGGAGCAGTAGCGCCACCAGGGGCCGCCCCACCAGGAGCCGGCGCGCCGGCCGGCCGGGCCGGGGCTGGCAGACGCGTTTCCAGGGCGCGCTGCTGGTTGACGCTGCGCACCGGGCCGCCGCCAGTCGCGGTCAGCATGTGGGTACCGAGCGACAGCACCACCAAGCCGATGGCAAAGCCCCAGGTAAGTTTCTCAAGCAAGTCGCCCGTGCGCTTTACGCCCATCATGCTGGCCGCGCCACCGGCGCTGAACTGGCTGGAAATGCCGCCACCTTTGGGGTTTTGGGCCAGCACCACCAGGGCCAGCAGGAAACACACGAGAAGAATGAGGACGATGATGGCAATGTACATGAGGAGCAAAAATGACAAGGGCTGCTTGAGCCGGAGGTTGCGAAAGGACTAATTAGGGCCGCAAAGTACGCCCTGGAAATTTTTAGCGGTTTAGATAAGCTTTTGCTTAGTCGGAGAAACTAGTGTAGGACCAATGGGGTCGCTCACCTAACTTTAGTGGTAACCACCTCTTACAGATGAAGAGGTAATTCAGGTAATGCACTACAATTAGGAAAGGGAGGCAACTCCAGCAAAGGTACGATGCTCGTTCTCTCCCGACAAATGGCGAATGACTTAGCAACCGTTAAGCCAACAGGTATTCCCTGGAGCCCACTAAAGTAGGCGGAGCCACCCCGAGCGGCGGCAGGCTTTTACCGCGAAAACGTAGAAAACCGAACTACGCCGGCGGTTGCAGTTGGTTGATCTGAGCCAAAAAATACGCCATCTTCTCCGGCTGCTTCACCATGAGCTTCTCATAAATCTCAATGGCCCGGGCCGTTTTGCCTTGGCGGATGAGGATGTTGGCGAGGCTCTCGGAAACCAGGTCGGGCTCGACCCGGGTGCTGCGGACGCTCAAATCAGCTTGGGCTCGGGCCGTCGGCAGCATGGCGGGCCGGGTGAGCCGAGGCTGGCGGCGCAGGAAGTTGTTGATGAGGTCGAGCGACGAGGGCAAGGCCGGTGGTGGCGGACAGTGCGTCGTCCAGTATTCAAGCAGCAGCGGGTCGGGCTCGAACAAGGCGCCAGTCGGCGGGAGCGGATCCACGATGGCCAGTCCGGCGTCGGGTTCGGGCGCTGCCACCTGGTCGGTTGAGGTGGGCCGCTGCTGCAGGCAGAAGCCCATACGACTGCTGCCCAAGGCGTAGCCAATGAGGTCATCGCCCGTGAAAGCCGCCGGAGTGAAGGCCCCGACCAAGCTACTTTCCAGGGGGGTAGCGGGTAGCGCGTCTGGTACGACGAGGCCGCCTAGCCGGCGCGTAATGTCGGCGGCAGCCCATTCATCTACCAGGCCTGGCAACTCGTATACGGGTGTGGTTACCAGGGGCGGCTCCGCCAACCCAAACTCAAACCGCGCTTCCCCGACTTCTACGGGAGGGCGAATGGCGGGTGCCTGAACAGGCAACTCGGATTCTTCAGAATCGGCTTTGGGAGCACTTTCCGGGGCCTGTTCTGGGGCAGGAATGTCCGCGCTTTCCCAGTCCCAAGGAAGTAACGCCGCTATTTCTGCTGAATCGGACCCGGGGGCCCCGGCAACTGAAGCTGAAGCCGTCGGATATACCTCTGGCGCTGGCACTTCTTCTGAAACGGGAGCTAACTCGGCTGGCGGAACATCTTGCTCAAAACTGAGCAAACCAGGCTCAGAAGCTTCTGCTGCTTCCGAGGAAATGGCTGGCGCTACGACTGCTGTTGCCACGCTTGCAGCCGTTGGTTCGGGTTCAGCAGCTTGCTCGATTAAAGACGGAAGCGCCGCCGCGGGGGGCTCGGCCGCTATCGTTGGGGCCACCGGCTGGGGCACTTCGGCGGCCTCGGTCAGCAGGGCTGCGGGCTGTTCCGCAGCGGGTGCTGCCACCGGCTCCGCAAGGGCTGGCTCGACGTGCTCGATGAGGCGCCGTAGCAGCGTACGATCGGCGGCGTAGGTGGCGGCGCGGCGCAGGCGCTGGCCGGCGAGCATGGTGCCCTGGTCGTGGGCGGCTTTGGCCAGCAGCAGGTGGGCCGTTTGGCAGTATGGAAATGCCTGGGCTAGCTGTTCCAGCTCACGCACTTCCGCCGGGCCCAGGGAGGTGGGGTGGTCAAGAACATGCAGAAGCGTAGCGCGGGTCACGGGCAGGTATAGCGTAAAAATTATGAAGCAGCGGCTAGCAGGCCATCAAGCAAGGGCGCAATTTACGCCACAAAAAAGTGCTTACGGCGGCTCCGCTTCTAATTTATAGCTCCTGCAGCAACACTCCGAATGCGGTGTTACTTTATTCCTTGGCAGGTTCCTTCTTCCCTCAGGCTCTACGCATAAAGCAGATAGCGCCGGCCCTACCGGGTACGACCTCGCAGGGGGTACGTGAGGCCCCACCAGAAGCACACCTAGTACCCGCTTGGAGCGACTTAACGACTCATTACCAATTCGCTACCGACTTGTTGAAAATATCGGTGATGATTTTGGTGGTGGTTCTGCGGACCGCCGTGGGGTCGCTGTTTATCGTGGCGATGTTTTGGCCGCCGGGGTAGTCGTCGAAGCTCTGAAAAAGCTGCTCAAAGCTCTGCTTGTCGTCCTTGGTGTTGGTAAAGCGGATTTTTACCTGAATGGTAAGGCGGTTGGATCCGGCCTGGTCCACGCCGTTGACTGTTTGGATGGCGGCCGGGGCGAAGTCGAAGGCTACGATGCTGCCCTCAAACTGCAGGTCGCCGTCGCGCGGCACCAGCTTCAGGCTGGTGTTGCGCTGAAAATAGTCTTTCAGATCTTCCGTAAAGCGCTGAGTCAGGAAGGAGGGCCCGGTGGGGGCGTTGTTTTGGATGGTGCCAATGGAAATGGTGCGCACGGCGGGGTCAATGTTGGTGCCATTGAACGAGTACACCCCGCAACTGCTGAGGACCGCCAGAAACCCGATAGCCACTAGCAGGAGCCGGTAGCTAACCGTTTTTCCGCGCCCAATCAACCGGCCAGCCGCTATTCCATCAAATTTGTTCCAAATCATATTGTTTCAATTTGCGGTACAGGGTGCGTTCCGAAATTCCTAAATCGTGGGCGGCGTACTTACGCTTGTTATTGTGCTTTTTCAGGGCCTTGAGAATCATCTCCCGTTCCTTTACGTCCAGGGAAAGGGTCTCTTCCTCAGTTTCGTGCGGGATGTCCTCAACCGGGGCTTCGTCGTGGTAGCTTGTCACCGGCTCGCTGTTGTAGGTACTGGGTGCCGGGGGTAAAAAGTACTCCGACGCCGGGCCGCTCTCAAACGTGCTGGCGGGGGGCGTATTGTTGAACAGGTGGCTGTTCTGGCGCAGCAGCTCCTGGGCTTCGTGCGGGCGGTGGCCGGTGGCCAGCTCCAGCACCATCTTTTTCAGGTCCGTCATGTCGCGGCGCATGTCGAACAGCACTTTGTAGAGCAAATCCCGCTCGGAGTAGCCCGTCGTGGTGCCGTCGGCCCCCCCCGCGCTGAGCAGCATGGGCAGGCGGCTCGTCTGTTCCTGGGGCAGGTAGGGGAGCAGGCGGCGGGCATCGACTTCCCGCTCGGTTTCCAGTACCGACATCTGCTCGGCAATGTTCTTGAGTTGGCGGATGTTGCCGGGAAACCGGAAGCGCGTCAGGGCTTGCACGGCATCGGGCAGCAGCATAATGGGCCGGGTACGGTAGCGCTCGGCCGCATCGGCCGCAAACTTGCGGAACAGCAGGTAAATGTCCTCGCCCCGCTCGCGCAGGGGCGGCACCGTGATGGGCACCGTGTTGAGGCGGTAGTAGAGGTCTTCGCGGAAAGTGCCGGCCTGCACGCGGTCGAGCAGGTTGACGTTGGTGGCGGCTACTACGCGCACGTCGGTTTTCTGCACCTTGCTGCTGCCCACCCGGATGAACTCCCCATTTTCGAGCACGCGCAGCAGGCGGGCCTGGGTGCCGAGCGGCATTTCGCCGATTTCGTCCAGGAAAATGGTGCCCCCGTTGGTGACCTCAAAGTACCCCTTGCGGGCCTCATTGGCGCCGGTGAAAGAGCCCTTCTCGTGGCCGAACAGCTCGGAGTCGATGGTGCCCTCGGGAATGGCGCCGCAGTTGATGGCGATGAACTGCCCGTGCTTGCGCGGCGACAAGGCGTGGATAATCTTGGAAAACGACTCTTTGCCCGACCCGCTTTCGCCGGTGATGAGCACCGTCATGTCGGTGGGCGCGACTTGGGCGGCCACCTGAATGGCGTAGTTCAGGGCCGGCGCGTTGCCGATGATGCCGAACCGAAGCTTGATGGATTGAATCTCGGAGGGTGTCAATGCGAGGAAGTTAAAGGCCTGCTACGCGGCGATTTGTAAACGTGCGCGCGGAGCTGGAATTTCACGTCCCAACTCTTTGGCAAAGTCCAACCATTCCTGAATGATGAGCAACCCGTTAGCCAGGGCTTCCTCCTGGGTGGCACCATCGGCCATGCAGCCGGGCAGGTCGGGGACTTCTACGATAAAGGCTTGGTCATCGGCACTCCAGTACAAAACAACCGGATAATGGTGAGGGTCGAACATGGCGTGTAAATAGAAGATTATGGGGCGTTTAAGCCCAACTCCGCACGATATTTTAATAGGATGGCGCGTACCTGTTTCGCTTGGTAAGCCTTGACGGTGTTGCCGGCGGCGGGTTGAAGGTTGATTAACTCAGTCACGCCGGTTCTGCCAAACAAGTGGTGGCTGCCCCGCACTCGTTTTTCAAAGCCAAGGGCTTCCAGCAACAGGCATAACGCGCTAAAGTCGAGTGCGGATCTTGCTCGGCCGAAAGTAACTGGGTTAAGAACTTCTGCCGTCGGCTCATACCGCCTCGCCCAGCAAGGTGCTGGCGGTGCTGCTGTGCACCAGCACGTTCACGTAGTCGCCTTTCTTGAAGTTTTGCTTTGGAAAAACGACCACTTGGTTCTGGCTGTTGCGTCCGCTTAAGTGCTCTTTCGAGCGTTTTGAGAAGTTTTCGACCAGCACCTGGTGTACCCGGCCCACGGCGCGCTCGTTGCGCCTGGCGCTGTGAAGCTGCTGCAAGTCAATGATTTCCTGCAGGCGGCGCTTCTTCACTTCCAGCGGGATGTCATCGGCCAGCTTGCGGGCGGCCAGGGTGCCGGGCCGCTCCGAGTAAAAGAACATGTAAGCCATGTCGTAGTGCACGAAGTCCATCAGGCGGAGGGTATCCTGATGCTCGGCCTCGGTTTCGGAGCAGAAGCCCGCAATCATGTCGGTGCTGATGGCGCAGTCCGCGCCCAGAATCCGGCGAATGGCGTGCACCCGCTCCTCGTACCAGGGGCGGTCGTAGGTGCGGTTCATGAGCGCCAGGATGCGCGAGTTACCGCTCTGGGCCGGCAGGTGAATAAACTTGCAGATGTTGTCGTAGCGCGCCATGGTGTGCAGCACCTCGTCGGTAATGTCCTTGGGGTGCGAGGTGGCGAAGCGCACCCGCAATTCCGGACTGACGAGGGCTACGCGCTCGAGGAGCTGGGCAAAGTTGACGTGCTCGGAGCCGTCGGCCGCGGCCCACTTGTAGCTGTCCACGTTCTGGCCGAGCAGGGTCACTTCCTTGTAGCCCTGCGCCACCAGGGCCCGGGCTTCCTGCACGATGCTGTGGGCGTCGCGGCTGCGCTCACGGCCGCGGGTGAAGGGCACCACGCAGAACGAGCACATGTTGTCGCAGCCCCGCATGATGCTGATGAAGGCCGATACCCCGTTGGAGTTCAGGCGGACCGGGGTGATGTCGGCGTAGGTTTCTTCGCGGCTGAGCAGCACGTTCACGCCCTTTTGGCCCCCGTCGACCTGGCTGATGAGCTGGGGCAGGTCGCGGTAGGCGTCGGGGCCGACCACGAGGTCCACGATTTTTTCTTCTTCCAGAAACTTGCTTTTCAGGCGCTCGGCCATGCAGCCGAGCACGCCCACGAGCAGGCCCGGGTTGCGCTTTTTGTACGAGTTGATTTGCGAGAGGCGCATACGCACCGTTTGCTCGGCCTTTTCGCGAATCGAGCAGGTGTTAAGCAGCACCAGGTCGGCGCTGGCCAAGTCGTCGGTCGTGTCGAAACCCTCGTCAAACAGAATGCTCGACACGATCTCGGAGTCCGAAAAATTCATCTGACAGCCGTAGCTTTCAATGTACAGCTTACGCTGCCGGCCGGTGCGCGTGGCCGCGCTCACGCGCACGTTCGCACTCGGCGTAGCCTCGGGGGTAGCAGGGGCTTTATCTAAAAAGTCAAGGGTTAACAGGGCTTGGGCCATAATAAAAGCGCATTTCAGCGGAACACAAAGATACGGCGGCGGGCGGTAAAATGACAGAATGGCAGGAGATTTCCCGTCGGCTCGGGCATTCGAAGTAGGCCACTTATCCCGCCCGGCTATTAGTTCCTACCCCGTAGCGGTAGGTACGCCGGTCACGGGCGACCCCAGCAATCTAAATGCTTTTTTGAGCTCTACTCCGCGATTTTGGTGCTCAGTACTTCCAGCAGCGCCTTGGCCTTGAGCAGGCACTCTTCATACTCCCGCTCGGGGTCGGAGTCGTAGGTAATGGCCGAGCCCACCTGGAAGCTGAGGTAGCCCGTGTCTTGCCGGTACTGGAGCGAGCGGATGACCACGTTGAGGTCGAACTCGCCGGTGGGGCCCACGTAGCCGATGCTGCCGCTGTAGAGGCCCCGCCGGCTATTCTCGTACTGTTCAATAAGCTGCATGGCCCGAACCTTGGGGGCCCCGGTCATCGAGCCCATCGGGAAAGCCGCCCGCAGCCCGTCGACCAAGTCCGCCCCGGGGCGCAGCTCGGCCGTCACCGTGGAAATCATTTGCCAGAGGTGTCGGAAAGGGTAGAGGCCAAACAGCTCGGGCACACGCACGGTGCCGGTTTGGGCGACGCGGGCGAGGTCGTTGCGCACCAGATCCACAATCATAAGGTTTTCGGCCCGCTCCTTTTCGTCGTGCAGCAGGGTGTGCCGCTGCTGTGCGTCTTCGGCGGGCGTGGCTCCGCGGCGGATGGTGCCTTTGATGGGCTGGGAAACGAGCTGCGAGCCCTGACGCGCCAAAAAACGCTCGGGCGAGGCGCACAGCAGGAAGTGGTCGTGCCAGCGGATAAAGCCGGCGAAGGGCGCGGGCGAGGCCTCCATAAGCCGCCAGAATACGCTCACGGGGTCCAGCACAATGTTTTCGGCGTAAAACTCCTGGCACAGGTTGAGCTCGTACACTTCGCCGTTAAGGATGTCTTCGCGGATAGCCGCTACGGCCCGCAGGTAATCAGCCTTAGCCAGCCGGGGCCGCATGGCGGGTAGCTGCGGGGCGCACCCAGCCGGCCGTGGCTGCGCCAGAATCTGGGGTAGCACACCCGCCGTTTGCCCGTGAATTTCCACCGCGTCGGGCCGCCAGCACAGCCAGGTGTCCGGGGCGAAAAAGTGCAGCTGCGGCCAGCCCAGGGCGTCGTGGTTTTCACTGGTCAGCGCCTCAAGGTCATTTTTTACCTCGTAGGTGATAAAGCCGCAGCGTGGGCCCAGGTCGGGCCGGCGATCGAGCAGCGGGCGCAGCTGGGCCAGCGACGCGGCCGTTTCGGCCCCGGCCGCCGCTACGGCCAGCAGGCGGTCGAAAGGTCCGTACGGGTACTCCAGTCCGTTGGGCTCGAAATAGGCACAGTGCGGAAAACCGGCCGCCCACTGCAGGGCTCGCCCGCGGAAATCGGCTGGCAGGTCGGCTAACGCAACGGTGAGGACGGTGGATGAGGGGGCAGCGGCGGACACGGGAAAATAGTCAAGTGGCAGGCAAGCAGAACGGGTTCGCCGGTGGAGCGGGCCCAGCGCGTGGTTTCTTACGATTTGATATCGTCTAAACAGAGCCTTGCGGTTGGGAGGTTAAGCAAACTGAAACCAATAGCGGTCAATAGCTAACTGCAACTCGTCGTTCCAGTAGTCAGCGCCGTGTTCATCGCGCATGAAGCACAGGAAATGATAGATAGCGCGCCCCTGTGCCGGGTTAAACTGGCTATAGCGGTCGATCGACCAACGCACTGATTCATTCAACTCGCGGAGCCTATTTTGATAAAAACTTCCCCAATCAATTTCCGGCAACTTCTCGTCTATTTGATAGCGTTTTATGTCGAAGGCAGACCGCACTACATCTACCTCCGCGGGTAAAGTAAGCAGTGAAATAAGGCCATCCGGGATGATATCGGCCTCGGCGTAGGCCCGCACGGCAAATTGTAAATAAGCAGGCAAATAATACTTTAACCCCTTTGCACTAAGCGAGCAATAAGCGGTATTCTCGTACTGCATCAATTCGTCGGGCAGCGTTTGCCACGTATGTACTTTGAAAGCTTCCCTGATTTGTAGCGCCTCCAAATCGTAACCAGGGGTGTTATTGGTCACAATATTTAAATCACCTGGAAAAGGCTCGTTCTCGAAGCACATAGTAATCTCGGCAATCAATTCATCGGCAGTCATAACGAGGACGGTAAGGTTAGATAGGTCCTGGCCGCAAGGCCGATGAGAGAATGAGGAGTACTCCGTCGGCCCAGGTGGCTTCTTCCAGCAAGAGCTGATTTACAGCAGTTTGCGCAGGGCCAGGTTGGCTTTGGCATCGGTGCTGTTTTTGTATTCGTGCCAGGGGTAGTGCAGAGCTTTTTCAAAGTAGGAGCGCGCCAGGGCTTTTTGACCGGCCTCCTGGGCCAGGTACCCGAGCTGCAGCGCCGCCTGGGGGGCAAAATAATAGGGTGCCGTCGGGCCCGAAATGGCCAGCGTGCGCTCGTACGCCAGCCGGGCCGAGTCGAGCCGGCCCAGGCCGTGGTAGGCCCGGGCGCGGCGGTAAGGCTCCTCAATGCGGTCGCGCAGCAGCGTAGCCGGCGTGGCGTGGAAGCTGTTGAGGGTGGCCAGCGCCCGGCGATGGTAGCCGCCATCGATTTGCAGGCGGGCGCGGGTAAGCGTGGGGTTCAGCGCCTGGGCCATTTCGTAATAATGCTGGGCGTAATTATCTTCCTCCACGTCGGTCGGGCCGGGCTGGTTGATTTGCGCCCGGTAGCGGGCAACCTGCGCGGCGGGCTGCCCACTCAGCCACGCGGCCAGGTACAGCTTAAAGGCCGCGTCTTTGCGGTAGTGCTGTCCGGAATACTCGCGTAAAAACGTGAGGTTTTCGCGTTTCGAGGCGGCGTAGTCGCCCTGGTAGAGCAGTAGGTCGGCGGCCATGTGATGCAGGTAGGCCACCGGCAGGTAGCCGGGACCGGTGGGCCGGGCCCGGTAGGCGGCCAGGGCCGCATCGCCATGGTGCTGGCGCTTGTGCACGCTGGTGAGCAAGTAGGCAAAAAGGAGGTTGTCGGGCTGCTGGGCGGCCAGGCGCTCAATTAAGTGCAGGGCCTCGTCGGGCTGCTTGTAGTAGGTCTCCCGAATCAGGGCGAGGTAGAGCTGGCTTTCGGTTTGAAAATCGTGGGGCTGGGCGGCGGCCAGGGCCAGGTTTTTCAAGCCGGTGTCGAGGTCGGCGCTCAGGCCGAGCAGCCGCAGCAGCCAGTGGTAGCCTTCAGGGAGCGAGCCCACCGCAAATTGGCAGATGCCCAAGGTTTTGCGGGCGGGGGCAAACCCCGGATACCGTTTCACCACCGCCTGCATCTGGTGATAGCCGCCGCGTAGGTGAAAACCACCCGCTATCAGGTGCCGGAACACCAGCTGCGACAGCCCCAGGTGCAGGGTGATCTCGGCCCGGGCGTAGTCGCGCATAGCGCTGGCGGGGGCCCGATCCAAGGCGTTTAAGTGCGCTTCCTGAGCCGCTATCAGCGCATCGTAGCGGCGAGCGTCCTGGGTGATGATGAGTTCGGCAAAATCGGCGCAGTTGGCTACCAGCAGCGGGGCGGGGGCCGCGGGCGTGCTGGCCAGCTCCGGTCGCAGCAGCTCGCGGGCCGCGCTCAGCCGCAGCTTAAGCACCTCCGCGTAGGCCCGGCGGCTGGCGGCGGTAAGGGGTTCTAGCGAGGGACTACCGGCCGCTGGTTGAGCGAATACCGAACCCCCCGGTTGGGCCGAGCCCGCCGGCCAGGGCAGCAGCCCCCCGGCCAACACCCCCGCCACCAGCCCGCCGCGCCGGGCCGTAACTCGAAAAGCAGCCAGGAAGCCGAAGCAGTTGAACATGGTTAAAAGGCAACAAAAAAGGAACGGCCAGACCGTTCCTTTTCTTATTTCTATAATGGAGCAGGTGGTCGAAGTTAAGGCAGGTGCCTCCTCTGCTAAAGCGAGCAGGCAGAGGAAAATAAAAACGATAAGTGGGACGACAGCAGTCTGCTTGGCTAAAATACTTGCACGGTGAGCGAGCAGCAGCTCTGGAAGACGAAGGATTAGGGCTTGTACTTTAGAATAAATCCGCCGGAAGCATTTTCACCGAGCACATACACCAGCCCACCCTTGCCTCGGATAGAGGTTATATTATCGCCTGCGGGCATAGTATGAACAGGCTGCCAGTTATCGGCGCCATCCGTAGTGTGGTAGATAACGCCATTATAGGCAGCATACCCCTCCATCGCAGTTGGGAAGTAGATAGTGCTGGCCCGCTGATTCTCTAGCACCGTCCCGCCAGGAATGTATTTATAGAGCTTATTGCTCGCATCAGTAATATAGTAGGTGTTAGCATCAGGCATCTGAATGTCCTTTACCTGAGTCTGAAGGTTGCTGATGAGGTTGAAATTAATACTCTCAGAGTAAACGCCGTTCCGTTTGCGGATTATGATGGGCGTGGCGGTGCCTGCAACCTGAACATACCCTGTTGCCACCAGGTTATTCATATCTGCGGCAGCCATAATTCTATAACCAAGCGTATTGTTTCCAGAATAGGTACTTACATATTCGCTTTGGTAAGTGCCCGCAGAGTTAACCGTAAAAAATTCGCCTTTGTCAGTCATTACCAAACCAGTGGTGGGGCTGTTCATAAAAATCCCATTGATAACACCGTTAGCCCCATCGCCACCCCGAATACTTATGTTTCCCAGGCCATGGTTTTGACTGCCAAAAGCAATCTGCCTGGCGAAATCTGACATGGTCGTTGTACCGTCGTAACTGGCTAATGCTGAGCCAAGCCCAAGAATACCATTATCACTGGCACCTGCCCATGCGTATCCGCCATCTGCACTTCCATAGATAAACCTCGACTTCTGAGCGTAAAGAATACGTGGGTCTGGGACAACAATTTTATTAAGCCCGGTTGCCAAGCCGGTCTTTACATAGAACCATCCGCTTTGCTCGGTAGCACTTACAGATTGCTGAACGGTGTTCGAGAGCTGACTGCCCACCTTTACCTGCAAAGGAAATGTTGCCACGCCGCCAGGCGATACCAGCTCGGTGGGTAGCGTACAGGTGATGGAGCTTGGGCTGGCTGCAGTAACCGGGCAATCCGCACTGTTGATGGTAACGCGGACAGGCGCTGTGCTCCAGCTTAGATCGGTGCCACTAATGGTTAAAGACGCGCCAACAATAGCCGTAGCCGGCGCAGTGGAAGTAATTACGGGCGTGTTCTGAGGTGGGAGAGGGTCGTTCTTTTTGTCTTTGCTACAGGCTGCAAATACCAGGGTGCTAGCGAGCAATATAAGCTTACGAGAAGCGATTAATTGGAGCTTCATTACAGGAGTTGCACGTTGAGATTGTTTTTGGGGTAGAGCACTATCTTAGCACACAATCTGCAGAAGCGGTTATGGTAAGTGGATTAGCCAGTGGGATGACTCTGGCGAGCACAACCGGCCCTGGCTACACCGTGCGGGCTTCTACGTCGGCCAGAATCCGGCCGCAGTGTTCGCAAACGATGATTTTCTTGTGGGAGATGATGTCCGCCTGGCGCTGGGGCGGCACCGTGTTGAAGCAGCCCCCGCAGGCATCGCGCCGTACCAGCACCACGGCCAAGCCGTTGCGCACGTTGCCGCGGATGCGGGTGTAGGCCGTCAGCAGGCGGTCTTCCACCGGTTTGGTGGCTTCCTCGCGCTGAATCATGATGGTCCGCTCTTCCTCCTCATTTTCGGAAACAATGGTTTCC
This sequence comes from Hymenobacter montanus, assembly GCF_014699115.1. Lineage (GTDB taxonomy): Bacteria > Bacteroidota > Bacteroidia > Cytophagales > Hymenobacteraceae > Hymenobacter > Hymenobacter montanus. Next base: position 110,603 of record NZ_JACXAD010000007.1, read on the forward strand.
AACTCGCTTTTTTTGTTGTCGAGGTCTTTGCGCCGCTCGTCCAGCTTCTGCTTGGTCCCGCTGATTTCGGCGTTCTTCACGTCAATCTGGTACTGGGCCTCCTTGATTTTCTTGTCAGCAATCTGAATTTCCAGGCGCTGCAGCTCAATTTCCTTGGCAATGGCTTCGAACTCGCGGTTGTTGCGCACGTTCTGCTGCTGCTCGTCGTACTTTTTAATGAGCGACTCGGCGTCTTTGCTGGCCTGCTTGCGGCTCTTAATGAAGTCGTTCAGGGCCTGAATCTCTTCGTCAAATTTCTTGACCCGCACCTCGTAGCCAGCAATTTCGTCTTCCAAATCCTGAACTTCTTCGGGCAAATCGCCGCGCACGCGCCGGATTTCATCGAGCTGCGAGTCGAGGTGCTGCAGGGTGAGCAGGGCTTCGAGCTTGGCAGCTACGGGAACGTCGGCGGGAGCCACGGCGGCACTTTTAGCAGTCATATTGAACGGGGTTCGTAGGGGTTTCGGCGATTAAGACCGCAAAAGTACGTTTAAATCCGGCCGTTAACAAATCGCGGAATACCTCGCCGGTGAACTGCTCGCTCTCGAAATGGCCCACATCGCAGAGCATGAGTTGTCCTTCGGCCCCAAAAAACTCGTGGTATTTCACGTCGCCCGTCACGTAGGCGTCAGCCCCGGCAGCTCGCGCCGCCCCGATGAGGAAGGCACCCGCCCCGCCACAGATGGCGACCGTTTTAATGGTTCGCTCAAAGGGCGTGTGGCGCACCACCGGCACGAGCAGGCGCTCTTTCAGCAGGGCCCGGAATGCCGCGGGGACCATCCCGGCCGGCAATTCACCCACCAACCCGGCGCCCACCCCCTGGTGTTGGTTTTCGAGCTTGACCAGCTCGTAGGCTACTTCCTCGTACGGATGCGCCGCCCGCAAGGCCCGCAGCACGGCCGTCTGCCGGTGCAGGGGCAGCAGGACTTCCAGCCGCCGCTCGGGCACGGCTTCGGGTTGCTGCGGAGTGCCGATGGCCGGCCGGGTGCCCGCGCCGGGCGTGAACGTGCCGGTGCCCTCGGTTTGGAAGCTGCACTCCGAATAGGAGCCCACCTGCCCGGCCCCGGCGGCGTACAGTGCGGCCAGCACGCGGCCGGCCACATCGGTGCGCTGGTCTTCGGGCCGGTGGGGTACGTAAGTGCTGAGGCGGGCCAAGTTACCGCTTTGCGGGGCCAGCACGCGGGTGTTGGCCAGGCCCAGCTTCTCGGCCAGCTTGTCGTTTACGCCGCCGCGCACGTTGTCGAGGTTGGTGTGAGCGGCGTAAATCGCCACGTCGTTTTTAAGGGCGGCAATGATGGTCTGCTCTACTTCGCTCCCCCCCGTGAGCCGCTTGAGGGGCCGGAAGATGACCGGGTGATGGCAGACCACTACGTTGCAGCCGCGCCGCCCGGCCTCGGCCACCACGGCCGGCGTGCAGTCGAGCGCAATCAGAACCCCTTTGATTTCGGCGTGCGGGTCGCCGCACTGCAGGCCGGCGTTGTCGTAGCTTTCCTGGTAGGCGAGGGGAGCAGCCGCCTCCAGCAGGCGGGCCAGGTCTTGAACGGTAGGCATAAGGTGAGCCAGTAAAGTGGGGAGCCAAAGAACGCCACGCGGCGCTTAACGGACCCGCGGCCGGCGCAGCCCGGCTTTACGCGGGTAGCTTTGAGGGCACTCTAAACCGGTGGGCTGCTACGAATTTCCGGGCGGGCTCCACGTGGCCCGCCGCTTATTGGGCAATAGAGCTAGGGCTTTTTAGGAATTAAAAATTAAAAATGAAGAATTAAAAATGTGCTGGTCCATTTTTTAATTCTTCATTTTTAATTCCTTTCTCTGATGCGAAAATGGCTCTAAGACTACCCAATACCTCAACGTAGCGGGCGACGTTAGCTTCCAGGTCGCGGCGCCGGTACTGCATGAGGTAGCGGGGGTGGTCGAGGGCAATGATTTTTTCAAACAAGCCTAATTCATCATTCAGGCGCTGGAAGAAGGTGCCGTTGCGCTGGCCCAAGCTGATGGCTACGTCGGTTCGCAGGCCCAGTTCTTCCGCTTGCTGGCGCAGCGATTGGCGCATATCGGGCCATAGGGCTTTCGTGAGGGCGGGCGAGTCGTAGTAGTTATAGTTCAGACCCTCGCGCAGCAGCACCAGTGGGTACACGGAGCCCAGGTAGAACTGCTGGTAGAATGCGGCCGGTCCGCCCATCTCCGTCACCACCTGGTAAACAAACTGGGTTGAGGGCTCCGGCCGCTGGCGGGGCAGGTCGTGGTGGATGCCGCAAAACTCGGTGAGCGCCGCCGGGTCGGTGAAGGCTACGCCGGTGCGACCCATGCCCAGCCGGCCGGGATTAATGCCCAGTACAGCCACGCGAGACTGGTTGTCGGCGTAGTATTTCTGGGCAAACTGGCGGAGCAAGCTACCAACTACGGGCTCACGGAAAGGGCTCCAGGCTTCAACCCCGTCGGGTAACCCAGCTGGTAGCGGAAACGTGGCGAGAAAGTGCGGCAGACATTCAGCAAGGCTGGGCATGGCAGGTAAGGAGAGTATTTCGGCTCATAATTCATACGTATACGCTTCAACGGGCATCTTCACCAGTGGGCTGCCCTGGAGGGTAAGCAACGAGAGCGGTTCTCCAGTCAGGGTACGGCTTTTCTAGGAATTAAAAATTAAAAATGAAGAATTAAAAAATGGACCAGCCGATTTTTAATTCTTCATTTTTAATTTTTAATTCTTTTCCGAGAACTGCTCTAAAAATCGGTTGGTGAGTTATGCCCCCGTGCGGCGGAGCCGCCCAGGGGCAGCCGTACCGCCACCGTGCCGGGAGCTATGCTCAACCGGCTCAGCAGGGGATAGAGGTCGCGGCCGTGCTGATGATGGCGGCCGTACTGGAACCCATCAAACAGCAGGAGAAAGCCGCCCTGGACCAGCAGCGACTGGCCGTAGCCCCGCCAGCGGTCGGCAGAGCCGGGAGCCGTGGGATTGCGGCTTTTCTCGAGCAGGTACAGGCCGGTGGCCAGGTAGGCAACGTCGAGGCCGGCGTTGAGCAAATATAGGTTTTCGGTTCGAAGCTGGCTGCGGACGTTGTCGGCCCGGTCGGAGCTGGGCTGGCGCGCAGTGCGCCGGGCCGCCAGGTAGCCGGTCCCGGCCAACGCCAGATTTACCGCTCCCCAGCCGAGGTTCATCTGGTGGAAGTAGTGGGCTGAGCTTTCCGTTTGGCCCGTGGCGATGCCACTAACCAGCAAATTGCCCGCCGCCCAAGCCCCCAGTACTACCAAGCCGCGCTGGTCGAGGCGGCTGCGGCCGGCGCTGAAAGCTGACCAGGACGAGGCGGCGGTGGGCGCCGGGGGCCGTCCGCGGCTCGAATCAGCCCTTGGTTGGGCCAGCAGGGGGTGGAGCATCGACATATTTAGCAGGCCGGTGAGGAGGAGCAGCAGGCGCATGGCAGCGGGGGTTGAAGGAAGCGAAGCTGCAAGCAACCAGTTCGCCGCCACTTTAGTGTAGTGGGCCGACCCGGGGCCGTACTTTTACGGGCTCTTGCTTGGGCAATTAGTCAGCGTATGCCGTCTGGATTAGCTTTTTTACTGCTACCGTTTTCCTGGCTGTACGCCGGGGTGCTGGCCGTCCGCAACTGGCTGTACGACATGGGCTGGAAGCGCCCGGCAACCTTTGCCGTGCCGCTCATCAACGTGGGCAACCTGCGGGTGGGCGGCACCGGCAAAACGCCCCACGTGACCTGGCTGGTGGAAGAGCTGTTGCGCCGGGGCCACCGCCCGGCCGTGCTGAGCCGGGGCTACGGCCGCCGCACCCGGGGGCCCCGCCTGGCCGGTCCCGCCGATTCGGCCTCGACTGTGGGCGATGAGCCGTGGCAGTACTTCCAGCAGTTTTCGGCGCGGCAGGTACCCGTGGCCGTGGCCGAAGACCGGCGGCTCGGGGTGGCGCAGCTGTTGCACGCGCACCCGGCCCTAACGGTTATCGTGCTCGACGATGCCTACCAGCACCGCGCCGTGCAGCCCACCCTGAACGTGTTGCTTACGGAGTGGGCCCGGCCGTTCTACCAGGACTGGGTGCTGCCCGCCGGCCGCCTGCGCGAAAGCCGCCGCGGGGCCTGGCGGGCCGACCTCATCATTGTAACCAAATGCCCGCCCGGCTTATCCGCCGCGGCCCAGGCGGCCGTAGCGCAGCGCCTCGGGCGCTACGGCCGCCCGACCAGCCCGGTGGTTTTCTCGGCCTACGAATACGCCCGGCCGCGGGCCTTGGCCGACGCTACGGGGGAAAGCCGGGCTGAGCCTGCCGCCCCGCCAGCCCGTACGCCCGCGCCGGGCCCGGCGCTGTTGCTCACGGGAATCGCGCAGCCGGGGCCCCTACGGGAATATCTCGAAAGCCAGGGCTATACCATTCAACACCACGCGTGCTTTGCCGACCATTATGCCTTTCAGCCAGCCGACTTAGCGGCCCTGCGGGCGAATTGGCAGCCGGGATGGCCTATTTTTACGACGGAAAAGGATGCTACCCGCCTGCAAGCGCCCGAATTGCGGGCCGAGCGGGACCAACTGCCCTTCTATACCATTCCGGTGCGAGTGGCGTTTCTGGACAATGGCGCCGCGACCCTGCGGCAGCTACTGCCCGGCGCTCCTACCCCGGGAAACTAATTTATTTACCTCGACCCAGCCGCGTTCTTCTACAAACTCGGCGTATTTGTTACTTGTTTGAAGGCTTTGCAACAGGGATTTTTACGGGTGAGGGGGCTGCGGCATCCCTGGGTGGGATTCATGCTGCTGCTGGGCCTGCTGGCCACCCCCGCCGCCCGGGCCCAGATAGTGGACGACTCGACCAAAGTCCTGTACGGCCCCAAAACCACGCGCGTCATCTACGAGGCCGAAGTGTTGCGCGACTCCACCAGTGGCACGCCGCTCGACACCACGCTCACCCGCTGGCCGCAGGCGCGCTTCTGGTTTCACGACACTACGTTCCAGCAGGACCTGGGCGCGGTAGGCACGGCTTCGCGGCCCTTGCTTTACCAGCCTAACCTCCAGCTGGGAGCCCGTTTTGGCCGCAACGTGTTCGATAAGTACGCCCGCGACGCAACGACGGTGCCGTACTACGATTCCCGGTCGCCCTACTCGTTTTTTCGCTTCATCCAGTCCGGGGCCGGCGAGCAGGTATTTGAGCTCAGCTACAGCCGCAGCCTGAAGAAGAACTTCAGCGTTGGCCTGGCTTACGAGCGAATTGCATCCAACAAGATTCTGGCCCCGCGCGGGTCTCGCGACGGCTTGGTGGAGCACTCTAACGTGCTGTTGTTCGGGCGCTACCAAACCGACGACGAGCGTTACCACCTGCTGTTCAACTTCAGCACCGTGCGCCACCGCGCCGCTGAGCAGGGCGGCATCAAACCGGTGGCTGGCGAAACGAGGCCCCAGGACCTATTTAACTACGGGCGCCAGAGTGTGTACTTAACCCAGGCCACCAACACCGAGGACCGCGACGAGCTGTACTTCACGCAAACCTACCGCCTGCTTCGCCGCGGCCTTACGGCGTACCATACCTTCGATGCCAAGCGCCAGTACAACAGCTACGCTGACTTGGCGCTGCAGCCTACCGATATCCTGTTTTATCAGGCTTATCGAGTCCAGCCGTTTAATACCCCCGGGGTAACCATCGACCGGGCCCAGTACCAGCAGGTCGAGAATACGGTGGGCGTGCTCGGCCGCACCGAAGCCGTGGAGTACCGCCTTTACGCCCGCGACCGCATCGCATCGCTTACGAACCGAACCTTGCGGCGCGTGGCCACGCCCAACAGCCTCCTGCTGGGACCGGATACGCTGCGACGCAGCTTCAACGAAGTCTTTTTCGGCGGTACGGCCCGGTTTAATTACCATACCATTTACGCGGTCGAGACCGCGGGCGAGATCCGCCCCATCCGGCTGGCGGGTCCTCAGACTACCCCCGAATACTGGTTCAGGGCTTCCGTGCGCACCGGGCCGCTTTCGGCGGAGGTGTTGCGCTCTTCGTATTCGCCCACGCTGACGCAGCAGGTATTCGTGGGCAACCACTACCAGTGGAACCACCTGCCGGAAAGCGGTAAAGAGTTTGACAACACCACCACCAGCCAGCTTACCGGGCGCCTGCGCCTAAAGCTGCCCGATTGGGGTAGGCTGACGGAACAGCGCTTCGAAGCCAGCGTCGGTGTGCATAGCATTACTAAGCTCGTGTACTACAACACGCGGGGAGTACCCGAGCAGATTACGGATGCTGACGGTGCGCGCAACCTGCTCGTCGGCTTCGCCCGGCATCAGGTGCGGGTGGGCCGGGTGGGCTTCGACAACCAGGCCACGTACACGCGGGGGGGGGACGTGAACGGCTTACGGATTCCCAGCCTGGTTAGCAGCTCCCGGGTTTTTTACGAGAGCTACATCTTTAAAAAGGCGATGTTCAGCCAGGTGGGCGCCGAGGTCTATTATCAATCTACTTTTCGAGGAAACAATTACAGCCCCAGCACCCAGCAATTCTATCAGCAGGACCTCTTTACCATCCGCAATTACGCAGTGGCTGACGTGTTCTTCACGGCCGATATTAAAGCGGTATCCGTGTTCCTGAAGGTGGCCTACGTCAACCAGGGCATTTTACACGATGGCTATTTCACTACGCCTTATTACACCGGCTATCCACGGCGTTTTCAACTTGGGATAAAGTGGAATTTCTTTAATTAGAGAGCAGGCGATGAAAGAAAAAACGATTCTGAAGCTAAAGCTTAATACCGACCCCCGCTGGGTGAACATTGCGGGCAAAAACATTGAGGACATCCTCGTCGACCATGCCTGGTGCGAGCAGAAAGCGGCGAGTACCGGCATCAGCATGATTATCCATTACCCCGAGAAAACCCGCCTCGTGGATGAGCTCACCGACCTAGTGGCCGAGGAGTGGAGCCATTTCGAGCGCGTGCTGCTGGAGCTGCGCAAGCGCGGCTTCCAGCTGGGTCGCCCGCGCCGCGACGACTACGTGGTGCAACTCCTGGCCCACGTGCGCAAGGGGGGAGCCCGCGAGCGCCAACTGATGGACCAGCTATTGGTTTCGGCCTTGATTGAAGCGCGCAGCTGCGAACGATTCAAGTTGCTCTGGCAACATATCGCCGACGAAGAGCTGAGTAAGTTCTATTATGAGCTAATGGTGTCGGAAGCCGCGCATTTTGTGAGCTACGTCGATTTGGCTAAAGAATACTGCGACCCCGTAGTCGTAGAAGAGCGGCTGCAGGAGCTACTGAAGATAGAAGGGGAAATAGTAACGAACTTACCCGTGCGGGACGACCGGATACATTAGTTATGTATGAATGATTATTGATAAGTTATACTGCATCCCTACTCAGTTGCTAACCGGACTAATGGAAGCAATCTGAAGTTGCCATCAGTTATTTTATGCTCGATAGGCTTGGGTTGGAACCTGCTCTGGTTGGTCTATTAATACATTCTTCAACAAACCTATCTAACATTGCCGTGATTCCGCCGAATAAATTCTTCCTGGCCGTTAGCGCCAACAGTTGCACCCATTTTGTGGCCGACCAGATAGGGGACGCGGCATGGACGGCGGGCATATAGGAGGCGTGAGCGACTAAGCACTTGAGCATAAGTATATCGTGTACATCAGAACGTCCTGCTTCGACAAGCTCAGCAGGACGCCCTAAAATACTACGATTACTTCTGGGTGACTACTTAAAGATCCTGATTCAATCGCGGTGTATTGTCTCCTCGCCGATGGCCAGGCGTCCTGCGTTGCAATCGACGATTTGGTAGCTGATGATTAACCAGTTGTAATCTTTAGACGAAAGATGGGCGTTATTAAGCCAATGCTGGAAAACCTCTGGCTCATCTGGTTGCGCGGAAGCATTTGGGCCGGCTAACGCGGTAGTTTGGCCGGCTAATCTTTCTGGGAGGTACTCTGCTCCACGTCGCAGTACAACTCGTTATTTACTAAAGGGCTAAGCTCCAACCGAGCCAAGTGGGCGTAAGGGCGCACGGATTGATGCAGCAGCATCGGGTAATGCGTTAGAATTCGAGCAATGCGGCGATGAATGGCATTGGTCATGATGAGAAAAAAGCGGCGGAAGAACGGAGGATGCAATGTAGGGAGTAGTTTCAAGCAGGCATAGGACAAGAAAGCTGGCAGGTATAGGACCAACGGCTTACTTTCCCTCCTGTGTGGCGGGCTGCACGTCTACCAGTTGCACCGGCTGCTGCTTGCCGCGCAGGGCAATCTGCCCGAGTAGCATGAGACGAAATTCGGGTATTGCCCCCAGGCGCTGCCGCAGTTCCTCCGAGATAAGCAAGCGGCTGTGCAGCGCGTTGCATTGGGCCTGAATGCGAGCCGTGGTGTTGAGCACATCGCCGTGGTACACGACGTCGCGCTTAATATCGCCGACCTGGGTGGCCATCACCCGGCCTAGGTGCGCCCCGCCCTTGAAGGCTGGCACCACGCCGTACTGACTCAAATAGTACGCTTGGCGCCGGGTGATGGCGGCGTCGAACGCAAAAAAGCAACTCAGGCAGCGGGCCTGTTCACTACCGGTCGCCGTGGGCCAGGTGATGACGGCTTCGTCGCCGACATACTGGTAAATCTCGCCTCGGCTGGCCACCACGGCGGCGCTCAGGTCGTAAAAAAAGTCGCTGATGAGTCGGCTGTACCGCTGTTCGCCGAGTTGTTCGGCCAGGCCGGTGGAGTTTTTTACATCCAAAAACAAAAAGATGCGGTGCTCGGCTACCGGCCGGTGATACCGCCCGAGCAGCAACCCGGCTAGCACCCGCGGCCCAATCACCCTGCTTGTTTGATAGAGCACCGTGGTGTTAAGCATGGCTAACCCGTAGGCCAGCAGCACTTGCGTGAACCCCCAGGTGCCCGCCACTGCCTGCCGGTCTCGGATAGCAGCCGCGGCCAGCCCGGATTCCGGCAAGCGCCGTAGCAATTCCACGGCCCCGAGTTGGAGCCGGACGAATAGGGTGAGCACCAGCAGGTGCAGCAGGGCCCCACACACAATGGCTACGGGCAGCCGCGCCCGGCCCAACGCGCGCGGAAACACCCGCACTTCCAGGAGCCCAATCAACAGCCCGGCCGCCAAGCCCAACCCCAGGATGCCAACGAAGCGAAACCCGTCCGGACCTTTCGCCAACAGCGCCAATAGTTGCAGTTGCACCATGAAGGCCACCGCCACCAGCAGCTCTGCCCGCAGCCGGTAACGCTCCAGCGGATTCCGCCAGGCTGTGTGGATGCGCTGCCACACCGGCGCCCCCCTACGCCACATGCCCAGAAGCGGCGAGCCTCGCCGGGGAAGCGCTCAAGAGAATCCTCGTCCAGGAAACGGGTAGCTGGACAACCTCCCCGAGCAGCGCCCGAATCCCGATAGCACCTTTGGGCCGCCCCGCTAGTCCGGCAGGGCAGGTTAAGCCAGAGCCTGGAACCAGAAGCCGGGGCTCGTCTGGCAACAGTTGAGCAGCAGTGCTTAATCTTTGCCGGTCAGGTCTTGCTCGTGTCGTAGCCGTTATCAGGGCCTGCTGCCCCGGTAAAGCGACCCACCCCAGCTCCAAACAGGCGGCGAGGAATTGAGAGGAGGAAATGCGCCTCATGGATAATTGGGATAGGTAGTAAGAGGAAAAGCCCCCGCGAATGACGAAGAGCGCCGAAGCAGAGGAATAAGGAAGGGAGCCGACCGAGTAACAAGGTCCGCGCTGCGTCGAAACGGCGCCCGGGAAAGCCGGCGAATGAATGATGAAAAAAGAGCCCTGCCCTAGTTAGCCACCCGTTTCAGGGTGCGGGTGTGCGTTATCATCAGCACCCGGCCCTGCACGCGCAGCGTATTGGGGCCTTCGAGCCAGGCCGTGGCCGTGATGGTTTTGCCGTGCTCGGGGGCGTACAGCGTTCCATCAGTGCATTTGTGTTCCCGCGGGTTCCAGCGCAGGTTCCAGAATAAATCGGTTCCCACGATGTCGCGGGTGCGCAAAGAGGCGTTAGGGTTCTCTACGTCTTTAGTAGCCACCCCCGGGCCCAGGGCCACAATTTTGGCGCGCCACCGGTCCCCCACCTGCGGCAATACCTGCACCTTGTAGTGGCCGTCGTCAAGGAGCCAGGTGCCGGCCGGGTTATCTGCGGCCGGGGCGGATTGGGCAGCGGCCAGAGTGGCCAGCGTACTCCCTAGCATACAGGCCGGCCGCAGAACGTGGAGGGCTGCGAATCGGAATGAGAAAGGGAACTGCATGGCTAAAAAGATGGGCGGTGATTAAGAAAAAAGAGCCAGTGGAAGCCGAATAGCATCGTCTTATCCGCTGGTTTTGCGGTAGCGCCACACGGCCAGCGTGTTCACCGCCCCGGCCATGCCCAGCAGGATAAGCACCGGACGGAGCACGTCGCGCAGGGTGCTGCCTTTGAGCAGAATGCGCCGCCCGATGTCGATGATGTAGAGCAGCGGGTTGATGGCATCGAGGGCCCGCGCCCAGGCCGGCATGTACTCGGTCGGCGTGAACAAGCCGCAGAGTAACACGAAAATGATGAGGAAGAAAAAGGCCACGAACAAGGCCTGCTGCTGCGTGTTGCTGACCGAGGAAATGAGTAGCCCCAGCCCCAGCGGCACCAGCAGGTACACGCTCATGATGCCGTAGAGCAGCGGCACGCTGCCCACCATCGGCACGTGAAACAGGAAGCGCGCCAGTAGCAGCCCAATGCTGAACTGGTACAGGCCCGCCACCCAAAACGGCAGCAGCTTGCCCAGAATGAACTGCCACTTGCGGATGGGCGTGACGTTGAGCTGCTCAATGGTGCCGATTTCCTTTTCGCGCACGATGTTGAGCGTGGCCACCATCATCACAATCAGGCTGATGATTTCGACCAGAATGCCGGGTACCATGAAGGTCTTGTAGTTGAGCCGCGGGTTGTACCAGTAGGCCGGCACCACTTCCAGCCCGCCCCGCACGGCCACCGCGGCCTGCACGGTGGCGGGGCGCAGCTCGTCCTGGTAGGCTTGCACCACCCCGGCCGCGTAGGAGCTGGCCAGGCCGGCTTTCACGTTGTCGAGGCCGTTGACGAGCAGCTGCACCCGCGCCGCGCCGCCGTGCACCAGGTCGCGCTCAAAGCGCGGCGGAATCACCAGCACCAGGTCGGCGTGGTCGGCTAGCAAGTCCTGTTCGGCCGCCGCGCTGGAGGGCCGCACCCGCGTCAGCTGGAAGTAGGGCGTGTACTGGAACTTGTCAATCAGCCGCCGCGCCGCCGGGCTGTGGTCCTGGTCCACCACGGTCAGCGTCAGGTTTTCAATTTCGTAGTTGGCCGCGAACGAGAGCAGGACTAGCTGAATCAGGGGGGCCACCAGCAACAAAGCCAGCAGGGTGCGGTTGCGCCTAAGCTGCCGCACCTCTTTTTCAATCAGAAACCAGACGATACGCATGGGGCAGGGAACCGTAAATAATGAGCAGTTAATAGAGCAGCAGGAGAGGTTTCATTACTCCTGGACGTCAGGCGAGGCGGTTTTTCAACGAGGCCAGGGCCAGCAGCAGCAGCGCGGTGCCCATGCCCGCCAGGGTGAGGGTTTCGCGCCAGAGTTCGCGCAGGCTCAGTCCTTTTATCATAATGCCTTTCAACACGACGATGTAGTGGCGGGCGGGAATGATGTTGGACAAGAATTGCAGCGGAACGGGCATGCTCGCAATGGGGAACAGGAAGCCGCTGAGAATGAGCGTGGGCAGCAGCAGGCTCAGCATGGAGATGAGCATGGCCGTTTGCTGCGAGGCCGCCCGGGTAGAAATCAGCACACCGAGCGCGAGGGCCACGAAAATGTAGAGCAGCGTTTCGCCGATGAGCAGGCCCAGGCTGCCGCGCTGCGGAATGTGCAGCGCCCACACGCCCAGCCCCAGGATAACGAGCCCGTTGAGGAAGGAAAGCAGAAAATAGGGCAGAATCTTGCCGATGATAATGGGCAGTTGGCGCATGGGCGACACCAGCAGCACTTCCATCGTGCCGGTTTCCTTTTCGCGGGCAATGGTGATGCTCGTGAGCATGGCCGAGACCAGCAGTAGAATCAGGGCCATCGTACCCGGCACGAAGGTGTAGGCCGCCTTCATCTCGGGGTTGAAGTACAGCCGAGCCACGGCCTCGACGCGCGGACCGGCCGGGCCAGTGGGCCGGGCCTGCTCCTGCGCGTAGGCCCGGATGATGGAAGTGGCGTAGCCCACTAGGCTGATGGCCGTGTTCTGGTCCGAGGCATCGGCTACGAGCTGCACCTGGGCGTGGCCCAGGTGGTCGAGGTCGGCAGAAAAGCCCACCGGAAACACCACTGCCAGCTTCACGTGCCCCTGCCGGAACGCGGCGGCCACATCGGGGTAGGTGGTGGCGTAATCGCGCAGCCCGAAGTAGCCGGATGAGAACAGCCGGTTTTGCACCTGCCGGGCGTGCGCCCCCTTATCGAAATCGAGCACGGCCACGTCGGCGTTTTTGATTTCGTTGGTCAGCGCGAAGCCGAACAGCGTGACCAGCGCCACGGGCATGCCGAAGAGAATGAGCAGGGTGCGGGGGTCGCGGAAGATGTGAAAAAACTCTTTCCGCACAAACATCAGGAAGGCTTTCATGGCGTATTACTGCTGGGTGGTGGGTAAGCCTATTCCGTGTTTTTCGCACCCCGGGCCAGGTGCAGAAACACTTCGTCCATGGTGGCGACCCCAAACTGGCGCTTGAGCCCGGCGGGGGAGGCGAGGGCTTCGATTTTGCCGTCGACCATGATGCTGACCCGGTCGCAGTACTCGGCTTCGTCCATGTAGTGGGTGGTGATGAAGATGGTGGTGCCAGCGGCGGCGGCTTCGTAAATCAGGTCCCAGAACTGGCGGCGGGTGATGGGGTCGACGCCGCCGGTGGGCTCGTCGAGGAAGATGACGGCCGGCTCGTGCAGCAGGGCCACCGAGAAAGCCAGCTTTTGCTTCCAGCCCAGCGGCAGGCTGCCCACCAGCGTGTTGCGCTCGGCCTCCAGGCCCAGGCGCTGGAGCAGGGCCGTGGTTTTCTCGCGGATAACCGCGCCCTTCAGCCCGTACACGCCGCCGTAGAAGCGGATGTTCTCGCCCACCGTCAGGTCTTCGTAGAGCGAGAATTTCTGGCTCATGTAGCCGATGTGCTGCTTGATCAGCTCGGGCTGCCGGAAGACGTCGAAGCCGGCCACCGTGGCCGCGCCCTCGGTGGGGCCCAGCAAGCCGCAGAGCATCCGCATGGCGGTGGTTTTGCCGGCGCCGTTGGCCCCGAGAAAGCCGAATATCTCACCGGCGGCCACCTCGAAGCTGATGGCATTCACGGCCACGAAGTCGCCGAAACGCTTGGTGAGCAGCTCGCAGGTAATAACCGGGCCGGCCGGGGCCGCGCGGCTCGCCGCTACGTCAGGAGGATGAAGCTTATTCATGCGGCGGGTTGCTGTTGGGCGAGTAAATCCATGAAGGTATCTTCAATCGTGGCCGCGACCGGCGCCACCACGACCGGCGCGTGGCCCTTGCCCGTGAGGTAGGCCGTGAGCCGGGCGGCGGCATCGGGCGCGGCGTGGGCGAGGCTGAGGTGGGCGCTTTCGCCGAAGGCGTAGCAGCTGTGGGTATCCGGGTAGGCCCGCAGGTCTTGCAGCAGGGGGTGCATGTGGGCAGCCCGCACCGCGTACAGCGGCCAGGGGTAAGACTGGCGCAGGGCGTCGGGTGTATCGACGCGCAGCACTTGGCCTTCCTGCAGCAGCGCCACCCGCTCGCACAGTGCCGCCTCGTCCATGTAGGGGGTGGAGACGACAATGGTAATGCCCCGGGCCTTGAGCGTGCCGAGCATGTGCCAGAACTCCTGCCGCGACACGGCGTCGACGCCGGTGGTCGGCTCATCGAGCAGCAGCACCGTGGGCTTGTGAATGAGGGCGCAGCACAGGGCCAGCTTCTGCTTCATGCCCCCGGACAGGGCTCCGGCCCGCCGGTTTTTGAACGGGGCCAGCTGCTCGTAGATGTCCCTGACCAAGTCGTAGTTTTCGGCCACGGTGGTGCGAAACACGGCGGCGAAGAATTCCAGGTTTTCCTGCACCGTCAAATCTTGGTAGAGGGAGAACTTGCCCGGCATGTAGCCCACCACGTTGCGGATGGCGCGGAAGTCGCGTACCACGTCGTGGCCCGCCACGGTGGCCGTGCCCGCATCGGCCAGCAGCAGCGTGGTCAGGATGCGAAACAGGGTGGTTTTGCCCGCCCCATCGGGTCCGATGAGCCCGAACAGCTCGCCGGCTTCCACGGTCAGGCTCACCTCGCGTGCCGCGGGGGTGGCACCGTAGGATTTGCTGATGTTAATGAGTTCAACGGCTGGCATGGCGGCGGGGGGTTAAAACAGCACGTCGGCGGGCATGCCGATTTTGAGGCTGCCGTCGTTGGGCACGGCTATTTTGAGGGCGTACACCAGGTTTACCCGGTCTTCCTTGGTTTGAATCACCTTGGGCGTGAACTCCGACTTGCTGGCAATCCACTGGACCTGGCCGGGGTACTCGCGGCGCTTCCCACCGGGCGCGTCGACCAACACCTTCACCGCCTGCCGCAGCTTGACGCGGGTAAGTTGGTCGCCGGCCACGTAGGACCGCAGAATCAGCGTTTTGGTATCCCCAATTTTGTAGAGTGGTTGGCCGTAGTTCACGACCTCGCTGGGCTCCACGTACACGGTGAGCACGGTGCCGGCTAACGGGTTCACCACCCGGCTGTTCCGCAGCTGGTCGTTGACTTGCTGCACCTGCATCCGCAGCGGCTCCACCTGCGCGCTGGTGCCACTGGCCTGGGTACCCAGGGTCGAGCGCTGGGCGGCCACTTGCTGGCGCGCCACCGCAATCTGATAGTCGATGTCGTCGAGCTGCTTGGCCGGCACGGCATCGGCTTTCACCAGGTTCACCACCCGTTTCCGCTCGCGCTGCAAGTTGGCTACCTGCTGCGCCAGCGCGCCGAGCTGCGACGAGACATTGGGCGTTTGCTGGCGCACGGCCTGCTGGCTGGCTTGCAGTTGGCGCTTGCGTAAGTAGAGCTGAGTGGTGTCGATAACGCCGACTTCGCGGTCGGCGGGCAGCTCGTCGCCCTCGGCCACGGCCAGGCGCAGCAGCTGACCTTGGGCCTTGGCGGCCACCACGTACTCCGTAGTTTCAAAATTGCCGGAAGCGTCAAAGCGGGGTTCTTCGGACTGGCAGCTGGCGAGCAGGCCGATCGCCAGCAGCAGACGGGGCGCCAGGGCGGAAGCAGATACAGAAGGGGCGTTCATGGCAAGTTGACATTAGATGGATCGGACGGGAGCGTGCGGAACCGGCGTTGGGCGCGGTACACCACGTAGGTAATGATGAACAGAGAGAGGTAAGGCAGAGCGCAGCCGATGCCAAACCAGCGCCAGAAGGAGCGGCCGTGGCTCGTGGCCATGTAGCCCGTAATCAAGGGCAGGAACAGGACCGGCGTCAGCAGGGCGATGAGGACTTCCACAGGTAGCGGACGGGTTAAAGTGGACGGACCGGCGCGCCCTGGGTGAGGGAGTAATCTGCCTGGGCTTGCAGCAATTGCAGGCGGTGCAGCTGCTCCTGGAGGCGGGCCTGGGTCAAGTGGTTGGCCTCGGTGAAGTAGTCGGTGAAGCCGATGATACCGTTTTCTAGCTGCACGGCGGCCGTGGCCTGAATTTTCTCGCGCAGCCCAATCAGTTCGGCGTCGGTTGCCAACAGGGCCTGGTAGCGGTCCACGGCCGTTTGCTGCCCGGCGAGGGTCACACGCTGGTTTTGCTCGAACACCGCCTGTTGCACGGCCACGGCCTCGGTGCTGAGCCGTAGGGCCTCGCGGTCTTGCCGGCGGGTGTAGTAGTTGCTCAGGTTCCAGCTCAGGCGCAGCCCGCCCTGGCCGTAGCCGTGAAAGTCGTTGCGCAGAAAGTCCAGCGTCGGCCGCCCGTAGCCCACCTGCCCGAACAAGCTCAGGCGCGGGGCCAGCCGGGCATCGTTGAGTCGTTGCTGGCCGGCCAGCTGTGCCCGCTGCCGCTCGTACAAGCCCCATTCCGGCCGGCCGGGGGCTGTCGGCAGCGCTGCGGGCACTTCCAGGCGCGTACCGGCCGGCACGGGCTGCCCGAGCAGTTCGCCGAGCTGGTGCAGCGTTCCGGCCCGGTTCAGGGCCAGCTCGCGCAGCTGCTGGTCAAGGCTCATCACTTCCGCGTCGAGCCGGGCAAGGTCCTGCCCCGTGGCCGCCCCGTAGGTTCGGCGGGCAACCAAAGTCTTGCGCCGCTGCATTAAATCGGTGCGTAGCGCTTGCCGCAGGCGCGTGTTTTCGTCGGTTAGCAAGGTCCCGAAATAGAGGGCGGTAACCTGCTCGCGAATTCGGTACAGGCTTACCTCGACCTGCTGGTTGCTGACGGCGCCGGCCAGGGCTTCCTGCTGCTGCTGCTGGCGGGTCAGGCCGCCATCGTACAGCGTTTGGCTGGCGTCTAGCGTCAGGCGGTACTGGTCTTTGGATATCGTTGGAATGTTGATACCAGGAACTTCCAGCGGGATTTTCGTTACCTCGCTCTGGTACGATGCCTGGCCGTTGACAGCTAGCTGGGGCAGGCGGCGCTGGGTGGCCAGCCGGGCTTGGTTGTTGGCCGTTTGGGCATTGGTGAGGGCTAGCTGCCGGCGTAAAGGGGCCTGGGCCTGGGCTAGCTCGTAGCACTGGGCCAGCGTCAGCACCGGGCCCGCGGGTGGGGGGGCGGGCTGCCCCATTGCCGCGCGTGCCATCAAGCAGAGGGCCAATACCGCTTTTTGTTTCTTATCCATACGCTTTAACTACTTGGTTAACGACTGGGCAAAAAAATATCAAGCCTCAATGGACTTAATGATGAAGTCGGCTACATCCGTGCGCCGGCGCTCCATTTCCTCTTGAAAGGCTTCCTCGGTCAGCCCCAGAGCCACGCGAAAAATAGGCTTTCCCAAAAAAGGATACACTAGCATCGACATCATGTTCATCAAGAGCTGCGTGGAACTAATGGGCCGTATTCGGCCCTGGGCAACGGCCTCGTCTACCTGTCGGCAAAACTTGTCGAGGTGCGGCTTTTCCTGCTGAATGGCCGCAGTGAAAAAAAACTGCGGGTTGCGGTTGACCTCGTTCACCATAAACAGCGGCAGGTAGCTGTTGTGGCTCATGAAGCTTATAAACGTGTTCACCACGTTGCGAATCTTCTCAAATAAGTCCTGGTCGGTTTCCAGCACCCCCATCATGCGGGGCATGATGACGCCAATAGCCCGGCTAATGATGATGCCCGAGAGCTTTTCTTTGCTGCGGAAATAGTAGTGCAGCAGCGCCTTGTTGATGCCCGCCCGGTCGGCAATTTCCTGCATGCGTGCCCCGGCCAAGCCTTTTTCCAGGAACACGGCTTGGGCCGCGTCAAGGATAAGGGTTTCGGTTGAGGGTTTAAGGGACTCCACTGTACAATTGGTTTAACCGTGTGGTTAATTTTTCGTAAATATGCAGGACAGAATCGAATCTGCAAGAAAAAAGCGCCGAATTTATTTTCTACAAGCCGGGGCTCAAGGCTACTGAATAAATCTGAAATGATATTAAAATAATGATTAACAGGCATTTGTCATGAGTGTATCCGGAAAAATGCCTTACCCAAAAAAGTACCCTACCTGGTTTAGTTATTTCCGGAAGTGGCATCGATTCGTACACGAGCCAGGCCTAACCCTGCTGCTGGCAGTAGAAATAGTATTTGTTTTTGGCATAGCCCCGCTGGCCAGTGCGGGTGAGTTGAGTCTGGGCGTAGTTAGCTTCTTTCAGTTCCTCATCGGGCTGGTAGCAGTCGGGGTAGTTTCTGCCAATTGGGAACGGGGAGTGCTAGTCATCGTACTCTTGATAGTTGGAATGTTGACGACACTCGAAAACCGGCAGCCAGGCGCACCGCTGCACCTGGGCCTGTGGTGCGCCATTTTATTGTTCATGCTGGTGTTAGTGGGCGCCGTCGGTCGGGCAGTCTTCACCACGGAACTAGTGAGTAGCCACCGCATCCGAGGAGGTATGGTCGTGTACCTAACACTGGCGCTGTTATTTCTGGCCGTTTTTGTCATGCTGGAAACCCATCATCCTGGTTCCTTTGCCGGAATCTCGGGCGATTCCCGGCAGCAAATCGGTCAACTGCTCTATTTCAGCCTTACCACGCTTACCAGCACCGGCTACGGTGACGTACTGCCCCTGCATCCTTTGGCCCGCGGCCTGGCCACTTTCGAGGCCGTGGTCGGCCAGTTGTTTATCGCCACCCTTTTCGCCCGGCTCATTAATCTGCATCTGCTCACCCGTCGTTCCTGAGTGCCTGTTGTTATGAGGAAGCCCGACGAAGCCATGAACGGCTGAGGCGTTGGTTGATCTGTACGCTAGCTACTCGGCGGGCAGCACCGTGCCGCGCACTTCGCCAAATCCAATGCGTACGCCGTCGCGCTCGGCGTAGCCCCGCATGATTACCGTGTCGCCATCCAGGAGGAACTTGCGCTCCGAGCCATCGGCCAATGGCACCGGGCGGGTACCGCGCCAGGCCAGCTCCAGCAGCGAGCCCAGCGAGTTGGGCGTGGGGCCACTGATGGTGCCGGAAGCGTACAGGTCGCCGGCTTCGAGGTTGCAGCCATTGGAGGCGTGGTGAGTGAGCTGCTGGGCCATGCTCCAGTACAGCAGCCCGAAGTTGGTCCGGCTGATGGTGGTTTCGAGGCCTTGGGCCGGCACCAGAGCTACTTCGAGCTGGACGTCGAAATTGTGATTGCCGGTCTGGGCTAAGTAGGGCAGGGGGGCCGGCTCCTGGACTGGTCCGGCCGTGCGGAAGGGTTCCAGCGCATCCAGTGTCACCACCCAGGGGGCCACGCTGCTGCCAAAATTCTTCCCTAAGAAAGGGCCCAGGGGCACGTATTCCCAGCTTTGCAGGTCGCGGGCACTCCAGTCGTTGAACAGGCACAGGCCGAAGATGTGCTCCTCGGCGTTGGCAATGGGAACGGTCGTGCCCAGGGCCGTGCCGGTACCCACCACGAAGGCCATTTCCAGCTCAAAGTCGAGCTGGCGGCTGGGGCCGAAGGTGGGCGCGGCCTCGTCGGGCGCCTTGCGCTGGCCGTGGGGGCGCCGGATGTCCGTGCCCGACACTACGATGCTGCTGGTGCGGCCGTGGTAGCCAATGGGCAGGTGGCGCCAGTTGGGCAGCAAGGCATTGGCCGGGTCCCGGAACATGGTGCCCACGTTGGTGGCGTGCTCGATGCTGCTGTAGAAGTCGGTGTAGTTGTTAGGCTTCACGGGGCGTAGCATGCGCACGTGCGTTTGGCGCAGCAGGCACTCCCGGACCGCTTCCTCGTGGTCGCGCAGGCTGGGGGCATCGTGCCGCAACAGCTCGCTCACGCGCTGGCGGACGGCCCGCCAGGCCGGGCGGCCCAGGCGCAAAAAGGCGTTGAGCGAGCGGCGCCGGAATACCTTGGGCTGGGCGGCCCCCAGCTCGGTTAAGTCTTCAAAAAAGCCGTATTGGCTGAGGGCGTACAGGTCGAGCACGTATCCCCCGATGGCTACGGCCAGGCGGGGGCCCCGCTCATCGGTTTCGAACACGCCGAAGGGCAGATTCTGAATGGGGAAATCGTGGCCCGGCGGAATGTCGATCCAGGACCGAAGAGCGGGCGAATTAGGTGAAGTGGCCATGTAGCGGGAGATAGGATACGCGGCAAAAGTAGCTTGGGCCTGCCTTATGCGCTGTTCTGCTTGGTTAGATGGCCGTTTTTTTCAACCTTGCAGCCTCTCTCCTAGGTTGTCTTTCATGATTCATCCCGACACTGAACTGCGATTTATAAGCCCCGAGATTGGCTTTGGGGTGGTGGCCACCAAGCTTATTCCCAAAGGCACTATTACCTGGGTTTTCGATTCGCTCGACCAGATTATTTCGCCCCGGGCCTTGCAGCAGATGGACCCCTTGCAGCAAGTATTCCTGGAGAAGTACTGCTACCGCGACCACCACGGCGACTACGTGCTCTGCGGCGACCACGCCCGCTTCGTCAACCACAGCTTTCGTTCGAGCTGCATCAGCACGGCCTACGACTGCGAGTTGGCCGTGCGCGACATTCAACCCGGCGAAGAATTAACCGACGACTACGGCTACCTCAACCCCAGCGAGCCCTTCGACTGCCTGCCCGAGCCCGGCAGCCCCCGCACCCAGGTGCTGCCCGACGACTTGCTGAACTTCCACGCCGAGTGGGACGCGCAGCTGGTGGAAGCGTTTCGGTGGTTTAATCAGGTGCCGCAACCCTTGCTGCGCTTGCTCGCCCCCGTCCACCAGGAGCAGGTGCTGGCCGTTGCCGCCGGCCAGCGGGCCATGGAGTCTATTCTGCGCTGCTATTACGCGCCGGAAAGCGAGCCGCTGAAAATCCGCAGCGCCTGAGTGCGCGGTGTCTCCTCGAAAAGTGGTGCGCAGCCCAGGATACACTCTACCTTGCTTCGACGGCCGTTATTTCGGGCACCGCCTTTTTCACGGTGTCTTCCAAGCCGGCGCGGGTCATGGGCGACATGGGGCAGGCCCCGCAGGCGCCCTCCCATTCGAGCTGCAGCACGCCTTCGGGGGTGATGTTGGCCACGCGCACGTTGCCGCCGTCAGTGGCCAGGTAGGGGCGCAGGCTGTCCAGAGCGGCCTCAATTCGAGGCATCAGCGGATGATCAAAACAGGGGGCGGAGGTTGGCGTTTCCACGGGCATTAGGGGTTCATCTGCACGACGGCCGTTTTAGGGGCCACGTTGTTTCGAATGCTGACCTGACGGGCCACGGCCTCGGCCAGATCAGCGAAAAGCTGGCCGACTACCGAGTTAGTATCCAGCACGGCGGGCTGGCCCTGGTCGCCGGTTTCGCGGATGCCTTGCACCAGCGGCAGCTGGCCCAGCAGCGGCACGTTGTGCTGCTCGGCCAGGCGCCGGCCCCCGTTTTCGCCGAAAATAAAGTACTTGTTTTCGGGCAGCTCGGCGGGGGTAAACCAGGCCATGTTCTCCACCACGCCCAACACCGGTACGTTGATTTGGGGCTGGCGGAACATTTGCAGCCCTTTCTGGGCGTCGGCCAGTGCCACCTTTTGGGGTGTGGTCACGATGACGGCGCCGGTGACGGGCACAGTTTGCACCAGGGTGAGGTGAATGTCGGAAGTGCCGGGCGGCAGGTCGAGCAGCAGGTAGTCCAGCTCGCCCCAGTCGACCTCGGTAATAAATTGCTTGAGCGCCGACGAAGCCATGGGGCCGCGCCACACGATAGCACTCTCGGCCGGGGCCAGAAAGCCGATGCTGATCAGCTTCACCCCGTATTTAATGATGGGCTGGATGAGGTTTTTGCCATTAGGCCCCTGAAATACATGCGGCGCCTCGTTTTCCACCCCAAACATAGTGGGCATACTGGGGCCCGAAATGTCGGCGTCGACCAATCCTACCCGGGCGCCGGTGGCGGCCAGGGCCACGGCCAGGTTAGCGGTGACGGTGCTTTTGCCCACCCCGCCCTTGCCCGAGGCAATGGCAATAATATTTTTCACGCCGGGCAGCAGGTCGCCGCGATTATGGCGCTGGGTGGTTACGCGCGAAGTCATGGTGATAACCACGTTGGCCTCCGGGCTCACCATCGTGTGAATGGCGCGTTCGCAGGCATCGTGGATGAGTTGCTTGAGCGGGCAGGCCGGGGTGGTGAGCACTACGGTAAACGCGACGGTGAGGCCGTCAATCTCAACGTTCTCAATCATGTTGAGCGTCACGAGGTCCTGGCCCAGATCGGGCTCTTCCACGTAGCTCAGGGCTTTGAGAACGGCTTCTTTGGTTAGGGTGGTCATGTTGCGGGCACGGCGCCGGGAAATGGCGGTTCGCAAAGATAACCCCGGAAGCGGCGGCCCGGTTCGGACGGGGTTGCCCGGAATTCTACGAAATTCTATTAAATAATGGACTACCCAGCAATAAATCGGGAAATACAACCCATATTTACTACGCGTAAAGGCATCTGTCCCTGCTTAATCTTCTCCTTCCTTTTTTTATGCAAAACGTCGACAACCCCCTTAACCCCGGCTCTTTAGAGGTGAGCCACTCAGCCGATTGTTATGAAGAAACCGAGCAGGTAGTCATCTTCGAGTTGGTGGTGCCCCGGGCCGCCAAAGTTCCAGCGCCGCACCAACACGTAGAAGTCGCCAAATGGCTGATTCAGGCGACATCAGTAACGAGTACGGTACCCGGCGAAGTACTCACCCAGCTGCGGGTCAACAACACGGCTTTGGGTTCGGCGTGGTGCATGACGGCGACGCTGGCGCCGCCGCAGGGCGCCCACCAGTTGCCCTTGTATTAGTTCAATTTCTGGCTTACTGCAAATGCTGGAGCTGCCGCGAAGCCAACAGGCCGGCTGGCACGCTCAGGGCTCCGGTGTGCGGGTCGAGGAGTCCGTTGCGCTCGTCTTCGATATTCGTGGCTTGGGTGTAAACGTCGCCGGCAATGGGCCGGCGGCGCAGCTCCTGTTTGAAGGCCCGGATGGTGTTGGTGCGCGCCTCGGCATCCTGGGGCCCCCCGTAATCCGGGAAGCCAAACCCGCCCCACTCACTCACCACCAGCGGCACCTGACGCCGGTAGAAAAACGGGTCGCCCACCACCAGGGGGAAAGCGGCCGTGCCCTCCATTTCGCCGCCCACGAGGCGGTCGAGGAGCTCTTGCCAGCGGCTGAGGTCGGGGGTATACAGATGGGCCGTTAGCAAGTCGGACTTCAGGCGGCCGGTGTGGGAGATGTGATGCCAGCCGTCGTTATCGACCACCAGAAACTGCGGATAGGTAATCTGCATGAAGTGGTAGGTTTCGATGATGTACTGGCGGGTTTCGGCGTTGGTGGCAATGTCCTGGGCTCCCCAGTCCTCGTTGTACAGGCTCCAGATGACGATGGACGGGTGGGTTTCGCTCAAGGTCACGAGCCGCAGCAGCTCGGCGCGGTGGTTTTCGCGGCTGCGCGGTGTGGAGCTGTGGGGGCTGGGCACTTCCACCCACAGCAGCAGCCCGAGCTCATCGGCCAGGTTATAGATGCGCGGGTCGATGCCGGCAATGTGCACCCGCACCAGGTTGCAGCCCAAGGCTTTCATGGCGTGCATGTGGCGCTGCATCTCCTCCAGGGTAGCCTGCCCGGGTTGGTAGAGAATGCCATCGAGGTAGGTGGGCTCGTTGTTGAGGTAGACGTAGCGCCCGCGGGCTTCAATTTTGCGCAGCCCGAACAAGGTTTCGATTTGGGCGGCGTACCCCTCGGCGTCGATAAGCTGCGCCACCAGCCGGTAGCGGTTGGGGGCTTCCGGCGACCATAGCTCCGCCCCGGGCACTTCCAGCACCACCCGCTGCTGCCACTGCCCGGCAGCAAGGCGCAGGGGAAAATCGGAGGTCGCCAGCGGTTCGGTGCGGGTGGGGGTTTGCGGGTCGAATACCTGAAGGCGCAGCACGTAATCGGCCGGGTCATGAATCCGTAGCGTCAGGTTGAAGCGCACGAGCTGGTCTTCAACCACGCTTACCACCCCCACGCGGGAGCGCAGCCGATTGCGCTCCACTACTTCGAGCCACACGCTGCGCACGGCCCCGGTGTAGGTCTGGTACCAGATCCCGCCCCGCTTATACACGTGCGATTCCTGTTTGCCGCGCGGAATTTCGGCGTCCAGCGTGTCAGCAATGCGCACGGTGAGGCGGTTCACCAGGTGCAGGTTCTCCTCGGCCAACTCGTAGGAGAAGGACGTGTACTCGCCGTAGTGGACGTCCTCGCCCTCAATGGTTCTGAGCAGCTGTCCATTGAGCCACACCCGGGTCTCATAGCCGCAGGCTCCGAAGGTGAGCTGGAGCAGGGAGCGGACCTGCGGCTCGGCTACCTCGGGCAAGGAGAACTCCCGCTCGTACCACACCACCACTTGGTCCTGCCAGGCGGTAGCCCCCTGCTCGCCGCGGGCCTGCGCCAAGTGTTCCTCTACCGAGCCGGGCCAGTGCGCGGTATGCTCGTACGCATGGCCCAGGGCCCACTCCTCGCGCAGGCCCACATCTTCCGCGTCGTGGGCGAAACGCCACTGCCCGTCGAGCAGCACGTGGTTGTTCATGCGCAGTACGGCACGGGGTAGGGGATTTTCGGGTTCTTCGGCGGGGTGTTCGGCGGGGCGGCTGGCCGAGAGCGAGTAGTTGGAGTTAGCTTGCTGCAGGTCGTCCATGCGAGGCGGTGAAAAGAAAAAACAATTTAGTCCTGAAAAATCTGCACAAGGAATCTTCCTAACGGTCATCGGGCCGGGAATGATACAAGGACCCGGCCCATCGGCTGTTTTCTGCCCCAATGACCGTACGCAACTGCCCAAGTTGCTGCAGCCTCGCCGGGCAACCCGGCGCCGTGGTGGCTGACAAGACCTACGAGACTAATCAGGTGCGCCGGCCCTTGCCCTGCGCGGATTCCAGATCATTATCCCGCTCCAGGCCAACCGACTCGGGCAGCGCCCCTGCGGTGAAAACCGCTACGCCGCCCGCAACCAGAGCAAAAGCTCTTTCGGCCGACAGACACAACGAAACCCGCCGCTTCGAACATGTCAGCCCAATTGAAGCTGATTATTATAAGCTCATGAGCAGAAGTAAGCGTACGCTAGATAAAGCAGGACGCTCTAAAACACGACGAGTACTGCTGGTTGACTACCTAGAGCAGTTCTCGAAAAGGAATTAAAAATTAGAAATGAAGAATTAAAAATGTGCTGGTCAAATTTTTAATTCTTCATTTTTAATTCCTAAAAAACGGCTGGCATCCTCAGCGACGGGTACCCGCAACCGGGCAGCTACGAGACGCCTATCGACAAAAGCTGCGAGGCGGCGCTGAATTGCCTGCGCCGCCGCAATTGCTAGCTGGCGGGCAATTCAGCGCTCAACGGCGCCAGCACGGCGCGCACGGCGGCCGCGAGCTGGTCCACGGCCTCGGTGGTCGGGCCGACCGGATTGGGGCCGCCGGAGCCCAGGTGCTCCAGCGCGGCCAGGGGCGGGGCGGTGCCGGCCACGGCCAGGGCCTCCAGGTTGGGCCTGATGAAGTGCACCAGCCGCTGCGCTTCGGCCCATTCACCGGCCTGCACCGCTTCACGCAGCCGGGTGAGGCTGGGCGGAATATCCTTCAAAAAAGAGCGGATGATGTCGGGCACGAAGGCCGTGTTGCCGTGGGCCAGGGCCCGGAACTTGCTCAGGTCGTAGAGGGCGGGGTGGGGCGCAAGCCCATAAGCTTGTGGCAGAGATCGGCTTCGTCGAAAGGCTTGGCGAGGCAGTCGTTCATGCCGACGGCCAGGTACTGCTGCGTATCCGACGGGTAGGCGTTGGCCGTGAGGGCCAGAATGGCCACCCCGGCGCGCTCGGTGTCGGCGTGCTGGCGGATGTGCCGGGTTATCTCGATGCCGTTCATGCCCGGCAGCTGGATGTCCATCAGAATGACGTCGTAGCGGTTTTGCTCGAACAGCTCCAGCGCCCGCAGGCCGTCGGGGGCCTCGTCCACCGTGCCGCCCCAGCTTTGCACCATCTGGCGGGCCACCAGGCGGTTGATGTTGTTGTCTTCAACCAGCAGCACGCGCATGCCCGCCAGGGCCTCGGCCTGGGGCAGCGCCGCGGGGGTGCTGACGGGGGCCTCAGTCTTGGGCAGCTCCAGGCTGAAGGCGAAGCTGCTGCCACGCCCGGGCATGGAGTCCACGGTGAGGCAGCCGCCGAACTGCTCCACCAGCGCCCGGCTGATGTTCAGGCCCAGCCCCGTGCCGCCAAATTGCCGGGTCGTGTCGGCGTAGGCCTGGGTGAAGCTCTCGAAGATGTACTGCAGCTTATTGGCCGGAATGCCGATGCCGGTATCGCTGACGCGAAACTCCAGCGTGAGCGAGTCGGCGGTTTCGGCCAGCACGCGGCCGGTCAGCGTCACCTGCCCATAGTGGGTAAACTTAATGGCGTTGGACAGCAGGTTGAGCAGAATCTGGTTTAGTCGGAACGGGTCGCTCAGCACCCAGGGGCAATTGATGAACGGAATCTCGGTCCGGAAATCGAGGCCGCGCTCCCGGGCCTGCTGGGCCAGCGGGGCCACAGCCTGCTGCACGGAATCGCGGAGATTAAAGGCTACCTGCTCGAGCTCCAGCTTGCCGGAGGTAATCTTGGCCACGTCGAGCACGTCGTTGATAACAGCGAGCAGGTGCTGCCCCGACGAATGGATGATGGCAACCTGCTCGTGCTGCTCGGCATTGAGCTTGGTTTTGGCTAGCAGGGCGGCCATGCCCAGCACCCCATTTAGGGGCGTGCGGATTTCGTGGCTCATGTTGGCCAGGAAGGTAGTGCGGGCCTGGGCGGCGGTTTCGGCCACCTTTTGGGCGTGCTTCATCTCCTGCTCGGCCAGCACCCGATCCGTAATGTCAAGGCCGTAGCCGAGCATGAAGTGCAAGGTGCCATCGGGCCGGTAAATGGGCAGGAAGCGCCGCAGAAAGTGGCGCGGACCTTCGGGTAGCGACAGGGCTTCTTCCCAGGCCGTTCCCTGGCGCGAATTCAGAGCTTGCTCGAAATACTGCCGCCGCGCCGTGGCCCAGTCGGGGCTGAAGCCGCGGTGCGCGCAGTATTCAAAATCGTCCTTGCCCACAATCCAAGCCCGGATTTCGGGTGATTTGATGGCGGCCGGATTCAGGAACAGGTAGCGGTGTTCGGCGTTGAACACGGCCACGTCGCCGGGCAGCTCGTTGAACACGGTCTGGAAGAAGTTGCGCTCCTCCAGCATTTTCTGCTCGGCCTGGTGGTGCTCAGTGATGTCGGTCAGGTAGAGCGTGACGGCCCCACCGGCGGGCGCGGGCCGGGCCGCGAGCGTGAAGTAGCGCCCGCCGCTGGTCAGTTCGGTGTACTGCGTGCAGCCCGCTGCCCGGCTCGCGGCGGCCGTGCTAAGCAGGTGCGCGTGCCAGGCCTGGGCCGTGGCGGCGTCGAGGCTCCGCACGAAGGCCTGGGCGGCTGGGTTGGTATATTCAGGCTGCCCGTCGGCGGCCAGGCGCACGATCAGGTTAGGGCTCTGCTCGATGATTTCGGCGTTGGCTCGCAGGCTGGCCAGCTCGGTTTCGAGCTGGGCAATGTAGTCGGCGGCAGAGGCAAGGGAAGGAGCGTCAATTTTCATGGGCGGGTAGTGGGGCGCAATGTGCATCCATTCCGCTTATTCCGGAAGCCCAAAAAGCTGAGTGCCAATTTTAAAGGAGTGAACGAACCGATGGCATAGGCGAAAGCTGCCACTAGCCCGGCGAAAACTTAGGCGGCCAGCCTGTGCGGCTGGTCTGCCGCCGCAGGAGCCAACCCAAGTCGTGGATTACAAACTAAAATCGGTCAAGCACGTGAACAATGACGAAGAGGCCGACTCTGCGAGCGAGTCCGGCGGGGAGGGGGCCTGGATTTTCTCGGAGAATCGGTCTTGAGGGCCCTCAAGCAGGTTTCAATGCCGTGGCGAAAGTGCTGAGCGAAAAACGTGCGCGCCGAAGCACGCGGGTGTTTGCTGTTCTTGCGGCGGGCCGGGGTGGGGCTTCCGCACCATCAGGAACAGGCGCCAAAGCCTTCATGAACTCAAACCCAAGAGTCCGTACAACCTGGTTAGGGCGCCCGCTAGCTGGGTTAGAGCAGCCTAGGTTTTCTGCTTTTTCTTCTTGGCCGCCGGAAACAGAATATTATTCAGGATCAGCCGATACCCCGGCGAGTTGGGGTGCAGGGCCAGGTCGGTGGGTTCCTCGCCCACCATGTGCTGGTAGTCTTCGGGGTCGTGGCCGCCATAGAAGGTCCAGGTGCCCTTGCCCAGCGTGCCGTGGAGGTAGCGGGCCTCCCCGGTTTGCTTGGTGTCGCCCATGATCACCACGTCGGATTTGATGAGGCTCTTGCGGAAAGCCGTGGTCTGGCCCATAAACCCGTGGATGGTTTTCTCGTGGTTCTGGCACAGCATGGTGGGCACGGGGTCGTACTTAGCCGAGAAGGTAAAAAGCGAGAAATAGTCGTTTTGCTCGCCCAGGCCCCGCTCGCCCGGCTGCATGTCGATGTTGGAGTATTCGTACTCGTAGGGGTTGCGCACCAGCTGGAAGTTTTGAAATGCCAGGCAGCGGTTAAAGTTGAGCTTCGACTGGGCGGCGGGGTCGGCGGGGTCGCCGTCGTACATGCTTTCCACCATGTCGACGCCCAGGCCCGCCAAGGCAATGTCGTAGCTGTCTGTGGCCGAGCACATTGCAAACAGGAATCCGCCCCCGGCAATAAACTCCTGGATTTTGGTGGCCACCACGCCCTTCATCTGGCTCACTTTGGCAAAGCCGTTGCGCTTGGCCGCCGCTTCGGCGTCGCGTTGCTGCTGCTGGTACCAGCTCGTGGTGCGGGAGGTAGCGTAAAACTTGCCGTACTCGCCGGTGAAGTCCTCGTGGTGCAGGTGCAGCCAGTCGTATTTGGGCAGGGTGCCGGCCAGCACCTCGTCGTCGTAAAGCTGCGTGTAAGGAATTTCCGCGTAGTTGAGCACCATGGTCACGGCATCGTCCCAGGGTTGCTTGCCCTTGGGGGTGTACACCGCGATCTTGGGAGCTTTTTCCAGCTTCATCACGTCCATGTTGGCGTTAGGATCCGCAATCTCCTGAAGAATGCCGGTGTACTGAGCCTTGCTGATTACCTGGAAGGTGACGCCCCGTACAGCCAGCTCATTTTCGGCGCCGGCCGTGGTTTCGAAGGCAAAGGCCCCCCCCCGGTAGTTCAGGAGCCAGTCGACGGGCACCTCGTGTTGGAGCAGCCAGAAAGCCACCCCATAGGCTTTAAGGCTCTCTTTCTGGGTGTTGTCCATGGGAATGAACACGTGGTTGGCGCGGGCCGCCAGGGGCGCCGTAACGGCTGCCGCAGCCAAGGCAACAAAGAGCAGAAGACGCTGGAGGAGCATAGTTTTTACCGAAAGAAACGCACCGCACCAACGAGGTTGCGGCGGCCGTGGTTCAAGTTAAGCGGTGGCGGGCATTCGGCCGTTGTGTTTCCGCCTCCGGTGCCCCGGTCATGTAGTACCTTACCGGCCAAAATTTTCCGTAATGGTTATGGCTGTTGCTTTGTCCTCTGACGCTTCAAAAGCCCAAATTATCGCTTTCATCGACCGTTGGGTCAGCTTGTTGGTGCAGAAAAAGTACGACGAAGTACTCGCGCTGATTGTTGCCGAGCCCGGTTGGAGGCCCGCTTTAATCGAAGAAGTGAGTAACTCCTACGGCGACGCGGCGAATCGAGTGACCCTGCTCAACAATGGCACGGCGCTGGATGGAGCAGGCAACAGCGAGATTGGCCGGCCGCGCAAAGAAGTAGACTGGCACGACGACGAACGAGGTGATGTTTGGTACGATTTGAATATCAATGGACTGAGTTCAGATTTAACGGCCACTTTCGATTTGGTAAGGCGAGCTGGCCGTATGCACCTTATCCTGCAGGATATTCACGTCATGTAGGGCCATTGCTTAGCGCTACGGCCGTCCCCACTTACGCCTGTTATGAGTCCTTTCGAAAACGTTCGCGAAGCCTTCCGCTCCATCCGCGCCAACCTGCTGCGCACGATTCTCACCGCCCTTATCCTGAGCATCGGGCTGTTTGCGCTGGTAGGCATTCTGACGGGCATCGATGCAATGAAAAATTCGCTGGCCGAAACCTTTGCCAGCCTCGGGGCCAACTCCTTCGAAATCCACGCCAAAGGATACAGCAACCGGGGCCGGCGCGGCGGGGTGCAAGCCAAGCAATACCCGCCCGTGAGCTTTCTGGAAGCCAAGCTCTACAAAGCGGCCATGGGCGACGATGCCCAAGTGGGCATTTCGGCCTTTATCGCGGGCGCCGTGGAGATGAAAGCCAACGGCATCAAAACCAACCCCAACATGCAAGTGGTGGCGGGCGACGAAAATTACCTGAAAATCCAGGGCTACAATCTGGCCGAAGGACGGACTTTTTCGCAGACCGAATTGAACAACGGCGCCAACGTGTTGATCGTGGGCAACGAAATCCGCCTCAAGCTGTTTCCCAAGCAAAGCCCGGTGGGTAAGTACGTATCGGCCCTGGGCCGGCGCTTCCTGATTGTGGGCCTCCTTGAAAAAAGCGGCAGCAGCATGGGCGGAGGCGGCGCCGACCGCCTGGCCCTGCTACCCCTCGAAACCGGCAACCAGTTGCCCCGGCAGCGGGCCCTCACCTACGACATTAAAACCGCTACTGACCAGCATGGCACCCTCGATTTCCTGATTGGCCAGGCCACCGGCACCATGCGGGCCGTGCGCCACGACAAACTCGGCCAGGAAGACAGCTTCGTGGTGGAAAGCAGCGAATCCCTGGCCTCGGATCTGGACTCCATTTCCGGGAAAGTGCGGGCGGGCGGGAGTGTTATGGCCTTCATTACCCTGCTCGGAGCCAGTATTGCTCTCATGAACATCATGCTGGTGTCGGTAACCGAACGCACCCGGGAGATAGGTATCCGCAAGGCGCTGGGGGCTACGGCCCGGCAAATCCGCCAGCAGTTTCTGATTGAGGCCATCGTGATCTGCCTGCTGGGCGGCACGTTTGGCATCATCCTGGGCGTGCTGAGCGGCAATGGCGTGGCCAAGTTTGTGGGCTCGGGCTCTTTCTTAGTACCCTGGCTCTGGATGGTTGTGGGGCTGATTATCTGCGTCGGCGTGGGGCTGGCTTCGGGCTATTACCCCGCCAGCAAAGCGGCCGCGCTCGACCCCATTGAATCGTTACGCTACGAGTAATCGAGTAATAGATGCTACTGATGCCTAAAAAATGGGCCCTCTTCGCCTACTTAATGGGAGGAGCAGCATCCGCGGTGGCACAACCTGGAGCAGGGGTGAGGGCCCGCGTTGTAGCGGTAACGGAAGGTGGGAAAGAGAGGAGATTCAACGTGCCGCAAGTCCAATTAGCTAATGCCGCAGTAGCCAGGCGCATCAACCGCTGCCTCGTCCGGCTGGTGCTGAGCGAGGAAACAGATTCAACCCTGAGCATAAGCCAGCAGCTGCGGCAGGCTGCGCGGGCCTGTTGTTACGATGCTGAAAACGGCCTGGGTTGGAACACCGCGGGCCACGGCCTAACCGCTTGCAACTACAGCGTCCTACTGAATCAGCGGGGCTTGCTATCCTTGCAGTATGCTCAGGAGTTTACCGGGGCCTACTCGTGGGAGCAGGAGTCCTACGTAACTTTCGACCTGCGCACCGGCCGCCGGCTGGCGTTGGCTGACTTGGTTGCCGACTCCCCAGCCCAGTTGAGGCGCCGCATGCACAACGCCATTACCCGTCGTTTTGGCGAAGCACTGGCTGAGATGGCGGTTGATCAAGAAGAATCCGCCGATGTAGCCATGGTGGCTGAACATTTTTGTTGGGATTGGTCGACGAAGCGGGTGCGCTTTGAAAGCGACCCAGGGCCCGCGGGAGAAGACCGGGCCGCCGAGCCGGACTTGGAAAGTTTTGCGCTCACACCGCACGAGCTGCGGCTGTATTATGGGCGCCTGCTGCCCCATGTTATCCAGAACTACGAGCCCGACAATACCTACCACTTTCCTTACGCCCGGGTCCAGCCCCGGGGCTTGCTGGTGCCCGTAGCCAAAGCCGTAACGGTTAAGAAGCAGTAGTAATGGCTAATATTATACATTTGCGCAACTACTCATTTGTGCAAATGCCATGGCTGCTCCCGCTATTGTCCCCATCGACCAACGCTTTGCTCAACTTATCCAACAGTTTGGCCTCACGAAAAACAGCTTTGCTATCTCGTTGGGCAAAACGGCCAGCGTAATACAGCACCTCATCGATGGCCGCAACAAGCCAGGCTACGACCTATTGTGTAAAGTATTTGAGATTTATCCAAATGTATCGAGAGACTGGCTGCTGCTAGGCCGCGGCCCGATGCTGGTAAGCGGTGAGCCCGCTCCCAAGCCCATAACCCCAGCCCCAGCGGCTGCCCCGGAGCCGCCGCTGGAACCCATCGACTTATCCGAAATCGAGGCGCCCACCCCGCGCCGGTCCGGCCCCGGCGTGGCGGGCAGCCGACTGCAACCGGCCGAAATAGCCGCTACCTTGGCTCTGGCCGCCGCCGCTAACCAACCCATCCGTGCTGCCGCTGCCCCGCCCGCCGAAGCCGTTGCACCCGCCGGAGCTGTTGCCCCCATCGAAGCCGCCACCGCACCGTGGCCACCAGCCCCGGCCCACCAGCCCACTGCGCCCGCCGCCACCCCGGCAGTCGGTGCGGCGGCTCCGCCTGAAACCGCCGCACCGCCGACCCCACCAGCTGCCGCCGCTGCTACCCCAAGCGCATTACCCCCCGAAGCGCCACCAGTTGCGCCAGCTTCTGGCCCAGCTATCATAACAGCAACAGCTGTGGCGCCCGAAGCCGGCCCTACCGCACCGCCTGCCGGCCCCTCGCCCGAAGCTTACGTGGCCGCCGCCCTCCACGCCCAGCACTTGCAGCACCAACTGGCCCTGGCCGAGCTACGCAACCAGCACCTGCTGGAGCAACAGCAGATGCTGCGCGAAATGCTGGCCCTGGCCCGTCAACGCTGATCCACGGACCACGGACCACGGATTCGCTCGGATTTTTCGGATTACACGGATTTCGTAGACGATTCATAAGGGTTTGGCTTTGCACCTAAGCCAACGCACAACTCAAACCAACGCAAAAGAAA
This sequence comes from Hymenobacter montanus, assembly GCF_014699115.1. Classification (GTDB taxonomy): domain Bacteria; phylum Bacteroidota; class Bacteroidia; order Cytophagales; family Hymenobacteraceae; genus Hymenobacter; species Hymenobacter montanus. The sequence goes on from NZ_JACXAD010000007.1 coordinate 143,252, forward strand.
AGGCCACTCAATTGAGTGGCCTTTTCTTTTGCAATATGCCATAACGTCGTCCACAAAATCCGTGAAATCCGAAAAATCCGAGCGAATCCGTGGTCCGTGGGTCAGACCGTTTCCTCGGCTTCCATTAGGCCAAGGGTATTGATGCTGGTAAGGCGCAAGGTCTTTAGTTCGCCCACCAGCAGCGGGTCGTACTTGGCTGCTACGCGGATGTAGTTGGGGGTGAAGCCTTCCATACGTCCCTCGGTCACATCGTCTTCGAAGAGCACTTCGGTTTCCAGGCCCAGGTGCTGCTCGTAGAAAAACCGCTTCTTCTTTTCCGACAAGCTGCGCAGTTGGGTGGTGCGCTCGTGCCGCACCCGGTCCTGGACCCGGCCGGGCAGGGTCGGAGCGAGGGTGTCGGGGCGCTCCGAATAGGGAAAAACGTGCAGGTAGCTGATGGGCAGCTCGTTCAGGAAGTGGTAGGTGTTCAAGAAGTCCGCGTCGGTTTCGCCGGGAAAGCCCACAATCACGTCGACGCCAATGCAGGCATGGGGCATCAGCTCCTTGATGCGGGCGACCCGGCTGGCGTAGAGGGCCCGGCGGTAGCGACGGCGCATCAACGCCAGAATCTTGTCGGAACCGCTTTGCAGCGGGATGTGGAAGTGGGGCATGAAGCGCGCCGAAGCGGCCACGGTATCCAGGATGCCATCGGTCAGCAGATTGGGCTCGCAACTGCTGATGCGAAAGCGGCGAATGCCTGCGACCTCGTCCAGCGTCCGTACCAGCTGGGTAAAGTCTTCGCGCCGCTCGCGTTCGGGGCCTTGCAGGCCGAAGTCGCCGAGGTTCACGCCGGTGAGCACGATTTCCTTGACGCCGGTTTCGGCCAGCTTCTCCACCCGCTCCCGCACGCTGGCGATGCTGCCCGAGCGGCTGCCGCCCCGAGCCAGCGGGATGGTGCAAAATGAGCAGGAGTAGTCGCAGCCATCCTGAACCTTCAGAAAGGTGCGGGTCCGGTCGCCAAACGAATGCGCGGCGTGGAATTCCGTGGCTGCCGAAACGGGCGAAGCATGCACCTGGCCGGGCTGCCCGGCGGCGGGCCGCCGGAAATCAGCCAGGATATCGACTAGCTGGAATTTTTCGGCCGCGCCCAGCACCGCGCTCACCCCGGGAATTTCAGCGATTTCCTGGGGCTTGAGCTGTGCGTAACAGCCCACGATGGCGACAAAGGCGTCGGGGTTGTGCCGGAGGGCCTGCTGTACCACCTTCCGGCACTTGCGGTCGGCGTGGTCGGTGACGGAGCAGGTATTGATGACATATAAATCAGCCCCGGCTTCAAAAGCCGTTCTTTGAAAACCTCTTTCCTCAAACTGGCGGCCGATGGCCGACGTTTCGGAGAAGTTCAGCTTGCAGCCGAGCGTGTAAAAGGCAACGGATTGGGGGGTAGGCATAGGCCCGCAAAGGTACGAAGGCAGGCGGCGAGCTACTAAGAGCAGGCCCTGATCGGGTAGGGATGCTCGAAATCATAAAGCCAGCAGGGCAGCCATGCCGCCTTGCCCGGCATGACCATCTTTGTCTTTAGCCATCTTTGGCCATCACCTCACTTGCGGGCAAAGTCGGTCAGCGAAACCTGCTCCATGGCCTGACCCAGTCGCAGCTGTGCGTCGGGGATGTTGGCGTTGTGTTGCCCTACCTGGCGGCTCACGTTGTCAAACGTGATAGTGCCGGCCGGCGACACTGCCCCGAACCCGTTCGTGAAGCAGTAATAGGCAAAGGAAGCCGGCCGGGGGGCCAGCAAGTCGCGGCTCCATGTAAAGGCGGTGGCCGGGAGCTTGAGCTGGTGCAGCAGGGTAGCGGCCACGTCGGTCTGCGAGCCTATGGTGGTCACCAGGCGTCCGCGGGCTTCGGGCCGTAGCGCGCCCCCGGCCAGTAGCAGCGGAATGTGAAATTTCTCAGGGCTTTCGATGGGCGAGTCGCCGGGCTGCTGGTGGCCGTGGTCCGCCACCAGTACCAGCAGGGTGTGGGCGTACCACGGCTGCTGCCGGGCCGCCCGTAAGAACTGGCCCAGCGTATAATCGGTGTAATAAACCGAATTGCGAAACAGCGCTGCTTCGGTGGTACCGGGAAATTTAGGTTTTATCGGCACTTCAAAGGGCTCGTGGCTGCTCAGAGTGAATGCCGTGATGAAGAACGGCTGCGGCGGGGGCGGTACCTCTTTTAGGATCCGGCTGAAGAGTGCTCCGTCGTGGGCGCCCCACTTGGAGTTCTGGTCGGCGTGGGCAAAATCGGCCCGCTCGGTGATTTGCTCGTAGCCGGCAGTCTGCACGTAGCTTTTCATGTTGGCGAAGGCTAGCTCGCCGCCGTAATAATAGTGCGAGCGGTAGCCGGCGGCGGCCAGGGAGCGGCATAGGTGGGGCAGGCGCTCAATCTTGCGTGGAAACTTAATGATGCTGGTGGTGGGCTGATTGGGATAGCCCGAGAGCAGGGCAACCAGGCCTTTTTGGCTGCGGTCGCCGGCCGCGTAGATGTTGGTGAAGAGGACGCCGGTGCGGGCCAGGCTGTCTAGGGTTGGGGTTACGCTTGGTTCGCCGCCCACGCTGCCCACGAGCTTGGCCGTGAAGCTTTCGAGGATGATGAACAGCACGTTGGGCCGGGCTTCAGTTAACAGCGCAGTGGTTGAATCCGGCGGGGCCGGGGCCCCCACGGCCCCGGGGTAGATGCCGCTCACCAGCCGCCGGGCCGCGCTGTCGGGCATGAAGGATGGGGGCGGCGACTCTGCCGACCGCAGAATAAGGGCACTCATCAGGTTCCACGGAGCGTTGATGGCCGCATGGTTGGCGAAGGCAATAGGCGAGAAGTACACGTCGCTTTGGTTAACCGGAATTTGTTGAGTGCCGCCGCGCAACGGCACCACCAGCAGGGCCGCGTACAGTATCCCGGCCAACGCCGCCCGTCGGCGCCCAAACCACGCGGGCAGGGGGGGCAGCGGCCCCACCACTACCTTGTATAAGACCCAGCTACTCCCCAGCAACGCCGCGAGCAGCCCCAGGAGCAAGGCAATGGGCGCACTTCCCGCCGAAGCAATCATCTCCTTGGGCGATTCGAGGTACTGCAACGGGGTGTCATCCAGCCGGAAGCCCCAGGTTCGGTACAGCTCCAGGTCGGCCGTAGTTAAGAAGGCCAACAGCAGGCCCATGGCCGCTGAGTAGGCATTGATCAGGCTTTGCAACGGCAGCCGCCGAAACAAGCTGCCCAGTACAAAGAGCAAAAACGGCAGCAGGCACACGTACGCTGCCGCTGAAGCATCCAGCCGTAATCCGTACGCAAAGGTTTTTACTACGGTAGCCAGAGGTAACTGGGATGTCGCAACATGCTGATATCCTAAGAAGAGCCCTCGGGCCAATCCAAAAAACAACAGCCAGAAGCAAAAGTAGCGCGGCTGGAACGCAAAGCGATTTTTCACCTGGCAAAGATAGGTGGCGCCACAGTCGGACCATAAGAGAGCCGCATGGTCTACTTTGTACAGATAGCGTTGATTAATCTAAAATCGGGTTGATTTTAAAGGGTGAATTGCGTATAAATTGTTCTTTTTTGGAAAAAGGCCTTTTATTCAAGGGTCCATTAGTGTATAAACTGATTCATTGCTTATCTTTGCCCCGTAATTTATAAGTCAACACGCCAAGCTACTCTCATTCGGTTATCCTTACATGGCAATTCTCCGCTTTAAAGCCCTAGAGCTCGTCAATCAGCGCCGACCCGTAACCGTGGTTCCTGCCGCGGCCCGGCGCTCCGACAGCTTTGGACAGAATGTATTCAACTTAGAGGCCATGCGGGCCACGATGCCCGGCGACTACTTTAAGAAGCTGCAAGCGGCTATCAAGCAGGGGGCCACCGTCGAGCGCAACGTGGCTGATGCCGTGGCGTCGGCCATGAAAACCTGGGCCATGTCCAAGGGAGCCACCCACTACACCCACTGGTTCCAGCCCCTCACCGGCTCCACTGCCGAAAAGCACGACTCATTTTTCGACCTCAACTCCGACGGGCGGCCCATCGAAAACTTCAAGGGCTCCGCGCTGGTGCAGCAGGAACCCGACGCTTCGTCGTTTCCCAACGGCGGCATCCGGAATACGTTCGAGGCCCGGGGCTACACCGCCTGGGACCCCACTTCGCCCGCTTTCATTATTGAAACGGTGGGCGCTAAAACGCTTTGCATCCCCACCATATTCGTGGCTTACACTGGGGAAGCCCTCGACTACAAAGCCCCGCTGCTGAAGTCGTTGGCCCTGCTGGAGAAAGCCGCCCTGGATGTTTGCCATTATTTCGACAAGGACGTGAGCCGCGTGAATACCACGCTTGGCATTGAGCAGGAGTACTTTCTGGTAGATAAGGCCCTGTACGATGCCCGCCCCGACCTCGTGCTGACGGGCCGGACCGTGTTCGGCCATTCCCCGGCCAAAGGGCAGCAGCTCGACGATCATTACTTCGGCTCGATTCCGGCCCGCGTGCACGGCTTCATGCTGGAGTTTGAAGAGGAAGCCAACCAGCTCGGCATTCCGCTGCGCACCCGGCACAACGAGGTAGCCCCCAACCAGTTTGAGTGCGCTCCCACGTTTGAAGATGCCAACCTGGCCGTCGACCACAACCAGCTGCTGATGGACGTGATGGACCGGGTGGCCGAGCGCCATAACTTCAAAGTCCTGCTGCACGAGAAGCCCTTTGCCGGCGTCAACGGCAGCGGCAAGCACAACAACTGGGCAATGAGCACCGACACCGGCGTGAACCTGCTCGCGCCCGGTCGCCGCCCCAAGGAGAATCTTCAGTTCCTGGCTTTCTTCGTCACCACCATTAAGGCCGTCCACCGCTACGCTGACCTAATGCGCGCCAGCATCGCCTCGGCGTCGAACGACCACCGCCTGGGAGCCAACGAGGCCCCGCCCGCCATCGTGTCGGTATTTGTCGGCTCCATGCTCGACTCGGTTCTGGACGAACTGGAGCGCACCGCCAAGCTGCCGCTCGATAAGGGCGACAACATCTACCTCAAGCTGGGTATTGATAAGATTCCGGCCATTCTACTCGACAACACCGACCGTAACCGCACGTCGCCTTTCGCCTTCACGGGCAACAAGTTTGAGCTGCGGGCCGTAGGGTCTTCGGCTAACTGCTCCTCGGCCATGACGGTGCTAAACACCATCGTCGGCAATCAGCTCATCGAGTTCAAGCAGGCAGTCGATGCGTTGATTGACCAAGGCAAAAAGAAAGAAGTAGCCATCGTGGAAGTGCTGCGCGAGTACATCATCAGCTCCAAGGCCATTCGCTTCGAAGGCAACGGCTACTCCGACGAGTGGAAGGCCGAAGCGCAACGCCGCGGGCTGAACAACATTGCTACCACGCCCCAGGCGCTGGATGCGCTGGTGCGCGAAGACGCCGCCGAGCTGTTCGCCCGGCACGGCATCTTCTCGGAAGTAGAGCTGCACGCCCGCCACGAGATTCTGCTCGAGGAGTACCAGAAAAAGATTCAGATCGAGAGCCGCGTAATTGGTGATTTAGCGGTAAACCACATCATTCCGACGGCACTTTCGTATCAGACCAAATTAGTGAACAACGTGCGCGGCCTGCGCGAGCTGGGCCTCGACGATGAGCACAGCCAGGTAACGGTAGAAATGATCAAAGCCATTTCGCGCCACGTATCCACCATTAAAACTAACGCCGACGCCATGACGGAGGCGCGCAAACAAGCCAATAAAATCGAAGACGCCCGCGAGTTAGCCGTAGCGTACTGCGAAGAAGTGAAACCAAAATTCGAACCCATCCGCCGCGCTGTTGATAAGCTCGAGCAGATGGTGTCCGACGAGGACTGGCCCCTGGTTAAGTACCGCGAACTGTTGTTCAGTCGGTAACACCTACGGGGACGGAATCGGGTCCGGTGTTGGGTGGGAATTCTCGCCGCGCCCCGGTTTTGAAAGAGGTATCTCTATGAGGTGCCTTTTTTTGGCCGGCCTCCGCAAACGTTTGCGGGTAGCTAAGGATATGGTGGGGCCAGCGGGATCTAGCCGCCAGGCTTGGAGGCGCGTCGCTTAGCGGGCTCTGGGGTGGGGGCTACCGGAGCGGCGAGCAGCAGTGGTAGCCGCGGCGTCAGGGCATCGGTTTCCTCCTCAATTACTTCCGCGCCGGAGCCGGGGTCGGGCACGAGCATTTTCCAGGTGGCGCGGCGCAGCTCATCGAGCTTATCCAGCGCCTCGCTTACGGTGGTGTTGGCCTTCAGCTTGTCGAACAGGCCGCTTTTGCTGCCCACGGTAATCAGCTTTTCAACTACGAAAGGCAGTACCCAGCCCACTACGTTCGACGCCAGGACGCCGCGCAAACCCAGGCGCGCGAGCAGGCGAACCGTCATTTGCTCCAGCAGGAGCACCCGGGCGGCCGGCAAGGCCTTGTCGGCCAGGAAATCGGCCACCAGTTTCAGGTTCCCTTTCTCCACTTCGGCCCGTAACACTTCCTGCACACTGTCGAGGGCACGGGCCGCCAGCTGCCGGAACAGGCGGCCGGTTTGCCAGGCGGCCAGGCCCGTAAAACGGGCCATGCCAGCCAAGGCGGGAAGGAAGCGAGGTTTTTTCATGAGGGATAAGCCAAGAAGCGGAGGTAGTTTCGGCAAAGGAACGCGCCAGCCAGGAGTTCCGTTAAATAGGGCAAATGTGCCAAAGCTTACTTTTGGCTTTGTTTTTTGCAACGGGCCGGTTGCTCTTTCCTTCCGTATGTCAAATTTTTTGATTGATATAAACTTACAACAACTGCCTGATGACTTCTTCGGCGGCGAATGGCGGGTGGCCAGCCGGGTACTGAACCGCAACGACCCGGCCAGCCCGCTGGCGCAGGCTACCCGCCTGGTAATCACCCCCGGGCAAGTGGAGGCGCAGTGCGCACCGTGGGGGCCCAGCCAGACTGGTAACTGGGCGGTCACCCGCGACGAAACACTCAACCGCCCGTACCTGAGCTTCGACCTGCCCAACGAGGCCACCCGCGCGCTGGTCACGCGCCTGCGCCGCTCCGCCGATGGGCTGTATAGCCAACTCCATTTGTATTTTGCGTCAGGCATGGAAATGCAGCTCGACCGCGCCTGATTTTTTAATTCCTACCCCTGAAGCTTACTAAGTCCCGTTCGTGAGTACACCATCCTCCGCTGCTCCGCTGCCCGCTATAGATTTGCGGGTCGCCGAAAATGGCCTCGTAGGGCCCGAACAATTTGCGTTTCTTGCCGACGTAATTCCCCAATTGGTTTGGATCACTGATGCAAAGGGATATCACACCTACTTCAACCAGCGGTGGGTTGATTTTACCGGCTACTCGCTGGCCGATAGCGTGGGGCCAGACATGTGGAATAACCTGTTGCACCCCGACGACCAGGTCCGGGCCCGGCAAGTGTGGGGCCATGCATTGGAAACCGGCGAAGATTACCGCATCGAGTACCGCTTCAAGGCGAAGGACGGCTCGTACCGCTGGTTCCTGGGCCAGGCACTGCCCCGTCGGGGCGAGGACGGCCAGATCATCGCCTGGTTTGGCACCTGCACCGACATTCAGGAGCAGCGTCAGCTACGCGACCAGCTCGAAGCGGCGTATGCCGACCTGGAAGCCAAGATCGTCTTCCGAACTCTGGACCTGGAACGTGAAGTGCAGGAACTCAAGCAGCAGTTGAGTAAGAGCAGGTAAAGCAATTTTAAATGAGAGAGCTGTTAGGGTAAGGTGGTGTGTTCCAGAGCACCCCTACGCTCGTTTCCATTTAATGGTGCAGCCAATGGCTTTGGTTGCGCTGACGGAGACGGGTTTACCCGCCAAAATTTCGGTCAGGGCATTTTCTGCGTATTTGGTTTTTACCAGTTTGGCATCTTCAGAATTGTCGTCGATGGCCCCCGTGTAGCTAACTATTAAGTCGCTGCCCTGGCGAGTGAGCACGTACAGCTGCGGGGTACGGGTGGCACCATAGGCTTTCGCTACTTGCTGCGATTCATCCTGCAGGTAGGGGAAAGCGTACTTTTTGGTTTGCATGGCGGCGTACGAATCGCCGGGCACCACGGCCGGGTCGTTGGGGTTGATGGCCACAACCGGGTAGCCTTGCGGGGCATATTTGTGATGGAGCGCAACGATGCGGCTTTCGTAAGCCTTGGCGTAGGGGCAGGTGTTGCAGGTGAACACCACGATGTAGCCTTTGGCGGCCTTGTTGTCGGCCAGCGACACCAGCTTGCCGTCCACGTTTTTCAGCTTAAAGTCGGTGGCTTTGTCCCCAACCTGGTAGCCATCGGCCGTGGGGCGGGCAATGAAGCTGCTCAGCAGCAAAGCGCAGCAGAAGGCAAGGATAGCGAGGGGCTTTTTCATAAGGCGATAAAAAGGGTAAGGAAAGAACGTTGCTTATAAGAACTTCTGCAGGGCGGCCGTGAGCTCAGCCGTCGAAAGCTCTTGCTCGAAGGTAGCGTGCTGCCGCCGCTGGTTGTTAACAATTAGGGTGAAAGGAATAGAGCCTGTCCATTTGGGGTCGATCTTGCCCAGCCAGGTATTGGGATCGGGCTCATTGAGTAATACCACCTCGGATTGCAGCTTACGTTGTTTGATAAAAGGCTTGATTTTCTTGTCGAGCTGCGAAGCATAGTCTAGGCTTACTAGCAGCACTTTTACTTTTTGGTTGGCGTACGCGCTCCGGACCTGCTCGAAGTTGGGCAGCTCCTTAACGCAGGGCCCGCACCAGGTGGCCCAGAAGTTGACGACGTAAGTGGTGTCGGTGGGCTGGGCCAGCCGCTTTTGCAGCTCCGGAAACTTGATAACGGCAACATGCTGCGCCTGGCTGGGGGCGGCCAGCAACACGGCCCCGCTGAAGAAAAAGGCTTTCAATTTGAGCATGTTTAAATAGGTAAACAGGGGCGAAGTGCGGACGGCGGTTGTCACTAGTCAGCTTAACGCCCCAAGGATGATATTCTTGTTAGCCTAGACAGCCAAACTTGGTCAGAAGTTACGGGGTCGGCGGGAAGAGGGCCGAACCCGAATGGCTTTACCTTTGTGCTTCGGCGCAACTTTCGCCTTTTGACCATAGTTTTCGGGTTATGAATAAAACGTATTGCCCCAGCCTAACCAAGTACCAGCGCCGCGTGGCCCGGGTGGTCAACATTGGCGACTTGCCGTTGGGGGGCGACTACCCCATTCGGGTCCAGAGCATGACCACCGTCGACACGATGGATACGCTCGGCTCGGTGGAGCAAACCCTGCGCATGGTGGCCGCCGGATGCGAGTACGTGCGCATCACCGCGCCCAGCGTGAAAGAGGCCCAAAACCTGCTGGAAATCAAAAAGGAGCTGCGCAAGCGCGGCTGCCACGTGCCGCTCATTGCCGACATCCACTTCACGCCCAACGCCGCCGAGCTGGCCGCCCGCATCGTAGAGAAAGTGCGCGTGAACCCGGGCAACTACGCCGATAAAAAGAAGTTCGAGGAAATCGAGTACACCGACGCGACCTACGCGGCCGAGGTGGAGCGCATCCGGGAACGGTTCCGGCCGCTCGTGAAAATTTGCAAGCAGTACGGCACTGCCATGCGTATCGGCACCAACCACGGCTCCTTGTCCGACCGGATTTTGAGCCGGTACGGCGACACCCCGCTGGGCATGGTGGAGTCGGCCCTGGAGTTCCTGCGGCTCTGCGAAGAAGAAAGCTACTACAATGTGGTGCTCAGCATGAAGGCCAGTAACACCCAGGTGATGGTGCAGGCCTACCGTCTCCTGGTGCAGAAGCTCGGCGAGGAAGGGCTGCAGCCTTACCCGCTGCACCTGGGCGTAACCGAAGCCGGCGAAGCCGAAGATGGCCGCATCAAGTCGGCCGTGGGCATCGGCACGCTGCTGGAAGACGGCCTCGGCGACACTGTGCGCGTGAGCCTGACCGAGGCGCCCGAGGCCGAAGCCCCGGTGGCGAAAATGCTGATTGACCGCTACACCAACCGGGCCGCCGCGGCCCAGTCCATTGCGCCCCTGCCGGGCGAAGCGCCCATCAACCCGTTTCAGTACTTCCGCCGCGTTACCCGCGAGGTGGCCAACCTGGGCGGGCAGAACGTACCCCGCGTCATCACCGACCTGTCCCGCCTGCCCAGCTTGGAATACGCTGATTTGCGGGCCGCCGGCCACCTGTACTCGTCGTTTCTGGATAAGTTTCAGATGTCGGACCTCGGGGCCGATTACGTCTACACGGGCCAGCGGCCGGCCCCGTTCATGCTGCCTAATGGCCTCAAGGAAGTAGTGGACTACACCGCCTGGCGCGATGCGGGCCACCGCGAGGACCACTTCCCGTTGTTTACGCCGGCTGAATACGCTGTGACGGCCGTGCGGCACCCGGTGCTGAATTTTGTGTTTCAAACCCTGGCTTCGCTCACCGCGCCGGTGCTTGACCAGCTACGGGCCGACCGCACCGCGGTGGTGATTCTGCGCACCGATAACGCTCACGCCATGCCGGAAATCCGGCGCGCCTTCTTCGAACTGATGAATGCCGGCGTAAGCTGCCCGGTCGTTATCAAGCGTCAGTTTCCGGCTCTCTCGCCCGAGGAAACCCAGCTCTATGCCGCTACCGATGGCGGCGGGTTGCTGCTCGATGGCCTCGGTGATGGCTTGCTGCTCGGCACTGAGCTGCTGCCCGAGCGGAGCAAGGACCAGTGGCTTACGACGTTCGACGGCCTTAACCAGCTCTCCTTCGGCATCCTGCAAGCGGCCCGCACCCGCATGAGCAAAACCGAGTACATCAGCTGCCCCAGCTGCGGCCGGACGCTGTTTGATCTGCAGGAAACCACGGCCATGATTCGCAAGCGCACCGACCACCTCAAGGGCGTGAAAATTGGCATCATGGGCTGCATCGTGAACGGCCCCGGCGAAATGGCCGATGCTGATTATGGGTACGTGGGCGTGGGCAAAGGCAAAATCTCGCTTTACCGAGGCCAGGAAGTCATCAAAAAATCGGTGCCCGAGGAAGCGGCGGTCGACGAGCTGATCGAGCTGATGCGCGAAGATGGCCGGTGGGTCGAGAAGGAGCTACTGGAGGAGCCAGCGGGAGTGTAGGCTTTTTAACTAAAGCAAGTATGCTGGACTTTTATTCCATTGAAGACGCTCAGCCTAAATACGTTTCGCCAAAGCAGCTAACTTACTTGGGTGGAATTGAATGGGCGGAGTTTGAAACAGCGCAAAAAGCTAGGATCATAGAAGCTCACCTCGATTATTATGGTGATTTCAGCTGGTCAAGTGAATTAGTAAGACGTAAACTATCAGCTTTGGCTGAGCTCAATCCTTTGCCAATGGGTAAACTAATGGCCATATTGAAAAAAGCAGCCGCTGCCGAACGTGGCGTTAAAGCTTTTGGCGATTAGCATGAATGTTCAGCTGTTCGCCGGTTCAATTTGCTTGGGTTTGATTGAATCAAAAGTCATTGACGCTTCAATGGGGGTAGTAGGAGGGCTCTTGAAGCCTTCGGGTGCGTATATTGAAGCATTTCAAGCCCTTTTCAGGTTGCACACGGCGAAACCTGATTGGGACCAGTTGGCGCGCCTTAATTTGAAAGGAGTCCTGCTAACGGGTGAGCCTATTCTTTGTGCAGGCGGCATTTGTGTGACCGACTCCGAAGAATTCGATGAGATAGCTATAGAATGAGGTAGCTATAGAATTCTGTGGTCTGGATCCGCGAGTAATGAATATGTTCCGTCTCCAGGATGGCTAGCCGTTGGCTTCAATCAGGAAGCTACTTGCACTTCTCCTTACGCCGTGTGTCGATAACGTGCGCAATTTTCCAGCCTTCGGCTAATTTTACCAACTGAAACGAGTCGTAGCCGCAGTGGCTGAACTTGCTGCCTAGGTAAAACTCATATGGGGCCCACACGCTGGCCAGGTTAGCGTCGATCAGGACCTGCTCGAATTGCACCCGCTCGTCCCACACCTCCGGGTGGGGCGTGCCCACGGCTTTCAGGAAGCCGCTGATGCTTTCCGTTCTCAGGGTGGGTGGCTGGCCCGGCTGGCCGCCGATGCCGTGCAGTACGGCGCCGGGGGCCAGGGTGCGGCGAACCATGCTGCTGTCGCCGCGCCGCAGGCCGTCGAAAAATGCCGTAACCGTTTGCTTTACAGCTTGGGTTTCGGCCGGCGTTGTTTGGGCGTGCGCCTCGCGCCGTACACCGAGCAATAGGCAGGAGAAAAGAAAGATGGGATAGTGTTTCATGACGGAGAGATAATTGCCATTAGGAGAAAAGCTGGTACTTAGTAGGAATGGTAAAATTCCCGTTGAGAAGTTGCTGATCGGGGGGCATGAAAAATGACGACTGCGGTTGGGATTTGCCCAGAAGAAGTACTTTTTTTCGGTATACTCATAATCTGAATTATCTCAGAGAATATCGGCTGGTAGCGTGTCATAATCCATAGAAGTTAACTTGATCAAAGACATCAGCTATTTTCTTAAGTGGCCCTTATTGAATGCTCATTCACCTTGCCGAAGCCGCTCCTCAATTTGTTGTGTTGTCATCACGAACTCGCACCACCACGATTGCTGGATTACGGAGTCGTTACGTTTCTTAGCTTCTGTGATTAGAGCACGGAGGTAACGAGCCATTAGGTGTTCAAAAGCTAAAATAGGTACTTGCACCTCTCCAAGCGGATTGTAAATTTCTACCCCCTCAAGAGGTTCCTGTCCAGGGTCTAGTTCATCTGTGGGATAGCGAAAGCCAGTATTATCTATACCAATTCCTTCACGATCGTGTACACCAGAAGCTACGTAGAGCATCTCGCTTAAACTGAAGAAACCTAAAGTGCTCGTTATCACTAAAACTTCTTCCGAGCCTTTAATATCAAGGAGGCGCAAGGAGCCTTCGACGTCCCTTGGTTGGATTTGTATGCTGTTTACCAGTTCATCTGCAATTAGTTTGCTCATAAAAATCAAAAGTCTGGGAGGGAAATATCAGCCTTGTTATCACGTAAAGTATACACAAATTGGTGTGATTTTGCCTATGCCCGTGATCCAACAGTAGCAGGAAAAATTTACTTTGTTGTATCCCCACACCCACATTCCCCACGCATTTGTATTTCATTCATTACAGGGTTGAATTTTGGCTTGCTGGTAGAAGGGGTCGGTAATTATAATAATGTTCCACGCCTTATCTTTCAAATAAGAGATAATTGAAATATCGCACGGAAGGAGGTGTGGCCAGCCTGGGCATCAATTTATGGATTGGATCAGCCGATGAATAGGCGAGGGAGGAGCCATTGTAAAGGTGTTTTTCTCCCTGAAGGTAATGAGCCTGTTAGGAGTTGCACTGTCACCGTTGGCCGCCCAAAGTTGATTGTAGTTTTGCGGGCGTATGAAAACAACGTCAGGTGCTAACCCGCTGGCCGGCCGGTTGCAGGAAGATGGTTTTGCCATTTTACCGGGGCTTTACGAGCCGGCCGAGATAGCCGCTTTGCTGCAATGCATCGAAGGGGCCCCTGCCAGTGGCCCTAATTTTCGTCGGAGCCAGGCCGTGTTTGCTATTCGGAATCTGCTGGGCGAGGTGCCGGAACTGGGGCCGCTGCTGGATACCGCCGCCCTGCGCGCGCTGCTAACTCAGCTGTTCCCGGAGGGGTGCCAGCTCGTCAAAGCCATTTATTTTGACAAGCCCGCGCTATCGAACTGGCTGGTGGCCTGGCATCAGGACCTGATGATCAACGTGGACGGCCGGGTTGAGCTGCCCGGTTTTGGGCCCTGGACCAGCAAGCCCGAAGGTACCTCGGTGCAGCCCCCCGTGGCGGTGCTGGAAAACATGTGCACCATTCGCATTCACCTCGACGACTGCGATGCCAGCAATGGCGGGCTGAAAGTAGTGGCCGGGACGCACCAGCACGGGGTACTGCCCCCGGCCACATTGCCGGCTCTTACGCCGGCCGCTGTGGTGTGCGCCGTGCCCGCCGGTGGGGTCCTGCTCATGCGGCCCCTGCTGCTGCATGCTTCCAATCGCAGCACCAGCGCCCGCCCGCGTCGGGTGATCCACCTGGAATTTGCCTCGACGGAGCTACCGGGCGGCTTGCAGTGGCGGGAGCGGCGGCCGTGGCTTGAAGCGGAAAAACAACGGTAGTCGCGTAAGCTAAGACGTTTTTTATTCGGCTACTTGAAACAAGTTTGAGGCTGGTTGAATACGTTATTGGGTCTGGCAGGAGTCTGTTTTTTAAGGCGTTGACGAGCTGGTGAAAGCGAGGATGATAGTCGGATTTTCCCGAAAAATCAAATCATTATGGAGCGCCTGGTGTTATCTTTCTGAACCAAAACACGACCCGCCATGAACGGTAAGAACCTTTTTAACTTTGGTCCGGTCCTCGGCTATTACTTCCGCCGCCACGACCCTACCCGCAAGAATAACTTCAACATGAAGACCATGCACTTCATCAATAAGCTTAGCTTGGCGATGTTTTTGGTCTGCTTAGTGGTGATGCTCTTTCGCTACGTGATCCCGGCATTTACGCACTAATGAACATCGAGGAGTTTCGTGACTACTGCCTGCTTAAGCCCGGGGTGACGGAGGAAACGCCTTTTGGCCCCGACACCTTGGTGCTCAAAGTAGGCGGTAAGATTTTTGCCCTGACCGACCTCGAAACGTTCGGCAGCATCAACCTCAAGTGCGACCCGGAGCGGGCCATCGAATTGCGCGAAGCCCACGATTACGTGCGCCCGGGCTATCACATGAACAAAAAGCACTGGAACACGGTGCTCATTGGTACCGGGGTTCCAACCGCGCAGCTGCGCGAGATGATAGATCATTCGTATGAGTTGGTTCGGGCCGCCCTGCCCAAGGCGGCCCGATTAGCGTTAACTGACCAACCCAAAGCCGAATAGCAGGGAACTCCGCCCTAGCTTTATTGTGGGCACTTCCCCTATAAAAACGCCCTACCAGGAATCCGATGGGGCGTTTTCGTTGCTGGTAGTTTGTTTGGTAAAGGGTAGGGTCACCCAATCAGGTTCCCGTCGTTGATGATGCTTCCTATTGGCCCACCATAAAAAGGGCGTTGCTGAATAGGAGCTTGCCCCCTTGCCAGAAAGCCCGGAACAGGGGATTGTCGCCCAAGTACACCACTTCGCCGCGGCCTAGGTCCTGGGTGCCAACCACGAAGGTGTCAGCCAGCTCCCGACGGGCTTTGGCCCCGATGAAACCGGCCGAGTAGCTGTCCTTTTTGATGACGCCTACGTTCCAGCCGCCCTTGCCCAGGAAGCCGTAGTTGAGCGGGTTGCGAATCAGGGCGAAATATGTGCTGCCGTAGCCGAAGGCCAGCGGGTGGGTGTTGTCGAGCTGTACGCGGTACACGCTGCCCTGCACCACTTCTTCGGCCTCTTCGCGCTCGGAGTCGCCGTAGCGGCGCAGGAGTTTATAGGGGTTGTCCTTTGCATCTTTCCGCACGGCCACGGAATCCACCGCTTTGGTTTTGAGCAGGAAATCCTTTTTGTTGGCTAAGAACCGGGCGGCTCCTTCGAGGGCAATGAGCTTGCCGCCGTCGCGCACCCAGGCCCTAAGGCTTTCGAGGGCTTTATCGGGGTAGACGTCGGCGTAACTGCCATTGGGCAGAATCAGCACGTTGTATTTTTGGAGGGATACCCGGCTCAGGTAGTCGGTGCCCAGTACCGTGAGCGGGTAGCCCAGCTGCTGCTCGAAGAAGTGCCATACTTCCCCGAACGCGCTGGCATCGACTCCCGGCCCGGCCACCACGGCCACGGTGGGCTGCTTTACGAAGTGCACGGTGCTCGAGCCCAAGTCGCGGCCCGCGCTGGAGAAGCCGGATTTTACGGCCCTGACCACGGTGCCGGCCGAGTCGGCCTGGGCGCGGACCAACTGATCGAAGCGGGCGCCCAGGGCCTCGTTGCCGGCCCGGGTGATGATGAGGCTGCCGGGCGCGTACTGCTCGCCTTCCGCCTCGAACTCCTTTTCCGCGTAGCGCACTTTCACTTTCTGCTGGAGCAAGCGGCTCAGGAAGCGAGCGTCTTGCAGGCTATTCCAGCGGGCGAGGTAGGCGTAAGGACGAGCACTGGGCGCGCCGGGGCCTTGCACCAACGCTTGGGCGGGAGCCGCAGCCGTCGCGTCGACGCGGCCGGGGAGGGCGAACGCGCGGAGGCCGAACGCGTAAGGCAGGGCCCAGGAAGTAATATCGTAAGTTAGGGAATCTTCCAGTTGGGGGCGGGGCTCAAAGAGTACCTTCACCAGCGTCGACTTGGGCTGGTACATGCTCACGACCACGTCGCGGGGCTCGATTTGTACCGACTCGGTTTGGCCGGAGGTGTAGCTGAAGCCGCGGGTTTTCAAGCGCTTCGGGGCAAACCCGTAGCTGATTTGGTTGCGCTCGAGGTACTGGGTCAGCGCCCGGAGCTGGCCGGGGTCGTTGCCGGTCGACAGCACGTAGGATTTGTACTCGCCCCGGGGCTTGGTTTGGGCCGTGGTAAAATAGGTCTCAAACTCGCGGAGCAGGTCGTCGTGGCGCTCGGCGGTGGCCTGAATGGTGGTGCGGCTGGCGGCGTGGTGGTGGGCGATGCGCTGGCTTAGCGTGAGGGTATCACCGTCGAGGCGGGCGAAAGCGACGCCGGCGGGCCCGCCGCCGCCCTGCTCGTAGGTCATGCCGATGGCCCCGTTGAAGGCGGGCCAGGTGTCGCCGTAGGTCGGCGCGTACAGGTCGTAAATCTCGCGGGTGAAATACAGCCAGTTGTTTTGGTCGAACGTTACTTTGTTGTAGTCGCCCAAAATGCCCTGAAACGTGCGTTGCCAGGCGGTAATGTCGGCGTGGTAGGGCTTGGCGGCGGGCGAGAAATAGTAGGAGTTGTTGGGCCCCATCTCGTGGAAGTCGGCGTGTACGGCGGGGAGCCACTGGTTATAGAGCACAATGCGCTGCCGGGTTTCCTGCTGGGTTTGCCAGGCCCAGTCGCGGTTCAGGTCGAAATAATAGTGGTTGTAGCGGCCCCCGGGCCAGGGCTCGTGGTGCTCCCAGGAGTCGGGGTTGGCGGTGGTCGACTGGTTGCGGACGCGGTTGTACCAGGAGGCGTAGCGGTCGCGGCCGTCGGGGTTAACGCAGGGGTCCACGATGACGACCGTGTTCTTCAGCCAGCGCTGCATCTGCTGGTCGGCCGGGTTAGCCAGGTCGTAGAGCACCTGCATCACGGCTTCGGACGATACGGCCTCGTTGCCGTGCACGTTGTAGCTCAGCCAGCACACGGCGGGCAGCTGACGCTGGCCGGCGCCCTTTTCCAGGCCCGCCAGCCGGAGGTTATTGTGGCGGATCTCGTCGAGGCGGCCGAAATTGTCGGCGCTGGCAATTTGCACCACTTCCAGCGGGCGGTGTTCGTAGGTGCTGCCGTAGCGCACGCGCTTCATCCGGTCCGGCGCATGGGCCACTACGTGGGCTACGTAGCGCAGCAGGTCGGCGTGGGGCGTGAACTGGGTGCCCAGCGGGTAGCCCAGGAACTGGGCGGGGGTAAGTAGCGGACCCGTGGCGTCGGTGCTCTGGGCGCGGCCCGCCCGCGGTAACAGCAGCAGGCCTAATACACAAAAGCGGTAGAAAGCGCGGACCAGGGCTGGCCCGCGGAAGGGTAGGAATATGGACATGAAAAATCGAAAAGAATGCGCTGAACAGGAAGGACGGGCCACCCGGTACAAATATGCATTCAGGACGCTGAGCTGGATAAGGCAGCGGAAGCCGGCTATCTCGGGCGAGGTGGCGGCTTTGGGGGCTTAGGGCCTGAGCTGACCCCATCCGCAGGAACTCTCCGCTATTGAAGCTCGGTATCGGAGGCCTCGCCGCGCCCCCAGCACGAGAGCGAGGCTACGGTAGTGTCGGCAATATTGGTTAGGGCTTCCCGGGTCAGAAAGGCCTGATGGCCGGTAATAAGCACGTTGGGCTGAGCCAGGAGCTGGGCGAAGGTGGCATCCGGCGGAGCCTCATGGGAGTGGTCTTCGAAAAACAGCCCTTTCTCGTGCTCATACACGTCCAGGCCAAGATAGCCGAGCTGCCCGCTTCGCAGAGCTGCGAGCGCCGCGAGCGTGTCCAACTCGCCCCCGCGGCCGGTGTTGATGAGCATTACGCCGGGCTTCATTTGGGCGAGCGCCTTGGCATCAATCAGGTGGCGGGTGTGCTCGGTTAGCGGGGCGTGAATGGTGATGATGTCGGCTTGTGCATACAACTCGTTAAGTGCTACGTAGGCTATCCCCAGCTCCGCTCCCAGCCGGGAGTCAGGCACCAGGTCATAGCCCAGCAGCCGGCAGCCAAAGCCGTGCAGGATGCGGGCAACAATGCCGCCGATGCGGCCGCAGCCAATAATGCCCACGGTCTTGCCGTGTAAATCGAAGCCAATCAGCTGGTCGAGCCGAAAATCATAGGTGCGCAGCTGCTGGTCGGCCAGGTGTAGCCGTCGGTTCAGGGCGAGAATAAGCGCGATGGTATGCTCGGCAATGGCGTAAGGCGAGTACTCCGGCACGTTGGCTACCCGCAAGCCCAGGCGGCGGGCCGCGGCCAGGTCAACGTGGTCGTACCCGGCGGCCCGCACGGCTACGAAGCGCACCCCGAGGGCGTGCAGCTGCTCCAGTACGGCAGCCGAAGCATTGTCGCCGGTGAATAAGGCCACCGCCTGGCTGCCCCGGGCTTGAGCGGCAGTAGCAGGCCCGAGGGCTGCTTCAACAAAATGCAGCTCGTGTTGCCCCTGGGCCGCCTGAATCAGATAAGGCTGCTCGAAGCGGTGGGCGCTGAAAACGGTAAGGCGCATAAGAAGAAACGTGGTTTGTGCGGCCCAAAGCTACCGCTTTGCCTCCGGCTCAGCTTTTCGCTTGTCGCGGCCTGATAACTGTCATCCCGCTCCATAAGAATAATCATGGGCCTCCGCGCTGGCAGAGCGGAAATTTGACCCTGCACTGCTCAGCCCTGCCCTCCTTATGACTTATCCTTTCAAGGCGCTTAGCCTTACCTACAAGAAAGCGCCATTGGCAATCCGGGAACTGCTGGCGCTCGATGAAGCCGCCTGCCGGCTGCTGCTGCACACCCTGCAACACGAGCTTGGGCTGGCTGACCTGTTGGTGCTCAGCACCTGCAACCGCACCGAAGTGTACTACTCGGCCGAGGGCGACCCGAGCGGGGCCATCATCAAAGCCTTAGGACAAGTGGCGGGGCTGGCCGACGGGGCCGCCTACCGCTCTTACTTTACCGCGTTCAACACGGCGCCGGAAGCGGTCCAGCACCTGTTTGAAGTGGCCCTGGGCCTGGATGCCCAAGTAGTCGGCGACCGGCAAATCAGCCGACAGGTGAAACGGGCGTACCAACGCTCGGCCGCCGCGCAGGCCGCCGGGCCGTTTCTGCACCGCCTGCTGCACACCGTGCTGGGCAGCAGCAAGCGGGTGCAGCAGGAAACCGCGTTTCGCGACGGTGCCGCGTCCACCTCCTACGCGACCCTGGAGCTGGTGCGGGAGCTGACCGCTCATATGGACCGGCCGCGGGTTCTCATTGTGGGGCTCGGCGAGATAGGCGCCGATGTCTGCCGTCATTTCGCTAAAAGCAAGCGTTTTGCCGAGGTGACGATTTGCAACCGCACCACGGCCATAGCTGCTGCCCTGGCCGCTGAGTGCGGTGTGCAGTTGCTCGACTTTGCGCAGCTAAGCCAGGGCCTGCGGGCCGCGGACGTCATTATTTCTTCCCTAAATGCGGCAGCCCCCTTTTTTACCTCCGAAATGGTGTCGGGCCTCCCCATTTCAGCGCATAAGTTCTTTATTGACTTGTCGGTGCCGCGCAGCATTGCGGCTGAGGTGGAGAACGTGCCGGGCGTGCTGGTGTACAACATCGATTCCATCCAAAGCAAAGCCTCGGCGGCGCTGGCCCGGCGGGTAGCGGCTATTCCGCAGGTGCGGGCCATTATTGCGGAGAGCAAGGCCGGGTTTGCCCAGTGGGCCCGCGAACTGTGCCTCGCGCCGGTTATTCAGCAGGTGAAAAGTGCCTTGGAGCAGCTGCGGCAAAAAGAGCTAGCCCGGTTCCGCAAAAGCGCCAGTCCGGCCCAGTCTCAATTGCTGGAAGAAGCAACGAAGGCGTTGGTGCAAAAGGTGCTGAAGCGGCAGGTGCTGCAGCTAAAAGCCGCCTTGCAGCGCGGCGAAACCAGACCGATTGAAGGCCTGTTCGCTGCCTTAGCCCCGTAACGCGGACTCTGCGAGTCCGCGAGTTAGAACCATGGGGCATCGTTCACGCGCGGACTCGCAGAGTCCGCGTTACTGCACCCAGTTCACGCCTTGGCGGAGCCAGGCTAGGGTGACGGCTTCGGGGGAGCCGGGGGCGGGCTGGTAGTCATAGGTCCAGGCGGCCAGGGGCGGCAGGCTCATGAGGATGGATTCGGTGCGTCCGCCGGTTTCCAGGCCGAAGCGGGTGCCCCGGTCAATGGCCAGATTGAACTCCGCGTAGCGGCCCCGGCGTAGGAGCTGCCACTGGGTTTCCGACTCGCCATAGGGAAGGTCGCGGTTCTGGCGCAGCAGCTCGCAGTAGGTGCGGCCGTAAACTTCCCCCACGGCTTGCACGAAGGCAAACAGCTCGTCAAAGCTGCCATCTTGGCCCACGGTGAGGCGGTCGAAAAAGATGCCGCCCACCCCGCGCGTCTCCTGGCGGTGGGGCAGGTAGAAGTACTTATCGGCCCAGTCCTTAAAGCGGGAGTAGTAGCCGGGGTTGTGGCGCTCGCACACCGCGCGAATCTGCTGGTGAAACCAGCGGGCCTGGGCCTCGTCCACGTAAATCGGGGTCAGGTCGAGGCCGCCGCCGAACCAAGCTTCGCCGTTGCCGGCCTCGAAGTAGCGTACGTTCATGTGGGAGATGGGTACCATAGGGCTGCGCGGGTGCTGCACCACGCTCACGCCGGTGGCGAAGTAGGCGGGGTCGGGCATGAGCAGCTGGCGCGCGGCGGCCTCGCTCAGGCGGCCCCAGACGGCGGAGAAGTTCACCCCACCTTTTTCCAGCACCGCGCCGTTACCGATGACGCGGGTGCGGCCCCCACCACCTTCGCCGTGTTCCCAGGGCGTTTCCTGAAAGGTCGTGCCGCCATCGGCCGCCTCGAGCTGCTGGCACAGCCAGTCCTGAAAGTGGCGCATCCAGGCCTCTACGGAAGTCCGGGCGTTGGAGGTAGTGGGGGCGGGGTGAATAGATTCGGCAGGTTGCATAGCGGAAACGGTTGGGCGTCAGGTCGCGGCTTACTGGGCCGCCGGTGGCAGCGCTGAAAAGAGAAGGTAGATTGAGAGGGCTTGTGCAATTACCCGGGGCGGCTGGGCGCGAAGCAAAGAAGCCGCAAAGCTTTACATTAGGCAGGAGTGCAATTACCCGGGGCAGCTAGGCGTGGGCAATCAAGTCAGTTCCAGCAAGTAGGCCTGTAAACGGGCTTCCGCCGCCTGGCGCAGGCTGCACTGCTCGCAGCAGGCGGGGGTGGGCTCGGTGCTGGTGGGCAGTAGTAGCACCGGAATGCGTAGGTGGTAGGCGTTAGTTTTGGTGTAGTGGGGGTTGAAGAAGCGCCGCACCAGGCAGCCGTCGGCCGTGGTTACCACCAGCAGCTGCGCGCCGTGCTCGGCGCTGAAGTCGCTGAGGCCCTCGAGCGTATCTTCCTCGGGCAGCAAGTGCACCGTGGCATCCGCGAAATGGGCGCGGGCACTGATCAGGGCCTTTTTGAGGGGAGCCAGGCCCGCGCTGGTCGGCGCGTGGAACTGAACCAGGTTGAAGTGCGCTCCGGCCGGGCTGGCCAGCGGCTTGAGCCATTGCAGGTAGCTGCCATCCAGGCCGGCGAAGTTGCCGGATATCACTATCCGGCTGGCTAGCTCGTGCCGGCCCAGGGGAACCAGCAGCACGGGACAGCTCACGCGTTCGGGCAGCAGGGCCAGCGGGCTGCCAGGGGCTTGGTTCGTAGCACAATCGTTCAGCGTCAGCCCCGCTACCACCAGGCTGGCCCGGTAGTCCGCCACCAGCATTGCCAGTGCCTCGGCCAGTGGCTCAGTGCTTACGTGACAGCGGTAGCTGATGCGGCGGCCACTCTGCCGGGTGAGCTGCTGGTAGCGCACACGCTCGGCCAGGGCTTTAAGCCGGTGAAGCACAGCGGTCTGCTGTTCCGCGGGGAGGAGGCGACCGGTGCGGCTGTGCACCAGCACGATTTCGGCTGGCAGGCGCAGAGCCAGCTTGTTGGCGTAAACCAGCGCGTTTTCGGAGGCCGCGGAGAAGTCAATAGGCACCAGGATGGTTTGCATGGCGTTAGGAGGCGGAAAAAAGTTGATGAGCAAGCTGCTAGAATATGGATAGGCTTATTCGGCCGGAGTCTCGACCGGCCCCTGACAGTAGTGCACCGAGGCAGGCTGGGGCTGCCCAGCCGGGGCCGTGGTAACACTGCCCATTTGGGGGCTTAGGTAGGGGATGCCCAGCCCCAGTCCGCGCACGATGAACAAGCCCGCCAGCACGGCTGCCAGCACCGGCACGGCCCGGCGTAGCCGCCCGCGCCACCCCAGAGGCACCAACTGCCCGGTCAGGGATAAGGCCAGCATCAGGGGCACGGTGCCCAGGCCAAAAAAGGCCATGTAGCCCGCCGCCCCGGCTACGCCCGGCGCACTCAGCGCTCCCGCCAGGGCCACGTAAACCAACCCGCAGGGCAGCAGGCCATTCAGCACCCCGGTGGCGTACAGGGCGCCCAGCGAAGGATGCCGGTAGAAATACCCCAGCCGGCTTCTCACCTGGGCCAGCACGACGTCTAAACCCAGTGAAGCCGCACCGCGGGACTGCCAGCGTTTTGGCGTCACGACCAGCCCTAGAATCAGGGCGCCCGATAGCAGCGACAAGCCCTGCTGCCAGCCGGCCACTCGCAGACCCTGGCCCAGGAGGCCCGCGGTCGCTCCCAGCAGGCTATAAGTCGTAACCCGCCCAAGGTTGTAGAGCACCCGCCCGGCCCCGTACCGGCCCCGGGAGCTGCTGCCCGGCAAGGCCAGGGCAATGGCGCCGCACATGCCCACGCAGTGGAAGCTGCCCAGCACCCCAAATAAGAAGCCCGCCCAAAGCATGATGATAGTGTTAATAGTCAGCTGTTTATTCCTTGTTGGCGAGGCTGGTTCAGATGGTCAGTTCTTGCTCGATGAAATATTGCTGGCGGCCTGCGGTGAAATCCAGCCGCAGCCGCCAGTGCCCGGGCCGCAGCCGGCTCGTGTTCAGGTGCTGCCGGGCCGAATCGCCGGTGGGCTCGAAGGGCAGCTTAAAATCCAGCCTCTGGTCGGAAGGTCGGAAGAAGTGCAGCGTGCCGTGCACTGCCTGCGCGGCCAGGCTGGGTGGTAGCTGCAGCGTAAGGCGTCGCGCCCCGGGCTGGTAGCTTACCCGCACCGGGGCGGGCAGGGCGGCCGTCCGGGCCACTGACTCCAGGCGCTGCTGGAAGGCCAGCTCCTGCTGGTAATAGTCGACGCTGACCAGGTCCACGCTGGTGCGCATGGCCTGCTGCACCATATAGCCGATGTAGCCGGCGAACAGCACGAAAGTGGCGATAATGGCGGCGGGCCACAGGTTGCGGCGAGTGGTTGTCATGAGAATAGAAGTAGCGCGGACTTTGTAAGTCCGCGTATGGCGGCCATAGAAGTTGAAGTAGCGCGGACTTTGTAAGTCCGCGTATAGCGGGCATGAGAATTGAAGCAGCACGAACCACAGCGGCCGCGCTACCGGATGGGGCCGAGGAACTTGGTTTTCGTTTCGGTGATGAGCTGGTTGCCGCTGAACACGCCAATGCGGATTTTCTGGTTGGTGGTATGCAGTGCCGACTTGGGTAGCTCCGCGAAAAACACCCCTTCGGTCATGCCCTGGGCCGGCAGCTGCAGCCCCTCATTCCCCACCAGCGCGATGGTGCCCCCGGCGGGTTCCAACACCCGCAGCGTAATGGGATAGGGGCGGTTGGTTTTGTTGATGATGGACACGTTGTAGAGGTTGGTAATCGTGCCGCGGGTGGTTTTCTGGAACAGCTGGCCGGGGGTGCGCAGCACGGTGGCCTGCACGTTGGAGCGCGACGCCAGCAGGAAAATCAGCCCGGCTACCAGCACCCCCAGCACCCCCGACAGGACCTTTACCCGCCCGTTGAGGCGGAAGCGGGTACCCTCGGCGATGTTGTGCTCGGAAGCGTGCCGAATCAGGCCGGGGGGCTTGTTCAGCAGGTGCATGATGTTGTTGCAGACGTCGATGCAGGCGGTGCAGTTCACGCATTCCAGCTGCTGGGCGCCGTTGCGGATGTCAATGCCCGTGGGGCACACCTGCACGCACTGCTGGCAGTCGATGCAGTCGCCGGCGGTGCGCGCCTGGTTCCGGCGCATCTTTTCGCGGGGCTCCCCGCGCTGATAGTCGTAGGCCACCGCCAGGCTGTCCTGGTCGAGCAGCACGCCCTGCAGGCGGCCATACGGGCAGGCAATGGTGCAGACCTGCTCCCGGAACCGCGCAAACACGGCGTAGAACAGTCCCGTGAACCCCACTATTGAAACCAGGCCGCCCAAGTGCTGCCGGGGTGGGTCGGTCACTATCCTCCCCAGCTCATCGGTGCCGATGATGTAAGCCAGAAAGGTGTTGGCAATGAGAAAGGAGATAAGCAGGAACAGCGCGTGCTTCGTAGCCTTGCGGCCGAGCTTGTTCCAGCTTAGCGCCGCGCGGTCCAGGGCTTTCTGCTGGGGCGCGTCACCCTCCAGCCAGTACTCCAGGCGGCGGAACACCATTTCCAGGAAGATGGTCTGCGGGCAGACCCAGCCGCAGAACACCCGACCGTAGACGATGGTAAACACGATGATGAACACCGCAAACGTCAGTGCGCCCACCAGCAGAATGAAGAAGTCCTGGGGCCAGAAAATCTGGCCGAAGATGATAAACTTCCGCGCCGGCAGGTTGAGCAGGAGCAGGGGCAAGTCGTTGCAGCGCAGCCAGGGGCCCGCGAACAGCAGCGCCAGCAGCCCCCCGCTGAGCCACTGGCGGGCCCGGTAG
The DNA here is from genome assembly GCF_014699115.1 of Hymenobacter montanus. Lineage (GTDB taxonomy): Bacteria > Bacteroidota > Bacteroidia > Cytophagales > Hymenobacteraceae > Hymenobacter > Hymenobacter montanus. The sequence continues at coordinate 168,208 of NZ_JACXAD010000007.1, forward strand.
AGGGGGCCGTGGGGCTTTCTGGGGTACAGCCACACGCGCTTGCCCGCGGCATCCACCGTTGACAGGTGGGTGCGGAAGTCGTCGCTGGGTTGGTACTTGATGGCGGCCATTGGATAAGGGGCGCGGCCTTCGCAGCCCGCCCGGGAACAGTTAGCTGATGTGTGGTCTGTGGTCGCGGCCTAGGGAATTTTAGCGCAACCAATGCTGCTCAAATAGGCTTGTAGTGTGGTCTATGGCTGTGGCCTGCGGAGTCCGCCCTACTGAGCGGCGACCGGCTTGCTGTCGGCCGCTTCCTTCTCACCCTGCGGCTCTTTGGCATTGGCTGGCTTCGTACCCTGCAGGGATTTGATGTAGGAAGCTAGCTGCAGGATCTGCTTGCCGGCGAGCTTGCTCTTCCAGGCCACCATGCCCTTGCTGGCCACGCCGAACTTGATGGTTTTATACACCTGGTTGATTTCGCCGCCGTGCAGCCAGTAGTCATCGGTCAGGTTGGGGCCCACTTTGCCTTCGGCGTTGGCGCCGTGGCACGGTGCGCAGTTGGTCACGAACAGGGCCTTGCCAGCGCTTAAATCGGCCGGTGCCGAGAGGGCGGCGTACGTGGTGAGCCGGTTGGGGTCGTCGGGGCCGGCCGATACAAGCCGGGCGGCCTGTCGCATCTCAGTTTCGTACTCCGCCAGTTGCAGCTGCCCGGACCGGGCCACGTGGTAGTAGCCCACGTAGACCAAGGCAAACACAATGGTGAGGTAGAAGCCGTACTTCCACCACGGCGGCAGGTCGTTGTCGTACTCGGTGATGCCGTCGTAGTCGTGGCCCATCAGCTCGTCGCGGTACTCGCCGGTTACCAGGCGGGCGTCGCCCACGAGCAGGCCCAGGGCCCGGCCGCTCCAGGTGTCGTGCACCGTGGGCAGGGCATATACCTTGCGCAGCACGAGCCTCAGGTTGAGGAGCAGGGCCATAAATAGCACCAGAAACACGAGCAGCACCAGTCCCAGCGTACTCAGCCCAAACCAGAACAGCTTCTCGGTTCCGGGGCCGGCGGGCTGGGTCCGCGCCACCACCTCCGCCGCCTGGCCCAAGGCCGGGCGGGCGGCCAGCAGCCCTACGCCGGCCGCGCCCAGAAAGTAACGGAAGGCCCTCATGCGGCAATGGCTTCGGGGGTGGCAGCCGCCGCGAAGGCGGGCGTAGGAGTGGGAGCCGGGGCGTGGGCGGGCGTGGGCTCAGTCGGAGCTACCGGTCCCGCGACCGGAGCAGGCGTCTGCTCGGCCGCGGCGGCCGAGTATTGGCGCTGCGCGGCGGCCGTGGCCGTCGCCCCGTTGATGAGGGCCATCAGCAGCACCACGCCGGCCACCCACCACGTCACCCAGCTTAGCACGTCGGTGGCTTGAGGACCGGCCGGGGTAGTCGATTGGGCAGAGGCCAGGAAAGTGGAAAACAAACCGGCAGCTGTGAGCAGAAAAAAGCGGGTGGTTAGCATAGTACGTCGTGGTTTAGTTGGTGTTGGAGAGTTTCTTCGTCGGAGGCCAGGGGCAGCTGGCTCATGGTGTGCAGGTGCTGGCGGTTGGCCACCACCACGTAGCCCAGCAGGCCCAGGAAAAAGAGAAAGAAGATGCCGAAGGAGATAAGCGGGTATATCTCGATACCGGTGATGGATTGCAGAACTTGCTTGTACATGAAGGCAGTGCGGACGTGGTAGTCCGCGATTTGGTGATTTGTTGGAATGCCCGGATTCGCGGATTGCTACGCCCGCGCTATTGCGCCGCGGCGGCCACTTGCTCGGGCTTCACTTTGATGTCGGTGCCCAGGCGCTGCAGGTAGGCAATGAGGGCCACGATTTCCCGGTCCGACATCACCTCGATTTCTTCCTTCTTCAGGTCGCGGGCGATGCCCTCGGCCTGGCGCTTGGCGTCGGCCACGGCCCGTTGGTCGTACCCGGCCGGGTAGGGGGTGCCCAGCCGCTGCAGCACCCTGATTTTGCTGGGCAGGGTCGAGTAATCAAGCTGATTCTCGAACAGCCAGGGGTAGGGCGGCATAATGGAGCCGGGCGACATGCTGGTGGGGTCGAGCATGTGGTTGTAGTGCCAGGAGTGGGGGTACTTGCCGCCCACCCGGTGTAGGTCCGGCCCGGTGCGCTTGCTGCCCCAGAGGAAAGGCCGGTCGTACACGAATTCGCCGGCCTTGCTGTACTCGCCGTAGCGCTCGGTTTCCGAGCGGAAGGGGCGCACCATCTGGGTGTGGCAGTTCGAGCAGCCTTCCCGGATGTAGAGGTCGCGGCCCTGCAGCTCCAGCGAGGTGTACGGCTTCACGGCGGCGATGGTGGGCACGTTGGACTTCACCAGGAAGGTCGGAATCATCTCCACGGCCCCGCCGATGAGGATGGCTACCGTGGCGCCAATGGCCAGCTGCAGGGGGCGGCGCTCCAGCCAGCGGTGCCAGTGCCCGCCGGAGTGCTCCTCAGTCAGCTCGGCCGGCGCCAGGGCCGGGGCGTGGGCCTTTTCCTCGGCCAGCAGGGTGCCGGCCCGGGCGGTTTTCACCAGGTTGTACACCATCAGGAACACGCCACTCAGGTAGAGCACCCCGCCAATGCCGCGCAGGTAGTACATGGGCACGAGCTGCAGCACGGTTTCGAGGAAGTTGGGGTACTGCAGCATGCCCTCGCCGTTGAACTGCTTCCACATCAACCCCTGGGTGAAGCCGGCCCAGTACATGGGCAGGGCGTAGAACAGGATGCCGATGGTGCCAACCATAAAGTGCGCGTTGGCCAGCTTTTTCGAATACAGCTCGGTGCGGTAGAGGCGCGGCCACAGCCAGTAGAGCATGGCGAACGTGAGGAAGCCGTTCCAGCCCAGGGCGCCCACGTGCACGTGCGCCACAATCCAGTCGGTGAAGTGGGCAATGGCGTTTACGTTCTTCAGCGAGAGCATCGGCCCTTCGAAGGTGGCCATGCCATAGGCCGTGACGGCCACCACCAGGAACTTGAGCACCGGCTCCTCGCGCACCTTGTCCCAGGCGCCGCGCAGCGTCAGCAGGCCGTTAATCATGCCGCCCCAGCTCGGCGCGATCAGCATCACGGAGAAGGCCACCCCCAGGCTCTGGGCCCAGTCGGGCAGGGCGGTGTAGAGCAGGTGGTGCGGCCCGGCCCAGATGTAAATGAAAATCAGCGACCAGAAGTGAACGATGCTCAGGCGGTAGGAGTACACCGGCCGGCCCGCGGCTTTGGGCAGGAAGTAGTACATCAGGCCCAGGTAGGGGGTGGTGAGGAAGAACGCCACGGCGTTGTGGCCGTACCACCACTGCACCAGCGCATCCTGCACCCCGGCGTAGGCCGAGTAGCTTTTCATCCAGCTCACCGGCACTTCGGCCGAGTTGACCAGGTGCAGCACGGCCACCGTCAGGAACGTGGCGATGTAAAACCAAATGCCCACGTACAGGTGCCGCTCGCGCCGCCGGGCGATGGTGCCGAACATGTTCCAGCCGAAGGCCACCCACATGAGGGTGATGGCAATGTCGATGGGCCACTCCAGCTCGGCGTACTCCTTACTGGTGGTGTAGCCCAGGGGCAGGGAAATCAGGGCGCTGAGGATGATGAGCTGCCAGCCCCAGAAGTGAATTCTGCTGAGCTTCCGGGAGTACATCGCCGCCTTGCACAGGCGCTGCAGCGAGTAGTACACGCCCATAAAGATGCCGTTGCCGACGAAGGCGAAAATCACTGCGTTGGTGTGCAGCGGCCGGATGCGCCCGAAGGTGGTGGCAGCAGTGTGCAGGTTGGCCTCGGGCTGCGCCAACTGAAAGGCGGCCAGGATGCCCACCAGCATACCCGCGATGCCCCAGAACACGGTAGCGATGCCGAAGTCGCGGACAATCTTGTTATCGTAGAAAAACTCGTCGATGGCCGCACTGAGCCGGGGCTCAGCCAGCGGCGGTTTGGGAGCGGCCAGGGGCGAGAGAGGAGCGACTTGCATGGGAGATGAAGTGGATGTTTTATTACTCCAAAGGTCCTCCAGCCCTCATTCCGGCAGTATGACGTACGTCAAGTCCGCGCTTGATTGATGTCAATACCGGTAGCGCGAACGGGGTGGCTCACGCTACGGGTGGTGAGGTTCTTCCTCATCAAAGAGCATGCGCACCGAGGGCGTGTACTCGTCGTCGTACTGCCCGCTGCGCACGGCCCAGAGGAAGGCGCCCAGAAAGGTGAGGGCAACCAGCAGGCTGATGCCAATCAGCAGAAACAGGATGGTCATAGTAGTCAGGGTTAAAGCTGGTGGCGGCGGGCGGCCCAGCGCACGAGCAGGGTAGCTACCACCATCACGCTCAGCGAGCTGATGGGCATGAGAATGGCCGACGCAATCGGTGTGAAGCGGCCCTGCACGGCCAGCGCCAGCCCCAGGCCGTTGTAGCAGAAAGACAGCCCGAAGGTGACCAGCACCGCGCGCAGGCAGGCTCGCGAAAAGCCCAGGAACGTTGCCAGGCGGCCAAACTCACGGGCGTCGAGGATGGCGTCGCAGGCGGGGGAGAAGTTGGTGAGTTGGTCGGTGAGCGCGATGCCGGCGTCGGCGGCGCGCAGGGCGCCGGCGTCGTTGAGGCCGTCGCCGACCATCACCACGGTGCGGCCCCGGGCCCGCTCGGCGGCGATGTAAGCCAGCTTGTCGCTGGGCGACTGCCGGAAGCGCAGCTCCGCATCCTCGCCGAACAAGCCCCGCAGGCGCTGCTGCTCCGCGTCGGTATCGCCCGAAAGCACCGCCAGCCGATACCGCCGGCCCAGCGCACCCAGCACCGAGGCCAGGCCCGGGCGGTACACGTTGCGAAACGTGAAGTAGCCGGCCGGTTCACCATCCAGCGCAAGGTACACGCGCGTCTCCGGGGCCTCAGGGGTGGGGGAATGCGGATTCCGTGGGCCAGGTGTTTCTGGTGCTGGCTCGTGGCTTATGGAGTTCGCGCTACTGCCCGCGAAGCTGGCCGCTCCCAGCCGTATGGTGCGGCGGTCGGCCGTTACGGCGCTGATTCCCTGCCCGGCAATTTCGTGGCAGCTGGTCAATTCAACTGGCTCCGCGGCGAACTCCCGGGCCAGGCGCTGGCTGAGCGGGTGTGTCGACTGCGCCGCCACGGTGGACAGCAGCATCTGCTCCGATGCCGTGAGCGGGCGGCCCTGGTATTCCACTGCCGCCTGGCTGGTATCCGTCAGCGTACCGGTTTTGTCGAACACCAGGGTGTCGGCGCGGCCCAGCGTTTCGATTACGGCGGAGTTTTTCAGGTAAAGCTGATGGCGGCCCAGTATCCGTAGCGCCGCGCCCAGGGCGAAGGGCGTCGCCAACGACAGGGCGCAGGGACAGGCAATGACCAGCACCGAGGTGAAGGCCCGCCACATCATGGCCGTATCGCGGTGGCCCCAGTAGACCAGCGTGCCGGCAGCCAGCAGCAGCGTGAGAGCCACGAAGTAGCGGCCCACGCGGTTGGCGTAGCTTTCCAGCGTGTGGTGGCCTTCCTCCTTGGCGAAGGCGGGGTTGTTCCAGAGCTGGGTGAGGTAGCCTTGGCTGACTTCCCGAACCACTTCCAGCTCTATAGCCTCGCCCAACTGCCGGCCGCCGGCATACAGCAGCTCGCCGGCCGCGCGGGCTACCGGCGTGCTCTCGCCCGACACGAAGGAGTAGTCGATCTGGCCCGCCCCGCGCAATAGCACGGCATCAGCCGGCACCACTTCCTGGTGCCGCACCCGGATGCGGTGGCCCACTTTCAGCTCTTTTACCGAAATGGACTGCTCGCCGGCGGGGCCGAGGCGCGTCACGGCCACGGGGAAGTAGGAGGTAAAGTCGCGGTCGAAGCGCAGGGCGTCGTAGCTGTGCTGCTGCACCCACTTGCCAATCAGCATGAAAAACACCAGGCCCGTAAACGAGTCGAAATAGCCCGGTCCGCTACCAGTTAGTACTGCAAAAGTGCTGACGGCAAACAGCGAAGCCAGTCCCAGGCTGATGGGAAAGTCGAGGTTGACGTAGCGCTGGCGCAGGCCCTGCCAAGCGGTGCGGAAAAAGCCGCGGGCGCTGAACAACAGCACCGGCAGCGCCAGGGCCAGGCTCAGGTAGCCGAAAAAGCGCCCAAAGCCCACCTGCAGCTCCTCTACGAAGGAGAAGTACTCGGGCAAAGCCAGCAGCATCACGTTGCCAAAGGCAAAGGCCGCCAGGCCCAGCTGGTAGTAGAGCGTGCGCTCCGCCCGGTGGGGCTGCGCCCCCAGCTCGGCCAGGGTTATCTGTGGCTCGTAACCCACGGCGGTCAGCAGCTGCACGACGCCTTTGAGGCTGGTTTCGGCCGTGAGGTAGGTGATGGTGATCTCCTTGCGCAGAAACTGCACCCGCGCCTCTACGATGCCCGGGTTCAGCCGGGAAAGGTTTTCCAGCAGCCAGATGCAGGAGGTGCAGTGCATTTGGGGCACCTGCAGCGTGAGGCAGGCCCGCTCCGACGAGCGGAAGGCCAGCAGCTGCGCCTGCACCGCTTCGGCGTCGAGGTAGTCGAAGCGGCCGGGCAGCTCTACTTCCCGCACCTTCAGGCCCGGCTTGTCGTCGAGGCGGTAGTAGGTGCAAAGGTTGTTGGCATCCAGCAACTCGTACACGGTGCGGCAGCCCGCGCAGCAAAAGGGCTGGTCGGCCAGGAGCAGGGGCTGGGGCGGGCAGTCGTCGCCACAATGGGCACAGGCCTGGTGGGTAGCGGGTGGGTCGAGTACGGCAGACACGAGCAGGCTTGGTTAAATGCAACGGCAAAGCTCCGCTCCGGCCCCGGCCAAAACGATGACGAGCATCAAGACCAGGCTTGATTGATGTTAGGGGCCGGGGCTACGGACGCCAGGCTGCAGGCGCCGAATCATTGGCACCGTTTTTGGAAATTGCCTGCTGCCCACTCATCGGTTTATTTTCTGATCTGAGTATATAGTTTGGGCAACAGGCTCTCAACCTCCTCACCCAAGCCCGTACTGGGTTCGTACTGACGCAAATCCGTGTTTCGTCGGTGGCAGCTACTTGTCCAGTCGGATAGTAGCACTCCTTAGAAACAGCAATAGAAGTACCTTTTTTTCTCTCACTCCCAATACAACAACTGTCACTCATGAAGCAAACCTTACTTAGTCTCTTTGCCCTGCTCGCGCTGAGCCTGCCGGGCCAGAGCCAATCCTTCACTCAGCAAGCCTCCAATCTGGGAGCAAGCGATAGAGTTTTGGATATCCAGGCCATCGATGCCAATACGGCCTGGGGGCTGGCCGGGCCGCCGGCTGCTTCTGGCACCTACCTGCGGACGACAAACGGCGGCGCTACCTGGCAACGGGGCTCGCTGATTCCGGCTGGTTTAACCGGTTATAGCGCGGCGGACCTGTTCGCGCTGAACGCGACGACCGCTTTCGCGGTGCTCAACCGCAGCAGTGCGGCCGGTGGGGGCGCCGTTATTGTTCGTACCACGAATGGGGGCACCACTTGGACGCCGGTCACCACGCCAGGATCGGCGGCTCTGGCCGGCACTCAGTTCGGCGCGCCCGACGGCTTTGCCAACAGTATCCACTTTTTCGATGCGCAGAACGGGGTCTGCATGGGCGACCCCAACATTACGCCTGCTAGTGCCGAGCGTTTCTTTGAGGTGTATACTACCTCTAACGGGGGCACAACCTGGAACCGCGTCCCCAGGAGTGCTGGTTTGAGTGCCAATAATCCAGAAACAGGAATATCTCGTTCTTATTGCGCGGTGGGAAATACTATCTGGTTTACGACGTATGCTAAGGCAATTAGTAGCTCACCAGGACGGGTATTCAAATCCACGGACCGTGGTCTTACCTGGACTAGCTATGACACGAATATCCCGTTTAGTATTGGCCCTATCACCGGTATCGCTTTCGCCAATACGAACAACGGAGTAGCCTATACTAACGGTGGCACCCTGAATCTTAGCTCCGATGGTGGTGCCACGTGGCGCGATCAGACGCCCAGAACTCCCTTCCGCAGTTCGGATGTGCGGGCCATTCCCGGCGGAAATACCCTCGTAGCCGTTGGTCCGAGTCGAGACGTAACGAGTGCTAGTAATAGTGGGGCGTCCATTAGCCGCGACTACGGGGCTACTTGGCTGACGCTCGAAACTGGAAAAGATTATTCGGTCGTGAGCTTCGTGTCCGGAACGGTGGGTTGGGCCGCTGGTACTCCGGCGGCGGCTGGTGGCTCTGACATCGGCAAATACACGGCTGTCAGCATCCTCGCCAGCCGCAACGCGGCGCTGCAGAAGAGCTTGGTCGTGTATCCCAACCCCAGCGCCACCGGCATCTTCACGGTGCAGCTGGCCCCGGGCCTGAAATCGGGCGCCACGGTGCGAGTGCTCGACGTCGTAGGTCGGCAAGTCGTGAAGCAGGAGCTGGATGCCGCGGCCCTGGCCGCCAAGTCCACGACCATCGACCTGAGCAAGGAGAAGGCCGGGGTCTACCTGCTGGAGCTGCGCACCGATGCGGGCGTAGCCCAGCAGCGGCTGGTGGTGGAGTAAGCCGCCATTCTCCGCAATATAAAAGGAGGGCCTTATCCCGCGGGATAAGGCCCTCCTTTTATATTGCGGAGCACCTGCAGGCTGCGCCTGCGCCGCTTCGGAGTCGAGGAACGGCGCAGCAAAGGAGCTGGCCAGCCAGGAGCAGGAGGTGGGCCGGGCAGCCGTCGCCACAGTGGGCACAGGCTCGGCGGGTAGCGGGTGGGTCGAGTATGGCAGGCACGGGTAAACGTAGTTAAACGCAGCAGCAAAGCTCCGCCCCGGTCCCAGCCAACACGATGGCAAGTATCAAGACCGGACTTGATTGATGTTAGGGAGGACCTTTGTAGTTGTAACGCCCTGTAGCGTGGACTCTGCGAGTCCGCGCGAACCCACCCGCCCAACCCACGTGCGGACTCGCAGAGTCCACACTACTCCTGCGCTTCGGTGCTAGGCCCGTTGGGCAGCTTCCAGCAGGGTGTTCACGTCGGCTTCGTCGGGCAGGCCCTGTTGCCGCCACAGCTCCACGCCCTGCCGCACCAGCACGCAGGCGGGTAGCTCAGGCGAGTCGAAGCTCTGCACCACGGCCGGGTGGGTAGCCTCATCAATTTTAAGCACCCGGACGGCCGAGCCCAGCCGTCCCTGCAGGGCGCGGAGTGCCGCCTGGGCCGGCTGGCGGAGCGCTGCTTGGTCCGCGGGCACCCGCGGCAGGAGCACCAGCAGTACCGCCGCGGCGGGCAACGCGGATGGGGGCGGAGTAAGAGACATCAGCGGAGAAGTTAGATTGACAGGGTAAAATTACTTTTCCACCCCAGGGCCTTCCATGAGGCTTCTCAAGCACTGGCTTGATATTCGTCATGCGCGGGACCCGCTTATTTTGCGGAACTTTGGCCGACTGCCGCCGCTTCCTGAAGCGTTGCTGGCGCCGTGCGGCTGCCCCAAAGCCTTCGATATGCCCAAATCCCCGTTTGCGCTTGCCCTCACCGACATTCTCCTCAACCAGGCCCCCGACTTTGTGGGCGTGTACGATGCCACGCGGCGCTGGTTTACGCAGGTGAATCCGGCTGGGGTACGGCTGTTGGGCTACTCGAGCGAGCAAGCGCTGCTGGCCGACCCCCACCGGGAGCTGCGCACGCCCGCGTTTTCGGCCGCTGACTGGGCGGCTCTGTGCGAGCAGGTTCGCCGCGACGGCCATCAGGGAGCGGAAGCCGACATTGAGCGGCCCGGCGGCAGCCGCTTTCCGGCCCGCATCGAGCTGACTTACTTTGAAGAGGAGCAGGCGCCCTTCTTCCTGGTTCGCATTACCGAGCAGAACCGCCTGCGGCAGGTGGAGCAGGAGCTGGCCCAGAGCGTGCGCCGCTTCGAGGCCGTGTTTGCCAACGCTACCATCGGCATTCTGGTGTGCAACCGTAGTGGGGCCATTATTTCGGCCAACCGCCTGGCTCACCAGCAGTTCGGCTACGCCGAAGGCGAGCTGACCAAGCTGAAAATAGAGGCCCTGGTGCCCGACGCCGCCGGCCGGCGCCACGAGCAGCTGCGCGAGTCCTTCAACGCCCGCCCCTCGGTGCGGGCCATGGGCGCGCACAGCGGCGACCTAGAGGCCCTGCGCCAGGACGGCTCGGTGTTTCCGGTCGAAGTCAGCCTGAGCTATTTCTACCTCGATGAGGAGCTGTTCGTGGTGTCCTACATCCTCGACATCACCTATAAAAAGAATGCCCAGCGGGCCCTGATCTCCGAGCGGCAGCGGGTGGAGCGGCTCAACGCCGAGCTGGAGCAAAAGGTGGCTGACCGCACTCACGCCCTGCTCAGCACCCTCGAGCAGCTGGAGCAGCGCAAGGACGAGCTGGCCAAAGCTCTGGCCGCCGAGCAGGAACTGGGTGAGTTGAAGTCGCGCTTCGTGAGCATGGCTTCGCACGAGTTTCGCACCCCCCTCACGGCCGTCCTCACCTCGGCCTCGCTGATTGAGAAGTACCCCGCCACCGAGCAGCAGGACAAGCGCCTGCGCCACCTGGAGCGGATCCGGCAGTCGGTGAACCATCTCAACGACATCCTGGAGGAGTTTCTTTCGGTGGGGCGCATCGAGGAAGGTAAGGTGGAGGCCCGTCCGGCCCGGCTCGACCTGGCGGCCCTGCTGCACGACACCGTGGCCGACGTGCAGGGCCTGCGCAAGCCCGGCCAGGAAATCGAGCAGGATGTGTGCTGCCCCGAAGACCCCTGGCTGGACCCCTCGCTGCTGCGCAAAATCCTCGTCAACCTGCTCTCCAATGCCCTGAAGTATTCGGGCGAAAACTCGGTGGTGCGCCTGCGGGCAGGGTGCGCCAGTGGCCAGTTCACGCTCACGGTGCAGGACCAGGGCGTGGGCATTTCCGAGGAAGACCAGGCCCGGCTGTTCGAGCGATTTTTCCGGGCCCGCAACGTCACCAACGTGCCCGGCACCGGCCTGGGCCTCTACATCATTGCCAAGTACTTAGAACTGATGAACGGCACCATCGCCCTGCACAGCACGCTCGGCGAGGGCACCACCGTCACCATTGCCATTCCGTATGAAAACCATTCTGCTGATTGAGGACAACGACTTCATCCGCGAAAACACGGCCGAAATTCTGGAGCTGGCCGGCTACGCGGTCGTTACCGCGGAGGACGGCAAGGTCGGCATCGAAAAAGCGCTCGCCACCAAGCCCGACCTGGTAGTGTGCGACATCATGATGCCCGTGCTCGACGGCTACGGGGTGCTGCACATCTTCAACCAAAACCCCCAGCTGGCGGGCGTGCCCTTCATCTTCCTCACCGCCAAAACCGAGCGCACCGACCTGCGCCGCGGCATGGCGCTGGGCGCCGACGACTACCTCACCAAGCCGTTTGACAGCTCGGAGCTGCTCAGCGCCATTGCCGGCCGCCTGGCCCGCTTCCAGCACCTCAAGCTCGAGTACGACCTGCGGGCCGGAGGGCTGAGTGAGTTCTTGCACGACGCCCAGCAAGTGGGCAACCTCACGACGCTCTCCGCCGACCGCAAGCCCCATGCCGTGCCGCGCAAGCAGATTGTATATGCCGAGGGCGACGAAGCCATCCGGCTGTACTTCGTGCAGGCGGGCCGCATCAAAACCACCAAGAACACCACCGGCGGCAAGGAGCTTATTACGGGCCTGCACCAGGCCGGGGAGTTCTTCGGCTACAAGGCCCTGCTGGAAGGCACCCCTCACCACGATACCGCCGTGGCCGTGGAAGATAGCGTGCTGCTCTACATCCCGGCCGCCGACTTTACCCAACTGCTGCTGCGCAACCCCGAGGTGAGCCAGCAGTTTGTGCGCCTGTTGGCCGGGCAGGTACGCGAGCAGGAAGAGCTGCTGCTCGATATGGCTTACAACTCCCTGCGCAAGCGCGTAGCCGATGCCCTGCTGCGGCTGCACGAGCAGCAACGCGCCCTCAACCCCGCGGACCCGCTCATTCAGCTTTCCCGCGACGACTTGGCGGCCCTCATCGGTACGGCCCCGGAATCGCTGAGTCGGACGCTGAGCGAATTCCGCCAGGACGGGCTGCTGGAGGTGACGAACAAGTTTATTCGGGTGCTACAGCCCGATAAGCTGCGCCGAGCCAACTGGTAGTGCCATTCTAGCCCGGGTAGGCTGCCGTCGACTACGCAAAAAGGTGGCAAATCTATTCGCAGGATTATGATCTGCGACGAAAAGTTAGCTTAAACAGCTTTCAAGTACCCGTACGATAATCGATCCCTATTGTCTTTAAAATCAAATCTGAGCGAGGTGATTTATTGGCTCTATCTATATTTGTTGATCATTATTATTGCATAGTCAATAGCTGTTGTTAAGCGGGACGCCTCGGCCAGCAACGTTCGGTGCTGAACGCATCAAGGTCGCTCTTTCTATTCTTCTTCACCACTGTGCCCGCTGAGCGCAAAGGTTGCCCTATGCGGCGGCTGGTGACGGTCTTAACTTTCCCTCATTCTTCCATCCTTTTCTACCACGCATGAAAACAAGACGCGTACCCTTCGCCCGCGCCTGGCGCCTATGGCTGACCTCGCTACTACTGCTGACGTCGCAGCTTAGCGGGGCCCAAACGGCACCTCGCCAACCAGCCCACTTGAGGGCTGCCCACGCAAGTCCTCCTTCCCAAGCTGCTAGGCGCAACGCGTCGGCCACCACGACCACCCCCGCCTTCCGACAAGACGCGCTCTTTACGAACCCCTCTTTCGAAGCTACTTTCATAGACGAAGAAGATGGCAATGTCATTGGTTGGGAGCGTCCTGGATGCGGGAGACAGTTTGATTTAATGCCGGCTGTATTCTGGGAATATTATTACAGTACCCTCGCGCCGACGGACGGAAACAATTTTATTGGCTTGACCAGTACCGACGGAAGTGCTCCTATTGCCACCCAGCGCTTACGCGATACGCTCAAAGCGGGCGTCACCTATACGTTCGTAGTTGATGTAGCCTATGGCCTCGACTTTTATAAAAATTCTTTTTATCCAGGTATTCCATTTACTCAAATGCCTATCACCCTACAGGTTTGGGGAGCCAGCCCGCAAGGGGTAATCTGCGTTGACTACCGCGACCCAATTGCCAGTACCTTATTGTGGAGCAAGCTCATCCCGATGGCCCGTACCCGCTGGCAAACGGATACGGTGACCTTCACGCCCACGGCCGATATGACGACTTTGTTCTTTGAAGCTACTGGTACGGTTCCTCCCAGGTATGGTCCTGGCGGGGTCGCGATACCAAGCTACACAACAGGTTCGGTGCTGCTTGATAATCTGCACACGATACCGAGCCTGGCGCTGCAGCGAGCCGACGGCACGGCCCAGGCCGCGGGCAAGGCGTTTCGCCTACTCTGGCAACCCGTGCTAGACGTTGGTGGGCTCGACAGCCTGGCCCGGCCTCAGCTGCGGGGCACGGTAACCACCTTCCGGGGCGGGCGCGTGCCGCTGCCTACTATCCTGCAGGTAAGCGACGCCAAGGGCTTTTACTTCTTCCAGGAAGCCACCCCCGCCGAGCCGGACACACTGTACTACGGTCTGTACGTGCGCAACAGGCCCCTAGCTAACGGAGCCAAGGACGACACGCTGCGCCACCTCTACCAGTGCCGCCAAACCTTCGGCTCGCAGGCTGGCCTGCTAGGGGGCTCGCTTAAGCCGCTCACCCTCGGCAGCCCGCCCGCAGCCGCAGCCCAACGAGCTACTGCTGCCCCGGCGGTCGCTCCCGCCCCCCGGCGGCGCCCGGCCCTTCCCACCGGGCAACAGGTGGCCGTGCCCACCCCGCGGCCGCGTTAGAGCTGTTTCCTAGTCCGTGTACCCGACGTCTGGCTCCCCTCTCCTATGGCTTCGCGCCTCCAACGAACCGGGGGTGGGGATGAGTTTTCCCGACTGGCCCGCCCCGCTCGCGCTAAAGGATGCTGACGACACTGATCAGGTGGAAAATTAACCGATAGGTCGCGCCAGACGCCGCCGTTTTCAAGGACGTAAAAACTGAAAAAGCCGGCTGCGGATGCAGCCGACTTTTTCGCATTAACTATCTACAACGGCTACACCACTACGTTCACCATCCGGCCCGGCACCACGATTACCTTTTTGGCCGATTTGCCTTCACCAAACCGCGAGAGGAAATCTGAACTCAGCACCGCGGCTTCAATTTCGGCGGCGGTGGCAGTGGCGGCGAACTGCAGCTGCTCGCGCACTTTGCCATTTATCGCAATGGGGTACACCACCGTATCCTCTACCAAATATTCCTCACGGAACTCGGGGTAGCGCGCCGTGCTGATGCTGCCGGCCTCGTGGCCCAGCTCCTGCCACAGCTCCTCGGCTAAGTGGGGCGCATAGGGGGAGAGCAGGATGGTGAGCGGCTCCAGGATAGCGCGCTTGTGGCAATGGAGGGCCGTGAGCTCGTTCACGGTAATCATGAACACGCTGACGGAGGTGTTGAAGCTGAACTTGTCGATGTCTTCCTGCACCTTTTTGATGGCCTTGTGCAACGCCTTCAACTCGGCGGGGTTGGCCGGCTCGTCGGTTACTGCCAGGGGGCCGTCTTCGGGGTGGAAAAGCCGCCAGAACTTCTTGAGGAAGCCGCCCACGCCGCTGATGCCGTTGGTATTCCAGGGCTTGTACTGTTCCAGCGGACCCAGGAACATTTCGTAGAGCCGCAGGGCGTCGGCGCCGTATTTGCCAATTAAAACGTCGGGGTTAACGACGTTGAATTTAGACTTCGACATTTTCTCAACTTCCCAGCCGCAAACGTAAGTACCGTTCTCCTCTAAAATGAATTCTGCGTTAGAATTTTCAGGCCGCCAATTTTTAAATTTTGAAAGATCTAATACATCATTATCTGTAAAACTTACATCTACGGGTAAGGCAGAAAATGCTGCATAAAAATCCTTGCCCAAATCGTGAACTAAGAGATTCAAATCAAGTTCAGGATACTTATCTCTTGCGCGACTAATAATTCCATTTACTTGCTTTATGTACTCCTGAAATTTGGGTTCATCAGTCCTTCCTCTCAGGTCTTCGGATAAATAATCATGAAACGATTTTGATACATAAATTGCGGGCAAATGAAATTCCTCATCTGGCTTATTTGTACGCCATTGGTGCCATAACCGATAAACGAAATTCGACCGACCCAAAATCATCCCCTGGTTAATCAGTTTCTGGAACGGCTCGTTTCCACTGACCAGCCCCAAATCCTTCAAAAACAAATACCAGAAACGGGCATACAATAAGTGGCCCGTGGCGTGCTCGGCGCCGCCCATGTAGAGGTCCACGGTGCCCCAGTACTTTTCGGCTTCCTCGCCCACGAAGCGGGCTTCGTTGGTGGGGTCCATATAGCGGAGGTAGTACCAGGAGGAGCCCGCCCAGCCGGGCATGGTGCTCAGCTCGTAGGGGTATTGGCCGCGGTAGAGCCAGTTTTGGGCGCGGCCCAGGGGCGGCTCGCCGGTTTCGGTGGGCTTGTACTCGTCGATTTCAGGCAGCACCAGGGGCAGGTCGCTTTCGGCGATGCCGTAGGCGGTACCGTCCTTATAGTAAATCGGAATGGGCTCGCCCCAGTAGCGCTGGCGGCCGAAAATGGCGTCGCGCAGGCGGAAATTGACTTTGCCGCGGCCCAGCCCTTTTTCTTCGAGAAAACCTATAAGCTTGGCGGTGGCCTCCTGGTAGGTGAGGCCGTTGATGAGTTCAGAGTTGATGTAGCGCCCTTCCTTGGTGGGGTCGGCTTGCTGGTCGAGGTCTTTTTGAGCGTCGGTGACGGCAATGATGGGCAGGCCGAAGTGGGTGGCAAACACCCAGTCGCGCTGGTCGCCGCTGGGCACGGCCATCACGGCGCCGGTGCCGTAGCCGGCCAGCACGTAGTCGGCCAGCCAGATGGGCACGGGCTCGTTGTTCACCGGGTTCAGGGCGTAAGCGCCGGTGAACACGCCCGACACGGTTTTGGTATCGGCCATGCGGTCGCGCTCGGAGCGGCGCTTGGTAGCGGCGATGTACTCATCAACGGCGGCGCGCTGCTCGGGCGTGGTTAGGGTGTCGACTAGCTCGTGCTCGGGCGCCAGCACCAGAAACGTGGCCCCGTAAATCGTATCAACGCGGGTAGTATAAACCTTGATGCTTGATTGCTGGTGCTTGGTGCTTGGTGCTTGGTGCTTAGTTGTTGGTTGTTGGTTGTTGGTTGTTGGTGCTTCGGAGTCGGAGGATTCAGTCGCGCCATTTTTAATTTTTAATTCTTCATTTTTAATTAAAAACTCCACCTCGGCTCCGATGCTCTTGCCAATCCAGTTGCGCTGCATCTCTTTCACCGCGTCGGGCCAGTCGAGGGTGTCGAGGCCCTGGAGGAGGCGGTCGGCGTAGGCGGTGATGCGCAGGTTCCACTGGGGCATGAGGCGGCGCTCGACGGGGTAGCCGCCGCGCTCGCTCAGGCCGTCTTTTACCTCGTCGTTGCTGAGCACGGTGCCCAGGCCGGCGCACCAGTTCACGTAGGTATCCTGCTGGTAGGCCAAGCGGTAGGGGTGCACGGCGGCCAGCTTCTGGTGTTCGGTAAAGAGCTGCCACTGGCCGGCGGTAAACACCTGGCGCTCGTCGGCGTCGCCGGCGGCGCGGATGCCCTCGCTGCCGCTGGCGGCGAAGCGGGCGGTGAGCTCCGTCAGCGGCTCGGCCCGGTTAGTGTCGAGGTTGTACCAGGAGTTGAACAGCTTGAGGAAAATCCACTGCGTCCACTGGTAGTAGCTGGCGTCGGAAGTACGGATTTCGCGGTCCCAATCGTAGCTGAAGCCCAGGCTGCTGAGCTGCTGGACGTAGGTTTCGATGTTCTTTTCGGTGGTTAGGGCCGGGTGCTGACCGGTTTGGATGGCGTACTGCTCGGCGGGCAGGCCGAAGGAGTCGAAACCCATGGGATGCAGCACGTTAAAGCCCTGCAGGCGCTTGTAGCGCGTCACGATATCGGAGGCAATGTAGCCCAGGGGGTGGCCCACGTGCAGGCCCGCCCCGGAGGGGTAGGGGAACATGTCGAGCACGTAGTATTTAGGCTTATCGGAGTGGTTATGGGCCTGGAAGGTGCGGTACTGTTTCCAGTGGGCCTGCCACTTCTTTTCAATTTCTTCGGGGCGGTATGCGGGCATCTTGCGCGGAGTTTATTCCCGGCAAAGGTATAGCCTGGCTTTTTGCCCTGTTTCCGGAAATGGCTGCGTTCCGGCCGAAGGCGTAGCTTTGCGACACTGTGCGGGCCTATGGCTAAATTCCTGATTCGAATTTTCTCCCGCCAACCACGGGTTTCGAAAGTGGGTGATTTGTTTCGCTCCCTAATCTTGAAGAACCATGGGAAACAAACCAAACAGCGGCGATGATTACATAGTAATCGTCGTCCGGCCCCCGGTGAAACTGCTTACGCAGTTTGGTCGGTGGTTAGTACTGGCAGCGGGCCCTTACGTGCTGCGACATTACTGGTCGGTAGGAAGGGTTAGACCCTGCTTACTTGGTCGGTAAATGAGCTCATAAGCAGGGGGCTGCGAGAGTATTCGAAATAATATATACGAAATATATCCACGAATTGCGTGCATCTGGTGCGCAAGCTGCCGCTGTAACTTCGTGGCATGGCCCGCATTCCCAAAGAACTAGTTGACCAGATTATCCAGACCGCCGACATCGTGGAAGTCGTCGGCGACTTTGTGCAGCTCAAGCGCAAGGGCCAGAACCTGTGGGCGCCGTGCCCTTTCCACAACGAAAAGTCCCCGTCGTTCTCGGTTAACCCGGCCAAGTCCTTGTACAAGTGCTTCGGTTGCGGCAAGGCCGGGGGCGTGGTGCAGTTTGTGATGGACGTGGAGGGTACCAGTTACGTGGAGGCTCTCAAGTACCTGGCCAAGAAGTACGCCATCACCATTGAGGAGGAAGAAAAGACGCCCCAGCAACAGCAGGAGCAGAACGAGCGGGACTCGCAGTTCATCGTTTCCGACTGGGCCAAAAACCACTACCACCGCCTGCTGCTCAACTCCGAGGAGGGCATGAGCATCGGCTACGGCTACCTTAAGGAGCGGGGGCTGAACCTGACCACCATCCAGCAGTTCGAGCTGGGCTACTCGCTCGATAGCTGGGACGACCTGCTGAAAGCCGCCGAAGCAGCCGGCTACGACAAGAAGTACCTGGAAAAGACTGGCCTCACCGTCATCAGAACCGACGACCAGGGCCACGACACCGGCCGGCGCTACGACCGGTTCCGGGGCCGGGTGATGTTCCCGATTCACAACATCAGCGGCCGGGTGGTGGGCTTCGGGGCGCGCACGCTGAAGCGCGACGACAAGATGGCGAAGTATCTCAACTCGCCCGAATCGGATATTTACCACAAGTCGGACGTGCTGTACGGCCTGTTTCAGGCGCGCCAAGCCATTCGCACCGAGGAGATGTGCTACCTGGTAGAGGGCTACCTCGACGTACTCAGCCTCTATCAGGGCGGCATCAAGAACGTGGTGGCCTCGTCGGGTACCTCGCTCACCGAAGGCCAGATCCGGCTTATCAAGCGGTATTCCGACAACGTGACCGTGCTTTACGACGGCGATGCGGCGGGCATCAAAGCCTCATTGCGCGGTACCGACCTGCTGCTCGAAGGCGGGCTGAACGTGCGCGTCGTGCTCTTCCCCAACGGCGACGACCCGGACTCCTACATTCGCAAAGTGGGCGACCAGCGCTTCACCGAGTACATCGAGAACCAGAGCCAGGACTTCATCACCTTCAAAACCACGCTGGTGGCCCGGGAGGCCAGCGGCGACCCGGTGAAGAAGGCCGAGGCCATCCGCGACGTGCTCCACAGCATCGCCAAGGTGCCCGACGCCATCAAGCGATCGGTGTTTTTACAGCAGACCTCGGCCACCTTCGGCATCGACGAGCAGGTACTTATCACCGAATACAACAAGCTGGTGAAAGCGCCGGCCGCCAAACCCAGCGGCTCCGGCAGCGGCAGCCCGGGTACTTACAGCCGGGGGGCGGGCGGCGCCACCCCCGGCTTCCCAGCCAATGCGGATGCTCGGTCCGGCCCGCCCGCCCGCGCCCTCTCGGACGAGGAAGAAGCCGAAATGCTCATGTACGGCGGAGCCGAAGCCACCGCCGGAATGCCGGGCGCGAGCCCCAATTATGAGCCCGGCGCCGGCACCCCCGATGAGGCGGCCGACCTGCCCGACCTGCTGCAAACCTGCGAGCGCGAAGTCCTGCGCTTGCTCGTGCTCTACGCCGCGCGCGAGGTCGATACCGAAGTCAGCGTGGCGGCCTACCTGCTCGGCCAGCTCGACGAAGCGCCCCTGAAAACGCCGCTCTACGCCGAGATGTGGGAAATCTGCCGCCAGGAGCTGCTGGCCGGCCGCTTCCCCGAGGCGCGAACATTGGCCCAGAACGAGCGGGCCGACATCCGCCGCCTGATCACCGACCTGGCCACCGAGCGCTACGAAATCAGCCCCAACTGGCGCACCAAGGAAATATACGTCTTCAACGAAGTGGACCTGCCCAAGCTGGCCTGCGACAACGCCGTGCTGCGCCTCAACAAAGTGCACGTGCAGCGCGAGCTCGACCGCGCCATGGACCGCCTGCGCCTGCCCGGCCTCGACGACGCGGAGATGTTCGAAATCCTCGGTACCATCAAGGGCCTCAAGCAGCTCGACAACCAGCTAGCCGGTATGCTGGGAACCGTCATCCCCCGGGGTGCTTAGTAGTTTAGACGCGTGGAGTGGTGCCACGAATGGCCCGCAGGGCTTCGAGGTACCACTAGAGCTTATGGGCTTAACCGCCAAAAACGGCCCTAACAACAACGCCAACGCCCAAGCAAGCCCAGGGTGGCACCCTTGTCAGGTTGGTCTGCTGGGTCATTTCGATAATAGCTGAAAACCGCGTAGAATGTGCCCTAAATGACTTAGAGAGTACATAATATGCTCTAGTTGTTGTGAGTGTAAGCGCTTTATAGCTCTGCTGTTTCGTGGTATCGAATTAGTGGTACCACCAAGCCCTGCGGGCTATTCGTGGCACCACCCACCACCCTACGGCGGGCGGGCTTCTGAATTGTCAAGTGATAACTGTTAAATGAAATGTTGAAGCGCGTCAATGTCAATCGTCTTATTCTAGCCTGCGCCCTGACCTTGTTGAGCCTGGTGGTCGGGATGGCGGGTTTCATGACCATTGAGCACTACAAGGCGACGGATGCCTTTTACATGACGGTCATCACCGTTTCGACGGTGGGCTTTGGGGAGCTGCACCCGCTATCGGAAACCGGGCGCTTGTTCGTGGCCTTTTTCATTCTCTACAACCTCGTGGTAGTGGCCTACCTGGTGTCGGTGCTCTCCACCTTTATCTTTGACGGCGAGTTGCGCAAACTCTTCAAGATGTATCGAACCGACCAGGAGATCAAACGTTTCAGCGGCCACATCATCGTGTGTGGCTTTGGCCGCAACGGCCGCAAGGCTTTCCAGGAGCTGCGCCTCAACGGGGCCAGCGTGGTGGTCGTGGAGCAAGACGAGCAGCTGATGAGGGACCTGAGCGCCGGCCGGACCGGCGAGGACTACGACGGCGACGGAGTGGCGGGGGGCCAGATTTTTACGGTGGTGGGCGACGCTACCCACGACCTCATCCTGCAACAGGCCGGCGTCACGCGGGCTTCGGCTCTTATCACCGCCCTGCCCAAAGACGCCGACAACGTATTCGTGGCCCTGTCGGCCCGGGCCCTGAACCCGCGCCTGAAAATTATTGCCCGCGCCTCCTACAAAACCTCCGAAAGCAAGCTGCTTTCGGCCGGCGCCGACTCGGTGGTGATGCCCGATGAAATCGGCGGCTCGCACATGGCCAACCTGGTGGTCCGCCCCGAAGTTATCCGCTTTCTGGACCTGATTTCGGGCCTCAGCGTCGATAAGTTGCGGCTCGAAGAAATCACCTTCGACCAGCTTCGGCAGGATTTGCGGGGCCGTAGCATTCGCGAGCTGGACGTGCGCTCCATCACCGGGGCCACTATCATCGGCCTGCGTCAGGCCAACGGCGCGTTGCTGGTGAGCCCGCCGGTCGATTACGTGCCTGCCTCCGGTGACGTCCTGCTGCTGCTCGGCAGCGAAGACCAGATCGAGAAGTTTGAGGTGCAGTTCCGGCAGCTGTAAGGGGGAAGAACGACCGACTCCTCGCCTGAGAAGGGGGCGCTGGCGCAGGGCAACAACTGGGGTGGT
This sequence comes from Hymenobacter montanus, assembly GCF_014699115.1. Classification (GTDB taxonomy): domain Bacteria; phylum Bacteroidota; class Bacteroidia; order Cytophagales; family Hymenobacteraceae; genus Hymenobacter; species Hymenobacter montanus. The sequence goes on from NZ_JACXAD010000007.1 coordinate 189,354, forward strand.
TGTAACTCAAGTCGTCGAACGGTAGAGCGATACCCGAACAATGCCCCCTGGGAAGCCATCGGGCCACGAGCTCCATCACCCTTGCCCGCTGGCTTGACCCTTCCCACTTCATCAGCGAGGGGAGCCTTTGCTGCAGCTACTTCGGCGGCTTGCTACCTTTGCGGGCCTCATGCACCTATTGCAACTTTGCCCACGCGTTCCATTTCCGCCCCACGACGGTGGAGCCATCGCCATGTACGACGTGGCTGCGGGGCTCGTTCGGGCTGGCCATCGGGTTACGGTGCTGGCCATCAACACTCCCAAGCACCGCCAGCCGGCCGATGCCCTGGCGCACTTAGGGCCCGCTCTGCGGCTGGTGACGGTGGACGTCGACACAGCTATTTCCGCCAGCAAGGCCCTGAAAAACCTGCTTTTCAGCCGCCAGCCCTACAATGCTGAGCGGTTTATCAGCGCGGCCGTGGGGGAGCGGCTGCTGGAAATCCTGCGAACCGAGCAGGTCGACGTGGTGCAGTTGGAAGGAACCTTCGTGGCCTGGTATGCCGAGTTTCTGGGCCGCCAGCACCGGGCCGATTTTCGGGTGCCGCCGCTGGTGCTCCGCGCGCACAACGTGGAGTACACCATCTGGCAAATGCTGGCCACCCGGGAGGCCAACCCGCTGAAGCGGTTTTTTCTGACCGTCATGGCCGCGCGCCTCGAAAAATTTGAGCGGCGCTACCTGCGCCAGTTCGACGCCGTGGCGGCCATTACCGAGGAAGATGCCCGACGCCTGCGGGCCCTGCACTGCCCCGAGCCGGTGGTGTTCGTGCCCGCCGGCGTCGAGCTCACCCGTTTGCCGCCCGCCCCGATCCGGCCCGCCCGGCCGCGGACTCTTTTTATGATTGGCTCGCTCGACTGGCTGCCCAATCAGGAAGGAGTGGAGTGGCTGCTGCGCGAAGTCTGGCCCCGGTTCCACGCCGAATGGCCCGACGTTGAGCTGCACATTGCCGGGCGCAATCCGCCCGCGCAGCTGTTGGCTACGCGCTCCGACAACGTGTTTATGCATGGCTTCGTGGAGTCGGCTCCGGCCTTTATGCAGCAGTTTGAGCTGATGCTGGTGCCACTGCTGAGCGGCGGGGGCATGCGCGTCAAAATCATCGAAGGCATGGCCCTGGGCAAGACCATTCTCAGCACCCCGCTGGGCGCCGAAGGCATTGCGGCCCAGGACGGCCACAACCTGCTGGTGCGCGACGGCGCCGATGCTTGGCTCGAGGCCCTGCGCGCCTGTGCCCGCGGCGAGGTGGCCGTGGACGAGATTGGGGCGGCAGCGGCCCGCACGGCGGCTACGCTGTACGACAACCGCCGGGTGGTGCAGCAATTTGTGGACTTGTACGAGCAGCTGCTCTTGCCTGCGCCCGTCGGGACGCCGGCCCATTCGCCGCCCTTATGAAGCTGCTCGTACTCCTTTCGCGCTTTCCGTACCCGCTCGATAAGGGCGACAAGCTGCGAGCTTACCACCAATTACGTTACTTGGCCGAGCGCCACGAAATCTGTCTGTTCGCCCTCACGGATGAGGACGTTTCGGCGGCGGCTCAGGCGGCCGTACGCCCGCTGTGTCGGGGCGGGCTGGTGGTGCACCGGCTACGCCGCCCCGGAATTGCCGGCAACATGACCCGGGCCCTGGCCCGGGGCTGGCCGCTGCAGGTGGGCTATTTCTACGACGCCCTGGCCCAGAAGCGGGTAAATGGGCTGCTGAGCGACTTTCGGCCCGACCATGTATACTGCCAGCTCATCCGCATGGCCCAGTACCTGCGGCCGCATGGCGGCCGGGTCCCGATGACGTTGGACTACATGGACGTATTTTCGGCTGGCATGCGGCGGCGTAGCGCCCAGGCCCCCCTGTGGCAGCGGCCCGTGCTGGCCCTGGAAGCCCAGCGCCTGTTGCGCTACGAGGTGGCCGCTTTCGATTGGTTCCGCCATCACACCATCATCAGTGACCAGGACCGGCAGCTCATCGAGCACCCGAACCGCAACGAAATTCAGGTGGTGCTGAATGGCATCGACACCGAGTTTTTCCGTCCTCAGCCCGGCGCCGCGAAAGCCTACGACCTGCTGTTCTGCGGCAATATGAGCTATCATCCCAACGTGGATGCGGCGTGCTTTTTGGCCGAAGAAATCCTGCCCTTGGTGCGCCGCCACCACCCCGCCGCGCGGCTGCTGGTGGCCGGCACCACGCCCGCCCCGCGGGTACAGGCGCTGGCTTCGGCCCAGGTGGAAGTGAGCGGCTGGGTGCCGGACATTCGGGCGGCCTACGCGGCGGCCCGGGTGTTTGTGGCCCCCATGCGGGTGGGCACCGGGCTGCAAAACAAGCTGCTCGAGGCCCTGGCTATGGCCTTGCCCTGCGTAACCACTCCGTTGGCTAATAATGCCCTCGGCGGCACCGACGGCCAGGAGTTGCGCGTCGCCCTCGGGGCCCCGGCCCTCGCGGAGGCCATTGTCGGCCTGCTCGATGACGATGCCCAGGCCAGCGTGATGGCGGGCCGAGGCCACGCTTTTGTGAAGCGTCACTACACCTGGGCGGGTGCCACGGCCCGCCTGGAAGCCTTGTTCGGGTGAGGGGCCGCTGGGCTAACTTTGCGGTGGCCCCCATTGTTATGGCCCGAAATACCCCACTCCATGCTTGACACCATTGATTCCGCCATTGCCGACATCCGCGCCGGTAAGGTAGTTATCGTCGTCGACGACGAAGACCGTGAAAACGAGGGCGACTTTATTTGCGCGGCCCAGTGCGCCACCCCCGAAATCATTAATTTCATGGCCATGCACGGGCGGGGCCTGGTGTGTGCCTCGCTGCCCGAGCAGCGCTGTGAAGAGCTGGGGCTGGATTTGATGGTGGGCCACAACACGGCCCTGCACGCCACGCCCTTTACGGTGTCGGTCGACTTGCTGAAGAACGGCGTAACGACTGGCATCTCGGCTTCCGACCGCAGCAAAACCATTCTGGCGCTCATCGACCCGGCTACCAAGCCCGAAGAGCTGGGCAAGCCGGGCCACATTTTTCCGCTCAAAGCCCGCAAGGAAGGGGTGCTGCGCCGCGCGGGCCACACCGAGGCGGCCGTCGACCTGGCGCGCCTGGCGGGGTTTGAGCCGGCGGGCGTGCTGGTTGAAATTCTCAAAGAGGACGGCGAAATGGCCCGCCTGCCCGATTTGGAAATCGTGGCCAAAAAGTGGGGGCTGAAGCTGATTTCGGTACAGGACCTCATCAAGTATCGGCTGGCCCAGGAGAGCCTCATCCAGCGCGACATCTCGGTGAAGATGCCGACGGAATGGGGCGACTTCGACCTTTACGCCTACACCCAGCGCAGCAACGGCGTGCAGCACCTGGCCCTGGTAAAGGGCGACATCAGCGAACCTGGCCCGGTGCTGGTGCGCGTGCACAGCTCCTGCGTAACCGGCGACATCTTCGGCTCGTGCCGCTGCGACTGCGGCCCGCAGCTGCACCAGGCCATGCGCCAGATTGAGCGCGAAGGCCGCGGCGTGATCGTGTACATGAACCAGGAAGGCCGCGGCATCGGCCTCCTCAACAAGCTCAAAGCCTACAAGCTCCAGGAGCAGGGCCGCGACACCGTGCAAGCCAACGAAGACCTGGGCTTCAAGGGCGACGAGCGCGACTACGGCGTGGGCGCGCAGATTCTGCGCGACCTCGGCGTTACCCAGATGCGCCTGCTCACCAACAACCCCAGGAAGCGCACCGGCCTCATTGGCTACGGCCTCGAAATCGTGGACTCCCTGCCCATCGAAATCGACGCCAACCCCCACAATGAGGCGTATCTCACTACCAAGCGCGACAAAATGGGCCACGACATCCTGCGCAAGGCGAGGAGCGGCGCGCCGGAAGCGGCGTAGATGTCGGGTTGGATAGGTGGAGGTTTCTGGCTATTGAAGAACTAAATTCTGCTTAGGGTATATTAACATTGTCATCGATGCAGTGAACTCGGGCCAAGACCCCTAACCGTATGCACAGTAGCATTTGATCAAGCCGGCAGTGCGCCCTGATTTTATTTCTACGGTGTCTTTTGGCAATAAACCCTAAGTACATCTTAAACCATACGCTGCCTAAACCTTGAGGCCAACAAAGCAAAGCTGGGGCAGGCGCTGGAAATTGGTAACGTTTTTCAACCATGAGTTGTAATACCGGTGTTTTTCATTTAAACTAAATGTAGAAGGGGGATGCGGCTAATCATGTGCAGTTGTCCGAAGGAAGTAGCAGATACAATTGCTAACGCAGTTGTTGAAAGCCGACTGGCTGCCCTTGTGAATGCGGTATCCGGCGTAAAAACCACTTCACTACGCAAAGAGGCTCCCTGTGTTCAGGAAGAAACGGTACTATTCATTCAAACTCCAATAGAACATCTGGAACCCCTGTTTGAGTTACTTGCCAGCCTTCATCCATCCAAAGCTCCTGCAATTATCGCTTTGCCAATTACTTCTGGTAATTATGAATACCTCAAGTGGGCTGAAGAAACGCTCGTCAGCCAAACCAGAACGAACAATTCTTCAGAAATTTAAGGGTGCTTTGCGATGGATGTCAAGCTGATTGTTTTTACTTGTTCACCAGATGTTGCAGACCAAATCACTATACAAGCTGCTGAACATCGGCTTGCCTCTCAGATCTATGAACTGCCTGTTGGGGCGCATTATCTTTGGAGTATGCCCCCTCGTGTAGCGTCTGGAGTAACGCTGGTGATGATTACTCGCAGCGATTTGAGTGATGAGTTATATGAAATCATTCTGGAACTCTGTGCCCCTGAATTAGCTGCCATTGTTTCCCTTCCGATTGAGGATGTTCACAAGCCCTACGTAAAATGGATGGCACGGTATCTGGCCCATTAGTGAGGCTGACAACCTCGTCGCCTGGCTACACATTCCCGCGAAAAATAAGTGAGGCTTTTCTGTAGTACTTGATATAGCTAAAGACGCAAGGTGCGCAAGCAAAGTTGACCAAAATAACTGATTCCTAATGGCGCTTCATCCTCCCGGTTTGCTTAAAAAACTGAAGCTCCATCACGATTGGCTTGAATCGCTTGGAAGGTCAGGTCGTCAGCTAGCTTTAGAAGATGATGACTGCACCGGATTGGATTTTTCGGGAAGGATACTCTCTCAGGCGAGTCTGCCCGGTGTTAGATTCGATAAAGCCAGCCTTAAACAAGTAGATTTATATAGTTCAAACCTTGCCTCTGCTTCATTTTCCGGCGCCGATTTAACGGAGGCCGATTTGACCAGAGCAACTCTTGACTACGCCTCTCTAAATGATGCTAGCTTGCGAAATGCTAAAGCTTTCAAAGCTAGTTTTATAGAGGTTGATATGCGTGGTGCTGATTTAACTGATGCTAACTTAACAGACGCATACTTCGTGGGCGCTGATTTGGAGCGAGCTATCCTTCGTGGGGCCAATATTACGGGTGCGACTTTAGAGGGCGTTCGTCTTTTTAGAGCCGATTTGACCAGTGTGAAAGGATTTGAGCGTGTTAGCGCAAAGTGGATTGACATCGGTCCTGAAGAATCGCCTATCAGGCTGGAGGGCGACCAACTGCGCGATTGGTTAGTTTGTGCCGTAAGAGGAAAAGCGCATTAGCGACTGGATGAGCAGCTTATTTACACTATGTTTTCTTATGCACGCCAGCGATATAAATTTTGATTTAAGCAGTCTTCTGGTTGTCTTTGATGAATTACTTCCGCTAACAGATGAAGAGCAGAAAATTTACTGGTTCAAATTTACTCGACCGGATAGAATTACCATTACCCTAGTCCTCTCCATATACGAAGAGGGGGCCAATGTGATTGTCCGATGCAATCCAGCAGTTACCGGTGCATCCATCCGGATTACACAATGCACGGCTGTACGTGTTCTCGACGTCGAAAAGAAATATTTAGAAGTTATTAGCGAAACCTCAGGTTCTTCATCGAAGCGTTGTTTTCTCTCCTTATTAGGAGACAACATCGTTGAATTCATTGGATAATTATAAAGCTTGTTGAGCCTTAGTGATTCACGGTTTAGAAATCTGATGGTTAGATAGTGATAACCTGGATTAATTGCCAAATTATTTGCTGCATCGTGATGATTGTTGCGTGAAAAGAAGGATTTGAGCTTACGGGTAAAACTTAATCATTTTTCTGCAGAAATTGACAATGAAGAACGAAACATTGAGCAAGATTGCACCACAATTTAGCCTCTGCGCGATACTTGGGGTGGGAAGAAAGACGCTGGCTCCTGGTGCATAGCTCCATCTTTTAAGTTTACATCCCTCTCTACTCAGCAAGTCAATGCCTGGTTTGCCAGCACCAGTTGGCAACGGTTTGCGGGGTGATGGTGGGGCGTGCGGCGAGCGGTTGGAGGCTTTCCGGACGGTGCTCGATACTGCGCTGTACTCCCGCAGCCGTGAAGTAGGTGTCCCATCGTTTCTGACGAACTTTCGGCCACCACACCCTGGGATTCTACCGCTAGTGCAGCGCTCCTTCTTTGTGCGTTTCGATGGTGCAGTCAGACTCAGCGTAGGCGACGCAGAGGAGAAATCCGTTCTTGATTTGGTCGTCATCCAGGTAAGACTGGTCGGATTGGTCAACCGTCCCTGATATAATTTTGCCGGCGCAGGTCAATCACCAGCGCGACAAGAATACGGAAAATCTAGTCCCGCCTCTTCCGCGGCATCAAGAATGTAAGTATCATCCTCAACGTCAATGGTCTGGTTGACTCCTTCGGCTTCGCTGATGAGGGTGAATTTGTAAATTGCCATGTGTTAGAAGTATGGTCTGAAACTACTTTGAGTATGGAGGCAATGGAGCGGACAAATTCTATAGCTTCAACAAAAAAGCGTCCTCAATCCTGCAATTCCCGCAGCCCCGATTGTCTAGACCTTCTAGGTTCAGAAGCTGACATTGTCGTCGTTTTCGACAAAAGCTAGGAGCGTAATGAGTTTCCAGCCAACTGGAGGCAGTTCAAGTACGAACTTTTAACTTAGAGAGGAGCAGTCATGAATACATTTAATGAGTTGGATCGATACCTGGCCGTTGCTTACGGTCTAGACCAGTGGTCTGACGATGCCATCGATCATGCTGCTGAACTCCTGGATGGTTTCGACGAGGCTGATTGGCATCGTTTAGAAAGAACCTGGAGGGATAGACCGAGTGCCTGGCAGGTCAGACTTGCCGACGCCGTATTTGGATCTGATAAACCGCGTGTTATCGATCTACTATGCCAAATGCTGAAGTCCCCTGAAGTTGAAGTCGCGCTTGCGGCAGCAGAAAGCCTGGAAGCAAAGGATGATGTGTGGACTCCTGATGCATCATTGCGTGCCGTATTAGCAAAGCTTCTCAATAGAAGGTAGCACGCCGTCTACTCTGCTTTTTTGAACAAATAATTTCATTGCAGATAAAATATATTTAAATGGGTAATTTGAATCTGGCAAGCATAGTTATTGAGCTCTACCAAAAGTTAAAAGGTGAGGAGGCGGGTATTGATATCAAAGAATCGATTTATGAAATAATTGAGGGCAATGCTTTAGACTTGCCTATTAACGTCCCACCATGGTTTATGGATTTTTGGAAAAACATATTAAATAAAAATACAACGAATAAGATAAATTTTTTATCCAAAGAACTTGTTAATACTAATGCCGATATTATTAATTTTTTGGCTGAGCTAGCAAGTGTAATTGATATGAACTATGAAAACTATGGAGAAGGAATAGTAATGAGATTTGAAGCCCTGAATTTAGACGTGTTTATTTGTCTGGAAGGAGGACCATCAACTTGCTTTTATCGAATCAAGTTGCTTAATAGCTGATATTTGTAGCATTTTAACGGTTTTGACAGCTAAACTAATGCGGAGTGACTTTAAATTGGCTATATTATTGCCGATTACCTGATTAGTTCAACCGGATGAATTTGAACCAAAACCTTATTTGTGTGTCTTATTATCCAAGATCAGGGAACGTGTGATCCGAGATAGTCTGACCCAATCAAGGTGCTTTCCGTTGCCGAAACTTGTCGAAGCCCTCAATTTAACTGACTGCTTGTTGTACCCAAAAGCGATTCTGGACAGCATGATGCACTTTGACAAAACGCTAAAGCGGGAATGGAGGGGTAACTGGGTATCGGTAAGGGTAACCTACAATCAGTTTGTACCACTGGCAGTGATGGATCTTGTGAACTCTCTGAAGATTATAAGTTAAGTTGTCCGTATGAAATGAGAATTATTTATGTGTTAATGCGCTGTTTGGGTGCTCATACAGCTTTTTTATTGTTTTAGATTTAGTGCAATCAGATTCAAAACCTTCTGAAGAACGATCCAGTTTTCGGATTCATCTGCCCAGTCAATGAGAGTAGCATCACAAATCGTTTGAATTAATGAATGGTTTGGGTCTCGACTAGAAGTTTCAAGGAGTTCGCTTAGCTCTCGAACATGATCGTTTTTAAGCCCGTGTCGCAATCTTAAGGCTGAACGTCTCGCTATATCAGGTAATTCTTGATCTATAAAAGCCTGCTCCCATTTCAGGGGAAGCTCATCAGGCAGATACTGAGATGAAAATTCTTGCCAAATTATTTTCTGCAAGTAGCTATATGTTTCCATTTATAATTATTTTATTCTCGGCTAATACCAGGACGGATTTACAGCCCCGCCAGTTGCTCGCGGAGTAGCGTCAGCACCGACTGGGCCGCGTACTCCACGTTCAGGGCCCGGCCGCGATCCAGCACGTATTCGCGGCTGATGGTCTGGTTCGCGTCGGCGTACGCCAGGCACACGGTGCCGACCTTCTTGGTGGCGGTGGCGCCCGTGGGGCCGGCGATGCCGCTGGTGGCCACGGCCACGTCCACGCCCAGACGACGGCGGGCCCCTTCGGCCATTTCGCGCACGGTAGCCTCGCTCACGGCGCCAAACTCGGTGAGGGTTTCGGCCTTCACGCCGAGCTCGGCCTGCTTGAGGTCGTTGTGGTAGGCCACGATGCTGCCCCGAAAATATTCCGAGCTGCCCGGTACGCCCGTGAGGCGGTGGGCCACCAAGCCGCCCGTGCAGCTTTCGGCGGTGCCCACGGTGAGGTTCCGGGCTCGCAGCAACTGGCCAATGGCGGCTTCAAGCGTCGTTTCTTCCTCGGCGAAAATGTACGCGCCAATGCGCGCCCGCAGGGCCGGGAGCAGGGCCAGCATGCGGCCGCGTAAGTCAGGTTGGCCGTCGTCGGTGCCGGTCAGGCGCAGGCGTACGGCCCCGAAGCTGGGCAGGTAAGCCAGCTTGATATTAGCCGGCAGGGCATCTTCCCAGTCGGCAATTTTCTGGGCCAGGAACGACTCGCCCAGGCCGGCCGTCATCACCACCACGTGCTCGATGGGTACCAGGTGAAACTGGGCTTGCAGGCGGGGCAGCACGTGGTCGGTCATCAGGCGCTTCATCTCAAACGGTACGCCGGGCATGCTCACGAACACCGTGCCCTGGTCGAGAAACCACATGCCCGGGGCCGTGCCCACGGCATTGGGTAGCACCTCGCAGTTGGCCGGCACCAGCGCCTGCTGGCGGTTCACCTCCAGCATGGGCCGGCGGAAGCGCCGGAAAATTTCTTCCACGTGGTGCAGCGTGGGTTCGTGCATCACCAGCTCGGTGCCGAAATAGCGGGCCAGCACGTGCTTGGTCAAATCATCCTTCGTTGGCCCCAGGCCGCCGGTGATGAGCACCACTTGCGCCCGGGCCCGGGCTTGGTCCAGGGCCGCCACTATTTCGTCGGCGCGGTCCGACACCGAGGATATTTGCCGCACCCGCAAGCCAATCTTGGCCAGTTCCTGGCCCATAAAGGCCGAATTGGTATCCACCACTTGGCCGTACAGCAACTCGTCGCCAATGGTCATGATTTCGACGTCGGGCGGGGCGGGGGATGGGGCAGGGGCGGGCGGAAATGAGGTGGGTGAGGGCATCGGGTGGAAGTTGAAAATAGGTTTGGCCGCAAAATTGTCTTCTAATTTGCATAAGCAACGGTCCAAGGACAGCCATAGGGGCCATCCGGTTTTCCCGTTGCGGCAGTTTATTCCATGTTTACACGCATTACCAGCGCCTTGCTGGTCGCCGGCCTCCTGGCCACGGCTGCTCCGGCCGCCCACGCTCAAACTACCGCCGCCAAAAAAGCCGCCGCGGCTAAAAAAGCTGCCGCCGCTAAAAAGGCTACTGCTGCGAAAGCTCCCGCCAAGCCGGCCACCAAACCCGCTGTAACACCACCCCCGGCGCCGCTTACCGAGTCCCAGGCCAGCGCTGGCATTAAAGAAGCCTTAAACAAGGGCATTCTGAGGGCCGTGGAGTTCGCCTCCGAGCCGGATGGCTTTAATGCCAACGACGACATTCACATTCCTTTTCCGGAAGATGCCATTCTGATGAAAACCACCCTGAGCAAGCTGCCCGGGATGAATACCATCATTGGCACCTTCGAAACCCAGCTCAACCGGGCGGCCGAGGCGGCGGCGCCCAAAGCCAAGGACATTTTCCTTAACGCCCTGGCCAACATCAGCATCCCTGACGCCTTATCGTTGGTTACCAACAGCTCGACTGATGCGGCCACCCAGTTTTTGCGCCGGGCCACGGAAGCCCAGCTCGTCACGGCGTTCAGCCCCGATATTCAGGCTGCCATCGACCAGGTCGGCGCTGGCAAAGCCTACGCTAAAATGACCAGCCAGTACAACCGCATTCCGCTGATGACCCCGGTGCAAACCGACCTTGCGGCCTACACCACGCAAAAAGCAGTCGACGGTCTCTTCATTCTGCTCGCCAAAGAGGAAAGCAAAATCCGCAAGAACCCGGCCGCCCGCACTTCCGATATCCTCAAGCAGGTATTCGGCCGGAAATAGGTTCTTGGTTTTTGGTGCCTGGTGCCTGGTGCTTGGTGCCTGGTGCTTGGTGCCTGGTGCTTGGTGCTTGGTTTTTTAAAGAAGCAAAAGGCCCCGCCTGAAGATTCAGGCGGGGCCTTTTGCATTTGAACGTAGTAGTGAGAGTATAAAGCGGGCTTGCCGATTTTGAACTGGTCTGGTCAAGGCTATGCTCTAACCTAGAGCAACCCGGCACCAAGCACCAACAACCAAGCACCAAAAACTAGTAGTCGTCGCTGTCGAAGCCACGGCTGCGGCCGCCGCGCCCGCTGCTGTAGCCCTCGTCGAGGTCGTCGTCCTCGTCGTCGGCGAAGTCGTCATCCTCGTCGTCGAGGCTGGTGAAGGCGCCGCGGTCGGCGTTCTCGGCTCGTTCGGCCTCCACAAACTCTTCTTCGGTCATGTTGGCCAGGTCCAGGGCTTCGTCGTGCGAGGAACCGGTGTCGGTCCACATCAGGTAGTCAGCATATTTGGCCGAGAGCCGGTCTTCCGAAGCACCAAGAGCCGTGGCGCCCCCTTTGGTGGCGTAGGTGTCCAGGTCATCGTCGTCGTCAAGCAGGTCATCGTCCAGGTCGTCGTTATCTATCATGGCCGGGGCGGAAATAAATTGAGGTGGAAAATTGATACTGTGGTGGCCGCGAAGATACGGGGCGGGGGCATCTACGGTTAATGAATAAGGTAAAAATTGCGGTCCAAAAAGCCCGCTCAGGCCTTGCTATTGGGCATCTGGGCTGACGCCTAGCAATGCTTCGGCCAATATACTAGTAAGTTGTGGGCCCGCAAAGCGCTCCCTACCGTGCCCGAATATTTTGATAATCCGTCACCAGCAGGAGCTCATCGCAGCAGGCGTACTCGGCCGGCACGTTCGAGCTGAGCAGCAGCGTGCGGCCGGCCCGGGTCGCCTGCACGTGCTCCTGGTACCAGGCCACGCCGGTGGCATCCAGGTTCGTAGTGGGCTCGTCGAGCAGTAGCAGCGGCGCGTCGGCGTACAGCGCCAGGCCCAGCTTGAGGCGTTGCTTCATGCCCGAGGAAAACTCGCGCACCAGCTGATGCCGCGACTTTTCCAGGTACATCAGGTCAATCAGGGCCTCCGCGCTCACTCCCGGCCGCAGCGCCTTGAACCGGGTGTGGAAGTGCAGCATTTCGCGCAGCGTCAACTCTTCCAGCAGCTCCAGGTAGGGCGCGGCATAAGCCAGGTGACGCGGGAGGTCTTCCACCGCCACCGGCCGGCCGGCCAGGGTGTAGGCTAACTTGCCCTCGGTGGGCAGCAACTGCCCCGAAATCGTATTCAGCAGCGTGCTTTTACCGGCGCCGTTGGGCCCGAGCACGGCCGTGGCGCTACCGGGACGGAAAAGGTGCGTGAGGCCCCGGAAAATCCAGTCGCGCTGGAAGCGCTTGCCCAGGCTCGTGGCCGTAATCTGCATGGTGGGCGGGGGCTATTCAGCCTCGCTGTCCAGGTCGGGCCGCTCGCGCTTGGGGCCTTTGATGATGCCCCGGGTGGCGGCCCGCACGAAACTCACGGCCAGGTCGCGCTCGGTCGATGGTGGGATTTCGGCCTCAATGCGCGCCAAGGCATCCTGGGTGTTCATGCCCCCCAGAAACAGTAGCCGGTATAAGTTGTGCAGGCCGTTGATCTGCTCCTCGGAGAAGCCGCGCCGCCGCAGGCCCACCGAGTTTATGCCGGCGTACGTGAGCGGCTCGCGCGCGGCTTTCACGAAGGGCGGAATGTCCTTGCGCACCAGCGAGCCGCCCCCCAAAAAGGCGTGGGGCCCAATGGTCACGAACTGGTGGATGGCCGAGGTGCCGCCCAGGATAGCCCAGTCGCCTACAGTGACGTGGCCGGCAATCTGCACCGAGTTGGAAATCACGCAGTGGTTCCCGATGATGCAGTCGTGGGCGACGTGCACGTAGGCTTGCAGCAGGCAGTGGCTGCCCACCACGGTGCAACCCCGGTCCACGGTGCCGCGGTTCACCGTTACGCACTCCCGCAGCACGGTGTGGTCGCCAATGACGGCCGTTGTCTGCTCGCCGGCAAACTTCAGGTCCTGGGGGACGGCCCCAATAACGGCGCCGGGAAATATTTGGCAGTGCCGCCCGATGCGGGCCCCGCTCATAATGGTCACGTTTGGCCCTATCCAACTGTTCTCTCCAACTTCGACGTCGGCCGCAATGGTCGTAAACGGTTCGACGGTTACGCCCGACGCAAGCCGAGCTAGGGGATGAATATGGGCGAGGGGCGAGATCATTCTTAATAGGGGAATTAAAAATTAAGAATTAAGAATTAAAAATTAGGAATGACTCGCGGTGGGAAGCGGGCGACATCTTTAAATTTTAAGTCTCAATTTTTAATTAAAAAACTAAGCGTCTTTGCGAACAATGGCGGCGCTCATTTCGGCGTCCATGACCACCTTGCCATTTACAAAGGCCTGGCCGCGCATTTTGGCGATGCCGCGTTTAATAGGGGCCAACAGCTGGCAGTGGAAGAGGATGGTGTCGCCGGGCAACACTTTTTTGCGGAAGCGGCAATTTTCAATACCCAAGAAATATTGCCAGTAGTTCTCGGGGTCGGGTACGGTATTCATCACCAGGATGCCGCCGGTCTGGGCCATGGCTTCGACCTGCAGCACGCCGGGCATGATGGGGTTACCCGGAAAATGACCCTGGAAGAAGGGCTCGTTCATGGTCACGTTCTTCACCGCCGTCACCATGTGGTCGTCGAGGTGAATGATTTTGTCGATCAGCAGGAAGGGGTAGCGGTGGGGCAGCACCTGCATGATGCGGTTGACGTCCATCACCGGCTCGCGGTTGGGGTCGTACACCGGCACCGGGTTGGTCCGGGCTTCGAGCATCTTCTTCTTGATGCGCTTGGCAAACGCCACGTTGGCGGCGTGGCCGGGCCGGGCGGCCAGAATCTGGCCCTTCAGCGGCCGGCCCACCAGCGCGAGGTCGCCCACGAGGTCGAGCAGCTTGTGGCGGGCCGGCTCGTTTTTATGGCGCAGGTCCACGTTGTTGAGAATGCCCTCCTTCTTAACCGACACGCGGGGCTTGCCCAGCATCTTGGCCAGGTCGTTGAGCTCGTCGTCGGTCACCACCCGGTCGACCACCACGATGGCGTTGCTGAGGTCGCCGCCGCGGATGAGGTTGTTTTTGTAGAGCATCTCCAGCTCGTGCAAAAAGCAGAAGGTGCGCGAGGAAGCAATCTCCTCACTGAACAGGCCGATGTCGGTCAGGGTGGCATGCTGCGAGCCCAGCACCGGCGAGTTGTAGTCCACCATCACCGTCAGGCGGTAGTCGGACAGGGGCAGGGCCGCGATTTCCACGCCGCGGGCATTGTCGACGTAGCGAATGCTTTCCGGAATTTCGTAGTAGTTACGCAACGCGTTCTGCTCGGCCAGGCCCACCGTATTCAGCGCCTTGATGAACTCGGCCGAGGAGCCGTCCATAATGGGCGGTTCGGGGCCCGAAAGCTGAATCAGCACGTTGTCGAGCTGCAGGCCCACCAGGGCTGCCAGGGTGTGCTCCACGGTGTTGATGCGGGCGCCGTTTTGCTCGATGGTGGTGCCCCGGCTCAGGTCCACTACGTTGTCCACGTCGGCATCCACGATGGGCTGGCCGGGCAGATCCACCCGCTGGAACTTGTAGCCGTGCCCTACCGGGGCGGGGCAAAACGTCATGGTCGCTTCCACGCCCGTGTGCAAGCCGACGCCGCGTACGGTAACGGGCGCCTGAATGGTGTGTTGCTTGTCGTTCATGTTGCTGGTTGTCAGTTGTTAATCGTTCGCCATCGCTGCCCAGGGCCTGTAAAGCCGGGCAACTGACAACCAGCAACTGACAACTAAGAGGCTGCAAAGCTAGGGCTTTTCCGTCGCGTTTTGCGCCTTCTCCAGGCGCTCGACGCGCTGCTCCAGTTCGGGCAGGCGGCGGAAAACGATTTGGGCCCGTTGATTCTGCTTGAAGTCGAAGGCCGTAGAGCCCTGTAAAATCTGCCCCTCTTGTTTCACGGATTTGCCCACGCCGGCCTGCGCGGTCACGGTGGTGCGGTTGGCCAGCGACAAGTGGCCCGCCAGGCCCACCTGGCCGGCCAGCACGCAGTGGTCGCCCACTTTCGACGAACCGGAAATACCGGTTTGCGCAGCCACTACCGTGTGGCGCCCGATTTCGACGTTGTGGGCGAGCTGCACGAGGTTATCGATCTTGCTGCCCTGGCCCACCCGGGTTGAGCCCAGCGTAGCGCAGTCGACGGTGGTATTGGCTCCGATGCTCACGTAATCTTCGAGCACCACGTGGCCGATTTGCGGAATGGCCTTGTAAGAACCGTCGGGCTGCGGGGCGAACCCGAAGCCATCGGAGCCAATCACAGCCCCCGCTTTGATGACGCAAAACTGCCCGATAACCGTATCGGGGTAGATTTTGGCGCCGGCGTGGACAATGGTGCCCGTGCCAATCGTCACGCGGTCGCCGACGTAGGCGTGCGGGAAAATCAGCACGTTCTCGCCCAGCTTGCAGTGCTCGCCAATGTAGGAAAACGCGCCCCGGTAGTGCCCAGGACCTATTTCGGAGGTTTCGCCGATGTAGGAGGGCTGCTCAACTCCGCGTTTGCCCGTGCGGGTGGCCTGGGCATAGAATTCTAGCAGCCGGCTGAAAGCCGAGTAGGGGTCATCAACCCGGATCAGGGCGGGGCCAATGGCTTGCCGCAACTCCAGCGTGCGCCCCACAATGACGGCGGAGGCCCCGGTCTCGTACAAAAAAGACTCGTATTTGGTGTTCGAAAGGAAAGTGAGCGAGCCGGTTTGGGCTTCTTCAATCTTAGCCAGGCTGGAAATAGGCTGGGTAGCATCGCCTTCCACGGTGCCGCCGAGTACTTCGGCGATTTGCTGAATGGTAAATTCCATACGGCAAAAGTAGGGCCGAGCCTTTGCTCCGCCTAAGCGGCCGAATAGTTTGCAGTCGAGAGCAGATTTCCGGCTCCACCACAACTGCTTGTCAGTACGGCGGGCCGGCGCTCCGCTGCGGTGATGAGCGGTTTATTTCGAAGTATGGCAGGGCCTTACCGGCGCCAAAGTCCGAGCCGGCACCGTCGGCACCAAGCCGGCGGTGCGGGGGCGCCGCCCTACACGATTTCCTTGGGGTAGCAGATGTAGAACTTCTCTACCCGCTTGCTCAGGGCGCGGATGTTGGGCAGATCGGAGGCTTCCATCACGTTTACTACCGCGCCTTTCTTGGTCAGGATTTCAATGGGTTCCTGGCTTTCCGCGTTGTAGGCGCTGTTGCTGAGGCGGCCCGAAATCATGAGCAGCTCGGCTTCGGCGGGGGGCAGGTCGAATTTTTCTTCAATCAGCTCGCGGATGCCCAGGCGGAAGTCCTCGTCGAAGGGCTCGGGGGCCAGCACAATTTTCAGCAGGTTGCGGTGCAGGATGCTCTTGGCGAGGTAGCTGAGCACTTTGTCGGGGTGGTGGGCCCAGGTTTTAATGGCCGACCAGATGTCGTAGTCGTCGAGCTCGACGAAGTGGTTGAGGATTTTGTCGTCGCCCTCAAACTCGGTCAGGCTGACGGCGCGGCCCAGGAAATAGCTCAGGCAGCGGTTGGCCGGCACGTCGGCCCCCTGGCGGGCCAGGTCACGGGCCCGCTGCACCACCCGGATCACCATTTGCTCGGCGCTGGTCACGGTTTTGTGCAGGTACACTTGCCAGTACATCAGCCGTCGGCTCACCAGAAAGTTCTCCACCGAGTACACGGCTTTCTCTTCCAGCACCAGCCGCTCGTCGTGCACGCGCAGCATTTTGATGAGCCGGTCGGCCCCCGGCCGGCCTTCCTCGACGCCAGTGTAGAAGGAGTCGCGATTGAGGTAGTCGAGCCGGTCCATGTCGAGCTGGCTGCTCACGAGCTGATGAAAAAACGGCCGCCCGTAGCTGCCATCGAACATGGCAATGGCCAGGGTGAGCTTGCCGTTGAACTCCGCGTTCAGCCGCTGCATCAGAAACAGGGAGAGCCGTTCGTGCGGCACATCCTGAAAAATGGCCGTTTCCAGGGCGTGGGAGAGGGGGCCGTGGCCTACATCGTGCAGCAGAATGGCCGCCAGGGCCGCCTCGCCCTCGGCCGCGGATATCTTAACGCCTTTATCTTTTAGCGTGCGCAGGGCCAGCGACATGAGGTGCATGGCGCCCAGCGCATGATGAAAGCGCGTGTGCAAGGCCCCGGGATAGACAAAACCGGTGAGCCCCAGCTGCTGGATGCGCCGGAGCCGCTGAAAGTAGCGGTGCTCGATCAGGTCGAACAGCAACTCGGTCGGGATGGTAACGAAACCGTAAACCGGGTCGTTGAAGATTTTCTTCTTATTCAAGGGGCTTGGGGGCTTCGGGACTTGGGAACTTGGGGTTTTCGGCTGTATTGACAGATTCTGGAGCGGCTTTCATTTTCTGGTGGTACGCGGTTAGCATACGGCGGAGCCGGCCAATGTTATCGAGCAATGTTTCTGCTTGCGCTGGTTCGAAAAAATCAGCCCTTGGGCTACCAGCACTTCTGATTCCAACTCGCTGGCCGAGCCCATGGCAATAACGATGAAGCGCAATAGCTCGGCCCTTGAGTTACGGCCACAGCCTTCGGCAATGTTGTGGGGAACGGAGTTTGCAGCGCGGCGCATTTGGCTGGTCAGGCCGAATAATTCGTCTCTGGGGAAACTTCGCGTCATCTGATATACTTGCAATGTCAGGGTGTAGCCTTCCTGCCAGATTCTTAGCTTGCGAAAATCGAACATGGCAGGGAGTGAACTGCGGCACAAGAGCGGCTGGTGAAAAGCAAGAGACAACATTTGTAGCCGTTGTCCGTCAATGACTGAGCGCGAAGCTACGGCGTACCGTTGAGCCAACGGATACAATCTAGGCAGCGCATAGCCGTTACCCGAATGAAAACCAATATCCCAAGTCCCCAAGACCCTAAGTTCCCACTATGCAACAAACCACCATTCTCTGGGCCGACGACGAAATCGACTTGCTCAAGCCCCATTTACTCTTTCTCAAAGAAAAAGGCTACGACGTAACGCCGGTAAACAGCGGCGCCGATGCCATCGAGCAAATTCAGGAGCAGAGCTACGACCTGGTGTTTCTTGACGAGAACATGCCCGGGCTCACCGGCTTGCAAACGCTCACCGAAATCAAAGCCATTCGCCCCACGGTGCCCGTGGTGATGATTACCAAGAGCGAGGAAGAGCACATCATGGAAGAAGCGATCGGCTCAAAGATTGCCGATTACCTCATCAAGCCCGTTAATCCCAGCCAGATTCTGCTCTCCGTGAAAAAGGTGCTCGACAACAAGCGCCTGGTGAGCGAAAAAACCAATTCGGGCTACCAGCGCGACTTCCGCCAGCTGGGCATGCAGCTTTCCGACCGTCTCACGGCTGCCGAGTGGGCTGAGGTGTACAAGAAGCTCGTGTACTGGGAGCTGGAAATCAACGAGACCGAAGGCAAGAGCATGGCTGAGGTGTTCAACATGCAGAAGGATGAGGCCAACACGTACTTCGGCCGGTTCATCACCGAGAACTACGAAGACTGGGTGCGGGGCGACGACCGAGACGCCCCGCTTATGTCGCACCAGCTGTTCAAGGAGCGGGTATTCCCGACGCTGAAAGCCACCGGCGACACGCCCGTGTACTTCGTGCTGATCGACAACCTGCGCTACGACCAGTGGAAGGTGCTCGAACCCATCATCAGCGAATTATTCACGGTGGATAGTGAGGAAATGTACTACGCCATTCTGCCCACCACCACGGCCTACGCGCGCAACGCCATTTTCTCGGGCATGATGCCCAGCGACATTCAAAAGAAATACCCCAACCTGTGGGTGAACGACGACGACGACGAGGGCAAAAACATGCACGAAGCGGAGTTCATGGAAATCAACTTCCAGAAGAACAACCAGAAGGTTAAGCACAGCTACAACAAGGTGACCAACCTGCAAGCGGGCAAGGATTTGCTGGGCAAGATGAGCAACCTGCACAATAACTACAAGTGCAACGTCATCGTCTATAACTTTGTCGACATGCTCTCGCACGCCCGGACCGACATGGCCATGATTCGGGAGCTGGCGGCCGACGAGTCGGCCTACCGCAGCATTACCCGCTCGTGGTTTCTGCACTCGCCGCTTTACGAAATGATGCAGCAGATTGCCGAGAAAAAGGGCAAGCTCATCATCACCACCGACCACGGTACCATCCGCTGTAAGCGCCCCTACAAGATTGTGGGCGACCGCAACACCAACACCAACCTGCGCTACAAGCACGGTAAAAACCTGGGCTTCGACGATTCACGCGACGTGTACGTGGTGCGTAAGCCGGAGAGCATTTTCCTGCCGCGGGAGAACGTGTCGACGGCCTACGTATTTACGATTGGCGATTATTTCTTCGCCTACCCCAACAACTACAATTACTACGTGAACTACTACAAGGACACGTTCCAGCACGGCGGTATCTCGCTCGAGGAATGCATCATTCCCTACGTGACGCTGACGGCCAAAGGCTGAGCGCAAAGTTCCGCGAAGTGAGAAAGGGGAGTCTCGCAAAGGTTGACGTTCTGCCAAGCTTTGCGAGACTTCCCTTTTCTTACCTCCTCGATCTGGCCCCCAACTGGCGCGGGTTTAGCGCAGCGTAACTCGTGCCGACCATCCGGGCGAGGCTGTGCCTCGCAATAGAACGAGCTAGTAGTACGGCACCTCACGCAAGCTTGCCGCTTTGTGGCAGGGGAGGCGCAGCCTCCCATCAAGGCTAGTCACGAGTTACGCTACGCTAAACTCGCGCCAGGTTGTCCAGTTGGATTGATCGGGGGTAAGCTTCCACAAAAAGCCCGTCGCGCAAAGTAGGAATCTTTACTTTGCGCGACGGGCTTTTTGTGGTGTGAAACCTCGCTATCGCAGCTTATCCAGTGCCGCCCGCAGTCGTGGCAAGGCGGCCTGAATGGATTCGACCGTCTCGGCCCCCACGGAGGCCCGGAACCACGGCGCCGAGCCGGGCGAGCCAAAGGCGCTGAAGGGCACCAGCGCCAGCTTGGCTTCGGAGATCAGGTAGGAGGTGAGCTCGGCCGTAGAGGCCAGCACCGTGCCATCGGGGGTAGTGCGGCCCAGCATGTCGATTTTGATCGTGAGGTAGATGGCCCCGGCTGGCGCCACGGCATCGACGGGGTAACCCTCGGTTTTGAGCGCTTGCAAGCCCGCGAAAAGAACCTCCAGGGAATGCTGCAAGCGGCTTTTCATGCTGCTCAGGTACTCGTCGACGGCCGCGGTTTCGGGAATAAAATGGGCCGTCGCAACCTGCTCGGCTTTGGGCGCCCAGGCCCCCATGTGGCCCAGGATGGATTTCATCTGGTTGATAATGGCCGCGGGGCCGAAGCCATAGCCCACGCGCACCCCCGTAGCGGCGAAGCACTTGGAAATGCCGTCGATGTAGATCACGTAGTCGCGCATTGCGGGGCGTAGGCTCACGGGGTCGTAATGTTGGGTTGCGCCGAAAGTGAGGAGCCAGTAAATCTGGTCGTAGAGCACGTAGAGGGGTTTTTCGTCGGGGCCCCGGCGCTTATTCTCGGCAATTACCAGGTCGCAGATCTCTTCCAGGCCAGCGCGGGTAAACACCGTGCCCGTGGGGTTCAGCGGTGAGCACAGGGCCAGCAGCGTCGCGCCGGCCACGTGCGGAGCCAGGTCGGCCGCCGTGGGCATGAAGTTGTTTTCGGCCCGGGTGGGCACCGCCACGGGCGTGGCGCCGACGAGGTGGCAGTAGTGGTTGTTGTTCCAGCTGGGCAGCGGGAAAATTACCCGGTCGCCGGGGTCCACGAGGGCCCGGTAGGTAGCGTAGATGAGCGGGCGCGAGCCGCCGGCAATCAGCAAGTTATCGGGACTGTATTCCAGGCCCTGGCGGGTTTTCAGAAAGGCCGAAACCTGCTGGCGCAGCTCGCCCAGGCCGGCGGCGGGCGGGTAGTTCGTATGCCCGGCCTGGTAAGCCCGCGTGATGCCATCGTTCAGGCCCGCGGGAATGGGGAAAATCTTCGGGTCGAAATCGCCAATGGTCAGGTTGCAGATATTGGCGCCCTGGCGCACCTGCTCGCTTACCTGGTTGCCAATACGAATGATTTCCGAGCCGCTCAGGCCGGCCGCCATTTTAGATACTTGCATGGAAAAAACGGGAATGAAACGCCGCAACGGCCCACGAAGGTATTTCAGCGCCGCCGAATCGGCCCGGTGCTAGCCCGCGCGGCGCTTCTCGTCTTCGGCGCCGCCCGCCCGGCGGCGCGTGGGGGCTACCTTCTGGTTGCCAAAGCGGTACGTGAAAGTCAGGGTAGCCACCCGCGAGTCGAAGCGCTGGTAGAAGCGCTCCTGGTAATTGTCGTAGGTCGACGTCGCCCGCGTTTTCTGGGTGTAGAGGATGTCGGCTACGTTCAGCTTCACGTTGCCTTTGTTCTCCCACAGGCTCTTCGAAAGGCCGGCCGTTAGCTGGCCCTGCGGCCGCAGGTCAAAGAAGCCGTAAATCTGGCGCGACTGGTAGGTGCCCGTAAGGTCGGCCCCCCAGCCGTGGCCCAGGATGAACGTGCTGTTGGAGGTGAAGTTGAAGGCCGGCCGGCCTTTGTCGAGCGCCGTGCCCGCCAGGTTGCCAACGAAGCGGGCGTAGTACCCCACGACGTTGGTGTTGGTGCTCCACCACTTAAAGGGTTCGAGCTGCGCGCTCAGGGTGAGGGTGTAGGTGTCCTGGCGGCTAAGGTTGATGTCGCGGGCCACCACAAAATTGCCTGGGCCGGGCGCGGGCTGCACGGCGTTGATGATGGGCTTATCGGTGATGGACCAGGCCAGCTCGGTGGTGAACTTCTGCTTAAAGGTGTGGCTCAGCTCCAGGTTGTAGCTGGTTTGGGGCAGCAGGTTGGGGTTACCCGAGCCGTAGGTGGTGGCGTCGATGTAGGCGCGGAAGGGGTTGAGCTGGTTGTAGGTGGGCCGGTCGATCCGACGGCTCAGCGACACCGCCACCTCGTGGTTATCGCTGAGGCTGCGCTTGAGGCCCGCGCTGGGAAACAGCTGTACGTAGTGGCGCGGGGGAAATGGCTCGTCGCCTACTTCCTGGCTGCCCGTCGCGTTGGTTTGCTCGGCCCGCAGGCCGGCCGTGAGCGAGCCTTTGGCCAGGCTGTGGGTGAACGTGAAGTAAGCGGCGTTCACGTTCTCGTGGTAGCGGAAGTGGTTGGATTGATTGCGGTCGATGGTGGTTTGCTCGTTCTGGGTGATGGTAAAGAGCACGTTGTTATCCGAGCTTACCAGGCTGGTTTTAAGCCCTGCTTCGAGCTTGGCCCGTTTCGAGAGGGGCTGGGTGTAATCAGCTTTGAACGACTGGATGGTGAGGGTGCCGCGCTGGTCGCCTTCGAGAATGACGGGCCCTTGCACGGGCAGATCGAACGCGGTGGTCAGGGTTTGCAAACGGGTGCTGCTGTAGCGGGCGTAGTCGGCATCCGCCGTCAGCTCCCGGGCGCCGAGCGAATCCGCGAAGACGTGCCGGAAGTTGAGGTTGGCCGCCGCGTTGGGAAAGCGCAGGTCCCGCTGGTTGGTGGCCTGGTAGCGGCGCACGGGCACGTCCGCAGCATCGGCTTGCACGGCGGCATTGGTGCCGTTTTGGGGTACGTGCACCGCTTGGCCGTTCACCGACAGCCCCACGGTGGTGCGCTCCGACACGCTGTAATCAAACCCGGCCTTGTAGGTGTGGGCATAATTACGAATGCCAATAAAGTTGTCCTGGTCGCTGCGCCCCACAATGCGCCCGCCTTCGAGAAAGTCGCGGTGGATGGTCAGCGCGTTGAACATTTCACGGTCGGCGTAGCCATAAGTGCCGAACGCGTTGATTTTACCGCGGCGATGGTTCAGCGTCAGGGTGGTGTTGTACTTGTTGTATTCCCCGCGGCCGTAGCTGACGCTCAGGTTGCCGTTGGTGCCCTGGCGTTGGTCTTTTTTGAGGTTGATGGCGATGATGCCGGCCCCGCCCTGGGCATCGTACTTGGCCGGCGGGTTGGTGATGAGCTCGATGTTCTTGAGCTGGTCGGCCGGTAAGTTGCGCAGGTAGTCGGCCAGCTCGGTCCCCGTCATAGCCACGCGCTTGCCGTCGATGAGCACCAGCACCCCCTGGCGGCCCTTCAAATTCAGCGCGTCGCCCGCGCCGACCGTCACGCCCGGCGAGCGGGTGAGCACGTCGAGCGTGGTGGAGCCGGCCGAGAGGGGGCTATCTTCCACGTTCACGATGGTGCGGTCGGCCTGCCGCTCAAACAGGGGCTTGCGGGCCGTCACGGTCACTTCCTTCAGGGCCGTGGCCGCGCTGGCCTGTAAGGCAATAGCAGGCAGCGTCAGGCCCGCCGCCGGCAAGTCGAATGGGGCGCTCCAGTACCGCTCAAAGCCTACCTGCGCGGCCGAAACCCGGTACCGGGCCCCACTGGGGGCTTCTATTTGGAAGTGGCCCTGGCCGTCGCTAAACTCGGTTTTTATCACCGTCGAATCGGCGGCCCGGTGCAGGGTAACGGTAGCAAACTCGACCGGCGCGCCCGTGGCGCTTGCTACCGTTCCCGTAAGTGCCGCCCGCGACTGGGCGGCCGCGGAACCAGTAGAAATCACCCAGCCAGCCAGCGTAAGTAGAAAGAAGAAAGAGCCCCCAGGGCCATGCAGAGAAAAGGTGCGGGACATAATCATTAGCGCTTAAGTTGGGCTAATGACTATTGGCGTTTGCCGCCGTTGCATCGGAAGCAGTTAGGGGGCTCACTGCCCGGCGGCGCGGCGCAGCTCGTCGTCGGCCCCGGCGGCGCGCTTGCGGGCGGCGGCAACCTTGCTGTTACCGAAACGATAGGTAAAAGCCGCCGTGACCACCCGGTTGTCCAGGCCCCGGTAAAAAGTCTCCGTAAAGTTGTCGTACGTAGAGGTGGCGCGGATGGGCGTGGTGTAAAAAATATCGGCTACGTTCACTCGCAAGGTGCCCTGCTTGCCCCAGACGTTTTTTTGCAGGCCCGCCGCCACCTGCCCGCGCGCCTGCGTAAGCTGGAAGCCTTCAACCTCCCGCGACTCGTACAGGCCATTCAAATCTGCCGACCAGCCGTTCGGCAGGGTGAAGCTACTGTTGGCCGTCAGGTTGCAGGCGGCCCGGCCCCGGTTAAGGTTCGTGCCGACCAGGTTGCCCACGTATTGACTGTAGTAAAACACGCCGTTGGCGTACAGCGTCCACCATTTGGTGAGTTCCAGGGGAGCCGTCAGGGTAAGAGAGTAGAAGTGCTGGGTGGTCAGGTTCACGGTGCGGTTGACCACCAATCGGCCCCCATCCGGCGAAGGCTGCACCACCAATACCAAGGGCTGGCTGGTGCGGGCGTAGCTGAGCGCCGTGCTGAATTTCTGGCGATACGTATGCGTCAATTCAACATTATAGCTGGTTTGGGCCACCAGATCGCGGTTGCCGGCGCTGTACGAAGTGGCGTCGAGGTAGGACCGCAGCGGGTTCAGCTGCGCATAGCTGGGCCGGTCGATGCGGCGGGCCACCGCCAAAGCCAAGGCGTGCCGCGCGTTGAGCGTGCGCCCCACGGTGGCACTGGGGAAAAGCTGAAGGTAGTGCCGGGTCCGGGAGTCTTCGCCCGATAAATCGGCCCGGGTGTTGGTTTGCTCGGCGCGCAGGCCCGCTTGCAGCGTCATGCCGGGGGCCGTGCCGCGTAGGTTGACGTAGGCGGCATTCACGTTTTCACGGTAGCTAAACTGACTGGACAGCAAGGGGTCGAACACGGCGGGGCCGCCCGCCGACCGATAGAAGGCCACGTTGTTGTCGGATGTAACCTGAGTTACTTTCACCCCGGTTTCCAACCGAGCCCGGTGGGGCAGGGGCCAGCTGAAATCCGCCTTCAACGCGCCGATGCTGAGCTTGCTGCGCTGGTCGCCGCTGAGCAGGGTGGCGGGCCGGGCCGGCTCGTGGTAATAGGTGTTCAGCGCCAGCAAGCGGGTGGTGTGGTAGCGGGCGTAGTCGGCATCAAACGTCAGGGAGGGGGCCGTGGCCGAATCGGCAAAGGTGTGGCGCAGATTCAGGTTGACGGCCCCGTTCGGCCGGTCGATGTCCGAGGCGGCCGTGCCGGTGTAGTGGTCGGTGCGCTCCCCATTGGCGCCAAAGAATTGCGTGTCGTTCGTGTTGTCGGCATCGGTCTGGCTCGCCAGGCCCGTCAGTGCCACGCCCACGAGGGTGCGCTTCGAGAGCGCGATATCGAGCCCCAGCTTGCCACTGTGCGAGAGCAGGTGCGAAAGCTGCTTATTGGCCAGCACGCTGCGGCTCTCGGGCAATTGCGGGGTGGCAAAATAGCGCCGGTTGAAATCGAGCCGCACGAAGCCCCGCCGGTCGGTATAGGCGTAGTTGCCGTAGGCATTAACCTTCTTGTGGCGGTGGTTGAGCGCGAATCCGCCGGTGAATTTGCCGTATTCTCCGCGGCCGTAGCTGGCATTGACACTGCCGTTGGTGCCCTGGCGCTGGTCTTTTTTAAGGTTGATGGCGATGACGCCCGCGCCCCCCTGGGCATCGTACTGGGCGGGCGGGTTGGTAATCAGCTCGATGCTTTGCAGCTGCTCGGCGGGCAGGGCGCGCAGGTAGTCGGCCAGCTCAGAGCCGGTCATGGGCTGGCGCTTGCCGTCGATGACGACGAGCAGGCCCTGCCGGCCGCGTAGGCTCAGGTTGTCGCTGGCATCTACGGTTACGCCGGGCGAGCGGCCCAGCACGTCCAGGGTCGTGGTCCCGGCCGAGAGGGGGCTGTCGGCCACATTCACGACGGTGCGATCGGCCTGCCGCTCAAACAGCGGCTTGCGGGCCTTCACGGTCACCTCCTTCAGGGCCGTGGCCGCACTGGCGGTCAGGGTTACGGTCGGCAACGTCATTCCCGCCGTGGGCAGCTCGAACACCGGGCTCCAGTACCGTTCGAAGCCGACCTGCGCCACCGACACCCGGTAGCGCCCGCCCGCGGCCCCATCCAGCTGAAAAGCACCGCGCGGGTCGCTAAACTCCGTTTTTACCACCACTGAGTCGGCCGCGCGGTGCAGCGTGACGGTTGCAAACTCAACCGCGGCTCCCGACGGGCTGGTCACGGTGCCGCTCACGGCGGCGCGCCCTTGCGCGAGGGTCAGCAACGGGGTAGTTAGCCAGAGACTTAGCAGCAGCAATCGTACGAAGGGGGTAGGCACGAAGCCGAGCCGAGTGACGACAAAGTAGGGCATGTAACAGGGACTGGGTAGAAATCAAACCATCTTATGCACTGGTCCGCGCCAACCGCTGGGCGAGTGGAGCGCGCCGGGGTCATAGGGGTAAAAAAGCGTACAGTGTTTTAGTTGAGCACGTTAGCCAACATGATAGGCCGTAAAGGTGGGGCAAAAGCCCGGATTATCCAAAAAAAGGAATATGCTTTTGCGGGGCAGCCGGTAATTTCGCGTCATGTTTCCCCTAACCATCTCCGTACCCACCCTAGCCGATTTGCCCGCCGCGGCCACCCAGTTGCAGGGTGCCCTGGCTGCTTCAGGATGCCGGGTGGTGGCGTTCGAGGGCGAGATGGGCGCGGGCAAAACCACCCTCATCCGGGCCTTGGCCGCAGGGCTGGGCGTCGCCGACGAGGTGAGCAGCCCCACTTTTGCCCTGGTCAACGAGTACCGCGACGCTCGCAACCAGCCGGTGTATCACTTCGACTTTTACCGCATCGACTCAGTTGCGGAAGCCGAGCGCATGGGGGCCGCCGAGTACTTCGATTCGGGGTATCTTTGCTTGGTGGAATGGCCCGCCCGCGTGGCGGCGCTGTTGCCCGGGCCCCGACTGGAAGTGCGCATCGAAGTACTGAACGCCGAAGCCCGGGAGATTGAATTAAAAATTAAAAATTGAGAATTAAAAATTATTAATCGATATGTTATTGATGATATAATTGCTTTCTATTTTTTAATTTTTAATTCTCAATTTTTAATTTTTGATTTATTTATGGCCGAACAGCTTCCTTCTGGTTTTGAGTCTCTGGCGACGAGCCGCGCCTATTTTACGCAGGAGTCGATGCTGGCCGTGGAAACGCGCAAACGCAAGCTGTTCATTGGTTTGCCGCGCGAAACCTCGCTGCAGGAAAACCGCATTGGCCTCACGCCCGAAGCCGTGCAGCACCTGGTGAGTGCCGGGCACGAGGTGGTGATGGAAGCCGGGGCCGGGGAGCCCAGCAAGTATGCCGACCACGCCTATTCCGAAGCCGGCGCCCAGATTGCCTATTCCACCGAGGAAGTTTACAAAGCCGACGTCCTGCTGAAGGTAGCCCCGCCCACGCTCGACGAAATCGAGCTGCTGCATCCCAACCAAACCCTGATTTCGGCCCTGCAAATGGGTTCAATGACTCAGGAGTACATTGCCGCGCTGGCCCGCAAAAAAATCAACGCTATCGGCTTCGAGCTGATGAAGGACCCCAGTGGAGCCCGGCCGGTGGTGCGCGCCATGAGCGAAATCGCGGGCTCTACGGTCATGCTCATCGCGGCCGAGTATCTGGCCCGCTCCAACGAGGGCAAAGGCATTATCCTGGGCGGCATCACCGGGGTGCCGCCGTCGCAGGTGGTTATTCTTGGGGCCGGCACGGTGGCCGAGTACGCCGCCCGCGCCGCTACCGGCCTGGGCGCCGAAGTGAAGGTGTTCGACAACCACCTCTACAAGCTGCGCCGCCTCAAGCACAACCTGGGTATGCAGCTCTATACCAGTACGCTGGATACGTTTGCCCTCGGCCAGCAGATCCGCCGGGCCGACGTCGTCATCGGCGCCCTGGCCGTGGAAGACGGCCGCATTCCCTTCATGGTGCCCGAAGAAATGGTGGCCAGCATGTCGCCCGGCTCCATCATTATCGACGTGAGTATCGACCAGGGCGGCTGCTTCGAAACCAGCGAGATGACCAGCCACAGCAGCCCCGTCTTCCGCAAGTACGACGTGATTCACTACTGCGTGCCCAACATCGCCTCCCGCGTGCCCCGCACCGCCACCAACGCGCTGAGCAACATCTTCACGCCCATCCTGCAGGAAATTAGCCAGCAAGGCGGTATTAACGAAGTGCTGTTCACCAACGAGCACTTCCGCAGCGGGGTGTATATCTACCGCGGCTCGCTGACCAATGCCATGATTGCGAAAAAATTTAATTTGCGCTACAAAGAGTTGGGGCTGCTGATTGCAGTGCGAAATTAGCTCTGGGTCAGGCCGCCCCGTGCCGGTAGCCGGGGCTTGGTTGCTGCCGGAGCTTTATCCTCGGGCTATGGCGTATAACTTTCTTACTCCCAGCGACCACGCGGCTTTGGTCGCTCGTATCCGGGCTCTCCGGCCCGATAGCCCGCGCCAGTGGGGGAAAATGACGGCTGGGCAGATGCTGGTGCATTGCGCCGACCAGCTGCGCGTGAGCCGGGGCGAGAAGCCGATTACCTCGGTGCGTATTCCGGGCTTCCTCAAGCCCTTGCTGAAGTGGCTGCTCGTTTCGCGGCTGAAGGAATTCAAGCCGGGAACGCGCACCATAAAGGAATTGGCCGCCGAATCGGGGATGAGCGCCCCCACCACGTTTGCGGCCGACCAGGCCGCTCTACTGGAACTGCTGGATCCCGCTTGCTATGCACCGAGTGGCGTGGAGCACCCATTATTTGGACACCTCACCGCGCAGGAGTTCGGCGAAGTAAGCTGGAAACACCTCGACCACCACCTGCGGCAGTTTGGGGTTTAGGATGAGCTGCCCTCAATGGCCGCCTGGAATGGCAGGATAAGCACAGCTATCGGCATTCTGTTGAAATAAGCGAGCCGCGGGCTACTCGGTATGTTTGCCAAAAATGCCCGTGCGCTCGCTCCATGAATTTGCTAGTTGACTAAACAGCCTCCAATTCCAGTTCCTCCACTTTTTTCCGTTCAGCCTTTATGGGTGAGCTAGGTTGAGCGAGGCGGATGGGCGCGGGCGAGCTAACTACCGGAGGAGCCGCGGGAGGTTGCGGCAAGCCCGTAGCGACGGCGGCTTGCGTGGCGGCCTCGGTCTGCCAGCGGGCCACATCCTGGGCGGTGTACTTAGTCCAGACTCCTTCCCGAAAGCCAGCTAGGAACAGGGCCAACAGCGCGAATAAAATACCAAACATCATAGCTTGTGTATGCGGTAGACACCTTTTAGATGACAAACGGTGCTTTTAACCCAAGAACGCCCAAAAGGTTGCTGTCCATCGTTTGGTAGCTTCTGGGCTCGGTTGATTGAATGAGACTTTCATCTGAAATTCTTATATTCCACCAGTTCTTCTAGGGCGTAAGAAAGTTTCATTGTATGGCTCATAGCGTTAGAATAAACGTTTGATAGTCATGAGTATTTGGTTTTAATAAGGGGCGTCAGCGGTTGCGTTGCCAGGCCGCAGGCGGGTTGGTGCGCCCGACGCGTCGAGTAACATTACTTTTTTTTTACCATTCACGCATGACTGTTTTATCGACTGCTGACCGTCCGCGACTGGTTGGTTCCTCAGGCTCCGGCTCAGTAGCTGGATTTGTCTGGTCTTGGCGGGCTTGTTTGGCCAAGCTGAAGGCCGGCGTTAAGGTCCCGGGCCGAACGAAATGAGTTCAGCCTGTTGGTAAGAGAAGTAGCTGATGCCTGCTTTGGGTGAGCGCTATTCCTAGCTGCGCGTCTGTGCCAGCAGCAATACCTTCCAGGCTTCCGGTAACTGTCCCTGCGCCAGCAGTTGCCGACCCAGTAGCAGGAGTTGTTGCTTCGCCTCCGGGGCACCGCCAGGGTATTTATCGAGGATATACGCCACCATCGGCTCCGTTTTAAAGGCTTCTACTGCTTCGGCCGTGGGCAAAGCCGACGATTCAATGTTGGCCAGGCGGCCCAGCTCATTGCCGGTCAGCACGTCGGAGTTGCGGATGAAGTCGGGCAGTTGGTCGATGCCGATGCCGATGTGGCGGTTAGGCTTGGGCACTTCGAAGAGGCTGGCGCCGCTGGCGCGGCAGTACCAGTCGCCGCCGAGGCGGGCCACGGCGTCGAGCTTGAAGGGATCGATGCCGGTGGCGTCGGGCAGGAGGATGTCGTGGCGGAAGTGGGCGCGAACGACCCGGCAGATGACCAGGTTGCCCGCCCCGTTGTTGTGGCCCAGCTCGATAACTTGGTCCACCACGCACTCAAAGGCGGCCGGAGCCTCGGCCACGCGCGGGGGCCGCACCTGCTCCGAGGCCAGTTCGGTTAAGCCGGCCTTGGTGAATTCGTTGACGCCCTTCTCGTATTCGGTGCTGGCCAGCGACATCTGCTCGACCAGCGCAAAATCGCAGATGTTAATGACGACTTCGGGCACCTCGCGGATGTTCTGCAGCGTGTGCTTCTGGGAGTTGTCGCGCACCCGGTTGGCGGGCGAGAACACGAGAATGGGCGGATTAGAGCTGAAGGCGTTGAAGAAGCTGTAAGGGCTCAGGTTTACCCGGCCGGCGGCGTCGATGGTACTGGCGAAGGCGACCGGGCGCGGGGCCACGGCCCCCACCATAAAGGGATGCCATTGGCTGGGTTTGAGGTCGGTGGGGGTAAGGGAGTGAAAGGCGGACATGAAGCGAGAAGAAAATACGGACGGGGGCGAAAAGGTGACAGGACTACCAAGCAAGCTCACCCGACCTCATATGCCCCCTGCGGGGTCGTATCCGGTAGGGCCCGCCCTACCGGGTACGACCCCAGTTCGCTTGATGCGCGAAGCCTCTGCAGAGGGGAACCAAGTGACTCGGAGACGAAATGGGAGCTTATTAGGAAGCGAGAATTTGTTAAAGTAGCATAGAGTTGAAGGCAGGCTTCTTCCGCCAAACTTACCTTCGGCTTCGCAAAAAAAGGTTACTTAGGTTACCGGGCGGCCAAAGCTGTGGCTGGCGCAATGCGCATTTTGTGGGCCGCGGGCTGGGCTTGCTGCCGCGGTCGTGCGGTCCAGAGTACTTGAGTTGAGTAGGGTGGGGCCGTGTTGCGCGGGCTGGCTTTAGTCAGTGTTGTGAATTAGAATAGTTCAAAATTATCAACATAGGTGAAATGCGATTAAAGCCGCATGAGTTGGGTGGTGAAACAGGAGGCGGGGTGATTTGGCTAGCTGATACGTATTAAATTGATTGCCAAAATAAATAGCTGATCGGTTCAGGCAAACTTCACGCTTTTATTCGCTAAATAGATATAGATTTGCTGATCATCTATAGCTTCTACCTCCCTTGTCGACTATGGCCCCAATACAGGCTCCCGCTTGCCCGAAATGCGAATCGAAAGAAGCCACTAAAAGTGGGGTAGTGAACGACCGGCAGCGGTTTAAGTGCAAGCACTGTGGCTACCACTACACGGTGGCCAAAGTAGGTCGGGAAGTGAGCCCGTACTACGTGGTGAAGGCCTTGCAGCTTTATATTGAGGGGGTGGGGTACCGGGAAATAGAGCGCTTGCTCGGTGTGAGCCACGTGAGTGTGATGAACTGGGTGAAGAAATACGGGGTGCGGGCCCCGCGCCAAACCGACTATCACCCCACGTACAAGATATTCAACCAGAGCGAGCTGGCCGCATTTTTTCAGGTGCCGGGCAATTTAAAAGGCGCGGGAATGATCGTCACCGAGTTGGGTGATAAGTTCATGGTCATTCGCTGGGAGCGGTTTCGAACCGCGTAAAGAGCGGGCCCCGGCCGAAAGGCTATAGAAGTTAGCAAAAGTATAGCGCCTGGGTAGCAAAGGATGGGTTGAGACTGCTAATTAGCTGCTGCAAAGTCTGGCGGGTACGGGCCAGGCCTGCACGGTGCATTTCAATTTCTTTCTTCACCTATTCCTTCCTTTTGCTTATGCGAGTTCATCGCTACGCTTTAGCCCTAAGTGGCCTGATGCTGGCTAATGCCGGTGCGTCGTTCGGCCAGGTTACGCCCCCGCCGCCTACCCCGCCGGGCGCCCTACCCACCCCGACCCCAGTGCCGGCGGGAGCCAACCCGGTACCCTCCGGTCAGCAAACGCCCTCGGCCCCCGTAGCCCCGGCGGCGGGCAGCGCGGCCACGCCCCCGCCCACCGAGTCGGTGCCTTACGGGGCGGGCATGAAGGTGAACATCTCGCCTGACGGCTCCAAGTACCTGCGCTTCATTACCTGGCACCAGATCTGGACGCGCTACACCGAGAACAACAGCAATACCGAGCGTGCCCCCGGCAAGCTGCAGACCGACCAGGTTGACTTCGCCATTCGGCGCTCGCGCCTCATTATCCTGGCGCAGCTGAACCCCCGCTTTCTGATTTACACCCACATCGGCATCAACAACCAGACGGCGGTGAACGGCGGCTTTGCGCCGGCCACGGATGCGAAAAAGCCGCAGCTGTTCATTCACGAAGCCGTGGTCGAATACAAGGTTAACAAGTACCTGAGCCTGGGCACCGGCCTGCACTACCAGAACGGCCTTTCGCGCCTGACGCGCGCCAGTACGCTCAACTTCCTGACGCTGGACGCGCCGCTTACCAACTGGCCCACGATTGAAGCCATCGATCAGTTTGCCCGGGGCATTGGGGCGTATGCCAAAGGCCGGATAAGCAAGCTTGACTACGCGTTTAGTGTGAACGAGTCAATGCTCACTAATCTGACCCTCACGCCACTCTCCCTGGGCGGAACCCCGGTTACTACGGGCACGGGCGCGGACCAGGTAACCACCAGTATCGGGAACAACACGGCTCAGTATAACCCCCAAGGTACCAACCACATCTACCAGGGCTACCTGAGCTGGGAGTTTCTCGAGCAAGAGTCGAACCTGCTGCCCTTCAATGTGGGCAGCTACCTGGGTACCAAGCGGGTATTCAACCTGGGGGGCGGCTTCTTTTATAACCACGACGGCATGTTCTCGCGCGACAACACCGTGGCCGTGCCCGGCGCTGCCTTCACCCCGGCCCAGATTGCGGCCATTCCCACGAGCAAGCACGACATCGGCCTGTGGTCGCTCGACGCCTTCTTCGATACGCCCATCAATAAGGAAACGGGCACCGCCTTCACGGTTTACGGGGTGTACTACAACTATAATATGGGCCCTAACCACGTGCGGTTCATTGGAGCCGCAAACCCCGGCTACGGCACCAACGCCCGCCGCGGCAACGCCGTGCCGCAGTCCGGTACGGGGCAGGCGGGCTTCGCCGAAGCGGGTTACCTACTGCCCAAAAGCCTGCTCGGCCCCAAGATGCGCGTGCAGCCCTACGCCTCGTACCTGTTGGCAGGCTACGAGGGCCTGCGCACCGCCGCCAACGAGCGCAAGAACGTGAACATTGTCGACGTGGGCGCCAACTTCTTCCTCGACGGGCACAACGCCAAGTTTACGCTCAACTACCGCCACCGGCCCGACTTCTCGCTGCCAGCGGGCACGCCCAGCACGGTAACGGCCCCTACCGACGTGGAATACCGCCCCGAAATCACGCTGCAAACCCAGATTTTCCTGTAGGCCGCGGCCCCGTTTCCTTATTTATCACCTCATTTCCGCTTTAATCATGGACCAAAGCATAGCCGCCGCCGGGTACGGCAGCTCGGTGGAAACGCCGATTGCCCACGACAACAACACCACGCCCACGAGTAAGATCTGGCAGGTGATTACCGCTTCCTCAGTGGGCACCGTTATCGAATGGTACGATTTCTACATCTTCGGCTCCTTGGCCACCATCATTGGGCCGGTGTTGTTCGGCTCGAAAGGTAAAATCGAGGATACCCTGCTCGGCGCGCTGGCCGTGTTTGGCGCCGGGTTCGTGGTGCGGCCGTTCGGGGCGGTGTTTTTTGGCCGCATCGGCGATATGATAGGCCGCAAGTACACGTTTCTGCTCACCCTGCTCATCATGGGCGGGGCTACGTTCGTCACCGGCCTGATTCCGAGCTACGACAAGATCGGGCTGGCGGCCCCGGCCATCGTGGTGGTGCTGCGCCTGTTGCAGGGCCTGGCCCTAGGTGGCGAGTACGGCGGCGCCACGACGTACGTGGCCGAATATTCGCCCGACAACCAGCGGGGGTATTATACCAGCTTTATCCAGATTACGGCCACGGCCGGCCTGTTTCTGTCGGTCCTCGTAATCCTGGCCACCCGCAAGGTCCTGGGCGAGGAGGCGTTCAAGGAGTACGGGTGGCGCATCCCCTTCCTGCTTTCGGGCGCGCTGATCGTGGCTTCCTACTACATCCGCCGCAGGCTGGCCGAGTCGCCGCTGTTTGCTAAAGCCAAGGCTGAAGGTAAAACCAGCACCAACCCGCTCCGCGAGTCGTTTGTGAATCCCGTTAACCGTCGCCTCGTGCTCATTGCTTTGTTTGGCGCGACCATGGGCCAGGGCGTGGTGTGGTACACCGGCCAGTTCTACGCCTACTCGTTCATGCTATCGACCCTGAAGATGAGCATCGTGGACGGCGCCATCGTGCTGTGCTCGGCCCTGGCCCTGGCCACGCCCTTCTTCGTGTATTTCGGCAGCCTCTCGGATCGGATTGGCCGGAAGAAGATCATTATGACGGGCCTGCTCTGCGGGGCGCTCTTCACGGTGCCGATTTTCCACGGCCTGAAGGCTTTCGCGGGCCCCCTGACTGAGAAAACCGCCGCCGTTCCGGCCACCGTCGACGCCGCGGGGGCCGCCGTGGCGGCCGTGCCGGCCGTCATGCAATCGGCCTCGCCGCAACTGCTGCCCATGATTCTGCTCACCTTCTGCCTGGTGCTGTTCGTGACCATGGCATACGGCCCCATTGCCGCGTACCTGGTGGAGCTGTTTCCCACCAAGGTGCGGTACACCTCGCTTTCGCTGCCCTACCACATCGGCAACGGCGTATTTGGCGGCTTTGTGCCCTTCATCGCGACTTCCCTCACGGTGTGGGCGGCGGCCCAGCCCGAGGGGACGTTCGTGAAGGACCACAGCAGCCTGATGGGCCTGGCTTACCCGGTAACCATTGCCCTATTGTGCTTCATCATTGGCTCGCTGTATATGAAGGACGTACGCAACGTGAAGCTCATGGACGAGCAGCCTGCCGCAGCGTAAGAGCGGCTCGCTTAACGAAGGAAAAGCCGCTGGCCCACCGGGTCGGCGGCTTTTCCATTAAATTGGAGGGCCTGCCCAGCGCTAAGACTAAGATGGGCCCGACTCCTACCTGCCAAGCCCGATTTTCCCATGCCGCCCCCGACCCCGCACTCCGAGCACGATGAGCCACGCCGGGCCCAGCGCCTCTTGTTTCTAGCCGGGCTATTCGGCGTCCTGCTCAACTTTCCGCTGCTGGCCGTGTTCGACCGCGACGGTCGGGTGGGCGGGGTGCCGGTGTTGTACTTATACGTGCTGTTGCTCTGGGGGCTGCTGGTAGCTCTCACCGGCTACCTGGTACGCGGTAGTAAAGAGTAAGTCAGGCCGCTACCGGGCGTCCGGGGCCCAGGTCGGGCTGAAGGGAGCCCAAGCCCGGACTTGCGCGGCCCTGGCGCAATCAGGAGAATATTTACGCATCAAGCCTCGGCGGCGCCAGTTGTTTCGTTGAGTCCGCATCAATCCATTAATTCACCCGGCCCGCATTCCTCACCCGCTCCATGTCCAAGCTGCTCGTCATTGGCTTTTCGCTCGGCTACCTGGCCTTGCTCTTCGGCGTCGCCTACGCCGCCGAGCGGCGCTCGGTGGCTCGGAAGAGCCTGGTGAGCAACCCGTACGTGTATGCCCTGAGCATGGCGGTGTACTGCACGGCCTGGACGTACTACGGCAGCGTGGGGCGGGCCGCGCACAATGGGCTCGAATTCGTGGGCATCTATCTGGGGCCCACGTTGCTGGCTCCGGCCTGGTGGCTGGTGCTGCGCAAAATTATCCGGGTGTGCCGGCAGCAGCGGCTCACCTCCATTGCCGATTTTATTTCGGCCCGCTACGGCAAGAGCGCCGCGCTGGGCGCCCTGGTTACGGGAGGCTGCGTGCTGGGTATCGTGCCCTATATCGCGCTGCAAATCAAGGCCATTGCGGCTTCTTTCGTGACGATGACGGGCAGCGGGGCCGGGGTGGGGGGAGCCGCCGCTACGGCCCTCTACACCACGGGCTTGCTGGCCGTGTTCACCATTTTTTTCGGGGTGCGCTCGGTGGAGGCCACCGAGCGGCACGAGGGCATTGTGCTGGCTGTGGCGGTGGAGAGCGTGCTCAAGCTGGTCGCGTTCCTGGTATTGGGCCTATTTGTCACCTTCGGCCTGTTTGCGGGCTTTAGCGACGTGTTCAACCAGGCGGCGGCGGTGCCGGCCCTGCGGCAGCTGTTCACGCTACGGGGTTCCGGCACTAGCGGCGCCGAGTGGTTTACGCTGCTGGTGCTGAGCATGTCGGCCATTCTGCTGCTGCCCCGCCAGTTCCAGGTGTCGGTGGTCGAAAACGTCGATGAGAACCACCTGCGGAAGGCCATGTGGCTGTTTCCGCTCTACCTCATCATCATCAACCTGTTTGTGCTGCCCGTGGCCTTCGGAGGCATGCTGCGCCTGGGCGGGCAGGGGCTCGACGCCGACACCTACGTGCTGGCCCTGCCCCTGGCCGCCGGGCACGCGGGGCTGGCCCTGTTCACCTACCTGGGCGGGGTGTCGGCCGCCAGCAGCATGATTATCGTCGAAACCATTGCCCTGAGCGTGATGATGAGCAACCACTTGCTCATGCCGCTGCTGGTTCGGGTGCCGGCGGCGCGGCCGGCTTTACAAACCCGCTGGTTTGCTTATCTGGGGCAGGTGGCCCTCGAAAGCCGCCGCTTGGCGGTCGTGGTCGTGCTGCTGTTGGCGTATGGCTACTACATGGGCGTGGGCAAGCAGCTGCCCCTGGTGAACACCGGCCTGGTGTCGTTCGCGGCGGTGGCGCAGTTCGTCCCGGCCGTGCTGGGGGGCTTGTACTGGAAGGGCGGTACCCGGCGCGGTGCCACGGCGGGCCTGCTGGCGGGGTTTGGGGTTTGGTTTTTTACGCTGGTGCTGCCCACGCTGGTGGGGCCGGGGCGGCTGCCGGCGGCCGTGCTCACCGAGGGCGTGGGCGGGGTGGCCTGGCTGCGGCCGTTTGCGCTGTTTGGGTTCGAAGGGCTCGACTACCTTTCGCACGGCCTGTTCTGGAGCTGGTTCTTTAACATTGGCCTTTACGTGGGGCTGTCGTTGGCCGGGCGGCCCTCGGCCCTGGAGCTGCGCCAAGCCGACGTCTTCGTCGACGTTTTCACGCGCCGCAGCCTGGCCGAGGAAGTAGCCGGCTGGCAGGGTAGTACGGCCTTTCCCGACGTGCGGGCCCTGTTGCTGGGCTTCCTCGGTAAAAAGCGCACCAACCAGGCCCTGCGCGCCTTCGCCATCCGCTTTCCTGACGCCGTGCTCCCAGAAAACCCAAGCCTGCCCCAGCTTCTCAACTCGCCCGGCCACCAGGCCAGCGTCGCCGACCCGCGCCTACTCACGTACGCTGAAAAGCTGCTGGCGGGCAGCCTCGGCCCGGCTTCGGCGCGCCTGCTGGTCGCTTCCGTGGCGGGGGCCGAGCAAATCAGCTACGACAACGTGGTCGGGATTCTGCGCGAAAGCCAGCAGCTGCTCGAAGCCAACCGCCAGCTGCAGAAGCAGTCGCGCCAGCTCCAACGCCTCACCGACGAGTTACGGGGCGCTTACGACCAGCTCCAGGCCCTGGACCAGCGCAAGGACGAGTTTCTGTACACCGTCACCCACGAGCTGCGCACGCCCCTGACCAGCATCCGCGCCCTGGCCGAGATTCTGGCCGACAACCCCGAGCTGGAGGAGGCCGAGCGCCAGCGCTTCCAGCTGACCATCGCGCGCGAAGCGGAACGCCTCACCCGCCTGATTTCGCTGGTGCTGGATTTGGAAAAATTCGAATCCGGCCAGGCTACTTTGGAACGGGTGGCCATTCCGGTGCCTGAGCTGCTGGACGAAGCCGTGGATGCCGTGGGCCAGTTGCTGCGCGACAAGCACCTGACGCTGACTCTGGCCGTGCCGCCCGGCCTGCCGGCCCTGCCCGGCGACCGCGACCGGCTTATGCAGGTACTGGTCAACCTGTTATCCAATGCCATTAAAGCCTGCCGGGCCGATGGTTCCGGCCGGATCCGCCTGCAGGTAACCGGCGCGGCGCCGTCTCGCCCGCCGGTCCTTACCCTCACCGTGGCTGACAATGGCAAAGGCATACCCCTGGCCGAGCAGGAGCACATCTTCGAAAAGTTCTTTCAGGCTCGCCACCAAACCACCCGCAAGCCCGAGGGAACGGGTTTGGGCCTGGCCATCACCAAAAAAATCGTCGAGGTACACCACGGCCGCCTCTGGGTAGAAAGCCAGCCCGGGCAGGGGGCCACGTTCTTCGTGGAGCTGCCGCTCGCCGCGCCCGAAGACTCGTCCATCACCGAGGTAACCGAAATAATCCAAGCCGCTGACCCCGTTGAGCACCAAGCACCATAAAAAGGCCGAACCACCCAGCCAATCCCCAATCCCCAATCCCCAATCCCCAATCCCCAATCCCCAATCCCCAATCCCCAATCCCCAATCCCCAATCCCCAATCCCCAA
>NZ_JACXAD010000008.1 GCF_014699115.1 Hymenobacter montanus
CCGCTACCTCCTTTCTGGCCGTCGCTCACCTACTGGCCGCAATGGATTGGATGAGATGAATGTCCACACACTCTAGTAAAAGTCTAAGCCGACAGCTGGCTGCCCAGGAAATCATAGCTTCGGATTATCTCCAGGATTTTCGTAAACGTCACTCGATCAAAAAACAACATCAGCGGCAGCTCTACCATGTTGTCCTTGTCCGAGAACTGGGTGATAACTGAGAAGATAAGCGGCTGCAGCTGGTGGCGCGGCAGCAGCGACTGCATCACCTCCGTGATGTCGCCGCGGGGGGCGGTGGGCGGCGCGCCGTAGATGTTGGCCTTCAGAATATTAGCCAACTGGGTAACCAGGGCGCCGGTGATGATATTACTGATTTCGAGCAGCAGCGATTCCTGCAGCTCATTCACCTCCAGCGTTTCCGACGCTTGCAGGCGCAAGCACACGCGGGAAAGCCGCTGAATGTGCTGGCCCGAGAAGAACATCAGCGTCGTACCATTGAAATCGCCCCGAATGTCGGACTGAATGGGCACGTGCTTGGCCTGGTATTCCTGCACCCGAGCTAAAATATCGTCGCTGACCAGCAGATCGATGTTCGGCACTTCCAACAGCACCCGCTCCTGGGCAATCACGGCAAACGAATCGGCGGCGCGAGCCAGACCAATATTCAAGATCTCGCGGATTATATCACGCTCTAAGTCGGTCATCGATAAATCCATAACGTCGGAAACGGGGGTAGTACAGCGGCGAGGACTGGGGTGAAGAAAAGAGAATTTTAGGGGCGTTTGTTCAAAAACAAACGGGTGAGCGCGGGTACGTCGAGGACGAGACATACCTGCCCGCTGCCAAGCAGCGTCACTCCCCCAAACAGGTCAATGGTATCTAAAGGCTTGCTGAGCGGCTTGATGACGATATTTTGCTGGCGCATAAATCGGTCGACGAGCAAGCCCAAACGGCGGTTGTTATAGTTAACCACCAGCACTTGCTGGGGGCCGTGCAGGTCGGCTTTAGTGGCGGGCGGCAAGGGCTCGTCGCCCTCGTCGTGCAGCAGTTGGCGCAGCGGCACCAGCGGCACCGTCTGCTCGTGGAATTGCGTCACCAGCACGCCGCCCACCACCGAAATCTGCCCGGGGTGCAGGGCCAGCACGGTGTCGGTGTGCAGCAGCGGGATGGCGTAGGGCCGCTCGTCCACTTCCACCAGCAAGGCCCCTTTCACGGCGATGGATGTCGGCAGCACCAGCGTGAAGGTCGTCCCCAGGCCCAGTTTCGACTCTACCCGAAGCTGGCCGCCGAGCGAATCCAGGGCCAGCTTCACCACGTCGAGGCCCACGCCGCGACCGGAAATATCGGTTACTTCCCGGGCCATGGAGAAGCCAGGCTCGAAGAGAAACGCCCAGACGGCCTGCTCGTCGAGGGCGGCGGCGGCGCGGGCCCCGACCAGGCCGCGCTCAACGGCCTTGCGGCGGACCGCTTCGGTGTCGATGCCCTGGCCGTCGTCCCGCACTTGAATCAGCACGTCGTCGCGTTCGGTCAGAGCCGAGAGCGCCAGTTGGCCCACCGCGGGCTTGCCCGCCTGCCGGCGCTGGTCGGTGGCTTCGAGGCCGTGGCTGACGGCGTTGCGCACCAGGTGCAACAGCGCATCCGTGATGATTTGCAAGATGTTGCGGTCGATCTGCACATCCTGTCCGCTCATGGTCAGCTCCACTTGCTTGCCTTCGGCAGCCGCCACGTCGCGCACCACCCGGGGAAATTTGTTCAGCAGCACCCCTACGCCCACCAGGCGGGCATCCATCACGCTGTACTGCAAATCATCGGAAATGCGGAACAGGTGCTGGGCTGTAGCCAGCAGCGCCGGGTTGTCGATTTCCTGAGCCAGCGTCATGATCCGGTCGCGGTCAATCACCAGCTCGCCCACCAGGTTCAGCAGGTTATCGAGCTTTTTGACCTGGATGTAGACCAAGTCCGACAGCTCCATCTTCCGGCTGGCCTCCTCGTCGCTGTCGCCGGTTTCCTCGTCTTCCAACACGGGCTCTTCGCCGCGCACCAGCCGGTCGAGGTTGGCGAGCAAACCCGTCACATCGGGCAAGGGCTGGCTGGCCCCCACGGCCCGAATCATGTTGCCCAGGACATCGACCCCGGCGAAAACCACCCGAATCAGCGACCCGCTGAACGCCCGCTCCTGGTCCCGAATCAAGCCAA
The DNA here is from genome assembly GCF_014699115.1 of Hymenobacter montanus. Taxonomy (GTDB): domain Bacteria; phylum Bacteroidota; class Bacteroidia; order Cytophagales; family Hymenobacteraceae; genus Hymenobacter; species Hymenobacter montanus. The sequence goes on from NZ_JACXAD010000008.1 coordinate 2,197, forward strand.
ACAGCGCTTCGAGGTGGTGCGCTACTTCGCCCAGGTCGTTGAAGCCCATCGCGCGGGCGTTGGCCTTGAGATTGTGCATGAGCCGGAACAGCTCGTTAAGGGCCGGGCCGGAATTGGGGTTGCGCTCCAATTCGCTCAGGTGCCGGCTCATGGAGTCGTAATACTCCAGGGCCTCGGCCATGAACAGCTCCCGATATTCCTGGTCGCGCGTTTTCATTGGCCCATCTGCTTGGTTGCCCTCCTCCTTGCCCAAACCACCGGGCGCAGCCGACAGCCCTCGCTGCCGACGGACTCCTGCGGGGACACGGGCGAGTAATACTGCACGCTATGCCGCCTGTTCGGTGGCGTCGTCTTGCAGCGCGGCGCCCACTATTTCCAACACCTTTTCCTCAGAAAACGGCTTCACGATGTAGGCCAGCGCACCATTCTCAATGGCTTCGTTCACGATGACTTCCTGGCCCACGGCGCTGCACATTACCACTTTGGCCGAGGGCTGCGTCTGGCGCAGGCTCTTGAGCACGTCCAGCCCGGTATTATCGGGTAGAATTACGTCGAGCGTAATGAGGTCGGGCGCCGTGGAAGTAGCCATCTCCAGGGCCTCCGCCCCGTTGGCCGCCTCGCCTACTACCTCATAGCCAGCATCGGTAAGCATGTTCTTGAGCATCGTGCGCATGTAAAAGGAGTCGTCGACGATGAGAATGCGTTTGTTCATGGTATTGAAAGACATGAGAATAAATCGAGGAATGGCCGAGCCCGGAAGCTGGCCCCTTGTACGGGCGGGAGCCTACGAAGATGCCCCTTTGCCCGGCAATCGCATTATTTCGCTAGGGGTGAGCAGCTTGCGCATGTCCAGCACGATGATGACTCCGCCCTCGGGCAGCTTGGCGATGCCTTCGAGGTATTTGTCACGGGTGCTGGAGTCCTGCACAAATTCAGGAGCCGGCTCAATCTGGCTCAACGGCAGCGTGAAGGGCCGGGGCACCTCGCGCACCATTAGGCCCAGCGTGTAGTCGGCAGCTTCCACGGCCACGGTGTAGCTGCGCTCGGGCACCGGCCGGCCGACCGGCCGCAGCCGAAAGCGCTCTTCCAGGTCGATGATGGCAATAATGTCGCCGCGCAGGTTGGCGATGCCTTTGATGAAAGGCGGTGTTTTAGGCATGCGGGCCACTTCGGGCGTCACCGTCACTTCCTTCACCTGTTCAATGCGAATGCCGTAATCCTCGTCGCCCAAACGGAACACAATGAGCTGCACTAGCTCAGCCGATTTGGCGCGCTCGGGTTTCGGGGAAGGGCTAGCTAGTGCAATCTCGGCCATAAAACGGCTGGTCGGTAGTGGATAATGAGCGGCATCCGGCAGTCAGAGAAGTGAGGCTAACGCTATTGTCAGCCCCTCAACCCTGACTGCCGGACCCTAAAAATCACTTGGCTTTGGCTTTCGACTTAGGCGCGGCAGCTTTACCCGCCTGGCCATTTTCCGGGTTCTGGCCATTTTTGGCGGGGCCAGGCTTGGGCTGGGCCGGGGCTGGGCGGGTGGCCGGAACGGCAGCTGCGGGAGCCGAATCTGCGGCCCGCTCGGTTGAGCGCACGCGTCGCTCCGGTCTCGTGGGGGCCGCGGGGGCCTCGGTCCGGCCGTTACGGCGCAGCATGGCATTCCGGTGGCCGGGGTTAGTTGGTTCGACGACGACTTCGGACCGGCCCTGGGTACGCCGCCCCGCCCCGCCCTTTTGGGCGACGGGCGCGTGGCCTTCGCGGGACCGGTACAGGTCGCGGACACTGGAGCCGCGCCGCACCGGCAGGGGCTCGGGCTCGTAGGCGTAGGAGCTGAGCTGGAAGGTTTCGAGGCCCGCCTGCAGGTCGTCGGCAATGTCGGTGAGGCGCTGCGAGCTGGTAGTCAGCTCCTGCATGGCCGTCGAGAGCTGCTTGGCGGTGCCCGCCACTTGCTGGGTGCCGGTAGCCGTTTGCTCGGCAATGGCCACCACTTCTTCCACGTACTTGACCACGTCGCCAATCGAGGTTTTCTGCACTTCGGTGGCCGTGAGGATGTCGCGGGAGGTGCGGAGCGTTTCGCCGCTGCTGGTGGCAATGTTCTTAAAGGCCGAGCTGGCTTCGAACGTGGCGTTCTTGCCCTTGAGTACCCGCCCTTCCATGGTCGAGATAGCAGTGGCGGCCGAGGTGGTGTCCTTGCGAACATCCTCCACGAGGGTGGCAATTTCGTTGGCCGACTTGCGGGAGCCTTCGGCCAGCTTGCGGATTTCCTCGGCTACCACGGCGAAGCCGCGGCCAGCTTCCCCGGCGCGGGCCGCTTCGATGGCGGCGTTCAGGGCCAGCAGGTTGGTTTGCGAGGCGATGTCGGTAATTACGCCCAGCGACTTGCTGATTTCCCCGGACCGGGTGCTCAGCACTTCGATGGTGCGCGAGGTTTGCATGGCGGCGCTGGATATCTCTTCCATGTTTTTCACCACCTCGGCCACCGTTTTCAGGCCGAGCTGCGAGGTTTGCTCCCCCAGGATGGCGGCTTTGTTCACCACGTCGGCCTTGTTGGCCGTTTCCTTGGTGGCCTGCATGATTTCCTCGATGAGCTTGAAGGCCTGGTCGGTTTTCAAGGCCTGGTTCTGCGCGCCTTCGGCCATTTGCTGCATGGCCAGGGCCACGTCGACGGTTACCCGGCTCATCTCCTGGCCTTTGCCGGCCATTTCCTCGGACGACGTGCCCACTACTTGCGAGGAATCGTTGATTTCGCCGAGCAGCTCGTTCAGGTTTTCCACGGCCAGGTTGAGGGCGCTGGACATGGCCAGGATGTCGCCCGTGGTGGGCACGTCCACGCGCTGGGTCAGGTCGCCTTCCGAGATGGCCCGCACCACGCGGCTCACTTCGAGCACCGGCGAGGCAATGGATTCGAGCAGGGCGTTGAGCGTGTCCACGAGCTCTTTCCAGGAACCCGACACGCCCCCGACGGTGGCCCGCTCGGTGAGCTTGCCTTCCACCCCGGCCACCTTAGCCACGCGGCTCACCTCGACGGCGAGGCGGTTAAGGTCGTCCACCATGCGGTTGATGGTATCAGCCAAATCCGCCAGCTCGCCCTTGGCTTGCAGGGTCAGCTTCTGGGTCAGGTCGCCTTTCGATACGGCGGTTACTACTTTCACAATGCCCCGCACCTGGGTGGTGAGGTTGGCGGCCATGGTGTTCACGTTGTCGGTCAGGTCTTTCCAGACACCAGCCACGTTGGGCACGCTGGCCTGGCCGCCGAGCTTGCCCTCGGTGCCCACTTCCTGGGCCACCCGGGTTACTTCGCCGGCGAACAGGTTCAGCGAGTCCACCATCTGGTTCAGGTTTTCCTTGAGCTGCAGGAACTCCCCTTTTACATCAACCGTGATTTTCTGGCTCAGGTCGCCCTTGGCTACCGCGGTGGCCACGTTGGCGATGTCGCGCACCTGGCTCGTCAGGTTCAGGGCCATGGTGTTCACATTGTCGGTCAGGTCTTTCCAGGTGCCGCGCACGTTGGGCACGCTGGCCTGGCCGCCGAGCTTGCCCTCGGTGCCCACCTCGCGGGCCACCCGGGTTACCTCGCCGGCGAAGATGTTGAGCGAGTCCACCATCTGGTTCAGGTTTTCCTTGAGCTGGAGCAGCTCGCCGCGCACGTTGACCGTGATTTTCTGGCTCAGGTCGCCCTTGGCTACCGCGGTGGCCACGTTGGCAATGTCGCGGAGCTGCGAGGTGAGACTGGAAGCCATGGTGTTCACGTTGTCGGTCAGGTCCTTCCAGGTGCCGCTCACTTTCGGCACGTTGGCCTGGCCGCCCAGAATACCTTCGGTGCCCACTTCCCGCGCCACCCGGGTTACCTCGCCGGCGAAGATGTTGAGCGAGTCCACCATCTGGTTCAGGTTTTCTTTCAGGTCGAGGAACTCCCCTTTTACGTCAACCGTGATTTTCTGCGATAGGTCGCCTTTCGATACCGCGGTGGCCACGTTGGCGATGTCGCGCACCTGGCTGGTCAGGTTCGACGCCATGGTGTTTACGTTGTCGGTCAGCTCCTTCCAGGTGCCCCCGACGCGCGGCACCACGGCCTGGCCGCCGAGTTTGCCCTCGGTGCCCACCTCGCGGGCCACCCGGGTTACCTCATCACCGAAGATGTTGAGCGAGTCCACCATCTGGTTGAGGATGTTCTTCAGCTCCAGAATTTCGCCCTTTACGTTTACCGTCATCTTCTGGCTCAGGTCGCCGCGGGCTACGGCGGTGGCCACGTTGGCAATGTCACGTACCTGCGAGGTGAGGGCCGCGGCCATATCGTTTACGTTGTCGGTCAAGGCCTTCCAAACGCCGGCCACGTTGGGCACGCTGGCCTGGCCGCCGAGCTTACCCTCGGTGCCCACTTCCTGGGCCACCCGGGTTACCTCGCCCGCGAACAGGTTAAGGGACGCCACCATCTGGTTCAGGTTCTGCTTGAGCTGCAGGAACTCCCCTTTTACATCAACGGTCACCGTCTGGGTCAGGTCGCCCTTGGCCACGGCGGTGGCCACGTTGGCGATGTCGCGCACCTGGCTGGTCAGGTTCGACGCCATGTAGTTCACGTTGTCGGTCAGGTCCTTCCAAACGCCCGCCACGCTGGGCACGCTGGCCTGACCACCGAGGCGGCCTTCGGTGCCTACTTCCTGGGCCACCCGGGTTACTTCGCCGGCGAACAGGTTCAACGAGTCCACCATCTGGTTCAGGTTCTGCTTGAGCTGGAGCAGCTCCCCTTTCACGTCAACCGTTACTTTCTGGCTCAGGTCACCCTTGGCCACGGCGGTGGCCACGTTGGCGATGTCGCGCACCTGACTCGTCAGGTTCGAAGCCATGTTGTTCACGTTGTCGGTCAGGTCTTTCCAGACGCCCGCCACGTTGGGCACGCTGGCCTGGCCGCCAAGCTTACCCTCGGTGCCTACTTCCTGGGCCACCCGGGTTACTTCGCCGGCGAACAGGTTCAGCGAGTCCACCATCTGGTTCAGGTTCTGCTTGAGCTGCAGGAACTCCCCTTTCACATCAACGGTCACCTTTTGGGTCAGGTCGCCCTTGGCCACGGCGGTGGCCACGTTAGCGATGTCGCGCACCTGGCTCGTCAGGTTCGAGGCCATGTTGTTCACGTTGTCGGTCAGGTCTTTCCAGATGCCCCCGACATTGGGTACGCTGGCCTGGCCGCCGAGCTTGCCCTCGGTGCCCACTTCCTGGGCCACCCGGGTTACTTCGCCCGCGAAGATGTTCAGGTTGTCAATCGTTTTGTTGATGGTTTCGGCCATCAGCTTGAAGTCGCCCGATACCGGGATCTGGAAGCTTTCGTCCAGGTTACCACGGCTGATGTTCTTCAGTACCTTGCCTACTTCCAGTACCGGCACGGCGATGCTGTCGACCAGGCCGTTGATGTTGTTAATCATGTCGCGCCAGAAGCCGGCGGCCCCTTCGGCCGAGGCGCGGGCTTTCAGGTTGCCTTCCACCCCGGCTACTTTTGAGATGCGCGATACCTCGCCCCCTACCCCGCCAATCATCTCCACCATGGAATTGTAGGCTTCGGCGATTTCGGCGAAAATGTCGTCGTTTTGCTTGGTCAGGCGCACCGAAACATCACCTTTTTTGAAGGCGTCGAGCGCGTAAAGCACCCGGTTCAGCTGGTCGTTGACGTAGCCCGGGTCCTGGGTGTCGACCGAGCCGCGCGGCCCGCCTTTCTTACGGGTCAGGTCATTGGTGGTGCGCACGACGTCGGGCATCGAAACGGCGCCCGGATCCGGCTTTCCACCGGTGACATCATCCGTAGCAGTAGTCGCCGGGGAGCGACGCGGCTTAGATTGCGGAGCCTTGGGGGAAACCATATACTAGAAGTATCAAACGAAATGAAAGGAGCAAAATTTAGAAAGGCGAAGTACGGGCAATAAGCCGGGATAAGCAAAAATAGCCCGGCGGCCCAAGCAACGAACTCCCAATGAACTCCGCCCAACGCCTCGCTTGTTTACCCAACTCCATCCCAGCCAAAATTACTGCTCAGTATACCGCCGCCCGGAATTATCCGGCATCTTTACGGCCAATTTCAACATTTCCCCGCTGCTGACCGTTTCATTGCGCACTGCTTTTCGTTCTGCCCTCCCCTCTTTTTCGCCCACATGGTCAAAAATTTAGTTATCGTCGAGTCGCCAGCCAAGGCCAAAACCATTGAAGGCTACCTCGGCCAAGACTTCGTGGTGCGCTCCAGCTACGGGCACGTCCGCGACCTGCCCAAGGACAACAACGCCATCGATATCGCTAATGGATTTAAGCCCACCTACGTGGTATCGGCCGACAAGCGCGAGCTAATTGCCCAACTGAAGAAACTGGCCAAGGAGGCGGAGATGGTCTGGCTAGCTAGTGACGACGACCGCGAAGGCGAAGCCATTTCCTGGCACCTGGCCGAGACGCTGAACCTGCCCGACGCCAAAACCAGGCGCATCGTTTTCCGCGAAATCACTAAAAGTGCCATCCTGGGGGCCATTGCCAACCCGCGCATCATCGACCAGAACCTGGTGAATGCCCAGCAGGCCCGCCGCGTGCTCGACCGCTTGGTGGGCTTTGAGCTGAGCCCGGTGCTTTGGAAAAAAGTAAAAGCCGGCCTTTCGGCTGGCCGGGTGCAGTCGGTGGCCGTGCGCTTGGTGGTGGAGCGGGAGCGCGAAATCAACCAGTTTCTGAGCACCAGCACCTACCGCATCGTAGCCCGCTTCGACGCCGGTCGGGGCGCCGTGCTCGAAGCCGAGCTGCCTACCCGCTACAAGACCCGCGCCGAGGCCGAGGCGTTTCTGGCGCGCTGCGTGGGCGCCAGCTACCGGATTGAGAGCCTCGATAAGAAGCCGGGCAAGCGGAGCCCGGCGGCTCCCTTCACCACGTCAACCCTGCAGCAGGAGGCTTCGCGCAAGCTGGGCTACTCAGTGGCGCAAACCATGAGCGTGGCCCAGAAGCTGTACGAAGCGGGTAAAATCAGCTACATGCGCACCGACTCGGTGAATCTGTCGCAGGAGGCATTGGCGGGGGCGCAGGCGGCCATTACGGCGGCTTACGGGGCCGAGTACCACCACACCCGGACGTTCAAAACCAAGTCGGCCTCGGCTCAGGAGGCGCACGAAGCCATCCGGCCCACCGACTTTGGCGCGGTGAAGGCCGGCTCGGACGCCTCGGAGCAGCGGCTGTACGACCTGATTCGCAAGCGGGCCCTGGCGTCGCAGATGGCGGAGGCCGTGATTGAACGCACCACGGCGGTTATCGGCATCAGCACCCAGCCAGGTGTCCCCCTCACGGCGACGGGCGAGGTCATCACCTTCGAGGGCTTCCTGAAAGTGTACGCCGAGAGCAAGGACGACGAGGATGAGGACGACGGCAAAGAGGGCGAGTCGAGCTTTTCGCGGGGGCTGCCGCCGCTGAGCGTGGGCCAGAACCTGCCCTTGCAGCGGCTGAGCGCGACCGAGCGGTTTTCGGCGCCCCCGGCGCGCTACACCGAGGCCTCGCTGGTGAAGAAGCTGGAGGAAATGGGCATCGGCCGGCCGTCGACCTACGCGCCTACCATCAGCACGGTGCAGAAGCGCGGCTACGTGGAAAAAGACACCCGGGAGGGCAAGGAGCGCAAGTTTCACGTGCTGACCCTCGACGGCGAGCACGTCAATACCGAAGTAAAAACCGAGAACTACGGTGCCGAGAAAGCCAAGCTGTTTCCCACGGACACGGCCATGGTGGTGAACGACTTTCTGGTGGCTCACTTCCCCGTCATCGTGGATTACCAGTTCACGGCCAAGGTGGAAGACGAGTTCGACCAGATTGCCAACGGCCACGAGAACTGGACCCACATGCTGACCGGCTTCTACGGCAAGTTTCACGCGACCATCGAGGCCGGGCAGGACATTGAGCGCAACACCTTGGGCAGTACCCGCGAAATCGGGGTGCACCCCGAAACGGGCGAAAAAATTACCGCCCGACTGGGCCGCTACGGCCCCTACGTGGCCCTGGGCGACACCACCGACCCCAACGTGAAGCCCGCCTACGCCAATCTGCGCAAAGGCCAGTTCATCGAAAGCATCACGCTGGAAGAAGCGCTGGACTTGTTTAAGCTACCACGGGTGGTGGGCGAGTTCGAGGGCAAGGATATGACGGCCAACCTCGGCCGCTTCGGCCCCTACGTTCGTCACGAGGGCAAGTTCTACTCCCTCACCAAGGAGCAGGACCCGCACACCATCACCGCTGAAGAAGCCGTGGCCCTGATCGAGACCAAGCGCAAAACCGACGCCGAACGCCTGATCAAGAGCTTCCCCGAGAACCCCGATATTCAGGTGCTGAACGGTCGTTTCGGGCCCTACATCGTCGCGGGCAAGAAGAATGTGAAGATCCCCAAGGGCGAAGACCCGACCGGGCTGACCCTAGAGCGCTGCCAGGAGCTGGCCGATGCCACCCCGGACAAGCCCGCCAAGGGCGGGCGTTTCGGGAAGAAGGCGGCTCCCGCAGCCAAGGAAGAGAAAGCTGACACGCCCGCCAAGAAAGCTAAGGCGACCAAGAAACCAGCGGCTAAGAAAAAGCCAGCAACCAAAGAAACTGCCAAGCCAGCCACTAAAAAAGCCGCGTCCAAAGCCAAGAGTTGATGACTGCTTAGCAAGTAAAGCTTAACGTCATGCTCAAAACAGGTCACCTTTTATCAATTATCCATATATTAGTATTCGCACTATGCAATAATGCTGAAACGGGAGCTCTCAATGCTTACCGTATAGCAGAAAACAATAGTCACCAGAACTATTCTGGCATATGGCGTTACGAATTCTCTTCAAAAGAAAATGAGCTTCTGAATATAAGCTTTCAATTGAATTTAATTCAAGATAAAGACATCATAAAAGGCCAATATTGCGCAGTGTCGAGAGGCGGTCGAAGAATTGACTGTGACATTGATAAGAACTACAATATATATGGTAAAATAATAAACAATGTTGCTTATATCGATTTCACAGGGTTTTATGATGCGAAAGCCAAAGGAAAAGCTATACTCTATTTAGACAACGGAAATTTATTTTGGGAAATAGTAAGTGTCAAAGGCGAGATATATGCGCCTGTTAAGGCCGTTCTAAAAAGCGATAATAACGCAAAAAATAGCCCTGAATAATCGGCTATAAGGGTTTTGCTTTGGAGTTGCCTGAATCTTAAAGGAGTGGGTAGTAAGCTAAGCATGGGCTCCATGGCTTCCTTGCTGGCTTGACAACTATTTACGGAACAGCAGTCCATGATAGAATACCAAGAAGCGTTATCACTGCGTTAGCGGTATTCTAACTGCTAACCCATTTGATTTATGCTTTCTCCTGGGGCCAGATGCTCAAACAGTAATTAGTGCGGTGAGTAGCAGTAGAGGCATGTTTTGGGCCCATACAGGCGAATAGTCATCCTTACTTTGAAGTGATCAATCCTTTCTTAACCAAGGTCGGTAGAGTACCTTCCTTCCTCCTACTCGTGGCCCTGGTGCTGGGGGCTTCGTGCTTACCGGCTCGTTCGCAAACGCGTCCAAACGGCATCACTTACCCTTGGCTCACGCAGCCAGGCAACGCGTCGGCTACTGTTGCCGCCCGCTTCCCTCCACCGGCCGGGTGTCGGCGCGTCGTGCTCGCGCGGGGTTCCTGGGGCGAGTGGCTGCGCTATCTGCCCCTGAGCCCGCCGGGCACCTTGGCCCGTACCTATTCTGGCGCCCTGAAAAAGCGCTCCGACGTAGTAGCCGCCGTGGTCAACATCGACGTGGGCACTCGCGACCTGCAGCAGTGTGCCGACGCCGTTATCCGTCTGCGGGCCGAGTACGGCTTCAGCCAGAACCCGAACCAGATTCATTTTCACCTTACTACGGGCTACGATTTTTGGTTTTCCGACTACGTGGCGGGCAGGACCTTTGAAGTAGTTGGCCAAACAGTGACGCCCGCCCGCAAACCGGTCGAAGCATCTACCCACGCCGTGCTGGCGCGCTACCTCCTGGCTACTTTCGGCTATGCCGGCACGCTCTCGCTACACCGCGAGCTACGCTCGGTCCCCCTGGCCACCGTACAACCGGGCGATGTGCTCATCCACGGCGGCGCGCCGGGCCACGCTGTGCTGGTGGTTGACGTAGCCGAGCATCCAACTACGCATAAAAAATATATGCTGCTGGCCCAAAGCTACATGCCTGCCCAAAGCATCCACGTATTGCGCAACGTGGACGAGCCCCAACTGGGTGCTTGGTTTGCGGTAAACCCAACCGAAGAAGTGGTCAGTACGCCCGAGTGGGACTTCCAACAAAACGAATTAGGACGTTTTTAGCCGCTCTTCCGTCCGGCTCAGGAAAGAACAAGCGCACCGGGCTACAGCCAACGCGACTGGCCTGAGTGATAGCGCTATTGGGGCGACATTCAACAACGAATCATAAAAGAATAAGTCGGGCAACTTCCCGCTCTTTTCCGCAACCCAGTTACTTGGGGCGACCCTGGTGCCTACCGGCCCGAAGCGTGCTAGAACCGTAAGCCGAGCTGGAGGCCCGGCCACAGGCGCGTGATGGTTTCCGCCCCGACCGAATTGATGATCAGGAGTTGGTTAGCCCCGAAATCCCAGTCGGGCTGCACGGCCGTGCGGTTAGCAACCGCCAGGTTAAAAGTAGGCGAAATAACGAGTTGCAAATGGCTCTCCCGTTCAAACTGCCAAGCCACTGCCGGGCGTACTTGTAAGAGCCCAGGCACGTCGTCAGGATCATCGTTCTTACTGCCGGCCAGCCCCCACTGCAGAATGTCAAGGCTAAAGATAAACCGCCCGTGAGGACGGCCCACCGTGCCGATGCCCGAGCACAGCGCCCATTGTAAACGGTTGCCAAATGGCTGAGCAGAAATCCCTAGCACGCTGTAATAGCGGCGCACGCCCATCTTGAGGACGGCATTTAAGGGAAGCGTTTCACTGGCCCATACTTCCCCGCGCCAATAGCCGTGGCGCACAATGTTGATAAAGCCCACGGGCGCGCCCTCAACCGAGTCGGCGATGTTGATTAAGGCCAGTTGCACGCCACGCACATGATGGGCAATATTCACCAAACCAAACTGGACGCCCCGTACCCGCCGGGCCCGGTTCAGCAGGGGTGCGGCCTGCAGGCCACGCACATCGGTGCCGGTGAGATTAGCTACCCCCGCCAATTGCAGCGGTGAGCCCGGGGCAGTAGCTGAGGGCGCGCCCGCCGGCCGGCCACCCACAATGTTCACCAGTCCAGCCAACTGGACTGCACGGGCGTCGTCGCGCACCACGTTGGCTAAACCGGCAACTTGCACGCCTCGTACGGCCCCGCCGGTTAGATTCAGCAGGCCGGCTACCTGCGCGCCGTGTACCGAGTCGCGCACCACGTTCATCAGCCCCCCAATCTCGACTCCTTCTACCCCAGCGGCGTAGCCGACCAGCGCATTCACCGAAACCTGGTTCACGGTGCGGGCATTGGCTAGGCCATTGGTTCCAAGCGGATATACCAGGCTTACCTGCGCGAATCGGCGACGATGCCCCGCTGCTACCGGCGCCGGAGCAGGCGCGGCCAGGGCTAGCGAAGCGGGCAGAGCGGCGGGCAATAGGATGGCCCGTACTGGCCGCCCCGCCAAACTGTCGACGGCCAGAAGCTGGTGGGGCGGCAACAACTTGGCACGGGCTGGCGAGCTAGCCGAGGCGGACGCTGTAGCACGGAGCTGGGGTTGTTCTGCCATTTGGGGCCGCGCCACAGCGTTGCCTCGCGGACCGCCAGCAAGCCGCTTCAAAGCGAACGGCTTTCCGGTGGCTGCGGCCCCGGCAGTACCCAACGAGGGCGCCGTACTCGAAACCACGGCGCCCCCCACTGGCGAAACTACTTTCTTTAAGGAGGAAGCTCCGGCGCGAACCTGCTGCCCCGGCACCGCTCCAGGGGCAGCAGCTGCCAGGGCTGCCGGATTAGCCGTCTTAGGGACGGGAGTACCGTATTCGTTCACGTTAGTGACGCCTGGCGGGGTCGTTTTGCGGTCCGTCCAGAGTACTACCTGGCCACTTATCAGGCCGTAAGAGACCTGCTGGGGGCTTAATACGTCGTGCAAAATGGCGCCCAGGGGGCGCGCCGGCCCCGGGGGCACGTATACGCGCCGCGTGGTGCCCAAGCGGGTGCTGCTATACGATATCGGCACGCCGCTTTGGCGCGATGCCTCGGCCAGCACCTGCGCGAGCGGGGCCCAGCCAGCCGGCAGGCGCACAGGCTGCGCGAGCACCGACACTGGCCCGGGCGCGCTTTGAGCCCGAACCAAGCCCGTCGCCAGCCACGCCAGGAAGCACAGATATGGGGAACAGCGGACCCAACGGTAAACTAGCTGCATGGTTTTACTTACGGCATGATGCACGCCACACTCAATTGCTGTTCTAACAGACTGCCTCCTCAACTTCTGGGTCGCTGAATACGCGAAGCTAAGAGAGGAAGCCAAATGTATACACTGATGACAACCTCATTGTAGCCTTCGAGGAAAGGACATAAAAATGAGACGCTGCAAACTGGCACCTACTCAAGTACCCGCTGTGGTTCACAAACTGAACTACTAACATACCGCCCTACCGGGTACGACTGCTACCAGGCTAGTTCGCAACTTGGGATACCCAGCTTACATGCCAAACGGGGGTGGTGAAAGCCAGGCGCAGTTCGTGCCTGGCTTTCACCACCCCCGTTTTATGGGCGCCCTAAGAAGCTGTTTAAGGTAATCAGTAGCTTAGAGCATACAGCAGAAGCGTTATAGTTCTGACTTAACGGAGCGTCAGTGGGCGAAACAGGTGCCGTTGTTGGTAGTGCAGCGCACGAGCAAGGGCCAAGTGGCCGGGCTTTTTTGCGAGGACATTTTAGCAATTACTTGCGGCCAAATATGAAAGCAGCGTACAGTTGAAGAGCACTGTTGCGTGCCTTATCCTTATTATCATTGTCTTTATAAGTGTTGGTGATGCCACCATTATAGCGCAGCCCCAATATGGGCCCAGACTTCAACTTGTACCCTAACCCGGTAGCGTAGCCAAAGTCAACGGTTTTGAATAATTCTTTAGCGTCAAGGTTGAGGGAACCAGCAACAAACTTACCACTAGTTAAAATACCTAGCTGGGGACCTGCCTCGAAGAAGAGGCGGTGGGTATTATACTGCAACATGACGGGAATATCAATATAATTGAGCCTTATTTTAGCATCACCGTCTTTATCGGTCTGTGAGCCTTTCATCGAGTATAGTACTTCAGGCTGGATGGAGAAGGCAGCGCTAATGGGCAAGTTGACGAACAACCCACCGTGGAAGCCAATTATATTGGTGGTTATGTAAACCCCAGAGCCAGGGTTGGTAGAGCCAGGGTTGAATGGGAACGAAGATGCCGCTTTGAAGAAACTATTCATCACATTGGTAGTACCTGACTCTGTGTTGGTTGTAAACGAAGCACCCGCTTTGGCCCCAAAAGATACTTGAGCCAATGCTGATGCCGAAATGCCAGTCAGGAGACTGAGCAAGAGAATTATTTTTTTCATAACCAAGGAAGAAGTGCAAAAAGAAGACTAAGAATTTGCTTAAGTCAAGATTAAGAAGTTGTTTAAGTTAGTTCTTCCTGCGGTTGGACCACCTTTTCAGCCTGGCCGTGCGCTGAAGCAACTATTCAGGGGGTCTTCAAACGCGCCAAAAGGCGGCAAATGCATTGGTAATGACCTGATTTTCAGAGAAAAACTAACTTGAACAGCTTCTAAGGCTTGCTTAGTTTACCGTGGCCGAAGCGGTGCGTACCGTATAGCCAGCGAAGTAGCCGACGGCCGTTTTGCCGGAGCCAGCCTGGGTGTTACGCACGTTGGTGCGTACGTTAGCGGGGCTGGTGGCGAATAAGCCGACGTTATTTATCTGCGTGACCATCTCATTCAGAAAATAGTAGTAGTCGCGCGGAATCGACAGCAACTCAACATCAATTCTATCGCCCCGCACCAGCGGTTTATCGTTCAATCGGAGTTCGCCGATGTAGCGGCCATCTACTAGTTCATCGGAGCTGACGATGAGGTCGCCGGGCTTATTGAATAAGACGCCGTTCTTATAGATCCTGAAGCGGTAGTAGTCGCCCACGCCGGGCAGCTCGGGGCCGTAGTAGAAAGCATAATAGCCTTCATCGTAATCAGTCTGCTTTTCCTTGAACTGGATCTCAATTCTGTCGATTGAGGGCGTGCGCCGAATCTCCGTTTCGGCGCGGTAAGTCTGGCCGTCAGTTACGATAGTCAGGGTGTAGCGCCCGCCGATACGGCCGAGCACGGTGCCGCTGCCCCGGTAGTAGCCGGGCAGTTCTTCGACCAGCACGTCGCGCCGCCCCTGGTCATCTTCGAGGGTGAGCGTGGCCCCCGTCACGGGCGGGGGGGGCGCGTCGTTGAAGTATGGCTGGGTGAGCGAAAGGGTCACGGCGGCCGGTGTCCCCTGGTCGGTAATCTGGCCATCGACGGAGAGCAGCGGGGTGGCCTTGGGCACATCCAGGGGCACCACGTCGAGGCAGCTGCTCAGGCCGCAACTGGCCAGGCCAGCAGCTAATAAAAGAAGGAAACGGTTCATAGCGAATGAGTGATTAAGCAGTCGATTGCTGGTTGTCGGTTGTCAGGATTTGGTACTTGACTATCTGTCCTTTATAATCACTACCAGCTGACAATCAGCAAAACACAACTAAAGAATTTAGAAGTTGAAGTTGTAGGTGGCGCTGGGCAACAGCGAGCCAAACACCGACAGGCGGACGGCTTCCGTTCGGGTGGGGTTATCCTCGTTCTGGCGGAAGTAGATGCCGAAGGCGTTGCGGCGGGCGTACACATTGTAGATGCTGAACACCCAGCTGCCCTGCCAGCGCCGGTTCGGGTGCGGCTTCTGCTGGAGCGTGGCGGCCAGGTCGAGTCGGTGGTAAGCCGGCACGCGGAAGTTGTTGCGCACGTCGCCATTCACGTTGGGCACCACCAGGCCCTGGTACACGTAGCGGCTGTCGGGCACGGTGGTGGCCACGCCGGTGCTGTAGTTGAACGTGGACGACAAGGAGAGGCGGTCCGACACCGCGTACACGCCCACCAGCGCCAGCACGTGGGTTTTGTCGTACTTGTTAGCGTACCAGTTGTTCTGGTTGATGCCGTCAATCTGGCGCTCGGAGCGGCTTAGGGTGTAGCTCAGCCAGCCGGTGAGGCGGCCCTCGTTCTTCTTTATGTAGAATTCAGCCCCGTAGGCCCGTCCCCGGCCGTAGAGCAGCTCGCCTTCGAGGTTCTGGTTGAGCAGGGTGTTGGCGCCGGCGATGTAATCAATTTGGTTGTCCATCCGCTTGCCAAATACCTCCACCGACGTTTCGTAGGCGTTATTCTTGAAGTTGCGGAAGTAGCCCAGGCTGAGCTGGTCGGCGTGCTCGGGCTTCACGTTGCGGGTACTGGGCAGCCACACGTCGAGCGGCGTGGCGGCCGTGGTATTGCTGATGAGGTGGATGTACTGCACCATGCGGTTGTAGCCGAACTTAAGCGAGGAGCTCTCACTCAGCGCGTAGCGGGCCGACAGGCGGGGCTCCAGGTTGGGGTAGCGGCCCAGGGGCCGGCCGGAGCCGTAGGTTTGCGGGTTTACCGGCGTCAGCTGCTGGCCGAGGGTTCCTTCGTAGTCGTAGAACGTGCCCGTGCTGCGGTTCTCAAACAGGGTAGCCCGCAGCCCGTACTGCACCGAGAACACGGGGCCAAAGCTGCGCTCCTCGTCGAGGTAAGCGGCCCACTCGGTACCTCGCTGTTCTTGCAGGCGCAGCTCGCGGTAGATGGACTTGTCCTCCGTCGGCACCACGTGGCCCGGCTGAAAGGTGTAGAAAATGCTGCTGGCGCCGAAGCGCACCACGCTCTGGGGGTTACGGAAGAACTCGAAGTCAGCCTTGGCGCTGTAGTCAGTGATATCCGACTTCCAGTCAAACCCCTGGGTACCGGTGGGCACGCCCAGCCCGTAGTCGTAGCGGCTGGCCAGCGCCGTCACATTCATAAACAGGCGGCTGTTGAACACGTGGTTCCAGCGCAGCGTGCCGGTCTGGTTGCCCCAGCTGTTCTGGAACACCTTTCCGAACTTGAACACGTCGCGCCCGAAGTAGCCCGACAGGAAAAGGCGGTCCTGCTCGCCCAGCGTATAGTTGGCCTTGGCCGATAAGTCGTAGAAATACGCTTGGTTATCTTTCTGTTCCGGCACGGCTTTGAGGAACAGGTCGGCGTAGGAGCGCCGCCCGGCCACCATGAATGAGCCTTTATCCTTCACGATGGGGGCCTCGACGGCCAAGCGGCTCGATACCAGCCCGATGCCACCATTGGCCGAGAGCCGCTGCGAGTTACCGTCCTTCATCCGAATGTCGAGCAGCGAGGAGAGTCGCCCGCCGTAGGCCGCCGGAATGCCGCCCTTCACCAACTTCACGTCCTTCACCGCATCGGGGTTAAACACCGAGAACAGCCCGAACAAGTGCGAGGAATTATACACCGGCGCCTCGTCCATCAGAATCAGGTTCTGGTCGATGCCCCCGCCGCGCACGTTGAAGCCGGTGGCCCCCTCGCCTACGGTGCTCACGCCCGGCAGCAGCTGAACGGCGCGTACCAGGTCGGCCTCGCCGAGCAGCGCCGGCACCAGCTTAATAGCCCGGGCATCGAGGCGGGCCACGCCGACCTCGGTGCTACGCACGTTCTGGTCGGGCACCTTGCCCGTCACCACGACCTCGGCCGTTTCTACGCCCTTCGTACTCAATTTCACCGAGTGTACCAGGCTGGCCGTCAGGTCCAGCGTCTCCTCCACGGGGGCGTAGCCCACGTAGGTGTACGTGAAGGTGTAGCGACCCGGCGGCACGGTAAGCGAATAGAAGCCGTACTCATTGGCCGTGGCCCCGGCCCCCAGGCTCTTTACAAAGACGGTGGCCCCAATGAGGGCCTCGCCCGTAGCGGCGTCTTTGAGGTAACCGCTGAGCGTCGTGCGGGCCCCCGTGGCGCGGCCAGTGGGTGGCGAGGCAGCGGGCAGGGTTTGAGCAACTGAGGCTATTGGAGCCGCCACCAGCAGTGCGGCGGTCCCCAGCAGCAGGAAACGTTGTTTCATAAAATAGAAAAGTGGGTTTGGAGAGTAGATACACAGCTGCCGCAATACCCCTATGCCGTCGCTAAAAAAAATCAATCAGCGGGTAATTGTCGCATAGGCCGGGCCTAATACGAGCAAAGGCCCGGTCCTGCCGACCGGGCCTTTGCTGCTGAAGAAATTTTCTGGTCAGCGGCTGCCGCACTACAGCCGCACTAGCTCGATGCTTTTGAGGATGTTCAGAAGCTGCTCCTTCAGCTTGTCTTCGTTGTCGCGCCGGTTGCCTTGCCGGGTGGTATAGTTGGCGCTGGCGGCGTAACCAATTACGAGCAGCCTTTTCTCGGCATCGTAGAAAGGTAAGTAGTATACATTCAGCGAGACGGGATGGTAAGCCCCCACTTTATTTTGCCAAATGGCGGCCGGCGGCATCCCGATCAGCTCAGAAATTTCGTTGGTAGCCGTGGTCAGGTCGCTGTGCGAGGCTTGCGTGGCCGCGTATAGCGGAATGGTCAGCCCGAATTTATTTACCTCACCCACCTTGGTCGACGGTCCGGTACTGGCCAGTGGACTGGGGTCGCCGGCAGCGGTCAGCCAGCCCGCCTGGTCTAGCTCGCTGAACCGGGCAATGCGGGCCAGCATCTGGGGCATACCGGCTCGGATAGTGGCGTTAATGTCGGCATTGGGAACGCCATCGAATAGGTCCGCGGTGCCATCGACAACGTAGGCACCCACCCAGGCCTGGTAGTACTTGGAATTGAGGTTGGTGCGGTTGGAGAAGGCGTTGTCGTTTTCGGCGCGGCCGATGGCGAAGTAGTTCATGCCCCGCTGGCCGATGGGTTGCCACTGGCGCGTCATGTCGAGCTTGATGAGCCGCGTCCACTGGGGCGGCAGGTTGCCGAAGGTCACCCGGTAACCGTTGCGCTGCTCAGTGGGTAGTGGCGTGGCCGCCAACTGGCCTATTAGCTGGTCGAGTTGTTGCTGAAAGGCATTAGGGGCCGGGCGCAGGTACAGCTTCAACTGGCCCAGACGGGTCCGTTTTACGGGTACGGGCTGATCGGCCCGATAGGTACCAGGCAGCAGCGCGCTGAGCGTGTACGTTTGCGCGGGGTCGAGAACGGGCGCAAACGAGAAGTTGCCTTGAGCGTCGGCCTCTATCTCTTCCGTGATGCTGTCGGGTTGCGCCGCCGAGCGGCGCGCCAGCAGTCGCACCGTGGCCAGGGGCACCGCTTGGCCCGTAGTTACGTCCAAAACCTGACCTTGTAGGGGCGTAGCCGCGCCGAGGTCGTAGTCGTCGTTTCGATCGCAGCTGGCTAGGGCCAGGCCACTGAGGCACAGGGCCAGCAGGGCCCCGGCAGGCAGCCGCCGCGTAGTGTTACTCAGGTCCATAATTTTTCGCGGAGTGCTCATTGCTCACTGGGTGGTTAAAGGCGGCGGAGGTCCTTAAAAATTACCAACCTTTAAGGTCAGGCCCGTGGTGAAGCTGTTGAGTGCCGTATCCGACACGCCCGGCAGCTTGAAGTTGGGCGCGTAACGATAGGTGGCCCCCAGCCCCACTATTAGAAACCGCGTCAGGTTTACTTCCACGTTCACGCCCGGCTCCACGATGAAAAACCCATCGGAATGAAAGTGCGTCGCGCCCGGTGTTGGGTAGTCCCAGTCGCGGCTACTGGCCGCGCCACCGCCGATGAGCACCGGAAAGGCCAGGTGCACGAGGCCCGTGGTGGGCAGCAGCGGTTCGAGGTACAAGCCGCCATAAGCGACCGTCAGCTGGTTGGAGGCGGAGGTCCAGGCGTTGCTGTTACGGTAGTGGTTGTCGGTGAGAAAGCTGCCACCCAGGCTCAGCGCAAAGGTCCGGTTCAGAACCACGCCGGTTCGGCCACCGAGCGACCAGGCATCGCGGCCGGCCAGGGAGGAGTAGTGGAAGGTGCCGGCCGCAAAAAAGCGGGGGCGGGTGCCCGACCCGAACAAGGTTTTAACTTCCTCTGGGTTGTTGCCCGCAGGCGGGGTCGATTGAGCGCAGGCCGCAACGCTAAGTAAGGTAAGACCCGCACCGAGAACTATTTTTTTCATGAGAAAAAGCCGTAATAAAATGGATAAATAAGCTGAGCGAACGGCTGCAAAATTGCGGCCATTTCCTAGGCCAAACCCTTAATTTTTAGTGTCTTACTCATATAATTGACCAACTCTGTCTTATCCCGGACCAACGGGTTGCTGGCGGCGGCTAACGACGTTGGCCCCCGCCAGCAATCCGTTGGTCACTAAAAGGATTGAAGCTGGCGGCCGCCGGCTAGCTTTGCTTACATGAAACCTTTTGTTAGCGGCAAACTACCCGCGTGGCTGACCAGCCGGGGAACTTTGCACGGCCTACTTTGGGCCTTCATTATCGGGCAGACTTATACCTACTGGTACGCTGGTCATGCGCCGGGCCAGCCCCTGCGGCAGCCCTGGGGGCCGCTGCTGCTGATAGCGTCATACATGCTGCCCGTGTTGGTCCACGACTTCGTGCTGCTGGCGCGCCTGTTTCGGCCCGGTGGCCACGCCCGCTATTTTGGGGCGCTGGTCGCGTTAATCGGGGTTAACTCGCTGCTCAGCGTCCCGGCCCTGAATGCGCTGATTATCATAAAAACCAACCTGTTCCAGCACCTATTCAATACGGCTGGCTTTCTGATTATTTCCAGCATACTCCGTTTCTACCGGCGCAACGTGCAACAACAAATCGACTTCCAGGAGCTGCAAGCCAATCAGGCCCGGGCCGAGCTACATGTGCTCAAGGCCCAGATTAACCCGCACTTTCTCTTCAACACGCTCAACAGCCTTTATTCGCTGGCCCTCGACAACTCGCCCCAAACGCCGGACGTCGTGCTCAAGCTGGCCGACCTCATGCGCTACATTCTGGAGCAAACCGCCCAGCCCCAGGTATTGCTAGCTCAGGAATTGGCCCACCTCGACAACTATCTCTGGCTCGAAAAGCTGCGGCTGGGCCGCCGGGCCACCGTGGCGCTAGACGTGCAGGGCCCCACCGACCTGCTGGTAGCGCCCATGCTGCTGCTGCCCTTCGTCGAAAACAGCTTCAAGCACGGGGCCAGCCAGCTCGCCGAGCACGTTCGCGTACACATTGCCGTGCAAACTGCCCCCACTGCCCTGAACTTCGTTATCGAGAATAACAAGCCGGCCCAGGCCGCCCCCCCGCTGGCAGTAGGCCCGTCGCGGACGCCCGTGGGCCTACGCAACGTGCAGCGCCGCCTCGAGCTGCTCTACCCCGGGCGCTATACCCTTGAGCTCGACAACCAACCGGCCCTGTACCGGGCGCGCCTTCACCTCGACCTCCGCTAACGACCCATGCCAAAGCTGAATTGTTTGATTGTCGAAGACGAGGAGTTGGCCCAGAATATCCTCGTCAAGTTTATTGGCACCGTCGATGCCCTGCACCTGGTGCACACCTGCAACAACGCCCTCGAAGCCCTGCCCTTCCTGCAGGAAGGCACGATCGACCTGTTGTTTCTCGACATTAACATGCCCGTGCTCAATGGCCTGGATCTGCTGCGGAGCCTACCCCACCCACCCCACGTCATTATCACGACGGCTTACTCCGAGTATGCTCTGGTGGGCTACGAGCTCGCCGTCAGTGATTACCTACTCAAGCCCTTTGCTTTCGGGCGGTTTCTCAAAGCCGTGAACCGGGTAGTGGCTCTCCACCAGGCCCGGCAGCCGCAGCCCGACCCGGCCCCCGCTCCGGCGGTGGAGCCGGCGGCATTGTTTCTTAAGTCGGGCAAGCACATCCAGCAGTTTCAGCTCGCCACCCTCTCCCACCTCGAGGGCTGGGGAAATTATGTGCGGCTACACGTGCAGGGCCAGCGCCCGGTGCTGGTGCACGAAACCCTCAGCGCCGTACTGGCGTTGCTGCCCCCGCAGCGGTTCGTGCGCATTCACAAATCGTTCGTGGTCGCCCTCGACAAAATTGACCGGCTGGCGGCCAATGCCGTGCACCTGGGCGGTGAGGTCCTACCCGTGGGCAACACCTATAAGCAGGCTCTTCAACAGGCCTTTGCCAAGCGCATGCCGCCCAGCGAGAGCTAAACAGCTCCCGCCGGCAACAACCCCGGATACCCGCCGGAAGCTTGTACTGGAGATTTCAGCTTGTCCCTCCGTTTAGCACTGGTGGGCGCATTGCCCGGTTCCGCTTCTTACGACAATAGGCGCGCCTGGTGCGCAGCATTGAGCAAGGCTGGGGCATTTTTCAGCGTGGCCAGTACTACTTCCTTTGCCGCCTGCTTTAGCTCGTCCCGGCTGATGTCCCTAGTTTCTTCGCGCACCAGCTCGGCCAGGGCCTGGAAGGCGTGCGCGAGCGCCTGATGCCGCGGCCGTTCGACTTGCAACTCTTCGTACACGAGGTCGAAGTGGGCCCGGATTTTCTTGCGCCTGGTGCGAAACACCGACTCATTGGCTACCTGTGGCCGGATGCTCTCGAGCAAGGTCATCAAGGGCAGCAGCTTAATGGCGGCGGTGGCCACGGCCCCGCTGAGGCGGTGGCGCTGGCTGGGAGTGGTTTCGGGCGGAAGAGCCCCGGGCGGAGCGGGCGCCTCGCCGCTGAAAGCTGAGGGGGCGCGCTCTTCGCCGGGCGAGTTGTGATGGCCAGAGGGCATGCTGCTGCGCAGGAAAAAGCGTTAAATGCCCGCCAAGATAGCACTGGGAGGGCCACCCAAGCGCCCCAATCGAATCCCTATGCTTTATTCGCCTAAGGCTATCGTAACAATGCCAACATAGCAAGGTCCTCGTTAGCTTTCAAACTGCCAATGGTAGAAATCTAACGGGCTTCGACACCTCTTCAGCTAGGTTTTGAGAGCTAGGTCCAGAAGTTTTTTATAAAAGGCAATTCAAAAGTACCCTCCTCTGAATGATAGGTAACCAACTCAATAGGCGGTAACCCTTCAAAATAGGATGCATCGGTTTGTAGTACGCCTTTTTCATGACCGTTGTATTTTGAATACAGTGCTTCTCTTGCCAACACGATTCCTTTCGTATAGAGCAAAAACTCCAGGTACGACGTAAAATTGGTAACAACAGAATCGGTATAGACAGCCTGGTTGTCGGTTCCCATTATAACTGGTGGATTACTCGTACCATCTAGGAAGAAGGACATATTTTCGTACTTACTAAAAAAATCAAAGGGCTTAATCTTTTCTTTGAAAGAAAGCAGGCCGTACGTTTTGCCGGCAAAACGCTCTTTATCAATATTATTCATCCCATCAAAATAAATAAAATCCTTCCAATCATAATAAAGAACTTTATCAATGGGCCAAAGAAAGACAGAGCCATCATCCGGCCAATAATCATACGCAGCATATGTCCAATCTTCAGGTGCGTCCTGGAACTGGTGCGCTTCTGAATCAAATTTTGGATTCGCTTTCATGATCCATCTTAGCTGCAAGCCATTCGTTTGGCGGTAGAAGTCCTTAATGGCTTCATCCAACGGAAACCCAAGTGCTTGTTCTATTGCCAGCAGCTGATCTTCAGAAGCCGGCGGGAAAGTGCAAAAGGTAAGTAACTGTACCTCTGGTTGGGTTTGTAATGCACCCACCATTTCCGTAAAGCGCTGTACGTAGTTCATTGATTTTATCAAACTAATCTTATAGTCGTGATGTGTATTTTTGATTCATAAAATACGGAGGCGAAATTTAATGAATCCGTTGAGAAGCTGCACCAGCTCAGCAATCAACAAAAACGCTCCTTCACCGCGACAGAATCCATTACCTGATTCATCTGAAAAATAATCACACGCAAGCACCGGGATGACCTTGATGACCAAAAACTGTTTAGGTCTTTTCTCCAGCAGTTCGGGTAACGCCCCAGACAACCCACCCTTTTGATTGCCGACCGGGCCTCCACCCGTCAAGCTCACAGAGAATACCTCCATCAGGCTGACCCATTTGCCCACCGCCTGTCCGGAACTCAACCCAGTTGAGCGGTTCTTCAAGGAAAGGCGCAGACAACTCCGGCCAATACCGTCTTTGAATCGCTCGAACTCGCTCAAATAAAGCCGTTGAGGTTTTCAATCAGCTTATCCCGTCTGCCAAGATTCAGCAAGCCAGCTTCGCCCCCTCGAAAGTGCGAGGCGGTTGGGTTGAGATTCGCTCCTTACCCTTTTGCTTGTAAGAAAACGTACGAGTTGGCACCCGCCGAAAAGCGTATCATCAGCCCGGCTCGTCTATAACCCAAGTGGTGCTCGGCCGTTACCTAACTACGGCTTTCTCGTTTTATTTAATTCTATCCTCATCATCCCCTCACCAGCTCTACCGAACTCATGCAACAATCCCTTCACGGCGCTACCGTCGTCATCACCGGCGCCTCCAGCGGTATTGGCCGGGCCACGGCCCTCACTTTCGCCCGGCAGGGCGCTCGCCTGGTATTGGCCGCGCGCCGGGCCGAAGTCCTGGCCGAGGTGGTGGCCGAATGCGAGGCCCTCGGGGCCCAGGCCCTGGCAGTACCCACCGACGTTACCGACGCGCAAGCAGTACAACGCCTGGCACAGGCGGCCGCTGACTTTGGCGGACGCATCGACGTGTGGGTCAACAACGCCGGCATCGGCGCCGTGGGGCCCTTCACCAACGTGCCCCTGGCCGCGCACGAGCAGGTACTGCGCACCAATTTGTTTGGGGCGCTGTATGGGGCGTACGCGGTGCTCCCCTACTTCCGGCGGCAGCGACGAGGCACGCTGATCAATGTCATTTCGCTCGGGGCCTGGCTGCCGGAACCTTACACGGTGTCGTACAGCGCCAGCAAGTACGGGGCGCGGGGCCTGATGGACACCCTGCGCACGGAGTTGAGCGAGGAGCCCCACATTCACGTTTGTGACGTCCACCCCGCCTACATCGACACGCCCGGCTTTCAGCACGGCGCCAATTATACGGGGCGCGTTATCAAGCCGGCGCCTCCGGTTTTTCCGGCTCAGCAGGTGGCTGATGCCATTGTTGGCCTGGCTCAGCGGCCCCGGGCGACTACCATGGTTGGCTGGACGGCCACGGCCCTGCGGCTCACCTACGCCCTGGCCCCGGGCCTCACCCAGTGGGCCGGGCTGCGCTTGCTCAAGCGCTACCTGCGGCAGGCCCAGCCCGCTCCGATAAGCGAAGGCAGCGTGTTCGCCCCCGCCCCGGCCCCCCACGGCACGGAAATATCGGGGGGCTGGGGCAGCTCTCAACCGGCGGGGGCCGGCCGAAAGTGGTTGGGAGCGGCCCTGGCCGCCGGCTTCGCGGCGGGCCTCTACGCCTGGCAACGACACGCTACGGCCCCCGCTCAAAGTCGGGTTTAGAGCGGGGCCGTGGTCTGGGTAATCTGGCCGGGGGATTCACCGTGGGTCTTGTTGTTACTTTGCGCGGCACCGCTCCGGCCTTTCCCGGCCACTTTCCTGGCTAAACCCGCCTTTCCTATGCCCACCACCAAACACCTGGTTGTTCTCACCGGCGCTGGCGTCTCGGCCGAGTCCGGCATCCGCACCTTCCGCGACACTAACGGGCTGTGGGAAAACCACCGCGTGGAGGATGTGGCCTCGCCCGAAGGCTTTGCCCGCAACCCGGCCCTGGTGCTCGATTTTTACAATCAGCGCCGGGCCCAGGCTCGCACCGTCGCCCCCAACGCCGCCCACCTAGCCCTGGCGGGCTTCGAGGAAGAGCCCGGCTGGCGCGTCACCATCATCACCCAAAACGTGGATGACCTGCACGAGCGGGCCGGCTCCACTGCCGTTATTCACCTGCACGGCATGCTCAACCAGATGCGCTCGGTAGCCGACGAGCAGACCGTGTACGACTGCCCCGGCGACATTCAGCTCGGCGACCTCGCCCCCGATGGCCACCAGTTGCGCCCCCACATCGTGTGGTTTGGGGAGCTGGTGCCTGCCATCGAAGAAGCCGCCGCAACCGTCACCACAGCCGATGCCCTGCTCGTGGTGGGGACCTCTTTGCAAGTGTACCCCGCCGCGGGCTTGCTGCACTACGCCCCCGCGGCCTGCCCGGTTTTCGTTATCGACCCCCACCAGCCGGCCGCCGGCCGAAGCGGCGTACGCTACGTAGCCGAGCCGGCGAGCACCGGCGTGCCCAAGGTACTGAAAGAGCTGGCTTCGAGCCAGGTCAGTCAGGTCTCTATATGAGCGGTGGAGGCTACAGATAACAGATAGGCAACGACAACCTGGAAACTGCCATCCCTGCAGGCACTTAGCTTCATTTATTACAGAAACCGCGGGCGGTGGGGAAATCATCCACACAGCACTCCATTACCATGGTCTATTCGGTCATGATCAGAGAAAGGAACAAAGTGTTAGATGCTCAACCTCCGTCTGTTTCAAATGGGATATATTTTTTCACGTCCTTTGCAGCTCTCCGCAACTTGGGTCCGTTAGCAAATCAGGAAAACCCCAATAACAACTAGCTTTAGTGTAAAGCCTTATATTTCCTAAACCGACTATGAATAGAGATTATTTAAGCAAGTTCTTAACTGAACCTGGCTTCATCTATTCTTATGGTATTTTGCCGCCATCAAGAGAAGTACTCACATATCCTAACACGTTTTGTATGTGGAATGGATACTTTAGTGATATTTACGAAGCATTAGTTGAATGTATAGGTCATAAGAACTTACCTATTGAATTTCTTAGATATCACACAGGCGAAGAATGGCAGGACGAGCAAGGCCACGATTATCTGCCAATTGATGCTGATTACACTTTATTATGCTTAAAAACATTGCTAGAGAGAAAAATAAAATTCCGGTTAGACAAAGGTTATGATATAAGTACTAATAACAACTCTGTAAACACCTGCGTTAGTAGCCTTATAGAATTTTTGATCCTACATAGAAGCCAACAGCTCTATATCCATTATTATTAAAACACAATTTACACGCGAGCTTGCCTGGATGCATAGATGAACCTATGTTTGGATTAGCAAGATTCGTTCTTCAACGAGTATTTAGCTAACTATCCGAAGTTAAAAAGGATGGTGAACGACAAAAAAATTGACTAGGCTAACCCAGATCGGCAATTTTATACTGTAAACTTCAAATTCAATAAATACAAAACCCCTTGCTAATGAAAAGATTAACCGAGAAGATCTGGTATGCTGTTTTTTTCTTGGAATGCTTATAAAGTTATTGCTCAAGAAATAACCTCTACCAGTCCCGATAGAAGAAAATGGATTGGTATGCATGTCATGAGCCACTACGATGTTAAACACATCTATGAACTATTCAATAAATTTCTACATTTCAAATATTGCTTACTGGCCTTTGAAATGTCAAGGAAAATATTTGAAGACTTGCAAATTTATGACAGTGATCTAGAAATAGACGAAGATATTTCAATCAATTATTTACAAGGATTCAATACAGAAGAAGAGCTTTACAAGCTATGTGATCAGCTTGCAGTAGCTCCTGAAATGTTTGTTCCACCTTGGAGGTGCAATTACCCACTTGCTGAATAATACTATAGATAATAAATTACCTTATTCAAAAGATAAAATATAACGACACAATAAATAAAATAATCGAACCTTCCTACAAGAACCTCAATAATCATTACATCGCAAAAGTAAAAAGCAATCGAAAGCATCAGAAACAAAAGAAAAACATTTTTTAGTCAATTCAACTAATATCTTAGTTCGAGAGGCAGCAAAATGGAGGCACTATACTCTATCAAAAACAAGAATTATCCTTACTAAAATCGCTACAGGCTAGACATATTCAACCGCCTAATACCCTAATTTTGCTGTAGGCAAAATTCTCCTTCCTTAGCGAAGGAGGGGAGCTTCTTCATCCCCCATTTAAAAAATCGAACATGGCTTCCGCATTTGGTCATGCCTTCCTTGGCGCTACCCTGGGTAAACTACTGCTGCCCGACCGTCGGCACTGGCCGGCCTGGGTGGTGGCCGCCGGCTGCGCCGCTTTGCCCGACGTGGATGCGGTGGGCTACAAGCTGGGGGTGGCTTACGACAGCTTGTGGGGCCACCGCGGGCTGACCCACTCCCTGCTGGCGGCGGCAGTTGTTGCCGTGGTTGGCGTGGGCCTGGGCCAGCTTTTCCGGGCGGCGCACCGCCCCCCACCGGGGCGGTTGGCCGCGCTCCTGTTTCTGGCTACGGCCTCGCACGGCGTGCTCGATGCCATGACCACCGGCGGACTGGGGGTAGCCTTTTTCAGCCCCTGGGACCAACATCGCTACTTTTTCGGCCTCCGGCCCATTGCGGTGTCACCCATTGGCATCAGAGCTTTCTTCAGCGGCACCGGGCTGCGGGTGTTGAGCAGCGAGGCCTTATGGGTGGGCGTGCCATGCGGAATAGCCCTCTGGCTACGGTCGGCCTTCAGCAAGGCGCCGGCCAGGCATTTACCCTAGCAGTAGGTTTACTTTTTGGCTCAGCCGCCGTAAGAGTGCAGATAATTCGCCTTTATGCAACGTATCTATCTCTTTTTACTGGCTGCTTCCCTGCTGATTACCAGCTCCGCTGCGGCGCAGAGCCCCTCACCGGCCCACACCGTTTTTCTGCTGGGTAACACCGCCCAGGCCAACTTACCCGCTGGACGCCTCCAGCTGCTGCGCCAAACCCTGGAGCAGCAAACCGCCCCCTTTACGGTGGTGCACCTCGGCGACATCGTTGGCAACACCGGCCTGGCTGCTAAGGGCGATACCGCGCTGGCCCAGGCCGAGCGCAGCCGGGCCGACGCCCTGATTGGCTTGGTGAAAGGCCTGCCCCTGGGCAAAATTTACTTCCTGCCCGGCGATAAAGACTGGGCTAACTCCGGCCCCGCCGGCCTGAAGGCCGTTCGTCGCCTCGAAAAGTACATCGAGAAGCAGCTGCCCGGCCAAAATGCCTTCCTGCCCACCAACGGGTGCCCCGGCCCCGAGGTTGTCGACGTGGCTCCGCTGGTGCGCCTAGTCGCCATTAACACGCCCTGGTTCACGCACCCCTTCGACCGGCCCGAAGCCCCGGATACCGACTGCAAGACCCTCACCAAAGAGGAGTTTCGCGAACAGCTCCAGGACCTCATTGACGACACCAAGGGCAAGAACGTACTGCTGCTGGGGCACCACCCCGTGGTGACCAACGGCGTGTACGGTGGCCACGAGCCCCTGTCGCGCCACCTGAGCCCCCCCGTGCTTGGCACCATCTACGCCGCTTACCGCCAGAACGTGGGTACCCCGCGCGACCTCGCCAATCCGGGCTACCAGGACCTGCGTAAGGAGTTGCTGAATACCTTGCGCGGTAACCCCGGCGTGGTGTACGCAGCTGCGCACGACTACAGCCTCCAGCTCACGCCCTGGCAGGGCAACTACCACGTGGTGAGCGGCAGCTTCGCCGAAAGCCAGCACGTGGGCGCCAAGGGCGAGGCGCTGTACAGCAAAAGCGAAGAGGGCTACACCACGCTGGAATACTACGCCGACGGCACCGTAAAGGCGCATTTTTACACCTTTGGCCGTGGTAATGAACCCGCCCGGGACGCGTACACTAACACCCTGTTTCGCTCCGCCTGCACCGAAGGCCGCCCCGGGGCAGCACCCGTTAACCCCTTCATCAACGGGTGCCCCGGGGCGGCCAAAACCGTAGCGGAGAGCCTGCCGGATGCTCCGTTTCAGGCGACCACCACCGTGGTACCCGGCCCCGAGTACAAGCCCACGTTCAGCAAGCGCTTGTTCCTGGGCCCGCTGTACCGCTCTTCCTGGCTGCAGCCGGTAACCGTGCCCACGCTCAATTTGCGCACCGAAAAAGGTGGCCTGCGCCCCTACGGTAAGGGTGGGGGTCGCCAAACCACTTCCCTCAAGCTCATTGCGGCCGACAGCGCGGAGTATGTGTTCCGCTCCGTCGATAAGGACGTGACCAAAATCCTGCCCCCGGAGCTGCGCACTTCCTTTGCCGCCGACGTGCTGCGCGACATCACCGCCACGGCCAACCCGTACTCTAACCTGCCCATCGGCCACCTGCTCGACCAGACCAATATTCTGCACGCCCGCCCCCGCCTGTTCCGCCTGCCCGATAACCAACAGCTCGGGCCCTACCGCGCGCAATACGCGGGCCTGCTCGGTACGCTCGAAGACAGCCCCAAGGACCCCAAACCCAACCGGCCCGGCTTTGGCGGCGCCGACGAAGTAACCCGCAGCTTCGGCCTGTTTCGTAAGCTCTACAAAGACCACAACAACCGGGTGGATGCCCCCGGCCTGGCGCGGGCCCGCGCCTTCGACATGCTGGTGGCCGACTTCGGCAAGCACGAAGACAACTGGAAGTGGGCCGGCTACAAACAGCCGGGGGGCGGCACGCTCTACCGCCCCATCCCGCGCGACCGGGACCAGTCTTTTACCCGCTGGAATGGCTTGCTCACTTACCTCGCCAACCGCGAGTGGGCGGTACCCAGCATCGAAGACTTTGGAGAGCACTTCGACGACCTGAAAAGTCTGAACTGGCCCGCCCGCCACCTCGATAGATTTCTGCTCCAGGGCCTCAGCCGCGCGCAATGGCAGGAGGCCGGCCAGTATCTGCAAGCCAAGCTGACGCCGGCAGTAATCGACGAGGCCACGGCCAAGTTTCCCCCTGAAATCCAATCCTTATCAGGCCAGGATATCAACCGTAAGTTGAAAGCCCGCATCCAGGAGTTACCGAAGGCCCTCGACGCGTACTACCTGCTGTTGGCCAAGCGCGTCGACGTGGTGGGCTCCAACAAGGGCGAGGTTTTTCTGGTGAACCGAACGCCCGATGGCCAGGTGCGGGTGCAGATGTTCGACCGGGCCGGCGACACTGAGGAACCGCAGGGCCCGGCGCTGTTCGACCGCACTTTCCGGCCCCAGGAAACCAAGGAGGTTTGCGTCTACGGCCTCGGGGGCCGGGACGTGTTCAAGGTCACCGGCGACGGCGGCCGCCACAGCATCCTGGTGCGCATCATTGGCGGCGACGGCAAGGACCACATCACCGACGACTCGCGCGCCGGGGGCCTGCGCACGCTCACCAAAGTGTACGACGTGCCCGATACCAATCTGCAGCTCGGCCCGGAAGCCGATAATCGTACCAGCTCCCGCCCCGACGTGAATGCCTACGACCGGGAGCAGTTTGAGTATAATTCCTACCGCCCCAGCATCGGACTAGGCTACAACCGCAACGATGGGTTCACGACCAGCGCAGGCGTCACCTTCGTGCGCCAGGGCTTCCGCAAGCCGGGCTTCAAGAACCAGTATTCGGTGCTGGGCGAACTGAGCACCGGCGGGCAGCGCCAGCTCACCTTCAGCACCCGCCACCGCTACGCCATTGGCCAGGTCGACGTGGGGACCGCGGCCAGCTACGGCAACTATTTCCCATTCTATAACTTCTTCGGGCTGGGTAACAACACTGCCCTGGACCAGGACCGGTACGACGCCAGGTTCTACCGCGCCCGCTACCGGGGCGTGACCCTGAATGGGTTTCTGGAGCGGGTGTTTCTGCAACGCAGCGTCTTCCGCCTGGGCTCGACGTTCGAGTACTATGCTACTGATTTCGCTCCGGAAAGCTACCTGGGCGTACTCAACCAGACCCCGGGCACCAGCGACATTCGCCCCAATACGAGCACCCAGCGCCTGCTGAGTCTGAACGCCGTGTTCGACCTCGACCTGCGCGACCGACAGTCATTCGCCCGGCACGGGGTGCGCCTGCGCGCCCAGCACGACACCTACCGTCAGCTCTCCGGGGCCGGAACCACGTTCGGCCTCACCCAGGGCTTCGCCGAGTACTACGGCACGGCCCGGCTGGGCATCCCCGTCACGCTGGTGGTGAAAGGTGGCGGTGCTAAGAACTATGGCTCCGACGCCGACATCCCCTTCTACAAGTTTGCCTCGCTGGGCCTGCGCGAAGGCTTGCGCGGCTACTACCGCAACCGCTTCAGTGGTGATGCCAGCCTGTACTATAACACCGAGCTGCGCCTGGCCCTGGGCCAAGTGCGAAATGGGTTCCTGCCCTTCTACTACGGCCTTTTTGGCTTCTACGATCAGGGCCGGGTGTACTACCAGGGCAGCTCGCCGGGCGGCTGGCACACGGGCTACGGCGCCGGCTTCTACATCGCCCCGGTGGTTGAGACGCTGGCGTTGAACGTTTCGTATCAGAAATCAGCCGAGAGCACGCTGGTTCAAGTTGGGCTGGGTTTTCGGATTGATAAATAAGGGCTGTCGCCGCTACCCGGCTAATCTAGAGCAGTTTTCGCATAGGAGGAAGGAATTAAAAATGAAGAATTAAAAATCGGCTGGTCAAATTTTTAATTCTTCATTTTTAATTTTTAATTCCTAAAAAACGGTACACGGACTTGAGAACTGCTCTAAGACGGGAGTTGAATGCCCCGCCACATTTCGATCGCTTCACCAGCTAGAGAGCCTCACGTGACTGCTGCGGGGTCGTACCCGGTAGGTACCGCCCTACCGGGTATGACCCCGGTTCGCTTCAGGCGTAAAGTCCCAGCAGCGGGGAGCCGGATGTCACGCCAGCGCATAACCGGTGCCTCTTCTTCGCAGGTCCTTGCGTATAAAGCAGATGCGGAGTTAGAGAGAGTTAACCAACCTCTCCGCTCAACTGATACTATGGGATGAAGTGATTGGGTTTGCAAGCGAATCTTGTTCCGGGCGGCCGAGCTAATTCTTCCGCCCCGTTCACCTTACGCTTCCGACGCTTCGCACCTGCCCTCTGACGTTTCGCCCCAGCTCCGCTTTCCGCCGCTTTGCCCTTCGGCCACCTTTGGTTCATCAACCAACCACCGAAGGACATGCGCCCTCTCTTACCCACCCTGCTTTCCCTGCTGGCCATCGTAGCAACCTTGCCGGTCGCCGCCCAAACCGCTACTCAACCGCCCGTGGGGGCCAGTCAAACCGTGCGGGGCACCGTGCTCGACGCCGCCGCCAAAGCCCCCGTCATCGGCGCCACCGTGGTAGTACTCGGCGTCGAGCCGGCATTGGGCGCCAGCACCGACGTCAACGGCCGCTTCCGCCTGAGTGGCGTGCCCGTGGGCCGCGTCAAGCTCCGCATCAGCAGCGTGGGCTACGAAGACCTGCTGTTGAATGAGGTCACGGTTACTTCGGGCAAGGAAGTGGTGCTGGAGCTGAGCCTGAGCGAGCGGCTGACCAAGCTCGACGAAGTGACGGTGACGTATAAGCGCAGTGAAGACCGCACCGTGACCAACAACGAGATGGCCACCGTCTCGGCCCGCCCGTTCGCGCCCCTGGATGCCAACCGCTACGCCGGCAGCCTGGGCGACCCGGCCCGCATGGCCCAGAACTTTGCCGGGGTGGGCAGCGCCAACGACACGCGCAACGACATCGTGGTGCGGGGCAACTCGCCGGCCTCGCTGCTGTGGCGGCTCGAGGGCGTGAACGTGCCCAACCCCAACCACTTCGGCTCGCAGGGCACCACCGGCGGGCCGGTGAGTATGCTCAACAACAACCTGTTGGCCAAGTCCGACTTTCTCACCGGGGCCTTTCCGGCCGAGTACGCCAACGCCCTGGGCTCGGTGTTTGATCTGCGCCTGCGCAAGGGCAATGACGAGAAGCGTGAGTTTTTGGGTCAGGTCGGCTTCAACGGTGTCGAATTGGGCGCCGAAGGGCCCTTCAGCGCTAAATCCAAGGCTTCTTACCTTGTGAACTACCGCTACTCGCTGTTTTCGCTCCTGAAAAGCGTGGGCTACGAAATTGCCGGCACCCCCAACTACCAGGACTTCACGGCCAAGGTCGACGTGCCCGTGGGTTCGCGCGGCACCTTTAGCGCCTGGACCCTGGCCGGCCGCTCCAACATCACCTTCCTGGGCCAGGACGTGGACTCGACCAAGGCCGACGTGTACGGCGACGAGGCCACCAACACCCGGGTGAAGTATTCCACCGGCATCGGCGCCGCCAGCTACGAGCACCGCTTCACCGACCGCACCGTGGCCCGGCTCACGCTCTCGGCCTCGCGCACCACCCAGGAATTTGGCCAGGACACCCTCTTGTTCCGGGGCCGCAGCCGCGAGGTTCGCGCGGAGATTCCGAATTACACCGCCGACTTCACCCAGGAAAAGCTGTCGGTCAACCTTTCGGGGGCCCACAAGGTCAGCGCCCGTGACCGGGTGTCGGCCGGCGTCATCGTTGACTTGCTCCGGTACCAGTATGGCAGCGGCTACACTTACCCCGTTACCGTCGTCGAGCGCGACGCCCGTGGCAGCACGGCCCTCTCGCAGCTCTACCTCCAGTGGAAACACCGCTTCAGCGACCAGCTCACCCTGAATGCCGGCCTCTCGGCCTCGCGTTTCGAGCTGAATGGCCGCGCCGTGGTGGAGCCCCGCGCCGGCCTGCAATACCAGGCCACGCCCAGCAGCACCATTAGCCTGGCCTATGGTCTGCACAGCACCCTGCAGCCGCTGCTCACCTACTTCTACCAAAGCCCGCAGGCCGACGGCACCTACGCCCTCACCAACCGGGCCCTGGGCTTCACCCGCGCCCATCACCTGGTGCTGGCCTACGACCGGCAGCTCACCGACAACCTGCGTTTGCGCGTGGAGGGCTACCACCAGTGGTTGTTCGACGCCCCCGTGGAGCGCACGCCCAGCTACTTTTCTCTGCTCACCGAGGGCAGCAGCTTCGGCCCGCTTAACAAAGGCAACCTCGTGAACGAGGGTACTGGTCGCAACTACGGCCTGGAAATAACCCTGGAGCGGGCCTTCGCCCGAGGCTACTATTTCCTGCTGACCACCTCGCTCTTCGACTCGAAATACAAAGGCAGCGACGGCGTGGAGCGCAACACGCCCTTCAACACCCACTACGTCGCCAATGCCCTGGTGGGCCGCGAGTTCGCCGTGGGTCAGCGCCGCAATACTTTTACCATCAGCTTGAAAGCAGCTACTACGGGCGGCACCTACAGTACGCCCATCAACCTTGAAGCCTCCGGGGCCAGCCGCCGCGCCGTGTACTATTACGACCGCGCCTTTAGCAAGCAGCAGACGCCCTACTTCCGGGCCGATGTAAAGGTGGGCTACAAAATCAACCGCGCCGGCCTCACCCACGAGATTGCCCTCGACCTGCAAAACGTTAGTGGCCACCAAAACATCTTCCAGCAAGCCTACAACGCGCGCACCAACACCATCGGCACGGCCTATCAGCAAGGCTTCCTGCCCGTGCCCTTCTACCGGCTCACGTTTTAGTGAGCGGGGTGTGATGAGATGATAAAGATGCTTCTGTTGGCATACGCGCAGCGGAAGCATCTTTATTACCAGAGCAATCGAGGAGCTTAGGCAGCCGAATCGGTCTGAGGGCCTGTTGATGAGGCTAGTTGGAACGGTTTTCCGGTCCGTGTTCCATCCTCTCACTCTCCTATTGGCGAGAGCCGTTTTCACCGATTTTGCTTTTCTAAGCCGTCGACATATCATCATGAGCTTCCTAGTTGGCAAGGCATTGCCTGCTTCTCATCAGCGCGGCCCCACCCTTGGCGCACTTAGGGCCTAGCCGGACCCCGCCCTATATTTGGGCTTTTCTGCTCACTTACCCTACTCGCTGTGAATTTTCCGCTGCGCAAGCTCGCTGCCATTGACATTGGGTCCAACGCCGTGCGCTGCCAGATATCGGCCGTGCTGTATTACGAAGGTCGCTACCGCCTCAAGCGCGTTGAGTACGTGCGCTACCCCATGCGCTTGGGCGAAGACGTGTTCGCCACCGGCCAGATTTCGCCGGCCAAAGAAGAGCAGTTCATCAAGTTCCTGCACGCCCTCAAGCTGCTGATGGAAGTGCACGGCGTGGCACACTACCTAATCTGCGCCACTTCGGCCATGCGCTCCGCTACTAACGGGGCCGAAATCGTGGCCCGCGTGCGCGAGCAGCTGGGCCTGGAAATCAAGGTAATTGATGGTCAGGACGAAGCTTTCTACATCAACCGCGTTATCGAGCACGTGCTCGAAGACAAGCGCCACTATCTCCACATCGACGTGGGGGGCGGCAGCACGGAGTTTAACATCTACCACGACCGCCGCAAGGTGGCGGCGCAGTCGTTCGAAATAGGCTCCATCCGGCGCATGCAACAGGAAGAAAGCGGGGCGGCCAACACCGAAGCCCAGAGTGAGCTCTGGACTCGCATGGAAGAATGGGTGCGCACCAATGCCCGCACCTACCACGTGACGCGCGCCATCGGTACGGGTGGCAACATCAATAAGCTCTACAGCCTCACCCCGGCCGCCCCCAACAAGCCCGTGACCCGCCGCAGCCTCGAAACCACCATCGCCCGCCTCGCCGGCCTGAGCATGAGCGAGCGGGTGAACGTGGCCATGCTTAACCCCGACCGCGCCGACGTCATCGTGCCCGCTGGCCACATCTACCTCTCTGCCATGCAGTGGGCCAACGTCAGCAGCATGGTCGTGCCCGACATTGGGCTGAAGGACGGCATGCTGCAAGCACTGTTTGAGGACTTCTTTGATGAAATGCACGCGGAGCCCGAGCACCCGGCAAAGCTCCCTGTGCCCGACCTGCAGAACCAGCCTGCCGAGTTGGAGTAAAGCCTCATATTTGTGTGTTAAATCTGGTCATGATGAGCATTTTGTGCATCATGCAGCGACCAGTGGATGTAACAAGCCCCGGCTCCGCTGGGAGCCAGGGCTCATGAGTTAAAGATTAGCGGCCGACAACGCGGGCATCGCACGAGGCCCAAACGCACCCCAGCGCCACGGGAAGAGTTAATTCGGGCCTCAGCCTCACACTGACAGAGGGGGACTAGCCAGGACTGCGGGCTTTGCTGCTACGCCAAGGCTGCGCCAGCGGGCGCCCCTTCCTCATCGGCGTGGCCCACGGGGGTGGCGTCATCGTCGCAGGCCTCGTCGTGCTCGCCTTCTCCGAAGGCATCATCGGCGGCTACTGCCACGGTCTCAGCGGCGGCCAACGCCGCGGCCTGCTCGGCCGCGTGGGCCGCGGCTACGTCGAGGCGGCGCTGGGCCTGCACGTCGAGCAGGGCCAGCAGACCTTCGGGGGTAGCCTTCGCCAGCTGGGCCTCGTCGCGCTTGAAGAAGTCTTTGTGTACGTTCACCACTGGTTCGCCGGCCGCTGGATGCTGCCGAATGTAAGCGCCGTCCTCCCGCATCACGTAGCTATTTTGGTTGTCCATCATATTCATCATCAGAATATTTATAGCCTCTCGCTTAAGCTGCGGATTAACAATCAGGAACAGGGCTTCGATGCGCCGGTCGAACGACCGCACCATGATGTCGGCCGAGCCGGCGTACACGCGGGCCTCGCCACCGTGGTGGAAATAGAACAGCCGCGTGTGCTCCAGGTACTCGCCCACGATGCTGCGCACCTCGATGTTGTCGCTCAGCCCCGGCCGCCCCGGCCGCAGGCAGCAGATCCCGCGCACGATGAACCGAATGGGGACCCCAGCCTTCGCCGCCCGGTAAAACTCGTCGATGATCTCCTTGTCTTCCAAAGAGTTCATCTTCATCACGATACCGCTGGCATGGCCCTTTTTGGCATGCTTTACCTCTTCGCGAATGAGGTGAATGAGCTGCTGCCGCATGTCCTTGGGCGCCGTGATGAGGTACTCGTAGTCGTCGGGCTGCGAGTGCCCGGTGATGACGTTAAAGAACTCCGACACGTCGTGCCCGTAGGTGTCGTTGGTCGTGAGCAGGCTCACGTCGGTGTAGAGGCGGGCGGTTTGCTCGTTGTAGTTGCCCGAGCCGATGTGCACGTAGCGCGTCACTTTCTCGCCTTCCTTGCGGATAATCATGAGCAGCTTGGTGTGGGTCTTGTACTTGCTCACGCCATAAATCACGAAGCAGCCGGCCTTTTCCAGTCGGGCTCCCTCGCGGATGTTCTTTTCCTCATCGAACCGGGCCTTCACCTCGAACAGCACCGACACGTGCTTGCCGTTCTCGGCCGCCTTAAGCAGGGCCGCCGACACCCGCGAATCATCGGCCAGGCGGTAGATGGTTTGCTTGATGCCCAGCACCTGGGGGTCGACGGCGGCCTGCTCCAGCAGCCGCACCATGGGCTCGATGCTGTTGTAAGGGTGGTGCAGCAGCACGTCGTGGTGCTTGAGATACTCGAACAGGTTTTCCTCGGCGCCCTCCGGCAAGCTGAGGGGAGCCACGGGAGCGGGCATCTTGGCCGTCTTACCCCGGAAGTTGGGGTGGCGCACAATCTGCCACAGCCCTTTCAAGTCAATCAGGGAGTTGATGACGAAGACGTTGCCGTTATCGATGTTCCACCGCTCGCGCAGCACGTTCATGAGCACCGGCGAGGCGTTGGGCTCCACCTCTACGCGTACCACGCGGCCCCGCTTCCGGGTTTTCAGGCCCACCTGAATCTCCTTGATGAAGTCATTGTCGATGTCGTCGGACTCTTCCAGCGTAAAGTCGCCGTTGCGCGTGATGCGGAACAAGTTGGCGGCCACGATTTCCACGTTGCGAAACAGGCGCGGCAAAAACGCCCGCACGACTTCCTCGATGGGCACGAAGATGACTTTGTCCTTGCGCGTGAGCTCAAAAAACCGGGTCAGGTTTTGCGGAATCTGCACGAAGGTGAGCCGCTCCTGCCCTTTTTCCGCTTCCCCGTCCAGCCCCACGGCCAGGCCGTTGCCGATGCGGGTGACGACGCCGAAAATCAGCATCTGGTTCATCATCAGCGGGAAGCCGTGGTAGGCATCGTACACCATCGGCGTGAGCAGCGGAAACACGGTATTCTTGAAGTAGCCGTCCGCCTTTTTCACTTCCAGCTCGGTGAGGTCGGCCATCTTCAGGATGTTGAAGCCATTCTTCTCAAAATTGGGC
Organism: Hymenobacter montanus; assembly: GCF_014699115.1. Lineage (GTDB taxonomy): Bacteria > Bacteroidota > Bacteroidia > Cytophagales > Hymenobacteraceae > Hymenobacter > Hymenobacter montanus. Next base: position 40,008 of record NZ_JACXAD010000008.1, read on the forward strand.
TTCAGCTCATTCAAATACGTCAGGCTCTGGTCGTTCACGAAGCGGTGCGCGAAGTCGAGCAGCTTCCGCCGGAACGGCAGCTCCCGCAGGCCCGAATAGTCAATTCGCTCCTTGCCATAGTCGAGGTAGTTGTACAGCGAACCCACCCGGATCATAAAGAACTCGTCGAGGTTGGAGCTGGTAATGGCCAGGAACTTAAGCTTATCAAACAGCCCGCGGTTAGGGTCCTGCACCTGGTCGAGCACCCGGTAGTTGAACCGCAGCCAACTCAGGTCGCGGCTGATGTATTTGCTTTTACGAATAAGGTCGGCGGACTTGAAGAGCTTCATAAATCACAGATTTAATTGAACTGCGCGCATTTTCGGGGTGCGGAGCGGTCTTTCAACAAAATAACAACGCGGCGGGCAACGGGCAGGGCTTGGCCCCAATAATTATGACCTATCGCAACCAATTACGGCGCGCGGGCAACCCAAACCAACTACTCGACCACCCATTTACAAACCTCCCTGCGCAACCGTCATGTCCGCTGAAATAATGGCCGTGGCTTCGATTTCAACCAGCAGCCGTGGATCAATCAAAGCCTTGACTTCCACCATCGAAGTAGCCGGGCGAATCTGGCCGAACACCTCCCCGTGCGCCCGGCCCACGGCCTCCCACTGCGAAATATCAGTTACGAAGATTCGGGTGCGCACCACATCTTGGAACGAGGCGCCCGCCTGCGTTAGGGCCTCCCCAATTTTTTCCAGTGCTCGTTTTGTTTGAGCGTACGCATCGGCTCCTGTTACGGTATGACCGTCCTGGGCCGTGGTGCCGGCTACTTCTACCACGTTGCCCACGCGCACGGCTCGAGAGTAGCCCACAATGGCCTCCCAGGGCGCTCCCGAAGCAATTACCTGCCGCATTTTTTGAATTGGGAAAAAAGGTCTATTTCGGCGTGGTGGCACGAATTGCCCGCAGGGCTTCGTACCACCACTAACTCGTTGAACGATGTATCTAGGATGTTCTGATTGCTAGTGATAGAAGCCATGTAAGCAAGGGCGTAGCGCGGGACTTGGGTGTTCGTTTTAATTGCTAGTGGTACCACGAAGCCCTGCGGGCAATTCGTGCCACCACCCACCCCCACAAGAGCTGAAAAAGAAAAGGCCCGCTTAGTAGCGGGCCTTTTGGGGGAACGGGTTACACGTCCAGTTTAGCGTACTTGGCGTTCCGCTCGATGAAGTCGCGGCGGGGGGCTACTTCGTCGCCCATCAGCATGGAGAATAAGTGGTCGGCTTCGGCGGCCGATTCCACGGTTACCTGCTTCAGGGTGCGGGTCATGGGCTGCATGGTGGTAGTCCAGAGCTGCTCCGCGTTCATTTCGCCCAAGCCTTTGTAGCGCTGCACGTTCACGGTTTCGGGCTTGCCCCGGCCCATTTCCTCCTGGGCGGCCATCCGCTCGTCCTCGGTCCAGCAGTAGCGCTCTTCCTTGCCACGCTTCACGAGGTAGAGCGGCGGCAGGGCAATGTAGATGTAGCCCCGGTCCACCAGCTCGCGCATGTAGCGGAAGAAGAAGGTCAGAATCAGGGTGCGAATGTGCGAGCCGTCGATATCGGCGTCGGTCATGATGATAATCTTATGGTAGCGCAGCTTGCTGAAGTTGAGCGGGCCCGACTCCGTACCATCGTCTTCCGTGGTGAAAGCCAATGACTTGCGCTCGTTGAAGCTCACGCCCAACGCCGTAATCATGTTCTTGATTTCCTCGTTTTCCAGAATGCGGTGCTCCTGGGCTTTCTCCACGTTCAGGATCTTGCCGCGCAGCGGCAGGATTGCCTGAAACGCCCGGTTGCGGCCCTGCTTGGCCGTACCGCCGGCGGAGTCGCCCTCGACGAGGTAGAGCTCACAGATTTCGGGGTCCGACTCCGAGCAGTCGGCCAGCTTGCCCGGCAGGCTGTTCGAGGAGAGCACACCCTTGCGCTGCACCATATCCTTGGCTTTGCGGGCCGCGATGCGGGCCTTGGCGGCCAGAATCACCTTCTCCATGATTTTGTTGGCCTGGTTGGGATTCTCCTCCAGGTATTCGGTCAGGATTTCGCCCACCACCGAGTTCACGGCGCCGCTCACATCGGAGTTGCCGAGCTTGGTTTTGGTCTGGCCTTCAAACTGCGGCTCAGCCACTTTTACCGAAATAACGGCCGTGAGGCCTTCGCGGAAGTCATCACCCGTGATTTCGACCTTGGCTTTCTCAAACAGCTTGTTCTTGTCGCCGTAAGTCTTGAGCACCCGCGTCACCGCCGAGCGGAAGCCCGCGACGTGCGTGCCGCCCTCGATGGTATTGATGTTATTGACGTAGGAATAGACGTTTTCCTGGTACGAAGTATTGTACTGCAGGGCCACTTCGACCGGCGTACCGCCCTTCTCGCTCTCCACGTAAATGGGCTCGGAAAGCAGCGAAGGCCGCATCTCGCCGTCGAGGTACTGCACGAAGTCGCGCAGCCCGCCGGTTGAGTAAAACTCCTCGCTGCGAAACTCGCCGTTCTCCAGCTTTTCGCGACGGTCGGTGAGGGTAATGCGAATGCCTTTGTTGAGGTAAGACAAGTCGCGCAACCGGCCGGCGACGGTGTCGTAGCGATACTCGGTTTCGCTGAAGATGCTCGCGTCCGGCAAGAAGTGTACTTCCGTGCCGTGCTCCTCAGTCTCTCCTACCTCCTTCACCGGGTACTGCGGGAATCCGATTTTATATTCTTGCTCGTACTGGTGGCCGTCGCGGCGCACCGTCACCTTGAGGTCGGTGCTGAGCGCGTTCACGCAGCTCACGCCCACGCCGTGCAAGCCGCCGGATACTTTGTAGGAGCCTTTATCGAACTTGCCCCCGGCGTGCAGCACGGTCAGCACTACCTCCAGGGCAGACCGGCCCTCTTTGGCGTGCCAGTCCACCGGGATGCCCCGACCATTGTCGCGCACGGTGATGGAGTTGTTTTCGTTGATCGTGACGTTAATCAGGTCGCAATGGCCGGCTAGGGCTTCGTCGATGGAGTTGTCGACCACTTCCCACACGAGGTGGTGCAGGCCTTTTATGCCGGTGTCGCCGATGTACATGCTGGGCCGCTTGCGCACGGCCTCCAATCCTTCAAGTACTTGGATACTGTCGGCAGAATAGTCCGACGGGGAAATCTTCTCTTTCGTTTCGCTCATGGGGGCGTGATTAAATCAGGTCGTTAAGCAGCCCTTCGGACTACTAGTTACTGAACAATCAAAAGTACTTATTTAATCCCATTTCAGTCAATTATTGCGGTTTTTATCCTGGTGTTTTTTATCGTACACTCTCCCTTGAGCCCGAGGAAATGCAGTGCTTGTGCGCGGAGGTTGCAAAGCTGAAAAGGCTCAATGCGCTGGGAGAAAGCCCTTACAAGCTCTTACCGGATCTTTCCATGAACGACCGCTCTCACCAGAGGGTCGGCCGGGCTCCCTGGGGGCTGCTGGCGGCAAGCCTTCTCCTATCTCAGGCGTGCTGCCAGGGTTGCTTGGGGCCTATCTGTTTCAGCAGTTAAACCGGCTCCGCGCTTGCCGAACCTGCGGAGGAGAATTGCTACTGACTGGCTATTTGAATCTACTTTAAAGATAGGACAAACTGACTTGCCATTAAATTCAGTGCTTTCGAGGGCTTAAGTAAGCCAGCTAAATAAGCAAGCTCGCAGCAGGCCGGGCAGAAATATTATCAGGGGCCTGTTCAGCAAGGGCTGGTTGATCTTTAGCGTCTTAACAATGAAGTAGGCGTTGCTTCTCAGGTTCTCCAGTAACCGCGTACTAAAACTTCCGTACAAATCACTAACCTGCGCTAATGTAGGACACTTAGCATCATCAGTCATGAAAACTCTCGGCTTATTTATAACTGCCTGCGCCATTTGCACCACGGCCTTTGCTCAACAGGAAAAACCGCACACCGAAGTAAAAAAGCGCGACAACGGCACCGTAAAAATCACTACCGTAAACGCCGACGGCTCCCGGACGGTGACGAAAACGGGGAAAACCAACCTGGGAGCCGCCGCTGATAACACCAAAGATGCCGCCGGCAACGTGCTGAAAAAGGCGGGAAAAGCAATTAAAAAGGGGGCCAAAAAAGTAGCTGGCGGCGCCAAAAAAGTATCTGGTACTGCCAAAAAGGGCACCAGCAAAGCAGAGGAAGCCACGGAATAGGCTTTCTGGCTTGAAGCTAGCTCACCTAATCATCCCAGGAACCGCTACGCGTTTGGGTAAGTCAGTTCTGGGATAATCCTTTGGAGATCAAAAAAGCCCTCAGCAAGTTGTTGAGGGCTTTTTTAGTGGCCTCATTTGACGTGAGACGGCACTGGTACCAACTCGCAGAAGCCAGCATAGGGCAATAAGGCCCCCTATTATGACCGTATAACTAATTATCCTTGAGCAAGATAATATCAAAACTAAGCCGTGCGGCTCCAGACTGGATGAATTGATGCTAAAGCCGAGGCTTTGTTAGTACGTTTGCGGCTTTCTCTTACCCCGATTGTGCCTATTGGAAATGAGCTTACCCTCTATTACTGCCCCTCCGCGGATATCGGAGGACCTTGCCAGTACTGGCCGCCCAGCCGGGCGTCTGGGTTTTATTGATGCCCTTCGGGGCATGGCGGCCTTATACGTCCTGGCCTTTCATACCGCCCTGATGCCTACGCCTCAGCTGGAGGTGCCGGCGTGGTCGCGCCCCTTGCTCCTCTACGGGGGAAGCGGCGTTACCCTGTTTTTCGTAATCTCTGCCTTCACGCTGTGCTTGACGATGGATGGGCGCCAAAACGCTCCGTATAGCACCCGAAATTTTTACGTGCGACGCATCCTGCGCATTGTGCCTTTGTACTATATGTGGCTCGCCATCCGGTTTGCCCTGGACTGGGGACTGACCTTTACCGCGTTTCGAGCGTACAAGGTTCCCTTACTGCTTTACGCAGTCTTTGGGTACAGCTTTGTACCCGGCCATCAGGAAGGCCTGGTGTGGGCTAGCTGGGCGTTGGGCATCGAAGTGATTTTTTACCTGCTGTTTCCATTCGTATTTCGCGTGGTAACCACGCTTCAGCGGGCGGGGCTGTTCCTTATCGGAACGTGCATGCTGGCTGGCCTACATTCTCTGGTCGTTTACCAGCATCCTTCCTGGGTGGCCCAGGGCTATAAAGAGTACTTTAGCCTCTTCTCGCACCTGCCGGTTTTTGCGGTGGGCATGGTTACCTATTTCCTGTACAAGAAGTATCGCGACCGTGAGCTAGCTCAGTCTGTGCCAGCCTGCATTCTGACAGCGAGCGTTCTCGCGTTTTTCGCTGTGCCTAACTTATGGTCGATATGGCTACCCATGGACCTGTATCCGATGATACAAGTTTACCTTATAGCGGTGGTGTATGCCGCCCTTGTATGGAGCCTGTCTTTCTTCCCCAAGTTTTTTCTCATTAACCGAACAAGCTTATTCTTTGGCACCATCAGCTACTCGCTCTATTTAAATCATCCTCAACTGGTCTACAAGCTCACGCCGGTATACCAGACCATCTATGCCTGGCCGGTGCCCCACACCCTGCATTACCTGACCTGCTTGCTGGTAACCCTCGTGCCCCTGGTTGGCCTCTCCTACCTTACGTACCGCCTCGTTGAGCTGCCGTTTATGAACCTGACCCGGCACTTCATTCGTAAACCCACCCTAGTTCCTTAGGGCCGGCTTAGCTCCGACTTAAATATTCAAGCCTCAGTGGGTCTGGCCTTTGCCAAGTTAAGAATAAGTCCTAGCCGGCCGGCTGGGCTTCCATGCAATAGGCCGTCTCGTAGTGTAGCTTGAGGGCTGGAGCGGTGTATGACGGTAGTTTCTATTGCTTTACCAAGTATTTTTTGCGCACCTACCCTTGTAATAAAGAATAGCAAGCCAACAGCATCCTATCTTGCTGCACGGTCATACACTTTTACCCCATGCCTGCGTACACCCCTGGCCTGCACATCTTAGCTACCTTCTCAGCCCCAGCATCGATTCTCTGCGATAGCACAGCTTGTCGCTGCTTTTTTGATGCCCAAGTGCGGTCCTATCACTTGGAAAAGGTTGGCGAAACCTATCACGAATTTGCCCGCACCGAACAGGGAGGTGGAGGCTTCACCGCGGTGTTGGCCCTAACTGAATCGCACCTCAGCATTCATACCTGGCCCGAGTATGGCTTGGCCACCTTCGACGTATTTCTGTCGAATTTTCGGCGTGACAATTCCTCCACCGCGCGCGCGATTTACGCTGCTACGCTGGCCTATTTTGAAGGCACGGAGCAAACCAGAACCGAGGTGAGCCGATGAGCAACGTGGTGATTTCGGCATTGGAATCGGCCCAACTTAACTGCCCGGGGTGCCACGCTAGCATCACGTATTATGATGTGGAAGGAAGCGAGTATTACGCCTGCCCGACTTGCTACACATACTTCCAACAATCAGGCGAGGACCCACCGAAGGTACATAGCAAATACTCGGGCCCGTCAGCAGAGACTATCCTCCGCCTGCTGCCCGTGGGCACCTCAGGCATACTCGCGGGCCAGCCCTGCCGGGTAGTGGGCTGTACCGAGCGAGCGGAGGTTAACGAAGCCGGGGAGCCCCAGTACCGGTGGCTGGAATATCAGCTATACCATCCCGCCACGAAGGAATACACTCAGTTAGCAGTCTACAACGGCCACTGGCTGGCGGTACGGCCAGCTAAGCGTAATTACCATGTGCTCGATGCGCAAACCCGACGGGCGTACGTAGGGCAGCCCGATGGGATTTATAAGCTTTATAACCGCTACAAAGCGCGGGTGCTGTTTGCAGTGGGTGAGTTCGATTGGGACATTGAGGGCGACGACCAAGCGGTGATTTCCGAATTTATCTGCCCACCGCGCATGCTGGTAGAAGAAAAGACGGAAAAGGCCCCAAAGGCCAGCACCTGGTACCAGGCCAACAACCTCGAGCCGTATGAGGTAGCCATCGGCTTTAACCTACGCCTGAGCGACTTGCCCGCGCAAGAAGGGGTAGGCGCCGTGCAGCCCGACCCAGTCCAAACCAGCTGGCCGGCCTTGCGGCGGCTGACGGCAGTGGCCGTGGGCTTGCTGGTGCTGGCTCAGGTAGCGCTGGCCATCTTGCGCCCAAGTCAGATACTGCTCAACGAAAACCTGCACGTTGTGACGGACCCGGCCACCCCCGGCACCGGCAAGGTCATCGTCTCCCCTTCGTTTACGTTGCCAACTCAGTCGGCCCTGCAGATCGACCTCAGCACCACGCTTAACAACCAATGGCTGGAATTGCCCGTGAGCCTGGTGAACGAGCAAACGGGCCAGGGGTTTGAATTCACCAAGAACATTGAATATTATGCCGGGGTAGAGGACGGCGAGAACTGGAGCGAAGGCAGCCGCGACGCCAACGCCGTGTTGTCGGCGGTACCGGCCGGCCGCTACCACCTCAACCTTTACCCCCTAACCGAAGCCGGCCCCGCTGCGCCCGACATCCAGGTGAGAGTGGAAGCCAACCCGCCGCTGATAGCCAACTTTTTGGTGGTGCTCGCCCTGCTACTACTTTATCCGGCTTGGCAGTACTGGCGGGGCTCCAACCACGAAACGCGTCGTTGGGATGAAAGCGACTACGGCCCCACCGCGTAATTTTTTGGTTTTATCCTCATGCTGCAACGCCTTTACTTCGCCCTCCGTCCCGTGCGCTTCTATGCCCTGCTGCTGCTCTTGCCGCTGGGGTGGTTTGCCTGGGGAGCCGCCACGGGGACTCGCCTGCTGGGCGACGACAACGAAAGCACCGAAACCCTCAGCAATGGCTCCGGAAGCCGCAGCAGCCGTGGCCACAGCCGGTTTCACCACAAATAACCACCCCCTACTCATGGAGTACCTCAACCCCAAGGCCCTATCTGCCTCCATCGTTTACTCACTGCTCGGCATTGTCATTCTGGTAATCAGCTTTTACCTTTTCAATAAGCTGACTCCCGGCACCTTGCGCAAGGAGATCCTGGAGGACCACAACAATGCCCTGGCCATTCTGGTGGCCGCGTTCATGCTCTCGATCGCCATTATCATCAGCGCGGCGATTCATGGGTGAGTCCGATTCGAGGGTGGCCGCACCGGTGACGGCAGAAGCCCCGTCCTGGCCCAACGCGCAGCCCCCCGGCTTGCTACTGGTCGCCGTAGCCGTCATTGCTACCTGTGGGCTCATTTATGAGTTAATTGCGGGCACGCTAGCATCTTACCTGCTGGGCGACTCGGTAACGCAGTTTTCGACCATTATTGGGGCCTACCTCTTTGCCATGGGCATTGGCTCGTGGCTCTCCAAATTTTTGGATGAGCCGCTGCTGAAATGGTTTATCCGGCTCGAAATTCTGGTGGGACTGGTGGGCGGTTGCATGGCCCCGGTACTGTTTCTGTCCTTCGAGTACGTGGCTTCGTTTCGGCTGCTGCTCTACGCGCTGGTCGGCCTGACGGGCATCCTGGTGGGCCTGGAAATCCCGTTGCTCATGCGTATCCTCGAGCACCGCTTCGCCTTCAAGGACCTGGTGGCCCAGGTGTTTACGTTCGACTACGTTGGGGCCCTGCTGGCCTCGCTCATTTTCCCGCTGGTGCTGGTGCCCCAACTAGGGCTGATTCGTACGTCACTGCTATTCGGAGCGTTCAATCTGGCGGTGGCGGCCCTTGTGCTGGCCCGCTTCCCCGAGACGCGGCCTTACCGCGGGCGTTTTACCACCGGCATCGGGGCGGCTTTGCTGGGCCTGACCGGGCTGTTCGTCTTTGCCAACCAACTACTGGCCTACACCGAAACCCTGGCTTTTCAGGACCAGGTAATATACTCCAAGTCCACTCCCTACCAGCGCATTGTGCTCACGCGCAGCCCGCGCGAGCTGCGGCTCTTTCTCAATGGCAACCTGCAGTTCAGCTCAGCTGATGAGTACCGCTACCACGAAGCGCTGGTTCATCCCTTGCTGCAGGCCCTGCCCCACGCCCGCCGGGTGCTGGTGCTGGGTGGAGGCGACGGCTTGGCCGTGCGCGAGCTGCTTAAATACCCGCACCTCACCACCATCCGCTTAGTCGACCTGGACCCCGGGATGACTAAGCTGTTTCAGCACAATGAGCTGCTGCTGAGTCTCAATAGAAAAGCGCTGCTCTCGCCCAAAGTGCAGGTGCTGAATGCCGATGCGTACCAGTGGGTCCGGCAGGATACCAGCCACTACGACGCCATTATCGTCGATTTCCCCGACCCGGGCAATTATTCCATCGGCAAGCTTTATTCGGCGGCTTTTTACACGGCGTTGGCCAAGCGCTTGGCTACGCACGGACGCATGGTCGTATAAAGCACCTCGCCGTACGTAGCACGGCAGTCGTTCTGGTGCGTAGCTCACACGCTGGCCGCGGTGGGCCTGCATACCATCCCTTATCACCTCTACGTGCCCTCATTTGGGGAATGGGGCTTTATTCTGGCCGGGCCCGATGCTCAGTGGCGCGGCGACGCCGGGCCTTTGTCAACGGGGCTGCGCTACATTACGCCCGCCACCATTCACGACATGCTGCGCTTCCCACCAGATATGAGCGAAGTGCCCACCGACGTGAACCAGCTCAACAACCAGGCCCTGGTGCGCTACTTCGAGGCAGACTGGGGCCCCTACGTGCATTAAACTACTAGCTGTCATCCCGAATCGGCCGTGAAGACCCGCCGCACTTTCCTACGTCAAACCGGCGCCGCCCTCACCGGCACCCTGCTGTTGCCGACGCTGCCGGGCTGTGAGACCCGCCACCAGTTGGAGCACATAAAGGGGCAGCTGCTCGGGGCCCAGGCCGCTACGGGCCACCTGCTGCGCGACCCTAGCCGCTTGCCCCCGCCTACCCGCACCCTGGAGACCGAGGTGCTCATCATCGGCGGCGGGGTGGCGGGCCTGGCCGCCCGGCGCTGGCTGCATCGGCATGGGCAACCCAACACCCTGCTGGTGGAGCTGGCCAACGAAACCGGGGGCAACGCGGCAGCGGGACGCAACGAGGCCTCGGCCTATCCGTGGGGGGCCCACTACTTGCCCGTGCCCGATGTGTGCAACCGCGAGCTGCTTGATTTCCTGCAGGAAACCGGTACACTCACCGGCTATACGCCCAATGGCCTGCCCATATACAGCAACTACCAGCTCTGCCACGACCCCGAAGAACGACTCAACATCAAGGGGCACTGGCAGGAGGGGCTGGTCCCGGCCCTGGGACTCGCCCCCGAGGAGCAAGCCGAGTTTGCCCGGTTTTCCCAGTTGATTGAAACGTTAAAAACGGCCCACGGGCGCGACGGACGCGATGCCTTCCGCATCCCGCTCGACCTGTCCTCTACCGACCCGGAATTCCGGCAGTTGGACCGAATTTCTTTCGCTGACTACTTGGCTCGGGAAAAGTTCACCTCCCCCGCTCTGCACTGGTACCTGAACTATTGCTGCCGCGACGATTACGGGGCCACAGCGGCCCAGGTATCGGCCTGGGCTGGCCTGCATTATTTTGCCAGCCGCAAAGGCCAGGCCCAAAACGCCACCAGCGCCGACGTATTGACGTGGCCCGAAGGCAATTATTACCTGACGCAACACCTGCGCCACCAAGCTACGAGCCCCCTGCACACGAACACCCTCGCCTACGAGCTGCGCGAAACCACGACCGGGGTGGACGCCCTTACGTATGACGTGAGCACGCGGGGAAGTACTCGGGTACGGGCCCGCCACGTGTTGCTGGCCACCCCTCAGCACATTGCGCACCGCCTGCTGGCCGCCGTGCCCGGCCACGCCCTCCTGCCCCCCAGCACTCTGCACCACGCCCCCTGGCTCATTGCCAACCTTACCGTCCAGGGCTTACCCCAGGGCCCCGGCCGGCCCCTGAGCTGGGACAACGTGCGATACGGAAGCGCCTCGCTGGGCTACATCAACGCCAGCCAGCAGCAGTTGACGCAAGAGGACGGCCGCTCGAAAGTTATTACCCTTTACTGGCCCCTTACCGACGAAGCCCCCGGCCCCGCGCGCCGCCGCGCCTACCAAACCACCTACGCCGAATGGCTGCCGCGGGTCGTGGCCGAGCTTGAGACCTACCACCCCGGCGTGACGCCCTACATTCAACAAGCCGACTTGTGGGTATGGGGCCACGGCATGGTCGCGCCCACGCCCGGCCTGCTGTGGGGAGCCGCCCGCACGGCTGCGCAACAGCCGGTGCGCAACCGCTTTTTCTTCGCCCACACCGATTACAGCGGTATCTCTATTTTTGAGGAAGGGTTCTATCAAGGCATCCGGGCCGCTCGGGAAATTCTGGCCGTCGCCGCATCTAATAGCTAGTACCCATCGACATCCATTCGACTCTGCGCTCAAGTGCATTCTTGCCGTTTTTTAATTCCTGGCAGCATAGAATAAGGGGTGCGGACTGCTCCCTGCAAGTATTGAAGCCCTCATCTAAGCATGTAGATAGGGGGCGGGCAACTCAATGCCCACCTAGACCATCCCATCAAAACAATAAGGATTGGGGAAGAACTTGGGTGCAAACAAAGAAAAAGAGCCTTCACGGTACCGTGAAGGCTCTTTTAGTGGCCCCGTTTGGATTCGAACCAAAGACCGACTACTTAGAAGGTAGTTGCTCTATCCAGCTGAGCTACGGGGTCGAGAAACGGGGCAAACAAATGTCGGGGTGGCAGGATTCGAACCTACGACCTCCTGCTCCCAAAGCAGGCGCGATACCGGGCTACGCTACACCCCGAAAAAAATAATGCTGGGTGTAGAAACCTACCCACTGGTTGGAGCCCCAACGGGAAGCTTTCGCGACCCAACATTATTTGTGGAGAGAGGGGGATTCGAACCCCCGGTAACCTTTAGAGCTACGGCAGTTTAGCAAACTACTGGTTTCAGCCACTCACCCATCTCTCCAGGCTGGTTTCGCTTCCGTCTGAAGCGGCTGCAAATATACGAACCGAACTGAAACGGCCATACCCTCGCCGAAAAATTTATCTTTGCAGCCACTAAATCTGCGCCACTGCCAAGGCCGTGACTTCTTTGAGCTTGCTTTTTTCTCGTGCTGCAACTGCTAACCTGGGCGTATCCTGATTTTATTGCCGTGGGGCTGGCCGCGACGCTGGGCCTGCTGTTGCTGCTGCTGCCCTGGCGGCGCAGCGGCCGGCTGGGCCAGGCGCTGGGGCAGCGCCCGCGCCGTCGCGGCTGGAAGCTGGCGTTACGCCTGCTGGCGGGAGCCGCGCTGCTGATCGCGGTGCTGGGGCCCTCGTTAGGCGTAAGCCAAAGGCCGGTGCGCACCGCTGGCAAGGACGTGTGGCTGCTCGTCGACGTGTCGCAGTCGATGGACGCGGCCGATGTGGCTCCTACCCGCCTGCTGCGGGCCCAGGCCGAACTGCAAGAGCTGGTAGCTCAGTTTCCGGCCGACCGGCTGGGACTGGTGGTGTTCGGCCCGGAGGCGGTGGTCCAATGCCCACTCACCTACGACCAGGAGGCGGTGCAAGTATTTATCAGTACGCTGCGCACCAGCCTGCTGCCGGCCGGCCCGACTACCTTGCGGGCCCCCCTGGAGCTGGTACTGGGTAGGCTGGGCTCGGGCCCCACCACGGCCATGGCGCCGCGGGCGACGGCTCTGGTGGTAGTGAGCGACGGCGAGGATTTCGGCGAAAACCTGGAACCAGTACTGCGGGAGCTGGGCCGCAGCGGCGCCCGGGTGTACACTGTGGGGGTTGGGACTGCCCAGGGCGCTAAAATTCCGAAACCTCACGGGGGGTTCCTGCGCGACGGCCGCGGGAAAGAGGTGCAAAGCCGCCTGCACGAAGCTCCTCTGCTCCAGCTAGCCGCGCAGACTGGCGGACAATACGTAGAGCTGAACAATCAACAAAACGGATTTCGCCCCCTGCTGCAAGCCCTGCGGACCATGCCGGGCGCGGTGGAGCAGGTGCGGACCGTAGCCGTGGCCGATAACCGCTACCGCTACCCCCTGGCCGTGGCGTTACTTTTACTGGCCTTGGATATTGCCCTGACCATCACCGTTATTCGTCTATGAAATACGCTGTGCTCCTGGTCTTGCTACTGAGTGGTCCCACTTGGCGCCTACTGACCTGGGTCCACGCCCGCAACGCGGCTGTAGCCGCGGGCACGGCCGCGTACCAACGCGGTGAAGCAGCGCGGGCCGCCAACGCCTTCGAACAAGCCCTGGCCGCTAAAAGGCAGCGGACACCCGACCCTCGCCTACTCCTCAACTTGGCTCACGCCCAAGTGCTGACGGGGCAGATGGCCTCGGCGCACGCCACCTACGGACGCCTGCTGACGGGCTGCCCGGCCACGCTGAGCAGCGTGGCTCGCCAGCAGCTGGCGGTGCGAGCTGCCCAACAGGGCGAGATCGCCCAGGCCCTGGCGCTGTTGCGACAAGCGCTGCTGCTGGACCCTACTAACAGCGGAGCCCGCTACAATTACGAGGTGTTGAGCGAATACCTGGCTCACCGGTCAGGCGGACCAAAAATTCCGCCCCCCCCCGGACCTGGCCAGCCCCCACCGGCGGCCCCCAAAAACGGAGCGGAAGAAAAGCAGCCGGCCGAAAAGCCGGGGGCTGACCGCAAAGGCGAAATCAATGAACCCAAGCCCGGGTCAGTACCACGTAAGTCCCCTGCCTCGCCCCAACCCGCGGCTCCCGACCAGCCCGGGAGCCGGGCCCCAACTGGGGGCTCTGGCAACGACGCCGGTAAGCGGGCACCCGGGGCCGGCACCCCGCAGCCCGTAGCCAGTGGCAAGTTGCCGGGTACCGAGCGCGGGCTCGACCCGGGCAGTGCAACCACCCCGCCCCAAGCCAACCGCGGTAGCAACCGCCCCGGCACCGAGGCCGCCACCGCGAGCGACGAGCGCTTGCAAACCCAGCGCGAACGGCTCCAGGCCATGAACCTGAGCCCGGCCCAAGCCCGCCAGCTGCTGGAAGCACTGCGGGCTCAGGAGCAGCAGTACCTGCAGCAGCTAACCCGGCCGGCAACCCGGAAACCGGACCCCAGCAAGCCGACCTGGTGATTTCATCCGGCGCGCAAGACTCGTAAGCGGCCACCTAAGGCGCGCCGGCCGTTATTTGGGCGGCGACGGTTCGGGGGTTGTAAATCCGTACTTTTGCGGCCTGATTCCCACCCAACCTTATTTACGATTCTGTATGCAAATCAAAGAAGTTGTCATCATTTCTGCCGTGCGGACGCCGATTGGCTCATTTGGCGGGGCGCTGGCGTCGTTGTCGGCCACGGAGCTGGGCGGCATTGCCCTAAAAGGCGCCCTCGACAAAGCCGGGGTGGCCCCGTCGGAAGTTGAGCAAGTGATTATGGGCAACGTAATTTCAGCTAACCTGGGCCAGGCGCCGGCCCGGCAGGCCGCCAAGAAAGCGGGCCTGCCCGACACGGTGGAATGTACTACCGTGAACAAGGTGTGCGCCTCGGGCTCCAAGGCCATCATGTTTGCCGCCCAGGCCATTATGCTGGGGCAGTCGGACGTGGTGCTGGCGGGTGGCATGGAGAGCATGAGCAACGTGCCTTACTACCTGGACAAAGCCCGATTTGGCGCCAAGTACGGTCATGGCCAAATGATTGATGGCTTGGTGCGCGACGGCCTGTGGGACCCTTACCACAACTACGCCATGGGCAACGCGGCCGAGAACACGGCCAAGGAAATGGGCTTTACGCGCGAGCAGCAGGATGCTTTCGCCATCGAAAGCTATACCCGCAGCGCCGCGGCCGCCAAAGCCGGCAAGAAGAAGGACGAAATCGTGCCCGTAACCATCGAGAGCCGCGGCAAAACCACGGTGATTGAGGACGATGAAGAGTACCTCAAAGTCGACTTCGCTAAAGTGCCCGGCCTGAAGCCAGCTTTCCTGAAAGAAAACGGCACCGTGACGGCCGCCAATGCCTCGACTCTGAACGATGGTGCCGCCGCCGTGCTGCTGATGAGCCGCGAGAAAGCCGAAGCCCTGGGCCTCACTCCCATCGGCCGCATTTTGGGCTTTGCCGACGCTGAGCAGGCTCCCGAGTGGTTCACCACCTCGCCGGCCCTGGCCATTCCCAAAGCGTTGAAAAACGCCGGCAAGACGGCCGCCGACGTGGACTTCTACGAAATCAACGAAGCCTTTTCGGTGGTGAGCCTGGCCAACAACCAACTGTTGAACCTGGATGGCACCAAGGTAAACCTCTACGGCGGTGCCGTCAGCCTGGGCCACCCGCTGGGAGCTTCCGGCGCGCGCATCGTGACCACGCTCGTGAACGTGCTGAAAAACGAAGGCGGCAAAATCGGCGTCACCGGCATTTGCAACGGCGGCGGCGGGGCCAGCGCCATCGTGATCGAGCGTTTATAAACGGGCGCCAGCCGGCTTCAGCTAAGCCTCACCGGGTGGTGGGCTCGGTTGGCGTGGAATTTACTGGTCCCTGGTGCCGCACGGAAATTCTGCTTTCTGCGTTCATGCGCCCATGAAGTACCTATTGCCTTTTCTACTGCTGATGGTGGCCTGGCCCTCACCCGGCCAGCGCCTACGCCGCTTGGTAACGTATTACGACTCAACCAACGTGCGCAAGCGCGAAGTGTACCAGGCCCTCGTGGGCGCCGACACGGTGCCCCAGGGTACGTACCGACGCTACTATCGCAACGGAAAGCTGGAACAGCAAACCAGCTTCACCCAGGGCAAGCGGGACTCGGCCTACGTGGAGTTTCACCCGACCGGTAACCGCCGGCTCGAAACGACTTACCGCGCCGGCATTCGCCAGGGACCCTTCAAAACGTACTACGACAATGGCAAGGTGGCTCAGGAGGGCACGTTCGAGAACGACGAGCCCTCCGGTGAGCTGACGTTTTACCACCCCTCCGGCGAAGTAAAGCTGCGCACCACCCTAACCAAGGGCCAGCCCAACGGCCCCCTGAAGGCGCTATACCCGGACGGCAAGACCCAGGCCGAAATCACCTACGTGGACGGCCAGCCGAACGGGCCCGTGAAGTTCTTCTATCCCAATGGCGCGGTGCAGAGCGAGGGCAGCTTTACCCGGGGGCTGCTGTCGGGTCCGTACAAGACGTACTATCCCAACGGCCAGGTGGAGACCGAGGTACTGGCCAACAAAAAAGGCCGCGGGCAATACCGCAGCTACTACCCGAGCGGTAAGCTACAAACGGAGAGCACCTACGCCCCGGCTCCCCTGGTGCAGCGCCGCGTGAAAAACCAGCTCGGCGACGACCTGACCGCCCGGGTGGCCCCGCCCACCGGCACCAATAACCTCGACGGGCCCGCCACGAGCTACTACGAAAGCGGCCAGGTGAAAACTAAAATGACCTACCGCAACGGCGTGCCCACTGGCCACGCCCAGGAGTACTTTGAAAACGGCAACCTGCGCGAAGAAATTGATTACAGCGACAACGGCCGCGACCGCAAAGTGACGCGCTATCACGACGCGGCCGGCCAGCTTCCGCAAGCCGAGGAGCAGTACAAGAATAACCGGCCCGCTGGCACCTGGCGCGAGTTTTACCCCGATGGCAAGACGCTCCGCAAAACCGAAACCTACGGCCCCACCGGCCGCCTGCTGGGTGAGCGGGTTACTTACTTCGAAAATGGGGCGGTACAAAGCCGTCAGCCCTACCTGAATGGGTTTATGGCTGGCAATGCGCAGGAGTTTTTCCCCTCCGGCAAGGTGCGGAAAGAAACGACCTACGTGCGCAATCTGCTGCTGGGTCCTTTCCGCGAATTCCGGGAAGATGGGACACTGGCCGTGAGCGGCCAATACCGCAACGGCAAGCAGAGTGGCGTCTGGAAGTACTATAAGGCCGATGGCAAAACGGAGGAGCGCTCCGTAACCTACCGCAATGGGTTAGCTGTTGAAGACGCCGCGAAGCCCAAAGTCAAAGCGCCGGTTAAGCGGAAATAGCTACCGGCCTGACCAGCTTTTCATCTCAGGTGCGATTCGAAGCCCGGCCTGCTGACTTGTTCTTACCTAAATTTTAAAGCCCGCTTGGCCACGTTAGCCAGGCGGGCTTTTTGAGGTTTTGCGCAGCCAGTTAAGGGGTGCGACGGCGCGGCGAGTCAAGACAAAAGCGTCCTCACATGGCCTAAACCAAACCCGTCAAAAACTGAGGGCCCGACTGCTGGTGCTCACTACATAGACTGCCATAAAGCTAAACGCTCCTTTGCGCCCCTCAAAGAAGTATGCGTATTTGCTACTCCCTCGGAAAAGCTACCCCCTCCTTGCCATTAGCCACCGGTTGGCGACCCGCGATAACATAGGCTAACGGTTTACTCACGTTAGCGCCAAAGCAACGCCCCTCTCTTGACAGTGATGGAGTCGCTCATCTGGTTGTCCCTAGTTGCTGGCAGTTCCCCGGCGAGCAGGTCGCCACGCCGCCCGTCACAGCCAGCGCTTCAATGTGCTGGGCTTCTATAACGCCACCACTAACGGCCTGCATGCCGTCGCCCGCAAAGGCTCCCTAAACGCGGCCTTTGTCATCGACGCGCTCGATGCCTAGGCCGCCCCGCGCATCCGCTCCACCGTGCTGGTGCTCGACAATGCCAAAATCCACCCCACGGCTGCTTTCCAGGCCCGGTTGGCGGCGTGGGAAGCACAAGAAGGGGATATTTTCTACCTCCCAGCTTACGGCCCCTACCTCAACTCGAAACATTCTGGTGTAAAATTGAATACGAATGGTTGCGTTCAGAAGCCCACCTGACGGTCAAGACTCTGAACAACCACCGCCTGGCTTATTCTGAACTACGCAGGCCAACAATACACCGTGCCATTCGCCTTACTTAAAGGGGCAGAAAATATCGGCTGGAGATTTTTGGGCTCCTTTAGCAAATGGGCCACCTTGGTAACGGAGTGCATGTACGTTAAGCATATAATTCTTTGATTGATAATTAGTTGCAAATTTATAAAGGGGCGACTCTTAGCCTTTGGGTAGATAAGTTAACAACATGTTCTCTAGTGAGCTAGTCGGAATAAGGGTAACCTTAGAAAGGCATCGGGATTTATGCTATTCGAATCACCTGATGTACAATTATCCCGTTGCCACGGTGGCCCATTTACTAAAGCCCCCATTGATATTCGGTGGTTATCTTTAAAAAACCACATCCATCGCCGGCGACACGGCGAAGATGAAAGGCAATATAGATGACGTGATCAGGATTTTTACGGCTTTTAGGTTGCAATAATTATACATACTCGTAAACTTACCAGGCAAGCAGTATGGTTATTCCAATTTTATCGCTTTTATTTATGCTTATCTATCTTCTTAACTAGCCTTAATTTATGAAAATATATACTTCATCCCTCTTTCTTGGTATTGCTGTTACCAGGCTGGGCTTTGGCCAGTCCGCCTCAAGTACCCATTCCGATGATACGGCATTGGCCAATGGCAAGGCTTTCGCCCGTTTTGGATTTATTGTACTACTTATACTAACCACGTTTAGCAGTTATGGGACAAAGATTGTACTTGATGCTCAAGTTTTTAATAGCACCGATGTTACTACTATTGTGAGAAATGCAATAAATTCAAGCGCTGACACCATAGTGGTTAAAAATACTGGAAGCCCTTGGATAGTGCAGCCAATAACTATTTTTAATAAGTCTAACAAGACAATTATATTTGACTATGGTGTAACCTTGAAAGCCAAGAGCGGCGCGTTTGCCGACACCTATGCCACCTTGCTGAAACTCAATACTTGTGCTAACTTTAAAATTATAGGCTATGGTGCTACCTTCGAAATGATTAAGTCCGAATACTTAGATGGCGAATTTCGCCATGCTATAGATTTAACTGACTGCAACAATATTTCCATATCAGGCCTGTTAGTGAAAGATAGTGGAGGAGATGGCCTAATCCTGATGGGCTGGGAGGGTGGACAATACTTCTGCAACAATGTCAGAATCACCGATTGTGTTTTTGATAATAATAAAAGGCAGGGTTGTAGCATCATATCTGCCAAAAATGTATTCATAGAAAACTGCACATTTAGCAATACCAAGGGCACTCCCCCTGGGAGTGGTATCGACATTGAACCAGATAGTGAAGATGAATTTGTTGAAAACATTCAAATAAGAAAATGCAAATTCACCAATAACTTCGGTCCGGGCCTTAGTTTCGGTTTTTATAAACTTACATCAGCAAGTAGAATATCTGTTTCTGTGGATGACTGTTATTTTTCATATAATTGTGATCCATTGGCTGAGATTTATCAAGGGGCAGAGATCTCTTATACTGAACCCAAAAATGAGAACTTAACCGGGCTCATCACCTTTAATCGATGTTTTGTAGATGGTAGCTACCGGCCAGCCTTTGCAGCGAGTAAATCCGCACATAATATGCCCTTAATTTTTAACGACTGCGTATTCAAGAACGTATCTCAAAGCACGAATCTACCTTACAATTACCCTATCTGGCTTGAAGTACAGGATTACAGGGACCCTATCCAATATCTGGGAGGAATCACCTTTGCTAGAAGCACTTTGGAGTACAGGACCAATTACAAGTTTGCTTGGATAAATGGTTGGAACAACTCGCCCGGAGCCAAGGATATCAATATCGATTTAACAGTTATTCATCCCACGTTAAACACAGTGGCGAATAACAGCGCGGTATTTTCCAACGTACTTTCTCAAGTAAACGTGAATTTAAATATTAGGTATCTGAGTTCTATGCCTAGTAAAAGCCTCACGTTAACAAATACAGATAATGATACCATCTCTAAAAGGATTTGTACCAAGAAAAGCATTTCATTGTCAAGCCCTACCGCTAGCTCACTTCCTATTGCGTTAAATTACACAGTCACGGGGACAGCTTCTAATAGAATAGATTATCATCAATTGAAGGGTTTTATGCTTTTAAAGCAAAATACTACCCAAAGCTCAGATACTTTACAAGCCATAAACCCGCAATTAAATAGCAGCAATTTATCTGCTATACTTAGCCCGGTTAATAATAATGGCAACACAATAGCCACGAATGCTCAATTTATAGCCAAAATATCACCTACACGCTGCAATCCAACAACTATAACCAACACCAAGGTAGAAAGCAGCCAGCCGACTGAAGCGCTAATGCTCAAACTGCATCCCAATCCGGCCAGCCGGGAGGTGACCATCAGCCTGGAAGGCTTCAAAGGAGAGTCTGCCGTGCAGGTGAAGATGAGCGACATGGCCGGCAAGCCATTCCTGCGCCAGCAAGTACAACCGGGTGCGCCGGAGGTGACGCTGTCAGTAGGCCACCTGCCTCAGGGATTGTTCATCGTGACCGTACAGGGCAGCAAAACCGCCAAATCGGCTAAGTTGGTTATTACTAAATAGGTCTCTATTCAGGGACGATCAACGGTGCCAACCGCCTGACTCTAACGCAGGGTCAGGCGGTTGGGCTTAAATACAGCTAACCGAGTGGTAGGGATGGCTCCACAGAATGAGCTACACAACCCTACGGGTCTGAAAGGCTGCAAAAAAGCTGTGCTGGTCAAGTAACCGGTCGGCTTTGAGTCTTGAGAAGAATAGCCTCATCGGCAAGGCTTTCTCGTGCCCGGTTGCCCCATGCTGGCGGACGACTCCACCCGGTATGGAACCCGGGCTGATGCAATCAAAGACAAGTAGGCCCTATATATACGCTGAGTGCTTAGCGTATACATAGGGCCATTTACTAAAGTTTAGCCATTGCGGAGCAGCTTTCTGGCGTCTACTTGTTTGCTATCTAATGAGTAGCCGATAGACGTAGACGCCCTCAAGCAGGTTCGTGGCATTCATCGAGGCCTGTCTTTCCCCTCGTTGGGTGAGGGGAAGCTTGGCAGCATTTCTCCTTTGAGCGAGTAGAGGTTGATCTGCGCCGGGTGGGCCCGCTATGGGATGCGGTAACGAATCAGGGTGGTGCTACTGGTGGGGTTGGGCACATTCTGCCGGAGCGACCCACCGTCAACGCTTTCGGGGAAAGTTGGGGAGGAAGCGGTGCCCGGCTGCTGGAGGACACAACGCAGCCCCTAGCTCAGGCAACGGAGAAGAACCAGACAGCATCCGGTTTTAGAGCCTAAGCTTCTCGAAGCAGAAGAATGGCGAGGGTTGCTAAAATTTCTCATAATTTTTTCTGTCTGATAATCAGGCAATAATGAAACAACGAAGCCCACTTGGAGCATATTTTTGTAACAGTACCTTGCTTTACAAAGTACCTGCCCTACATTTGTTCTGTTGTTAGCCCAGTAGCTGACGTTAGCGTGTACCAAAGACCACCCGCTACCTCGCTACTACCCCTCACTCACCGGGGCCGGGCGCTGGGGTTAGCTCTCTCCGCCGCGGAACCGCGGCCGCGGCCGGACCAGAGCTCCACCCCCGCCCCAACCACATTACCCTCCTGCACCATGAAACCCTTCACTATTGCCCTCACATTGTCTCATTTTGGCCATTCTCTGCGCGGATTGGCCCTGGCTTCTTTACTACTGCCGCTGGGGGCCGCCGCCCAGACTACCGGTCCCGGCAGCGTAAGTGGTAGCCTGGTAGAAGAAGGCACGAGCCAGCCCGTGCCGTTCTCCGACGTGCTGCTGCTGCGCGCGGCCGATTCCACGTTTGTGGCCGTAGCTCAAACCTCTGAGCAAGGCACCTTCAAGGCTGCTTCGCTGCCCCTGGGCACTTACTTGCTGCGGGTGCAAGACCTGAACTACAAACCGTTGCGGCGGCGCTTTACCCTAACGGAGGCCGCGCCGGCCCTGCAGCTGCCCGGGCTGAAGATGAGCGCGGCCACCGCCACGAAGCTGGGTGAGGTGCTGGTTACCGGCACGAAAGCTACCGTGGTGGAGGAGTTGGGCAAGCGCGTGATTAACGTGGAAAAGGACCTGGGCAGCGTGGGCGGCACCGCGGCCAACGTGCTGCAAAACGTGCCCTCGGTCAGCGTAGACGTGAACGGAACCGTGAGCATGCGCGGCTCCTCCAACCTCACCATCCTGATCGACGGCAAGCCCGCTGGCACGGGCAACGGCGGCGCGGGCGGCCCACGCCTCGACCAGATTCCCGCCTCGCGCATTGCTCAGGTTGAAGTTATCACGAACCCTTCGGCGAAGTACGATGCCTCGGGCGGCGGCGGGGTGATCAACCTCATCACCAAAAAAGAAGCTAAGAACGGGACCAACGGCACCGCCACCCTGCTCGTGGGTACGCGGGACAAATACAGTGGCAACCTGAGCTTGAGCCGTAAGGTGGGCAAAGCCACCTGGTCGGCGAGCTATAACGGCCGCGACGTAACCTTCGGGAGCCGCGGCCGCTCGGAGCAAACCGCGCTCCTGAGCCTTGGCGAGCAGCCTCAAACCGTGCGCACTACGCAAGCAGGAACTGGTCGGGAGACTCATCGCAACCATTCCGTGGAAGTGGGCGTGCAGCTGGAATTACCGAAAGACCAAAGCCTGAGCTTGAGCGTGTCGCCGGGTACCGAGCAAAACCTCGAAGGCGAAGGCCAGGACCTGACCCAGCAAACCGGCAGCGCTCCCGTGCAGCGCGTCCGCGGCCAGCAGGACCTGGACGTGAAGGTGAATATCCTGGAATACAGCAGCGACTACCGCCGCACTTGGGCCGCGCACAAAGGCCGCGAGCTGACGGCCAACCTGGGCGGCGTGCGAATTGATGCCACCGCCCCCGTGGTTCAGCGGCAGTACGCGGAGCCCGGCTCGGTGCAAGTTCCGCAGCCCGGCGCCCGCCAGTTGCTCGCCGTGGTGGCCGACATCCAATACGGCAAAGTAGACTACACCCACCCGTTCGCCGAGGGCAAAGGCCGCCTGGAAGTGGGCGCGAAGTTCGAGCGCCAAGCCAACAAAGGCTCCAATAAATTCGGGTATGCCAGCGAAAGCCGCCCCGACGAATTTCAGGACGACCCCACCCGCTCGCTTACCTACACCTCGGAGCAGCTGGTGCCCGCGGCTTACGTAACGGTGCAGCGGCCCCTGGGAGCTAAGTGGAGCACTCAGGTAGGGCTGCGCTCGGAGTACACCCGCATGAGTGGCACCGTGGAAGGTGGCGTCGGCATCACCCAGCGCGGCAGCCTCAACCAGGACTACCTCAACTTCTTTCCCTCCGCCAACATCAGCCGGGAGTTGGGCCAGGAGCCCGGCCAGAACCGCTTGCAGCTGAGCTACGCCCGCCGTCTTAACCGCCCCAACTTCATGCAGCAACTGCCGCTCGACATCTACCAGGACCCGCGCAGCTACCGCCGCGGCAACGCCCGCTTACAGGCCGAGTTCAGCCACAACGTGGAGCTGGGTCACCAAATGAACTTAGGCCAGGCCACGATTACCAGCACCGTCTTCACCCGCATCACTACCA
The DNA here is from genome assembly GCF_014699115.1 of Hymenobacter montanus. Taxonomy (GTDB): domain Bacteria; phylum Bacteroidota; class Bacteroidia; order Cytophagales; family Hymenobacteraceae; genus Hymenobacter; species Hymenobacter montanus. The sequence goes on from NZ_JACXAD010000008.1 coordinate 63,285, forward strand.
ATTCCATCCAGCGCTTACGCTACGTCGACACCGTTGCCACCCGCCTCGCCGGCCCCGGCGCGGGCCTCGTGACGGCCGAAACCTACCTCAACTTCGGCACCACCACCAACATCGGCGCCGAGTTTAGCCTGAACCAGCCCCTGACCAAGTGGTGGCGCCTGAATGCCAGCACGTCCATCTACCGCGCCCAGATTGCCGCCAACAGCTTCGGCAACAACCGCCAGACCTTAGTGGGCACCGTGCGCCTGAACAACAGCTTCACCATCCGCCGGACCCTGGACATCCAGCTGAGTGGCAACCTGCGCTCCGCCTCGCTCACGGCCCAGGGTCGGCAACTGGCCCAGGGGCAAATGGACCTCGCCCTGCGCCAGCGCTTGTTCTCGGACCGGGCGGCCCTGACGCTGCGGGTGTCGGACCTATTCAACACCTTGGAGTACCGCAGCGAAATCGAAACCGACGCCCTCCGCAGCTACCGCTACGCCAAAGACGAAACCCGGGTGGGCTGGCTGGGCTTCACCTGGTACGTCGGGGCCAGCAAGCCGGGCAAGAAGATTGAGGCCGCGCCCCAGGGCGGGGGTGGCTTCGGCGGCTGAGTTAACGCTCTGACTACCCCTTGCTTTTCTCTCCTTCTTTCTGCAAAAGCCCCGCTGCCCAGATTAAGGGCAGCGGGGTTATTTTTTGAGCTAAGGCCTCTTGACTTGGTTATTTCGACCCCACGACCACCATTACTGCTTGGCTTAGATTTAGGCAACTTTGGCCTTGTCGGCACCACCGCAGCCGGCTTGGCCAACTACTATAAAGCACTGGTTACGGGCGCCTAACCGCACCACCCTGGCCGACGTTGCTTAAGTACCGCTTGGAATTGACGTACCCCTCTGCCGTTCGGGGCAACGTGCAGAACTACGGGCTCCTCAAATCCCTGTTGTAGCCGGTGCAACTGCTGTCGCAGGTCCTCTACTCGGCCGAAGAATTGGTTTGCTTCGACGCTCACTACGTCGAGCGGGCGGCTTATTCAACCTGCAGCTTCACCGCCAGCTGGCCGGCGCGTACCACGTATATTCCGGCGGGCAGCTGGCCCGCGGCCAAGGGTAGTACGGCCTGCCCTTGGGCGTCGGTGCGGGCGGTGAGCCGGACGCGCCCGACCGCATCTACGACCGTCACGGGCACCAGCGGGGCGGCACCAGTGAGTTGCACATCCTGGGCGCCCTGGGCTGGGTTGGGGGAAAGGGCTACTCCTCCGTCCGATGGGACGGTGATGGTGCGCACCGGGGAGTAGGTGGCCGTGCCGTCGAAGTCTTCCTGGCGCAGCCGGTAGTAGAGCACCTGGGCTCCGACATTGGCCGGTTCCGGGTCGGTAAACTCGTAGTTAACTGCTTGGGTGCTGTGGCCCCGCGCGGCGACTTGCCCGACCCGAGCGAACGTGCGCCCGTCGGGGCTGCGCTCCACAACGAAGAAAGCGCTGTTTTGCTCGCTGGCCGTGGTCCAGCGCAACCGGGCGCCCCGGCCCTGCCGCTCGGCGGTGAAGGCGGTTAGGGTAACGGGCAGCGGCACGATAGGATTCACGACGGTGACGGAGTTCCAGCTCACCCACACCTTGCCGTTGCGATCCACGGTAATCCCTTACACCCCGTGGAAGTTATAATTCGGGCTGGTCAGCGCTCGAAAGGTCACCCCATCGTCGTCGGAATAGTACAGGCGCGGTTGGGCGTCGCCGGCTTTGTAACCGAATACGGCGATCTTGCCGTCGCAGGAAGATACCAAGCGGGCGTTTATGTATTGGGCCGTGGGCGTCCAGCTCTGGCCCCCGTCCCGCGAGACTTTCACCCCGGCATAATCGCCGGCCGCCCACAGGTTCTCCCCGCGCACCGGGTCGGCGTGCAGGTCCCAGGCCCACACGTTCAGCGCGAAGGGATGGGTGCGCGCGGTCCAGTTCGTGCCCCCGTTGGTGGAGCGGTAGAAGGGCGCGTCCCGGGCAATGAAATACCGCACGTCGGGCTGCACGGCGTCGCGCTCGATGAAGCAGTCCGAGGGGCCGTAGCGAAACCCGGTCTGCAGGCCAGTAGTGGGCAGATCCTGCACTTGCGTGAACGACGCCCCGCCGTTGGTGGTGCGCCAGACCCCGGGATTGATCGAGCCCGGGGGGAATCGGGTCGCTATGAGCCGTGCCGGAGGCGAGCACGACCAGGAAGTCGTTGGCGTCGGTGAAGGACATGACCGACTTGGTGATGCCGTCGAGCGAGCGTGGCAGCCCGTTGCCGGTCTGGCTCACCACGTCCCAGCTCGCGCCCCCGTTGCTCGACTTCAGGATCAGGGTGGCACTGGCTCCTTGGTCGAGGCCGGCCAGCACCAGGTTCTGCGTGTTCGGGCCTTCCAGCACCCGGAAGGTGCCGTGCAGGCCATTATAGCTCTTGTTCGAACAGAACGTGGCTTGGCCGCTGCTGCCCCCGTCGGTGATGATGGCCGAGCCGATATCGCTGCCCGGCACGTAGATACGGTTGACATCGTAGCGGCTGACGCTGGCCAGGTAGGTTTTGACCCCGGCCAGGCCGCTGCCGTTGGGGAAGTATTGCCAGGACAGCCCCTTGTCCAGGCTATACATTGGGGCGAAGCCGCCGGTGATGATCCATTTGTTGGGGTTGCCCACCGCTTCGATGACCTGGTCGCTGCCGTAGTCGGGCGTGTTTCGGGCCGCCAGCGCGGCGGCCGTGGTCCAGATGGGCACGACCGATGTATTGAGCGTGGTCGGGCGCACGGTGAAGAGCTGGCCCCCGTTACCGGCTGGGCTAAAGCCATGCCGATCCGCGCTGGTGTTCCACGCGCTGGCTGAGCCGTCGGAGAAGATCTGCAGCCCGGTGGGGTAACCGAAATAGATGTTGTTGGTCGCCGCATCAGTTACCGAGTAGGTGGCGGCGTTGCCATAGTCGGTAGCTGTAATACGAGAGATGCCCCCACCACCACCGTTCGAGCGAGTCACCAGGCCGACACCGGCGAAAGTGCCGGTGGTGAAGCGGGCGATCATGCCCACCTCGCTCAGGCGACCCGAGCCGCCAACCAGATTAAAGTTATCGCCCCCGTCGGTGGAAACGTAAAGCCCATTGTCGGAACCCACCCAGATCTGGTTGGCAAAAGCCGCCACGTTGTGCAGGGTGCGCGCCCGATTGCTGTCGAAGTTATTCCCCCCAGCTTTGACCCAGTGGTCCCCGCCGTCGGAAGACTTCCACAGCCAGCCCTGCTGTCCCTTGCGCGGGCCAGCGAACCAGATCTCGTTGGGGTCATTCGAGCGAATCAGGATCGGCGAGGTGCCCCGGAAGCGCGGGGTCCCTTGGTAGATGTCATTGCTATCACCGAGGTCGGAGAGCAGCGCGTTCCAGCTACCACCACCATTGGTAGACTTCCAGAGCGCACTACCGGTGCAGTAGTATACCACGTCGGCGTTGTTCTTCTGCACGGCCATGCCCGTGCCGGCGATGTCGCCGCCGGGGATGCTCCAGTTCAGGTAGCTCCAGGTGGTGCCCCCGTTGTCGCTGCGCCAGGCCCCGTAGACGTCACCATAGCCATAGAGGCGCCCGTTGTCGGCCTGGGCAAAGCCACTAAACCACCCCCCGCAGTCCAGCGGGACGGCTTTGAACGTCTGCCCCCGGCTCGGCAAGCAGAGAAGCACGGCAGCCGTAGCCAAGATGAGCGCTGCTCTAACCTGCTCTTTTTTCGGCATCAGGCAACGCCAGAGGTGGCTGAGGCCGGCAAAAGTGGGGCTTATCAGCAGCAAACTTATCAGGGAAGAAGCCCATTCGGTAGACTGCTTGCCGATGAATAAATTTAAAAAAAGATGCATACAATATGTTTAAATAGCGAATGCATTTAGGGCGCTGAGGTATTAAGGAGACGCCTTTTTTGACTGGAGTAAGCACCAGCTATTGAACCTTGGGATTGTTTGGGAGAAGCGTAGCCCATTGAAGGCGACGAAATTAATAGGTTTTTTCTCATTTTATTTAGTTCCAATTTTTAGTTTATCAAAAAATCAGGCTGATATAGTGCAATCATTTGATAAATTTACCAGTATGCCTTCATATTATATTATAATATAAATATTATTTAGCAAATAATGTTTTTTCAGATAATTCACAGGAATAAACTACAAGCTTGCTATTCTTCATGGCGAGGGTTCTTAAGCAGGTATTGAGTCTTTTGGCTGGGAAGCCGTGGGGGACTAGATCATACCCCGCAGCACCTGATTCACCACCGATTCAGGTGCCCGCGCTAAGGCAGGCAGTGTTGACCAAAAGCCGCCCCAACCCATGCGCAGCAGCTTCTTGCGGCTTCGAAGAGAGCAAATGTTCCTTTCTGTGCTGGAAAAGACTTACCCCGGAACTAGCAACATTTTTCCACGCGCGTAAGACTGCTGCCGCAACTGAACAAGACCTTTCGAGCGCCTGACCGGTTTTTATCGACCCCGGGAGAGTCTTGTTCACCTCTGGTAGAAGCCTCACCACAACCAGGCAGGATGCGGCACACTCTTATTATAACTTTACCAGTATCAACAATAAATATTTATTTCCCGAATGAGGCCGGCCGCGTGATCGAAATCTAACAACATCCCATGTTTTTAGGCAGCCTAAATGCGTTTAGCAATGAAGGTATCAGCTCCCCTAAATAATTGTTATTCCAGCCTGAATGCGTTCGTTTGCTTTTTAGGCTGACACGGCCGGCATCACCTCGCAATAGGTTCAGAGCCATTTCGCGCGCCAGCACCAGGTTTCCGCCGCTTGTTAGTCACGCAGTCGATGCGCATCCTGCCTGACCCAGGGTCACGCCCAGGCGCCAATGGAGCTAATTCTCGACCGTTTAGTGCCCGCCCACAATGACCAGCATGTGGGTGGCACCCGGTTCCGGCGAGTTGATGAGGTAACAGCGTGTGGCCGGCAGAAGACCGGTGCCGGATAGCGCGTCGTGTCGACCCGCACCGGCACGGCCAGCCCCGGCCAACGCCCGGCCTGGTCTACCCAGCGCAGATCGGGCTGCAAGGTCACCCACCAGCGCGCGGACCTATTGTGGCTGATCCAGGCCGTAGCCGGGCGCCGGGGGCCATCTGCTCAAAGGCCCGGCCGGTCTCGATATGGTTATACAAAAAAGGGTCACCCACTCATTTGGGTGACCCTTTTAAATAAATGGCGCTGGCCTTATTTGGCGATCACCAATTTCTTAACGGTTGTTTCGGCGCCAGCTTGTACCTGGATAAAGTACATACCAGCCGGCCAGCTACCCGCATCGATCGTGGTCAGCTGGCTGTTCGCCTTCACCGTGCTCATCAGCTTGCCGGCCAGCGTCCTGACCGTGATCATGGCCCCCTCCTTTCCGGTGGTAACGCTGAAACTGCCTGCGGCCGGGTTCGGGTAAACCTGAACGGCCGAAGCGGTGGGGGCAATTGCGGCCTGCGCACTGGTCAACGTAGAAGGCGTCACGACCGTGACGGAGTTCCAACTCACCCACACCTTGCCGCTGCGGTCCACGGCCAGGCCTTGCACACTGTGGAAGTTATAACTCGGGCTGGTGAGCGCGGTAAAGGTCGCCCCGTCATCGCTGGAGTAATAGAGACGGGGTTGGGCGTCGCCAGCCATGGAGCCGAACACGGCAATCTTACCATTGCACGAAGAAACCAAACGGGCATTCATATACTGGGCGGTAGGGTTCCAAGTCTGTCCGCCATCACGCGATACCTTTACGCCCGCAAAGTCGCCGGCCGCCCACAGGTTACCCCCGCGAACAGGATCGGCGTGAAAGTCCCAGGCCCAGAAGGCGCCACCGTCTGGCTTGGCGAAGGGATGCGTGCGCGGGGTCCAGTTGGTGCCCCCATTGGTGGAGCGATAGAAGGGAGCGTCCCGGGAAACGAAGTACCGCACGTCGGGCTGCACGGCGTCGCGCTCAATGAAACAGCTTTGCGGATCGTAACGATGCCCGGTACTCAGGCCCGTCCTGGGCAGATCCTGCACTTGCGTGAAAGACGCCCCGCCGTTGGTGGTGCGCCAGACCCCGGGATTGATCGTGCCAGGAGTAATCGGCCCGCCTTGGCCCGTTCCGGAGGCGAGCACGACCAGGAAATCGTTGGCGTCGGTGAACGACATAACGGCCTTGGTCACGCCGTCGCGGGAAGGCGGTAGGCCGTTGCCGCTCTGGGGCACCACATCCCAGTTCGAACCACCGTTGGTGGAGCGCAGGAGCAAGGTTGAATTGGTGCCCTGATCGACGCCGGCCAGCACCAGATTCTGCGTGTCCGGTCCTTCCAGAATGCGGAAGGCGCTATGCAGGCTGGTGAAACTCTTGTGCGAACTCAGAGTAGCTTGGCCGCTGTTGCCGCCATCGGTGACGATGGCCGAGCCGATATCGCTGGCGGGGACGTAGACGCGATTGGCATCGTGGCGACTGATGCCAGGGAAATACGCCTTAACCGCGGCTAAGCCGCTACCGTTGGGAAAGTACTGCCAGGACAGGCCCTTATCCAGGCTGTACATCGGGGCGCCGCCCCCGGTGATCATCCATTTGTTGGGGTTGCCCACCGCTTCGATCACTTGATCCGTGCCGTAGTCGGGATGATTTTTGGCGGCCATCTCAGCAGCCGTGGTCCAGATAGGCACGACGGAGGTGTTGAGCGTGGTGGAGCGCACGGTGAAGAGTTGGCCGCCGTTACCCGCCGGGCTGAAGCCGTGCCGATCCGCGCTGGTGTTCCACGCGCTGGACGAGCCGTCGGAGAAGATCTGCAGGCCCGTGGGGTAGCCGAAATAGATGCTGTTGGTGGCCGCATCGCTCACCGCGTAAGTGGTGGCGTCGTTGTAGTTGCTGGCCGTGATGCGCGAAATGCCCCCGCCCCCGCCATTGCTGCGCGTGACCAGGCCCACGCCGGCGAAAGTGCCAGTGGTGAAGCGCGCAATCATGCCCACCTCGCTCAGGCGCCCCGACCCGCCGACCAGGCTGAAATTGTTGCCCCCATCAGTTGAGACGTACAGTCCGTTGTCGGAGCCCACCCAGATCTGGTTGGCAAAGGCGGACACGTTGTGTAGGGTGCGCGCCCGGTTGCTGTCGAAGTTACTCCCCCCGGCCTTGACCCAGTCGGTCCCGCCGTTAGATGACTTCCACAGCCAGCCCTGCTTGTTCTTGCGCGGGCCGGCGAACCAGATCTCGTTGGGGTCATTCGAGCGAATCAGGATCGGGGAGGTACCGCGGAAGCGCGGGGTGTTGTCGCCGATGTCGCTGAGTAGTACGGTCCAGTTAGTGCCGCCGTTGGTAGACTTATAGAGTTTGTCGCCAGTGGAGTAGTAGACGACGTCGGCGTTGTTCTTCTGCACGGCCATGCCCAGGCCCCCTACGTCGCCGCCGGGGATGCTCCAGTTCAGGTAGCTCCAGCTCGTGCCCCCGTTGTCGCTGCGCCAGGCCCCGAACACATCACCGTAGCCGTAGAGGCGCCCGTTGTCGGCCTGGGCAAAGCCACTAAACCACCCCCCGCAGTCCAGCGGGACGGCTTTGAACGTCTGCCCCCGGCTCGGCAAGCCCAGCAAGAGGACACTCACCGTTAGCGCCAGAATGGCCCCACCCTGAGCCTTATTCGGCGTTAATGAACGCCACAAGCGGGTGAAGATGGCAAAAGTGGTGCTTGCCTGCAGCCAACCCATCGGGGAAGAAACTAGATTAAAAGATTGTTTGCCAGTGGATAGTTTCAAGAATGGATGCATAGTAAATGTGGTTAAAGTGATGAAAGTAAAGAGGCGTCTTAGTTGAGCGGGGCAGGTGCCAATTTGGAGAACTGCTTGCCGATGAAATAAATTAATTCAAGAATTGCTGCATAGTAAATGTGGTTAAAGTGATAAGAATATGCTTTTTTTTGAGCAGCTGCCGTGATCAATTCATGGGATTGTCCGGGGTGTGCAGGTCACTGAAAGCGGTAAAAGTGAGTGTTTGTCATTTATTTTAATTGGTTATAGTTAATAATAAGTTGATTGCTGAAGGCAATATAGTGCAACTATTGTGATGTTTTCACGATTATGTCCGAATATTTTATCTTAATAGTATGATACATGGCCTAATAGTTAAATTTCAAATCCCATCTATATATGGGCAAATTATAATTGTATATTACCATCATTTAGGTCAAACCGAGCAAGCTCAGAGATCCTTTCTAGCTTGAATAAGCCCACTACTTCATGGCTTAGTAGGGCTATGCAAAAAAGCCACCCTCTCATTTAGACACCCTTTTTATCTACTGAGCGCTCCCCTTATTCTAAAGCCCGTTGTCGGAGCCGACCCAGATCTGGTTGGCAAAGGCAAAAGCCGCCACGTTGTGCAGAGTACGGGCCCGGTTGCTATCAAAGTTGCTGCCGCCAGCCTTGACCCAATCGGGGCCCCCGTTAGATGACTTCCAGAGCCAGCCCGTCAGGTTCTTGCGTGGGCCGGCGAACCAGATCTCGTTGGGGTTATTCGACCGGATCAGGATTGGTGAGGCACCGCGGAAGCGCGGGGTGTAATAGTCGCCCACCTCGAGCAGGCTCCAGGTGGCGCCGCCGTTGGTAGACTTCTGGAGCGCGTCGCTGGTGCAGTACACAATGTCAGCATTGTTCTTCTGCACGGCCATGCCCGTACCGTATATGCCGCCGTCGGGAATGCTCCAGTTCAGGTAGTTCCAGGTAGTGCCCCCGTTGTCGCTGCACCAGGCCCCGAACACGTCGCCGTAACCATAGAGGCGCCCATTTTCGGCCTGGGCAAAGCCACTACCCCCACAGTCCAGCGGTACAGCTTTGAACGTCTGCCCCCGGCTGGGAAAGGAGAAAAAGATAGCACTCGCCACCAGCGCCAAACTGGTCCTCAGCGGCCTTATTTTCGGCCTCAGTGCATCCCAGAGGCGGGTGAGGGTAGCCAAAGCGTTGCTTACCAGCAGCAAACCCACTAGGGAAGAAGGTAAGCTGCCGGATTGCTTGTCCGTGAATAGATGGAAAAATGGATGCATAATAAATGTAATTAAAGCGATGAGTATCTTGATAAGATATAGGCAGGTGCCTTTGTTGAGCGGGATAAGAGCCCCTGATTAAGCCTTAGAATTATCCGAGTAGAGCGTATGCTACTGAAAGCGGTGAAAGCAAGCGTTTGTTTCTCATACTAATTGATTTTAATTGCAAATTAGGTAATGGGCACAACGGCACAGGAGTAAAGATGGTTAATTGCTGAAGGCAGTTTAATGCAAGCTTCCTGATTTTCGCCAGTATGGATACATCTTGTAAATTAGCATTAACACTCATTGATCATAATTGAATTACTCTCACTTAGTAGCAATAAATTATACCATTACACTAACGCCAGTTAAACCCAAACAAGCAAGCTCTAAAAGAGTGGTCGGGATGCGTCTTGAACATCCTGCTGAGCTTGTCGAAGCAGCTTTACCGCGCAACTACTCAGATTCAATATTGCAATACATCTACTTCGATAAGCTCAGCAGGACCGTTCGGAGACTTTCCCTATACGCTCGCTCTAAGATTTTTTTTACGCTGTATCAGCACCTCATTCATTCCATAGTATAGCAGGGTTGTACAAAAAAAGGGTCACCCTACTTAGTGGGTGACCCTTTTTGAATAAATAGCGATCCCCTTATTTGGCGATTACCAGTTTCTTAACGGTTGTTTCGGTGCCCGCCTGTACTTGTACCAGGTACATACCCGACGGCCAGTTGCCTGCATCGATCCTCGTCAGCGTGCCCGTCGCCGGCCGGGTGCTGATCACCTTGCCGGCCAACGTCCTCACCGTGATCGTGGCCCCCTCCTTTCCGGTGCTCACGCTGAAACTGCCCGCGGCCGGGTTCGGGTAAACCTGAACAGCCGACGAGGGTTGTGCGCTCGGTGCCGGCGTGCCGGTCACGGTCGTGGCAGGGTTCACAACGGTGACGGAGTTCCAGCTCACCCACACCTTGCCGGTACGGTCCACCGTAATGCCTTGCACCCCGTGGAAGTTATAATTCGGGCTGGTCAGGGCGCGAAAGCTCACCCCATCGTCGTCGGAGTAATAGAGGCGGGGGTTGGCGTCGCCGGTCTTGGAACCGAACACGGCGATCTTGCCGTCGCAGGAAGATACCAAGCGGGCGTTTATGTATTGGGCCGTAGCGTTCCAACTCTGGCCCCCGTCCCGCGAGACTTTCACCCCGGCATAGTCGCCGGCCGCCCACAGATTGCCCCCGCGGACCGGGTCGGCATGCAGGTCCCAGGCCCAAGCGGCCCCATTGTAGGGATGGGTGCGCGGGGTCCAGTTGGTGCCCCCGTTGGTGGAGCGATAGAAAGGGGCGTCCCGGGCAATGAAGTACCGCACGTCGGGCTGCACGGCGTCGCGCTCGATGAAGCAGTCCGAGGGGCCGTAGCGAAACCCGGTCTTCAGCCCGGTGGTGGGCAGATCCTGCACTTGCGTGAACGACGCCCCGCCGTTGGTGGTGCGCCAGACCCCGGGATTGATCGAGCCCGGGGGAATCGGGTCGCTATGAGCCGTGCCGGAGGCGAGCACGACCAGGAAGTCGTTGGCGTCGGTGAAGGACATGACCGACTTGGTGATGCCGTCGAGCGAGCGCGGCAGCCCGTTGCCGGTCTGGCTCACCACGTTCCAGCTCGCGCCGCCGTTGCTCGACTTCAGAATCAGCGTGGCACTAGCGCCCTGATCGACGCCGGCCAGCACTAGGTTCTGGGTGTTGGGCCCTTCCAGCACGCGGAAGGTGCTGTGCAGGCCATTGTAGCTCCTATACGAAGAGAACGTGGCTTGGCCGCTGTTGCCCCCGTCGGTGATGATGGCCGAGCCGATATCGCTGCCCGGCACATAGATGCGGTTGACATCGTAGCGGCTGACGCCGGCCAGGTACGTTTTCACCGCGGCCAGCCCGCTGCCGTTAGGAAAGTATTGCCAGGACAGGCCCTTGTCCAGGCTATACATCGGGGCCCCGCCCCCAGTGATCATCCACTTGTTGGGGTTGCCCACCGCTTCGATCACTTGGTCCGTGCCGTAGTCGGGCGTGTTGCGGGCCGCCAGCGCGGCGGCCGTCGTCCAGATTGGAACCACGCTAGTGTTGAGCGTGGTGGCGCGCTTGGTGAAGAGCTGCCCCCCGTTGCCGGCCGCGCTGAAGGCGTGGATATCGGCGCCTGTATTCCACGCGCTGGCCGAGCCGTCGGAGAAGATCTGCAGGCCGGAGGGGTAACCGAGGAAGAAGGGGCCGGTCGCCGCCGCGCTCACCGAGTAAGTGGTGGCATCATTGTAGTTAGTGGCCGTGATGCGCGAAATGCCCCCGGCGTAGCCCCCGTCGCTGCGGGTGACCAGGCCCACGCCGGCAAAGGAGCCGGTGGTGAAGCGCGCGATCATGCCCACCTCGCGCAGGCTCCCCGAACCGCCGACCAGACTAAAATTATTGCCCCCGTCGGTGGAAACGTAGAGCCCATCGTCGGAACCCACCCAGATCTGGTTGGCAAAAGCCGCCACGTTGTGCAGAGTACGGGCTCGGTTGCTATCAAAGTTGCTGCCGCCAGCCTTGACCCAATCAACTCCGCCGTTGGACGACTTCCACAGCCAGCCCGTCATGTTCTTGCGCGGGCCGGCGAACCAGATCTCGTTGGGGTTGTTCGACCGGATCAGGATCGGCGAGGAGCCGCGGAAGCGCGGAGTGTCGTATTCGCCGACGTCGAGCAGCAGGCTCCAGGTGGCGCCGCCGTTGGTAGACTTCCGGAGCGCGTAGCTGGTGCAGTAATACACCACGTCGGCGTTGTTCTTCTGCACGGCCATGCCCGTGCCGTAGAAGTCACCGCCAGGGATGCTCCAGTTCAGGTAGTTCCAGCTCGAGCCCCCGTCGTCGCTGCGCCAAGCCCCAAACACGTCGCCGTAGCCGTAGAGGCGCCCGTTGTCGGCCTGGGCAAAGCCACTAAACCACCCCCCGCAGTCCAGCGGCACAGCTTTGAACGTCTGCGCCGCGCTCGTGAAGGAGAGCAAGACTGCACTCGCCACCAGCGCCAGACCGGCCCGCAACGGAATCAGGGGCTGCGGCAGGGAACCCCATAAGCGGGTGAGCAGGGCCAAAGCGGGGCGGGCCAGCCGCAAACTTATCCGGGAAGAAGCCCATTTAACGGGCTGCTTGCCGATGAATAGGTTTAAGAATAGATGCATAGTGAATGTGGTTAAATAGTGAGCGGATTTAAGGTGGTGATGGTTAAGCTGATGATATTTAACTTAATAAATTAGGCAGTGAATATGGTTAAATCAATGAACTGACGAAGACGCCTTTGCTGAGCGGGGCAAGCACCCGTACCCGTAATTGGGCCCTGGGATTGTTCGCAGGCATCGCAGGCCACTAAAAGCAGTTAAAGTAAGCGTTTGTTTCTCATTTTAATTGGTTTTAGGTAAAAATTAGTTAAATATTAAAAGCGGTATAATGCAACGATTTCAATGTTTTTAGCAATATGCCCACATATCATAATTGAATCTTACTACAAGCCGTCCGGAATCATATAGTTGACTATTTCTAAGGTCGAGCATCAGTATAATATTCTTGCAGTTCTTAACAACGAGGATTCTCAAGCCTCTATCGAAATCCTCGGCCGGGAAACCCAAGCGGGGCTGACGCCCTGCAACACTTGACTCGTTGCAACGACTACTGATTCAGGTGCCCGCACTCAAGCAGGTCAGCCGTGACCAAAATCTGCCCCAGCGCATTTGGAGTAACTTTTCACTTCCTGGTGAGAAATTTGGCGCCCTGCTCACTATGGGCCATAAACACCCTATCAAGTAGAGGAGTACGAGCGGTGCGGCGTGCGCGAGGGCGAGTGCAAGAAGACTGGCCCAAAACTTAAATCACCCAACACCTGACTCCACTGCCCTCCTTTTATAAGCGGGAGGGTTTGTCGTTCGGCCGGCTCCTACCTTTGCGCCCGTTATGCAAAAACCCAGTATTCCGAAAGGTACCCGCGACTTTGGTCCCGCCCAGGTGGCGCGCCGCCAGCACATTTTCAACGTTATTCGCCGCACGTTCGAGTCGTTTGGGTTCGCGCCGCTCGAAACGCCGACACTGGAGAATCTGTCGGTGCTCACCGGCAAGTACGGCGACGAGGGCGACCAACTCCTATTTAAGGTGTTGAACTCCGGGGACTTCGCCAAGGACGTGACGGCGGCGGATTTGACGGTTGGCAGCAAGGCCCTGCTGCCCAAAGTGGCCGAGAAAGGGCTGCGCTACGACCTCACCGTACCCTTCGCCCGCTACGTGGCTATGAACCGGGGTACGCTCACCTTCCCCTTCAAGCGCTACCAGATGCAGCCGGTGTGGCGCGCCGACCGGCCCCAGCGGGGCCGCTACCGCGAGTTCTACCAGTGCGACGCCGACGTGGTGGGCACTGACTCACTGCTTTGTGAGGCCGAAATCGTGTTGATGATAGCGCAGGTCCTGAATGGGCTGAGGCTGGACAAGTTCACCATCAAAATCAACCACCGCGGGGTGCTGCGCAACATTTATGAATCGCTATATGCAGCGGACAGTTACCTAGGCGAAAAAGGACGCGAAAATGATTTATTCGTGGCCCTCGACAAACTCGATAAAATCGGGAAAGACGGTGTAACTAAGGAGTTGCTCGAGCGTGGCTTTTTTGGTAATGCCACCGACAGATTATTTGAAGCGTTAGAAGTAAGTGGTTCATTTGAAGAAAAGCTGAAACAACTGGGAGCGTTTTTTAGAAAGGAAGGTGTAGTTCCTGATGGCATGGGTGATGGCTCCGAAGATTATCGAAGCTTATTTGAATTGAATCAAGTGCGTGAGCTGCTCGCCGCCTCGGGTTTCCAGCACTTCGACCGGCTGGAGTTCGACCCAACGCTGGCCCGGGGCCTCTCCTACTACACCGGCTGCATTTTCGAGGTCAAAATCAACAACGTGCAGATGGGCAGCGTGAGCGGCGGCGGGCGCTACGACAACCTCACGGGCTCGTTTGGGCTGCCGGGCGTGTCGGGCGTGGGCTTCTCGTTTGGCGTCGACCGGCTGTACGACTGCCTGGAGGCCCTGGACTTGTTTACGGTTACGGCCGAAACCCCCACCCGCTGCCTCATTACGCACTTCGACCAGGCCAGCGGCCGGGCCGCCCTGCCGCTGCTGGCGGAGCTGCGGGCAGCCGGCATTCCGAGCGAGTTATACCCCGACGCGAGCAAGCTGCAAAAGCAGTTTAAGTACGCCGACGCCAAGGGCATTCCGCTGGTGGTCATCATGGGCCCCGAGGAAGTAGCGGCCCGCGTCGTGAAAATCAAAATTATGGCCTCGGGCACGGAGCGGGTGCTACCAATAGGTGAAGTAGTAAAGGCGCTAACCGTGGAATAGCCTACGAAGAGGCTTTCTCCTTAGCGCTAGGGCGGGGCGTTTTACGCGGCGGCAATGGCGGTGGTAAACCCGCGCAGCCGCCCCCGCCCGGGCCCCTGGCTCGAACACCTCCTCCCCCACCGAGGAGCATATTCTGTACTCGTTTCTCCTTACCCCGGATGCCCACCCACATCATTTCGCCCGACCAGCCCCTCACCCTGGCGGACCTGGCCACCGTGCTGGCCGAGGGCCGGCCCGTGGTGCTCGGCGACGACGCCAAGGCCCGCCTGGGCGCCTGCTACGACTACCTGCACCAGCGCCTAGCCCACGACAACTCGCCGATTTATGGCATCAACACCGGTTTTGGCTCGCTCTATAACGTGAGCATAGCCCCCGAGGCCCGGACCCAGCTGCAAGTCAACCTAATGATGTCGCACGCCTGCGGCACCGGGGCCGAGGTGCCGGGCAACCTCGTGCGCCTCATGCTGCTGCTCAAGGCCCAAAGCCTGAGTTACGGCCACAGTGGCGTGCAGGTGGCCACGGCCCAACGCCTGCTCGACATGTACAACCGCGAGATGCTGCCCGTGGTATACGAGCAGGGCTCCCTGGGGGCGAGCGGTGACCTGGCCCCCTTGGCTCACCTGTGCCTGCCGCTGCTGGGCCTGGGGGAAGTACGCTACCAGGGCTACCGCCTGAGCGCCGCCGATGCCATGAGCCTGTTCAGCTGGTCTCCCCTGGCACTGCAAGCCAAAGAAGGGCTGGCCTTGCTCAACGGCACCCAGTTTATGCTGGCCTACGCCGTGGATGGGGTGCTGCGCGCCCAGCGCCTGGCCGCGGCGGCCGACGTGATTGGCGCCCTCTCCACCGAAGCCTTCGGGGGCGGGACCGACCCGTTTAGCGAGGGGCTACACCGCATCCGGCCCCACGCCGGGCAGGTGCTGGTAGCCCGCCGCCTGCGCGAGCTGCTGGCCGGCTCGGAGCTGCAGACTTACCCCCGCCTGGCCGTGCAGGACCCCTACTCCTTCCGCTGCCAGCCCCAGGTGCACGGCGCCAGCCGCGACGCCCTAGCCTACGTGGCCCAGGTGGTCGAAACCGAGTGCAACTCCGTAACCGACAACCCCAACATCTTTCCCGACGACGATCAGATTCTCAGCGGCGGCAACTTCCACGGCCAACCCCTGGCCCTGGCCCTCGACCACCTCGCCCTGGCCGTGGCGGAGCTGGGGAGCATTTCGGAGCGCCGGACCTTCCAGCTCATTTCCGGCCAGCGGGGCCTGCCCACCTACCTGGTGGTGGAGCCTGGCCTGAACTCGGGCCTGATGATTCCGCAGTACACGGCCGCCAGCATCGTGAGCCAGAACAAGCAGCTGTGCACCCCCGCTTCGGCGGACAGCATCGTGAGCAGCAACGGCCAGGAAGACCACGTGAGCATGGGGGCCAATGCCGCCACCAAGGCCCGGCGCGTGGTCGAGAACGTGGAGCAGGTATTGGGCATCGAGCTGCTGACGGCCGTGCAAGCCCTGGCCTTCCGCCGCCCCGGCCGGACTTCGGCCGCCCTGGAGCAGGTGGTGGAAGCCTTCCGAGCAGAAGTGCCGTTCGTGGGTCCGGACCGGCTGCTGTACCCCGACCTGCACCGGGCGGCGGCCTTTGTCCGTAAATTTGACTGGCCCTAAGACTGAGGGCCGCGCAATAAAAAACAATCCAGCCTGGTTTGGTTTAAAAGTCCTGCCTGAATTTTGCGGCCGGTGGAGCCTTGCTGCCCGGCACTACGAGTGCTGCTTATGAAGTTGGTGAATTGCTGTTTATTGTTACTACTTACGCTTGGCGCGGGGAGGGTCCGGGCACAAGAGTGCCCCCCCACGCTGCCGATGCCCAGCTGCACGTTTCAGGCCATCGACCCTATGGGCCGGGAGGTTAATTCTCTATGCGTAGGCCAGACTGTGAGGTTCAGGCCCTGCCCCGACCGCGGTATTCGGTTAACACTGGTATATTACGGCTTACTGCTCAAGAATAGCACCGGGTCTGATAAGTGCGTACGGGACAGCTTGTCTAGGCTGCTTAGTTGGTCGTACACTCCCGCGCCCGGCGTGGATACGGTGACCGTGTGGGAATTGGTCAACGAGGCGGGTAGGCGCACGTACTACATCCGCAAATTTCGAGTCTACGACACTCCGGCACCAGCTTTCACCCTGGTACCTTGCGTCGGTAATTTGGTTCAGGTGACGGTGACGGACGCGACCTATGACAGCTATGAGGTGCAAGTAGGCACCGGAGCCTTCCAACGCATTGACCGGAACCTACCCACCACGCTGTCCGGGCCCGCCGGAAGCCCCGTCACGGTGCTGGGTAGCTACTCGACCAATGGGGCTTGCAAGGGTAGCAATCGCCTGACCATTCCCACGCTGGCCCCGCCTCAAACGCCCTTGTTCACCAGCCTTGCCTTGGCGGCGCCACTGCCGGGCAGTCCGGCCACGCTGGAGGTGGGCCAACTACCACCTGGCTACCGCTACACCCTGCAGGCCGCGGAAGCTAACGCCCCGGGGGGCTACCGGGACGTAGCTAACGTGCCCGCCGGCACTTCCTCATTCAGCCTCCCATCAACCCAGAAAGGCTGTTACCGACTGCTCCGCAGCGACTTTTGTGAGAACAGCAAGGAGTTTTCATCTTCTATCTGCACGCTCAGCCTCACAGGGAGCTCGGCGGGCGGGCGCAACCAGCTGCAGCTCGACGACGCGGGTGTCGGAGCGACTTACAGCGTCACCCGCGACAACGTCACGCTCCCCAATGCCAGCCTCATCCCCATTTCCGGCGGGCTGGAAGACCCTAACGTGGAATGCGGCACTACCTACACCTACCGGGTGACGGCTACCCAGACGGGCGGGGGCACCGCCATTTCCAATCCGGTTTCCATTACCACGCGGTCGACCATCCCCCCGCCCCGGCCGCTGCTGGTGGCGAGCTTTAACCTGCGGAACGTCTTGGAGCTCACGGCCCTAACTTCCTCCGGGGTCCCCTTGCCCAAAGGCGGTACTCTACGCTACCGCCGGGCGGCGGGCGGGCAGCCGCCGGTCGACTTTGGCACCGTGGCCAGCACGAGGGTTCGGCGCGATTCGGCAGACCTGGCCGGGCTCCTGGCTCAGCCTCCTTGCTACACCATGGTGCTGACCGACTTGTGCGGCAACGCCGCGCCCGAAAGCTCAGCGGCTTGCCCGGCCCTGCTCACGGCCCGCGCCGCCGACGCCGAGGGCACCACCGTCGCCCTCAGCTGGACGCCCTTTACTGGCCCCGCACCCAACGCCACCACCTATACCTTGCAGCGCCTGGCCCGCGATGGCAGCGTGCTCAGCACCGTACCGATAGGCAGCGGCACTACCTACACCGACTTCACCCCGCCTGCCGACCAGCAGCGACTGCGCTACCGCCTACTTATTCAGGGGGCCGGGCTGCCGGCCGGTAGGGTTAGCTACTCCAACCTGGCCACCGTTACGCGGCGCATTACGCTCGCCATCCCCACGGCCTTCACGCCCAATGGCGACGGGCTCAACGACTTGCTCGAAGTGAAAGGCCGCTACCTGCGCAACTACCTCTTTGTGGTTGTCGATCGCAATGGCCAGGAAGTATTTCGCAGCACCCAGCGCGACCAAGTATGGGACGGCACCATCAGAGGGCAGCCGCCGGTGCTGGGGGCGTACGCCTGGCGGTTTCAGCAAGAGAGCGAAGAGGGACCTCCCTTTACGGCTACCGGCTCGGTCACGATTTTAAAGTAGAGCAGCGACGACTACGGGCCGGCTATTTTGAGCCTGAACTCGTACGCTACCCCTAGCGGTCCGGGTTTTCGGCAGCTTCCCGCTGAAGCTGGGCGCACTTTCCGGCCGTTTAGTTGTTCCTTGCTCACTATTAACCGAAACCCGATAACTAAACTTATGGCATTCGACCTCACCGGCATGATGGGCAAAGTAAAAGAGCTGCAGGACAAGATGCAGCAGGCCCAGCAAGAACTCGAACACCTCACCGCGACCGGGGAAGCCGGCGGTGGCCTCGTGCGCGCCACGGCCAACGGCCACCGTAAAATCCTCAAGCTCAGCATCGACGAGAGCCTGCTCACGCCGCAGGACCGCGACATGCTGGCCGACCTCGTGGTCGCCGCCGTAAACAAGGCCCTCGACGAAGCCGCCGAGCTGGCCCGTCAGGAGCTGCAACGCAAAACCAGCGGCCTGATGCCCAACGTGCCCGGCCTCGACCTGACCGGCTTTGGAGCCTAGTTTAACGAAGCGCGAAGAAGAATGAAATTGAAGTATGAGGAAGCAGCGGCCGGGCACGGGAAGGACCAACCAGATGATGACCATTCCGCCGGGCTCACTTCTACCGCCTCATTAAGCCCACGCCCGGGCGCCTGCGCCGACGTCGCCATTGTTATCCTGAACTGGAATGGCGCCGGCTTCCTGCGCCGCTTCCTGCCCGGCGTGCTCACCCACGCCGACGGCGCTCGCGTGGTGGTAGCCGACAATGCCTCGACTGATGACTCGGTGGAACTGCTGGCCCGCGACTTTCCCGCGGTGGAGCTGCTGCTACTCGACCGCAACTTTGGTTTCTGCGAAGGCTACAACCAGGCCCTGGCCCAAGTCGACAGCGACTTTTTCGTGCTGCTCAACTCCGATGTGGAAGTGAACCTGGGCTGGCTGCGCCCCCTGCGCAGGTTGCTGGAAGTCAACCCGCTCATCGCGGCGGTTCAGCCCAAGCTGCTGGCCCACGCCGACCCCACCTACTTTGAATACGCGGGCGCGGGTGGCGGCTACCTCGACCGGCTGGCTTACCCCTTCTGCCGCGGTCGCCTCTTCGACACCCTCGAGAAAGACCGCGGCCAGTACGACGACCCCCGCCCCGTGGCCTGGGCCAGCGGCGCCTGCCTGCTGGTACGCCGCAGCGCCTGGCAAGCCCTCGGCGGCCTGGAGCCGGCCTTCTTCGCCCACATGGAAGAGATCGACTTCTGCTGGCGCCTCTGGAACGCCGGGCACGAAGTGTGGTACCACGGCGGCAGCGCCGTGCAGCACGTGGGCGGCGGCACCCTGCCCAAAACCAACCCGCGCAAAACCTACCTTAATTTTCGCAACGGGCTCGCCTTGCTCTACAAAAACGCGGCGCCCGGCGAGCTGCTGCCCGCCCTGCTGCAACGGTTGCTGCTCGATGGCGTAGCCGGCCTGCGGTTCCTGGCCAGCGGCCAGTTGGCCAACTGCTGGGCCGTTGTGCGCGCTCACTTCAGCTTTTATGGGCAGTTAGGCTACTGGCGCAA
The DNA here is from genome assembly GCF_014699115.1 of Hymenobacter montanus. Classification (GTDB taxonomy): domain Bacteria; phylum Bacteroidota; class Bacteroidia; order Cytophagales; family Hymenobacteraceae; genus Hymenobacter; species Hymenobacter montanus. The sequence goes on from NZ_JACXAD010000008.1 coordinate 82,904, forward strand.
ACGGCGCCGCCTGGCTCAGCCACATTTGCGGGTTGCCGAGCGCCCCGGAGTATACAATGGCAGCTTGGTGTGGGCCTACTTCGGGCGCAGCAAGCGAAAGTTCAGCGAATTAGGTTTGAAGTAGCAGGACCAGGCCGCCCGCGGTCGTGAGCAGGCAGCAGCGAGAAGAACTGACTTCCCGGTTAAAACTACTTTGATTTCAAAAATCAAAAAGGAAAGCTCGGTCTCTGTCCAAGGCACCTAGAGAAAGGTTAGTCCTATAGGTAAGAAGGCAGTGCCAGCGCGCATTGAGGCTGTGTTACCGCTGGTTTCGCATCTGCGAGGCGGGCCTGGCAAGAGACCAGGTGCTGCCAACGGGGCATTACCGACGTGCAGCAGCGCCGGCTAGCCGCTATCTGCGGGCTTCGCCCAAGGCCGGAAGGCCTGGGCGGGGCGTCATAAACGCCAAGCCAAGTGGCAGTACGGCAAGACTTGCGCCTCCGCCACCTATACCTTGCTTAAGAACTGGGTTTTAGCTTATCTAACTTGATAATTCAGCCCGAAAAGATGGCTGGGCTTGGTAGGACAAGCCTTACAAATCCCACACGGTGCTGCGCTGCTGGCGCATGGCCCGGCGCACGTTCAGCCAAAAAGCCCCGGCGAAATAGAGCACGATGGGCGAGCCAAACGTGAAAAACGACGCGTACACGAATGAGAGGCGCACGCTGCGCGTACTAAAGCCCCACTTCTGAGCCAGGACCGAACACAAACCAAAAGACTGCGTTTCGAGGTAGTCAGTGAAGCGTTTCATGGATGGGTAGCGGCGAGGAAAATACAGATTGTCTGGGCTAAGATAAGGCACTGAACGGGCTAGGCCAAGCGTAACAACGTAATTTTGCCCGCACGGTTCCGGCTACTTCCGGGGCTTCTACGTTTGAGGACTTGGTTTTTGTTTTCCTGCGCCGCGCTTCTTGATGGTAAATTTTTTGCGCCCTACGGCCCCTGGGCTCCTGGCAGCCACCCTGTTATTATCGGCTTGCTCCTTACCGCGGGTCTTGAAAGAGGCCGAAGCCGGGCGCACGGTGGTAGCGCGTCCCGCCCTGCTCACCGCCTCGGGTGAGACCGTGCCTTTTGAGGTAATGACCCGCGTGCCGGCTCGGCACCTGCGCAAGGGTGTAGCCTACGAGCTGCTGCTGCGCTACCGCTACGAGCACGGCCTGCGTGAGGACACTCTGGGCCGCATTACCTTCACAGTTGGCAACTACGTGTACGATGAGGAAAACAAAGGGCAGCTCCTGGCCACCCAGAAGTTCACCTTGCCCAACACGCCCAACCGCAACCCCGGCGAGTTACTAGCCCACGCCCAGGTGCGGGAGCTCAAAGCCAATGGGCGCGTGCTCCGGGCGGCCGACGACGTCCGCGTGGCCCGCGGCATCGGCGACCCCACCCGCCTCGTCACCCGCGAAGACACGGTGCTGAGCCTGTTGCCCGAGCACGCCAGCAATTCGATGAGTGGCACCCGGGTGTTGCCCTTCTTTTTCGATGAAGGCCAGTGGTTTGTGCGCGGCTACCTCGGCACCAACGTGGCCGCCCTGGAAGACCTCATCGATGCCAACCAGCAAACCACCCAGGTGCTCATCATCGCCGGACACTCGCCCGACTCAGTTGATGCCCATAACCGCGCCCTGGCCAGCAAGCGCGTGCGCATGCTGCTGTATTACTACAAGGAACGGGTGAAGATGTTCTCCTATCTCAATAAGGTTCAGAACATTAAATTCGACACCCTGGCGTACACCCGGCGCTGGGACACCTTTCTGAGCAAGGTCATGACCTCGGCCCTGAAATCGGAGCAGATGGATTCCGTAGTAAGCATCATCAACGACGCCCAGGGTACGTTCGAAGACAAGGAGAAGGCCCTGCACCAGCTTTCGTACTTCGACTACATTCAACAGTACATCTACCCGGTGCTGCGTTTCGGCACCGTGGCCGTAACGTATACCGCACCCAAGCGCTACGACTCCGAAGTATACCTGCTCTCGAAAAAAATCCTGGACAAGCAGGCCGAGACCGAAGCGCTCACGCCCGAGGAGCTGCGCTACTCGGCCACGCTTACGCCGCTGCTGGCCGAGAAGCAGCGCATCTACGAAATGGCGGCGGCGAACACCAACAGCTGGGAAGCCTTTCACAACCTGGGGGTAATTCTGCTGCAGCGCGCCGAGAAGGAGTTGACCGAAAAAATGCGTAATACCTACCGCCGCCGGGCGGCCGTCAACTTTACCATGGCGGCCCATCGTAACCCCACGGCGGAGTCCTTCTACTACGCCGCCATTGCCTACCACCGGGCCGGCGACCGTCCCGAAGCCCTGCAGAACTACGACTACGCCATCAAGCTGGGCGGCCAACGAACGCTGCTGCGCAAGATTTTCTCGGACCGGGCCGCCCTGGAGATTGAGCTAGGGCAGCCCGACCAAGCCCTGCGCAGCCTGCAATATGCTGGTCCCTCCTACCAAAATGCCCTGAACCGGGGGTTAGTACTGCTGGGCCGTGAGGGGTATGACCTGGCGTTGCAGCAGTACCTCCTGGCCCATCACTTACGCCCCCAGGCGGCAGCTCCGCTCTACGGCATGGCGGTAGTGGCCGCACGCCGAAAAAACGAGCCCGCCATGGGTAAGCTGCTGAAGCAGGCCGTGGCGCTCGACCGCAGCTACGCCCAGCGGGCCGTCGAAGACCTGGAATTTCTGGATTATTCCCAGAGTAAGGTATTTCAGGAAGCGCTACGCTAATCATTGCCCATCCGCCCGGCTCATCGTAGCTTTGCCAGCCGGCTCAAAACCGCTGTTTACCTAAAGAAAATCATGCGTCAGATTCAATTTCGTGAGGCCTTGCGCGAGGCCATGTCCGAGGAAATGCGCCGCGACCCGCGGGTGTTCCTCATGGGCGAAGAAGTAGCCGAATACAACGGGGCCTACAAAGTGAGCCAAGGCATGCTCGACGAATTCGGCCCGGAGCGGGTGATTGACACCCCTATTGCCGAGCTGGGTTTTGCCGGCATCGGCGTCGGGGCCGCCGCCAACGGGCTGATTCCGGTCATTGAATTCATGACCTTTAACTTCTCGCTCGTGGCCATCGACCAAGTTATCAACTCGGCCGCGAAGCTGTATTCCATGTCGGGCGGCCAGTACTCCTGCCCCATCGTGTTCCGGGGCCCCACCGGCAACGCCGGCATGCTCTCGTCGCAGCACTCGCAGAACTTCGAAAACTGGTACGCCAACACTCCCGGCCTCAAAGTGGTGGTTCCCAGCAACCCCTACGACGCCAAAGGCCTGCTGAAAGCAGCAATCCGCGACCCCGACCCGGTGATTTTTATGGAGTCGGAGCTGATGTACGGCGACAAGGGCGACGTGCCCGAGGAAGAATATCTGCTCGAGATCGGCAAGGCCAATGTGGTGCGCCCCGGCCAGCACGTGACCCTGGTGAGCTTCGGCAAGATGATGAAGATTGCCTACGCCGCCGCCGATGAGTTGGTTAAGGAAGGCATCGAAGCCGAAGTAATCGACCTGCGCTCGGTGCGCCCGATTGATTACGACACCCTGGTTAACTCGGTGAAGAAAACCAATCGCCTGGTCGTGATAGAAGAAGCCTGGCCCCTGGCCAGCATCTCGGGCGAGCTGGCCTACATCGTGCAACGACGGGCCTTCGACTACCTCGACGCGCCCGTTATCCGCATCACCTGCGCCGACGTCCCCCTGCCCTACGCGCCCACCCTTATCGAAGCCTCGCTGCCCAACGTAGCCCGCGTCGTAAAAGCCGTGAAAGAAGTGACGTACGCCAAGGCATAAGCGTCTGACCTGTAACGTAAAGAAAGCCTCGTGAGCTGGTGCTGACGAGGCTTTCTTATATTCTGGCGAAAGGCGCACTATCCCAACGCTGCACTGAGCGGGTGCAGTTACCGGGCCGTGCGGCAGCGGACTAGCCACCCCAAACAACAAACCCGGCCCGCCCCAAGCCCCGGCGAATATTGCCAGTCCGTAAAATGGCAGCGCAGCCGGCTGTTGGCGTGGCACCCCACGGGGGCTCGGCTTCATCCGAGCCCCCGTGGGGTGCAGTCGGATTGTTGCCGTACCTTTTGGGCCCCGCTGCCCTTCGAGCCACTTTTTCGCCATCCCACCGCAATGAATCACCGCCTCCACCTCAAGTTTGAGCAACTGGAACGGGCCACCGAACGCTTGCTGACCACCGCCGAAGCCCTGGGGCCAGCCAGCGGCACGGCGCCCGCACCCGGCGAGTGGTCAGCCGCTCAAGTAGTACACCACCTGCTGTTTATCGAAGGCAACATTATTCAGTACGTGCAGAAGAAGCTCTTGGCCGACGAGTACCTGCCCAAAGTGGGGCTCTTCACCCGCCTGCGGGCCCGGACGGTGCGCTTCCTGCTGCGCCTGCCCGGCCTTAGGTTTAAGGCTCCGCGCGGGGTGGCCACCCTCACCGAGGCCGGCAATCTGCCATCCCTGCCCGAGCTGCGCCATACGTGGGAAGCCTCGCGCCGCCAGCTCGAGCGGCTGCTCAATGAGTTTCCGAGCCAGCTGCTGAACCGGGCGGTTTTTCCTCATCCCCGTTCAGGTAGAATAACCATTTACCAAGTGATGGAATTTCTGTTGGACCACCTCTTGCACCATCAGCAGCAACTGGACCGCATCACGAGGGCGCTGCGGCCAGTGGCGCCCTCGTTGACCGAGAATTAAATCAGCAGGGTTGAGCCTCGTAGACCGCCATGGTTTTGAAGGCCGCGGTGAGGTCGGCGGGCGGCACGGCCAGCTTGCGGCGGTCGAGGTCGAGCCAGGCTCCTTCGACCGTAACCGTGGCCGCTGCCCGGCCATCGGCCTTGTAAATCGTGTGCAGGATGGTCCACCGCGAGCCATCGTCGCGGACGGACACCAACTGGGTATCGACCCGAATCTCTTCGCCGATGTGCACCTCTTTTATAAACTTGGTTTCTTCGCGAAACAAAATGGGGCCCAGCCGCAGCTTCGCCAGCCGGGCGGCATCGTAGCCCCACTGGGTTAGCAGAACGATGCGTTGGTCGGCGGCATAGTCGGCGTAAGCCGAGTGACGCATGTGGCCGTTAGGGTCCATATCGGCCCAACGGGTACGGTAGACGAGGGAGTTAGACATAGCTACGTAGAAAAGGGAATGTAGTGGAAAGAGAAACTGGTGGTACGGGGTAGGACTTGGGAATTACGCTCGGGCAGCCCTACCTCAATGATTCGTGGGAGTAAGCCGGACCAGGTACTGGCCTTGCTCGTCTTCGTCGAGGAAATCGGCAGCGTAGCCGGCAGCTTCGGCGGCATCCTGCAGCAAGGCTGCCTCCACGAACAACCACGGGAAGGGAGAGCCCGTGCGGCCGGCGTAGCTTAGGGAATACTCCACTTCGCCATAGTATGGACCGTTGAGATTGAGCAGCAAGGCCCCCTCCTCGTCTTCGTAGAGATACCGCACGTCGGAGGACGTGGCCAGTATCTGGCCCCCCGGGGCCAGCAGCGTGCGGGCATGCGCCAAAAAGGTAGCCAGGCCCTCCAGCGTGCCAGTAAGACCGATACCGTTCATGAGCAGCAAAATCGTGTCGTAGGGCAGCTCATTGGCCGGTAGTGGGGCGAACAAATCATGGCGCGCCACGGTGCGGACGCCCCGCTCGGCCATTACTTGCACCGCCCCGGCCGAAACGTCGACGGCTTTCACCTCAAATCCACGGCTTTGCAGCTCCAGGCTGTGGCAGCCGGCCCCGGCGCCCAGGTCGAGCACGCGGCCCCGGCTTTCGTCGAGGGCCAGGCGCTCCAAGGCGGGCATGAGCAAGAGCGTACGAAAGAAGTACGCGGCGGGCAGCGGCTCGTCGTCGGCTACGTTGCAGTGCACCAGGAGGCTGGCCGTGGCGTTGCCATGGTGATAATCCAGGAGGGCCTGGCCTAGAATATCGGGAGCGGTGGTAGTCGTCAAAGGTGGAAAGCGGGTGATGGATGACGCAGGCAACGGGTACCCGGTGGGCCTAGCGGTTTTCGGCGGGTCGTTCTACGCGTTAAGCAGAGCCGAGAGCAGCTAGCCCGGACAACATTATCGGGATGGTTGTACGTACTTGAGTTCCTGCGGCTCGCGAGCGGCCGCCTGGGCCGGCTGAGTTGAATGGGTTTGCTGGTTGGGGTCTACTGGTTTCGGAGCCGAAAATTACCCAAAACTTCGCGGTGGGAACCAGGGTTTGGGTACTGACTGCTTGCCTCACCCGCTACTATGCCCCTCCCAAAACTCCGTAAAGGCCAGTTGCCCAGCAAAATCTGCCTTACTTGCGGCCGGCCGTTTGAGTACCGTAAAAAATGGCGAGCCAACTGGAACGAGGTGAAATACTGCGGCGAGCGATGCCAGCGCAACCGCGCCCCGGATGGAGCGGCCCGGCCCCCGGGCCGAAAGCCCTAACTTCCTGGCGCGTATCCTTTCCCTGGGAAAACCCGTTTTCAAAGCCGTTCCTTATCCCGAAGCGTCCCGCGTCCTTTTCGTACTCACCTCCTACTTGCATGGCCTCTAACCTCGATTACCTCGACCCCGCATTACTTCCGCTGGAAGAAAAAGTAAAGGCCTACCTGGAAGCAGAGAAGGCCTTGCACCGGGCAACCGAGGCCTTGCACAACGAACCGCTGCGGGAGCGGGAACGAGCGCAGTCAGGTGCTCAATTTGAGCAACGCCCCCCCGCGGGCAGCTTCAACCAGGAGGAAGACGAGCTGATCCAAACTGCCGCTAACCTCCGCGCCAACCTGGCCCACTTAGAGCAGGAGATTATCGCCCTGCTCCCCACCCGCGACGAATGGGTGAAAGTTAACCTGGGCTACGGCCCCAGCCGCGTGGGGGCCTGGCACGTACCCGCCCTCAACGGCGCGCCCGAGCGCTACGAGCTACGGGTAGTACACTAGCCGGCCTGAGCAGTGCCAGGGAAAAAGCCTCGGTTGGGAATCTCGGCACAAGGTAGTACACTAGCCGGCCTGAGCAGTGCCCCGGATTCTGGGTAAATTAACCCATTTGCATGAAAGGCAAGCGCGAAATGAACCCGGACTTTGCGCGCCGCTACATGCCATCTTACACACCCCCGCAGAGGTAGTTCTTCACTCTGCATAGATACTACACCGTATTACCTACGGGCTGAGGCAATAAATAACCCACAGGCTTCTACTTCCATCATACTGATTGTAAGGCAATAAAAAAAGGACGTCCCAAGGGGGCGTCCTTTTCCATACCAAAACACCTTAAAAAACTATTCTTTCACGAATAGATTAACAAGAACTGAACCAAAAAATTCCAGTTTCCTGCTTTTTTCAAGATATTTGATAATATTTTTTACTGGCGCTGGTAGCCCACCCCTGGCTCGTCTCCGGGGCGGATCTTTCTTAGCGCATCATGCCGCCGGGGCCGCCTTTCATGCCGCCCATCATTTTAGCCATTTGAGCCATGCCGCCCTTGGTCTGGCTCATTTTATTCATGGTGCGCATCATCTTGCGCATGTCATCAAATTGCTTCATCAGCGCGTTCACTTGCTGAATGTCAGTGCCAGAGCCTTTGGCGAGGCGGCGTTTGCGCGAGCCATTTAGAATGTCGGGGTTGGCCCGCTCCTGCTTGGTCATGCTCCTGATGATGGCCTCGACCGGCTTGAAGGCGTTGTCGTCGATCTCCACGTCCTTCATGGCCTTGCTCATGCCCGGAATCATGCCCATCAGGTCCTTGATGTTGCCCATCTTCTTGATTTGCTCCAGCTGAGAGAGAAAGTCGTCGAAGTTGAACTGGTTTTTGCGGATTTTGGCGTTGATGCGCTTGGCTTCTTCCTCGTCAAACTGCTGCTGGGCCCGCTCAACCAGCGAGATTACGTCGCCCATTCCCAGAATACGCTGGGCCATGCGGTCGGGGTAGAACAGGTCCAGGGCATCCATCTTCTCGCCGGTCGAGATGAACTTGATGGGTTTTTCGACCACGGCCCGGATGCTGAGGGCCGCCCCCCCGCGCGAATCACCATCGAGCTTGGTGAGCACCACCCCGTCGAAGTTCAGGCGCTCGTTGAAGGTTTTGGCGGTGTTCACCGCGTCTTGGCCAGTCATGGAGTCCACCACGAACAGCGTTTCCGAGGGGTTAATGGCCAGCTTCACGGCCTCAATCTCGCGCATCATCTGCTCGTCGACGGCCAGGCGGCCGGCGGTGTCGATGATGACCACCTTCTTGTTGTTCTTCTTGGCGTAATCGATGGCGTTGCGCGAGATTTCGACCGGGTTCTTGTTCTCGACTTCGGCGTACACTTCCACCCCGATCTGCTCGCCCAGCACCTTAAGCTGGTCGATGGCCGCGGGGCGATACACGTCGCAGGCCACCAGCAGCACGGTGCGGTTTTGCCGCTTGATGTAGCTGGCCAGCTTGCCCGCAAACGTGGTTTTGCCCGAACCCTGCAGGCCTGAGAGCAGCACCACGGCGGGGTCACCCTTGATGGTGATGTCCTTCTTTTCGCCGCCCATGAGCTGGGTCAGCTCGTCGTACACAATTTTGACCATGAGCTGGCCCGGCGACACGGCCGTGAGCACGTCCCGGCCCATGGCCGCATCCTTAATTTTGTCGGTTACCTCTTTGGCGACCTTGTAGTTAACGTCGGCATCGACCAGGGCCCGGCGGATTTCCTTGATGGTGGCCGCGACGTTGATTTCGGAAATACTGCCCTGCCCTTTGAGGGTTTTAATAGCCCGGTCGAGCTTGGTGGAGAGATTATCAAACACGGTGTTGATGTGCTAATGAGATGAATGTGTTATAGTGCGATGCCAGCTACGAGGCACTGCGGAGCTGGGCTTCAACAGCTTTGAGGCGCGCGTCGAGCTCGGCGTTGGTAGGTTGCAGGGAGGTTTCGACCCGACTTAGGCGCAGGCCGGCGGCGTGCGTGGTTTCGGTCAATTGGCCGGTGTGCTCGAAAATGTTGCCGAGGCGGCGGTTGGTTTCCTGGCTTTGCTCTTTGACTTCGCGCATGTCTGTTTTCAGCTCCGTGACTTCGTCAGTCAGGTGGTCCACTCGCTCCGTGAGGTAATCTACTCGACCCGTCAGATGGTCTACCCGGTCGGTGAGGTGGTCTACTCGACCCGTTAGGTTGTCTACCCGGTCAGTGAGGTGGTCCACTCGACCTGTTAGGTTGTCTACTCGATCAGTTAGATGGTCTACCCGGTCGGTGAGATGGTCCACTCTGGCGGCGACGTTGTCGATTCGTTCCCCGAGCTTGTCCTCCAAACGTAGGAAGCCGTTGACCATCACCTCGGTCAACTGTTCGAAGCGGCGGTTAGTTTCCACGCGCAACTCGGCATTTTCCTTGATTTGCTGGCCCATGAGGGACAGCAGCTCGTTGATTTGGTCGTTGTTCATGAGGCGTAGCGCAAGAGCGGGGCAGTGCAAAGTTACGGCAACGGCGAGCGTGTCGTTCACGTAGCTTTGCGGTTGTTTTTCTTATTCCCTTCCGTGCCCTCCCCCCGCCCGCTGCGTCTGCTCGTCATTACCTACTACTGGCCACCGTCGGGCGGAGCCGGCGTGCAACGCTGCCTGAAATTCGTGAAGCACCTCGGCCACTTTGGCGTCGAGCCCACCGTGATTACCGTGGATCCGGCGCAGGCCACCTACCCCGTACTAGATGAGAGCCTACTGGCCGAGGTACCGGCGGGCCTGCGCATCGTTCGAACGCCCACCACCGAGCCCTTTGAGTCCTACAAAAAGCTGACCGGCCGGGCCGCTCCCCACGGCGGCTTCGCCAACGAAGGCAAGCCTGGGCTGCTGCAAAAAGCCCTGCGCTTCGTGCGCGGCAACTTCTTCATTCCCGACCCGCGCCGGGGCTGGAACCACCACGCCCTGGCGGCGGTACAGCAGCTATTGGCCGCCGGCGAGACGTTCGATGCCGTACTCACCTCCTCGCCTCCCCATTCCACCCAGCTCATCGGCCTGGCCCTCCAGAAGCGCCACGGGCTCCGCTGGTTGGCCGACCTGCGCGACCCCTGGACAGACATCTACTACTATAAAGGGCTGCACCACACGCCCCTGGCTGCCTGGCTCGACGCTGAATATGAGCGCCGCGTGCTCACCCACGCCGATGCCGTGCTGGTGACCTCACCCGAAACCAAGCGCCTGTTTCTGGCTAAGCTGCCGGATTTGCCGTCCTCAAAATTCCACGTGCTGCCTAACGGATACGACGAGTCGGATTTTCGGCAGCCCTCGCAGCCCCCAACCGACTGCCTGCGCATCACGCACACCGGCACCATCACGGAGCTGTACCACATCGGCCGCTTGCTCGAGGCGGTGGCACACTGCGCCGCCCTGCACCCCGACGTACCGCTACGGTTACGCTTCGTAGGCCAGGTATCGGCCGGGCTGCGCGAACAAATTGAACGGGCAGGGCTACTACCCGCCACGGAATTCATCGATTTCGTGCCGCACGATGAGTCGGTTAACTACCTGCTGAGCGCCTCAGCACTGCTGATGGCCATTCCCGACGTGCCCCGCAACTTCGGCATCTTACCGGGCAAAATATTCGAGTATCTGGCTGCCAACAAGCCCATTCTGTGCATTGGCCCCAGCGGCTCCGATGCCGATAACCTTTTGCAGGAGTGCGCCGCGGGCCATGCGCTGCCCTACGAAGATTCTGCCCTGATGCGGGAGGCGGTGGAGAGCTTGATTAGGCAGTGGCGCCTCAACCCCAACCTGGACTTGCCCGCGGTGAGCCACAAACGGTACTCCCGCGCAGCCCTGACGCAGCGGCTCGCGGCACTGGTGCGCGCCTGAACCAAGTGGCAGGGTGGCGGAGTGGTGCCACGAACCGTAGGTCAGCGTAGCTAATGGCCCGCAGGGCTTCGTGGTACCACTGCTCGTTGAACAACCCTGGCGAGCATCGTTCTGGGAGTAGTGGTACCACGAACCGCTCCGCGGAATTCGTGGCACCACCCCACTACCCCGTGTCGTCCACCAGATTTCGATTACCTACAACCGCTGTAAATCCGCAGCCAGCTGTTGGCTGAAGGCCCGACTGGCGGCCCGCTCAAGGTGGTTGCCATCGGTGGTGGCATAGGGCTGGGTGCTGTAATCGAGATAAGGCACGGCCAGCGTAGCGGCGGTTTCCCGCATGAGTAGATTGAAGTCCGGCTGGTAGGCTTGCTCTAGCTGGAACAGCGGCGCGCCCATCGGCAGGCGAACCAGATACACCCGGCCGTGCCGACGAAGAAACCGGATGGTTTGACGTAAGGCCGCCAGGCGCCCCGCCGAAAGGTGGTGGGTGGCAGCCAGGCGACGGTAGTCCTGCACTTTGCGGGCAGTACGGGCCCGCACCTGAGCGCTATCGGTGCCGATGTTGACTTCGAGCCAGCCGTCGGGGTGCAGGCGCTCGGCGGCCGTGGCATAGTCGAGCAGCAGGCGGTAGAGCGGCTTGGTTTGGTAACGAATGAGATAGTCCAGGTTGGGCTTCTGGCTGACTTGCTGGAGCTGGCCAATAAACGAATTGGTTTCGGGAAAGTGGCCTTCGGGGCCGGCGAGCGAGAGCGACCACGGGTCGACGGCCACGATAAACAGGCCGTTGGTAACGTCGGGCCGGAGCTTCCGCTGAATGCTGCGCAGGTAAGCCGGGCCGTAGGGTGAATGCGTGAGGGTGAAGGCGTAATTCAACAGCGGCCCCGCCCAGGTCTGGCCCAGCTGCGCCGTGAGCACCGCCGGCTGAATGCCCTGGGCCGCCCGCGAAGTGCCCAGTATCAAGCTGCCCGCGGGTGGGCTGATAAACCGGCCGTAGAAGGCATCGACCCGGCCTTTTAGCACGACCGGGCCCAGCGCCAGGGCACCGACCAATACCGCACTGGCCAGTAGCAACAGGCGCCCAAGCAAACGAGACACGGCGGACTTATCCAATTAGCGACGAGGAATGGATAGTGAACAACATCAAAATTGAAAGTAGATAAAGCTGGTGCTGTTGAAAATGCCCAGGTACAGAATCAGCAGCGTGAGGCCCACGTAGCCCGACCACCGCACGGCGAACGGCTGGGCCGCTACCCACGCCTGCGGGCTGCGGTGGCGCCCCAGGTATTCGACAAGCAGCATGGTGAAGACGCTGAAGGCCGCCAGCGCCAGCTCCGGACGATAGTGCTGGGAAAAGTCCAGCAGCAGAATGCCCAGTTGCCGGCCCGTCAGGGAGCTCCAGCCGCTGAGCAGGTGCTCGGTGATGAAAACCGCGTCGCTGAGGGTGTTGGCGCGGAAGAATATCCAGGCGTAAGCCACCAGGATGAAGGTAACCATCATTCCCAGCCCCCGCCGCAACCGGGGGTGCGCCGCCAGGCCGATTAGCTGCGCCAGCCGTTCGCGCCCGGGCCGGGCCCAGGTGCTGATAACCAAGTACAAGCCATGCAGGCCGCCCCAGGCCAGAAAGGTCCAGTTAGCCCCGTGCCAGAGACCGCTGATGAGAAACACGGCCAGCAGGTTGCCGTAAGCCCGCGCCGGGCCGACGCGGCTGCCACCCAGCGGAATGTACAAGTAGTCGCGAAACCAGCTCGACAGCGAGATGTGCCAGCGCCGCCAGAATTCAGGCACCGAGGCCGACAAGTAAGGCTGCCGGAAGTTGAGGTTGAAATCGAAGCCCAGCACCCGGGCTGCCCCCCGGGCCAGGTCGGTATACCCTGAGAAGTCACCGTAAATCTGAAAGGTGAAGGCCAGCGCGGCCAACACCAGCAGCGGCCCTTCCGGGTGCTGCCGTGGGTTGTTGAACACCGGGTTGGCGAGCAGCGCCAGGCGGTCGGCCACCACGACTTTCTTGAACAAGCCCCAGGCCATCAGGCGCAGACCACTCACCACGCGGGCATAATCCAGCTCGTGGGTGCGCCGGAACTGCGGCAGCATGTGCCCGCCGCGCTCGATGGGCCCGGCTACGAGCTGCGGAAAAAACGCTACGAACAACGCAAACCGCCCAAAATTTCGCTCGGCTTCCAGACGGCCCTGGTACACGTCGATGATGTAGCCCACCGACTGAAACGTGTAGAACGACACCCCCACCGGCAGCAGCAGCCCAAACGCCGGCAGGGCTGCCGCCGGCAGGTGCAGGCCGCTGGCCAACTGCCCGGCCGCCGCACGAAAGAAGTTAAAGTACTTGAAGATAAACAGGGTACCCAAGTTGCTGGCCAGACTGAGGTAGAGGTAGGGCCGACGCGCGCGCTTACTGGGCAGCTGGCTCATGCGGTAGCCGCTGTAGTAGTCGAGCAGCGTAGTAGCGAGCAGCAGCAGAGCGTAGGCCGCCCGCCAGCTCATGTAGAAATAGTAGCTGGCCAGCAAGAGCAACAGCTCTCGCCACCGGGGCGGCAGGCCAAAATACAGCCCGACTACTGCTGGGAAAAAGACTAAGAAGTGCAGGGAATTGAATAGCATTCGCAACGCGGCAGAAGCTCCGCCGGCCAAAGGTCGGGAATGTAGCGTGGACTCTGCGAGTCCGCGCGTGGGCATTCTGGGACGCTCGGGAACGTTTGGGTCTGGTCCGGGCGCGGACTCGCAGAGTCCACGCTACATTCCTGCGAACTACTTTTGTGGTCCTGTTTCGGCCTAGCTTTAGTTCATGCCTCTCGACCTCAACCATAAATCCATCCTTGTTACGGGGGGCACCGGCTCATTCGGCAAGCAATTCGTGCGTACGGTATTTAGTAAGTTTCCGCACGTGCGGCGCCTCGTGGTGTTCTCGCGCGACGAGCTGAAGCAGTACGAGATGAGCCAGGAATTTAGCCTGGCCAAGTTCCCGGCCATTCGCTATTTCATTGGCGACGTGCGCGATGGCCAGCGCTTGCACCGCGCCTGCGAAGGCATCGACATCGTGATTCACGCCGCCGCCCTCAAGCAGGTGCCCGCGGCCGAGTACAACCCGATGGAATGCATCAAAACCAATATCTTCGGCGCCGAAAACGTCATTAATGCCGCCCTCGACTGCGGGGTCAAGGAAGTGGTGGCCCTGAGCACCGACAAAGCCGCCGCGCCCATTAATCTTTACGGGGCTACCAAGCTGTGCTCGGATAAGCTGTTCGTGGCGGCTAACAACATGAAGGGTGCCCGCGACCTGCGCTTTTCGGTGGTGCGCTACGGTAACGTAATCGGCTCGCGCGGCTCGGTGGTGCCGTTCTTTTTGCAGCAGCGCCACACGGGCGTGCTCCCCATCACCCACCCCGACATGACGCGCTTCAACATTTCGCTCGAAGAAGGCGTCGACCTAGTGCTCTACGCGCTGGAAAACGCCTGGGGCGGGGAGATTTTCGTACCCAAGATTCCTTCCTATAAAATTACCGAGGTAGCCCGCGCCATTGGCCCGGAGTGCGAGCAGAGAATTGTCGGCATTCGCCCGGGCGAGAAGCTGCACGAGGCCATGATTACCGAAACCGACGCCTTGAGCACCATCGAGCTGGACCGCTACTACGTTATCCTGCCCTCGCTGCCAACCTGGAGTGTGGATAAATTCGTGGAGAGATTTAACGGCCGGCGGGTACCGTTGGGCTTCCAATACGATTCGGCTAATAACAACGACTGGCTGAGTATCGAGCAGATCCGGGAGGAAATCCGGGTGCACGTAGATGCTAGCTTCGCGGTCTGATATTACCCGCTCGCCCCATGTCTGAACCGACCTCGACCTTCCGCCCCACCCGCGCCCTGCCCTACGGGCGCCAGCACATCACCGCGGCTGATGTAGCGGCCGTAACGGACGCTTTACAACACGACTTTCTGACCCAGGGGCCCACCGTGGCCGAGTTCGAGCGGCAGTTTGCGGCGTACGTGGGGGCTAGCTATGCCGTGGCCGTCAGCAATGGTACCGCGGCCCTGCACCTGTGCGCATTGGCGCTGCGGGTGCAGCCCGGCCAGCGCGTTATCACTTCGCCCCTCACCTTCGCGGCTTCGGCTAACTGCGTGCGCTACTGCGGCGGGGAGGTGCATTTTGCCGATATCGACCCAGCCACGGGATTATTGGACCTGGCATTGGTGCGCCGCCTGCTGGAAGCGCACCCTAAGGGCTACTTCACGGGCCTGATCCCGGTAGATTTCGCCGGGCTGGCCGTCAACCTGGAAGCGGCCCGCCAGTTGGCCGATGAGTTTGGGCTGTGGATAATCGAAGACTCCTGCCACGCGCCGGGCGGCTTTTTCGTTGATTCGCGGGGCCAGGAGCAGCGCTGCGGCAATGGCCGCTTTGCCGACCTCGCCATCTTCAGCTTCCACCCCGTGAAGCACATTGCCACTGGCGAGGGCGGCATGATTACCACCAACAGTGAGGAGCTGTTTCACCGCCTGCTGCGCCTGCGCACCCACGGCATCACCCGCGAGCCGGCCGACCTGGTGCGCGAGCCCGACGGCGGCTGGTACATGGAAATGCAGGAGCTCGGCTATAACTACCGCCTGCCCGACCTCAACTGCGCCCTTGGCCTGAGCCAGCTCGCCCGCGCCGACGCGGGGCTGGCCCGCCGCCGCCAGCTCGCCGCGCGCTACGATGCCGCCTTCGGCCCGGTGGCCGGGGTGCGCGTGCTGGCCCCGGCCCACCCCGGCCACGCTTACCACCTCTACATTATTCAGGTGGCCGACCGCAAAGGGCTTTACGACTTCCTCAAAACCCGACAGATTTTCACCCAGGTACACTACATCCCGGTGCACCGCATGCCCTACTACGAAGGCTTGGGCTGGCGGGCCGGGGACTTCCCACGGGTGGAAGAATACTACGCGCACTGCCTCAGCATCCCGCTTTTTCCGACCCTCACTGACGAGGAGCAGGACTACGTGGTGGCGTGCATTGTTGAATTTTTACAGACGGGCAGAGAAATTAAAATCATATAGCAGAGTGTCCTGATAATCTGGCATCCACACCACTGAAGCAGGATGTTCACGCATATTAAAATTGCTTAGAAATATCTTTTGCCTCTGCACAGCCTAGTCATCTTGCATTCGCACAGAGGGATTTTAAGCGACTGCCTCAACAGCTTTAATATTTACATTAACAGATAATTAATTTTGCCGCACATCCGACAGGATTTTTTTTGGTTCGATGACTTTGGCCGGGAATCATGGGCCACGAGTACTACGCGCCCAAAACTACGGCCATCAACTACCATGGCAACGAGGGTTCTTTGTGGGAAACTACCTTCGATCAGCTCTTTCTGGATAATTTTCTGGAATTGCGCCCCGTGAAACAGCAGCTCTATTCGTACATCAACGACGCAGAGCACAGCAACCAGGATGCTGTGTACCTGCTCGAAAAAACTACTGCCTGATGCAGCACGCTGGTATTATTTCGCAGGTACGCATGGGCAGTACCCGGCTGCCGAACAAGGTGTTGTTGCCCGCAGACAGTCGGCCGCTGCTCGATTACCACGTGGCCCGGCTGCGGCAGAGCGGCCTGCCCATCTTCCTGGCCACCACTACCGAGCCGGCCGACGACGTGCTGGCCGCCTATGCCAAAGCCCACGACCTCCCCTACCACCGAGGCAGCGAAACCGACGTGCTGGCTCGCTACTACGAAACCGCTCAGCGTTATGGCCTCGACACCATTGTGCGGGTTACAAGTGACTGCCCGCTGGTGGATGGCCCGCTGATTGGGGATGCCGTGGCCCGCTATCTAGCCGAGAACAATCCGCTAGTTTACCGCTCTAATTCTGTCGTACGCACCTACCCGCGAGGCTTAGACTTTGAGATTTTTTCGATGGAGTTACTGGCTGAAGCCTACGCCCACGCCACCCTGCCCTACGAGCGGGAGCATGTGACACCTTACCTCAAAACTAACCCGGCTACGGCGGGCCGCGTGATTCAGCGCAACGAAGTGTGGCCGGGCGGCGACTTCAGCCGATTCCGCATTACGCTTGACACGCCCGAAGATTACGAGGTATTGCGCGCTCTTATTGAGCGACATAACGCGGCTGACTTGCCCGTGACCGACTTGCTCGCCCTGCTCGTTGCTCATCCCGAAATCATGGCCTTGAATGCCCACATTGAGCAAAAAACTACATGAACCTGCCCGACACCCTGCGCCTGAACGAGTTTGGCTTTCACGAAATCAAGCACAAGCCCTCGCCTGAGGAGTTGCGCCACTACTACGCCCAGCGCTACTACCAGGAAGAACGGACAGCTTACCCGACTAGTTACCCACCCGAGGAGTTGGAGCATATCGAAGGCAAGCTGCGCCTGCGCTACTGGGTACTGACGCAGTTACGCCAGCCGGACGTCGGCTCTGACACCCTTTCAGCATCCACGAGTGGGGGCTCGTTCCTCGACATTGGCTGCGGTGAAGGGTGGGCATTGGAGTACTTCCAGCGCCAGAATTGGGAGGTACTGGGGCTGGATTTCAGCAGCTTCAGCCTGGAGAAATTTCAGCCAGCCTTGCGCGCCCATCTGCGCACAGGTGACCTGTACGAAGAGTTGGATAAACTCGTGGAAGCCGGCACACAGTTCGACGTGCTGTGGCTGGACAATGTGCTCGAACACGTACTGGAACCAGCCGAGCTATTGCGCCAATGCCGGGCGCTAGTGAAGCCTCAAGGAGTGTTGATGGTTGACGTGCCCAATGATTTTTCGGCCCTGCAGCAGCATCTGCTCGACACTGGGAAAATCGACCGGCCGTTTTGGGTAGTGCTACCCGACCACTTGTCGTACTTCAATCACAACGGCTTGCGCAATCTGGCTGCGGCCACGGGCTGGCACGTAGCCAAAGTACTAGCTGACCAGCCCATTGACCTCAACTTGCTCAATCCAGCCACCAACTACATAATGAACCGTGAGTTGGGCAAAGCGGCCCACCAAGCCCGGCTGGAACAAGACAACTTCCTGCTGCAAACCGCGCCGCTGGTGGCCGTTGCTACCTACTACGAAGGCCTAGCAGGTGTGGGCTTGGGCCGCAGCATTGTCGCTTTTTTGCAGCCTGCTTAGTTGTTAGTTAGCTCGACCTCTGGTTTTCGAAGACAATCAACCAGCACCAGAGGACCGAGCACTAACTCCTGACAATTATCAACCGACAACTAAAGATGTCCACCATTTCCGTCCTTAGCGGGGCCACGGCGCCCGAAACGGCCCGCCGCGAGAGCTTTGCCCAGACCCTGCGCGAGTCGCCCCTGCCCAACGCGGAGCTGCTGAGCAACCTCGGCCTCTACCTAAACCGCCAAACGCTGTCGCGGCTGCTGTTTCTTACTGAGTTGTACCAGCAAATCATTCCGGTGCACGGCGTGGCCATGGAGTTTGGCGTGCGCTGGGGCCAGAACCTGGCCTTGCTGCACGCCCTGCGTGGCATTTACGAGCCGTTCAACTACAATCGCAAAATTATTGGCTTCGACACCTTTAGCGGGTTTCCGTCGGTAGACGTCAAAGATGGCCACCAGGTGAAAGCCGGCGACTACGGTGTAACGGCCAACTACCAGGACTACCTTACCCAAATCCTGGCGCTGCACGAGGCCGACAGCCCCATCCCGCACAAGCGCAAGTTTGAGCTCGTAGCCGGCGATGCCACTGAAACTGTGCCCCGCTACCTGCGCGACCACCCCGAAACGATTATCGCCTTCGCCTACTTCGATTTCGATATTTACGCGCCCACCAAAGCCTGCCTCGAAGCCATCCGCCCCCGCCTAACCAAAGGGGCCATCCTGGCATTCGATGAGCTGAACTGCCCCGAATTTCCGGGCGAAACCCTGGCGTTCGACGAAGTATTTGGCGTAGCCAACTACGCCCTACGCCGTAGCCCCCTAAACCCGCTTATCTCTTACGTAGTGATTTGATAGCAGCCAGGGAAGAACAATTAATACTTTGGTAATCAAAATATTATGCTCGTCCGGCGTCCGCGCAGCCAAAGCATGACGTCCTTTCTGCTGGCTGTTTTTTATCATCACGTTCTTTTAGCGCGAAACGCTGTTTATCAGCACACTACTTTCTCCTGCTCGCGCAGGTCGTAATCCTAACCTCCTTCCATTCAACCCTCTGCTCCTTTGTCTTCCTACCGAATTCTTCGCCTGAACGACTACCACTACGGCGCTTACCGCCTGGTGCCCATCCGGCTGAGCGACCAGGAAGCCATCCGGCAGTGGCGCAACGCGCAGCTCGACATTTTACGACAGGCCGCGCCCCTCACCGTGGAGGCGCAGGAGCGGTATTTTCGCGAGGTGGTCGCCCCCTTATTCACAGCCGAGCAGCCCGGGCAACTGCTTTTTTCGCTGTTGAAAGACGAGGAGCTCATCGGTTACGGCGGGCTGGTGCACATCGACTGGCTAGCCCAGCGGGCCGAGATTTCCTTCCTGCTCGAAACCGGCCGTAATGCCCATATCCCCACTTTCCAGGCCGATTTCGCGGCCTACCTCCACCTGTTGCGGCAAGTAGCGTTCGAGGATTTAGCGCTGCAAAAAATCAACACCGAAGCCTACGACGTGCGCCCCTACCTCACTCAGGTGCTCGAGGCCGAAGGTTTCACCGAAGAGGCCCGGCTACCCCGCCACGTGCGCGTAGCCGGGCAGTTGGTCGACACCGTGTTTCACAGCTGCTTTCGGCCCCTGGGCGCCTTCCGGGGCCACGTGCTCGTGACGAGCCTGGCCGCGAAAGTGCCGCTGTTGCGGGCCGTGCAGGATGCCGCCCGGCGCGTGCATTACGCCACCCGGGTTATTGGGGCTGACCTCAACCCTGATGCCCTGGCGCGTCCGCTGGCCGACGACTTCTGGGCTATGCCCGCGCTGAGCGACGCCGCGCTCCCCGAAATAGTGGCCGGCTGTCGGGCCCGGGGCATCGCTTTTCTGGTGCCCACCCGCGACGGCGAGCTGGCTTACTGGAGCCGACACCGCGCCGCCCTGGCCGCGGCCGGCGTAACCGTGCTGGTGAGCGACCCGGCCGCCGTGCAACGCTGCCTCGACAAGCTCGAATTTGCTCGGTTCGGCCAGCAGGAGGGCTTGCCCGTCATTCCCACCAGCCTGACTCTGGACGACCTGGCAACGGCCCGGATGCCGCAACCGCCCAACGCGGCGTTCGTGGTGAAGGAACGGCACGGCGCCGGCTCGCTTAGCCTGGGGCTCAACCTACCGTACGCGGCGGCGGCGGCCCACGCTCATGCCCTGCAGAATCCTGTCTTCCAGCCCTTTATTTCGGGCCAGGAAATCAGCGTGGATGCTTACGTGGACCGCCAGGGCCGGGTCCGGGGCCTCGTGCCGCGCACCCGCGACGTGGTGGTGCGCGGCGAATCGCAGGTAACCACCACCCTCACCGACCCGGGCCTGGTGGCCCGCCTCACCAGCCTGGTGGAAAAACTGGGTCTGTACGGTCCCCTGGTGCTGCAAGCGCTGCTTACGGCCGATGGCGAACTGCACCTCATCGAGTGCAACTGCCGTTTTGGCGGGGCCTCCACGCTGGGCATTACCGCGGGTGTGGATTCCTTCTTTTGGTTTTTGCAGGAAGCGGCCGGGGCTGATTTAAACCACTTCCCCTTCCTGCCCTCCCCGGAACCATTGCGCCAAGTGCGCGCTGCCGCCGATGTAACGCGGCGGTTAACAACGAGCGGGGCAGGAGGCACGAGGAAAGAGCAGCAACTCCACTAAGCCCCAGCGCCCATGCCCGTTCTTGTTTTTGACCTCGACGATACCCTGTACCCCGAGCTGAGCTACGTGCACGGCGGGTTTGGGGCGGTGGCCGCATTTTTGAGCCCACTGCTGGCCGTGCCCGCGGCGGCGCTGGCAGCGGACATGGTGGCCGAGGAAGCTACCCACGGGCGGGGCCAGGTATTCGACACTGTGCTGCGCCGGCACGGCTGCTGGTCCAAATCCTTGGTGACTAGCTGCCTGCGCACCTACCGTCAGCACCAGCCCGAGCTGGTGCTCTATCCCGATGCGGAGCGCTGCCTGACTCGGTTTGCCGCTCGGCCTCTCTACCTGGTTACCGACGGCCACAAGGAGGTGCAGGCCCGGAAGGTGGCGGCCCTGCACCTGAACGCCCGCGTACGGCACGCCTACCTCACCAACCGCTACGGCCGGCACCGGGCCAAACCCGACCCACACGTGTTTGAGTTGATCTGCCGCCGCGAGCGGGTGGGGCCCGGTGAGGTGATTTACGTAGGTGACAACCCCCGTAAGGATTTTGTGGGCATCAAGCCGCGGGGCTTCCGCACGGTACGCATCCTGCGCGGCAACTACGCTCACCTCGAAGCCGATGCCGCGCACGAGGCGCACGAGCGAATTCATTCACTCGATGAGTTAACGGAAGAATTAGTGGCGAACCTGCTGGCAGTGTAGCACCCAGCAGCGCACCGCCTCCGTTGCACGCTCTGGCAGCACACCCGAGCGACGTGGCAGCGCACAGCAAAGGCTGCGCCCCACTCCTACCTTTGCAACTCAGCATTCGCCACTCCAATACATGACCGAAATCAGCATCGGCGGCCGGCCCGTGGGTCCGGCGCACAAGCCGTTTATCATTGCCGAAATGTCGGGCAATCACAACCAGAGCCTGGACCGGGCCCTGGCCCTGGTAGATGCCGCGGCCGCGGCCGGCGTCGACGCCCTCAAACTCCAGACCTACACCGCCGACACCATCACGATGGATACCGGCTTCACCATCGACGAGGACGGGCAGTCGCTCTGGGAAGGCAAAAGCCTGTATCAGCTCTACCAGGAAGCCTACACGCCCTGGGAGTGGCACGCCGAGCTTTTCGCCCGCGCCCAGCAACACGGCCTGCTGGCGTTCAGCTCGCCCTTCGATGAAACGGCAGTCGACTTTTTAGAAAGCCTCGAAGTGCCGGCCTATAAGATTGCCTCGTTTGAAAACGCCCACTGGCCGCTGCTCCGCAAGGTGGCGGCCACCGGCAAGCCCGTGATTATAAGCACCGGCGCCGCGACCCTGGCAGAAGTAGACGAGGCGGTGCAAGTGCTGCGCGCCGCCGGCTGCCGCGAGCTGGTGCTGCTCAAATGCACCAGCACCTACCCCGCTTCACCGGCCAACACCAACCTGCGCACCATCCCGGTGCTGGCCGAGACCTTCGGCTGCCCCATCGGCTTGAGCGACCACACCATGGGCGTGGGCGCGAGCGTCGCCGCGGTGGCCCTGGGCGCCTGCGTTATTGAGAAGCACTTCACCCTTAGCCGTGCCGAGGGCGGCGTTGATTCGGCCTTTTCGCTGGAGCCGCACGAGCTGGCAAGCCTAGTGGCCGAAACCGAGCGGGCGCATCAAGCCTTGGGCGCGGTGCAGCTCGGCATTCAGCCCGCCGAGGAAAAAAGCCGGCGCTACAAGCGCAGCATCTACGTGGCCCGACCCATCACGGCGGGCGAAGCCTTCACGCCGGATAACCTGAAAATCATCCGTCCCGGCGACGGCCTCTGGCCTCGGCATTGGGAACTGGTACTGGGCCGCCGGGCTACCCGCGACCTCCAGCCCGGCACCGCGCTCACGTGGGAGGCGCTGTAATGCCACCCCAAACGCTGCCCCTCATTTCGCGGCTGCGCGACATTCTGCAACTGCGGTTTACGGCTGTGTTTGCCGCGCTGCCGCCGGCGGTGCTGGCCAACATTTCGCCAGCTAACCCGTTCAAGCGTCTGGCGCGGGTGCTGGGCTACGCGGCCCTGCGACTGGTGGGTAACGTTTTTCGACCCATTCGCAACCCCGATGAGTTGCGCGAAGCCGTGTGGCTTTATGTAGTGAGTGCCAACAACTACGAGGCGCTGGAATTCATCCGGCAAGGCCGGCCCGACGCCGTGCTGGTGGCGGGGCAAGCCAAGAACATCGGCCGCTACAACGCGCTCGTCAACCGGTTGCCATTGCGGTGCAAGCTGTTGTATTACTGGCAGTTTCCTTTGGCTTTTGTTGGTTTACTGCGAACCGAGGGCCGCCGGGCTTGGCGGTTCTTTGACTTTATTTTTTACGCCATCGGCTACTACGAGGTATACCGCCGGGCTCTGCGCCACTACCGGCCCCGGGCCGTCGTTTTTTCCAACGACCACAACGACGATACCCGCTCGCTGCTGCTGGCCTGTCGGGCCGAAGGCGTGCCCACCGCTTACGTGCAGCACGCCAGCGTCAGCACTTATTTCCCTCCTTTGGGCTTTGATCTTAACTTATTAGAAGGCCAGGATGCCTTGGACAAATACCGACTCTGCGGCCCGGTGCACGGCCGCGTGGAGCTGGTGGGCATGCCCAAGGCCGATGCTTACCTAAGCATGAAGAATATCCATCCTTTTATCAGCCGAGTAGGATTGGCGTGTAACATTCACGACCCGCTGCCAGCCATCGCCGACGTGCTGGTACACTTAGTGCGCGAATTGCCCGATTTAACTTTCACGCTTCGTCCCCACCCCAGCGATGAGCGCGACTTTGAGTCCTTACGCCAGTTGCTACCGAACTTGCAATGGTCGAGTGCCCGGTCGGAAAACGTATTTAACTTCTTGCTACGCCAAGATGCCTTAGTGGCAGCCGATACTTCTACCCACCTCGAAGCCACCCTGCTGAATGTGGCTAGTATCTACTATCGCTTCGGCACCAACCCACTAACCAAGGATTATTACGGCTACGCTGCCCGGGGTTTGGTAGATCAAGCCGAAAACTTAAGACAACTCGTCGATCTACTGCGCGGGTATGCGCGCACCAAGCCCGGCGACCTGTACCAGCGCGCGGCCTATTACAATGCCACCCTGGGTACGATTAATGAAGGGCACAGCCAAGCACTTACCTTGGCTATATTCGCAGATTGGCTCAACAAGCATCAATCACCAACTTAAAAATTCTGCTCTCGAATGCATCACTCCTACTCCTTATGGCGCCTTGGTGTATACTTGGTTGCGTACCTTGTTATGATGCTTATTCTGCCCAACAAGACTATTGGCCAATCGTTGCCTGGCTCCGGCAACTGCCTTACGTTTAATGGGTCCAGCACTTACATTAATTGTGGTACCGCTGATCGGGGAATTATTTCAGACCTCACGGTAGAAGCTTGGATAAAAACCACCTCGTCAGTCGGGCAATTTGCTGTCACTAAGTACTCTAACTCTTTTTTCTCGGAAAGCGGGTTTGAATTCGGTACCAACAACGGCCGGGCTGTACTATTTGGCCGGGTCAGAGTAGGAGAGTACTTAAGCTCTGGCTTTTCATCAACGCTCGTCAACGATGGACGCTGGCACCACATTGCGGGCCAAGTGGCTGGTAATGTATGGAGGATTTATGTGGATGGTGTTTTAGAAAATAGCACCACCTATAATAATTATGTAGTGGGTGACTTGCGCACGCCTGAACCTCTGACCATTGGGACGTACACTTACCTGAACAATCTTTACTTCGCTGGCGAAATCGACGAGGTTAGAGTCTGGCGCACGGCGCGCACCGAAGCTCAAATCCGCGACAACATGTGCCAGAAGTTTGCGACCGTTCCAGCTGACTTAGTAGCCTACTATCAGTTCGACCAAGCCAATGGAAACGTGGCGGTCGACCGTGGCAGTGTGCCGACCCCCGGTACGCTGCTTAACTTTCCGGCCGCCGCCAACTGGCACCTCTCCGGCGCGCCGCTTGGCGATGTCAGCGCCAGCTTGTACCAAAATACCTGGCCCGCCAGCAGCCGAATTAGGTTGATTACTTCCACCGGCGACTCGGCCATTGTGAGCAACCTTCCCGCCCAGACACGCGGCGTCCACCTCTACGCCGTGAACACTGCTCCTACTATCGCTCCGGCAGACGCGGCAATCCCTTCTTACGTTGGTGTGTTCACCACTGCCAGCAGCACTCCCGACGTTACCTTTTCGCTTAGACTACGCCCTGCCACCGGTCCGGCTTGCCGCAATGCTTTCCGCCGGACCAGCAACGAGTTGCCCTGGACGCTGCCCGCCCAGCCACCAATTACCGCTACTTCCCTGCTGGTGCAGAATACTTCGTATCGTAGCGAACACATCCTAACGGCGGGTACAACCATTGCGGCCGCCATTGAAGGCGACTCCGTGCTTTGTGCCGGAACTAGCACCGAACTCCGTGTGGTGGCGCCCAGCGGAGTTAATTTTTTGTGGAACACCGGCGCTACCACTGCGAACTTGCCAAACGTGGGGCCAGGCACGTACACCGTTACGGTCAGTGCCAGCTCTGGCTGCTCCCGTGTGCTGCGTCGAACGGTGCGCACCATCTCGCTGCCCGTGCTAGCTATCACCGGCGACTCGCTGATATGCGCGGGCGCCAGCACCAGCCTGACAGCCAACGCCACCGGCGCCACCGCCTATCGCTGGAACACCGGCGCTACTACCGCGACCATACGTATCAACCAAGTCGGCACCTACTCCGTGACGGCAACTTACGGCACGGGCTGCACCATCTCGGCACGCCGAACGGTGCGCGCCATCTCGCTGCCTATGCTGGCTATCACCGGCGACTCGCTGATATGTGCGGGCGCCAGCACCAGCCTGACGGCCAACGCTCCCGGTGCCACCGCCTATCGCTGGAGCACTGGCGCCACCACCGCGACCGTGCTCATCGGCCAAGCCGGCACCTACTCCGTGACGGCAACTTACGGCACGGGCTGCACCATCTCGGCACGCCGAACAGTGCGCGAGAATGCCGTTGCTGCGCCCCGCGCCTTTACCCTGGGGGCCGACACCACCCTTTGCGAGGGTGACCAACTACGCCTGCAAGGCCCGGTAGGACCAGATCTGCGTTACCAATGGTCGGATGGCACAACCAGCCGGCAGTTGGTTGTGCAGACGGCGGGACGCTACACCTTGCGGGTGCTCACGGCGTGCGGCGAGCAAAGCGCCGCTCGTTCGGTGGCCGTTCGTTCCTGTCTGCAAATTCCCAACATCGTCACGGCCAATGCCGACGGGCACAACGACTTTTTTGCCGTGCAAGGGCTACAGGGAGAGGGCTGGGCCTTGGATGTTTACAATCGTTGGGGCCGGGCGGTTTGGCAAACCGCTAACTACCACAACGACTGGGGCAACAATGCCGCGCCGGGACTCTACTACGTGCTGCTCCGACGCCCTGCCACCGGCTACCTCTACAAAGGGTGGGTAGAGGTAGTACTTTGATTCATAAAGCATTCTGTACTTGTGGCCATGGCCGCCCCCGTTACTGCTGAGCTATTGTTTCCAGTTACCGTTACGCCGGCTATCCGGCTCGACTACGTGCTGCAGCATTTTCAGCAAGCGTATGAGCCCGTGCCCTTGGTGGCAATTGGCTACGAGCCGACCGAAGCGGCGGTAACGGTGGCCGAGGGAGCCGGCCGCTTCTTCACGGAAACGGCTCCGTGCCCCGCGGCGCCGAACTGGCGCGAGTGGCAAGGCCAGCGGGTGCCGTTCTTCTTCGATGACAACCCCGAGGGGGAACTACTGACCCTGACTCCGGGCCAGGCCCGCATCAACACCGATGTGGTGGCCGCGGCCTTCTACCTGCTCAGCGGCTGGCAGGAGTACTTCTCAGCGGTGCGCGACCGGCACGGCCGCTTTCCTTATGCGGCCAGCGTCCAGAAGCAGTACGAATTTGTGGCAGTGCCCGTGGTGAACTACTATTTCGACGTGCTGAAAGCTGCCATTGAGCACGTTAGTGGCGTACCGTTACAGCCCCGCCGCTGGAGCGGAGCCCCGTTTGCCGCCTTCATCAGCCACGACATCGACAGCCTGCACGGCGGCTGGGGCACGGCGGCCCGCTACCAGCTGCGGCACTTTCGGCTCGGCGGCTTCGCAAAGCTTCTCGCGCGCAAAGCCATCGGCCAACCCGCACCCTGGAACAACTTAGAGCACGTGCAGCAGGCCACCACCCGGCTTGGTGCTCCCTCTACATTCTTTATCCTGGGTGACAACCGCCCCGCGCCCAACGGTACCCTCAATGCCGATTACGCCGTTAACACCGCAGCTTTTCGGGCGCGACTGGGCCGGCTGGCTGCCCAGGGGACCGAGATTGCCAGCCACGGCAGCTACGGCACGGCTACTGACGCGGGGAAGCTCCGGGCGGAAATTCACGGGCTTGAGCCGGCCGCAGCCCGCGGCAACCGCTTCCATTATCTCTGTTGGGAGCCCACGCGTACCCCCACCACCCTGGCCCAGGCCGGGGTGGCCTACGATTCGACGCTGGGCTTCGCCGAGCATTTTGGCTTTCGCAATTCCTACTGTCGGCCGTTTTTTCCGTTTGACTTCGCCCGCGGGCGGGCCCACGACTTCCTCGAAATTCCACTGAACGTGATGGATGCCACGCTGCATCACCCCGAGTATCTGCAGTTGCGCGGGGAGGAAGTGCTGCCCGCGCTGCGCCCGATGCTGGTGGAGATTGAGCGGTTTGGCGGGGTGGCCACGGTGCTGTGGCACAACAATAACTTCGAC
This sequence comes from Hymenobacter montanus, assembly GCF_014699115.1. GTDB lineage: Bacteria > Bacteroidota > Bacteroidia > Cytophagales > Hymenobacteraceae > Hymenobacter > Hymenobacter montanus. The sequence continues at coordinate 110,194 of NZ_JACXAD010000008.1, forward strand.
CCCGCCAACGAGCTAAACGGCCCGCGCCAATTTACCGAGCTGCTGAATTATTTACGGCAGCAGGGGGCCGCTTTCCGCACGGGAAGCCAGATTGTGGCCGAACTTTGCCCGCGGGGGAAAGACCACCGGGCTGACTGAGTGGTGGAATGACGCTGGTTGATTCCTCCGCTCCGCCAGGTGCGCCTTGGCCTCGTTCCCCATTCACTCACTCCCTCCTTCCCTTCCTTGGGCATTGTTCAACGCCAGGGCATTCGCAACACCCTGATTTCTTATGTTGGCCTGGCCATCGGCTTTGTCAATACCACTCTGGTGCTGCCGCGGCTGCTCTCACCGGCCCAGATCGGGCTCACGGCCGGGGTGCTGGTGCCGCTGGCGACCATTGGTGCGCAGGTGGCGGCCTTCGGCTTCGCCAGCGCCGGAATGCGCTACTTTCCCTTTTTTCGCAACCAGGGCCGCAATCATGCCGGCTTTTTTCCGCTGCTGCTGGGGCCGCCGCTGCTGGGGTTTATGGTGGTGGCCCTGCTGCTCTGGGTGGGCAAGCCGCTGGTGCTCCAGTGGTACGTGCGGGGCACCGACGCGGCCCTGCTGGCTCCGCACTACCTGATGGTTATTGGCCTGGCCGGCTGCATTATGCTGGGCTCGTTGCAGGATGCGTACCTGAAATCGCTGTTTCACACGTCCTTTTCCTCTTTTGCGCAGGAGATCTTGCTGCGGCTTCTCCTGGTTGGGGCCGCCGTGGCCTACAGCCAGCACTACCTCAGCTTTCGCGGTTTTGTGCTGGCCTACACCGGGGCCTACGCGGTGGTGGCCGTGCTGCTGGCCATTTACCTGGCGGCCATTGGCGAGCTGCACCTGCGACCGACGCGGGCGGCCTTGCGCGTTAAGCCCCTGCGCGAGATGCTGGGCTTCGGCGGGTTTATGCTGCTGAGCAACATTTCGGGCACAGTGCTGCTGAACGTGGATACCATGCTGGTGGGCACCAAGCTCAGTTTAGCCGCCGCCGGTATCTACATCATTGCCACCAACGTGAGCACGGCTCTGATTCTGCCTTTTCGGGCCCTGTACAAAACGGCTTTTTCGCTTATTGCCGAGTATTGGAAGGAAGGTGACCTGGCTAGGATGGCCGATTTCTACCGGCGCAGCACCCGCATCAACACCCTGCTGGGCTGCTACCTGGCCCTGGGCATCGGCTTGAATCTGGACTTCATCTACGGGCTGATTCACCGGCCCGAATACGCGGTGGGCACCTCGGCCGTGCTGCTCCTGCTGGCGGGCCGGCTGGTTGATGGCATCGCGGGCGTCAACGGCATCATCGTGGCTACGTCGCCGCGCTACCGGTTCGACCTGCTCTTCAACACCTCGCTCGCGGCGGCCGTGGTCGTCCTCAACTGGGTGCTGATTCCCCGCTTTGGGTTGGCCGGGGCCGCGCTGGCGTATTGCGTGGCCCTGGTGAGCATCAACGTGGCCCGCACGTGGTTTGTGTGGCGCACCTACGGCCTGCAGCCGTTCGATGGGCGCATTGCCCGTATTCTGCTGGTAGCAGCCGGGGCGGGCGTAGCGGCCTGGCTCATGCCGAACCTGGGTAATGCCTGGCTTACCCTCTTGCTTCGCGGCGGAATGCTCACCCTGGTTTATACCACCGGAGTCCTGCTCACGCGCACTGCTCCCGAGCTAAGGGCCTTGTTAATCAGCATATGGACCCGGGTATTGAAATAAGTGAGCAACTAAGCAATACAATAATCAATCAGTTCTCTACCAATATTTTACCTGTATAAAGCCTGGCGGCATGCCGGGCTTCACCAGCGTTAGCAGCAGCTCCCGCTGGCTTCTGCTGATGCTGGGGCGCTTACGGGACCGCAGTCGAACAAGCCAAAGTGGCGGCTCCGGTCGCCCACTACCCGGAAGTAGGGCGCGTACCGCGTTTCGCTCAGCATGGCGGCGGTATTGCCACAAACCAACATGGGCCGGCCCGTTTCGAAGGTATGGTGGTCGTCGAGCACAAACTGGCTGGGCTGGCCCGGTATGGTGCCGAGGTAGGTAGCAACCTGGCCGTGGTCTTCGCAGCGGTCCTCCAGGTCGAGTTTAAAGGCGCGAACCGTGAACGAGTAGAAGCCAATATTACCCACTTTAGCCTCAATTTCAGGGTTGTTGATGGTCAGGCGCCGGCTAGCGTGGATGCGGTAGTCATGCACACCCAAGCGCAGCAGCAGACGCCGAAAATCTTCGGTGTACAACGCTCCGCCCAAGCACTCGCCGTAAAGAACCGGGTCTTGTCGCAGGGTTTCGGGTACGCGGCGGTCGGCAAAAACATCGGCAATGAACAGTTCTCCCCCGGGCTTCAGCACCCGGAAAATCTCGCGGTAGGTGGCCTCCTTGTCGGTGCTCAGGTTGAGTACGCAGTTGCTCACCACGAGGTCGACGCTGTTGTCGGGCAGGCCGGCGGCTCCCAAGTCCTCGATGTAGCCGTGGCGGAATTCCACGTTGGGCTGGGCATAACCGAACTTTTGGGTGTGGTCCTCGATGTGGCGGCGAGCCACCACGAGCTGCTCTTCCGTCATATCCACGCCGATGACGTGGCCCTTCTCCCCCACCAATTTAGAGAGCAGAAATGCGTCGCGCCCCGAGCCGCTACCCAAATCCAGCACGGTAATTCCTTCGAGGGCTTCGGGAATGCACACCCCGCAGCCGTAGTACTTCGCCAACACCTCCGGCGCTAACTGCGCTAAGATGCGGCGGTGGGCCGGCGGGATGTCGTCGGTACAGCAGGCGTTGGTGAGCAAATCCTGGCTCGATTGCAGTTGCGTGCCGTAGTAATCCTGAATTTGGGCGTGAGTGGTGGTAGACATGGTCGAGGTTTTTTACGGGCCTAAAGTAATCAGCCTTTCCTTGTTCACGGTGCCCTCTCCTATTTTTATGTCGGATGTAGCACGTCGCCACCCACCTAGCGCGGTTCTCCAGTCAGGGTACCGTTTTTTAGGAATTAAAAATTAAAATGAAGAATTAAAAATTTGATCAGCCGATTTTTAATTTTTAATTCTTTTTCGAAAACTACTCTAATTCTGGCTAAGCGAACCGCACTAGCGTCAACAAGCCCTGCCACCAGTGCACAACCGAATGAATTACGGTAGCGACTTCTAATCGTACCGTCGCTACCCTTGCCCCACGCTCATTCTTGGCCACCGGAATTGCGGTGATACCACCCAACCACGCCAGGCACGTAAGGCCGTACAGCCCGGGCGGCAGCATGGTACGCACCTTGCCTTTCAAAGCCAGGAGCGTTTCCATGACCCCACGGGCCTTCAGGTTATAGGTGGCAGCGTACTGGCCCAATACCGCGGGCAACACCGCGCTCACCATGCTCAGCAAGGTGGCCGCTGAATTTACCTTAATGCAGGCGTAGTCGCTAATGGAGTTAGCCATCCCCTGCCGGGCCGTACCAAAGAGCGTTATTAGCAGGCTTTCGCCCCGCTGCAGACCGCTTCCCGGCGCGGTGCCGCTGCCCAAAATTCCCAGTATTCCCGTTACGGAGCTCAGGCTGGCATTGGTAGATCGATAGGCGTTCTGGCTCAGTTCAAAGATGGCCTCCGACCCACCGGCCGCCGCTTTGTTGATGAGGCCACCCAGCACCAGCGGCACTATGCCAGCCAGGGCATTTGTGATTCCTTTTTCGCATTCTCCTAAGCGAGCGGCAATGTGCCCGACCAGTCTTGAGGAGAAAGTAGTTCTGATAGTAAAGAGTATATCCATCACTTAACGTAGTAGCCGTTATAGTTTTAATAATCGTTTTTAGCCTAGCCACGCCTAACGAAATAGATGAATCGCCAATCGGTAATACGAGAGTCTCGGCCAACGCGCTATTCGCCTGGGCCAATGCACGGCTGGACTAGCTGAATGCTCAGTAGTCAACTAATTCCTATTCCCAACTATCATTAGCAGATTGCTCCCCCAGGGGCGGCCTACTGACTCATTTTCGCGTAGCCGATTATATTCTCTTATCCCAAACCACTCCTACTGTTTTAAGCAGACCAGGCAATCAGAGGATTTTCGAGGTTAAGGGCCTCTTCGATGAATTCCACGAGCACCTCTGCTGTCGCCCGGTAATATGTCAGGTCGGCCTGGTAGACCAAATGCACCGCCGGATGATTGTGCTTGTTGATGCCAGGAATGGCGGCAACAACTTTTAGGGGCGAGGATATGGGTTGGCCGGCTACGAATCAGTCGTCCTCGTAGTCCAGTCCCAAGCACTTGTTCAGGGCCTGGAGTAATTCGCTGGCCGCGTGCTGCTGCCCGGCGGCCCGGGCCACTTTCAGGCCGTCGCGGTAAACCTTTTCCGCTTCGTTTTTCTTATCAAACTGCTCCAGCAGCTTGCCCGCGTGGTAATACGTGCCCACGTAGTCGGGGTGCTCGGTCAGTAACTTCTGGTAGAATTCCCAGGCCCGTTCCGGTTCCTGCGCCCGGTACTCAGTGGCGAGCGCGTAAATGGTGAAGGCGTCGGTCGGGTCTTCTTCGTAAAAGGCCAGGAGTTGCTGCAAACGGGTGGATGGCGTATTCATTCGGGGCGGTTTCAGGTTATCTTTGCGCCAAAATTGCGGTTTTTCCGCTCGACATCTCATTTTCCTGGTTTCAGCCCGCCTGCATGAAATTTCTCGTTTGCATTAGTAACGTGCCCGACACGACTACCAAAATCGCTTTCACGCCCGACAACAAGGAGTTCAACAAAGCGGGGGTGCAGTTTGTCATCAACCCCTGGGATGAATACGCCCTCACCCGCGCCATCGAGCTGAAAGAGGCCGCGGGCAGCGGTACCGTCACGGTACTCAACGTGGGCGAAGCCGATACCGAACCCAACATCCGCAAGGCCCTCGCTATTGGGGCCGACGACGCCATCCGCGTTAACGCGGCCCCGCAGGATGCATATTTCGTGGCCGAGCAAATCGCCGCCGTGGCCAAAGAAGGCGGCTACGACGTGATTCTGATGGGCAAGGAAAGCATCGACTACAACGGCTTCCAAGTGCACGGCATGGTGGGCGAGATGCTGGGCATCCCCACAGTGGCCCCGGCCATGAAGCTCGACCTGAGCGGCAATACCGCCACGCTGGAGCGCGAAATCGAGGGCGGTAAGGAGATTGTAACCGTCAACACCCCCTTTGTGGCTTCGTGCCAGCAGCCCATGTGCGAGCCCCGCATCCCGAACATGCGCGGCATCATGACGGCCCGCACCAAGCCCCTGAAAGTAATTCCCCCCGTGGGCGAGCCCGCCCGCACTACCGTGGCCGAATATGCGTTGCCCCCCAAGAAGCAAGGCGTGAAGCTTATTCCCGCCGAAAACGCCGGCGACTTGATCAAGCTGCTGCGCAACGAAGCCAAAGTCATTTAAATTAAAAATTCATAATTAAAAATTAAAAATTACAGGTTGCCGTCACTAACTGATAGTCAATTTTTTAATTCTTAATTTTTAATTTTTAATTCCCTACTATGTCTGTATTAGTTGTTGTTGAATGCGCCGAGGGTGAAGTAAAAAAATCTTCGCTCGAAGTAGCCTCCTACGGGGCGCAAGTTGCTGCTCAACTGGGCACCACGGCCACGGCCATCGCCGTCGGGGGGGCCACCGAGGCCAACCTCGCCAGCCTGGGCGAGCAGGGCATCACGAAAGTGCTTTACGATGCCGAGCCCCGGCTGAAAGAGTTCTCCAATAATGCCTACACCAAGCTTATCGCTACGGCGGCCGAGCAGGAACAAGCCACTATCATCGTGCTGGCCAATTCCAACATTGGCGCGGCGGTGGGCTCGCGCCTATCGGTGCGGCTGAAAGCCAGCCTGGCCACCAACGTGGTCGAGCTGCCCAAAACCGACGGGGGCCAGTTTGTGGTGAAGCGCGGGGCCTTCTCGGGCAAGGCATTTTCGAACGTCGTGCTGAGCGGCGACCGCAAAATCATCGCGGTTAAGAAGAATTCGACCGAGGCCCGGCACGAGGCCGGTAAAATCGCCGAGGTGGTCAGCTTCTCGGCCCAGCTCAGCGACGCCGACTTTGCCGACGCCCCCACCAAGGTGGTGATGCAGGAACAAGCCGGCGGCGTGCTCCTGCCCGAAGCTGAATTAGTGGTATCCGGCGGGCGCGGCATGAAAGGCCCCGAAAACTGGGGCCTGATTGAGGATTTGGCGAAAGCTCTCGGCGCCGCCACCGCCTGCTCCAAACCGGTTTCGGACGTCGACTGGCGCCCCCACCACGAGCACGTGGGCCAAACCGGCATCACGGTTTCGCCGAACCTGTACATTGCCTGCGGCATTTCGGGGGCCATTCAGCACCTGGCCGGCGTGAACAGCAGCAAGGTGATTGTGGTCATCAATAAAGATCCCGAAGCGCCGTTCTTTAAGGCCGCCGACTACGGCATCGTCGGCGACGTATTCGAGGTACTACCCAAGCTAACTGCTGCCGTAAAAGAGCTGAACTAGCTTATTGATTGAGTATTGGGGATTTGAGCACCTGGTTTTCGCGAGAAAGCTGCCGCTTGGGTCCCCAACTCTTTTTTTCGCATTTTAGCAATCCCCGACCGGTTTTAACGGCAGATACCTGGACTTTTCTTTATTTGCACGTACATCCCTCTTACCGGCTTTCGTCGGGCGCACGTCTTTCCTCCAAAGTCCCCAAGACCCCAGCTCCATCCCCTTGAAAAAAATCCAGCTTGAAATCCTGGGCCTTTCGTCCAGCCAGTCCCAATCTGGCTCCTTTGCGCTCATTTTGGGTGAGAAGGGTGGCAACCGCCGCCTACCCATCATCATTGGCATGTTTGAAGCCCAAAGCATTGCCATTCAAATTGAGAAAATCAGCCCCAACCGCCCGCTCACGCACGACCTGTTCAAATCCTTTGCCGAGCACGTGCACGTCGTGATCCTGGAAGTGGTCATCTCTGACCTGAAGGAAGGGGTATTCTACTCGCGTATCGTGTGCTCCGACGGGGCCACCACCTTTGAGATTGATGCCCGGCCTTCCGATGCCATCGCCATTGGGCTGCGCTTCGGCGTGCCCATCTTCACGGTGGAAAGTGTGCTCAGCGAGGCCGGCATCATCCTTTCGGACCTCGACGAAGCCGACAATGAGGCCGAGGAAGACGATGAGGAGGAGGACGACGAGGACACCGATTCCGATTCTTCCCGCTCCTCCCGCTCCCAGCCGGAGCCGCGGGACCCCAGCGGCCAGGTATCGCTGGATGAGCTAACCAAAATGCTGGCCCAGGCTCTCGAGAAAGAAGACTACGAGAAAGCCGCCAAAATCCGCGACGAGCTCAACAAACGCAACGGCTGACCACGGATTCATTCGGATTTTTCGGATTCCGCGGATGGTAACGTGCCTTACCTTAGCGCGTATCCACTGGTGCTTGAACGCTGCTTTCTACTGGGAAGCAGCGTTTCTGTTTTCTTTGCGGCTATGGAATCACCCAACCAAGACCTTAACCTTAGCTACCCTATTGGGCGGGCGCAGTTGCCGGACGGCTCGCTCACGGCAACCGAGCGCACGGCTCTTATTCAGCAGCTTGCCGAGTTGCCGGCCCAGCTCACCGCGGTGGCGCGGGCGGTGGGGGGCGAGGGCTTGCAACGTTCCTACCGCCCCGGCGGCTGGACCGGCCGGCAAGTCATTCACCACTTAGCCGACTCGCACCTGAACAGCTACTCTCGCTACCGGCTGGCCCTCACCGAGGAGCACCCCACCGTCCGGCCCTACGACGAAAAAGCCTGGGCCGAGCTGCCCGACGTAGCCGCCACGCCCATCACGGTATCGCTGACGCTGCTCGAAGCCCTGCACTCGCGCTGGGTAACGCTGCTGCACCACCTCACCGACGAACAGTGGCAATGCACCTTTTACCACCCCGGCATGCAGCGCGACTTCACCCTCGACCAGGCCCTGGCCCTGTACGTCTGGCACGGGCAGCACCATCTGGCCCATTTAAAGCTCTTGCTGCCAGCAGCATCGGCCTAGCTTCCCTGCAGGCTATTACAAAGGTCCTGCTTCTATGCACAGCGCGTCGGGTGCAACCTCACCCCCGGCCCCTCTCCGCAGGAGAGGGAAGCCAGGCGACAAGAACACGGAGCGGAGAAATGCTTTAAGTAGCTATTCATAAAGTGTACCCTTACTGATGACCCACTACTTAAATCCGTGGCTAGAACATTCTTCGGTTCTGTATCCTCTTCGTTAGGCTTCCCTCTCCTGCGGAGAGGGGCCGGGGGTGAGGTCCCGCCGCGCCAACTCAGCTCCCGCCCTAGATCCCGCCGCCCGACTCGCTTTCTTCGGCAAAGGCGGCCATGCCGCCTTCGGTTTCTTCGTCGATGCGCTTGGCGGCCCGGACCAGGCTGCTGCTGAAGATGAAGTCGCGCAGCTCGGGTACGGGTGCGTTGAGAATTTCTTCCTTGGTGCCGTCCCACAGCTTGCGGCCCTGGTGGAGGAAAATGATGTGTTCTCCGATTTCAATCACCGAGTTCATGTCGTGGGTAACGATGACGGTGGTGATGTTGTACTCGTGCGTGATTTCGTGAATCAGCTCGTCGATTTTAATGCTGGTGGCAGGGTCGAGGCCGGAGTTGGGCTCGTCGCAGAACAGATAAGTACAGTTGGGCGCGATAGCACGGGCAATTCCGACCCGCTTTTTCATGCCGCCTGAAATTTCGGCGGGCATCTTGTTGCCCGCGTTTTCGAGCCCCACGCGCTTGAGGCAGAACTCAACCCGTTCGCGGCGCTCGGCAACCGACATTTCGGGCGTGAGCATTTGCAGGGGAAACTCCACGTTCTGAGCCACCGTCATCGAGTCGAACAGAGCCGAACCCTGGAATAGCATCCCGATCTTGCGACGAATCTCCTGCCGGATGTCAATCTTGTTGTTGGTGTACACCGTGCCATCGAAGGTGATAGAGCCAATATCAGGCTTCATCAGCCCCACGATGCACTGCAGCAGCACGCTTTTGCCGGTGCCCGAGCCACCGAGCAGCAGGTTGCACTTACCGGTTTCGAACACGCAGGTAACGCCCTTGAGCACGGGCGTGCCGTTAAAGGATTTTTCAACGTTTGATACTTCAATCATGTTAGTTGTCGGTTGATTGTTGCTCGTTGTCAGTGAAAAGCCTCGTTCTAAGCTAGGCAGCAAGTCCTGCCAACTGACGAGGAACCGCTGGCAACTAAATCACAGCAGCAGCGCGGCCAGGGCGAAGTCGGCGATGAGGATGGCAATGATGGAGTTGGTAACGGCCCCCGTGCTGGCCGCGCCCACTTCCAGGGCACCGCCGGTGGTGTAAAAGCCTTTGAAAGATGAGATGCCCGACACCAGGAAAGCAAACACGACGGCTTTGATCAGGGCAAACGTGATGTTGTAGGGCACAAAGTCCAGACGGATGCCTTCGATGTAGTCCTGGGCCGTCATGACGTTGGTGAGCGTGCCGGCCAGGTAGCCCCCGAGGATGGACAACACCATGGCCAGAATCACCAGCAGGGGAAACATGAGCAGGGCGGCCATGATGCGCGGGAACACCAGATACGAGGCCGAGTTGATGCCCATTACTTCCAGGGCCGACACTTGCTCGGTGATGCGCATGGTTCCCAGGCCGCCGGCGATGCTGCTCCCGACCTTGCCCGCCAATACGATGCTGGTAATGGTGGGGGCCAGCTCAAGGATGGTCATCTCGCGCACCATGTAGCCGATGGTGGACTGCGGAATGAGCGGGTTGGTGAGGTTATAGGCAATCTGCACGCAGGTCACGGCCCCGATAAAGGCCGACACGATGGAAACGATGACCACCGAGTCGACCCCAATGAGGATGGCCTCGTCGATGGTGCGCTTCCAGAGCACGTTAAACCGCTCCGTGCGCGAAACCATACCGCGCAGAAATAAGACGAAGGAGCCGAAAGTTTGAAGCATGGGAGGTTGTTGGGAAATAAAAACCGAAGTTTGAGCCAGCGGGTTGCTTCGGGCGGAAGCTTAAGCAACCAGCCACTTTACGTAAAATCACGCAGACACAGTGCAAATGAGCGAAAAAATAATTGTTGTAACGGGCGGCAGCAAAGGTATTGGCCGCGCCATCGTGTTGCGCTTTCTGCGCGCGGGCTACCCGGTAGCCACCTGCGCCCGCTCGGCGCCCGATCTGGCGGCCCTCACCACCGCAGTGGCGGCGGCCGTTCCGGGGGCGGTGCTTCATACGTTGCCGGCCGACCTGAGCCGGGCCGAAGACTGCGCGCGCTTCGCGGCCTTCGTGCGGGCCCTGGGCCAGCCGATAGCCGTGCTGGTAAACAATGCCGGGGCCTTCCTGCCCGGCCGCCTGCAGGATGAGCCCGCCGACGGCTCGCAGCTGCGCCAGATGCTGGCCGTGAACCTGCTCAGCGCCTACGACGTGACCCTGCCCCTGCTGCCAGGTTTCCTGGCCCAGGGCTCCGGCCACATCTTCACGATTTGCTCCACGGCCAGCGTCACGGCCTATCCCAACGGGGGCTCCTACGGCATTGCCAAGCACGCCTTGCTGGGCTTCACCAAAAACCTGCGCGAAGAACTAAAGCCCAGCGGCGTGCGCGTCACGGCGGTGCTGCCGGGCCCCACGCTCACGGCCAGCTGGGCTGGCGTCGAGCTGCCCGCTGAGCGGTTCGTGCAGGCCGAGGACGTGGCCGAAGCCGTGTTCTCAGCCTATGCCATGTCGCCCCACGCCGTGGTAGAGGAACTGCTGATTCGGCCCCAACTGGGCGACCTGGGCTAACCGCGCAGGGCTGCTACTCGGCTTTTTTGCCGCCTGAGCCCGTTATCCGAATATCGGTGGAAGCGGGCGGGCCGCCGTAGTACAGGGTGCCGGTGCCGGCAACGGTGCCGCCCACGATATCGGTGGCCCGCACGTGAGCATCGCCGTAGCTGTCGCGGGTCATGGTGAAGTAGCAGCGGCGCGGGGTGATGCCCTGGGCAAACAAGCGGCCCGCCCCCCCCAGCGTGAAGTTTAGCTCCTCAGCGGTTCCGCGCACGGTGATGTCGCCCAGCTCGTACTGATCCAAATACAGCTGCCGGGCCTTCACGTTGAGGTCGTAGTCGCCGGAGCCCACGAGGTGGAAAAAGATGGTGTCTTGCTCGAACTGGCCCACAGTGCTGCCATTGCCCTGCCCGCGCAGGAACACGTTGGTAATGTGAGGCAGGTGCAGCGTTACCTCACGCGGGGTGTCGTAGCTGCGGGCCCAGTTACAGGAGCTCGTGTTAGCAATTTCCAGGCTATTGCCGTGGCGGGTGAATTCAATATCCTCGATTAGGCCCTCCCCCGCTCGCACTTCGGCGTACGTCTCGGAGTCCTGCACCAGGCGCAGGTCCACGTTGTCGAAGGCTGTTACCACAGCAAGACCGGGGGCCAGCTCGCGCCGCTGGGTGATGATGCGGCCGGTACTTTTCAGGCAGTCGGTGCCGTGGCCGGGCTTACAGGTGCTCAAGCCAGCCGCCAGCAGCAGCCCGAGCGCCACCCGGCTCAGCCTCTGCCCTACCCCAAACCACCCCGGGCCGCTAACTTGCGGCGGCAAACTCGTATAGCACATTTGCATCCTTATTTTTTTCAAAGATAAATGGACCTTACCGGCAAAATCGCCATTGTCACCGGCGCAAGCAGAGGAATTGGGCGCGCCACGGTAGAAGCCTTGCTGGCCCGCGGCGCCGCCGTGGCCGGCTGGGGCCGCACGGCCCCAACGGGCCTGGTGCACGACCGTTTCCAGTTTTTTGCCTGCGATGTACGCGACGAAGCAGCCGTGGGCGCGGCGCTCACTAACACGGTGCGCGAGCTGGGCCCCGAAATCCACGTACTGGTCAACAACGCTGGGCTCGGCATCGCCGGCCCCGTCGATGGCTTTAAAGCCGAGGACTGGAAGCTGATGTTCGACACCAACGTGCACGGCACCTTCTTTTGCTCGCGGGCCGTGCTGCCGCAGATGAAGCGCCAGCAGGTGGGCCACATCATCAATGTTGCCAGTATTGCGGGCACCACCGGTATCGAGAACATGGCGGGCTATTGCGCCACGAAGTTTGCGGTGCGCGGCTTCTCGCAGTCCTTATTCAAAGAAGTGCGGAACGACGGCATCAAAGTGACGTGTTTGTACCCAGGTTCGACCCAAACGAATTTCTTCGACGACATCCCCGGCACCACGGCCAACGACTCGATGATGAAACCCGAAGACGTTGCCAGTGCCATCATCTACGCCTTGGAAACGCCCTTCAACTTCCACATCGTAGACGTGGAAATGCGCCCCCTGCAACCTCGGAAATAACGCTTGGTCGTTTTGGAGCCTGGTTGTTGGTGCATAGTGCTTGGAGCCTAGTGCTTGGTATGTAGAATCTCATGCTAAGCTTGCCGAAGCATCGTACAAGTCATCCCATCACCAGAACAAGAAAATAATTACCACCCCATGCGGGCTGCTTCGGCTAGGCAGACGCCAGATAAGCGGGACGTTTTACGTACCAAGCACCAGGCACTAGGCACCAACAACCAAGCACTAGGCTCCAAGCACCAACAACCAAATGGTAGAGATTGAAAATCTGACTAAAACCTACGGCACGCAAAACGCCGTGGATAATATCAGCTTCACCGCTGGCAAGGGTGAAATCGTGGGCTTCCTCGGGCCGAACGGCGCGGGCAAAAGCACCACGATGAAGATTGCCACCGGCTACCTTCCGCCCACTGCCGGCACCGTTTGCGTGGCCGGGCACGACGTTCTGACCGAGAGCCTGGCCGTGCGGCGGCACGTGGGCTACCTGCCCGAGCACAACCCCCTCTACCTCGACATGTACGTGCATGAGTACCTGGAATTCATCGGCTCGGTACACGGGTTACGGGGTGCCGGCCTCCGCACCCGCGTGCGGGATCTCGTGCGGCGCGTGGGGCTTGCGCGGGAGCAGAACAAGCAAATCGGGGCGCTCAGCAAAGGCTACCGGCAGCGGGTGGGGCTGGCGCAGGCGCTCCTCCACGACCCAGACGTGCTGATTCTGGACGAGCCCACCACCGGCCTCGACCCGAATCAGATCCTGGAAATCCGCCAGCTCATCCGCGAAGTCGGCGAGAATAAAACCGTCATCTTCAGCACCCACATCCTGCCCGAGGTTACTGCTCTATGCTCGCGCGTGCTCATCATCAGCCGGGGCAAGCTGGTAGCCGACAGCCCCGTGGCGGAGCTAGCAGCCCGCGCCGCGGGCGAAACCGTGGTTAGCGCCGAGTTCGAAGGCGTGGTGGATACCGCCCTGCTGGCCCAATTGCCCGGCGTGCGCCACGTCGAAGCCACCCCCGCTGGAGTGGTGCTGCTCCGGGCTGCGCCGGGCTTGGATGTGCGCGCCGCCGTGTCGCGGCTGGCCGCGCAGCAAGGCTGGATATTGCTGGGGCTGCGGCAGGAAAAGCAGTCGCTGGAAGCAGTGTTTGGCGAACTAACTAAATAAATATATTAATATCAATGAATAATACTTTACGCATCCGAATGCTAAAAGACCATCCTAGATACTCCCAAATGCGAGTGGGGGATGAGGCTGCTATTCTTACTCAAGAGGCTGAACAGCTAATTACAAAAGGCTGGGCTGAGCTAGCCCCACTGCCAGAGCCCGTATCATTGCCAATAGCTGCCGAAGCTGTTACTGAGCCTAGCCAGACCGGAGTAGAAGTGGAAGATATTGAAGGTGACCCACAAGATGCAACGGGAGAGAGCATAATACAGCCCTTCGACCCGAAGAAAATTCAGGTCAGCATTCAACAACTCACCGTTGATAGTATTATCAAACGCATTGCAAATGATGAGATTGATTTAACAACCCCTTTCCAACGTGCAGCTGGGCTGTGGAAAGATCAAGAGCAGAGTCGCTTGATTGAGAGTATTCTAATTAGGTTTCCACTACCGGCGTTCTACTTTGATGGTTCAGATGATGACCATTGGCTGGTAGTGGATGGATTGCAGAGACTTAGCACACTTCGACGCTTCATTCATACAAACGAGCTGCAATTAACTGGTATGGAATATTTGCAACAATTTGAGGGATGTAAATTTAAGGAATTGCCGCGTTCGATGCAGCGAACGATTGAAGAAGCTCAAATAACGGCGTATATCATCAAGCCGGGCACACCAGAACAAGTGAAGTTCAACTTGTTTAAGCGCATCAATACTGGCGGTCTGATGCTGCGGCCACAGGAGATTCGCCATGCTTTGAATCAGGGCACCCCAGCCAATCTGGTAGCTGATTTGGCCGCGCTATCAGCGTTCAAGACGGCTACGGGCGGTTCGGTAGACCCACGTCGGATGGATGACCGGGATTTTGTCATGCGCTTCGTGGCATTCTATCTCACGCCTTATCCACTATACCAGCCCGACCTCGACACCTTCCTGAATACGCAAATGAATAAGCTGGGGCTCCTCACCTTAGCACAGCAAGCGACGCTAAAGGCAGACTTTACCCGGGCCTTACAGTTGGCCCGGGACATTTTTGCGCGGCAAGCTTTTCGCAAGATGATGACCCCTGAACCGCGAGGGCTAAACCCTATCAACAAGGCGCTATTTGAGAGTTGGACCGTAAGCCTAAGTCGACTGACAGAAGAACAGGGCAGACTGCTGGTAGCCCGGCAACGCGAGGTGGTGCACGCCTCGGTAAACTTAATGCAGGACACCGATTTTCTGCGGGCCATTTCGTCCGCAACCGGCGACCGAAAGCGAGTTGAACAACGTTTCCGAGCCGTAGAGCGGCTGATTCGGGAGCAATTGCAACTTGCCGGTGACGAGGCTATCGTGCCTGGATTTGCGCCGGCCCCACCCACTTCGAGCGAGATAATATGATAACCCGACTTCGCATAGAGAATTTCAAGTCGCTGCAAAACGTAGACGTACCCTTACGCCCATTAAGCCTTTTTACCGGACTGAATGGCATGGGCAAATCATCATTCATTCAGGTATTGCTACTGTTGCAACAGAGCCATTCGCAGCAATTAAGTGGGCAGGGCCTAATGCTCAATGGACCGCTGGTAAGCTTAGGCACGGGACAAGATGTGCTAAGTGAGGGGGCTGAGTCGGAATACATCAGTATTCAAATTTGGTCAGATGCGATGAGAGAGCCATTCAGTTGGAAATTGAAAAGCCAAAATGACTCAGACGCTCTTAAAGTAGAAGCTTTTAAGCTACCTGATGAAATAACGGCTTCTTACAATGATTCAAACTACATATATACACTACCGGCTCACAAACAGCCTATTTCGACTGTTTCTTACGCTGCAAGCAGGTTTCCTTTTCTAAAAGGCGAAAAAACACAATACCTATCGGCAGAGCGTATCAGTCCGCAATTGGCCTACCCCACTTCTTCACACGAAGTAAGCCAGCGGCATCTGGGCAAGCACGGCGAATATACTCCCCACTTCTTAGCCGAACATGGTGATGAGCAGGTAAGATTCCGTAACGTATTATTTCCCGACACAGTTGGACAGGAAACGCCGAATACATTGGTTCAGCAGGTTGGCGCGTGGCTTAATGAGATTAGCCCTGGGCTTCGTTTGGAAGCTTCGCTTAACCGCGAATTTGGCTTAGCACGGGTAGGCTATGCTTACCAGACGGCGGTGGGCTATACGCGGCCTTTCCGACCAGATAACGTAGGGTTTGGCCTGTCTTATGCTTTACCCGTGTTGACGGCCATTCTATCGGCACGGAAAGACAGCCTGCTAATTATTGAAAATCCAGAATCGCATATCCACCCAAGAGGACAATCGAAGCTGGGAGAGTTGCTCGCGCTGGCAGCCCAAAACAATGTGCAGTTACTAGTAGAAACGCACTCAGACCATGTACTAAATGGCGTACGGGTGGCAGTAAAGAAATATCAACTCGACCCAGAGCGAATAGGGCTGTACTTCTTCGAGCGGGCCGATGAGCAGTTGAGTCACCAAACCCGTATCGTCCAGCCCAAGCTGGATAAGGATGGAAGAATTGATGTATGGCCCCGCCATTTTTTTGATGAGTGGGATAATAACCTGATGGAGCTTCTATAGGTTATGGACATCATACTTAATGAGCTGTCTCTTCGAGTGCTACCAACTACGGGCAGCCACGCAGCGGTGTTATTAGATGCGTGGCTAACGCAACTTATAGGGTTGGCTAAAGTGCATAAGGTATTGCCAGCCTTTCGAAGTCTAGCGTCGGTACGGGATATGCAAATAGCAGCCGATGGCACTTTTTTTCAACAATGGTTGGGACAATTGCCTACTGACCGAAAACGGTTGGCGCTGACATTTACAACAAAAGCACCTTTCATTCATTACTATCCAGAATACTGGTTTATCGGGCCAGAGCCAGCTGGAATGCGAGGTCTAGAATGTAAAGGTTTGGCGTTTGCTGCGGAGAATAATTTACTAGCCTGGAGCCTCGACCCATTTGGACAATGGGCTGCGCCCTACTACCACATTCACTGCACTGCCATTGACGAAGTGCGTGATGCGTTGGACGAATATGAGCTAACCACTTGGCATCTGCCTGCCAGTGGCGAAACTAGTGAGCATGCCGCATACTACGCAGGAGTTCTAGCAGCGGAGGAAATGCAAGTAGTGCAGGCCGCTACCAGCGGCAACGTGCTACTACAACGATGGACAGAGTGGTTTCCGAAACTTAGGCTTACCGATATAGCCAGCGAGTGCTTGCGTGAACTCACCATTGAGGCCACTCGACCGGTAGCAGAACGGCTAATTGCCTTACATCGCTTCTTCGCTGTCTGGGATAGAGTGCCCGCGAACTATGACCAAGTCTTGAGCTATAGAACTTCGCCGGAATCTGACACTAGATTACGAACACTATCTGAATTACAATTGCGTTGCCCCGATGGCCAGACACGGGCCATGAGCTGGCACATGCGCTATACACCGCAGGCGGGCAGACTATATTTCGTGCCAGATGTAGAGACAGGTGATTGTTTTATTGGTCATATAGGACATAAAATCATCTAGCAATTTATGCTAACCATTCTTCAAAAAGAATTCAACTCCTTTCTTAATTCGCCGGTTGCCTACGTGGTGCTGAGCGTCTTTCTGATTGCTACCGGCTTATTCGTCTGGGTTTTCCCCGACAGCAGCGTGCTCGATTACGGCTACGCCGACTTGCAGACGCTCTTTTCGCTGGCCCCCTGGATATTTCTGTTCCTGATTCCGGCCATCACCATGCGCACGTTCGCGGAAGAGAAAAAAGCCGGCACTATTGAGCTGTTGTTAACCCGCCCGCTCACCGACGGGCAGATCATTGGCGGAAAATATTTAGCGTGTTTCTTATTGGCGCTAGTGGCCTTGGTTCCGACCCTGCTATACTATTTCTCAGTGTACAAATTGGGCAGCCCGGAAGGCAATGTTGATTCCGCCGCCACGGTGGGCTCGTACCTGGGGCTGGCCTTATTAGCGGCGGTGTTCGCGGCCATTGGCGTACTGGCTTCGGCGCTTACCCGCGACCAGATTATCGCGTTTCTGGTGGCCGTGGTGGGGTGCTTTCTGGTTTACTCCGGGTTCGACTCCCTGGCTTCGGTGCTCGACGGCAGTCCGGCTTATTACGTCAGCCAGCTGGGCATTGCCGCGCACTACCGCGACCTCAGCAAGGGCCTGGTCGACTCCCGCGACTTGGTTTATTTCTTCAGCGTGGTAGCGGTGGCTTTGCAAGCTACCCGGCTGGTATTACGGAGCCGGAACTGGTAATGGAAGATACGCTAACGAACCCGCCGCTCGGCACTCCGGCCCCGGCCTCGCGCAAACGGCACGACTTGCTGCTTTTCGCGGCGGTACTGGGGGGGCTGCTGCTGTTTAATTTTATCGCTCAGCGGTTCTTTTTCCGGCTCGATTTAACGGAAGAGAAACGCTATACCATGTCGCCGGCCACCAAAGCGCTGCTGCGCGGCCTCAAGCAGCCGGTAACCATCACGGTGTACCTCACGGGCGACTTTCCGCCGGCTTTCCGTCGCCTGGAGCAGGGCGTGCGCGAAACCCTGACCGAATTCCAGGTCTACGGCGGGGCCAACCTGAGTTACATCTTTATTGACCCCAGCGCGGCCGGCACTGCTGCGGCTCGCAACCAGTTCTACGCTTCCCTCTTCAAAAAGGGCCTGAAACCCACCAACCTCGGGGCCACCGAAAACGGCAAGCGCGTGGAGAAAATCATCTTTCCCTGGGCTGTGGTGAGCGTCGGCGGGCGCGACCGCAACGTGCTGCTGCTGCGGGGCAACCAGGCCGCGCCGCCCGAGGTCCGGCTCAACCAGAGCATCGAAGGCCTTGAATACGAGCTGGCCAGCACCATCCGCTCGCTGGTGCCCAGCCTGCGCAAGCGCCTCGGCATAGTCGAAGGCCACGGCGAGCTCACCAACGTGCAAGCCGGCGACATGCTCAGTACCTGGCAGCAGCAGTACGACGTGTACCGCGTCACCCTCAGCAAGGTGCCGGACCTGCGCGCGCTCGACGCCATCGTGGTTGCCCAGCCGAAAACGCCCTACTCCGAAGACGACAAGTTCAAGCTCGACCAGTTCATTACCCAGGGAGGGCGGGCCCTGTTCTTCGTCGACGCCCTGCGCGTGAACCTCGACAGCGTGAGTCGCAACGGCGCGGCCCTGGCCACGCCCTACAACCTCAACCTGGAAGACCTGTTCTTCAAATACGGCGTGCGCCTAAACCAAAACCTGCTGCTCGACCTCAACTGCGGCCAGATTCCGCTCGTGACCGGCATGGAGGGCAACAAGCCTAAAATCGAGCCCATGCCCTGGCAGTTGTACCCGCTCATCAACAAGTTCAGCCCCCACCCTATCACCCGCAACCTCGACGCGGTGTACCTGAAATTTACGGGCAACCTCGACACTGTAAAGGCTGTGGGTATCCGCAAGACACCGTTGCTCACCACCTCGCGCTACACCCGGGTGCTGCCCGCGCCCGTGCCCATCAACTTCAACGACGCCCGCCTCGAGCCCAACCCCAAGCTCTACCAGAAAGGCTTCCAGCCGGTGGGCTACCTACTCGAAGGCCAGTTTACTTCGTTGTTTGCCAATCGCGCCCGGCCGGGCACCCTGCAGTTCCAGCCCGAGAAATCACCCCAGGCCCGGCCCAGCAAACTCGTGGTGCTGGCCGACGGCGACTTCATCCGCTCCGAAATCGACCCCAAAACCGGCAACCCCTTCCGCCTGGGGTTCGACCGCCTGGCTAACACCGAGTTCGCCAACCGCGAGCTGGTGCTCAACGCCACCGACTACCTGCTCGACGAGACCGGCCTGATTGCCGTGCGCGGTAAGCAAATCACCCTGCGCCCCCTCGACAAAGTGAAGCTGGCCGAGCAGCGCCGCCGCTGGCAGTTGCTCAACCTGGGCGCCCCGCTGGCGCTGCTGGGGCTGTTCGGCGCCGGGCGGGCTTGGCGCCGCAAGCGGCGCTACGCGCGGTTTGCAACCTAAGCAGGGATAGCGCAAGAGCTAAGAACAGAAATTCCCGGTAGGGCTTCGGCGTTGAATTTCGGTGGGATTGGGCGCCTCACAAAACGGGTATCAATTGAGAGCATCCAGCAGGCTTTCATCATGGTGCATCTGCACGATAGACAGCCCGCGCCCTTCGGGCAAGGGGCGAACTCGTTGGTTTTCCACTACTCTGCCGCTGGGCAGAAGGTGACCAAGCTGGTGTATTTGCCTAAGGTGCCACTGGAAATCAGGCAGGTCCATTTCGTACATCTTTGGCCGGATAAGGGGGAGGAAGTAACCTAGCTGGTTTCTTTTTCGTCCTACTAAGAGCGTGAAAATTTTAACGCTCTACACTAATAGCCCCTGGAATGTCCAGAACAGGCTACCTTACTTTCTACCATCCTATGTTTTATCACGACCGAGAGCTCCAGTACAAAGTCCGGGTTGACAACCCCAACCCCGTGTTTGCCCGAATGCTCCAGCAAGCCATTGGCGGCATTGAAGGCGAAATCCGCGTGTGCCTGCAGTACATGTTTCAGGCCTGGGGCGCCCGCGGTCCAGCGAAGTACCGCAACATGCTGCTCGAAACCGGCACCGAGGAGATGGCCCACATTGAAATGCTGGCCACAGCCGTTGCCCTCAACTTGGAAGGAGCGCCCGTAAGCATGCAGGACGAGTTTGCGAAGGACAAGATGGTGGGCGCCATTATGGGTGGCATGGACCCGCGCCACATCCTCTCCTCGGGCATGGCGGCCATGGCCGTGGATGCCAACGGGGTGCCCTTCAACGGTTCTTGGGTAGTGGGCAGCGGCAACCTGGCCGCCGACATGTACGCCAACGTGATGGCCGAGAGCACTGGCCGCGTGCTGGCCACCCGCCTCTGGGAAGCCACCGACGACGCCGGCATGAAAGACATGCTGGCCTTTCTCATTGCCCGTGACACCATGCACCAGAACCAGTGGCTGGCCGTCATAGAGGAACTCGGCGGGCTCAATGCCCACCCCATCCCCAACAGCTTTCCCCAAAGCCAGGAAGTGCAGGACTTCAGCTACGCCTTTGTGAGCACCTACGTGGGCAACCAGGAAACCATTGCGGGCCGCTGGGCGGCCGGGCCGTCGCTGGACGGCAAAGGCGAGTTCCGGGTCGAGAAGGCTGCGCCCTTAGGCGGGGAGCCCAAACTGGCGGCGCCCGACCCGCGCGGCCATGCCCAAACCGAGCAGATGAATGGAGAAGGCATGATTGACCAAGCGGCGCACAAGCTGGCCTCGATCAGTTAAAGTAAACGTCCTGCTTCCTTCAACAGCCCCGGCCACTGGTGTTTCCACTGGGAGCTGGGGCTGTTTGAATGGCAGTTGCGCCTGAGTATTTTCTTAGTTCCTTATTTAGGCTGACTCCCCGTTCCGGGGATAGATTTTCAGGCATAGTCACGCCCCATTGTCCGGTCTAAAAAAGCCAAAAAAGACGATTTCAGCCAAAATTTTTACGCTAGAAGATACCAGTATTGCTAGCCAAGTCGGTCTTGAAATACCGATAGGAATTGTCCGACGTGGTATCCATCAGCTAAGCCATGATGCATATTCACAGACACCGGTAATAGGGTAGCCCCCCTCTCCAAATAGGTCTGCCCGAACGATATTTTGGGCACACTGTCAGGACGACCAAAGCTGCGGGCGTGCGTCAGGCCACTAAAACGCACCCAAGGCAAAGCGGAAAAATGGATAACATCCGGACGGCCAGTAGTCTCGGTCAAACGCAAGCCCTCACCCGTTCGCACTGCCTCAATTTCTTCTGCGGCTGCCCTTACAAAACTAGTCAATTCATCCTGTTGCTCTATGAAAGAAAACCCAAACGTGTGATCCTCGCGGCCGATGGTAGCAGAAGCGTGTACGCGGTCGTACTGGTAAACTTGGCCGTTTTCAATGCGGTAGCGAAACGCCTCCACTTGATTGGCCGCTTGCAATGCATGATAGAGGTAGTACACAAAAAATGGCACTCCAAGCCGTTTCGCTTCGGCCAAGGTGCGTGTACAATCGACGGGGGCAACTAGGCCAAAAAACGGCTCATCGAAGCTTGAAAAGAATTCAAAATGTTCCCGGCGGTTCCACTGAGCGAGGTTAAGCTGTTTTTTCATAGGAGGCAAGTTAGATAACTTTACCTGCCCTGGCTGGCATGAGACCCGACAATGCGGCGTGGTTATGGGGGGCGCACAACAGTAAGAACGGAAAACAACGCTAAGGCGTTTTGAGCTGGTAACCCAGCTCAAAAAACGCCCGTGGCTGTTGCAGAAGTGAGTAGCACAAGGTGGAAGGCTCGTAGATGCCTACATGCCACAGGCTACGGCCTCATCACGCACGTGCTAGCCGATAGCCGCGACATCCTGCATCTGCCCCGACTGCTGACCGGCTTGCAGCAGCGCTTGCGCATGCACGAGTTGACGTTGCGCAACCTGCTAGCCGATCCCGGCTACGCCAACAGCTCCAACTATGCCCTGCTAGAGCGGCAACACATAACGGCCTGGGTATCCGTATTCGGGTAGTACAAGCCAGTCGTAGAAGGCTTTACCCTTGACGCGGGCACCAACAGCTTTACTTGCCCGGCCGCTGAGGCACTGTCCTTCAAACATTATGAAATATTGGCCGACGGGGACTGGGTCGAACTGTACTCGGCCGCTTATGCAACTGTAAGCAATGTGCGCGTAAACCGACTTGTATCGCGAAGGCGAAGTGCAAACGCCTCACGCGCACCATTTACGACGCGGCCTACTAACAGGCGTGGCAGCGCCAGCAGAGCAACGGCCCTGGCCTACAACCTCAAGCGGCTGTGGAGTGTTCTGCAACAGCCACGCCCGTTTTGAGAGACGCCCAATCCCACCGAGATTCAACGCCGAGTCCTTACTCTTGCGATACCCCAAGCCCTGCCAACATTCATCACTGATCCAGCCAAGTTTTTACCAGAATTCCGCATAGCTTTGTTGACCGTGGAAGATGTTTTATCCCAGAAAGGCCGGCTTACCAGGCCGATGGCCGGCAAGACGATTTAAATTACTTGCGTCAGGACTTTACTATTTGCTTGACTTCGTCATGGATTTTCCACTCACCACGGTCAAGCTCAGTAAGCCCTTGTATCGACCTTCCCGGCAAAAACCAAATGCTCAAATAGGGCATCCAAGGCGCATTCACCGAGGGGCTTTTCCAGCGCGTTGCATGCGCTCAAAGGAGCTGGTTTCAGCACTCTGCCCTTGCTGGCGACGGTTTCCACTTTCCTCTGGAAGTATCAGGCGCTCAACTAGCTCCTTCTATTCAAAACTGAGTGG
This sequence comes from Hymenobacter montanus, assembly GCF_014699115.1. Classification (GTDB taxonomy): domain Bacteria; phylum Bacteroidota; class Bacteroidia; order Cytophagales; family Hymenobacteraceae; genus Hymenobacter; species Hymenobacter montanus. The sequence goes on from NZ_JACXAD010000008.1 coordinate 132,913, forward strand.
TCATGATTTGATGCTTTTGCCAGCAGCTTGTTGAGTCATGACGCAACGGCAAGAGGTTTAAGGCAAGGTACGCCTGGCGCAATCAGGTTTTCGGTGAATACGCGAAACCGCTCGGAATGCCCCTTCCAAAGCCCGGCCCCACCCCCTATCTTTGCCCTCCCTCACCCCTAGCCCTGCCTTTTTTATGAAATTTATTGTTTCGTCTTCCGCGCTGCTCAAGCAGCTGCAAAGCATCAACGGCGTGGTTACGAACAACCCCGTGGTGCCCATTCTGGAGAACTTTCTGTTTGAGATTGAGGCTGGTAAGCTTACCATCACGGCCTCCGACCTGGAAACCAGCATGATTACCGAGCTGCCCGTGGAGGCCCGCGATACCGGCCGCATCGCGGCGCCGGCGCGCATCCTGCTCGACACCCTCAAGAACCTGCCCGACCAGCCCGTGACCTTCACCCTGGACGAGGAAACCTACACCATCGAAATCAGCTCGGCTAATGGGCGCTACAAGCTGGCCGGCGAAAACGCTGCCGACTTCCCCCGGGTGCCGGTCGTAAAGGGCTCCTCGCCCATTGAGATGCCGTCGTCGTCGCTGGCGCGGGCCATCAACAAAACCATTTTCGCGGTCAGCACCGACGAGCTGCGCCCGGCCATGACCGGCATTCTGGTGCAGCTGGCCGACGCGCAGGTAACCTTCGTGGCTACCGACGGCCACCGCCTGCTGCGCTACCGCCGCCAGGATGTAGGCGCCGGCCAAACCGCGAACCTCATCATCCCGCGCAAAGCCTTCAACCTGCTGAAAGGCACCTTGCCCTCGGAGGCCACGCCGGTAAAAATGGAGTTCAACCAGAGCAACGCCTACTTCAGCTTCAACCAGATGCGCCTGGTGTGCCGCCTGATTGACGAGCGGTACCCGGACTACGAAAACGTGATTCCGGTGAGCAACCCCAACAAGCTGGTTATCAGCCGGGCCGAGCTGCTTAATTCGGTGCGCCGCATCAGCATATACTCCAACAAAACCACGCACCAGGTGCGCCTGCGCCTGGCCGGCTCCGAGCTGGTGGTATCGGCCGAAGACCTGGACTTCAGCAACGAAGCCAAGGAAACCCTGACCTGCCAGTACGACGGCGAGGACATGGAAATTGGCTTCAACGCCCGCTTCCTGCTCGAAATGCTGTCGAACATCGACTCGGAGGAAATCACCCTGGAGCTGAGCACGCCCAACCGCGCCGGCCTGCTCATGCCCACGCTGGCCGACGACAATGAAAGCATCCTGATGCTGGTGATGCCGGTGATGCTCAATAACTACGTCTGATCACGGATTTAGTCGGATTTTGCGGATTTCACGGATTGCTTGTTACTCCGAGAAGCCTGCAAAATTCGGCCGTATTCGAGTGAGTGTGCGAAGACAAATACTCCGCGAAATCAGTAAAATCAGATTAAATCTGTGATATGAAGAAATCAGAAATCCGCTTCAGCATTGCGCTGGACGAGAACAAAATACCCGAGGCCATCAGTTGGTCGGCCACCGATGCCGGGCCGGACATTCACTTCGCCAAGGCCATCAATATTGCGCTGTGGGACCGGGAGCAGGTGGGCACCATGAAAATCGACCTCTGGACCAAAGACATGCCCGTGGATGAGATGAAGCGCTTTTGCGTCGACAACATCGGCTCCATGGCCGAGAACATCGTGACGGCGACCAACGACAAGGAGATGGCAACCAAGATGCGGGCCCTGTGCAAGGAGCTGTCGGATTACCTGGACAAACAAGAGCAGAACGGCTAGCCCGAAGTAACCACGGCTAAAGCGAGCCCGGGCAATGGGGCGTGTATATCCTAATCCTATATGCCCGCAACTAGACGCCAAACGGAAGAGCTAGCCGCGGGCGGGCTAATAGATACATCTGGTCAGCCATCCTGAATCGAAAAGGCCCGTCGCTTAGCGCGACGGGCCTTCTTATTCTTATTTGGATTGCCTCCATTAGAGTCGGCTAGCGGGCATTGCGGCCCAGGTTCCCGGCGGGGCGGTTAGCCGGCTTGGGGTTGGTCGGGGCCACGGTCGCGTTGTTGGCCCGGGCGGGCGCCGGGTTCTGCACCGAGTTAGTGAGCAAAATGCTAGCCGATTGATTGGCGTAGTCCTTATCGAACTTGTAGTAGGTAGCCCGGGAGCCGAAGTAGCTGCTGTACTGATCGGTGCTGAGCACCGCTTGCAGCTCCTGGTCGCGCTCCTTACACACGCTACCGCACTGTTCATCGATCAGTTGAGGGTTGCCGGCGTTTTTACGCTCGATGGCGGCCATTTTAGCCACTTTGTCGGCGTTGATGGCGCGCAGCCTGGTGGCTTGGTAGTTGTTGAGCCGGAGGTCGCGCACCATTTGGTTGCTGAGGCGGTCGGCCCGGGCCTGCACCGGGTTGAGGCGGGGACTCGGCTGGGTTTTATCCTGCGCTTCGACGGTGGATGCGCGCGGGGCCTGCTGGGCAAAAGCACCCCCGGCCAGTAAGGCCAGCGTGAGGGAAGCAAGAGCGGTTTTGATAGTCATCGTCGTAGGGGTTTTAGTAACACACTTACGCAAGGACTAAGCCAGAGAGAAAGGGCTCAGTGTTCAGGTTAAACGCAGCAAATGCGGTTGCGGTTCGGCCCTACCCCATTAGTATCGCCCTTCCTACTGGCTACCAGTTATTTTTCCACATCATCGATTCGACTGGACGGTCGGTTCGGTCGTTGTATTTGGCGCTCTGCTTGAGGTTGTAGCGGGTAGCCACCTCGCCCTGGACGGTGAAGTAGATAAGCTGACCGATGGGCATGTAGCGGTACACGCGCACGGGCATGGAAACGCTGATTTCCAGGGTCCAGTGGTTGCAAAAGCCCACGTCGCCCTTGCCCGCGGTGGCGTGAATGTCGATGCCCAGCCGCCCCACGCTGCTTTTGCCTTCGAGAAACGGCACGGTGGCGTGCGTCTCGGTATACTCGTGGGTGACGCCCAGGTAGAGCCGGCCGGGCTGCAAGACAAACCCTTCGGTTTCGGGGATTTCAAACGTATCGATTTCGTTGTGCCGGCGCGCATCCAGCACCTCGTCGCGGTAAGTGGCCAGGTACCGGCCGAGGTGGACATCGTACGAATTAGTACCCAGGCAACTGCGGTCGTAAGGCCGGATGACAATGGTGCCTTTCTCAATCTCCGCGAGAATTTGCTGGTCGGTTAGAATCATTGAAATGGTGAGGCTGAATGGAGAGGCGGAACTAGGGCGTCGGGCGAAGGCTAACGGGATTAACGGTGGGGTCCCGTGGCGTGGTCCGGGTCATCGTTATCCTCCTCGTACCGGTCTTCGTGCAAGCCGGGCGAGCGGGTGGCGCGCAGGCGGCTGATCAGACTGCGGGGCTCAGGTTCGGGCTCCGGTTCGGCGGCCAGGTTGTTGATGCGGCGGCTAAGAACCGGCAGCACGCTGGTGGTGAGGTACAAGAGCAGCAGTACGCTGGTCAGGCTCAGCAGCAGGGTGAAATAGTCGAGCCAGTCGTGCCGGGGAGCCGGGCCCGAAGCCGCGGGCTGGGAAGTGAGGGAGGGCTCCTCGGCGGCATCGGCCGCGCTGGCCGAGCCCTCGTCGTGGGTGGTGAGGGGGGCGGCTACCGGCGCTTCGGGCTGAGCATCCACATCGGCGGGGGGCACCGCGGCCGCGTCTTCTGAGGCGCCGGAGGCATTAAACTGGGCCGTGGCTTGCTGGATCAGGCGCTGCTCGGCCCGCACGAGGGCCACCCGCTCGTCGCGTGGCAGGTTATGGATGAAAAACTCGAAATTCTTATCCAACAACACCGAGTTAAGCTGTTTCTGAAACTCGGCCAGGGTATTGGGCCCGTTGCCGTAGCGGTTTTTATAGCGCTCGGCCGCGTCGTTATAGTTCATAAACAGCCGCTTGAGGGTCGCGTTGTTGTCGAACCCATCAAAGCTGCGACGGGCGGCGGCGGTACGCAGCGTGAGCGGGAACTTGCCCCGGGCAAACGACTTGTCGTACACCGTCTCCATGGTGCGAAAGTTTAGCTCGTCAATGGTTTTATCGAAGAGGCGCTTGTTGGCTTCCGCGGGCGTTTCGGCGTGGGCCAACGGGGCCAGCAGGAGCAGCAGAGCGAAGAAAATCTGTTTTACCATAAGGCAAAGGTCGCGCAAGGTCGCGCGAAGTGAAAATATAAGTTTCGCAAAGGACTATAATTTCCCTTATTTAAATTGGCGAAACTTATATTTTCACTTTGCGCTATGGGCTTCCGCCAACGACTCACGGCAGGCGCGGAGGTAGTGGTCCACCAAGTCGTCGGTGATGGCCGTGGAGACGAACAGCGCTTCGAACTGCGAGGGCGCCAGGTAGATGCCCCGGTTCAGCATGGCGTGGAAGTAGCGGCCGAAGGCAGCGGTATCGCATTTTTTGGCGTCTTCCAGGTTGGTTACCGGCTCCGCAGTGAAGAACAGGCTGAACATAGAGCCGACGCGGTTCACGGTGTAATTCAGGCCCAGCTCGGCAGCAATTTGGCGGGTGCCGTCGGCGAGGCGGGCGCTGGTCGCTTCGAGGGCCATGTACAGCTCGGGGTGCTCGTGCAGGTAACGGAGCTGGGCCATGCCGGCGGCGGTGGCGATGGGGTTGCCGGAGAGCGTGCCGGCCTGGTAGACCTTGCCCGCGGGGGCCACGCAGTTCATGATGTCTTCGCGGCCCCCGTAAGCCCCCACGGGCAGACCGCCCCCGATGATTTTGCCGAGCGTCGTCAGATCCGGCCGGATGCCGTAGAGCTGCTGGGCTCCGCCGGACGTGAGGCGAAAGCCGGTCATCACCTCGTCGAAAATCAGGACGATGCCGTACTCGGTGCACAGGGCGCGCAGGGCCCGCAGGAAGCCGTCGGCGGGCGCTACCAGCCCCATGTTGCCCACCACCGGCTCCAGAATCAGGGCCGCTATCTGGCCGGGGTTGGCGGCGATGAGGGCTTCGACGGCGGGCACGTCGTTGTAGGGCGCGGTGAGCGTGTCCTGGGCCACGCCCTGGGTTACCCCGGCCGAGTCGGGCTCGCCGGCGGTCAGGGCGCCGCTGCCGGCGGCAATCAGGAAAGCGTCGCCGTGGCCGTGGTAGCACCCTTCAAACTTGATGATTTTGGCTCGGCCCGTGTAGCCGCGCGCCGCACGGATGGCCGACATGCACGCCTCGGTGCCGGAATTCACGAGGCGCACCTTTTCGATGCTGGGCACCATTTCCCGAATTAGTTCGGCCATTTCCACCTCCCGGCGGGTGGGTGCGCCAAAGCTGAGCGACTGGGGCAAGGCCTGGCTCACGGCCTCCAGCACGATTTGCGGGGCATGGCCGAGAATCATCGGCCCCCAGGAGTTGATAAAGTCGACGTAGCGATTGCCGTCGACATCGGTAAGCCAGGCCCCCTGGGCGTGCTGCATAAACACCGGGGAGCCACCCACGGAGCGAAAAGCGCGCACGGGAGAGTTGACGCCACCCGGAATCAGGGTTTTGGCGCGGTCGAAAAGAGCAGAGGAAGTGCTGAGATTGAGCATGAAAAGTAGCGGGCAGCCTGTGCTGCGGAAATCAGAAGAAAGAATGTTTAGCACAACAGCGGAGGTGCAGCAAAGATTGCGCGCCGCTACCGCAGCACCTGCGCCTCCAGATTGTTCAGCTTGATGATGGGCACCACCTGGTTATCGTGCGCCCCACCCTCGTAGCTCTGGCCCTCAAAAATGGCTCCCTGCACCGGGGGCGCCCCCGCCAGGCCGGCTTGCAAGGCCGGCCCGTACTGATGCAGGGCCGCCCCGAAGTACAGCAGCAGCTCGAAGCCCTGGTTGGCGTACAGCGAGGGCGGCAGGCGCTGCCGCTGCAAATACAGCTGCCGAAACCGACGGTAGCCCGCCCCGCGCTCGTTGTAGTATTTGGGCATAAAAAAGTAGGCGCTGATCGTGTTCAGGTCCCACACATCAAGCCGGGGGTTGTCGAGCCAGGAACCGGGGCACACCAGTACCGGGCGCTTGGCGGCCGGCGGCGTCTGCAGCACGTTCAGGGTGTAGGGGCCCAGGCGGCGGTTATCCGACGCCACTACGATGTGGCTGGCGCCGGGCAGGTCGAGCCCGGCAAAGGCCTTGCTCAAGCTTTCGTTGGTGTCGGCGCTGAAGGAGCGCACGACCGCGATTTTGCCACCCTGCGCTTCGTAAGCGGCTTTGTAGGCGTTGGCAAAAGCCGCGTCGCCCTTGGTTTCTTCGTGCAGCACGATACCCGGACGGCTGGGGCCAAAGGCTCGGAAGGCAAACTCGGCGGCAATGCGGCCCTGGGTAGCGGCGCTGGCCCCGAACAAGTAGTGCCAGGAATTGTCGAGCACCAAGTCGCCATCTTCCGATAGTGGGTTGACGCAGACAATCTGGTGCTCGCGGGCGTAGCGGGCCAGCAGCCGAGCGCCGGATTTATACACCGGGCCGATGAGCAGGTCCATGCCCGCCAGCTCGGGCTGGGCCAGCACCTGCTTGAGAACCAGGGTATCGGCGCTGGTATCGTAGGCGAACAGCTGGACCGAACGGCCGGCGCGCTGCAGGCTGTCCTGAGCCAGGCGCAGACCGGCGTAGAGGTCGGTCACGAACTGGTTTTTGCGCTGGCTTGGCCCGCCCGGGTCGCTCAGCTCGAAGGGCAGCAGCACCGCTACGTTGTAGCTGCTTCGTTTAACCGGGCGCGGCGGGGGCGTATACCGGGCCCGGTTGAGGTCGAGCTTATCGATTAGCTCGTCCAGAATAGGCTGGTCGGCGTCGGTATAGACGCCGCCGGTTATGAGCCGATCGGCGTAGGCCCGGCCCAGGGTGGCATCGTTGGGGTAGCGCCGAAGGAGGCGCAGCCAGGTGCTCCGGTCTCTGATACGCGGTAAGTAATTGACCTTCATAGCCTCGCGTTCGGGCCCCAGCTGGTTGGCCGGCAGCAGCGCCAGGGTTTTAAAAGCGTTATCGTAGTCCTCTTGCTCAAATGAAACCTGGCTTTGTAGAAATAAGGCTTCCGGCAGGTTGGGATAATTGGGGTACTCGGTTCGCAGCAGGTTGAGCAGCTGCTCGGCCTCGGGCCATTGCTTGAGGCGGGCGGCGGCCACGGCGCTCAGGTAGGCGGCATCGGCGGCCTGGGCGAAGCGGGCGGGGCGCTGGGCCAGCGGTTCGAGCTCCTTCAGCGCCAGTTGGTACTTACCCTGGTCGAGCAGGGCTTTGCCGTTGCGGTAGTGCACGGCCTGCTCAGCGGGTGGCGCGGCAACGGGGCGGGGCTTGGCCGGGGTTTGGGCCAGGGCAGAACTGGTTAGCAGCAAGCTGACTGCTAGCCACTGCGCCGGCCGCCACAACGTAGAAGTAAACGTCATCGAAGGGGAAATAGGCTTTCTACGGGGAAAGCGGAGCAAAATTAGCCACAAATGCCGGGGGCCGGGTTGGGCCGGGCGGCTACTTATACGGTCGCCGGCCCCCTCGTCGTTATCTTTCCTCTCGCAACTTTCTTCTAAGTTATTTATGGCACTTTCCTCCAGCCCATCTTTCTCTCGCTCCCGACTGACGCTGGTTTTTGTGCTGGCCAGCTCCATCGCCCTGAGCATCATGCTGGTGGTAGGCCGGGTCTTGTTGACGGGCAAGTTAACCTTCTTCTTCCTGATCTGGAACCTGTTTCTGGCCCTGATTCCCTTTGCCATCAGCACCTTACTCGGCATTTCGGCAGGGCCCCTGCGGGCCCGCCTGCTGGTGCCTGCCGGGGCCGCCTGGCTGCTGTTTTTCCCCAACGCGCCCTACATCCTCACCGACCTGTTTCACCTCGACGCCCGCCCGGGCATACCGCTCTGGTACGACCTGGCCCTGATTCTGAGCTGCGCCTGGAATGGCCTGATGCTGGCCTACGCCTCGCTTTCCGACATGCAGCGCCTGGTGCAGCAGCGGCTGGGCGTTTGGGCCGGCTGGGGGTTTGCCACGGTCGCGCTGCTGCTCAGCGGCTTTGGCATCTACCTGGGCCGCTACCTGCGCTTCAACTCCTGGGACGTGCTGGCCAACCCGCTCACGCTGTTTTATGACATCGTAAATCGCATTTTTCACCCCTTTTCGTTTCCGGGCACCTGGGGCGTGACGCTGGTTTTCGGCCTGTTCCTGCTGGTTGGCTACAGCACGGTGCGCCTGCTGGGGCACCCGCACGAGGAATAAGTTACCCTGACCAGCAACTCTGCGACAGCGCCTTGAGCCTTATGCACGGGCCACGCCTGCGGTGGTGATGACTACATTTATTACAACCATTGCTTTCTAGCCAACCCAAGTTGCGGACTAGCCGCGTAGCGGCGATAGGTTAGTAGAGAGAACATGGTACCCCGGGCTAAACGAGAGCCGCGTAGCGGTGACAGACCAACGCCAACAGCCGTTTAGCAGGGCCGAATACAATTAAGCTAAATGCCTTTTTTGATGCTGGGGGCCGCGTCTACCAAAGGCAGCGGTTTTATTTATAACAGTTCTGAATAATAGCTGCTCAGACCTGAATCAGGCCTTTTTTGACGGCGTAAATTACCAGGCCCACGATATTTCGGGCCCCGATTTTTTCGAATAAGCGGGTGCGGTACCCTTCCACGGTGCGCACGCTCAGGAACAGGCGGTCGGCAATTTCGGCGTTGGAAAACTCCTGGCAGAGCAGCTGCAGCACTTCGGTTTCGCGCTCGTTGAGCTCGGTCGCGTTTTTCTGCTCGGCATTGCCTTGGTCCACCAGCTGCTTTACGAGGGTCGTGGAGAGGGATTCGTTGAAGTAGAAGCCCTTTTCGTGGACGGAGGTGATGGCAGCGACGATTTCGTCGGGCTCCGCGCTTTTGAGCAGGTAGCCGCGCGCGCCGGCTTTCATCATGCCCACGATGTACTTGTCCTCGTCGTACATCGACAGAGCCAGCACCTTCAGCTGCGGAAATTGCTCGTGCACCTGCGCGGTGGTCTGCAGGCCGTCGAGTTCCGGCATGTTAATGTCCATCAGCACGATGTCGACGGGCTGCTGGGGGAGCACTTCCAGCAGTTGGTAGCCCGAGGACACTTCGACCAGTACCTGAATCTGCGAGTAGTCTTCCAGAAATGCCTTTAACCCTTCGCGGAATATTCGGTGGTCTTCGGCAATTGCGAGGCGGATGGGAGTCATAGCGGGTAGAGCTTGGTTGAGGGCGGCAATTACGTAACTTCGACGGCGGGCTGGGCTTGGAGCTGCACCTGGGTTAAGGTGCCGCCGCCCGGGCCGGGGCCGAGCTTGATCTCACCGTGCAGCAGGGCCACCCGGCTTTCGAGGTTCTTCAGGCCCTGGCCGGGCGTCACCTTATCGCGCTCGAAGCCCACCCCGTTGTCGGTAAAGGTAAAAACCAGGCCGGTGGCGTGCTGCTGCAGCGAAAATTCGATAACCGTGGCCCGGGCATGCTTGAGGGCATTGTTGAGCAGCTCCTGGGTTACCCGGTACAGGGCCACTTCCACTTCGCGGGCGTAGCGCCCGCCTCCTTGCTCGGCCCGAAAAATGATGCGCAGGCCGGTGGCCTTTTCCATTTTCGTGGCCAAGTGTTGCAAGGCCGCTACCAGGCCATAGTCGGTAAGCAGCGGCGGCAAGATGTTGTGGATGATGTTCCGGATTTCGTTGATGCAGTCCTCGGTCAAACTGTTGGTATCGGCCAGCAGCGCCTGCCGGGCCGGTAAGGGCGCCGGGGCTTCCATCTTTTTCAGGCGGTGCAAGTTGAGCTTGATGACCGATAGCACCTGGCCCACACTGTCGTGCAAGTCGGCGGCCAAGCGCTGGCGCTCCCCCTCCTGGGCCTCAAATACGGCTTTGAACACCTCCTGCTTAGAGGCGTGGAGGGCCACCTGATAATTAATCATGCGGCGCTGCGAGAGCACCACCATCACAAAGATGAAGACGAGCAGGACGACCATTACGGTCGTGCCGATAATGAGCACGAAAATCAGGTCAGGCGTTGGGGTTTGCACAGCAGGCCGGCGGCGTAAAATAAGTTGGCGAGGATATTAACGATGGAGTGGATCACCCAAAAATTAGTATAGTGCTGGGCCTGCGGCGTCTGGCTAATCCAGGCCTGGAGCATGAACAGAAACAGGTTGCCGGAGAAGTAGATCAATACCCCGGCATTGACCCACAGCAGCGGGTTGTTTTCGATGGCTACGACTACGGGTTGCCGCAGCAGCTGGTAGAAATAAATCAGCGATAACACGATAAAGAATACGCACTGAGCCGTCATCACCGCCGACGGAAACTGCCAGATCTGCCCCGGCTGCCCGGCGCTATACACCGTGTAGAGCAGAATAGCGCCGGCCGCCAGCCGAATAGTATACCGAACGAGCACTCCCGTTAGCGCCTGATGGTACAGGGCACTGAGAAACAATAGATTTACTACGGAAAATACGTGAAAAAGCGGAATATTCCGAATGCGGAGATGGTCCGTGACAACGGAAACCAAATCGAATAGGACCGAGATGAAAAAGAACCAAGCCAGCTGCCGCAGGACTGGGCCGAAGGTGCGGAAACGCAGGCCCACCGCCGTTAGCGGCAGCAGGCCTGAGCAAGCCGAAAGTTGGTTGAGGAGAGAGGACATGGCGAGTGGAGGGGCGTTCGAACCCAACCAGTTGAACCCCTTAGTGATAGGCTGCGTGGTCCCGGCTCCGAAGCCGGGACTGCGCTAGCCCAGACCTAGGCATAGCCGTTCAACTGGTTGGAGTCGCCGCACTGGTTGGGGCAGGGAATGGCCATTTCCGCGATGATGTAATCGGGGATGGTGGTCTCGTCAATCGTTTCGGCTGACTCAGTCGCCGCTTCGGGGGGCGCGGCGGAACGGGCGGTGCTTTCGCGCGTGGGCTCCAGGGGCGGGAGCTGGTCGTTCTGCTCAGCATCGGCCCCTACTATAAGCAGGTGCCGCTGGCCGGTGCTGGGGTCGATGGCGTAGTGCACGCGCAGGCCCATGCAGCCGGGCTGGGCCAGGATTCGCTCGATGATGTCGCGGCCGAAAAAGAAAGCCCGGGCTTGGTCGGGGTTCTGACGGCGCTCGGTGGCCGTCCAGCGGGCGGCGGTGCGCAAATCGAGCGGAGAAGCTTCGGCGCCCGTGAAGGGAGTACGTTGGCGGGTAGCGCCGCGTTGGGGAGTTGTGCTCATAAGGAATGAGATGGTAAAAGAGAATTTTTCCGGAAGCTACCGCCTGTCGTCACAAGCACAAAGCCCCCGCCGGCTACGCGCGGGCTGGGCAAATGGGTAAGTTCTTTCTTATCAAAGAATTATATATCCTGAATGCGTAATACTACGCATGCGATTAGGTGGCACTACGCAAAACCGAACGCGTAGTGCACGCACTCATTTTGCGTGGTGGCTCGCTTGAGAACGGCCGGCCGAAACCCCCAATTTTGCATTCGTTAATTCTCTCTGATTATCAGGGCGATTATCCCTCCCCAACGCTCGGGCTTAAGCCTGTTAACGAAATCGCCCCGAATCGGAAACGCCGTCGTGCTCCTTCATTCTACACTTTAAAATACCCCACGTCATGTCCGAGTACCCAAAGCACCAATATCGCACGGCTTTCCGCGCTACTCTCCACCCCGATTACGAAAGTATTTCGGATGAAGAAGCGGATGCCTTATTAGAGAGCGTCACGGCGGGGCTCTCGCCGCAGGAGGCCGAGGCATATATGGAAGGCCTGGGCAGCTGGCTCCGAAAAGCGGGCCAGACGATTGCCAAATCGGCGCCCATCTGGGCCCCTATTGCGGGCTCGGTGATTGGTAGCATCGTGCCGGGCGCGGGCACGGCCATTGGCGGGGCGGTGGGCGGCCTGGTCGGCAACGTGGCCGGCCGCCTGGCCAACTCCCCCCGCGCCAATGCGGGCTCCGTTATTGGGGCCGGGCTGCAGGGCGCCGTGGCCGGAGGCCTGGGAGCCGCGGGCCGGGGCACCGGCGGGAGCGGCATTGCTTCCACGGTTGCGGGCCTGGCGGGCACGGCCCTGGGCACCGGGGCTGGCCGCGGCTCCACGGTCGGCGGTTTGGCGTCGGCCGCCGGCTTAGTAGGGGCCGCCCTGGCTGGTGGTGCACCGGCAGGCAGGGCTGGAAGCACTGCGACGCCAGTTACGGGCACCGCCCGGCCTGCCACCAGGCAACTCCTTGGGCTGCTTAACAGTCCGCACCTGAACCGGGCCGTTATCGGGCAGGTAAATGGTAACGTGGGACGCGCTACCGTACCGGTGCAGGCCGGGGGCCGCCGCCACGATATATCGTTTGCCACCTTCATGAACGCCCTGCTGCAGCTGGCCCAGCGGGCGGCTACCGAGGCTCCCGCGCCCAGCGCCGACACCAACAGCACCAGCTACCTCACCGACAGCGAAGGCCTCTACGCCTACGACCCCGCCTCGCCCGAGCACCGCACCGAAGGCCTACTGGCCCTGCTGCAACAGGAGCACGAAGAAGCCTGGGCCGAAAACGACCAGGAAGACTACGCCGAAGCGGCCGGCCCTGGCTATGACCCGCTGACGGAATGGTTTCTGGAATCCGGCATGATTCGCCACTAAGTACCCACCGCTCTTTCACTTCTTCCTGCACTATGAACTCCTCTCCCAACCCCATGCTCGACATGCTGAGCCAGCTCAGCGCCGACCGGCCCGAGCTCCAGCCCCTGCTGGAAGCCATGCGGACCCAGCACCTCACGCACGCCGAGGAAGTGGAGGAAGGTCCCACTCGCGAGGAGCTGCTGCTTCAAAATGAGCAGCTGGTGGCCCTGCTGAAGCGGGCCCGGCACGAAATCAAGCGGCTGGATGCCCTGGTAGAGAACCTCCAACAGGAAACCGACGCCACGGCGCAACTGCAGCACGACCTGGCCGCCGCCCTCGGAGCCTGCCCGCACTGCTGGGGCACCGACCCGGGCTGTGGCAGCTGCCGCGGCCGGGGCGGCCCGGGGGCCTACCCCACCGACCAGCCGCTGTACGCCCGCTTTGTGCGGCCGGCGGTGCGCCGCCAGGCCGGCCCGCCCCCGGCCCCCGCCGCCCCCGCGGGGGCGGCCAACCCCACCTTCAACCCCCAACCCTAATTCAATAATTTTTTCTTTTCCTCACCCTTTTACCCCCTTTTTTACGATGGCTTACGACGAAAGCTTTGCCGAAACGCTGGAAGACAGCACCTACACCTTAGAAGCCTACGATGAGGCTTATGACAACGAGAGCGACGAGGCATATGACAACGAGAGCGATGAAGCCTACGACGAGGCTACGCGCCGCCGCTACCGCCGCCCGCCCGTTGCCAAGGGCCGCTACAACCGCCCCAGCCGGCCCTACACGGGCCGCGCTACGCTCAACACGCCCGCCGGCCCGGCCAGCCTGAAGCTGCCCGCCGACCTGGTGCGCAAGGATGAGCTGCGGGCGGCCCTGGCGGCCATCAGCAGCGACATCAAGAAGAACTCGCAGGCGGTTCTGAAAATCAACGCCAACCTCAACGACCTCAACGGCAAGGACGGCAAGAGCACCAACGCCCTGAGCAAGCGTATTACGGAAACCGACCGTAAAATCGCCGCCCTCCAGCAGCAGCAGCTGTTCAGCTTGTTGCTGCCCACCCGGATTGAGGAAATCACCATCCAGGACCCCAATGGCACCGACGGCACCCGCCTCAGAACCGAGAAGGTGGACAGCATTAAAGTCGACAACACCAACGCGCTGATGGTTAGCATGATGAGCGGAGGCTTTGGCGGCGGGGGCAACTCGATGACCAGCATGATGCCCATGCTGCTGCTGCTCACCCAGAAAGAGAACACCATTGGTGGCTCGGGTAGCAAGGATAACACCATGATGATGGTCATGATGATGATGATGATGAATCAAAATCAGAATCCCCCCAAGTAAGCCCTGACGGTGAACATGCAGCGCCGTCCCGCCTGGGGCGGCGCTGTTGCCACCCCACCATTTCCGGGGCCTTACCCCCATTTCTTAATTCCTGATCTACCCCGTTGCGCAGCTCATGGACCCCGCTCTCCAAGAATTACAAAAAGGCTCTCCGGGAGCAGTAATTGAGGCCGTTATTCGCCTGCACGACCCGGCCGTGGTGCCGCCCCAGGTGCGCCTGGTCGCTCAGTTTGGCCTGGTGGCTACCTGTCGGCTGTACCGGCGCGACATCGCCGCGGTATGGAGCAGCAGCGCGGTGGTCAGCCTCAAAGCCTCTCGCCTGATTGCTCGTGAGCCCGAACTGGAATCGTTTACTTCCCCGTCCTTATCTGCAGAAAACCCTACTTTTTCATCCCCCCAGCCGGCGGACTATCCTTCGATCACGGGCGAGGGCACCATAGTGGCAGTGGCCGACTGGGGGTTTGACTTTACCCACCCCAATTTTTTAAACCCCGACGGCACCACCCGCTTTCTGGCCATCTGGGACCAGTCGGCCCCCGGGCGGGGGGCCACGAAATACGGCTACGGCCGGGTGTACACCGAGGCGGAAATAAACGCCGCCCTGCGCACTGAAGCCCCCTTTAAAACCCTGGGCTACCACCCGGCCAAAGCCGACCCGAGCGGCGAAGGCACCCACGGCACCCACGTGTTCGACATCGCCTGCGGTAACGGCACCGTGGGGCCCTCGGGCATGGCTCCCCAGGCCCGCATGCTGGGCGTGCACATGGCCGCCGACGCGCCGAGCGAACACACGACCCTGGCCGATTCGGTGCACCTGCTCGAAGCCCTGGACTTTTTTGGCTCCTGGGCCGGCGACCGCTGCGTGGTGGTGAACATGAGCATGGGCCGCCACGGCGGCCCCCACGACGGCCTCACCTCGGTCGAGCAGGCCATTGACGCCTGGCTCGAAGCCCGGCCCGGCCGGGCCGTGGTGCAAAGCAGCGGTAACTACTACCAGGCCCAGACGCACTCGTCGGGCCGCGTCGAGCCGGGCCAGCCCAAAACCCTGCACTGGATAATTGACGCCGCCGACTCCACGCCCAACGAGCTGGAAGTCTGGTACAGCGGCCACGACGAATTCCGGGTGGAAATAACTATTCCGGGTCGCTCCACTGCTATTTCAGTGCCCCTAGGCGATAAACAGGATATTACTGATGACGGCCGCCTGATTGGCCGCATCTACCACCGCGCCAAAGACCCCAATAATGGCAACCACCACATCGACGTGTTCATGTACCGGCACGCGCCGCCGGGCATCTGGCTGGTGACCTTAGTTGGGGAGGACGTGGTTGATGGGCGCTTCCACGCCTGGATTGAGCGCGACGCCGGCTGCTACGGCTGCCAGTCGCGCTTCGCGCCCGAAGACGTGGACCCCCGCTTTACCACCGGCACCATCTGCAACGGCTTTCGGACCATTGCGGTGGGCGCTTACGATGCCCACTCACCCGATGCCGCCGTGGGCAGCTTCAGCAGCTCGGGGCCCACCGTGAGTGGCCGGATCAAGCCCGATGTGTGCGCTCAGGGGGTTGCCATCGTGGCCGCCCGCTCGAGCCCGGCCCAGGCCCTGCGCGCCGGGCCGGATAACCTGCTCACTCGGAAATCGGGCACCAGCATGGCCGCGCCGCGCGTGGCCGGGGTCGTCGCCCGCATGTTCCAGGCCCTGGGGCGCCCGCTGCCCATTCACATCACGCGGCGGCTTTTGCTGGCTACTACCGACCAGCCCGCTACCGACTCACCCCCCGACCGCCTGCGCTACGGCCAGGGCCTGCTGAACCCCGAGCGGGCAGTGGCCGCCGCCCTGGCTTACCGCGCTTCGCTCGACCCTCCTACCCCAAGCTCCTCATTTCTTCCCCTCCCCGCTATGGAAACCAACTTTACTGAGGCCGTGCAATCGGCGGGCTCCATCGCCCTGCAATCGGGCCAGGCCCTGCCGCTGCGCTACGACGACACCGCCGTGGTAGCGCAGGCCACCGACCTGGACTCCGCCCTGCGCCAAGCGTTGGCCGGCCCGGCCGGCGTGTACCTGGTGCTGGGCAATCTGGCCGGCGGCACCCTGTTCCGGGTGTTTCGACTGGAACCCGCGACCCCAGCGCCAACCCCGGCCTTACCGCCCCTGGGCCTGGTGATGGAATACGTGGGAGCGCCCGCTGCGGCCGCGGCCCTGCTCGCCAGCCAGGGCGGCCAGGGGCGGGTTTTCCTGCCCGCCAATGTGGTAGCGCCGGCGGCGCGCTGGGTGGAAGTGCCTCACCTCAGCGAATTCTACAAGCTGGCCGCCGCCGACCAAACGGCACAGCGCAACATCTGGGTACGCCGGCTCTTCAACATCCGGGCGCACATAGCCCTGGCGGGCGCCACCATCACGCAGCACTGGCTGCGCAGCCTGGGCACGCCGGTACTCCGGCTGCTGGTGGCGCAGTTTGCCGAGCACGCCCTGCCGGTGCGGGCAGTGAACCAGCCCCACGAGCGCTTTCTCGGCGCGCGGGCCGGCGGGCTTACCAAGCCCACCCTGCCGCTGCCCCTTAGTGAGCCGGGCTGCTACCTGCCGGTGATTTCGGTGGCCGAGGGCAGCATGGAAACCATCAATGCCTACGACTTAGGCGCCGGCCTCAGCCTGGGGCCGATTCAGTTCAACGCCCAACGCAGCGAGCTGATGCGGTTTCTGGGCCACTTGCAGCAGCAGGACCCGGCTCTGTTTCAGCAGGAGTTTGGGGGGCCGCTCGGCTGGTCTATCCGCCGGGTTGGTACGCGCACCGATATTCTGGTGAACGCGGGCCAACCCGATGAGATTGCGCTGATTGGCGACTCGGCCCACGCCCCGCACAACATCGGATTCCTGGAATCGGGCCGGCTGCACGATTCCGACTTCGACCAGATTGATGCGGCGTTCCGGCACGGGCTCACCGTCCGGTTTCGCAACGTAGTGGCCTGGCCCCACGTGCAGGAGCTCGTGGCCGAAGTGGCCGCGTGGTGGCTGGCCCCGGGCCTGCAGCAGATCCACGAGCCCATCAACGGCATTCCGGTGCTCGACCCGGCCCAGCCGGATGAAGACTTGTTCGTGTTGAAGGCGCTGCTGCTTTCGGCGTACGTCCGGTATTCGGCCTGCCTGAGCCGCATCCTTGAGCACCTGCGGCCCTTCCCCACGGTGGCCGAAAAGCTGGCCAACTTCCGCGCCGTGTTAGCGGCCAATAGTGGCGACTGGGGCCCCTGCCGCGATGCGCTGCGGCGCCGGCTTATCCGGCGCCTGTTCGAGGACAACGCCCAACACATCAGCCAGCACACGGCCGCCCGCAACACCTGGGCCGTCATCCAACGGATGCCAGTAGCGCCGGTCGTGCTAACCGAGGCCTGGGACGATATTATCCGCGAAGAAATGCCCGCCGAATGGGCCCACGAGGACCTGTATGATGAAGTGGCCGACAGTGAGGCCGCGGCCGCCCCGTGCGGCTGCGGCGGCCACGCCCGGGCCGCGGTGCTCATGGAAGAGATTCAGGAAGCCGACTGGGACTCGGAAAGCTGCGCCGAGGGCTGCGGCTGCGGCAGTGCCTGCGGAGCCGGCGAAGACACCTTTTACGAAGACTACCTCAACCCCGCCACCGCCTTCGTCTTAGGAGCAATGGTAGGCGGCTCAATGGCCAGCAACCACCCCGCCGCCCCAGCTCCGACCAGCAAAAGCAATGACGAAGACCGTACCGAGTCCGGGCCGGAAATCATCAGCGAAGCCGACTGGGAGGCTGACTGGGAATCGGATGAGGAGGACGACACAGAAGCTGACGACGAAGCCGACTACGGCGACCACTTAGTTGAGCTGGCCGAAGTAAGCCTCGATGCCGACCCGGGCAGCGTGTCCGCGCTTTTGCAGCGGGTGGTTTTCGCTAATTCGCCCTCCCCCCTGGCTCCTACTACTACGCCCGGCCTGGTATTCGACGCCTTCCTCTCGCAGGGCCCGGCCGAGCTGCGCCAGCAGTTGAGCAACTACCTGACCTTAATTGCCCTGCCCCGCCAGGTCCTCGTTCAGGACCTCCGCCCCGGCGACATCCTGCTTCAGCGGGCCTACGGCGAGGGCCAGACTTACGCTGCCCTGGTGGTGGCCGGCACCCTGATTCCTTTTCAGGAGCTGCGCACCGGCCAGTACCAGGCCTACGCCACCCAGCCCGGCAAATATGTGCACGTGGTGGAAGCGGGTCCGTTTCCCAAGCGCCGCGAATTAGCCTTTGTCCGCCGCGTGACCGACGCGCAGAACCGGCTTGACTTCGACCACATGATCGTGCGCCCGCTCCGCGGCGGCAGGCAGGCCAGCGCCGCCAGCGGGTTCGCCTTTCCCGATGCCGTCGAAGACCTCAGCGAAAAGGCCCCGCGCACCCACTTTCGCTGCTGTAACTACACGCCGAGCGCCGGGCGGCAGGCCTTCCACGCGGCCATCACAGCCAGCAACTGGAGCGAGGCTTTCCGCAACCTCAACGGCTTGAGCATGTACGAAATCATGTGCGCGCTGGGCTCGCTGGCCCGGACCACGCTCGATGCTTTTTGGGAGCAGCGCACCACCGCCGCCGGCGATGCCAACGTCCCGCGCCTCGACTTCGCCCACACGGCCGTCGTTACCGGCCTGCTGCCCGCCACCGCCCCCGGCGATTTGGAGAGCACCGGGCAGGTCAACGAAGCCGCCGAGTTTCTGAGCGAGCGCCTGATGCCCGAGGCGGAAAAGGTGAACTCCGAAGCCCTCCCGCATCTGGCCCTGATTCTCAAGGAGTGCCGCTTTTACGGGGTCACCGATAAGAGCCACGTGGCCTACATTCTGGCTTCGGCACACCACGAGTCAGGGGTGGGCAAATCGTTGTCGGAGAAGTACAACGGGAATGCCGACAACTACTTCAACGGCAAATACCAGGGCCGGCTAGGCAACGACCAGCCCGGCGACGGCTCCCGCTTCCGGGGCCGCGGCTACGTGCAGCTCACCGGCCGGGTGAACTACGCCCGCTACACCGACATCCTCTCCGCCACCCGATTCACCGTCGATTTGATTGGCAACCCCGTGCAGGCCGCTGAGCCCTCGGTGGCCGCGCCTATCCTGGTGCACGGGCTCGTTAACGGCCGGTTCACCGGCAAAAGCCTGGCGGATTTCGGCACCGATGGCGACTTCAAGTTTAAAGGCGCCCGGGCCATCGTGAACGGGGACGTGGCTAAAAACGGGCCCGCCATTGCTGCCATCGCCCGCCGCTACCGCAAGCTGCTCGACTACAAGCCGTGCGTCTGAATCAAGTATCCGAGTTGACTTACCATCCCTTCTTTCCCCTGCGACCATGAATTACGACTTGGATTTCCTGCCCGAAACCCTGCCTGGCACCTCGCTGCAATGGCCCGGCGCCACCGCCTCGCAGCTAGATTTCATGCGAGCCGTGTACGATGCCCACGTAGCCCGCTCCTCGGCCCGCCACGCCTTCGTGGCCGACGTGCCCGCGGCCGAGCTCAGTGTCATCGAGGGCTCTTTCCTGGCCCGCACCGCCGCGGCGTCGGCCTGCCAATCATTGCTGGCCGCGGCTCGCTTAGCCATCAGTAGCCAGGGCCTGAACGTGACCCTCGGCCTGACCAGTGCCTACCGCTCCGCCACGCGGCAGCTGCGCATCTGGCAGGACAATTTCCCCACCTACTACCAGGAAACACGCACCCGGCGCCGGGCCCTGGCCAGTGGCGAGCATAGCAGCGAGGCCGCGCAGCTCCTGGCCGCCTACGTGGGCCAACGGGTGGGCGCACCCGGCTTCAGCAATCATAACAACGGCTTAGCCGTGGACTTCGGCGTGCAGGAAAACGGCACCCGCGTGGTAAACCGGACCCAAGCTACCTACACCGCCCGCTGGCGCCAAACCTGGACCTGGGGCTGGCTCACCACCAACGCGGCCCGGTTCAACTTCTACCAAAACCCCAACATCGACGAGCCCTGGCATTGGGAATACCGCCCTGCTGCCACAGCCACCGAAGCCGCCAGCGACGAAGAAGCTGCCGATGTGGCCACCGAGCTGCTGAGCGGCCGCCAGGTGGGCCGCCTGGCTTTGTCGAATAGCGTTCTCCACCAATTGGAAGCGTTAGCTCAAACCGGCAGCATTCCGCTCGACCACTCCAGCGATACCGTAGTGCCCTCTCCTACGCTCTTGGCCCTGTTGCAGGCCCTGCTCCGGGGTACGCCCCCACCGGCGGCGGGCACCCGGGCCCCGTTTGGCCTGATGAGTCTGGTGCGGCCCCGGGCCAGCTACCACACCCGCGGGCAGGCCGTGGACATCAGCCGGTTCGCGGGCCATGACATCCGGATGACCAACCCGGCCCGGGCCCTGCAAGCCGTCCTGGCCATCATCGACCTGCTGCCCGCCGGCTGCTACGCCCTGGGCCTGCCCCGCCCCGTACGGGCCGACGCCGACGGAGCCCGCCGCGACCACGCCCGCTACGGCTACCTGAACCTCTACCAACCTGGCAACCCGCCAACCCTACGCCCCGAGTACGAAAACCTGCCGGCGGCCAATGTGTTCCTGCCCGTCAATTCCCAAGCCGACATCGACGTATCGCCCTCGCACGGCAACATTGCCCGCGACTTGGATTTCATTGTCGACGCCACGGCGCAATCCCTGCTCCGGACCGCCGTAGCTAATGCCCGCCAACGGGGTGCGCGAATCAAGTACCTCTTCCCCGATGCTCTCGACCATCTCCACATTCAGGTAGTAGCGTGTTAGCGGAGGGCGGTCTTCAGCATAAACGACGAAGAGCTTTTAAACTGGGTTTAGGGCGAAACCTCACCCCTGGAGTTCTTCCTCATGCACGGCCACCAGGTTCGCCAGCAACGATTCCAGCAGCTTGCGCCCCTTCCACACCGATTTCAGCCGGGCCCGAATCTGGGCCGCCGTCTGCACGAACTGCTGTTCTTCGGCGTTTTCGTGGTCCTCAAACGCCATGAGCTGCTCTACCATTTCCGCCTTCATCTCGGGGTGGAACTGCAGGCCGATAACGCCGTCGCCCCACACGAAGCCTTGCGTGGCGCACCCAGCCGACATGCCCACCCGAATTGCACCCGGTGGCACCGTAAACGTGTCGAGGTGCCAGTGCAACACCGCCGCCTTTTCGGGCCAGCCCCGCAGCAGCGGATGTGCCAACGCCTGGGCCGAGAAGCGCACCGTCCAGAACCCGATTTCGGGCTCGTGGTTAGGGCATATCTCGGCCCCCAGTGCCTGCGCCACCAGCTGGGCACCCAGGCAAATAGCCAGCGTCACCTTCCCGGCCCGTAGCGCTGCTTTGATGAAGGCTTTTTCGGCCCCCAGCCACGGGCAGGACTCGTCGTCGTAAACGCTCATGGGCCCGCCCAGCACCAGCAAGCCGTCGAAGTCGGCTAACCGGGGGAATACCGGGGCCGGCGCAAACAAATAAGTAAAAGCCAAAGAGTGGCCGTGCGCCGCCAGCCAGTCCGCGGCGTGGCCGGGCCCTTCCGAGGGCAGATGTTGGAGGCAGTGCCAGCGCATGCTGTTCAGCGTAAATCGTCATCCAAGTAAAGCCGCGGGGGTGGGATGACCGTCGACCCGAACGGCGCGGCGCTAGCCGTCAGAACCTATACAAGCGGCAGTCTATTCCCACTCTATCGTCGCGGGGGGCTTCGAGGAAATATCGTACACCACGCGGTTGATGCCCCGCACCTGGTTGATGATCTTGTTGCTCACCTCGGCCAGAAACTCGTAGGGCAAGTGCGCCCAGTCGGCGGTCATGCCGTCGATGCTGGTTACGGCGCGCAGGGCCACCACCCGCTCGTAGGTACGCTCGTCGCCCATCACGCCCACACTTTGCACGGGCAGCAGCATGGCGCCGGCCTGCCAGACCTGACTGTACAAGCCGTGCTCTTTCAGCAGGTTGATGAATACGCCATCGGCGCGCTGCAGTAAGTCTACTTTCTCGGGGGTGATGTCGCCCAGAATGCGGATGCCCAGGCCGGGACCGGGGAAGGGGTGGCGGTTGAGAATCTCGCCGGGCAGGCCAAGGGCGGCGCCCACCTCGCGGACCTCGTCTTTGAAGAGCATCCGCAGCGGCTCCACCACTTTGAGGTGCATCTTTTCGGGTAGGCCGCCCACGTTGTGGTGGCTTTTGATGGTAACGGCCGGCCCTTTCACCGACACCGACTCGATTACGTCGGGGTAGATGGTGCCCTGGGCCAGCCACGCGGCCCCGGTCACTTTCTGGGCTTCGCGGTCGAACACCTCAATAAAGGTGCGACCAATGGCCTTGCGCTTGGCTTCGGGGTCGCTGAGGCCGGCCAGCGCGGCGTAAAACTCGGGGGCGGCATTTACGCCGGTCACGTTCAGGCCCAGCCCTTCGTAGGCTTTGAGCACGGTGGCAAACTCATCCTGCCGGAGCAGGCCATTGTCGACGAAAATACCGTGCAGGCGCGGCCCGATGGCGCGGTGCAGCAGCAGCGCCGCCACACTCGAGTCGACGCCGCCCGACAGCCCCAGAATTACTTGGTCGGTGGGCCCGATGGTGTGCTGCAAGGCCAGCACGGCCGAATCCACGAAGTGGTCGGGGGTCCAGCTTTGCTCGCAGCGGCAGATGTCGACCACGAAGTTCTGCAGCAGGCGCTTGCCTTCGGTGGAGTGGGTTACTTCGGGATGGAACTGGATGCCGTAGGTTTCCTGACCTTCGACCTGGAAGGCCGCCACCGCCACCTCGGGCGTGCTGGCAATAACCGCGTAGCCGGCGGACAGGGTTTGAATCGTATCGCCGTGCGACATCCAGACCTGCGAGCCCGTGTGCAAGCCGTGCATGAGCGGCGAAGCATCGTCGAGGGCCGCCAGCCGGGCGCGCCCGTACTCGCGAATGGTGGCCGGCAGCACCTCGCCCCCGCCCTGCTGGGCCAGCAGTTGGGCGCCGTAGCACACGCCCAGCACCGGCACCCGGCCGAGCACATGGCCCAGGTCGGGGTTGGGGGCCCCTTCCTCGCGCACCGAACAGGGCGAGCCGGAAAGAATAATGCCCCGAATGTCGTCGGTCAGAACGAGGTTCGGGGCGTGGGTGAAGGGGTGAATTTCGCAGAAGACGTGCAGCTCGCGAATGCGCCGGGCTATCAGTTGCGTGTACTGCGAGCCGAAATCCAGAATGATCAGTCGTTCCATGCCGCAAAGCTAGTCACGGATTTAGCCGGATTCGGCGGATTTCACGGATTATGGGTAACCCCAGCGGGTCCTATGCCGGCAGCTATTAGTTCCGTCAACCAGGCGTAGCGATTTAACTACCAGGCGTCTTTGCTATCAGCGCCCTCCTCCCCGACCAAGCAGACAACAAAAAATCCGTGAAATCCGATGAATCCGACTGAATCCGTGATTACCTTTGCAGCGGCAAGTCAGAACGATCAGCTCCTGCTGAACTCCCCCAGGACCGGAAGGTAGCAAGGGTAAGTGGTTGTAGCGGTGCGATTTTGGCTTGCTTTTTTTTGCCCTTTCGCGTCGGCCCCGGCGCTGCTCAATTCCGCGATGTTGGCGGTTGCGTGAGTAGCTTTGGGGCCGATTCTTTTTTATCAGTCGTTCGCTGAAGGCACGGGGCCGTTCACTTTGATTTTAGTGGATTGCGCTTGCATAAGGCTAACGACTGATGGCTACTCGCTAACCTTAACGAATGAAATTTTTTCTTGACACCGCCAACCTCCACGAAATCCGCGAAGCAGTAGAGCTGGGCGTCCTCGATGGCGTGACCACCAACCCCTCGCTGATGGCGAAGGAAGGCATTCGCGGCCTCGACAACGTGATGGCCCACTACCGCCAAATCTGCGAATTGGTGGATGGCGACGTATCGGCCGAGGTCATTGCCACCGACTACGACGGCATCGTGCGCGAAGGCGAGGCGCTGGCCGAACTACACCCCAGCATCGTGGTGAAAGTGCCCATGATTCGGGATGGCATAAAAGCCATCAAGTATTTCGCTGAAAAGGGCATCAAAACCAACTGTACGCTGATTTTCACGGCCGGGCAAGCCCTGCTGGCTGCCAAGGCCGGCGCCACCTACGTGTCGCCCTTCGTGGGCCGCCTCGACGATATTGGTCAGGATGGCTTGCAGCTGGTTGAGCAGATCGTGCAGATCTTCAGCAACTACGGCTACCCAACCGAGGTATTGGCGGCGTCGGTACGCCACGTGCCCCACCTGATTCAGTGCGCCGAAATCGGGGCCGACGTGGTGACTTGCCCCCTCAGCGTCATCAGCGGGCTGCTCAACCACCCGCTCACCGACAAAGGCCTGGCCACATTCCTAGCCGACCACAAGCGCGTCAATGCTTAACTTTTCAATTAAAAATTAAGAATTAAAGGCATAAGAAACCACCCACCCCGGCAATTGCTCAATGAAGCGGTCTAGAAAGTGTTCGGTCCGGCTAAGCTTGCCGCAGCAGCTCTCCCGCTCCGGCAGAGCTATTCAACGCGCTAGGGCTGCTTCGACAGGCCGACGCCAGAGCAGCAGGACCGCGCCTGATGAGGTAGGTGGCTTCCTAAACAGCTTCATTTTTAATTCGTAATTTTTAATTCTTAATTAAGAAGAATGTACATCATCAAAGTAAAGGGCAAAGCCAAAATCCCGGATTACATTCAGCTGCGGGACGAAGCCTTCGTGCTCATCGCCTATTTCCGGGCCGACCGGCCGCTGAAAGACCTGCACCGCTACGGGCTGGAAGGCAAGGAAACGGAGCTGGCCGCCGTGATTGCGGACCTGGAGTTTGGCAAGCTCCGGGCGCTGAGCCTGTAACGACCGCCGTGGCCGGGCACCGCTCGGAACAATACTTAGTGGGGCGGTGCGCCCGGTGCCGCAACCGAAAGCCGAAAGTTTATTTATTGGAGTTATTTAGCTATGTCCGAAACTGTTATTGAGCTACGCGATGCCACGATAATGCAGGAGCAGCAGGCGGTGCTGCAGGGGGTGTCGTTTTCCTTGGAAAAGAGTGCCTTTGTCTACTTGGTGGGCCGCACGGGCTCCGGCAAATCGTCGCTGCTGAAAACGCTGTATGCCGACCTGCCCCTGCTGGTTGGCAGCGGCACGGTCGCGGGCTTTTCGCTGTCGAAGCTGCCGACGAGCAAAGTGCCGTACCTGCGCCGACGCCTGGGCATCGTCTTCCAGGATTTCCAACTGCTCTCCGACCGGACGGTAGCCGAGAACCTGATGTTCGTGCTCAACGCCACGGGCTGGAACAACAAGGCCCGCAAGCAGCAGCGCATCAGCGACGTGCTGAGCCAGGTAGGGCTGAGCGGGGCCGCCAACCGCATGCCGCACCGCCTCTCCGGGGGCGAACAGCAGCGCGTGGTAATTGCCCGAGCCATGCTGAACGAGCCCGCCCTACTGCTCGCCGACGAGCCCACCGGCAACCTCGACCCGGACGTTTCGGACAGCATCATGCAGCTGTTCGCCGAGATAAACAACGCGGGCACGGCCATCCTGATGGCCACGCACAATTTTCAGCTGCTTGAGAAATACCCGCACCGCGTACTGACGTGCAAGGATGGCGCGCTTCTTGACTCGGCGAGATACCAATAAGCGGCAACTGGCGTTAAGTGGGGGTTGCTTATGGATTGATAACGTTGAATAAAATGATACGCCCTGGACTTTCGGTATTAATCCCGGTTTTTAACTGGGACGTCAACGAGTTGGTTAAGGCCCTGGTCGCCCAGCGCACGAATTGGCCGGGCCCGGTGGAGATTATTGTGTTTGACGATGGCTCCAATGAGGCAGCCCGGGCTTTAAACCGGCCCCTGGCCCAGCAGCCCGGGGTGCGGTACCACGAGCTGAAGCAGAACATCGGCCGCGCGGCCATCCGCAACCAGCTGGCGGCCGCGGCCCAACACGAGTGGCTGCTGCTGCTCGACAGCGACAGCCTGCTGCCCGATTCGCAGTTTCTGGCGCGCTACGCGGCGGCACGCAGCCGTGCCGCCGTGGTCATTGGCGGCACTTGCTACGCGCAGCTCCCGCCCCCGGACTCGGCCTTACGCCTGCGCTGGCTCTATGGGCAGGCCCGGGAGGCACGGCCCGCCACCGTCCGCCAGCAAGCTCCGCACGCGCAGCTCAGCATCAACAACGCCTTGATTCGGGCCGATATTTTCCGGCGCTACCCCCTCGATGAGCAGCTGAGCGGGTACGGCCACGAAGACACCAAGTTCGGCCAGGTACTGGCCGCCGCCAACATCGAAGTGCTGCACCTTGATAACCCGGTGCTGCACGACGGCCTGGAGCCGGCCAGCACTTTCCTGGCTAAAAGCGAAGAAGCAGTGCGCAACCTCACGCGCCTGCACCGGCAAGCCGACACGCCCGACTCCAGGCTCCTGCAGGCCGTGGGGCGCGTGCGCACCTGGGGGCTGGCTACCCTGGCTAAAGCCGCCCTGGGCGCCGCCGAGCCCCGCCTGCGGCGCAACCTGCTTTCGCCCAAGCCCAATCTTCGGGCTTTCGACCTGCTGAAAATGCACTGGCTGCTCCAGTTGCTGTAGAGCGGCCCGCCGCGTCGGGGTCGGCCCAGGGGCCAGGCGGGCCGGTTTGGTGAGCCGGCCCGGCTATCTTTAACCGAATTTTCCGCTTGCCGCAGTTGATACTTCCCTCCCCTCCCACTCCCATCCAACTGCTTGATCTGGCCGCTGAGCACGCCGCCATGCAACCGGCCCTGGACGAGGCCTTGCTCGAGGTGATGGCCACGGCGGCGTTCATTCAGGGGCCCGCCGTGGGCCAGTTCGCCACGGAACTGGCCGAATACCTGGGCGGCGCGCACGTGGTGCCCTGTGCCAATGGCACCGACGCCCTCACCCTGGCCCTGCTGAGCTTGCAGCTACCCGCCGGAGCCGAGATTATCGTGCCGGCGTTCACTTACGTGGCCACGCTCGAAGCGGCTGCTTTGCTGGGCCTGCGGCCCGTGCTGGTCGACGTGCGTCCCGATACGTTCAACGTCGACCCGGCGGCGGTGCAAGCCGCGCTCACGCCGCGTACCGGCGCCATCGTGGCGGTGCATTTGTTTGGGCAGTGTGCCGATTTAGAGCAGCTCCGGACTATTGCGCAACGCTGGGGCGTGCCCTTGATTGAAGACAACGCCCAGGCCCTGGGCGCAACGTTTCAGTTCGCCAGCGGTGAAATTGCCTTTGCGGGAACTGTAGGAGCCATTGGCACCACGTCGTTTTTCCCCTCCAAAAACCTGGGCGCCCTCGGCGATGGGGGGGCCTTGCTGGTTCGCGACCCGGCGCGCGCGGCCCGGCTCCAGCAGCTGGCCAACCACGGCCAGAGCCAGAAATACCACCACGAGCACGTCGGCCTCAACTCGCGCCTCGACACCGTGCAAGCCGCGCTGCTGCGGGTGAAGCTGCGCCATCTGCCCGCCGCCACCACCGCCCGGCAGGCCGTAGCCGCCCGCTACGATGCCGCGCTCGCGGCACACGGCGCTGATCTGCACTTGCCGGCCCGCGACCCGCGCAGCAGCCACGTGTTTCACCAGTACACCCTCCGCCTGGCCGCACCCGACCGCCGCGACGGGCTGCGACATTTTTTAAGCCGCTGCGGGATCCCCACCGCCATTTATTACCCCCTGCCGGTGCCCGCGCAGCCGGCTTACGCCTATCTGGGATACCGGGCGGGGCAGTTTCCGGTGGCGGAGGAGCTGTGCGGGGCGGTGCTCTCGCTGCCCACCCATCCGCTGCTGACGGCCGAGCAGCAGGATTACATCACGGAATGCATCGGTACTTTTTTTGGACGTTAACGCTGTGTTGGTGAGTAATCCTGCCCCTGAAGTACGATTCGTCGTTTGCGGTGTCGGCCACATCGGCCGCCGCCACGCGGCGCTCATAGCGCGCCACCCGGGAGCCAGGCTCGTCGCTTTAATCGACGAGCGCGCCGAGCTGCGGGCGGGCTTAGCCACGGAGTTTCCCGACGTGCCGTTCTTTGCCTCGCTCGAAGCCTATCTGCAAACCGGCCTGGCCGCCGACGTGCTCACCGTGGCCACGCCCAACGGCTGCCATGCCCCGCAGGCGGTGGCCAGCCTGCGCCACGGCCTGCACGTGGTTATCGAAAAGCCCCTGGCCCTGACCAAGGCCGACGCCGAAACCATTGTCCGCACGGCTTTGCAAACCGGCCGGCTGGTGTTCGGCGTGATGCAGAACCGCTACTCGCCCCCCGCCGCCTGGCTCAAGCAGGTGGTAGACGAAGGCCGCCTGGGCCAGGTGTACCTCGTGCAGCTTAACTGCTTCTGGAACCGCGACGCCCGCTACTACCGCCCGGGGGGCTGGAAAGGCACCCAGGCGCAGGATGGCGGCACGCTCTTCACCCAGTTCAGCCACTTTGTGGATTTGCTCTACTGGGTGTTTGGCGACATCACGAACATCACGGCCCGCTTCCGCGACTTCAACCACGCCGGCCTCACCGAATTTGAGGACAGCGGCCTGGTCGCCTTCGACCTGGTCCGGGGCGGCGCCGGCACGCTCAGTTACAGCACCGCCGTGTGGGACCGCAACCTCGAAAGCTCCCTCACCGTGGTGGCCGAGCGCGGCAGCCTGCGCATCGCCGGCCAGTACATGGACAAGGTCGACTACTGCCACATCGACGGCTATACCCTGCCCGAGCTGCCGCCCACCAACCCTGCCAACAACTACGGCTCCTTCCAGGGCTCGGCCGCCAACCACGTGCAAGTAATCGAGAACGTAGTGGATACGGTGCAGCGCCGCAGCATTGCTACTACCAATGCGCTGGAGGGCCTGAAAGTGGTGGAGATAATCGAGCGGATTTATGCGCTACGGTAGCAGTTATCTTGAGGACGAAACTCGGCAATGGCTCGGCTCAACTTAATAAGTTTCGTGGTGATTTTGCTCACCATTACGCAGTGTGTTTCGCCGGCTTCAAAAGAGAAAATCGCGGGGGTTAAAGTTCCGACTGAATGGGTAGAGCGCGTCCGTGAATACGATTATAAACAGGATAATTTACCGATTTTGAAGCAGTTGGAAGGTTTTATTAAGTCCGACACGTTAGCGGGCGAGACTGATTCCACGCACATAGGCAGGGGTATAGTGGACCAGTCATCGGGTGGAATTTTTACACTACTATTCATTAATCTGGATGATGACCCAGCCGTAGAACTGGTTGGGATATTCGGTTATGCCCGATACGACCCTATTTTAGCGGTATTCAAAATGATTAATAATTCCTGGTACTTAATTTATCGCGAACCATTTTTCATATTTAATGGGGAAAGCGGCATTCAGATTGTAAATACCCCTTCCGCCAATAAAACATTCTACATGCGAGTACTCAACGAGAGAGGCTCAGGCGTTTATCAGGATGCCTATCGATTTTATAAGCTGATTCATAACAAAATATATCCTTGCCTTGAATTAACTAATGAGGCCCGTATCTATGGGTGGGGCCTGCACTTAAATCAAGATGTTAAACTGAGATTAGATTTTAGTAGTACCAGCTCCGATGAGTTTAGGGCTTCCTACGCTTATCGTTTTTTCCCAGGGCCTGGATATGATGTCTCTTCGCGAAACAATGACCAAATCGGTGCCGATGCTGCATTTGTGACCGGTGAAAAAAGCGTATCCTACGTATGGGACGCTGCCACCTATACCTATCAACCTCACCCACTCTCTTACCCAGATATGCTGCCTGAAGACGCAGACCTCACTCCGGATAAAGTGGCTTGTTTCGGTCAATTCGGAAATGATTCCTTATTCGTAAAGGCCTTTGCTCACGAAATCCAACAAACCCTTCGCATGGGTGCAAAAGAGCAAAAGAGTTCTCTGCAAGCGTATCTGAATTTTGTTAAAAGCCTAAACAGGACCGCCGTAACCCGTGATAATTCCCTGAAATAAAATAAAGTACTAAGTGAATGGAATAAAATTCTATGGCCTCAACAAGAGACAGCGGAAATTATCCTTTCCTTGCTTGTCAAGCGGAGCAACTACAATCGAAAAAGGGCGGCCCCCAGGCTCCGAGGCTTCTTCAGCCCCGCAGGTTTCAGGCCCTGAACCCAGCCACGCTTTCCGCGGTGCATTTGGGGCGCCGGGGTGCTCGGTGAGATTGATAGCGTCCTCTACTTGCTCAAGCCAGTTTAAAAAGCGCTGGCTGATACTGTAGAGAGTTCGTCGTAGAGGCGCATAAAGCGCCGCGGCCGTACCTTGGTGTCATGTCCGTATTTCTTCCCGACATGGCGGCCCGTTGGCACAGCCTCACCGCCCCGCTGCTGGCCGATACAGCCCGCCGCGAGGCCGTCTTTCAGGAGTTGATAGCCGCTTATGAGGGGCCGGCCCGCCATTACCACACCCTTCAACATCTTGATAGCCTACTGACGCACTTGGCCGCCGCCCCGCTGCACGATGCCGTGGTGGTGCAGTTGGCAGTCTGGTTTCACGACATGGTGTACCAGTCCCTGCGCTCCGACAACGAGGCCCGCAGCGCCGACCGGGCCCGGGCGTTTCTGCAGGAAACCACCCTGGAACCGGCCCGGCAGCAGCGGGTCGCCTTCCTCATCGAGCGCACCGCCGACCACACCCAGCCCCAACCGTCCGACGACAATGACTTGCTCTGGTTTCTGGATGCGGACCTGAGCATCCTGGGCGCGCCGGAAGAGGCGTACTGGGAATACGCGCGGCAGGTGCGCCGCGAGTACCACCTGGTACCCGACCTGCTGTACCGCCCCGGCCGGCGCAAGGTGCTGGCCAAGATGCTGGCCACCCCGGCCCTGTTCCGCACCCTGGCCCTGCACGCGGCGTTGGAGGTGCCCGCGCGCCGCAACTTAGCAGCCGAAATAGCGGCCTGGGACCGGGGCGGGCTGTAACAGAGGCTTATTTCCTAGCTGGTGCGCGTCTACAACGCGCTGCCCACTGGCTTCTAGTCCTTCGACTTGGTCGCTGAATAAGGCACGGGTCAGTTACACTTTCGGGTCCCCATAAGTGCTCCCGAAGCATGCTAATTCAGGGTGGAATACTTCCCGAAAAAGCAAGCCGGAACTCAGACGCTACTTTTCGCTGGTAAAGCTCTGCCCCGTGTACGGCACGCCGATGGCGATCCCCTAGCATAGCTGTGCCTTGCGACCCTGGTAGTAATCGCGATGCCAGGGAGCGATAGCCCAAGTATTTGATTGCCCACCTTGGCAATCAGGCCCGAAGCGCCTACAGCGCTTCGGCTCGTAGCCGCCCGGTGACGAGCTCAGGCCCTACCTGGTACCTGATTCGGTGCCAGAACCAACAAATTTTGTCGTTAGCCCTAGTGATAAGGTTACTCATCCAAATGGGAGTGCCCATCCTTAGGAAGGCGGCAGCCTACTGGGCAACTTTGAAGCAATCCTTGAGCGCTAGGACTGGCCTAAGTGCCTAGCCCAGCAACAATGGCCAAAGCCGCACCCATTGTGCATTGATCAAGCGTGTACGGGCTGCATTCATGATCATCGACTTAAGAGAGAACCCGTCTTTAAATTTTTTACTTTCTGTTTTTCGTTTACATCATGAAGAAGCAATTTCTGTTTGCCTTGGTGGCTGTGACAAGCTTGGCCTCTTGCCAAAAACAAGACGTAACCCCAACTGCTCCTGAAGCAGCCACTGTTTCTGCTGACGCGTGGAGGTCTTCCGTTGGAACTCCTACCAGCTCTACAAGCTACCGGTATAACTTGTACTACTCTGGCACCGCTCCAGTCACCTATATATTAACATTGGATAACAGTGTGATAGCAAGAGGTTCGCGGTCGCCGGTCAATGGTCAGGTAATAGTTAACTTCTCTGGGCTAAAGCCAAGACGACGGTATTTCTTGCAACACTACCAAGTAGTAAACGGGAAATACACAGGTAATGTGGAGCACTTTCAGCTTTAATAGATAATAGCTGACAAGCTAGTACCGACGTGGTACTGCACCCTTTGCCTTGACTATATCTGCACGGCTTTAGCACCATTGGGGTGCTAAGGCCGTGCAGATATAGTCTACGTGCCATTACAACCCACCCTTTGTTTAACGCTGTTCCGGTCCGTTTACCCATCGCCCGCTTCGCGCTTCCAGCAAACCAGTTACTCACAGGGGTTACTTGGTGGTCCCACGACTCCTTAAGATACTCTTCCACAATTCGTTCAGACGCCGGCCATTATCGCAGGCCAAAACTCATCTGATAACGGTTGTTGGCAGCCCCAGTGGCTTATTTCCTCACATCGGTAAAGTTTTGTACCGTGTAGGCCACGCCAATGGTGAGGCCCTGCGAAAACTGCACCTCGTGGTCCTGGTCGTAGTCGTAGAGCGCGATGCCAGTGAGCGACAGGTTTACGTATTTGCCCACCTTGGCACTCAGGCCCACATCGAGGCGATGGTCGATTTCCTTGGGCTTGAGGTTAGTGTAGTTGGCGAACAGCAGGTAGCGAGCTTTCAGGTTGACGTTGGTACTGATGTTGCGGTCGAGCTCGGCCAGGACCTGGGCGGCCAATACCTCGAAGCGGGTAGTGTGGCCTGGACTTACCCCATAGGGCGCGTCGCCGAGCGCGGGCCGGAAACGTTCGGCATCGCTCACCACCGTCAGACGGGGGGCAAAGGGTGCGAGGCGCAGGTGGAAGTAGGGTGCGGGGCGGTATTCGAAGCCGTAGGCGGCGGTGATGAAGGCCGGGGCGAAAAAGTTGGATACCTGCCGGGCACGCTCGTTACCGGTGGCGTCAGTGTCGTACTTGTAGCCGGCGGCGAACTGGGTAAGCAGGTTCAACGATAAAAACATGTTCCAGTGCGGGCTCAGGGCGCGGCCGTACTTGGTGTCGAGGTAAAGACGGTCCTGGCCTTTGCGGTAGCCCAGCCCTTTGGTTTGGGAGAAGGCAAAGAGGAAATCGGATTCGTTATCGAAGCTATGGACGCCCACCTGGCGGTTGGCGCGCAGGTTGGCCAGGGCATTGAAGCCGATGGTGCTGACGCCCCCGCCCCGCCAGTTGTTGCTAAGCAGGGCCTCATTGAAGCCGAGGCCGGTTTTGGCCGACTTGCGCCAGCGGGGCGCGGGCGGCGCGGCTACAGAGTCGCGGGTGGCAGCGGGAGTTTGGGCGGACGCAGCATGGGCCAGCAGCACAGCCAACAACGAGAGCAAGGGTAAGCGCATTGGTAAAAAGCAAGTATTTCAGGGCAAAAGGAAGTATTCGGGGGCAAAGGACGTCAAAAAGCGTCAATCTACCGTTATTTACCATCTCCAGATCCTACGCAAATGGCTATTTACCAGAACATAAGAAAACTTTACCACTTATCTGACGACGAAAATTTCGGTTTTTCAAAAGCTGATATTGCCGAAGTTGAAAAAAGGCTAAACATAGAGCTGCTGCCACAGGAACTCAGAAGTTATTACCTCACTCTGGGGAAAAATAAAAATATTAATTATTCTCACAATAGACTCCTGAAACCTGACAGCACAATCGGGTTTTCTAACCACTGGTATTTAATCTTCTACAAAGAAAACCAAGCGGTAACCTGTTGAAAATCAAATGAGGGGTTTTAACACTCAATAATCCAAGCATTTGGGGAACTATGAAGCAGAAGCAGACTCTGATTGGCACATAGAGGCGAAGATTACTGATAGTTTTTTCTACTCATAGCTGTGTATAACGGAAACCTAGTCGGATTGAGATTTAATATTACGAGTCCGAAATGCTTAACCCCGAGATGATAAGCTTTATAGAAAGGAGTACAAAGGAGCTGGGTAGAAGTGTCCGAAATCAGACGCGAGGAACAAGAAGTTTACACGAACACATTTGATGGATGTAATAAGTGGATTCTTCTTGATGAAGACAGAAATGCTATTGGATGTCAGAGCCTCTACTATTTCTCAATCTTTTCAAATAATCTTTTCAAACAGTATTCCGTCAAACAGCTCTTTGGGATACAATATCCAGGAGATTCCGTCTTCAATTTGTTTAACATGCCATATGACTACTCCTTTTGTGAATTCTGTTTGTTTATCTTCGTTCAGCATAAAAGGTGGAACCCACATAAGTTCTACCTCACCATCTCCATGCCATCCGTCTTCTAAGAACCTCTGTTTAGCAATAGCAACATATTCATCTGCATTTTCTATACACTGTTTCGGACTCAATGTAAAGTTTAAATTATCAATCCACTCGTAAGCCATTAGCTTAAATGCTTTTAGCTTTTCAGGTGGATAGTCAATAATTTCTGTTTTTTTGATTGTATATGCCATTAATATTTCATATTTAGTTCATGCTCGATTTTCGTTACAAGTAATGCTGCTGTGTTTCCTTTTGTGTTATCAGTAGGAGTTACGCTATAACGATTTACGAACGTAAGAGTACCTACACCAGACGCTAACATTATCCTACTGCAAGGTAAGCAGGATGACGCGCTAACTTCAAGCTATCAGGTAGAGACACAAATATATTGCGGAGCATAAGCAATGCTTAAGTAGTGAAACCTTAGATGTACGGAATTGGAGCTTAAAAGCTTATTTGCTTTCAGAGCTTTATTTCAAATACTTTGCACGGTGATTTTCGCACTATTATCTAATACGTCACTTCCCGTGGAGTCGGACAGAGGCTATAATGGCAATGTGGGCTGTTGAATGTTTGGTGCGGGCTGAATGTTTGCCCTTCGGTTACCCTACTCTTGCCGAGTCATATTCTTGCCGAGCCATTCAACGAACTGCTCGCGTTGGCTGGGCACTGTTCGAGGGCCGAGGCCCAGGCCTGCCGTGAGCGCGGCTGGTCATTTTTATCCGCTGGTTGGTGTTAGGGAGCCAGTATCTTTACGCCAATGCCCGCTCATTCCGCTGCCTACCCCACTTCTGCTTCGGCTACGCCGCTGGTGGCTCCCGTTTCCTTTCTCGCCGCCACCGCCCGCGAGCTGCTGGACCGCTATGGCTCCGGGCCCCTTGATGAGCTCTCGGAAATCGTGGTGGTGGTGCCCACGCGCCGGGCCGTGGTGTATTTGAAAAACGAGCTGGCCCTGGCCCTGCCCGTGGGGGCCCCGCTGTGGGCCCCGCGCGTAGCGGCCATGGAAGACTACATGGTGGAGCTGGCGGGAGTACAGGTCGAGGAGCCGATTGCGTTACAACTGCTGCTCTACGATATCCTCAAAAACATTGATACGGGCCTTGATTTCGACCGGTTCGTGGGCTGGGCGGGCCTGCTGCTGAGCGACTTTTCCAACCTCGACCAGAACCTGGCGCCCACCCGTAAAGTATTCGAGTACCTGAGCCAGGCCAAGGCGCTCGAGCGCTGGGACCTCGAAGCCCTGCCCGCCAACAGCCGGGCGGCGGCCCATTCGTTCAGCTTCTGGGACCAGCTCGAGCGGGTGTACCGGGAGCTGCAGCGCCGCATGAAGGCCAACCACCTCGCCTACCCCGGCCTGGCTTACCGCCTGGCCGTGGAGAAGCTGGAGCAGCGGCTGAAAGACCCCGCCGCGCCCGAGCCCGCCCGCCACGTGTTCGTGGGCCTGGGCAACCTGTCGCGGGCCGAAGAGAAGCTGATTCGCCTGCTTCTGGGGGCGGGGCGGGCCGAAGTTCGCTTCGACGCCGACCCGTTTTACCTGGAAGAGGACTCCCCCAACCGGGCCGGCCAGCACCTGCGCCGCTACTTTAAAAGCTGGAACCTGCCCCGCGAGCACATGGGGGGCGGCGTGGAGTGGCTGCGCGGCCAGCCCCACCACGTGCGCTACCTGGGTGTGGCCAACCCCAGCATGCAGGGCAAGCTGGCGGGCCAGCTCCTCGCCGAAGCCCGCCGCCAGCACCCCGACGCGAGCGTGGCAGTGGTGCTGCCCGACGAAACCCTACTCCTGCCGGTGCTCCACGGCCTGCCCCCCGACGAGGTGCCCGACTATAACGTGACCATGGGCCTAAGCTTCCAGGCCACGCCCCTGTTCAACTTAGTCGATTTGCTGTTTGAAGTACACCTGACGGGCATCCGCGAGGGCAGCCCGGAAACGGGCTACGGCGTGCCCCGCTACCACCACCTGGCGGTAACCAAGCTGCTCTCGCACCCCTTCCTGCGCCGCTATCAGCAGTGGCTCGACCGCCAGCCTGCCCAGCCCCAGTACCACGGCATTCTCGACCAGGTGTGTCGCGAAATTGTGCGCCTCAACGCCGTGCTCCTGCCCGCCACTGAGTTGCTCAAGCTCGGCGGGCACCACCCCATCATCGAGGCGCTGTTCAAAACCTGGAACAACTGCGACGACATCATTACGGCCTGCCATACGCTGATTGACTTGCTCAAGCAGGTGTACACCGATAAGCAGTCAGGCATTGAGGCCGAGTACCTGTACCTGTTCTACACCCTGATCAAGCAGCTCGACTCAGCCTTCGACCACCGCGAGCAGCGCTTGTCGGTGCGCTCGTTCCGGCGCTTCCTGTACGAGCAGATGGCCCGCACCCGCCTGCCCTTCAGCGGCGAGCCCCTAGCCGAGGTGCAAGTGATGGGCCTGCTCGAAACCCGCGCCCTGGACTTCGATCACGTCATCATCCTCAGCTGCAACGAGGGGGTGCTGCCCGCGCCCAAAAAGCAGCAGTCCCTGTTTCCCTACGACGTGCTCACCGAGTTCAGGCTGCCCACGTACGCCGATGCCGAGGCCATCACGGCTTACAACTTCTGGCGCTTGCTGCAACGGGCCGCCCGCGTCGACCTAGTACACGTGCTGCCCGGCGCCGAAGGCATTAAGAGCGGCGAGCGCAGCCGGTTTTTGCTGCAGCTAGCGAACGACCTGCTGCCCCAGAACCCGCAGCTCACCCTGGAGGACTTAACGGTAAGTGTGCCTCCCCTCACGCAAACCTCACCCCCTGCCCCCCTCTCCGTGGGAGAGGGGGCACCGAACGATAACAGCAACATTACCGGTGCCCAGCCTGGCCGATCTGGGGTTCCGGCGCAGTGGGTACCGAACGATAGCAATAGTAGGAGCATAACCGGTGGCCCTTCTCCTGCGGACTCCGCGCATCAAGCAGATACGAGGTCCGGGGGTGAAGCTGCGTTGGGCGACCTCGTGCTTGAGAAGGACCCCGAGATGCTGGCTGCCCTGCGCGGGGTGCTGGAACGCAACATTTCGCCTTCCCGCCTCAACGATTTCCTGGCCTGCTCGCTGCGCTTCTATTTTTCTAAAGTGGCCCGCTTCCACGAAAACGAGGCCGTGGAGGAAACCCTGGAAGCCGGCAGCTTCGGCACGATGGTGCACGCGGCCCTGGAAAACCTGCTGCGCCCCTTCGAGCAGGACGCCCGGCCCCTTACAGCGGCCGACATCCCGGAGCTGCTCCGGCAGACGCCGGAGGAGGTGCGCAAGGCCCTGCGCCAGGAAGAAACCGAAAAGTACGCCCGCCTGGACGAAGGGCTGAACCACGTGTACGGCCAGGTGGCGGAGCGCCTGATCACGCGCTACCTCGAAGGACTGGCCGCGAACGAAGGCCTGCCCCTGCGCCTGTTCAGCCTGGAAAAGGACTTGGCCGCCACGGTGTTCGTCGACGTGCCCGGCTCCGGCCAGTTGGCCGTGCGCCTCTTCGGCAAGGCCGACCGCGTAGATCAGCTGCCCGACGGCCGCCTGCGCGTGGTCGACTACAAAACCGGGCTCGTCGAAGCCAACGACCTTAACCTGACGGGCTACCGCAACCGCTTCACGCCCGCCGAGGCCACCGAGCGCCTGCTCTGGGAGGCCACCTCGAGCGCCGACAAAGTGCGCCAGCTCTGGCTCTACCGCTTCATGCTGGCCAGCACCGAGAAGCGCGAAACCGAAAATACGGCCATCGTGTCGATGCGTAACCTCGACAAAGGCCTGCTGGCGGCGGACTTAAGCTTCCTGACCAGCGAAGGGCAGGATTTCGTCACGGTTTCCGAACAATTAGTCGCTAAAATTGTACTGCGAATCCTGGACCCTACCGAGCCCATTCGCAAAACCGATGATTTAAAAAAGTGCGAGCATTGCCCGTATCGGGGCATTTGCGCCCGGTAGCGGGGCCCGCGCCGTAATAGCTTCCATCTTGCTCCCTCCCTTCCCATGAGCAAGCCCATCCAGAAAGACGAATTCATGCAGGCTGCCATCGACGAAGCCCGCCTGGGCCGGTCACAGGGCGGCATCCCCATCGGCTCGGTGCTCATCCGCGACGGCAAAATCGTGGGCCGGGGCCACAACAAACGCGTGCAGGAAGACTCCGCCATCAGGCACGGTAAGATGACTTTGTCTGCTTAAATCTGGCTTTACAAGCTCTCAATGCATCTTTTTGTCTAATATTGTTGGGCTTGTCCCACTTTTTACACCTTTATTGTGACAGCATTCTATCTCATACAGGGTGCCCTTCCAGCGATTGTTGATTGGATTAATACTTAACAAACGCAGTGTATTAAACCAACTGACTATGACTGGTGACCTTACCAAATCCTATCAGGACTTCTGGTCTTGGTTTTAGAAAAAATGAGAAAGCGTTTTTTCATGTAGTCAAGGAAGGGAATCTGCGCACGGAAGGTTACTTTCGCGGTCTTCCTTTCCTATGCTAGCTGGCAAGGGAAGGGCATAGAAGTCCTATTTGAAGCAAATGACCCTACTTCGGGCGAACGCTTCGTGCAATACTGTCGAAACTTGGTCGTGAATGACGTTGGCTACAACTTCAGTATCATACCCAAGAATGCGAACAGCACCAATGATGGCATTGAGAGGAAGAAGCGCAAAAAAATTTTCGAGTCCATAGCAGTCAGTCCCATCGAATAAGCTATTTCTTGCTCGGCTGCGCCAATCATCTTTTCGTCTAAACAGAACCCCTTACAAGGGTAGCTGCTGTCGCATGACCAGATTTTTTCATTGTTGCTTAGCCTTCGCCCTTTTCTCCTGTAACGAGCAGCCCGCCGCTCAGGCAGTACGCGCAACTGTGCCCGTTGAGCACATTATCGCGACCAAAGACCAGCAAGCTCGACGGGCACAATCGGAAGCCTACTGCAAAGCTCACGGCATCCCGATTTACAGCAACCCCAATGCGATGTTTACCGAGTCTGAAGCGGAGACAACACTCCGAACCAAAGACCAAATCGTAGACAGAGCGCTGGCGCTTTGCTTCATTGGTTTAAAAAGTGAAGGGCTGTCGCCAGAACGTTTGGCGGAAATAGACAAAGCGTACGGCATCACCCGCAAGCTCACGCCCGTTGAGCGGGCTTATGTCACGGCTGCCCATCCCACGGGCCAACAACGACGGGATGCGAACTGGCGCTACGAAAGCCTGCACGTCCTGCTGTGGTCGCTAGGGTACGTTGATACCCTCTCCTACCCCGGTGCCATGTGTGACGTTGCCCATGACGCGGCGATTATCCACGATTTATCCGCGTCTCAATTTCGGCAGTTGGCAAAGCTGCGAAGCAAAAAGGAAATACTTGACCAAGCAGACTTAATTCTACGCCTTGATTGGGCATGCTACGACGCCCGGCTGGCGCAGAAACCAATACCCGGCAACCTCAGCACCGATATCGTGTTGGAAAGACACCATTCGCTCAACTGGCTTATTCGCTATGAAAACCAAGAGTGGGATGATGTTAGTACTGATACCTAAGCAACAGCACTGCCCCGACCGGGCTTACTTGGTCTGCTTTAATCGAGCGGCGGTGCGTTACCTTGGGGGCGTAATCCCACGCCTATGAAACTCCCTGTTCTCCACGGGTACATTGACCGCCGGATGTTGGTCAACTTCACAGCTGACCCGGCAGTAGTACGCCCCCTGTTGCCTGCGCCGTTCCAGCCGCAACTTTATCAGGGGAAAGCGGTGGTGGGCATTTGCCTCATCCGCTTGCGCCAGATTAAACCGAAAGGCTTACCCGGCTGGCTGGGCGTTAATTCCGAAAACGGTGCCCACCGCATCGCCGTGGAATGGGAAGAAGCCGGGCAGCTTCGTCAGGGGGTATACATCCCCCGGCGCGACACCTCATTTTGCCTGAACGCGCTCGCCGGAGGTCGGCTATTTCCGGGCAAACATCACTTGGCGGCGTTCGACGTCCGGGAAGCATCGGGCAGCTATCACGTCAGCTTTACCAGTGCGGACGGGACGAGCCTTAGCGTGGATGCACAAGAAACCGCTCACTTTGCGCCTGACTCTATTTTTTCCTCGCTGGCGGCTGCCTCCGCTTTTTTCGAGCAGGGAGCCGTGGGCTACTCCCCCGGCACCTACGGTTACGAGGGAATACGGCTACACGCCCGGCAATGGCAGGTGCGCCCACTGGACGTGTTGCGGGTGCAGTCGAGTTTTTTTGAGGATGCGCATAACTTTCCGCCCGGTTCCATTCGGTTTGACAATGCCCTGCTGATGACGAACATCGAGCACGAGTGGCACGGCCAACCGACGAAACGGCGGCGGGCAAATGAGTGCTGCGGCTAGCGATGCATGCGCACTCCTACAATGGAAAAGAAAGTTGTCTACGAGAGCCGACCCAAGCTTATCGCGCTGCTGGCAATAAATTGGGGCTTTGTCGTGCTGTGTCTATGGTCTAGATACTGGTCTGGACTCGCTTTTTTTGGACTGTGCGCCATTGTCACCACCTATCCGTTGCTTGACCCGAGGAAGAAGCTACTGTTTTACGGCACCTCTGCTTACCGGGCGCAACTCACCATCACGGAGGAAACGGCTGGTTGGCACGTCTTCTTAGAGCAGCTAGAGGCGCACCTTTCCATTCCCCTAAGTTGGTTTGCCGATGTTTCTGTACCCGCGTTTGAAACGAAACTGACCCTGCTTTATGAACAGGAACATCGCTCTTTTGCAGAGGCAGTGACCGTTTATTACTTGGCTGAAGCTCAGCCGGCGTACTAGCCGCAGCAATTCCTCATTTACTACCGCTCCCTCTTATGGCATGGAATAAATACTACGTGTTCGTGAAAGCCCCGGAGTCCCGTGATATGAACGCTCTACTACTTTCCGCCCGCCAGCAGTGACAAGCCCCCGCAGACCCAAATTGCGCTGCAATTCCAGCAGCTAACGTCCATTAGCTTCTTAATTCGGGGCAACAGCCCCGAGAGTTTTGCATGGTCGCAACAACTCCACGACGACCAGTTAGAGTCGCCAACCTGCTCGTACGGGGAGTTCGCCTTTGGCGGCAATGATGCCCTCACCTCTTTACTGCAAGAGGCGACGCACGCTAAAACAGTCCACGGGTTCCCGCCCGTCACAGATGACTTTTTACGCGAGCCTTTTCGCCTCGTGTTCTGGTGCGGAGATTATAGGTTTGCCGTCGCAGCGCGGAACATGCACCTGCTGACACACAGCGGAAGCGTATCTTTTGACCAAGTGGGCGAGTTGAACCGGCAATGGTGAGACTATTGGCGCCGCTATTGGGCGAAAAAGAATACACCGGACGCGTTACCCCACGATTATGCCTGTGAAGTGACCATTCCGCTTAAGAGCTAGTATACTTTCTCGCTTCAACTTTCCTAGACCCTTTCATTTTTCAAACATCAACTACTATGTCGACTTCCAATCCCACCCCTAATAAAGATGAGTTCATGCAAGCTTCCATCGATGAGGCTCGCCTCGGACGTAGCGAAGGAGGCATTCCTATTGGCTCCGTACTTGTGCGTAATGGGCAGATAGTCGCCCGTGGGCATAACAAGCGCGTGCAGGAAGACTCGGCCATCAAGCACGGCGAGATGGATTGCCTCACCAACGCGGGCCGCCAGCGTACCTACCGCGACACGGTCATCTACACCACCTTGATGCCGTGCTACATGTGTGCCGGGACTATCGTGCAGTTCAAAATTCCCAAAGTCGTGGTGGGCGAGTCGCGCACCTTCGGCGAGTCGCGGGCTTTTCTGGAAAGCCACGGCGTGGAGGTGGTCGACCTCGACCTGCAAGAGTGCGTCGACATGATGAATGAGTTTATTGCCGCTGAGCCCACCTTGTGGCACGAGGATATTATGGAGTTATAGAAGCTGTTTAGAGAGTAGGCCAGTAGCTGATTTTGCGCGGAGGGAGCGTAGAAAAAGCCAGCCAAAGGCGAGCCCAGTTGTCAAGGGTAGCTTGGAAGCATGGCAGCGTCTTGAAGCCGTCGAGCCGGCCGGTGTCAGTATAGGCACTGAAGCGTGAGCCACCGTTTTTCCAGGCCGCGATTTGCGAACTTGCACGAAAAGGCATGAGGAGGTTGGTTGAATCGCATCCCAAACGTTTGCTCGCGGTGACAGTTTTTCCAATCTCCTATAATATTCTCATAATCAATATGCTCACTCAGGTTGCGCGTGAATATATCCACTCTAACTCGGTTGGAAATTTAAAGCTTTGTAAAGAAGCCATTCAAGAAACAGAAGAATTGCTTGAACCACTTTACGAAGAGAAAAATATACTAGGGTATCAATTACTTTTAATCGAAAGTAGCCTTGATGCTGAATACCACTTATTAGAGGGTCAATTTGAAGCCTTTACTAAAGGCCCGTTACCCTTTGTGTGCTCCTTCATACAACCCACCGAAAACAGTGATTTTGACTTTGATAGGTTAATGAAAGAGTTA
Organism: Hymenobacter montanus; assembly: GCF_014699115.1. Taxonomy (GTDB): domain Bacteria; phylum Bacteroidota; class Bacteroidia; order Cytophagales; family Hymenobacteraceae; genus Hymenobacter; species Hymenobacter montanus. The sequence continues at coordinate 175,228 of NZ_JACXAD010000008.1, forward strand.
CATTACATAAGAGTTAATGTTTGAGAAGCAACTTAATTCATTGATCAATAAATTAATTACGTAGCATAGTCAAGCCAGAGTGCAAATAGATGGCGCTGGTCTACCTGAGGCTGGCTCGATAGGTATGTTGGTTGATACAAATGTTGATTCGAGCCGCTTGCAGGCCAAGGATTAACGAGCAGGATTTGCGCGCCAACACGCCGCAGGCCTGGCGCAACAGCAATCTACGGCTTCGATGATGCTATGCTGGTTTGCGCCGCTGGGCCCGTTGTTCACTGTCGCATTTGGCCCAAGGTAGAGTGCTTACCGTCACACCGCCCGAAATTCAGCCTAGCTTTGAACATCGCCAAATAAAAAGCGCGTAACTATGATTGACACTGAATCTATCAATTCCTTTCTGGAATCTGTTCCCGAACCAACCCGTGAGGCCAATCGGATACTGTATATGCAGGTGAGACCACCTGACGAGAATGAGATTGCTTCGGTCGCATTGGCAGAGAGAGGATATCTGGGGTGCGTTTCTTTTGCCGGGGCTGGCAACGATGACATCATCATACGCCTTTTACCAGGGCGAAATATAGGTAACTCTCCAGTTGCTATCGCTTGGGGCTATGTAACGGAGGGAATGACCATTGCTCCAGATCTCAAACGATTCGTTGCGGCAAGGTTAGCCCAAATGGATGCGGCAGATCCAGATAATTTCCCAACTCAGGAAGAGCAAGACCAGCTTCTTCGATTTGCCTCAGAATTTGGCGACGTTGCCAGTACCGCATCGGTTCTGCAAGCGTTAAACGGAGCTCGTTTAATAGACGAATACCATCCCCGGGCGGGTGCGCTCTGGTCTGCGGCTTCCGGCGATGACCCCTTGTGTATGTCCTTGGCAGCTACTCGGATTTTGCGAGAAAGAGCCATAGGTCATTGGTTTACGAAGGCAGTTTATGAAATTCCGGAGGTGGATATCGTATGGCGCATCTATCTTGCTTACCATTTGAGAGAGCAAACTGGTGTAGACGTGACTGAGGCAGCCTGGAGACTGGTGATGAGTGATAACGTATTTGACTCAACCTATGACGGCTATACCCGAGGGCCAGCAACAGCAAACTGGGAGAATGAGCCACTTGTCCTAGCGGTACAATGGCTACAACAACAGCAGACCCTTAACTCAGGCTATGCCCAAACCGATTTGTGGCAAGCGGCCCAGCTTTATGCGGCAAACCCGCTGGGATACGACGGGGCCGCCCATCTGGCCGTGGCTAAAAAGATAGCATCTGACGATCCTATTCTGGCCTATACCCAAACGGCCAATGCAGCGGCCTTCTTTGCCCGCGCTACCAAGGAAACACCCAAGGAAGCCATCGTCTTTGCCCACCAGCTTGCGGTAGAGAATGGATGGGAAGACCTAAGCACTGTCCTGGAGTGGGCTCGGACTGACCTGGAAATTTAACCCAGGGCTGACTTACTCAAAAGCCTCGGCTCTTTACTCAGGAATATACGGGGACTAGCGATACTGCCAAAAAAGAAGAGCAAATAGAGGCAAGAATGATTGATGTAATCTGGGATATGGAAACCGGCGATCCTGATGATTTCCTAACCCTCCTGTTTTTAATTGGACATCCCAAGGTCAATCTTAAAGCCGTGACGGTAACGCCGGGCGCACCAGATCAGATTGGACTGGTCCGGCAGGCGCTCAAATGGTTTGATTTGGCTATTCCCGTAGGAGCTTATAACATTGACCATGAGAAGCACTGTGTCTCCGGATGGCACTACAAAGTCTATGGCCCCATCCCTCCATCCCATGATGCTGAACCTGGAGGAGAAGTCCTGCTGCGGTGTTGCGATGAGAATACCACTTTAATTACGGGTGCCCCCCTCAAGAATCTTGGAGCCGCCATAAGCCTTAGTTCAGCTCATGATGGAGCTGTCTTCAAGCTGGGTCGTCTGGTTGCTCAAGGTGGATTTGCAGGGGTTGGCGTAGTTCCTGCTGAAAGGCAGCTAGGCAAATTTAAGGGGCTAGTCACCTGTCCTAGCTACAACCTCAATGGCGATCGAAAGTCTGCGCTGGCCGCTTTAGCGTATACCGGCATTGGGGTTAGACGCTTTGTTTCTAAGAACGTATGTCATAAAGTCTACTACGCTAGAGATGCACGAACGTTTCGAGGCCGTCAAAGATAAGAGTCTTGCGTTAACCTATATTTGGAAGGGTATGAATGCCTACCTAAAAAAGAAGCCGGGCGGGAAAAAATTCCATGATCCCTTAGCCGCTTGCTGTGCCATTGACGAGTCTATCGGGACTTGGGCCGAGGTTGAGTTGCACTGCGAGAATGGCCAATGGGGAGCAAAACTAGCTCCGGGAAGTAAGACGTGGATCATCACTGACTACGACCACAACAAGTTTGTGGAAACGCTAACGGCCTATTAAGAAATTACGAGGGATGCTGCTGTTCAGAAACGCACCTGTTAATATACCCGGCAGCAGACCAGCATACCCTCCAGCATTCGACACCTTCTCAGCAAATTTTAACCGGCCCAGAACCAATCAACGCCCCTGCCCGCGAGTTCGGCATGAAAATTAGGGGGCTTATCGAGCTTTTCACTTTCCCATCATCTACCGGCGCATTTTTGCGTTACCCATCGTAACCTATGAGTTGACTGTCCCCTACTACCATGCCCGATCACGCCGTTCATCGCCTGTTGCGCCCGCTGCTCGTATGGCGGGCTCGCCACATCAGCGAACGGATGTACATGCTCATCCTGAGTGTGGTAGTGGGTGCCCTGGCGGGCTTGGCCGCGGTGTTGCTCAAAACCTGCATCCGCACCCAGATGCGCTGGCTAGAGGAAGCCATCTCGGAGCCCCAACGGGTGTTTGCCCTGTCGATTTACCCCGTCATTGGGATTAGCCTCACGGTGCTGGTCACCAAATATTTGCTGGGCGGGCAGCTGGGCCGGGGCATCGGGCCCATCATTTACAGCACGGCCCGCGAAAACAGCATCGTGCCGCGCTCCAAGCTGTACTCCCAGCTTATTACGGCCTTCCTGACGGTGAGCTTCGGTGGCTCGGCTGGTACCGAGGCCCCTATTTCGGTAACGGGGGCTGCCCTGGGCTCTAACGTCGGCCGGGTGCTGCACGTGGACCGGCGCCGGCGCCGCTTGCTCACCGGCTGCGGGGCGGCGGCCGGCGTGGCGGCCATCTTTAACTCGCCCATCGCGGGCGTGCTGTTCGCGGTCGAAACCATTCTGATGGAGCTGCCCGCGCAGTATTTTATTCCGCTGCTGATTTCTTCGGCCACGGCTACGGTGGTATCCAAGGCGCTCTACGTGGGCCAGCCGTTCGTACTCATTACCACCAGCTGGCCGATCGATGCCGTGCCGTTCTACGTGCTGCTGGGCTTGTTTACGGCGTTCTTCTCGGTGTACATGATTCGTACCTACCACTGGTTCGAACGATTCTTCGAGCGCTGGCCGGGCCTGAGCTGGCGCAAGGTACTATTAGGCGGCACCCTGCTCGGCGGTCTCATCTTCTTCTTCCCTACCCTGTACGGCGAGGGCTACAAAACCGTGGAGCTGCTGCTGCGCGGCCACCCGGAGCGCATTACCGACGGCAGCATCTTCTCGGTGTACCAGGATAATAACCCCTGGCTGCTGCTGGTCCTGGTGGTGTTCAGCATGCTGCTGAAAGTGGTGGCTACCAGCATCACGGTGGGCGCCGGGGGCAACGGGGGCATGTTTGGCTCGTCGCTGTTCGTGGGGGCGCTGGCCGGGTTTTTCTTCGCCCGCCTGATTAATCTGAGTGGCTTGGTGCACATTCCCGAGGTGCATTTTGTGGTGTTAGGTATGGCCGGCACCCTGGCCGGCGTTATTCACACGCCGCTGACCGCCATCTTCCTCATTGCTGAAATCACGGGCGGCTACGCCTTGTTCGTGCCGCTGATGCTGGTGAGCAGCTCGTCCTATCTCATTACCAAGTACTTCGAGCCCTACTCGGTGTATACCCGCAAGCTCACGCTGAAGGGCGTGGACGTGTACGCCAACCGCGACCGCGGCCTACTGGCCCAGTTGGACCCGCGCAAGCTGGTAGAAACCGATTTCATCCCCGTGCGCCCCAGCACCACGCTGGGCCAACTGGTTGACGTGTTCCGCCACTCCTCGCGCGACCTGTTTCCGGTGGTGACGGCCAGCGGCCGGCTGCTGGGCGTAGTCAGCCTGAACTCGGTGCGCAACGCCTTGTTTGATGATGCCCACTACACCACCACCCAGGTTCGCGAGCTGATGAAGCCCGCGCCCGCCGTGGTGGGCCCCAGCGACGACCTGCAACACACGCTGGCCCTGCTCGACCGCTACGATGCCTGGGCCCTGCCCGTGTGCGAGGAGGACGGCCACTACCTGGGCTTCATCCTGAAATCGGCTATTCTGGCCCGCTACCGGCGGCAATTGATTGCGGAAAGCGAAGCCTAAAACAGCTAACCCGACAAGGCGCAGCAAACGGAACAGCGAGTGAGTGGCAGGGCCTTTCGCCACGAAGTATCGTACTTTGTGCCTTGCTCATTACTCATTGTTGACTGCTCATTGCTAACTGTAATTATCGGCGGCGGGCCCGCCAGCTTGCTGGTGGCGCAACGCCTGGCCGAAGCCGGACACCAGGTGCGCCTCTTTGAAGCGCAGGCCACCGTGGGGCGCAAATTTCTGGTGGCGGGGCACGGCGGCTTCAACCTGAGCAATGCCGAAGAGCTGGACCGCTTTGCCAGCCGCTACGGCCCGGCCGCCGCCCGGTTCCGGGAGCTGCTGGGCCATTTCTCGCCCGCGGATATGCGGGCCTGGGCCGCCGACCTGGGCATCGCCACCTTCGTGGGAACGAGCGGACGTATCTTCCCAATCGCCGCGCACAAGCCCGCCGACTTGCTGCGCGCCTGGCTGACCCGGCTGCGCGAGCTAGGGGTTGAAATCAATACCCGGCACCGCTGGCTGGGCTTTGTGGGAGCCACCGGGCTGCGCCTGCGCGACGAACGCCCTGGCCCGGAAACCGGCCGGGAGTTTAACCTTGAACCCGCCGCTACGGTGCTGGCCCTGGGGGGCGCGAGCTGGGCTAAAACGGGTTCCGACGGCGCCTGGCAGCCGCTGCTCCAGGCCATTGGGGTGCCCGTGGTGCCCTTCGCCCCAGCTAACTGCGGCGCGGTAGTGGCCTGGTCGGATTTCTTCCGCCAGAAAATCGGCCGGGCGCCGCTCAAAAACATTGCCCTGCGGGTGAACGATGGCGCCGAAGTCCGCGGCGAAATCATGCTGACCGAGTATGGCCTGGAGGGGACGCCGGTGTACGCCCTCACTCCCCAGCTGCGGGCGGCCCTCGCCCGTGACGGACACGCGGTGCTAGGCCTCAACCTGAAGCCCGACCTTACGGCCGCCGCCCTGCTGGGCAAGCTGCAGCAGCGGCGGGCGGGAGCCTCACTGCCCGACTTACTGCGGAAGTCGCTGCACCTAGGCGCCCCCGTACCGACCCTGCTGCGCGAAACCAGCCCCGACGTAGCCACTTTGAGCCCGGCAGCCTTGGCCGAGCTGCTCCGGGCGGTGCCGCTGCCCGTAACCGGACTGCGCCCGCTGGACGAGGCTATTTCCACGGCCGGCGGCATCGCGCTCGCCGCCGTGGACGAGCACCTGATGCTGCGGCAGCGGCCCGGAACCTTCGTAGCCGGCGAAATGCTGGATTGGGAAGCCCCCACCGGCGGCTACCTGCTGCAAGGCTGCTTCAGCACCGCAGCGTGGGTGGCGAAGGGAATTGCGGAGCGCAGCCAGCCCTAAAACGGGCCGGCAGGGTACGGGGGGCTCGAACGGTTATTGTTTAAAATCAATACTCAAATCAGTGTACCAGACCCGGCCGGCGGTTGCCTCACCCCCAGCCCCTCTCCGCAGGAGAGGGGAACCTGGCGACTCGGACACGGAAAGGAAGACGGCTCTAATTAGCAACCCGTTGTTTGATTACCAGACGCCAAGCAGACATCACTATTCCGTACTAGTCCCTACTTAGAGCGGTTTCGAGGTCCGTGTACCTAACGTTAGGCTCCCCTCTCCTGCGGCTTCGCGCCTCCAGCGAACCGGGGTCGTACCCGGTAGGGCCCGCCCTACCGGGTACGACCCCGCAGGGGGCACGTGAGGCGAACGCCGGAACGACAACCGATACTGACTCCGAAATGGCTCTAGGTACCCAAACGGTGGCTTGAAGCCAAGCGTTTCTCCGTTCCATATCTCTGTCGTCAGGCTCCCCTCTCCTGCGGAGAGGTGGGGGTGAGGCAACCGCCGGCCGCACCAAGGACACCGCCCCAGAAACCACTTTAAAACCTCGTTTTCGCGGCTTTCGCCTGTTCTTCGGCATCGCGCAGAATTTGCCGGGCTTCGCCCAGCAGGCGGCGGCCGGGGTCCAGCTCTTCGCGGGCAATCAGGGCAAACAGCAGGAAGAATGAGGCTAGCGGCAGAACCCAGCCCAAAGCAAACCACAGCCAGAACGACCGGCCCCGGCTGTGCGCGCAGTAGCCCGTCAGAATCGGAATGAATGAAATGGCCACCGCCACTACAAAAAGCATGTCGACGAAAAGCATAGGCTTGCGCAGTTAGCGGTGGAGAAAGCGTGGCCGCGACCGGGTGGCCGCCACCCCGAAGTTACAGCTTTATGAGTGGAGCAGGAAGCGTTCGCGCAGGAATTTTGTTTGACCTTACCACTATGCCGGGCTTTTTTCCGTAGTTCGAAGCGAAGTCGGGCCTGCAACGGGGTCCGGCCGTCCTGAACTTGCCCATGTGGGAACACCAAAGCCTGTTTCGCGTCTCCGCTCAACTCTTCGCTGAGGGCATTTTTAACTTGCTCGACCGCAGCCTGCGGCCCGAAGTATTTCTGCTGGGTTTTGCCTCGGCCAAAGAAGCCGACGAGCCCGATGCGGTGATTATCGAGCCTGGTTCCACCCGCTACTCGCCCGCTGACTTTAAACACGTTAAGACCCAGGCAGCCGCCCTTGAGGTGGATACCGGGCCCCAGGGCTCCGTTTATCACCTGCACCCGAACCACCACGACCGGCTTGAGAAACAGCACTGGTACGAGTTGGTGTGCCGGGCTACGGAAGCCACCCTGCACGAGCTGGCCACCGCGCGCCACGAAAATCGACGCTCGTTCTGCTCGGTTCCGGTGAGCTTGCAGGGCTACCTGGTGACCGTGGTGTTGCAGCTCTCGGCTGACTGCTACGACGGCTACTACGCCCTGCCGAAGTCAGGCGGGCGCACCTTCAACCTGCCCCACGCGGCCGTGCTGGAATTTTTGCACGACTGCACCCGGGCCCTGCGCGAGGCCGACACCGCCGATAACGACCAGCCCGTGCTCGACCGTGACTACAACGAGGTGCTGCGCTCGGCCGGTCGCCGCCTGATGCTGCGCGTAGCCCCCGGCGGTACCCACGGCCTCTACGATGCCTGCAACGGCGTGGCGGCCCTACGCCACGAGGGCGACGAGGGCGTTGGCACCATGCTCGTGAGCCGCCGGCTGCACCCGGCCATCGTGCCCGTGCTGACCTTGGAAACCCCCGTGCCCATGCGCGACCACCGCTCCATTCGCAAGCTGCTGGAGCTGAGCGAGGGCCACACGGCCCTGATTTCGGACGCCTCGCACGTTTTTGGCCTGGGCCAGCTGGTACCGGAGTCCGACAGCCAGTACGAGCCCCTGGTGACGGTGCACTTCACCAACCACTACAGCTGGGAAATGAGCCACGCGGGCCACGTGCTGATGCGGGTGGTGAGTAACACGCCCCGGATGCCCCAGGGCCAGGTAGCAGCCGATAATTTCGCCCGCACCGTGCGCATCGTCTTTCCTAACCTGACGGCCGATAGCACCGACTACCTCTGGGATTTAGCCCAGAAGGCCACCACGCAGCCCAATGGCACCATCCTCGTTATCAGCGCGGGAGCCCGGCAGGAGTCCCAGCGCCTGGCTCGCCAGTGCTTCCGCATCGTGCCGCGCATCATGACGCCCTCGGTGCTGCGCCTAGTTACCAACATCGATGGGGCCGTGCTCATCGAGCCCAACGGCATGTGCTACGCCATTGGCGCCATCCTCGACGGCCTGGCCACCGAAAAAGGCGACTCGTCGCGCGGCTCCCGCTACAACTCGGCACTGCGCTACGTGAACAGCAGCAAGTACTCGGCCCTGGCCATCGTGGTCAGCGAAGACGGGTGGATCGACTTGCTGCCGTCGTAGCTTTTCTTATTGAGGCCCTATGGTAAGCGATTCTTACATGAGGCCTTCTGGTTAGGCAATGGCTGGTCATTAATGGAGTGTCTCCCACGAGCGGGCCAATTATTCTACCTGCAGCTTGACCGCCCGCTCACCGGCTCGAACGACGTAAAATCCGGCGGGTAGGTGACTCGAGCCCAAGGGCAAGGCGGCCCGTCCACGGGCATCGGTGCGGGCAGTGAGCCGGACGCGCCCAACCGCATCGACGACCGTCACGGGCACCAAGGGAGCCGCTCCGGTGAGTTGCACTTCCTGAGCGCTACCTTCTGCTGGGTTCGGGAAAAGAGTGCCCCCGGCTGGTTGGTTGGCGAGCGTGCGCACCGGCGAGTACGTGGCCGTGCCGTCGAGGTCTTCCTGACGCAGCCGGTAGTAGAGGAGCCGCGCCGGAGCATCTGACAGTTCCGGGTCGGTAAACTCGTAGCGAACCGCCCGGGTGTTGTTTCCTTGGGCGGCTACTCGCCCGATCCGGTCGAAGGTGCGGCCGTCCAGGCTGCGCTCTACCGCGAAGAAAGCGCTGTTTTGCTCGCTAGCCGTCGTCCATCGCAATCGGGCACTATGACCTTGCCGCTCGACTGTAAAGGCCGTCAGGGTAACGGGCAGCGGCGTGATATTAGGATTCACCACCGTAACCGAGTTCCAGCTTACCCACACCTTGCCGGTGCGGTCCACGGCGAGGCCTTGTACCCCGTGGAAGTTGTAGCTCGGGGAGGTGAGGGCTCGAAAGCTTACCCCGTCATCGTCAGAGTAATACAGGCGCGGTTGGGCGTCACCAGCCATCGAACCGAACACGGCAATCTTGCCATCGTACGAAGATACAAAGTGGGCATTCATGAATTGGGTGGTCGGGGTCCAGCTCTGCCCGCCATCGCGCGAGACTTTTACGCCCGCAAAGTCGCCAGCCGCCCACAGGTTCTCCCCCCGGACGGGGTCGGCGTGCAGGTCCCAGGCCCACCAGGCGCCATTGCCATCTTGCTTGGCGAAGGGATGGGTGCGCGGGGCCCACCTGGTGCCGCCGTCGGTGGAGCGATAGAAAGGCGCGTCCCGGGCAATGAAGTACCGCACGTCGGGCTGCACGGCGTCGCGCTCAATGAAGCAGCTTTGCGGGTCGTAGCGATGCCCCGTGTTTAGCCCAGTCGTGGGCAGATCCTCCACTTGCTGAAACGAGACACCGCCATTGGTTGTGCGCCAGACCCCGGGATTAATCGTGCCAGGAGTAATTGTCCCTTCTTTACCCGTTCCGGAGGCGAGTACGACCAGGAAATCGTTGGCATTGTTGAACGACATAACGGCCTTGGTCACGCCGTCGCGGGAAGGCGGCAGGCCGTTGCCGCTCTGGGGCACCACATCCCAGTTCGAACCACCGTTGGTGGAGCGCAGGAGCAAGGTTGAATTGGTGCCCTGATCGACGCCGGCCAGCACCAGATTCTGCGTGTCCGGTCCTTCCAGGACGCGGAAGGCGCTATGCAAGCCGTTGTAGGTCCTGTGCGAGCTCAGGGCAGCTTGGCCGCTGCTGCCGCCATCGGTCACGATGACTGAGCCGATATCGCTGCCGGGGATGTAGATACGGTTGGCGTCGTAGCGACTGACGCTGGCATAGTAAGTTTTAACCGCGGCTAAGCCGCTGCCGTTGGGAAAGTACTGCCAGGAGAGGCCCTTGTCCAGGCTATACATCGGGGCGCCGCCTCCGGTGATCATCCACTTATTGGGGTTGCCCACCGCTTCGATCACTTGATCCGTGCCGAAGTCGGGGTGGTTTTTAGCGGCCATCTCAACGGCGGTGGTCCAGATTGGAACCACACTGGTGTTGAGCGTGGTGGAGCGCACGGTGAAGAGTTGGCCGCCGTTACCCGCCGGGCTGAAGCCGTGCCGATCCGCGCTGGTGTTCCACGCGCTGGACGAGCCGTCGGAGAAGATCTGCAGGCCCGTGGGATAGCCGAAGTAGATGCTGTTGGTGGCCGCATCAGCTACCGAGTACGTGGTGGCGTCGTTGTAGTCGGTCGCCGTGATGCGCGAAATGCCCCCGCCCCCGCCGTTGCTGCGCGTGACCAGGCCCACGCCGGCGAAGGAGCCGGTGGTGAAGCGGGCGATCATGCCCACCTCGCTCAGGCGACCCGAGCCCCCGACCAGGCTGAAGTTATTGCCCCCATCGGTAGAAACGTACAGGCCGTTGTCGGAGCCCACCCAGATCTGGTTGGCAAAAGCTGCTACGTTGTGCAGGGTGCGCGCCCGGTTGCTGTCGAAGTTGTTGCCGCCGGCCTTGACCCAATCGGTCCCGCCGTTGGAGGACTTCCACAGCCAGCCTGTCATATTTTTACGCGGGCCGGCGAACCAGATTTCGGAAGAGTCATTCGAGCGAATCAGGATCGGGGAGGTGCCGCGGAAGCGCGGAGTCCTTTGGTAGATGTCATTGCTATCACCGAGGTCGCTGAGCAGCACGGTCCAGCTACCACCACCATTGGTAGACTTATAGAGTTTGTCGCCAGTGGAGTAGTAGACGACGTCGGCGTTGTTTTTCTGCACGGCCATGCCCAGGCCCCCTACGTCGCCGCCGGGGATGCTCCAGTTCAGGTAGCTCCAGCTCGTGCCCCCATTGTCGCTGCGCCAGGCCCCGAACACGTCACCGTAGCCGTAGAGGCGCCCGTTGTCGGCCTGGGCAAAGCCACTAAACCATCCCCCACAATCCAGCGGCATGGCTTTAAGGGTCTGGGCGTGGGCAGCGAAGGATAGCAAGAGGGTACTCGCTGCCAGCGCCAGACCGGCCCGCAACGGACTCAGGTTTTGCGGCAGGGAATCCCATAAGCGGGTGAGCAGGACTAAGGTGGGGCGGGCCAGCCGCAAGCTCAGCCGGGAAAAAGCCCATTTGACGGATTGGTTACCAGGCAATAAATTCAAGAATGCATGCATAGTGAATGCGTTTAGGCGAATGAGGCACGCGGCTGGGCCGGCGAATACATGGTGGCGCCTTTTTGAGCGGGGTAAGTCCCAGTGATTGATATCTGGGATTATTTGGGGGAGCATCGTTCTCTGAAAGCAGTGAAGGCAGAAGAGCATCCACCGATGACCAAGCTGATTATTCCACCGGCCGTTTGGTAGCCCACTCACTGGCTCGGGCGACGTAAAACCTGGTGGGTAGGTGACCCGAGGCCAAGAGCAGGTCGGCTGGCCCGCGGGGGTCGGTGCTGGTGGTGAGCCGGACGCGCCCTACCGCATTTAAGGCCGTCACGGGCACCAAGGGAGCGGCTCCGACTTAACTGCCCCTGCTGGGTCCTGTGAGCTACTGGTTTCGGGAAGGGGCTACCCCCAGCCGGTTTGGCTGGCGAGGGCGCGCATCAGCGAGTAGGTGGCCGGGCCGGTGAGGTCTGCCGGGCGCAGCCGGTAACAGAGAACCCGCGTCGGAGCATTCGACAGTTCCGGCGCGGTACACTCGTAGTGAACCGCCCGGGTGTTGGGCCCCTGGGCAGGCACCGGGCCGATACGGCAGAGAATGCGGCCGTCCAGGCTGTGCTCCATCGCGAAGAAAGCGCTGTTTCGCTCGCTAGCCATCGTCCATCGACATCGGGTGCTACAGACCTGGCGCCCTGCTGTAAATGCCGTCAGAGCAACAGGTAGTAGGGTGGCTGTATTGCTGCTCCGGCCCAGCTGTTGGGTGCAAGCGTAGTACTTGGAGCTATAGCCGGCCGGCCCATCCGGGCCGATGGATAGAGTGGTAGTGCCAACTATCAGGGGCGAAGCAGGGGCGTATTTGACCCGCACCCGAGTAGCACAGCCCGCTTTACTGGCCAGCATTTTCAACTTCGTGGCTTCGTTCTTGAATAGATAGATGGTAGCTGGGCTACACCCACTGACCCGGGCAATGGTGCGCATGCCCATCATCTCGAAGCCTTGCTCATTGAACAGGCTCTGGGTCGCTACCAGGATAGCCTGACGCCACTCGTTTTTCCCGCGCTCTTCGCGTTCTGTGATCCCCACCTGCTTTCGTTAATTGGCTACTTTGGTTATTGGCCTAACAGTACAAACATAGGGAATAATGTTCACAAAACGACTTTCATTTGACTGTACGTTCTTGGCAATACTATTCTGACATGACATCAGTCTCTTATTTGAATACAGCTGCTTCGCCAGCCGACACAATCAGCTAGCAGCCCAACCCAACCAGGGCCGGAACTTTCTGGGCGTCAGGCAAAGAATCAGAGTCAACAATAGCCTTATTTCCCCGGCGCAGTGCCCCTAGCTTGGGATCCACAGTGCCCAAGAACGGGCTTGGTGAGCCGGCCCTTGCTGCGCATCACGCCCGCCGTCAACTCACGCCGTAACTCGGGATCAGGCTGCCGTTCATCAGCCCGCTGCAAGACGAACACTAAGTTCAGGGCACGGCTGAGCCTTCCAGTATGCATCGCCTTGCCGCCGCTTGCCCGGGCCCGAGGTTGGAGCCGCCCCGCGCAAAAAATCAAACGCTTGCAGCACAGTCACGCGGGAGCCCTCCAGCATGGTCGAATCCCCGGATGCCCTGACCTGGCTCAGCTCTCAGCTGCTGGCTGGTTTGCCGTGGTTGCGTCACCTTGTGCCCAGGCACCGGCGGGGGCGGGCATACTACCGGGTAATCACGACCGGAGAAGTAGAGCAGAGAAGTTGCTTTTGCTGGACGGGGGCCAGCCCCATTATAGTGGGTCTGGCGGCCGCGGTTCGGCCGGGCTTATGAACTCATAATAAAAATAAAATCTCTTTTAAATCTCAATCCTCTTTAGATCTGGTAATTTTGTCCCACAGTGTACCGACTTTTTTCCGAAGCATGATAAATAAACTACTTTTATTAGGATTGGCTGGAGGGCTGACTCTCGCAGCCACCACCACCCGGGCCCAGGCGACCCTCGACACCAGCCCCTACACGGAAACGTTCGATAACCTCGCCAGCGGCCTGCCGACGGGCTTTGGGGTATATATCGGGGCCACGGCCAGCAGCCTGGGCAGTGCCCCGACCGCAGCGCAGCTTATCCTCACTCCGGGATCGACTACGACCTGGGGGGCTACCGGAGCCGGCTTCAAGAACTTTGCCTCGGCCACGGGCCTCACCGCCACGGCCTCGACGGCCAACCAGACCGCCGCCACCAACCGCGCCCTGGGCGTGCGCCAGACGGGCACCTTTGGCGATCCCGGCGCGGCCTTCGTATTTCAGGCGGCCAACACGACCGGTAAAACGGATTTTGCGCTAAGCTTTAAGCTGCAGTCGCTCGATAACTCTTCGACCCGCACTACCACTTGGCGGGTGGACTACGGCCGGGGGGCGACGCCGACTGCCTTTACCACGGTGGGCACGGGCAGCGACACGGGCGCTAGCGCGTTTTCTAACAATACGATAACGGTGAGCCTTGGCTCGGCCCTGGACAACCAGAGCGGGCCGGTGTACATCCGCATCGTCACCCTCAGTGCCAGCACGGGTGCCGGCAGCCGCCCTTCTACGGCCATCGACGACTTCTCGCTGACCTGGAACTCGCCGACCCCAACCACGCCCACGCTGACGGTGGCGCCCAACGCGATAAATTTTGGGAACCAAAACATCACTACCACCTCGGCAGCCCAGACGTACTCGCTCGCTGGCGCGAACCTGACCAGTGCCACGACCGTGACGGCCACCGGCCCGTTCACGGTGTCGAAAGACAACACGACGTTCAGCTCTACGCTGAGCTTTACGCCCGCCGAGCTGGCTACGGCCCAAACGGTGAACGTGAAATTCACCCCCACCGCCACGGGCCCCGCGACGGGCAGCCTTACCCACCAGAGCACCGGGGCCGTGACCCGCACCGTGGCCCTGACCGGGGTAGGCACCGACCCCAACCAAACGACTTTCAACTTTGCCACCTGCACCACCGCCCTTTCGGATGGCTGGAGCCAGTACAGCGTGACCGGCCCGCAAACGTGGGGCTGCACCACCTTCGGCCGCGACCCCAGCAGCCCCACGGCCTCCAGCCCCAACGGCGTGCAGATAAACGGCTACGCGTCGGGCAACATCGAGAATGAAGACTGGTTTATCTCACCGGCCTTCAACCTGACCAGCTACGCCTACCCGCTGCTCTCGTTCTGGAGCCGCACCGCCTTCAACGGGCCGGGGCTGAAGCTGCGCGTCTCGACCAACTACAGCGGCACGGGCGCTCCTACCGCCGCCATCTGGACCGACCTGAACGTGCCCTTCCCCGCCACGGGCTCCGACGTCTGGACCTCAACGGCTGCCATCAACCTAGCCGCCTTCCGAGGAGCTAACGTGCACGTGGCCTTCGTGTACACCTCGACTTCGGCCGCCGCGGCCCGGTGGACGCTCGACGACATTGCCCTGACCAACTCGGCTACCCCGCCGGCCCCCACGGTGCTCACCAACGTGAGCCGGCTCGCCTTCGGCTACCAAGCCGTGAATACCAACGCTGACCAACCGCTGACGGTATCGGCCAATGACCTGACGGCTAACGTGACGCTGACCTCCTCGAACCCCAGCTTTACGCTTTCGAAAGACGGCACCACGTTCGCCAGCACCCTCGCCCTGACCACGGCGGAGGTGAACGCCACGAGCAAGACGGTGACGGTGCGCTTCCGCCCCACCACTACCCTGACCAGCGTCAGCGGCACGGTGACGGTGAGCACCGCGGGCGCGACCTCAGCGAGTGTGACCCTGAGCGGCGATACCTACGACCCGGCCAAAACGCTGGAGGTGGTGAACTGGAACATCGAGTGGTTTGGCTCGGCCGACCCCACGCTGGGCCCCCCGAACAAGGACCTGCAGAAAACCAACGTCACGACGGTTCTCGGGGCGCTGCGAGCCGACGTATACGCCTTGGCCGAGATAGTGGATACCCTCCGCCTCAAGGACGTGGCCGCGCGGCTATCAACCAATCTGGGCCTGCCGTACGCCTACCGGATTGCCGACTACGGCTCGTACGCCGACAACAAGGATGACCCCGACTACGTCGGCACCCAGAAGCTGGGTTTCATCTACCGTACCGACGTGGTAAGAAACCCGAGCTTCCAGGGCTTGCTGCGCTGCACCCAGGCCCAGAACTGCCCCGCATTCACCCCGTGGGCGTCGGGCCGCTTTCCCTACCTAATGAGTGCCGACGTGCTGCTCGATGGTGTAACCAGGCGCGTGAACTTCATCGTGATTCACGCCAAGGCCAACTCCACCGCGACTTCGGCTAACGACTACGCCCGGCGTAAAGCGGGGGCCGACCTGCTCAAGAACCTGCTCGACACTAGTTACTCGAACGACAACAACCTGATTGTCGGCGACTACAACGACGTACTGGAGGGCACGATTGCCACGGGTGTGACGCCGCCCGTCAGCTCGTACTACTCCTTTATGCAGGATGCCAGCTATCTGCCGATTACGCTGCCGCTGGCCCAGGCAGGCCTGCAATCAACGTCTGGTTTCCGGACGGTGATTGACAACGTCATCGCTAACGGGCGGATGGCACAGTACTACATCAACGGCACGGCGGCCATTCGCACCGACGTGACGAGCACGATTGCCAACTACGCCAGCACGACGTCGGACCACTACCCGGTGTTTACGCGCTACTCGCTCGCGGGCCCCGTGCTGGCTAGCAAGGCCGCTCGCTCGGTTTCGCTCGGCCTCTATCCCAACCCGGCCACGAACAGCCTGCGCTTCGACGTGCCCGAGACCGGGGCTAACCTGAGTCTGCACGTGTACACCACCACCGGTCGCCTCGTTTTCAAGAGCACGGGCTCGGTTGAGCAGCTCAACCAGCAGCTTAGCCAGCACGTGGCGGGTTTGGCCACGGGCTTGTACCTGGTACGCGTGGTCGGCGCGCAGCAAACGTATACCAACCGCTTCCAGAAGCAATAGGCTGGTTAGCGCAGCTCATGTCTTGTTAGAGAGACTGCTAATCAGGATAAAGATAGGCCCCGCTCGATTTTTCGAGCGGGGCCTTTGCTTGAGGGCTGGGTGGCTTCATTACCGTGTTGCTTCGGGCGGGCCGAACGTACCTTTGCGGCGTGAAATTTCCCTTGACCAATGCGCTGCGGGCCGCCCTGCTGGCCGGGGCCGCAACCCTGGCGGCCTGCCCAGCGCCGGCCCCGCCCCGGCAGCCTTCGCCGGCTCAGGCCGCCCAAAGAGCCCTGATGGCCCGCCACGATTCGCTGATGGCGCGAATGGACCAGCTCTATGCGCTGAAGGCTAAAATCTCGGCGGCCCACGCGCCGGCCGCGGGCCCTTACCTGCGGGGCCTGGTCGCCGCCGACGCGGCCATGATGCACTGGATGCACCAGTACCACGCCCCCGATACTACCGGCGCGCCGGCCGCCCGGCTGGCTTATTTCCAGCAGCAGCAGCAGGTGTTGGCCGAGGTTAGCCGGCAATTTCAGGCAACGATAGACTCGGCAACGTTGTTCTTGCAGCAATTGCCGCCTCCGCCCACTACCCCAGTAGCGAAGCCTTCTTCCAACTAATCTATGTTCCAACGTCTTTTT
Organism: Hymenobacter montanus; assembly: GCF_014699115.1. Classification (GTDB taxonomy): domain Bacteria; phylum Bacteroidota; class Bacteroidia; order Cytophagales; family Hymenobacteraceae; genus Hymenobacter; species Hymenobacter montanus. Next base: position 191,960 of record NZ_JACXAD010000008.1, read on the forward strand.
GCGGTGCCCGCCCTGGTCGCGCTGCTGTTTAGTGCCTGCTCGAGCCCGGAGGTCCGCCTGCCCATTCTGGGTGAGCGCGAGGTGCATCCCCGCGCCGATGGGGGCCCCGCCGATACCGTGTTTGCTACCGTACCCGCCTTCCGGCTTACCGACCAAGCCGGCCAGGTCATCACCAACAAAACCCTGGCGGGCCGGGCCTACGTGGCCGATTTTTTCTTCGCCACCTGCCCCGGCATCTGCCCCAAGATGCAGGGTGAGATGCTGAAAGTGTATACCCAATTTGCCAAGGACCCGCGCGTGGTATTTCTTTCGCACACCATCGACCCGGCCCACGATACCCTGCCGATCCTGCGCGACTATGCCCAGCGCCTGGGCATTACCGACGCTACCCGCTGGCACTTTGCCACCACCGGCGCGCACGGCGAACCCACGGCCAAGGACACGGTGTTTCAGCTCGCCCACGCCTATTTCACGGCCGCCCTACCCGACAAGCAGGCCCCGGGTGGGTTTGCTCACAACGGCACCTTCGCCCTGGTCGACGACCAAGGACACATCCGCGGCCTCTACGACAGTCTTAACGCGGCGGAGGTCGCCCGCCTGCTTGCCGAGCTGCCCATCCTTTTAGCCGAAATTGATACCCGAAAAGCCCAGCCAGTAGCCCAAAACCAGTAGCCGCGGGCCTTGGGCTCTGGTGAAACGGGCCCCGGCTACGCCGGCCCGTACAGTGGCCTCCCTGACTAATTGAATGACCCTGCCCACCTATTGATGTCGCCCCGTTCGCTCATTTCAGGGGGTTTACTGCTGCTGGGGGCCGCCTTGCCCAGCTGTTTCAGCAACAACCGGCACCAGGGCCAGCGGCTATACGCGCAGCACTGCGCAGGCTGCCACGGCGAGCAGGGCCAGGGCCTGGCGCGCCTTATTCCGCCCCTAGCCGGGTCCGACTACTTGGCCAAGCACCGCGCCGAGCTGCCCTGCCTGGTGCGCAATGGCCAGCACGGGATGATCGTAGTGAATGGCGTGGGCTACCACAACGTCATGCCCGGCAATAAGACCATGAGTACGGCCCAGCTCACCAACTTATTAAATTACGTCGAAAGCCACTGGGGCAATCAGGCCGCCCCCCGCACAATTCGCGACGTGCAAACCCAACTTGACTCCTGCCGCCGGCCCTGACGCGCCAGCGCGGTTGTACCCACGGGCCCTACTGAGCGCACGCGCAGTATTTTGCACCCTGATTGCCACCTTACTCGCCGGATTTACTGCATTGATTTATCCGCTCCAATGCCAACTGAGCGCCTGCTGCCTCAGCTACCTCGTTTTCCGACAAGCCAGCCGCAGGAGCCTGAATGGGGTGAGGGCTGCCGTAAGCTACCCCAAACCCGAGGCGCTGTTGCGCTTAGCAACTGCTCTTTTCTCAAACGCGAATCTCCGGGCTTGAATACCCGGCCTGTTCCACCGCTGTTTATGCCGGTTTCTCCGATGACCTCCAAACTTCTCCTCTCCTGCTCCTTGATGGGATTGCTGGCCGCAGCGCCGCGATTGACGGCTGCCCAGACGCCAACCCTGCCTGCTTTGGCCGATACGACCCACAAGTACGAGAACCCCAGTGGGGAGGCAGCGCCCTCCAGGAGGCCATTTTTCAAGAGCAAAGGATTTCGCGCCGCCATCGTGCCGGCCGTGCTCATCGGCTACGGGGCGAGCACCATCAACGGCCACGGGCTTTATAGCTCCTACGACGCTAATAAGGACATCCGCCGCGTCTTCGGCACCTACCGCAGCCACCTCGACGATTACCTGCAATGGGCGCCCTACCTGGAAGTGGGCGCCGTGCTGCTGGCGGGTGTCGAGTCGCACGACGACCGGCTAAACCTGGGGCTCATTATTCTTAAAAGCGAGGCTATCATGCTTTCGTCGGTGTACGTCGTCAAATCGCTGGCGGGCGTGCAGCGCCCCGACGGCTCCGACAACCTGTCCTTCCCTTCCGGGCACACGGCCCAGGCGTTTTTGGCCGCCAGCATCGTGCACACCGAGTTTCGCGACAAAAGCCAGTGGTACGGCATCGGGGCCTACACCCTGGCCACCAGCGTGGCCGCCTTGCGCATGATCAACAACAAGCACTGGCAGAGCGATGTGGTGGCCGGGGCCGGGTTTGGCATCCTCTCGGCCCACCTGGCCTACCTCAGCCACCGCAACCGCTGGGGACGCAAATCCATTGGCCGCGATGTAGGCCTGGTGCCCACCTGGAGCCCCGGCAGCGGCGCGGGCGTACTCCTCAGCTGGCGGCCCTCTAAATCAAATAGCTTAGCCCATCAGGCCCACTGACGCCAATGCTTTGCTAGCAATGGTCTTGTCTTGCGCGGGTTCAACGCCGGAGACCCCGAGCCCGCCAATGATTTTTCCCTGTTGAAAAACCGGCAGGCCCCCGCCAAAATAGAATATGTCCGGATGCCCCTGGAAAGCTTCCTTGAGGAAAGGTGTTCGCTGTACTGCCTCGCCTATGGCATCGGTCGGCATGCCGAAAGCACAAGCCGAAACGGCTTTTTTTCTGCTCGCATCCACCGCAACAAAGCTGCAATTATCCATCCGCATAAAGGCTTGCAAATGGCCACCCGTATCGACGATTGATACCGCAATAGTCACGTGTTGGCGGGCGGCCTCATGCAGCGCGGCGGTTAACACTTGGGTTGCTAAATCTTGATTCATGACGTTAAGAAGTACTTTGAAGCGTGAGACTGAATAGGTGACAAAAGTATCCTACCAGGCAAGGCCGAAAGTATTCATATGAATAGAACGTAGTCACGCCTTCATTTTCCGGCGCTATTTCTTATTCGACTCAATGAGTTAGGTGTTACTCCCAAAAAAGACGCCAAGTCTTTCAGCGGAACTCTATTTAAATAGTTGGGATTAGCAAAAAGCTTCTCGTACCGAGCTTCAGCCGTTTCGAACTGAAAGGAGGTCATCCGCTGAATAGATTTAGCCAATATGCGCTCAACGATTCGCATCCCGAAAAAACGAAAACTGCTGAATTCTTCGTACAGCTTTTGTAAATCATTGTATTCAATAGCAAATACTTCGGCGTTCTCTAAAGCCCTGATGGTATATTGTGAAGGACTTTGAGTAATGAAGCTCTGCATTTCCGTTATGGGCATCTCTTCAAAAGCAAACCATACATTTATTTCCCGGTTGGCATGCGGATAAATAACTTTAAAACAGCCCGATTTCACAAAGCATAACTCCCTACACACCTGTCCTTGCCGGAGTAGGTGTTGGTCTTTCTTAATCTTCTTGATTCGAAATTTGGTGAGTATAACCGCCAGCTCTGAATCGGTGACCTGCCCGGCCACTTCGTGAATTAACCCTCGCAGCTTCTCCATAAAAAGCAAATAGGTTATTGTTTACTAATTACCAAAATAATTATTTCGGCACAAATCAACGAATCAGCCCTGTAAGTTGGATTCTATTTAACTGCTAAAAACCTAAACGGTGTATGCCGGTGCACTTCTCCCCTTGCAGCAGGGCTGTCAGGGCCGGCGCGGCGAGGGTTTGCAGTTCGGTAAGCTGGGAACCGGCAACGACATTGCGGGTAAAGCCTGGCTTTCATTGGGCCAAACGCTCGGCAGGGGGTATTTTACCTCCTTGCCGGTCAGCACCACGCATCACCACCTGCTGACCGTTCCGGGGTAAGTACGAATGTACGCGCTACACGCCGTCGTCAGCAGCGAACTACAGCAGTTTACCGATCTGCCCGGCGGGCGTTCGCCCAGACCAGCGGGCCGGCTTTTTCACGTGGCCGTATACTTGTCGAATGTACTTGAACGCTCCTAAAAAAAGAAGGAGCCCCAGGGTTAAAACCTGAGCCACAACCCGCAAGGCCCGGATGCTGACTGCGGTCCGTTACGTCAGCTTTTAGCGTCCCAGCCCTGTTCTGGGCCCCATTTTGCCGCGACCCAACCCTTTTTTGCCGTAGATTGCATCCCCATCCACTTGCCTTTGTAGTTCAAACTTATGGGTCTGTTCGACTTTCTGAAAAATAAGCCTGCCGACAAACAACCGGCCACCTCACCCGCTCCGTCCGGTCCCGACACGCCCGCCCCCGCCAAGCCGGCCGGTGGGCCCCGCTACCAGGGCGCTAAGTTCACGGCCCCGCCCGCTCCCGTGGCGCCCGCGCCGACCTTCCAACTGCCTGAACCGCCGCCCCTACCCTTCGAGCCGGAAAACGTGTTAGAGCAGCTTCTGCTGCTGGCTGCCACCGACGAAAATGCCCGCCCGGCTTTCTACCAGGCCCTGCTGCAGGAAGAAATCCTGATGATTCTGGCACCTCAGGAAGGCCTGGCCCAGGGCGAAGTAGTGCTTTCCGAAGGACAGGAGATTCAGCTCCAGGTATTATCCGACGGCAAGCTCCCCATCTTTTCATCGGTACCGCGTCTGAGCGATGGCGGCACCGACAACGGCCCCGTGAGCTACGTGCGCCTGCCGGGCCACGCCTTCTTCAACATGGTGCAGGGGCAAGATTGCGTGCTGAATCCCTTTTCACCCGCCGGCAAGCTGCTCCCGAAAGATGAGCTGGCGGCGCTGCTGGCGGGGCAGCTCACCGGCCCCACCTCGCCCGCGGGCGGCGACGCGCAGGTCCTGCTCAGCCAACCCGCCGAATACCCCACGGCCGTGGCAGAAGCCGTCAGCGCCTGGTGCGCCACCCAGCCCCACATCGCGGCAGCCTACCTGGCCCAAATGCAGTTGGCCGACAACCCGGAAGTGCCCCGCCTGCTGCTCGGCTTCGAGAGCACCAGCCCCGACCCTAGCTTTATGCAGGAGTTAGGACCCGTGCTGCAAGGCAAAACCAACGCCTACCAGTTCGTGGATCTGATGCTGGTCGACAAGACTTCGGATGAGGGGGTGAACCCATACTTCCGTACGGTGGAGCCACTTTACCGGGCCGGCTAGCCAAGCCTTTCAGATGGGCTTAGCGGGGCGCTGGCGCACGTCTGCGATGCGGCAATACATGGCATCAGGCCAGACGGCAGCGTATCGCCCGCCCGCGCCAGCACCTCTCTTCAGCTCTTTCCCGACACCTTCTTCGCACGTCCTGCTGGGCCAGCCCAGCGGGACGTTCTCTTTTAATCTTTATTCGGTTAGGTCATCCTACCTTTCCGCCATGAAACTTGCTTCGCTCCTAGTGCTGGCGTCCTTTACCGCCCGAGCCCAAACCAGGCCCGCGCCCCTGCTGCCGCCAGCCGACGCGAAGATTCAACAGCTGGCGGATGACATTTCGGCTAAAAACCTGGAAGCCGACATCCACCAGCTGGTGTCGTTCGGTACGCGCCATACCTTGAGTGACACCCAGAGCCCCACGCGCGGCATCGGCGCGGCCCGCAACTGGGTTAAGAGCGAGTTTGAGAAGTACAGCCGAGCCGGCGGCGGGCGCCTGAAGGTGGAGCTGGATACCTTCACGGTGAAGCCCGACGGCCGCCGCATCAACAAGGCGGTACTGATGGCTAACGTGCTGGCCACCCTGCCCGGCACCGACCCCACCGATACCCGAGTCATTCTCGTGAGCGGCCACCTCGACTCCCGGGTGAGCGACGTAATGAACGCGACGGCCGACGCCCCCGGCGCCAACGACGACGGCTCCGGCACCGCCCTGGTGCTGGAACTGGCGCGGGTGCTGGCCGGCCAGCAGTTTCCCTGCACCCTCAAGTTCGTGGCCGTGCAAGGCGAAGAGCAGGGCCTCTATGGCTCGGGCCACCTCGCCGCCCGCGCCAAAAAAGAAGGCTGGAACCTGGTAGCGATGCTCAACAACGACATCGTAGGCAACTCGCACGGCTTCGACCCGGCCATTAACGACGATGCGCACGTTCGGGTGTTCAGCGAGGGCGGGCCGGCCAGCGAAACGCCCGAGCAGGCCAGGGTGCGCCGCCAGCTCAGCAGCGAGAACGATTCGCCCAGCCGCTTGCTGGCCCGCTACATCCAGCGGACCGCCCAGCTATACGGCCGGGGCCACCAGGCCGTGCTGGTGTACCGCCCCGACCGGTTTCTGCGCGGCGGCGACCACACCCCGTTCAACCAGCAGGGGTTCGCCGCCGTCCGTTTCACCGAGATGAACGAGGACTACACCCACCAGCACCAGGACCTGCGCACCGAAAAAGGCCGCGCGTACGGCGACGTCGCCGAGGGCGTAGACTTCGCTTACCTGCGCCGCAACGCCGGCATCAACCTCGCCACCGTGGCCAGCCTGGCCCGGGCCCCGGCTGCTCCCGCCAACGTCGAAGTTCTCACCACCGACCTCACCAACCGTACCCAACTGCGCTGGGAAGCCCCCGCCACGGGGGCCCAGCCCGCCGGCTACGTGGTGCTGGTGCGCGAAACCAGCGCCCCGCAGTGGCAGCAGCGCTTCCCCAGCAACGGCACCACCGCCGACCTGCCCATTAGCAAGGACAACTTCATTTTCGGCGTGGCCAGCGTGGATGCGGCCGGGCACGAGAGCGTGGCCGTGCTGCCGGTGGTGGGACGGTAATTACTTATTCAGTTTCATGCGCGAAAACCAAGGATTCATCCTGACGTGCTGCTTACTTGGAGCTGACGCCCTGTTTCAACTGGAGGAAGGTCAGTATGGGGACTCAATTGGGGGTGCGATACCGGTTTTATTGGGCACTGTTTTAGCAGCAATACTGGGGTTTATTGCGCTATTCCGAGTGTTGAGGCGCCACGATTTGCCTCTTTCGGAGCGGTTGATACCTCTTTACTTCTGGCTTGGACCAGTAGCTTTGGCAGCCGTATTCAACACTTGGCTCAACCGCGTGGATTATGCGGCAAATTTTATGTGCGTGAGCACCAGCAGCGATTCAATCATGGCAGGGTACGACTTCAAAGATGATGGCCGCTATAAGTATTGGGAGGGCAGCCCCTTCGGCATTGCTTACAATTATGGCCGTTACGTGCGGCGCGATAGTATCATTACACTTCTGCCCGCATCCACCCGCAATGCTCCCCAAGAAATTCGTTTAATTATTCGGCCTTATTCTTCTGTCAGCCACCCCGCTTTCAACCAAAAAAGCGTTTTGTATGCGATGAATAAAGAAGGCGCAATTATCAACAGCAGCAACGGGTATTATATCAAAGAGATGTCTGCTAAGTAATTAGCTCCGCTTGTGTAATACCCCTGATTACTCCCAGAACCTCACCAACTCTCCCTAGCCATGTCGCCCTTTGTCCTCCCACTCCTCCTTATTGCTCTCCTGCTCTCTGGTATTCGCGTCGCGCAGGAATACGAGCGGGCCATCGTGTTTCGCCTGGGCCGCTTCACGGGCACGCGCGGGCCGGGGTTGTACTGGATCATTCCCTTAATCGAGCGCCAGCAGACCATCGACATTCGCACCAAGACGGTGGATTTGGAGCAGCAGGAAACTATTACCAAAGACAGCGTTACCATCAAGGTGAACGCCGTGCTGTGGTTTCGGGTGGTGAACCCGGCCGATGCCATCATCAAGGTGGCCAACTTCAACCAGGCGGTGTACCAACTGGCCGTGACGGCGCTGCGCAACATCATCGGCCAACACCAACTCGACGAGGTGCTGCGGGGCCGCCAGCAAATTAACGCGTCCTTGCTGCAACTCGTGGATGCCGCCACCGAAGCCTGGGGCGTGAAAATCGAGCTGGTTGAAATTAAGGACGTGGAAATTCCCGAATCCATGCAGCGGGCCATGGCCCGCGAGGCGGAGGCCATCCGCGAGAAGCGTGCCCGCATCATCAAGGCCGAGGCCGAGCTGGAGGCCAGCATTAAGCTGACCCAGGGCGCCAAGCAGATGGAGGAAAGCCCCATCGCGCTGGAGTTACGCCGCATGCAAATGCTGTCAGAAATCGGCATCGACAACAATACCACGACCATCATGCTCATTCCCTCCGAATTCACGAACGCGGCCAAGAGCTTTACGCAGCTGGTGAACCAGGGCGGACGCGGGAAGACCTCACCCCCTGACCCCGCATCTGCTTGATGCGCAGAGTTCCCAGGAGAGGGGGTGAGGTACTCCTACCCTACTTCTTCGCGCCCACGGCCGCCAGTACTTCTTGGTTCAGGCGGATGTACTCGGCTTTCGACACCTCGTTTTTGTCCGCTTTTACCAGTTCCATTGATTTGTTGGCAGCTTCGGCGGCTTGCTGGTTCTTGCCTTGCTTTTGCAGCAGCTTGGCTTTCCAGTAGTAGCCATAATAACCGGATTCGGGATAGGCTTTGATGAACTCCTCAAGCCAGCCCAGGGCGGGGGTGAGGTCCTTGCCGGTGTTGTAATAATATTGAGCGGCCGTGATATAGGGCTTCTTCTCCCCCTTCATGGCTTCCTGAATCTGGCCCATCACGATACGGTCGGGATCGGCGGTGATGGGTAAGACCACTTGGGTGCGATCCCAGCTCAGGACGAGGTCAGCGGAGGCGGGTTTGAGGTTTTCGACACTTAGCGCCATGGTTTCGACCGGCGTGGCGAGCTTGGTGGGCTTGGCTTGCACCCGCAGCACGTCGAGTGCCTGCTTGTACTCGTAAGTGCCCCACTGGGCGGTATCGCGGTTCAGAATAAAGGTCCACTCCTTGGCATCGGGAATGGTGAGCAGGGCGTAGGCCCCGGCCGGCACGGTTTGGCCATTGATCTTCACTTCCTCCCCAAAGCGCACCTTGGTGATGGTATTGGCCCCCGTGCGCCACACCGTGCCGTGGGGCACCAGACCGCCAAAAGCCACCCGGCCCCGCAGCGACGGCCGCGAATACGTGAGGTCGATGTACGACGTGGAGAAATTCTGGTGAATGTGGGTGGCGGGGCTCAGCGGCGGCACCGTGAGCTTGGTTTGAGCCTGGGCGGTGGAAGCCAGTAACAGGCCGGCGGTGAGGAATGAGCAGAAGTGTTTCATGCCGGTAAAGATGCTGATTAGCCGCTGATGTTGCAGGAGCCGCCAATCAAGCGCGGCCCTGACCCCCTGACCACAAACACCCTAGTTATAAAGTCAAATCTTCTGGGCGTTACAGATTCATTATGTGTCACTTACTAATCTGATCAATAAGGGAAAAAGTCTTTTATCTATAAAAAATGATATTTTTTCAAGAAAATCTACTTGTACTTCGGGCCATGAAAACATTCTCTAACATCCTGGCCCTGGCTTCGACTGGCAACTTAATGGTCGAGCGCTTACCTTATCCGAAACTTGGGCGCTGGGCAGCCCTGCTGCCAGCCTGCCTGCTTGTTTTTAACAGCTTCGCGCAAACCGGCGAAGCGCCCGTAATACGGCATTCCCTGGAGCTCCGGAGCGGCTACACCGGCGGCAGCTTTTCTCACTATACCAATGACTATACCTCCAGCCTCAATATTTTTGGCGGGAGCCCTCCCCGAACCCGCGAGGTGGTAGAGCATCAGTTCAACGGGGTGCTCTTTGGTGCCAGCTGGCGGCATGAAACAGTGCGAGCCGACCGGATATCTCCTTCATTTTCAGTGGGTATGGACGTACTGTCGGCATCCGACCAACTGACCTTTTCCAATGGTCGCGACGTTTCCCTACGACTATGGGCTGTGCACCCGCGCCTGGGGGTGGACCTGAAGCAAGGCCGGTGGCTGCTGCAGACCGAAGGCGGAGTGCTAGTAGGCCGTGTGGGCTATTTTGCCACTGAGGAAACCGGCTTTTTGTCGCGAAGCACTGTGGTCGACACGGCGGACGCCGTATTCACCATACGGGCTCGCTCCAGTTGGAACAATGGGCTTTTGACCGAAGTTGGCTATGGCGCGGGCGGTTTGTTAGGCTTGGCCAACCCCACCTGGCACGCGGGCGTGGGCATGGGATTTGGCCCGCTCAGCCCGATCGCCATCCTCGCCGGCATCACCGGCGCCAAGTCGACCAACGAAGGCGATGATAGTTCCGAGCAATACTTTTTGCAGATAGAAGCCACGCCGCCCAACAGCCGCTGGCGCGCCACGAGTTTTTTTTCCGTGTTTGGGATCGGGACCGGCACGTATGGTCGCGTGGCGGTGCAGGTAGCTTACCGGCTGCCCCTGGGGGCAGCTAAAACCTCGGCTCCCAAATCGGCTCCCAAATAGGTTATAGGCAAACAACTGGGCACCAGGGCCGTTGTACTGGTTACCACCTTGGCCTTCCCCACGTTTGCCCGCTGCCTATGAAAATCCTCCTGACTGGTGCCACCGGCTACATTGGCCAGCGGTTACTATCGCTGCTGGCCACTGCCGGCCACGACGTCGTTTGCCTGGTGCGGGATCCCCGCCGGTTTTCCCTGGCCGACATTCTGCCCGAAGCGCTGCTCGCCCGCGTGAGCGTGGCGCAGGGTGATTTGCTCAAGCCCGACTCGCTGGCCGAGGTGCCCACCGACTTCGACGCGGCGTACTACCTCGTGCACTCGATGAGTGGCAACAACACGAATTTCTTTCAGTTAGGCTGTGTCTGAAAAGTGGCGCTGCAGGATACGCCGAATACAGGCCAGTTGCGCCATACTGAGAAAGTGCTGGTC
>NZ_JACXAD010000009.1 GCF_014699115.1 Hymenobacter montanus
AAGCCGTAGCCCGGCACGAAGACCCGCGCCGCTTCAAGTTCGTGGACGAAACGGGCCTGCACCTGGCTTTTGCCCGCCGCTACGGCCGCGCCCCGGGCGGGCAACGGGTGGGCCAAGGCGTGCCGTTGCGTGTGGGCACGCCCCTCACGCTCGTTGGGGCGTTGACCGTCAACGGCCTGGAAGCCGTCATGAGCCTGGACGGGGCCCTGAACCGGGACAGCTTCGCCGCTTACCTCGACCAGGTGCTCGGCCCCACGCTCGTGCCCGGTGACGTGGTCGTGCTCGACAACCTGCCTGTGCACAAAGTGGCCGGCATGGCCCAACTCGTCGAGGACCGCGGGGCCCGACTCTTGTTTTTGCCGCCCTATTCGCCCGATTTCGCCCCCATCGAACAAGCGTGGAGCAACCTCAAAACAGCCTTGCGCACGGCCATGGCCCGCACTCGCGACGCCTTGGAGCGCGCCTTGGTTCAAGCCGTGGCTTGGATTACCAGCCAAGATGCGCAAAACTGGTTTGACCACTGCGGCTATCATCTACACCAATTATAAAACTGCTCTAAGAAGCTGTTTACGTTAACTTCTAACGCATGCTTCAGGCATCATTTTACAGCTTGAATGCTCAGTGATGCTAGCAGATGTGGCATTTGCGTAGAATTACAAACCCCTATCTTTCGTTGAAGTACCTGAATTACAGTACAAGCTAACGTAAATAACTTCTAAGGGGAATGGCTGCAAGGGGAAGGAATACCCTGGATCCGCCTCGCAATGACGGCTGAGGCGCAGCACTCCTCCCCTACTCCGGGAGCAGGCGCTTCAGCAGGCGGAGCTTGTGGGAGTAGCGCTGCCGGTCGCGGTTGAAGATGCCGTTGTGATCGAGCGGGTCGAGGCGGACTTCGCCGTGGGCGTGCAGGATCTGGCCTTCGTCCATAACCATGCCCACGTGTACGATGCGGCCCTCGGCGTTATCGAAAAAGGCGAGGTCGCCGGGTTTGGCCTGGGTTACGAAGTGCACGGGGCGGCCGTAGTCGATTTGCTGGTAGGCATCGCGCGGGAGCTGAATGCCCACCAGGCCGTAAAGCTGCTGGCAGAGGCCAGAGCAGTCGAGGCCGAAGATGCTTTTGCCGCCCCACACGTAAGGCGCTCTCAGGTAGAGCAGGGCCGTTTTACGCAGCAGGGCAGCTTGGCGCGCCGGGTCGGGGGCGGCGGTGGGGTTAGTGGCCGTGCCGTTGAAGAAGTACTGCCGGTCGCCGACACGCAGGTTCAGACCATCGAAAAACGGCAGCCGGCAGCCCAGCGTGAGTGGAACTTTGGTCGTGGCGTCGCTCACGGCCTGCACCACGTCGAGGGTGCGGGGGTGGTCTTGGGCGCACCAGGCGGCGTAATAATCGGGCGAAACCGGCGTGTGCTGCTTAAAATCAATCCAGCCCACGTAGTCGTCGGCCGCGAGCCGCACCTGCAGCCAGCTGTCCTGCGTGAGCAGCACCTGGTAGCACTCGCCAAAAAGGAGTTGGGTAACTAATTCGGCCCGGTCGCTGGGCTCGGCGCGGACGGGGACGGCGCTCAAGGCGCAGATGCCGGGGTTCAAAATAATGTGGAAATGAAGGTGGTGTGAAAATGTGATGAATGTGAAAATGTGATGAATGTGAAAATGAAACATCAGCTCATGCTTCCACCATTACAAAGATGCTACCCTTGCCCAAAGTGGTTCTCCCTACCTGCATTTTCACATCTTCACATCTCCCACATTCATCACATTCTTTCCATGTCGCGCTTCTGGGCTTTTTCCTTGAGGTCGTTGCGCTTGTCAAACAGCTTCTTGCCCTGGGCCAGGGCGATTTCAATTTTGGCGAAGCCGCGGTCAGTTACGAACAGGCGCAAGGGAATGATGGTCAGGCCCTGGTCGACACTTTTGCCGGCCAGCTGCTTGAGCTCGCGCTTGTTGAGCAGCAGCTTCCGCTCGCGCATGGCGTCGTGGTTGTTGTAAGTACCCAGCGAGTAGGGCGCGATGCGGATGGAATGGATCCAGAGGCTGCCGTCGGTGTGAAACAGGCAGTAGCCGTCGGTAAGGTTCACGTTGCCTTCGCGGATGCTCTTGATTTCGGTACCCTGGAGCATGACTCCCGCGTTGTATTTGGCCAGGAAGGTGTATTCGTGGCTGGCGCGGCGGTTTTTGATGTTGATGATGGCGGGTTTATCGTCTTTAGCCATGCGAATGATGCGGTTCAGAAGGTTGCGGGGGCGTCGCTTGTAACGCCGAAAAGCGGGCTGCCAGCCGGGCCCGGTGCACGATGCGTTGGCCGGTGTGGCCCGTGGCTACGAGGCGGCTGCCCACTCGGGCTTCTACGGCGCAGCGCAGCGCCGGGCCGTCGAGGGCCTCAAAGGTAGCCGTCAGCACGACGGTTTCGCCCGCAAAGGCCGGGGCGTGATGCTGAATGGACAGTTCGGTGCCGATGCCTTCCTCATCCGCGTCTTTCATTTCCAGCACAAAAAGACGAGCCGCCCACTCCATTTCGCGGCCCAGAGCAAAAGTGCTGAGCACTTGGTGCACCAGTCCGCCCGTGGCGGGGCCAAAATCAGCGAAGTCCTGGGAGCGAACGAGGTAGTGGTGGGTTTTAGTGGCCCCGGGGCCGAAGGGGTTGGTCATGGGGTAAGGGGAACGAAGCCTTGGCGTCGCGTATTGGGGCAGAGCCAGGGGTATAATTTAGCGCTAGGTAACGGTAGTTCATTATTCAGAGGTGGCCATTCAGCAAACACTGCGGTGGCCTAGCTCGGTATTATATAGCGGTTTTCGCATCGGGAAAAAGAATTAAAAATTAAAAATGAAGGATTAAAAATTGACCAACCCATTTTTTAATCCTTCATTTTTAATTTTTAATTCCTACAAAAACGGCACACTAACCTGAAATCCGCTCTAGAGGGCCCGAAACTTGGCGGAACACCACACCGAGTTTTGGAGCCCCACGCCAACGCCCCAGCTTTTTGCCGCAGGCGCTTACGTCAGTTTCAACCTGGGGTCGGGACTGGTGAGCTGGGTGGCAAACTCGCCGGCTTCGTACTGAAAATGCGCGGTCATGGCCACCATAGCGGCGTTATCAGTGCAGAAGGCAAAGTCGGGGATGAACACCTGCCAGCCCTGGGCCGCCGCCTCGGCCTCCAGCGCGGTGCGCAAGCCGGAGTTGGCCGCCACGCCGCCGGCCAGGGCTACTTGCGTCAGGCCGGTAGCGGCGGCAGCGCGCCGGAGCTGGCGCAGCAGAGTGGCGACGATGGTGTGCTGAATGCTGGCACAGAGGTCGGGCAGGTTTTCGGTCACGAAATTGGGGTTGGCCGCGGTTTCTTTTTTCAGGAAGTACAGCACCGAGGTTTTCAGGCCACTGAAGGAGAAGTCGTAGCCCGACATAGCGCCAATCGGGAAGGCAAACCGCAGGGGGTTGCCCTGACGGGCCAGCTTGTCGAGGTGAGGCCCACCAGGGTACGGCAGGCCGAGCAGCTTCGACGTTTTGTCGAAGGCTTCCCCGGCGGCGTCGTCGATGGTCTGCCCTATGACGTCCATTTCCAGGGCTGATTTCACCACCACCAGCTGGGTATGCCCACCGCTTACTGTGAGACAGAGAAAGGGAAAGTCGGGCTTGGGGTCGCGCAGGAAGTGGGCCAGGATGTGCGCCCGCATGTGGTTCACGGCCAGCAGCGGCTTGTTGAGGGCCAGGGCCAGGGTTTTGGCGAACATGCCGCCCACCAGCAAAGAGCCGAGCAGGCCCGGGCCCTGGGTGACGGCCACGGCGTCGAGGTCGTTTTTGGTGATGCCCGCCTCCCGCAGGGCCGCCGTCACGACGGGCAGCAGGTGCTGCTGGTGGGCGCGCGAGGCCAACTCGGGCACCACGCCGCCATACTGCTCGTGTACTTTTTGGGTGGCCACGACGTTGCTTAGCAGCTGGCCGCCGGCTAATACGGCCGCGCCGGTGTCGTCGCAGGAAGATTCAATGGCAAGGATAATGGGATGGGCGGGCATGGACGCTAGCGCAAAGCCTGGCGGGCTTCACCGGTTAAAATTCTGATAAAGAAGCGCAAGCCCACGGAGCCCGCCAAGGAGCCCTGCGGATTGCTTTTCGGAGCTTACAAAGGTAGCAGCACAGGTTAGTGGGCGGAACGAGCGAGTTGCAACGCGGCCCGGCCTCGTCCGCTCCGTTGGCCTGATCCTTGACGGGCGCGCTAGAGGCTGGTCGGAAACGGCTAAAAAGCGCAACTTTGCGTATTAATCCACATTTTCCGTTTTTTTCTCCTCCCGGTGCGTCGTTTCTTCTCTACTCTGCTAAAAATACTGCTCAGCCTCGCGCTGGTAGTAGTATTGGCCGTGGTGGGAGCTATGATTGCGCTGCGAGTACCCCGGGTGCAAACGCAGCTGGCGCACCAGGTGGCAGATATGCTGACGCAGCGGCTCGGCCAACGGGTGGTGATTGAGCGGGTGGACGTGCGGCCCTTCTCCCGGGTGCTGCTGGACGGGGTGCGCGTGCAGGACCAGCGCGGGGGCGAGTTGTTCGGCATTGGGCAAGCCGATGCCGACATTTCGTTGTTCTCGGTGCTGGATCCCCGGCACCTGCACATCAGCCGGCTGACGCTGAACGAGCCCCGGTTTGTGTTGAAGAATCTGCCCGGCCAGCCCGACACCACGACGTTCAGCCAATTTATGGCCGCGGTGAAGCGGCTGGTGGGCCCCTCCACGGACACCACCCGAAAAGCCCCGTTTGATTTCCAGATTGGGGGCATTGCGCTGCGCAACGGCCACTTTGCCATCGAGAAGGCCGACCGACCGCACTCCCCCACTTACGGCCGAAGCATCGATTACGACCACCTGGTGGTGGACAGCATCTACGCCGACGTTTCGAATATCCACCTGGGCGACACGCTGGGCTTACGCATCAGTCACTTGCACGCGGTGGAAACGCCCTCGCAAACGCAGCTGCGCGAAATCACGGCCGACATGCGCTACCATCCGCATTTCTGGGAGTTCAAGAACCTGAGCCTGCGGGTGGGACGCAGTCAAATCAAAGACTACCTACGGTTTGAGTACCGGGTGTTCAGCAACTTCACCGACTACAACGACTCGATGAAGACCATCGCGCACCTGCGCGGCTCGCAAGTCTTCACCGACGACATTGCCAAATTTGCCCCGCAGCTGGCCACTATGCACGAGTCCGTGATTATTTCCGGCGAGGCCTCGGGCTACGTGCGCGACTTCAAGGTGAACAACCTCGACGTGCGCTACGGCCGGGGCACCCACATTGTCGCCAAGCGCGCCCACGCCGACAACCTGCCTAACTACCGGGAGAGCTTTGTGGACCTGCGCCTGCTGCCCTCAGTGGTGCTGGCCAGTGACTTGGCCCGCTGGCTGCCCGCCTCGGCCAACCGGGTGGTGCAGCGCCTGGGCACCGTGAAGCTGCAGGGCCAGGTGTTGGGCTTTTACAACGACTTCGTGGCCAATGCCTCTTTCGACACCGCCCTGGGCTTTGTCGCCACGGACATGAACCTTAAAACCAAAACCGACCTCACCCACGCGGTATACGAGGGCACGGTACGGGCCACGGCTTTTGAGCTGGGCAAGTTCCTGGGCGACGAAAGCGTGATTCGGGATGTAACCCTGAACGGACACGTGGCCGGCATGGGCTTTTTACCGCCATTTGCACGGGGCCAGACCACCGTTACGGTACCGAGCATCTGGCTGAATGGCTACCGCTACCGCAACATCGCCCTCAACGGTGACTTTCACCAGCAAGCCTTCAACGGCCACTTCAGCGTGGACGACCCCTTGGTGCGCCTCGTGGGCGACGGCCACGTCGACCTGGACCGGGAGCACCAGGACGTAGACATCAAGGCCAAAATCGATAAGGCGGACTTGCGCGCGCTGGGCCTCACCCGACAGCCCCTGACCGTGGCCACGACGGCCACTATGAAGTTTAAAGGCGTGCAGCTCGACTCGCTCATTGGCTACGCCCGCCTGCGCAACTCGCGCTTCCGCCTGGGTGGCCGTCAGTTACTCCTCGACACGCTCGATCTGTTGAGTACCCGCAACAGCCGCAACCAGCGCCGCGTCACCCTGCGTTCGGAAGCCGTGGATGCAAGCATGGCGGGTACGTTCAACACCTCCGATGTAGTGCGCGACGTGCAAACGCTCATCACCGAGTATCGGCTCAATTTTGAAAGCAACGCCGCCGCGACGGCCGACTACTACCGGCGCAAGCACCAACGGGCCCTGCCGGTTTACCAGCTCGATTTGTTGGTGAACCTAAAGCGCCCGAACCCCCTGATCGCGCTGTTTCTGCCCGAGCTGCAGGTGGCAAATGGCAGCCGCATCGATGGTTCGTTTCGCAACGGCGAGACGTCGATTTTTCAGTTCGGGGGCCACCTCGACAGCCTGCGCTACGGCCCAGTGCAGATGGTAAATACCAACTTCGACTTCCTGACGTCCAAG
Source organism: Hymenobacter montanus (assembly GCF_014699115.1). Lineage (GTDB taxonomy): Bacteria > Bacteroidota > Bacteroidia > Cytophagales > Hymenobacteraceae > Hymenobacter > Hymenobacter montanus. The sequence goes on from NZ_JACXAD010000009.1 coordinate 6,463, forward strand.
CTACCGTACCAGTCCGACGTGCTGGCCCAGGCCAGCGTCACCAGCGACCGGCAGGTGCTGCCCACGGTGGGGCGCACCGAAAAGTTTGTCGTCGAAGGTGTGTGGGACCAACAGCGCATCAATTTCTCGACCTCGCTGGCGCAGAGCGGCAGTACTAACAGGGCCGCGATCAACGGCTCCCTGGGCTTCTTGCCGGGGACCATTGAGGTGGTATTTCGCCAATCGGGCCTGCACCTGCTCGACGAAGACTGGACCATCGCGGCTGATAACTCGGTGCGGATTTCCGACTTGGGGCGCGAGTTCGATATCAGGAACCTGACGTTCAGCAACGGCGCGCAGTTCGTGGGCGCGCAGGGTTTTATCTCGCCCGACGCCAGCAAGCCACCCCTGCAATTGGTCGTGAAGGACTTCGAGCTAAACACACTTAACGCCCTGACCGGGCAACGCCTGGGGGGCCGCGTAAATGCCCAGAGTACGGTGAGTGGGGTGTACGGCCCCCTGAGCATCAGCAGCACGCTGGGAGTGGACTCCTTGAGCTACGACGGCACCATTATCGGGCAGGTGGCCGGCAGCGGCAACTGGGACAACACCGCCAACAAGCTGCGGGTGAACCTGGACGTGGCCCGGGCGGGCCAGTCGGTACTGACGGTGGTCGGCGCCTTTGCTCCGCGGGACGCCACCAACCAGCTCGACCTAACGGGCACGCTCAACGACGCGCCCGTGGTGCTGGCCCAGCCGTTTCTGGGTTCTCTGTTCAGGAACCTGGGCGGCACCGGCCGGGGCGAGCTACGGCTGACCGGTTTGTTTAAGTCGCCTAACTTAACTGGCGCCGTGGACGTGAGCGATGGCCGCCTGACGTTCGGCTATCTGGGCACTACGTACACGTTTGCCGACCGCGTGACTTTCATGAGCACCAGCATCGCCTTCCGCAATGTGCGCCTGCGCGATGTATTCGGCAACACCGGCACCGTGGATGGTGTGGTCCAGCACCGCGGCTTCAAGGACATGAGCCTGGACATCGCGGCCAGCTTCCGCAAGCTGCAGGTGCTCAACACTACCCGCCGCGACAACGAGCTGTATTTTGGAACGGCCTACGCCACGGGCACGGCCCGCGTAACCGGCCCGACCGACGACCTGAACATCGTGGTCCGGGCCAGCAGCGAGGCCGGTACGCGCCTCTCGCTGCCGCTCGACAACGCCGCCCGCGCCCAAAAAGCCGGCTACATCAAGTTCGTGAACAACAACCCGGTGGGCGATACCATCATCACCAAAAAGGCCGTGGCGGTATCGGCACAGGACAAAATCGACTTGTCGGGCCTCAAGCTCGACATGAACCTGACGGTTACGCCCGACGCTTACCTGGAGATTCTGCTCGACGAGAGCACGGGCGACGTGATTCGCGGCTCGGCGGCCGGGCAGTTGCGCATGGCCATCGACACCCGGGGCGAGTTCAACATGTTCGGCCAGGTGGAAATCGTGCGCGGCGCCTACAACTTCACCTTGCAGGGCTTGGTGAACAAGGAATTCGTGGTGCGCCCCGGCGGCCTCATCTCCTGGAACGGCGACCCGCTGGCCGGCGAGATGAACGTAACGGCCACCTACACCCAGCGCACCTCGCTGGCGCCGGTCCTGGGCACGGCCAGCAACGGCAGCGCGGCGGTGGTGCCCGTCACGGCCGTCATGACCTTGACCGGGCCGCTGCTGCTGCCGGCCATCCGGCTGGGGCTGGAGTTCAACGACGCGCCGGGCACGCTGCAGGGCGATTTGGCGGCCTTCACCGCCTCGCTGCGCAACGACGAGCAGGAGCTGAACCGGCAGGTGTTCAGCTTGCTGGTGTTCAAACAGCTTTCGCCGCAGGGCTCGTTTGGCAGCACCATCTCCCTGCGCGGCCAGGACAACACGGTGCAAAACAGCCTGGGCCAGATTCTGAGCACGCAGCTAGGCCTGCTCACGTCGCAAATCGACCAAAACCTGGAAATCGACTTCAACATCAACGGCCTCAACGCCCAGCAGCTGCAAGCCTTGCAAGTGCGTCTGAGCTACTCCTTTCTCAACGGCCGCCTGCGCGTAACCCGCGAAGGGGGCTTCACCAGCAACGCTAACCTGGTAAATGCCGGCAACGGCTTGCCGGGTGGGGGCAACACGGCCGGCCAAGCCTCGCTGCTGGGCGACCTCAGCCTCGAATACTACCTGCGGCCCGATGGGAAGTTCCGCGCCAAGTTGCGCTACGAAACCACCCCGCGCGACCTGGAAACCATCAACCAGCCCCGCGCCGGCTTGTCGTTGCTTCACACCGAGCAGTTTAATACGTTCGGAGAGCTCTTCAGACGCAAAAATCCTAAGCGTAAGGAACGCAACACCGAAAAAGCCCGTCAAAGCAAGGAAGTGCTGAACGTGGACGAGGACCCGCGCACAACCCTGTGAGGGTGCGGAACGACAAGCTTCCTTACCAGCCAAAGGTTAGCGCAGCTAACTGCTAAGCCAAACGGGACTGATTAGATGTATAACCCCACCATATAGTGGTGTAGTTTTTACTACTGAACTTCGCCAGCCCTTATGGGACAAGTGCTTCACAGCAGTACCCGGACAACTCCGGCAGTACGGCGCCTTATCCAGCAACGTCCGGAAAGCTTACAGCGCTTAGCCACCCGGCACGGGGTCAACCCCAAAACGGTGGCCAAATGGCGTAACTGCGCCACCACAGCTGATGAAGGCCAAGATTGGTTTTTGGACACTGCTGGGAATCCGTGTGGATATAAGTATATTATTGGTAAGTGGCTTGTCTATTGTTTTTCCGCTATTAATAGTTGCTTTTGACTGCCACTCTCTTTTCTCGTTCTCATGAAGCCTACCCGTCCAGCCACTGATAACCAGCACAAGCTCGTTCGACTCGTCGTAGCCTTACTGGACTGGTTGGCGATAAAATTGACTAATTCCCCATTAGCTGCAAGAAAAGTAGGGTAAAGCGCGCAACGTTTACACTTGCTAGCCGGTCAAGCTGGGAAACCACTTCATTTCTCGCTTGCCAATGCCAATGTTACCTCCTCAGCCCACTTCTCGCGCGGATAAGTGGTCTATTGCCTTAGCGTTTAGTCGCCTAACGGGGCTCTACAACACTACGGAGATTAGCTCGGGTACCATTGCATCTGACAATCCTATTCACCAACGGTTGCTGTTTCCTTATCAGCAAGTGGCGAGCTGTATTGCCGGCAGTGTCCTTGAATTGGGATGCGGCTGGGGGCGCGGCTTAGCACTACTGCTGCCGAAGGCGAGCCACTACACTGGTATTGATAAAAACCAGCAGTTAATTAGTATACTACGGGCTAACCATCACCAGGCCAATTTTGTAGCTGCCTCTATTCCCTCGCTTCAGTTTCTGGAAGATAATACGTTTGATCAGGTTATTTCCTTCCAGGTAATTGAGCACATTCAGGACGATGACTCCTTTGTAAAGGAAGCTTACCGCGTGCTAAAGCCGGGTGGACAGTTGTTCCTAACAACCATCAATAAGAACTTTTCACTAACTCGCAATCCTTGGCACGTTCGGGAGTACTGCGCCGACAGCCTGGCCATGCTGCTAGGCAAACACTTTTCCACCATTAAGCGGCAAGGCATCCAGGGCAATAGTCGGGTACAAACTTATAATTGGCACCATGCGGAGGCCGTGCGAAAAATCACCCGCTTCGATGTGCTTAATCTTCAATACCGCTTGCCCCCCTGGCTACTTCGGTTGCCTTATGAACTGCTAAATCGCTACAATCGCAATCGTTTGGTAGCTAGCACACAGGCGGCGCTGGAAATTAGCTGCGCTGATTTCTCTGTTAGTGAAGACCCTGACAAGAGTTCAGATTTATTTTACGTGGCGACGAAGTAGCGCTACAGGAGCATTGTTAAACAAATAGGGGAAACCTCCGACTCAGGAGCTAAGCAGCTCAACCGATGCTGATAAGGCACAAATACGCCGTAAGAGTGGCCTTGGTTAAAAGTTTGGTCCGAACGCCGCATTTAGCAGCTGCTAAACTCGAAGTGCATACCGGGAGCCATACAGTAGCGCTTTTGACTATATGTATAGTCCCAAGGTGGGTTAGGTCTCGGGTAAAGCTAGTGGGGTTCTGTTGCCGTTGCGCACAGATAAATTTTGGGACTATACAAATATTTACCCCGTGACAACCCAGCGCCACGTAGCGGTGGCAGAGCAACCGGACGAATCTGTCACCGCTACGCGGCTTTATCCCCGTTCCGGCTGCCCATGCTACTAACCTGCCGCCGCTACGTGGCTAGTCTGCAACTCTTGAGTTAGCTACGCGGAACTTCAGCTGAAGGCGGGTAGTAGTGGTTATTTTCCCCGCTATCTCGTTACTTCAGTAGCCAAAAACTACCTTTGCCTGCATATGGCTACCTCCACCGCTTCTCCTACCCGCAAGAAAAAGCTTGGCTCCTACCCTACTTTGCTCGTGGTGTTCAGCATTACGCTGGCCTTGGTGGTCATTGGCTTGTTTGGCTTGTTGCTGATTCACGCGCAAAAACTCTCGGAGATGGTACGCGAGAACCTGGAAGTGCAAGTGTACCTCGAACGCGACTTGCCCGAGACGGAGCTGCTACGCCTGCAGCAAGACCTCGGCCAACTGCCCTACGTGGCCGAGCGCGGGGGCAAGCCCCTGATTCGGTTCGTGAGCAAGGAGGAAGGAGCCCGCCAGCTGCTGCAAACCACGGGCGAAGACTTCCGGCAGTTCCTCGGCGACAACCCGCTACGCGACGCCTACGTGCTCAAAATCAAGCCTGAATTTACCGATACCCTGCACCTGCACCAGTTGGAGCGGAGCGTTTCGAGCCAGCGCGGGGTGTTTGAGATGCAGTACCCGCAAGACCTGTTCGCCAGCATCAACCACAACCTGACCCGGGTGAGCCTCGTGCTGCTGGGCTTCGCGGCGGTGCTGGTGCTGGTCGTGGTCATCCTGATTAATAATACGATTAAGCTGGCGCTGTTCTCGCAACGCTTTCTCATTCGGTCGATGCAACTGGTCGGCGCGACGCGGTTCTTTATTCAGCAGCCGTTTTTGCGGCGGGCCACCTGGCAGGGGTTGGCCAGCGGGGTACTCGCCGCCCTGCTGCTGCTGACCCTGATCCAGTACGCCTACTTCCAGGTCGAGCCCCTGCGCCTGCTGCGCGACGACCTGCGGCTGGGTCTGGTGTTGCTGGGCGTGGTGATTCTGGGGATGGTCATCGGCTTTTTCAGCTCGGCCCGGGCCGTACACAAATACCTGCAAATGTCGCTCGACGACCTGTACTAATCACTTAACCAGCCTTCCTTCCCGTCCTTCATCCCCCTGATGAGAGGCTCGCCCTTCTGCTCAGCGGGCCGTCGCCCGACGCTGGAGGGGTCTTCACTGCTAAATCCGCCTTGTTATAATGAATCCTACGCCTCACTTCGCTTTCGGCCCTCGCAATTACCGCCTGATGTGGCTGGGCCTGGCCGTCCTCGCCGCCGGCTTCATCACCATGATGTTCGGCGACAAAGACAACTACGGCGAAGATTTTATCGGCATCACCCTGGGCCCGCTGCTGCTGTTTATCGGGTTTGGAATCGAATTCGCCGCCATTATGGTCCGCGACAAAACCCTGGCCCCGCAAGCCCCCGCCGCCCCGGCCGGGGCCAGCCTGACTTCGGCGGGCGCGACGCCGCCGGCCACCCCGCCCGCGACGCCCGCTTACAAGCGCCCGTAAGCGTGGGCGCGGTTGGCACCGTTGGCAGCCGCTCCCCGATACCTGTCCAATAGATAACTGCTAATGACTTACTGGCACGCGCTGCTCCTGGCCATCGTGGAGGGCATCACCGAGTTTTTACCCGTGTCCAGCACCGGGCACATGATCATTGCTTCGGCCCTGCTGGGCGTTACCCCCACGCCGTTCTTTAAGCTGTACCTGGTCATCATTCAGCTGGGGGCGATTCTTTCGGTATTTGCGGTGTACTGGCGGCGCTTTTTTCAGAGCATCGACTTTTATCTGAAGCTGCTGGCGGCCTTTTTGCCCATCATTATCGTGGGCCTGCTGCTGAAAAAGCACATCGATGCCCTACTCGAATCGGTGACGACCGTGGCCCTGATGCTGCTGCTCGGGGGCATCGTGCTGCTGTTCATCGACCGCTGGTTTCCGCAGGAAGAGCCTAACCGGGGGGGGCACCCGGTCACGAACCCGGGCTGGAAAGAAGCCTTCGTCATTGGCCTGTTCCAGTGCCTGGCGGTGGTGCCGGGGGTAAGCCGCTCGGCGGCGACCATCATTGGCGGCCTCACCCAGAAGCTCACGCGCCAAGCAGCGGCCGAGTTTGCGTTCTTCCTGGCGATGCCCACCATGGCCGCCGCCGCCGTGAAGGACCTGTACGACTATTACAAGGATGCCCGAGCCCAGGGGGCCGACCTGGGGCACCTGTTCACGGCTGAGCAGGTGAAGCAGCTGGTGCTGGGCAACGTGGTGGCCTTCGTGGTGGCCCTGCTGGCCATCCGGCTGTTCGTCGGCTTCGTGGCCAAATATGGCTTTCGCGCGTTTGGCATTTATCGCATCATCGCGGGCGGGCTGCTATTGCTGCTCATCGGCCTGCATATGAACCTGCAACTGCTATGAGTACGAAAAGCTTAGCGGATTTCGACTTTGAGGCGGGCGAAGTCCTGCTGCTCGACAAGCCCCTGACCTGGACCTCGTTCGATGTGGTCCGCAAGGTGAAAAACGCCTTACGCATCCGGAAAATCGGCCACGCCGGTACGCTCGACCCCTTAGCCACCGGCCTGCTCATCCTCTGCACCGGCAAGAAAACCAAGCAAATCGACCAGATCCAGGCTCAGGAGAAGGAATACACGGGCACCTTCCGCCTGGGCGAAACCACCCCGAGCTTCGACCTGGAAACCGCCGTGGACCTGGTCCGGCCCTACGCCCATCTCACGACGGAGCAACTGACGGCCGCCGTTGGGCAGCTCACCGGCACCATTCAGCAAACCCCACCCCTGTTCTCGGCCGTGAAAATCGAGGGCCAGCGGGCCTACGAAATTGCTCGCCAGGGGCTGGCCGCGGAAATCAAAGCTAAAACCGTGGAAATAAAAGCGTTCGAGCTCACCCGCATCGCGCTGCCCGAGGTAGATTTCCGCATCGTGTGCTCCAAGGGCACCTACATCCGCAGCCTGGCGCGCGACCTGGGGGAGGCCCTGGGCTGCGGCGCTCACCTTACCCAGCTGGTGCGTACCCGCATCGGCGAGTTTCGGGTAGCAGATGCGTTTTCGCTGGCGGCCATTGAGGCGCTACGTCCGCCGCGTCCGGAAGGTGCCGCGCCCCGCCCCGAACGGTCCCGGCCGGCCCCAAACCGGGCCGGGCTGCAATACTACGCGGCGCGGCAGGCCGACACCCTGGCCGCCCCGCACCAGCAGGACCCTCGCCCCGACCCGATGGCCCCGCCGCCCGGCCCAGGCGACCAGTAGCTCGCGGTACCTTTAGCCGGGGCGAATACTCCGCTCGGGCCCGACAATTGCCGGCTCGCCGCCCCGGCGCGCAATTCAGGGATGCGGCCGTTACCTTCGTGGTGCTTCTCTTCTATTCATTCGCTTCTCCGGCGCCCCATGCACGTCATCCGCGACCCGGCCCAGTTTCCTTTTCTCGCCAACGCCGTCGTCACCAGCGGCACGTTTGATGGCGTCCACGTCGGGCACCAGCGCATTTTGGCGCGGCTACGCGAAGTGGCGCAAGCCCGGGGCGGGCCCTCGGTGGTTATCACCTACTGGCCCCACCCGCGCCTGGTGCTGGGCCCGCCTCTCTCCCACCCCGAGCTGCTGGCGCTCCAGCTGCTCAATACCCTGGAGGAACGCATTGCCAAGCTCGCTAAATTTGGCGTTGACTACCTGCTGATTGTGCCGTTTACCCGCGAGTTCGCGCAGTGGACTTCGGAGGAGTACATTCAACAGCTGCTGCTGAAAACCGTTGGGGCCAAGCAGTTGGTTATCGGCTACGACCACCGCTTTGGCAAAAACCGGGAAGGCGGCTTCGACTACCTCACCCAGCACGCCGACCGCTACGGGCTGACCGTCGAAGAAATACCGCGCGAAGACGTGGACGCCGTGGGCGTGAGCAGCACCCGCATTCGTCAGGCCCTGCGCCAGGGCGACATCGCCACGGCCAACCGCTACCTGGGCTACCAGTATCCGCTCAGTGGCGTGGTGGTGCCCGGGCAGCAGCTGGGCCGCACCATCGGCTACCCCACGGCCAACCTCGCCCCGGCCGAGCCGCTGAAGCTGGTACCCGCGCGGGGCATCTACGCGGTGTGGGCCACCACGGCGGCGGGCACCCGGCACCCGGCCATGCTCAGCATTGGGGTGCGACCGACCATTGGCGACGACCTGGCGCAAACCATTGAGGTTAATCTGCTGGACTTCAGCGGTGATTTATACAACCAAGTGCTGACCCTAGAGTTCGTGGCCTGGCTGCGGGCCGAGGAAAAATACGACGGACTGGAAGCCCTGACGGCTCAGCTGGCGCGGGATGCGGAAGCCACGCGGGCCGCCCTGGCATAACCCTTTTTTTGTTTCACCTAGCCGAAAACGCAGTAATAGCCGCCGAGCAGGCGGCCCGCCGTGCGCGACGGGCACAGACGAAGCAGCCCCGGTGCATCGTTAGCCCCGGCAGTAAGCGCTTCAGCTCAAAGGATACCCCGGATACCTCTCGCTGGTATGCCACCCGCCTGCTGGCCGGGCCCGGCTGCAAGAGTACTAAGCAGCTTATCTTTCAATAGTTTATTTGCAATGAATTACTTACGTTTATTTCTGCTAGGCTGCTGCTGGTTAGGGGCTTTGGGGATGGCCCGGGCTCAGGGGAAACTCAGTGGGGTGGTGCAGGATTCGGTCACGCACGAGCCGCTGGCGTTCGCCAGCGTGTTTCTGGCCAACACCACGCTGGGCGTTACCACCACCGAGCAGGGTCGGTTTGAATTTTCCAAGGTGCCGGCCGGCACCTACGAGGTAGTGGGCTCCTACGTGGGCTACCGCCTGGGCAAGCAGTCTGTCACGGTAGGCCCGGCCCCCCAGCAGGTAACGCTGCAACTGGCCCCGACGGGCAACCAGTTGGATGAAGTGGTGGTGCAACCGGCTCCTAACAAGCCCGAGGACTACCAGAGATTTTCCGAGATCTTTCTGGGGGGCACCAGCTTCTCGGCGCAGTGCCACATCAGTAACCCCGACCAGGTGCGGGTGTCGTACGACGAATCGACCGGGGAGCTGACGGCCCAGGCCAAGGAGTTTGTGCAGGTCGACAACGAGGCCCTGGGCTACCGCCTCAAGTACTACGGGCTATACTTTTCCTACGACGAGGAAGACCAGTCTATTGCCTACTACGGCCAGCCGGTGTTCGAAGAAATGCCCGCGCGCGACGAGCGGCAGCGGCAGCAGTGGGCAGCCAACCGCCTCACGGCGTATACCGGCTCATTTATGCACTTCCTGCGCAGCGTGTACCATAACCGCCTCCAGGCCGATGGCTTCCTGGCCCAGCAGGTGCGCGTGGCCGCCAACCCCCGCTTCGAGCAGGCCGACAGCCAGCGCCGCGCTTTACTGGAGAGCCGGCCCAATGGGCCATTCACGGCGGCCGAGCGGGACTCGCTGACGCGGTGGGGCCGCATGGCCCCGATGGTGGCCACGCTCAACTCCGCCCCCCGTCCCATCGACAGCCTGCGCCGGGTGTCGCCCGACGGGAAGCACACTTATTTACGCTTTACCGGGGAGCTGCAGGTGTGCCACTTCGGCGAGGCTCCCGACCCCCGCTACCAACGGCCGATGTCTACGCTCGGCGCCTCGCGCACGCCCTACCCCGCCAAGCGGCAGGTGTCGCGGCTCAAGCTGCAAGGCTCCGAAGCGGAGATCCAAGCTAACGGGTCGCTGCTGAACCCGCTGGAGGCATTCAACGGCGAATACTGGGGCTTTGAGCGCATCGGCGAATTTTTACCATTCGATTACGTCCCGCCGGCTCCGGCTCCGGCCGCCCCGACCAAGCCGCGGTAGCCCACCCCATTTTGCTTCCGCTTTGCTGGTTGGGCTAGGGGCGTCGCTTGGCTGCCTGGTAGCTTCTGCAGCAGCCTCCCGATTGCGGCGGGAGTGGTGTCAGCCAAGTGTTGATTCAATGGCTAACCTAAAGCGACGGCCAAGCCCGCGCGCTGATGTAATTTTCGACCCCAACGCTGGCTCGATGCCGCCCAAACCCCACCCATGATCGATAAAACCGTTCCCAACGCCCAGGAAGCCCTCCAAGGTATCGCCGACGGCATGACCCTGATGCTCGGCGGCTTCGGCCTCTGCGGCATCCCCGAAAATTCCATTCAGGAGCTGCTGCGCCTCGGCGTGAAGAACCTGACCTGCATCTCTAACAACGCGGGCGTCGACGACTTCGGCATCGGCCGGCTGCTGCAAACCAAGCAGGTCAGGAAGATGATTGCCAGCTACGTGGGCGAGAACGCCGAGTTTGAGCGGCAGCTGCTGAGCGGCGAGCTCGAGGTAGAGCTGATTCCGCAGGGCACCCTGGCCGAGCGCTGCCGGGCCGGCGGGGCGGGCATCCCGGCGTTTTTCACCCCGGCCGGCTACGGCACGGAGGTCGGCGAAGGCAAGGAAAGCCGCGAGTTCAACGGCAAAATGTACTTGCTCGAGACCGCCCTCATTGCCGACTTCGCCTTGGTGAAGGCCTGGAAGGGCGACACCGCCGGCAACCTGATTTACAAAGGCACCGCCCGCAACTTCAACCCCATGATGGCCACCGCCGGCAAAATCACCGTGGCCGAGGTGGAAGAGCTGGTGCCCGCCGGCGAGCTCGACCCCAACCAGATTCACACGCCGGGCATTTTCGTGCAGCGCATTTACCAGGGCGAGCACTACGAGAAGCGCATCGAGCAGCGCACCGTACGCAGCTGATAAGTTGCCTAATTGCTGTAGTGGCAATAAGGCTAAGGTGCTGATTCAAACTACAGGCCCCTGCTTTACCAGAATTTTGACGGCCATATGAAAAGAACTTCTCTGCTGCTACTGGCGGCCCTGAGCGGCTACGGGGCCTTTGCGCAAGTTGCGGCTCCCGCCGCGAAGCACGCGCGGCCGAGTACCACGGCGACGGTGGCTCCGCGCCCAACCGATGTTTCGCGCCTAGACCAGCTGCTGCGGGAATACACGGCCGATAACCGCGTGCCCGGCGCCATTGCCCTGGTGTTGCGCAACGGCAAGGTGGTTTACCGCAAAGCTTTCGGGGTGGATGACGTAGCAACCCGAACCCCGCTCAAGGCCAATGCCATTATGCGCATCGCCTCGCAGACCAAGGCCGTGACCAGCGTGGGGGTAATGATGCTGTACGAGGAGGGCAAGTTTCAGCTGGACGACCCCATTTCGAAGTACCTGCCAGCATTCGGCAGCCCCCGGGTGCTGGCTACCTTCAACGAGCAGGACTCTACTTACACGGCGGTACCAGCCCGGAGCGAAATCACGATCCGGCAGCTGCTCACGCACACCTCGGGCATCAGCTACGCGGTGATTGGCACCCCGCAGGCCCGGGCGATTTACGCCAAAGCACGCATTCCGAGCGGTATTGGCACCCCGATGGGCAGCCTGGCCAGGTCCATGGATGCGCTGGGGGCCCTGCCGCTGATGCACCAGCCCGGCGAGCAGTTCACCTACGGCCTGAGCGTGGACGTGCTGGGCCGGCTGATTGAGGTGCTGTCGGGCCAGCCCCTGGACCAGTACCTGCAAACCCGGATTTTTGAGCCGCTGGGCATGCGCGACACCTACTTCTACCTGCCCCCCACCAAACGGGCCCGGCTGGCGAAGCTGTACACCGAAAACGCTCGCAAGCAGACCGTGCCCATGCCGCCGCAGGGCGGCATGAGTCCGGACTACCCCCTAGCCCCCGGCACGTACTTTTCGGGCGGCGCGGGCCTGTCGTCGACCATCGACGACTACGCGGCCTTTCTGCAGCTGCTGCTGAACGGCGGCACCTACCACGGCCGCCAATTACTCAAGCCCGCCACGGTGGCCCTGATGACTCAAAACCAGATTGGAGAGCTGAACCAGGGTGGCAACAAGTTTGGCCTGGGCTTCGGCATCACCACAGCGGAAAACGCGGCTCGGCAACCCGGCGGCCTTTCGGAGGGCTCTTACGAGTGGGGCGGCATCTTCGGCACTACGTACTGGGTCGACCCTAAGCAGCAGCTGGTAGCCCTGCTTTACACGCAGAAATACCCCAGCGGCACGGCGGTTGACCTGGCGGCTAAGTTCAAAACGGCCGTGTACCAGGTCCTCGCTCCCCGGCCGGCAACTACCCCAGCACCCTCGGCCGCCCCGATCAGTAAGTAACGTTTCGCTTTCTTAACTTCCCACCCACAAAATCCGCGTAATCCGACTAATCCGTCGAATCCGTGGTTCAGATCTTATGCTTGACAAACACGGCATCGCTAAAAGAATCGCCCAGGAAGTAAAAGACGGCTCCTACGTCAACCTCGGCATTGGCATCCCGACGCTGGTAGCCAACTACATTCCGGCGGGCATCAACGTCGAATTACAGTCCGAAAACGGCCTGCTTGGCATGGGCCCCTTCCCCACCGAAGACCAGGTTGACCCCGACCTCATCAACGCCGGCAAGCAAACGGTGACTACCCTACCCGGCTCCAGCCTGTTCTCCTCAGCCGACTCGTTCGCCATGATTCGCGGCGAGCACGTCGCCCTGACCATCCTCGGGGCCATGGAAGTGTCGGAGCGCGGTGACATCGCCAACTGGAAAATTCCCGGCAAGATGGTGAAGGGCATGGGCGGGGCCATGGACCTGGTAGCCTCGGCCAAAAACATCATCGTGGCCATGCAGCACGTGGCCAAGGACGGATCGAGCAAACTGCTGCCCAACTGCACCCTGCCCATCACGGGGCTGCGCTGCGTGAAGAAGATCGTAACTGAGCTGGCCGTGCTCGACGTCACCCCCGACGGCTTCGTGCTGCGCGAGCGGGCGCCGGGCGTGAGCGTAGCCCAAATTGTGGCCGCCACAGCCGGCCAGCTGGTCGTGCCCGAAGGCGAAGTACCGGAAATGCAGGGCGTGTAGCTTTAGCAGCAGCGCACCGCATCAGCCGCGCTTTTTTGCGTCTGTCTTTCTAGTTGGGGTTCCACGGGTTCTCCAGTGCAGACCCACGGCCCAGTCTTGAGGGCCGAAGGGCTGTTATACAGTCCTTCGGCCCTGGCCACAGCTTCCGGGCAGCTACGCCCAAAACACCTTAACCTTATACATATTGATTAGTCGGCCCCACCTCAGGCTCCTCATCTAGAATTGAGGGGTGAAACCTAGAGGCTAGCTGGCGACATGCACGGCCGTGCCGTCGAGTCGGTCGCGGTACAGGGACTGCAGCAGGAAATCAACCAGGTCGAGCCGGTTCACTTGGCCGGTGCCGGGTGCGGGGCCGTTGGTAACGGTGGTGCGCGTGCGGTAGGCGCCGTCGCGCACGGCGCCGGCCGTGACCCAGAGGTAGCGTAGGTTGCTGGCCTGCAGCAGCGCCTGCACCTGATCGGCGACCGGACCGCCAACCCTGCGGCACCAAGCTTTGAATACCAGCCAACTACGCCAGTTACGACCCGTATGGGTTACAACCAGCCGCGTGAGCCCGACCCGGTGCATGGCGTACACTACGTTACGCAGGCCTGCGAGGTAGCGCCCGGCGGCCCGCGGGTGGCACAGGCTGCCTTCCCAAAAGAACACCACGGCATTCTGGCCGACGTGCAGCGCAGCCAGTTGGTCGCGTTCGAGCAGGTCCCGGACGCCGGAATCGGCAGCCGCGGTAGCCGGCTCGTCCGTCAGGTACGCCGTAACGCTGTAGCCCGCCTGGCCGGCAACCTGGCAGAACAGCCGGGCGGAGGGCAGTTGGGCATTGATTACCAGGATGTGTTGCACGAACTTAGCCACGGCTCAGGGCTCTAGCTGTTGTTCCAGGGCGGCGAAACTTGCGGCCCGTAGAAAACCACGCGCGGCAGTACACGCCTGCGTGATGGTCTAGCAGCCCCCAGCCCAACATGAGCCATCCAGACCAGGTAAGCACCCAGACCAACCAGGTTAGGGTGGTGAAGGCCACATAGCCGGAGGCATGGCTGCGGAAGCCGACGTGGCGAGCGGTTTCCCAACGCGGGGAGGGCAAGGAAGGGGGCATGGTCGTGAGCGGTTAGTGCAAGCACGGGTACACGACAAACCTACTTCCACCCGCAACCCCGGGTCATTCACTTAGGTTACTTTATATCCGCCCGCCCGGGATAATGGGCAACCCGGGCCCGGATGCGGCTCAGGCTTTGGGGCTTGACGCCCAGGTACGAAGCAATGTGATACTGCGGGATGGAGAGGAACAGCTGCGGGTTCTTGGCTAGCAGCTTGCGATAGCGCATCTCCAAGTCGTCGGTCTGGTGCTGCATCAGGCGCTCGGCCGCGCTCAGGTAGGCCCGCTCGGCCATAAGGCGGCCCAGGCGCTCGAACCGGGGGTGCTGGTCGTAGAGCCGCAGGATGTCGGCCTTCGACCATTCGTAGTATTCCGTCTCTACCAAAGCCTCGAAATAGAGCGAACTAGCCTGCTCGGTGAGGAAACTCTGGTAATCGACGGCAAAGTCCTGGGCCGTGAAGAAGAAGTACGTGAAGTCCTCGCCATCGATGATACGGTAAGCCCGCAACAAGCCGGCGGCCACGAACCAGAGGCGGGTGAACGGCGGGCCGGCTATCATCACCTGCTGCTTTTCGTGCGCGGTACGGCGAGTGGCCAGGCTTTCGATGGCCCGCAGCTCCTCCGGGGTGAAGGCGGCAAGCCGTTGCAGAACGTCTCTCATAAGCCGGTAATATAGCGGCCCCTGCTGATAACCGCACAAGCGCATACCTGACAAACTGTATTTAAAGTCAAGTGGTGGTTTGGCTGGGTACCGGATGCCGAATTCAACAAAGGAGCAGACTTGTTTTAAGGAGTTTTTGCGGAAGGTAATAGAAGCCCGATTGCGTCCTTTGGCTTTGACGATGAGCTGCTCGTGGGGGGTTGCCCACGCCGCGTTGGCTTTTGCGGGCTGGCCAACGGCGCACGAACAGCTTGCGGCGGCAACTGCCTTGAACGTAACCTTCCGCGGGACTCAGGTACACCGGCTGGCGGGGGCAAGGGTTCACCCCCGCTTTTAGCCGGTTCAGGTCGACTTATGCCCCGCTTCACATGAATTTCCCAGCGGGCAGTAGCTCTCACGGCGTGTTTCGCAGCGTCGTTCATCTATTGCCCGGTCATGACGCACCTTATTCTCCTGCTACGACGTGCGGCGATGGCGCTGTTGCTGCCGCTGCTTGTTTCGCCTGCTGCCCACGCGCAATACCCCCTGCCAGCCTCGCCGGGTGCTTCGCTACTCGATGGCTACATCGCTCAGGGCCTGCAAAGCAACCTGGCCTTGCAGCAACGCCGCGAGAGCCACACCCATGCCAAAATGGCCCTGCAAAGCGCCCGGGCGCTGTTCTATCCCACCCTCGACTTCAACGCCCGCTACAGCGTCGCCAACGGCGGGCGCCTCATCGAGCTACCGGTCGGCGACCTGCTTAACCCCGCCTACGCCACGTTGAACCAGCTCACCGGCTCAGATCGGTTTCCGCAGCTGCAAAACCAAAGCACCCCCTTCCTGCGCCCGCGCGAACACGAAACCAAGCTGCGCCTGTCGGTGCCGGTATACCAGCCGGCCTTGCGCTACAACCAGGCCATCAGCCGCGAACAGGCGGCGGTGGAAGCGCTGGACGTGCGGCGCTACCGCCGCGAGCTGGTGAAAGAAATTAAAGTAGCGTACTTCCAGTACCTGGCGGCGCAGCGCGTTATTGCGCTCTACGACCGTACCCTGAAGTTGGTGGAGCGCAACAAGCGCGTGAACGAAAAGCTGGTCGAAAACCAGCGCGCTACGCCTGATGTGGTGTACCGGGCTCAAGCCGAAGTGAGTGGTGTGCTGCAGCAGTTGGCCGAAGCCCACAAAAACGAGCAGGTGGCCCGCGCCTATTTCAACTTCCTGCTCAACCGCTCGCCGGAGGAAGGCGTTGCCGCCCTACCCGATTCGGCGCTGCGCTTACCCGAACCGCAGCCCTTGCCGGAGCTGACGGCCTCGGCCGGCGCTACCCGCGAGGAAGTGCAGCAGCAGCAAAAAGCCGTGGACATTGCCGGCCTGACGCTGGGCCTGGCCCGCTCCCGCTACCACCCCACCATCAGCGGCCTCGTCGACCACGGCTACCAGGGCCCGCGCTACGACTTCCGCAACCGCGACGGCAGCCGCTTCACGCAGGCTTCGCTCGTGCTGAACTGGACCTTATTCAGTGGCCTGCAAAACCGTGCCCAGCTGAGCATGGCCCGCGCCGCAGAGCGCCAACAAGCTGCGCGGCTACTGGAGGTGCAGGCCCAGATCGGCCTGGAAGTGCGCCAGGACTACTACGAGCTGCAAGCCGCCCGGGCCCAGGTGCGAGCCGCCGAAGACCGGGCGCGTAGCGCCGCGCAAGCCTTCCGCCTCATGAGCCGGCAGTACGAAGAGGGCCTCACGCCGCTGCTGCAGTTCATCGATGCCCGCACCACTTACACCAACGCCGAGCTAAACGTCATCCTGACCAGGTACGCCTACCTCGGCCAACTCGCCCACACCGAGCGCAGCGCGGCTACCTACCCGCTGGCCGCCGAAGAATAGCCCCCCGTTCAGTTCCTCGTCAGACGCCAAATCATTCCAGAAATGCTACGTCCTACCCTACTTCTGTTACCGGCAGCGGTGCTGCTGAGCGGGCCGAGCGGCTGCGCCTCCAAAGAAACCAAGACCGCCGCTCCGCCCGTGAAGGTTGAGACCGGCACGGAGCTGATCCCGGTGCAGACCGTGCCGCTCACCGCCCGGCCGCTGGTTGAGGGCATCCGGGCCAGTGGCAAGCTCAGCTCGGCCTCGGAGCTGCGGCTGGGCTTCAAAATCGGCGGCGTGGTAGCGGCCCTGCATGCCCGCGAAGGAGATCTGGTGCGTCGCGGCCAGGTGCTCGCCCGGCTAAACCAATCCGAAATTGGTGCCCAGGTAGTGCAGGCTCGCGAAGGCTACAACCAGGCCCGCCGCAGCCTCAGGCGCAGCGAAAACCTGTACCGCGACTCGGTTGCCACCCTGGAGCAAGTACAGAACGCCCGCACCGGCACCGAAACCGCGCAGGCGGCCCTGCGCATCGCCGAGTTCAACCAGCAGTACGCCACCATCGTGGCGCCGGTCAGCGGGCGGGTGCTCCAGCGCACCGTTGAGCCCGGTGAGCTAGTGGGCGGGGGCACGCCGGTATTCGTGCTCAGCTCGGCCGATGCCGCCTGGGTACTACGCGTGGGGCTCGCCGACCGCGATGTGGTACGCGTTCGCCCCGGCGACGCGGCCCAAGTTCACCTCGATGCTCACCCCGAGCGCGACTTCGCCGGCCACGTGACGCGCATTGCTCAAACCAGCGACCCGGGCAGTGGCACCTACGAGGTAGAAATCACCGTGGAGCCGGCCGGGCAGCGCTTGGTCTCGGGACTGGTGGGCGAGGTCGAAATCAGCCCGCGCCAAACGGCCGCCGTGCCCACCGTGCCGGTGGAGGCTCTGGTCAGCGCCGACGGCGGACGGGGCTACCTCTACACGGTGCGCGGCAGTGGGGTGTTGCGGCACCCTGTGCGCGTGCTGCGCCTGCTGCCGGGCGGCCTGGCGGCCATCAGTACCGATCTGCCTTTGGGCACGCCCGTGGTCAGCCGCGGCGCCGGCTATCTCACACCGGCTTCGCGGGTGAAGGTTGCCGCTGTTGCCACTGATGTTGTCCGCCGCTAAAGTCTGACTCCCATGCGTATTGTTGCTTTCTCCGTCAAAAACTACCAGTTCATGCTGGTGGTCTTTCTGCTGGCGCTGGGCCTGGGCCTGAACGCCTTGCTGACCATGCCCCGGGCCGAAGACCCCTCCACCAATGCCCCGAGCTTCACCGTAGTGGCCGTGTACCCCGGCACCAACCCTACCGACATGGAGGACCTGGTGGTGAAGCCGCTGGAAGAAAAGCTAAATGAGCTCGATAACGTTAAAAAGCTCGTCACCACCATCGACGACGGCCTGGCCGTGGTGCGCATCGACTTCGTGTACGCCGAAGATCCCGACGACAAGTACGCCGAGGTGTTGCGCGAAGTCAACAACCTACGCCCCGAGCTGCCGGCCGACCTGGCCAGCCTGGAGGTGCAGAAGTTCACGCCTTCCGACGTCAACATCCTGCAGGTAGCGCTGATCGCGCCCACGCTGCCCTACGCCGAGCTGCAAAAACAGGCCGAGGAGCTGCAGGACCGTCTGCAGAAGGTGAAGGTTCTGAAGAAGGTGGAAACCTGGGGCTACCCGCAACGACAGGTGCGCGTGAGTCTGAACCTGGAGAAAATGGCGCGCCTTAACCTAGGCCTGGCCCGGGTGCTGGGCGCCCTGCAGAGCGAAAACGTGAACATCCCCGGCGGCAGCGTGGAGGCCGGCGCGAAGAAATTCAACATCAAGACCAGCGGCCGCTACGCCAACTTAGCCGAAATTCAGAATACGGTGGTGCAGGCTACTGCCCAGAGCGTGGTGTACCTCAAAGACGTGGCCGACGTGAGCTTCAACTACGAGGAAGAAAACTACCTGGGCCGGCTCAACGGGCAGCGGGCCGTGTTCGTAACGGCGGCGCTCAAGGACAAGCAGAACATCATTGCGGCCCGGAAGCAGCTCACGCCCATTCTAGAGCAGTTCACCAAGGAACTACCCGCCGGCATCCGCTACGTCAAGAGCTTCGACCAGGCCGACAATGTGGCCCACCGCCTCGACGGCTTCTCCCGCGACTTCGCTATTGCCATCGGGCTGGTGCTGCTGACTTTGCTGCCCCTGGGCTGGCGGGCCTCGGTGGTGGTCATGATTTCCATTCCGCTCTGCCTGGCCATTGGCCTGGCACTCATGAACCTGCTCGGTTTCAGTATCAACCAGCTCAGCATCGTGGGCCTGGTGGTGGCGCTGGGCTTGCTGGTCGATGACAGCATTGTGGTAGTTGAGAACATCGAGCGCTACCTGCGCGAGGGCTACGGCCGGGTGGAAGCGGCCATCAAGGCTACTGAGCAGATTGCTTTGGCGGTAGTAGGCTGCACGGCCGTGCTCATCCTGGCCTTCCTGCCGCTGGTGTTTCTGCCCGAAGGCGCCGGCGACTTTATCCGCTCTCTGCCGATAGCGGTGATTACCACGGTGCTGGCCTCCTTGTTTGTGGCGCTGACCATCGTACCCTTCCTCGCCAGCCGCATCCTTTCCAAGCACGAGCAAGCGGAGGGCAACTTCTTCCTGCGTGGTCTCAACCGCCTGCTCAACCGCACTTACAAGCCCCTGCTCGATGCCGCCCTGCACCGCCCCTACTTGGCCCTGGCCGTGGCCGGCGCTATCTTCGTCGGCGCGTTGGCACTGATTCCGAAAGTGGGCTTCAGCGTATTTCCGCGCTCTGAAAAGCCCATGTTCCTGGTGAACGTGGAAACCCCGTTGGGCACCTCGCTCTACGAAACCGACCGCATCACCCGGCTGGTGGAAGCGGAGCTGGGCCGCCACCCCGAGGTGCGCAACTACGCCACCAACGTGGGCCGCAGCAACCCGTCCATCTACTACAACGTGGTGCCGCACAACAACGCCGCCAACTTCGCCGAGGTCTTCGTGCAGACCCAGCCCCTGCCGGTCAAGGAGCTGGAAGCCTTCATCACCAAGCTGCGCGGCCGCCTGACGGGCATGCCGGGCGCGAAGGTCGAGGTGAAGCAGTTTGAGCAGGGCCCACCGGTGGAAGCACCCATTGCTATCCGCGTCTTCGGCGACAACCTGGACTCGTTGCGCAGCCTGGCCTTCCGTGTCGAAACCCTCCTGGCCCGCAACGAGGGCACCATCTACGTCAACAACCCGCTTACCTCGCTGGGCACCGACCTGAAGGTGACCATCAACAAGGACAAAGCCGGCTTGCTGGGCATCCCCACGGCCGAAATTGACCGCACCGTGCGCCTGGGCGTGGCCGGCCTGAACGTGGGCACTTTTCAGCTCGACGGCGACGACAACGACTACAACATCAACGTGACCCTGCCCCGAGGCCCGCGCCAGACCCTGGAAGTCTTCGACCGGCTCTACGTGAGCAGCGCCAGCGGCGCCCTGGTGCCCCTGCGCCAGTTGGCCGACATCCGCCTGGAAGCCAGTCCTACCACCGTGCGCCACTACGACAAGGACCGTTTCGTGACTATTACGGCCTTCGTGAAGCCCGGCTTCCTGACTAACAACGTGTACGCTCAAGTACTGAAGCAGTTGGACACCCTCCGGTTTCCGGCCGGCTACCGCTACGTGGCCGCCGGCGAGAAGGAAAGCGCCGAGGATTCCTTCGGCGGGCTGGGCACCATCATTATTATTACGGTCTTCGGCATCCTGGCCGTGCTGATTCTGGAATTCCGCACCTTCAAGAGCACCCTCATCGTGCTGTCGGTGATTCCCCTGGGCGTTATCGGGGCGGTGCTGGCCCTGCTCCTCACGGGCAACTCGTTCTCCTTTGTGGCCGTCATCGGGCTGATTGCCCTCATCGGCATCGAAGTCAAGAACTCCATCCTGCTGGTGGACTTCACCAACCAGCTGCGCGGGCAGGGCCGGAGCCTGGAGGAGGCGATTGAGGAAGCCGGGCAGGTACGCTTCATCCCTATCCTGCTCACCACCCTCACAGCCATCGGGGGCCTGGTGCCGCTGGTACTGGAAAACAACCCGCTCTACTCCCCACTAGCCTGGGTGCTCATCGGCGGGCTGATTTCCTCACTGCTGCTCACGCGTATCGTCACGCCGGTGCTCTACAAGCTGCTGCCGCCCACCCTGCCCCAGCCCCACGAAACCGAAGTAGCCGAAGCCCCCACCGAACTGGTCCCGACCTAAGTGCTGGCGCCGACATTCTTCTTCGGCCAGGCCGGCCTCCGGTGCCGCGACCAGGCGCGGGCGAGCAGCCGGAGGCGGGCAGCTCCGCCTACTCTCCCTCGCCGCCAACTTTAATTGATAACCTCAAACACTCCAACCATCCAATCCTCTTCAATCTTCACTCATGAGAACGCTCTTGTTGCTTCTGCTCTCCTCACTGAGCTTGGCCGCTACGGCGCCCACGACGGCCCCGCCCTCCCCGGCCGCCATCCTGGGCCGCTGGCAAACGGCTGATAAGATGGGCATCATCCAGATATACCAGCAGCAAAATCAGTTTTTCGGCAAAATTGCGGGGCCCGCGGAGCCGAGCCGCCGCGACGAGCACAACCCCAACCCCAAGCTGCGCGGCCGCGAGTTGCTGGGCACGGTCATCCTCCAGAACTTCCGCTTCGACGGCGCCCGCACCTGGGACAACGGCACCATCTACGACCCGAACAACGGCAAAACCTACAGCTGCACCCTGAAGCTGCGCGATGCCAACACCCTGGAAGTGCGCGGCTACGTGGGCATCTCGCTGCTCGGCCGCACCGAAGTCTGGACGCGCCTGCCCTGAAGCCTCATCCGCAGCAGGCCGCTGCCCCACGGGCCGCACCCCAACATACGCTTTGCAGAAGACCTTAAGCTGAAGTCGCGGGCAGTGCCGAAGTTGATTGTCGACCTGGAGTAGGGTTTTCATATTGACATTCCCGATGCGCGCATCGGCAACTTGCGCACGGGGCGCGGCGGGCGTAGCTGCGCTCGGAACGGGCTCCCGGCCCCGGCCTATGCCCCTTGAGTATCACCCAAAATGTTATCTTAAGGCTATGGAAGCCGCTGCCCCTCTCTTGTCCGCCGGACCTTCGACCCTGACCGGGGCCCCGCACCACCGTATTTCGCCCCAAATACTGCTGCGACTCGACCGCTGGGAGCTTAGTGAGCCGCGGGTACGCCTGGGCGGCACCTGGGCGGTGGCAGTGGCCATCTGGCTGGCCGATGGCCGCGGGCCGTGGTGGTTGTCGCTGCTGTTGAGCCTTGTTTGCACGACCATCTGTTGGGAAGGCAACCGCGGGATACTTTTTGCCCTGCGCCGCCGTTTCCCCGATTTCGAGTCCACGACCCGGCGCCTAAGCTGGCAAGTGGGGGCCTGCCTGCTCTACACGGCCACCGCCGCGGTGCTCTTTGCCGGGCTGCACTACGTTTTCGAGCCGGCTTTTCTTCCGCCCGTCCTCGAGGGCTACTGGCACTGTCTGCTCTTGGCATTGATCCCAACGGCCATCGTCATGGCCATCTACGAAAGCACCTACTTCTTCGGCGAGTGGAAGCGCTACTACCTGCGCGCGGCCTGGCTGGAGACCGAGCGCGCCGAAAGCCAGCTGGCCGCGCTGAAGCAGCAGGTTGACCCGCACTTTCTTTTCAATACACTTAATACCCTGGCCGCGCTGGTGGGCGACAACCCGCCGGCCCAGGCCTACCTCGACGAGTTGGCCAACGTGTACCGCTACGTGCTCACCCGCCGCGACCAGACTACCGTGACCATAGCCGAGGAAATGGCCTTTGTGGAGTCGTACGTGTACCTGAACCGCATTCGCTACGAGCACGCCGTGGAAGTCGACAACCACTTGCCGGCCGAGGTGCTTCAGCGCCGCGTGCCGCCGCTGGCCATTCAGATGCTGGTCGAGAATGCGCTCAAGCACAATGCCGCCAGCCCGCAGCGGCCCTTGCGCATCGAGCTGCGCGCCGAGGAAGGGTACGTGAGCGTGACCAACAACGTGCAGCCTAAAACCAAGCTCGCCCGCGGCGAAGGCGTGGGCCTGCGCAACTTGCAGCAGCAGTTTCAACTGCTGGCCGGCCGGGAGATGCTGATCCAGTCCGGCCCGGCGCAGTTTGCCGTCAAACTACCCTTGCTCAACCCCCATGCGAGCCGTACTAATTGAGGACGAAGCCCCGGCGGCCCAGCGCCTGACTCAACTGCTTAGCCAGCACCCCGAAGTGCAGGTGACGGCCCGCCTGGCCAGTGTGGAAGAAGCCGTTGCTTGGTTTGCCCGGCATCCCGCCCCCGACCTCATCTTCGCCGACATTCAATTATCTGATGGCTTGAGCTTTGAGATTTTCGACGCCGTACCCGTTCGCAGTCCCATCGTCTTCACCACCAGCTACGACGAATATGCTCTCAAGGCGTTCTCGGTGCACAGCGTGGACTATCTGCTCAAGCCCATCAATGCCGGGCAATTGCGGCGGGCATTAGGCAAATACGAGTTCTGGCAGCAGCAGACACCCGCGCACCAGCAGGCCCTGAGCGACGCCCAGCTCGTGCAGATGCAGCAGCTGCTCGACGCGCTGCCGCTAAATCCGCCGCGCTACCGGCAGCGCTTTTTGGTGAGCACCGGCGAGCAGCTCTTGCCGGTGCCGGTCACTGAAATAGCCTATTTCTATACCGCGAACGAAATCGTGTACTTGGTGCGTACCGATAGCCGCCGCTTCGTGGTGGACTACAAGCTCGACCAGCTGGAAAAGCTGGTCGACCCAGCTCAGTTCTTCCGCGTTAACCGGCAATATTTCGTGCAGCTGCCGGCCGTGGCTAAGATCTATAATTATTTAGGCGCCAAACTGAAGCTAGAACTGTTGCCCGCCGCCCGCGAGGAGGTACTGGTCAGCCGCGAGCGGGCGCCGGCCCTAAAGCGTTGGCTGGAGTAAGGGCACGTAGTGGTTTGGGGACGCACGCTTTAAAAAAGACCGTCAAACAATCAAATTACCCTACGCTTGCAACCGCCCGTTAGCTACTTGCCTAAGCAGCTGTATTAATTCAACAACTCGTTAATTAAGTAAGAAACCTTTTGCGGCTGCTCCAAAGGACTAATGTGGCCCCCTTCCACGATTATGGTCTCGATAGCAGGTGGTGTTGGCACATAGTCTTCAAGGCCCTTTAGAGCAATGGCTTTGACTTGTAAATTGCGAATTAATTCAGTTGCATCATCTGCATTTAAAATAACTGTTTTGTCAATTTGTTTGATATCCTTTCCAGACAGGATATTCATAGTGCGTTTTAGATGCTCTATTAGTGATACGTCTTTTCTTAGTGAAGTCTTGCCGAACAAGGATTTAGCCGCTTGCGTGGTATAAAAATTCTTGAACATCAACATTGTATGCTGAAGTGCGAAAACAAGCTTTTGTTTGCCAGAGGCTGCGTGAAATGGCATATTGCATAACCCAATGGAGGCGAAACGCTCCGGGTGATGGTACGCAGCCCTTAAAATAGTCATACTTCCCCATGAGTGGCCAACTGCTATCACTTGGGGTATTTGCAAGCTATCTAAAATATCTACAAGCATTTCCGCGCAGTCATTTACCGTCCAATCCGGTTTTATATTCTCCCGGCTGCTTCCATGTAAAGGCATATCAACTGCGACAACCATTCGGTCTTTGATTGCTTCTATCTGCTCATCCCACAAGTGATGATCGAGGTACACACCGTGAAGAAAAATAAGGGGTAGCTTTCCAGAGGAACTCTCTTTTATATAAACTGCTACTCTCCCAACCCTGGTTAATACGTGAGTTATTTGCGTTTCTACATGCATAATTGAAGCTTGCAAAAAGTTAAAGTATTTAGATGCCTCGTGTCAATTGATTAATTGCTTATTGAAGGCGCTTGCTTCATAAAAGCATTATCATCTAATTGCTCAATCATAAATTTTGCCATGTCGCCTAACGTAATTGACATTTTCAAACCTTTGCCATCCAATGTAGCACAACAGCTTCCTTTAGCGGGCTTGGCTACTATATTGGGGCAGCGAACTATCGTCCAATCCAACTCGCTGTTCATAATAACTGGCTCCATCCGGTTTTTATCATCGATTATTGCTTTCAACCATTTCATAAAAAAAGGCAGAATAACTTTTGTGAAAATCCAAGGCTGAAATTCTATGCTATCTCCTGCGCCGACATTACTCATTGCAATGAGTCGTTTAATCTTTTGTTTTTTCATTTGCTCTACGATAATCTTCGTCGCTTCAGAAATAAATACCGAAGGCTTTCCACTACCTTTACCGCCAATTCCGAGGCATTGGATTACTGCATCCGTATTCTCCAGGATTTCGGCAACTACATGTTCATCCATTACGTTACCCTCAACAATGGTAAGATTGCTATCATTGATAGTGATGGAAGATCTGTCCCTGGTCAATATGGTTACCTGATGGTTTCGTGCTAATGCTTCTTTCAGGATAGCATTACCCGAGAAGCCCGTGGCGCCAAAAATGACTACTTTCATTTCTAATTCTGGTTATTTTCAACGCAAAATTTGAGAATCTTTGTTGATCGTACCTGACACAAAAGTGTCAAAACGAGCGGTGGTCTAAAAGGTAGGGTTCTCGTATAGGAGCATGATCCAGGTGGGTTTTCCTGTGGCAAGTGCGGTAGCACGGCGTAGCACCAAGCCGGTAAAGCCAAGTAATTATACACGACCTGCCAGGCCAGCATCGTCAAAGCCCTATGTGTTCTTCACGCCAGTCTCATGCGCAAGTCCGGCGACCGCTCGCTGGTCATGGTCATGCACCACGTGCCCACTCAGTTTGATCAACGACGAACGCAACCGAAACGGCACCAGCTCTCAAAGTGGGCGGTATGCTAATTTCTTCCGTATTCTTGTTAGAGATTGCCGCTCGATACCTAAATATGAGGACAGGTAGGATAGAGATATCCTATTGAATAAATCCGGATTACCTTTTACGAAATCGAGGTATCTGGTTTCTGCATTATCAAATAGAAAACTCTCAATGCGTCTTTGCTGGGCTGTCAAAACGTTCTCGGCTACTAACCGCCCATATCGTTCCAGGCCTGAAAACTGGTTGTAGCCGTTTTGAATATGTTCATAGGGTAGATTAACGATAATAGAGGGTTGGATGCATTGGAAATAGTATTTACAAGGATTTTGCGTTATAAAAGCGGAGTAATGCGTCGCGTATTGGTTTTCACTAATAAAATTCACTGAGAAATCATTGCCAGCTCTGTCTGTATAAAATGCGCGCAGTAATCCTGAAAAAACAAACCCGATTTCTTTCTGAACAGTGTTCGCTTGAATATAAAATTGCCTATTCTTTAGCTCAGAAACTGTTAAGCCGTTCATCAAGTATTTCAATTCTTCATCAGTCACTTTAGGGCAAAGCTCCTTCACTGAATTTAAATAGGCAATTATGGCTTCTTCCAATTTATAACTGTTTTTTCTTAATAAAGATACTTGGAGAGTTTGAGCTATCCACAAAAGTAAAGAAGCAAATAAGTTACTGTTCTAACTTCCGGAACCCTGTAGCAATATAGGAAATAGCTCACAATTCCTCGCTAAACGGCAGCGTTAAGCGCGAAGAGATTCAAAAGCGAAGTGCAATGTCCTGCTTTCATAAACCTCTCGCGCAAGCAAATTAATTGATCATCACCCCAGGCCGTACTGAATGCCTTAAAACCACGAAGGCTTTTCATAACCCGAACTCCTTACTCCTTGGATAATCTTTACTCTGCCTTGGTAAGGCCTTCAACAGAATTGTGGCTCTGGGTATCATCTTTAGTTAACGACTTCTTTTCCCGGCCAGGGCATTGAAAGTGCAGGTGCTCCTCCCCTGGTGCTCGGGCGGTGAATCTGTCCAGACTCGCCCACGACCGACCGGGGGCTACCTGCCAAACCGAGCCTATCCGAGAGCACCAGCCTACTCAATCGGATTCGGCGCATACTGAAAAAGGTTAATTCCACCCGTCAAGCCCATCAGACTCTGATTTGCGAACTTACCAAGATACCAGATTATCTTATCGAAACTGGTCGTCAGGCAGGGCATTCACGCATTAAAGTGTGGGACCCGAGGCTGTAGGCTCTACCGGATTTTACGCCCCCTCTTCAACACCTCGTCCTCAGATTCGGGGGGAGTCTTCCAGGTTGCCTTCATCGTTTACATTTTATGGTAATGGTATATCGGGTCCTGCTTCAACGCCCCGCCCCAGGCGCGGCGTTCGAACGCAGCCAGTCCGATACCAGCAGCCTGGGGCCATCCTGGTCAGGAACTAATTTCCGCGTAATCGCACCGTTCCGGTGGGATTTTCGTTTATCAGCGCGTTGGCAACCGCTGCCAACGGGTTTTTGTACGGGTAATTTCGACCAACTGGCAGCCCGTCCGCTACCTTGGTACTGCGTTCCGCCCGTTTTTAAGTAGCTTCTTTTTCTATACCATGGCCACCTCATCCAACGGCAAAGCTTCCGCTTCGGCCCCTTCTTCTAATGGCAAAACCGTTACCGGCGGCGCTCACGCCAAAAAAGTGGGCAAGCCCGGCCCGACGCTGGCCCCGACCGAGCGCCTGACCCCCACGGCGGTACCCGCTCACAAGCTGGTGCTGCGCACGCTGCGCCGCTCCGATTTCAAAGCCATCAAGCAAATCATGGACAAGGTGTATTCCAACATGGAAGGAGCCTGGACGGCCGACGAGTTCGCGGCCTTGCTCCGTAAGTTTCCCGAAGGCCAGATTGGCATCGAGGACAACGGCCGGCTGGTGGCCGCGGCTCTGGCCATCATCGTGCAATACAGCGACTTCGGCGACCGGCACACCTACGCTAAAATCACCGGGCACGGCAAGTTCGACACCCACAACGACGACGGCGACACCCTCTACGGCGTCGACGTATTCGTCGACCCCGAGTACCGCAGCCTGCGCCTGGGCCGCCGCCTCTACGACGCCCGCAAAGAGCTCTGCGAGAACCTGAACCTGCGCGCCATGGTGGCGGGGGGGCGCATTCCCGGCTACGCCGCTTACGCCAACGAAATGACTCCGGCTAAGTACGTGGAAATGGTGCGTAACAAGGAAGTGGTCGACCCCATCCTCACCTTCCAGCTCAGCAATGAGTTTCACGTGCGCAAAATCATTCGCGGCTACCTGCCCTACGACTCCGAAAGCAAGGCCTACGCCACGCTGCTGGAGTGGATTAACGTGTACTACGAGGAAGAGGAAAAGCTGATTGGTAACACCAAGTCCAACGTCCGCATCGGCATTGTGCAGTGGCAGATGCGCGCCACCCGCAGCCTGGAAGACCTGCTGCAGCAAATTGAGTTTTTCGTCGACACCGTGAGCGGCTATAAGTCGGACTGCGTGATGTTTCCCGAGTTTTTTAACGCGCCGCTCATGGCCCTCACCAACGAAGACTCCCCGGCGGTAGCTATCCGGGCCATGGCCGCTTTCACCGAGCCCATCAAGGCCAAGATGATGGAGTTGGCCGTGAGCTACAACATCAACATTGTGGCGGGCTCCATGCCGGTGTACGAAAACGAAAGGCTGCACAACGTGGCCTACCTCTGCCGCCGCGACGGCACCGTGGACGAGCAGTACAAGCTGCACGTCACGCCCGACGAGGCCAGCTACTGGGGCATGCGCGGGGGCGACAAGCTCAAGTGCTTCGACACTGATTTCGGCAAAATCGGCATCCTGGTGTGCTACGACGTGGAGTTTCCCGAGCTGGCCCGCATGCTGAGCGACGAGGGCGTGAAAATTCTGTTCGTTCCGTTCTGGACCGACACCAAGAACGCTTACCAGCGCGTGCGCATCTGCGCCCAGGCCCGGGCTATCGAAAACGAGTGCTACGTGGCCATTACCGGCTCGGTAGGCAACCTGCCCCGGGTCGAGAACATGGACATTCAGTACTCGCAGAGCGCCGTATTCAGCCCTTCGGACTTTGCCTTCCCGCACGATGCCATCGTGGCGGAGGCAACCCCAAACACGGAGATGACCCTCATCGCAGACCTTGACCTCGACTTGCTGAAGGATTTGAATACCAGCGGTGCCGTGCGCAACCTGCGCGACCGCCGCAAGGACCTGTACTCGCTGAGCTGGTCGATTAAAAAGAGCGAGCGCGACGATGAGTTGCTGGAGCAAGGGGCCGAACGCCTGCCCCGCACCAGCCGGCGCAAGGCCGTGGCAGCTGGGTAATCCCCAGCATTGTTCCACGATTTTTTTATCCTTGAGAAACGGGCCCCGTGCGCTACCGTGCGGGGCTCTTTTTTGTGCCTAATACCAAGAGCCGGCTGCAGGCAATGGCTAGGTGACTATTTTTTATCTTCATTTATTCCTAGTCACCGCTCGCTCCCTGACTCGCATCATGAAGGTTGCCTCGCTATTTGTTCTAATTATCAGCAGTTTGTATGCATTCGGTGCCCAGGCACAACGCAAACCCAAAGAAGCCGCCCTACCTATGTTAGAGCAGGGAAGTACGACCGCGGATGGCCGACGGATCGGCAAGTGGAATTTCTATACCAGCAAGCAAGAATTGGAGCTGACGTATGACTACGATTCAAGTCGCATTACGTTCCGGTCGCCCGACACCACCCGCTACTTGGTGCGCACCGGCGACAGCTGGGTGCCGCAACGCCTGGACCGTGCCCCACACGTGTTGGGAAGCAGCGACCAACGTCTGCAGGATCTCCAGCGGAATCTGCGCTACCCAGGTAGTGCTTTGCGCGAGCAACTGCAAGGCACCGTGGTGATAGGCTACACCGTGGACGTGACCGGCCACACCAAAGACTTCACCGTGGAAAGCAGCATGAGCCCAGACTGCGACCAGGAAGTGTGGCGGGTTCTGACGTTGCTGCCCGACAACTGGATATGCGCCATACAGAACGGCCGCCCCACGCCTAGTCGGTTTTACCTGGCCGTGAGGTTTGAGATGATGGACGAAGCCTCTTTTGACCGGGTGCAGCGCGAGAGCAAGCGGTTGGTCCAAAGTCCTGGTAGCACTGCCCCTCCCCCGCCCCCCGCCCGGCCCCATTACGCGCACGAAGTAGTAGTGACGGCGCTGGCCATTGAACGCGGCACCCGGCGCGAATACCTGTCTCGTTAGTTGCACCGCCCGGCCGCTCGAAACCCGCTCAATAGGCAATAGCATGCTTACGCTCACCCCACCCGCCCTCTCTATACCAGGTTATGGCCACCTACGATTGATTTTCCATCGCGGCCAGATGGGCGTGGTCACGCAGGATTGTTTTTAGAAAGGGGTCATCCTGCAGGTCGGTGCGAATGCCCGTGATGGCTTTGACTTTGTTGGCCACCTCGTTAATCAACAAGTAGTTTTGCTGCTTGGAGTGGTGGAACAATATTTTACGAATCAGGGCGACATCGTGGTCGGACAACGCCGCCGCCTGGGCAAATACCGGTTGGTAGCCTTCAATAAGGGCTGCTTCGGCCGCCATGGGCGAAAGGTGCTGCGCGCGCTTTTTGAGAGTAATAACGGTAGTGCCGGCCGCCAGGTCGCCCAGGCGCTGGCCCCGGCCATTGGTTAGGATGGTAATCAGCGCGACTACGCCCACCGACATCACGATTTCAACCGGCCGTAACAGCCAGCGCAACAGGTAGTCGCCGAGACCTGCCCGGGTGCCATCGAGGCGCACAACGCGCAGGTGGAGGGCCTTTTTGCCGAGCGTCTGGCCATTGAAAAAGACCTCGCACGCGAGCATATAAAACGTGGTGGGCAGAATAGTCAGAAACCCGCCCATACCAATGCGTAATTTATAGCCCAGCAGACCAGCCGCAATAAACCAGGTGATATACAGCCCGTAATCGATGAGCGAGGCCACAATACGGTCGCCGACGCTGGCAATTTCGTATTCAAGCGTTACGTTTTGAGTCGTTTGAATGCGGATGGTGCTCATAAGAAAAAAAGGCATCAGGCCAGACAAGACAATCAGCTGGGAAAAGTACGGCGGATTCGCCTTCCGCTTTGCGCGCTCCCGGCAAATCGGGCGGGGTTGTGGGTAATGTTCAGCTGGCCGTTCCTTTTGCTGCCGCGCTATCCTTCATTATTTCAACTGAATAATACCTTTCCAACATATAAAATGATTATTTAAATCGGAACGGGACTTTGCCGCCGTTTGCTACCTTTAGGTCTCCAACCGATGATCTATGCGTGAAGCTCTTTTCTTACGGCAAAATCAGGCTCGCTGGCAGCAATACGAAACCCAGCCGACGACCAATCCTGATGAGTTGGCTGCCCGGTTTGTGGCCCTTACCGATGACCTCGCTTACGCCCAAACCTTCTACCCCGAATCGCCGACTACGGCGTACCTGAACTCTCTGACCGGCAAGTTCCACCAGGCCATCTACAAAAATAAGTCCGAGGCCCGGGGGCGTTTTGGTCAGTTCTGGGCCCGCGAGCTGCCCCTGGTGGTTAGCCGCCACTACCCCGCGCTGGGCTGGGCCCTGGCGTTTTTCGCCCTTTGCACGGCGTTAGGCGCTCTTTCAACGGCTTACGACGACACCTTCGTGCGCTCCATTCTAGGCGATGAATACGTGAACCGGACCCTGGAGAATATTCGCCGGGGCGACCCCATGGCCATTTATAAGAGCGATGATTCAACGTCAATGTTTCTCCAAATCACGTTCAACAACATCCGGGTGGCCTTGCTCACGTTCGCGGCGGGCATTACCCTGGGGGTGGGCACGGGGTATCTGCTATTCTATAACGGGCTAATGTTGGGCGCGTTCCAGTACTTTTTCTATCAGCAGCACGTCCTCAAGGCGTCGGTGCTCACCATCTGGATTCACGGTACGCTGGAAATTTCGTCTATCGTGCTGGCGGGCGGGGCGGGGTTTGTCATGGCTCGGGGCATCTTGTTTCCGGGCACGCACAGTCGAACCGAGTCTTTCCGGTACGCGGCGCGCGAAGGCGGGAAGCTGGCCCTAGGGCTGGTACCCATTTTTATGCTGGCCGGGTTCCTGGAAAGCTTCGTGACGCGCCACACCGAAATGCCCATCGCGGCTAGCCTAGCCATCATTGGCGGGTCGGCCGCGTTTATTTTCTGGTATTTTGGGTGGTACCCACGGCAGCTGCAGCGGCGGGGCATTACCCTGGTTAGCTCGGCCCTAATGGCTCGTTCTTAATATTTTTTCTTTTTACATGCGTCCATCCTATAATCAGGAGTCAGACTTCCGCCAACAACGGGACTTTGGCCAGAAATTTTCGGCCACATTTGAATTTATCGGGGCTCATTGGCGCAACCTGGGCCGGTGCCTGCTGTTCATCGTGCTACCGGCCGCGCTGCTGCAAGGAATCGCCTCGGGCCTCGTGCAAAAGCTGCTCGTTACTTCTCAGCTGAGCACGATGTCAGCGGGTAGGGCTAACCCCTTAGAAAGTTTCGCTGCCCTAAGTACCTTATTCGCCTCGCCCCTATACTGGCTAGGCGTTGCAATGGGTGTCGCTTTCCTTATCCTGATGATGCTTACGGTGTACGCCTACATACTCCGATGCCTGCGCCCTACCCCTTCCGATGCACCAATTACGGTCAGTGAAGTCTGGGCCGTGGTGAGGGCTCAATTTTTCAGTTCGCTCGTTTCGTACTTTGGCATCTCTTGTATAGTGGGCTTTGGCTTTATTATTTTTTTCATACCAGGCGTTTACCTGCTGGTTGGTTTAAGTTTGTTTTATGCAATTAAGGTATTGGAAGACAGCGATTTCACCACTTCCATCAGCCGTTCGCTGCAGCTCACGCGGGGCAAATGGTGGTCTACCTTTGGGCTGCTATTTGTCATGACCATGATGCTGGGGATGGCCCTCGGCGTTGCCGGCGGGATCATAGGAAGCATTGTCGGGGGCCTGGGTTGGGTCCTTGGGCTTTATAAAGATGGCAGCTCCGCAGCGGGGGCGTTCGCAGTGATTGCTTCCACCCTTGGGAGCTTATTCAACCTGTTTATTTACACACCTTTGCTGATTGCCCTTGCTTTTCAGTACTTCAACCTCGTGGAGCGTCACGAAGGGGTGGGGCTGCGCAACCTGGTGAACCAACTCGGTAAGGCCCCGGCGGCCGTTGAAAACGCGGCTTACCGTCCCGATGAGGAAGGTGAATACTAAACCGTTATCCGTAAGCCGACTCATTCTTTCCATCGCCTTCCCCGCGTTTTGCAATTCCTCCGCAGTGGCTTTTTTTTCTTTTGGGTTTCGGGTAATAATGGTGCTGGTGCTGGCTTTAGGCTGGGCAGGCCCGGCAT
This sequence comes from Hymenobacter montanus, assembly GCF_014699115.1. Lineage (GTDB taxonomy): Bacteria > Bacteroidota > Bacteroidia > Cytophagales > Hymenobacteraceae > Hymenobacter > Hymenobacter montanus. The sequence continues at coordinate 39,414 of NZ_JACXAD010000009.1, forward strand.
TGGCGGCCCCGCCTGGGGCGCACTTGCTGCCTCCCGACCAGGGCCTGGCCCCGCGCCTGCGGCGGCCGGATGCTACCCGTTTACAGGAGCTGCGCAACCAACGCGAGTTTCAGTACGAAGAGCCCCGCGCCCAGCCTGGGCAAAGCGCTTGGGAAGTATACAAGGAGAAAGTCTGGAGGGCCATTCTGCGCTGGCTGAGCAGCCGAAGCTACAACCACTTTTGGCGTTGGGTATTCTACGCCCTGTTCCTGGTGGCCGGAGTATTCGTGGTACTCAAGCTGATGCAGATCAACCTGACGGCCGTGTTTAGCCGAACGCCCCGGCGGGTAGCCCTGGCTTACGACACCGCGAGCGAGAACATCCACGAAGTGGATTTTGCCACCCGCCTGGCCGAAGCCGAGGCGGCCGGTAACCTGCGTTTGGCCGTGCGATTGGGCTATTTGCGGCTACTCAAAGCACTCTCCGACGGTGGGCTCATTCAGTGGCAGCCCGATAAAACCAACCACGCCTACCTGGCCGAACTGCCGCCCAGCGGGCTGCGCGAAGAGTTTCGCGAAATCACCCGGCAGTTTGAGTTCGTGTGGTATGGCGAGATAGCGTTGTCGGGTAAACTGTACGAGCGGGTGCGCGCCGACCACCAAGCCTTTCATGGACAAGTAGCGGGACGAGTTCGTCGCGCCGCCTGATTTATCTTTTAGCTGCCATGACTTCTCCGTTTCGCTGGTATTGGGTGGGCCTGCTGGCATTGTTCGGCGCCTACGTGGCCCTGGAATACTACCAGCCCAAACCGGTGGACTGGCGCCCCACGTTTATCAACAAAGACAAGATTCCGTACGGCACTTACGTGCTCTACGATCAATTGCCGCGCCTGCTGGGCACTGATTCCATCGAAACCACGCGCCTGCCCATCTATAACCAGCTTACGGGTATCCCGCTGGCAGTGACCGATGCCCTGGAATCCGCCCAGACCACCACGCAAACCATTGAGCCCGATACCAGCGGTGCTACCTCGACCGAGGCTGAATCGACAGAATCTTCAGATTCTACTGCTTCACCCTCCACGGAGTCACTGCCCGCTACCGATAGCACCAAGCCCGGTCCCTCCGAGGCCCGAGCCCCACGCTCCGACTCGACGGCTCCTGATACCCCGGCCAAAGACGAAGACGAGAGTGAAGAGGACGAAGAGGGTTCGTCCGAGATTCCTTTGGTTGCGACCCGGGCCAATTACCTGTTCGTCAACACGCAATTTAGCGCGGGCACTCCCGACACCCACGCCTTGCTCCGCTTCGTCGCCAATGGCAACGACGTGTTTATTGCCGCCGAGGACTTTGGCGATTCTACGGCCGTTTTTCTGGACACCCTGGGCGTCCGAACCGATATTGTCGACGTGCCCACTCACGCGGGGCCGCAGGGCTTGCCAGTAGCTGATTCGGCAGTTCTGCACTTCACCAACCCGAGCCTTGCCGGGCCCCGCCACCGCCTGCCGGGCCTGGTTTCCAACGTGCGGCTGGTTGTTGATTCCGGTCAGGTGGGCCACACCCTGGCCGCCGATGCCGAAGGCCGGCCCGTGCTCGTCCGGCTAAACTTTGGCCGGGGGCATTTTTACCTGTGCTCGGTGCCGCAGGCTTTCAGCAACCAGTTTATGCTGCGGCCCCGCACCGGCCAGTTTGCCGCGACGGCCCTCTCCTACCTGCCAACCCGCCTCACCTGGTGGGATGAGTACCAGAAGCAAGGCCGGCCCGGCGAGCAGTCGCTGCTCCGCCTCGTGAGCAGCCACGAAGCGCTCAGCACCGCGTACTACCTCCTCATTTGGGGAGGGCTGCTCTTTGTGTTTGTCGAGGCGCGCCGCCGCCAGCGCATCATTCCTACCCTTAAGCCGCTGCCCAACACCACCCTGCTATTTACGCGCACCGTGGCCAGCCTCTACCGCCACGGCCGCAGCCATACGCTCATTGCCGAGAAAAAAGTCGGTTTATTTATGGACTACCTGCGCACCCGCTTTCAGGAAGCCAACCCCGACCTTGGCGATGTGGACTTCCGCGAACGGCTCAGCCAAAAGTCGGGCTTGTCCCGGCCCCGCGTGGATGAGCTGATTCGCCTCGTAAACTTTGCCCGCACCGCTCCCCAAATGACCGACCACCAATTGCTGCAACTAAGCAAGGCCCTGAGTGATTTCAAGCGGGAAGCCGGTCGATAATTCCTCATTGTACTCTCCTCAGAAATCCGGTTTTTCAAAGATTGTACTTTTCTGCTAACCGCGCTATACTGATCTCGTAATCAGGCTCCGTTTTCTTACAACTGTTTAGCTTTTACTTCGACTCGTCCCCCGGCCGCATCAGCCACCGCTTCATCTCATGGAAAACGACCTTCCCGATAACGCTTCCGGCAGCACCCCGACCGACCACTCAGTTCCCTATGCCCCGGCCGTTCCGGCGCACGGTGGGCCCGCTAATCAGGCCAGCCCGGATGCTGGCGCCAGCCCCCTACCAGTAGCTCCTGAAGCCCTACCGGTAGCGCCCGAAGCGGCAACCGAATCCGCTTTTGCGCCCCGCACCAACTTCGCCCGCCTCACGGCCCAAACCGATGCCATCCGCCAGGAAATCGGCAAAATCATTGTCGGGCAAACCGATTTGCTGGAGCTGCTGCTCACGGCCCTGCTCGCCGATGGCCACGTGCTCCTCGAAGGAGTGCCGGGCGTGGCCAAGACTCTTATGGCCAAGCTGCTGGCTCGCACCCTGGCGGTGCCATTCAGCCGCATTCAGTTCACCCCCGACCTGATGCCTTCCGACGTGCTGGGCACCTCCGTTTTCCGGCAGAACAAGGCGGATTTTGAGTTTCGGCCGGGCCCGGTTTTCGCTAGTGTGGTCCTGATTGACGAAATCAACCGCGCCCCCGCCAAAACCCAATCGGCGCTGTTTGAGGTGATGGAGGAGCGGACCGTGACTCAGGATGGTACTACCTATCCCATGGCGGAGCCCTTCCTGGTACTAGCCACCCAAAACCCGGTGGAGCAGGAAGGCACCTACCGGCTACCCGAGGCCCAGCTCGACCGCTTCCTGTTCAAGCTGCACGTGGGCTACCCCTCCCTGGCCGAGGAAATACGGATTTTGAACGGCCACCACGCCGGCCTGGGCAGCACCAACCTCGACACCGTCCAACCCATTCTTTCGGCTCCTGACCTGCACAGCCTGCGCCAGCAAGTGCGGCAGCAGCGCGTCGAGGCCAATGTTCTGGAATACATCGCCAAGCTCGTGGGCCAAACCCGCGCCCACAAGTCCTTGTACCTGGGGGCTTCGCCCCGGGCCTCGCTGGCCCTGCTCAACGGCGCCAAAGCCCTGGCCGCCCTGCGCGGCCGCGACTTCGTGACGCCGGAGGATGTTCAGTTTTTAGCCCCCAGCGTGCTGCGTCACCGCATTATGCTCACGCCCGAGCGCGAGATGGAAGGTGGCACGCCCGACGAGGTGGTGAAGCAGATTATGCAGACAATTGAAGTTCCGCGGTGAGGGAATTAAAAATGAAGAATTAAAAATTAAAAATGAGAGGTTTCGAGCATGAAAGAGGACAACGCGGTACTGATGAAGAGCTACGCTTTTGCTAAGCGTGCTGTGCTGCTCCACAAGATGCTGTTGAAGAGCAAGCAGCCTCGTTCGCTAGCCGACCAAGTGCTGCGTTGCGGTACCTCGATTGGGGCTAATGTTGAGGAAGCAGTAGGAGGATTTTCACGTCGTGACTTCGCTGCCAAGTGCAGCATAGCTTACAAAGAGGCCCGCGAAACCCATTACTGGCTGCGTCTATTGCGCGATACCGAGTGTCTCGAACCCAAACTGGCTGAATCGTTGATAGATGATGCCGAAGAGCTAAAGCGCATACTCGCAGCCATCGTTATTTCGGCCCGGCTCCCCGAAGCCCCCCAAGGATAATGGGCTATTTTTAATTCTTCATTTTTAATTTTTAATTATCAATTGTCCTTCTTTCTGACTCCGCGCTTCTTTCTGGCCATCGGGGTGCTCATCACGGGCTTCGTAGTGGCTTTTTTCCTGCCGTGGCTGCTGGGGCCCCTGCGCATTATGCTAGGCATGTTCATTGTGCTCGCCCTGCTGGATGCGCTGCTGCTTTATGCTCCCGCCAAAAACAAAGCGGCGCCCGTGTTTGCGCGCCGGGTGATGGGCGAGAAACTAACCAATGGCTCGGAAAACGACATTCAGATCTACCTCGAGAACCGCTACCGCTTTCCCATTCAAACGGAAGTTATCGACGAGATTCCGCACCAGTTTCAGCGGCGCGATGTGCTGTTTAAGATGGCTGTGAAGCCGGGGAAAACGCAGATTATCACTTACCAGTTGCGGCCTACCAAGCGCGGCGAATACCAGTTTGGGACGGTGAACATCTACGTCGCCTCGCCGCTGGGGCTGGTGTGCCGCCGCTTCCGCTACGGCCACGACACCATGGTGCCGGTGTATCCGTCGTTCCTGCAAATGCGGCAGTACGAGCTGCTGGCCATTCATAACCGCCTCACGGAAGTGGGCGTGAAACGCATCCGCCGGGTAGGACACAGCTTGGAGTTCGAGCAAATCCGGCCCTACGTACCCGGCGACGACCCGCGCAGCATCAACTGGAAAGCCACCGCCCGCCGAGCCGGTACGGGCGCGGCCGACTCCCTGGTCGTCAACCATTACCAGGACGAACGGGCCCAGCAAGTATACTGCCTCATCGACAAGGGCCGGGTGATGCGCATGCCCTTCGAGGGCCTGAGCCTGCTCGACTACGCCATCAATGCCACCTTGGTAGTGAGCAACATTGCCCTGCTCAAGCACGACAAAGCCGGCTTACTCACCTTTTCGAACCGGCCCGGCGCTACCCTGGCTGCCGACCGCCGCCCCGGCCACCTGCTGAAGCTGCTTGAAATCCTGTACCGCCAGAAAACCAAATACCTGGAAACGGACTTTGAGCTGCTCTACGCCACGGTGCGGGCCCGCGTCCGGCAGCGCAGCCTGCTGCTGCTGTTCACCAACTTCGAAACCCTGCAGGGCATGCAGCGCCAACTCCCCTACCTGCGTCGCATGGCCAAAGACCATCTGCTGCTGGTCGTGTTCTTCGAGAACACTGAGCTGCGCGAGTACTTAGATGCCCCGGCGGCCACTACCGAAGACGTCTACAACCAGACCATTGCCGAGAAATTTGCCCAAGAAAAGCGGCAGATTGTGCTCGAGCTCCAGCGCTACGGCATCTACTCGCTGCTCACCGCGCCCAAAGAGCTAACCGTGAACACGATCAACAAATACCTGGAATTCAAAGCCCGGGGGCTGATTTAGCCAGGCGTTAGCCATCAAAAGCAGGTACCCCAGAAGAGCGGCCAGGGTGCGAGCTAGAGCAGTTCTCGCAGAGAAAAGAATTAAAAATGAAGAATTAAAAAATTTGACCAGCAGATTTTTAATTCTTCATTTTTAATTTTTAATTCCTAAAAACCGTAACCTGACCTGAGAACCGCTCTAGCGGGAAGCAAGCGCAACTTCTTCAGGCCGTGGTGGATGAAGATGGCCGGCGGGCCGGTAGAAGTAGTAGCCCGACACCTCCCACACGATAACCAGAGCCGGGTGCTGGTCAGTTGAGCGAGGCACGATACCATTGCCGGTCAATGCTATACTGATAATAAACAGGCTACTAACCAGCCAAACCAATCAGGAAGGGGTTTCATCATGAGGCCAAAGCAACACCACCAGTGGCAAGGTGAGCTAACCTCGACGCCGCGGGAACCACCGACCGCCGTAATTTGGCAGAATGATGAGATTTTGGTTTTGTTGTGCTCTCCTGCTTGGGCTGCTCACTCAATCGGGCCTCGCCCAACCCGAGGCCCCCACTCTGCTACCGGTACCGGCGGAACTGCGCTGGGGCCGGGGCCGCCTGAGCTTGTCGACCCCACTCAAGCTGCAGCTCGACAACTCGCCCGACCCGGCCGTAGCGGCCGCCGTCGGCCGCTTGCTGGCCCGCCTATACGGGTCGGCCAAGCCCCCGGCGACCGGGCCCGTGCTGCAAATCCGCTACGGCCGCGCGGGCCACGCCGAGCAGTTCGACGAAGAGCGCTACAGCCTGCGCGTAACACCGATAGGCGTGAGCATCGACGCACCAACGAGCCTGGGCGTGCTGCGGGCCCTGGCCACGCTCGAGCAACTACCCATTCGAGAAAAGCGCCACCCCTACCTGCCCGAAGTCGACGTTCAGGACCGGCCCCGGTTCGCGTGGCGGGGCCTGCTGATTGACGCGGCCCGGCACTTCCTGCCCGTGCCCGTCATCAAGCGCAACCTCGACGGCATGGCGGCCGTGAAGCTGAATGTGCTGCACTGGCACCTGAGCGACGACCAGGGCTTCCGGGTGGAGAGCAAGCTGCTGCCGCGCCTATCCCAGGTAGGCGGTGCTAATGGGTTTTATACCCAGGCCGAGGTGCGCGACGTGATTGAGTACGCGGCAGCCCGCGGCATTCGGGTAGTGCCCGAGTTCGACGTGCCCGGCCACGCCACCAGTTGGATTACGGCCTATCCCCGGCTGGCCTCCAACGATTCGGCTTACGCCGTACCCACCAGATGGGGCGTGCTGAACGTGGCCCTCGACCCCACCCGCGAAACGACTTATTCGCTGCTCGACTCGCTGTTCACCGAAATGACGGCGCTGTTCCCGGACCCGTACTTTCACATCGGCGGCGATGAGAACGATGGTCGGCAGTGGCGCCGCAACCCGCGGATTAGCGCCTTCATGCGCGCCAAGGGCTTCGTGAAGGCCGACGGCAAAACTGTAGACAAGCACCAGCTCCAAACCTATTTCAACCGCCGGGTGCTGACCATGCTGCAGAAGAACGGCAAAATAATGGTGGGCTGGGATGAAATCCTCGGGCCCGATTTGCCCAAAGAGGCCGTCGTGCAAAGCTGGCGGGGCAAAAAGGGGCTGACCGATGCCGCCCAACTGGGCCACCCGGTGCTGCTGTCGAACGGCTACTACCTCGATTTGAACTACTCCGCTGCCAGCCACTACGCGGCCGACCCACTGCCGCCTGATACCCCGCTAACGGCTGCCGAGCAAAAGCTGGTGCTGGGCGGCGAGGCCGCCATGTGGGCCGAGTTTGCCGATTCTACCATTTTGGACTCGCGCATCTGGCCCCGGGCCGGAGCCGTGGCCGAACGGCTGTGGTCGCCCCAGGCGGCCGCCCAGGACGTGGCCGACCTATACCGACGCCTGCCAGCAGTTTCCAGCGAGCTAGAAACCCTGGGCCTGCGCCACCGCCGCGGCCCCGAACAGTTGCTGACTCAAATGGCCGGCTCCGGTAGCACCGCTCCGCTGCGCACCCTGGCCGAGGTGTTGGAGCCCGTAAAAGAGTACAAGCGCCACTTCCAGGGCTTCAAATATACCACCCAAACCCCCCTGAACCGCCTAGTGGACGTGGCCCCGGCCGAATCGGAGGTGGCCCGGCGCTTCGGCACGCTGGTGGATAGCGTGGTGGCGGGTGGGACCGGAGTAGCGGGCCGCCCCGGGCGTTTGCCCCAGCAGCTAGTGGCCCTCCGGGCGCAGCTGCTGCGGTGGCAGGCCAACGACCCGGGCCTGCAAAAGCTGCTGGCCCTTAATCCCGCTCTGCGGGAGTACGGCCCGCTTTCGACCCAGCTCGCCGCTGTTTCCCGGATATTACTCGAGCGCTTAACCCAGTTGCAAACCGGCCAACCGCCAACGGTGGCGTGGCGGTCCGCCGCCCGCGCCACCCTCAATGCCGCCGAGGCCCCGGCCGGGCAGGCGGAGCTGGCCATCGTGCGGGCCGCACGCAAGCTGGCCGGCGTCTGAGCCAACTTTGTAGCCATCGTTGAAATAGCATTTCGGGAAATCTCCCAAGCTGGGTGTTCACTTTCTCTGCTTGGGCCTGGTTCTTCTTGTTCGAGAATAAAGACAGTCAGAGGGCTAGCCGGCAAACTCAGGGAAGAGACTACGCTATGCGAGGCCGGTTGCGGAAATCCTGCCAGGTGCAACAGCAGCGGTGATCGTCGGATTCTACCCGGCAAAAGGGCCTTCGCCCGGCCGAGGAGGCAGAATCAGACATAAGACCATGCCTGGGAGGAAGAAACTCCATCTGGCATTGCAGCTTAGGCTAACTTACCCGTTACACAAATTAAATTATTTTGCATCAAAACTTCTTTTGTGCCATCAATTCCATTGAATGCGTTAAGGCTTTCGCCGTTGCGGCTGGCGCTGCTGGGCTTGCTATTGTTCGCTTTGCCATATAGCATACTACTGGCGCATAGCTACCTAACTATCGATGACAATCTGGATACCGAGCTCAGTATCCCCTATTTGCTGGTCCGTCATGGAGTAGCTTTCAATTACGATACGAAGGCGGTAGTGCCAGCCATCATGAATGGCCTGCCACGCAATGCGCTCCGCTCTGGCCTGAGCCCCACCATTGGTTTGTTTGCACTGTTGCCACCCTGGGCGGCATACCTGGTGCACCAGGCGCTGGTTCGACTGCTTGGTCTGCTCGGCATGTACGCGCTGTTGCGGCGAGAATTCCTTGTCGAAAAGCGTTCCTCAGTGCTGGCGGCGGCGCTGGCGTTATGCTGGGCCGTGCTACCGATGTACACTATTTATGGGGTGTCGGTGCTGGGGCAGCCAGCGCTGCTCCTGGCGTTTCTGGGGTTACGGCACGGGCCGGCGCGGTGGTGGCACTGGGTCCTTATTGTGGGGTTTCCGCTTTGGAGCATGTTCGTATTCGTGGGGCCGTTCATACTGGCGGCGTTGGGCGGCTGGTGGCTCTGGGACTGGGGGCGCACGCGCCGACCCAATGGGCGCTTTCTAGCGGGCTTGGTACTGCTGCTGGTAGGATATCTGGTGGTGGAATGGCGCCTGTTTTACTCGCTGCTGGTAGCCAAACAATTCGTACCGCACCGCCTCGAGTTCGATATGGCCCAGCTGACGGACATGAGTTTACAGGCTGGGCTACAGAGCGCGGCCCAGTTTTTCCTGTTTGGGCAGTACCACGCCAGCCGATTCCTGCGCGGGGCGGTGCTGCTGGCCGTAGTAGTGGCCGTGGTGCTGGCACCCGCCGGGCAACGAGCCGGGCGGCTAAGGCGTTTCGCGCCCTGGCTGGTAGCCTTGGCTGGTATAGCCTTGTTCAGTGGCTTCTACCCACAGCTGGTGGCGCTGGCCCAAACCCGCCTGCCGCTACTGGTGGCCTTCAACTTTGGCCGTTTTCACTTCCTGACGCCCTTGCTGTGGTTTCTGCTGCTGGCCCTGGCGCTGCGCTGCTTGCCGGGCCGCTGGCAGGGGGCAGTGTTGGGCTTACAGCTGCTAATAGGGCTCGGGATGAACCCGGAATGGCTCAACAACCTGCGCGAGCTGGCCGGCCGCCCCAACCCGCACGAGCCCAACTACACCGCCTACGTAGCTCCGGCCCTGTTTCGGAAAGTGCAGCAAGCCATCGAGCGGCAAACCGGCCTGGCCCCGGCCCAGTACCGGGTGGCCAGCCTGGGCTTGCCGCCGGCCGTGCCGCAGCTCAACAATTTCTACACCATTGACTCCTACCAAAACAACTACCCGCTATCGTACAAACACCATTTCCGCCCTGTTATAGCCGGCGAGCTGGCTAAGAGCCCGGACCTGCGCCGCTACTTCGATGCCTGGGCCAACCGCTGCTACCTGTTTTCGGCGGAGCTGGGCAAGAACTTCCGGGTGGGGGCCGCTCCCCCGCGCGTGGTGCAAGATTTCGACTTCGATGCCGCCGCCTTCCGGCAGCTAGGCGGGCGCTACGTCCTATCGGCCGCCCAGTTGGCCACGCCCGCCCGCAGCGGCCTACGGCTGGCCGGCGTGTTCGAGCAGCCCGGGGCTTACTGGCGCATCTGGCTGTATGAGGTGACTAAGTGACCAGGTCCTGATTTGATTTCTATGGCTCTTCCTTACATTGGGATACTAGAGCAAGCCCAAAACAGCCGGGACTTTAGTGAAGGAGTGTCTACGAAAAACGGGGGCATTGATGGGAGGCTATTTCGAGGGGCTAGCATAGCGTACTCCATTTCGGGAGAATCAGCAAAAGCTGTTTAATGATTTCTAGTTTGCTCGCCTCCCTCCTACTTTCACGAGATGCCGCTCTTATCTTGGTAGTATGCAAGCAGAAATTACCCAAGCCCTGGCCAATCTCGACTTCACGGCCATCGATTTTGAGACCGCCAACGAACGCCGGGCCAGTGCCTGCGCCGTGGGGGTGGTACGGGTAAGTGGCGGGCAAATTGTCGAGACCTACCAGACCTTGCTTCGCCCCCGTGAGCTGCGCGTGGACTGGCGTAACTTTCAGGTGCACGGCATCGCCGAGGCCGACTTGCACGCCGCCCCTAGCATTGCCGACGCCTGGGCCAACCTGCTGCCCTACCTGCACCGTCAGCCGGTAGTGGCCCACAACTCGGCCTTCGACGTAAGCGTGCTCGAACACACCCTGCGCGACCACGACCTGCCCATTCCGGCCTTTCACTGCCTGTGCTCGGTGAAGCTAGCCAAAGCGGCCTGGCCGTACCTGCAACGCCACAAGCTCGACCACGTAGCGGCTCATTTCGGCATCCCCCTTAACCACCACGACGCCCTTTCCGACGCGCGAGCCTGCGCTGAGATTACCGTACGGGCCCTGCGGTCGGGCCGGCCCTTGCCCCTGTGCTTCAAGCAGCGCGAACTCACGGCGGGGCTGGCTCGGCGGGTGGCCCGGATAACGCTGCCCCACGCGTAAACCAGAGCCGTTTGGCACCGTGGGGTTGTGGGCGAACCGCGAATAAACCTTAGAACAGCACCGCCACCTGCATGCGGCCCGTGTGCACCGTGTTCAGCCCGTTGGCCTTGCGGCCGTCGTAGGCCAGGGTGATGTTCAGGCCGTTGCTGAGGCGCTGCTCCACGTTCAGGTTCCAGGTGAAGTTGCTGCCGGGACGCAGCGCGTTCAGGATTTCGATGGCCACGACGGAGTTGGGGTTGGTACCGTCGAATTGGACGCGGGTGTAGCGGGTGCCCGCCGTCACGGTGCGCTTGTTTACCTGGCTGAGCCGGGTTTCCAGGCCCAGCTCGTCGAAGTTGCCGGGGTTTAATTCCGCTTCGGGGCCGTCGAGCGTATTTTGCTTGAAGGTGTGCAGGTAGGTACCGGTGAGGCGCAGCGAAGGCGTGGGCTGGTAGCTGATTTCGGGCTGAACGGCGTAAATCAGCAGGCGGTAGTTGCGGGTGAGCAGGTAGCTGCTATTGGATTCGCGAATGTCGCGCGTGCCGGTAATACGGCCCGTAAACGACGTGGCCAACGTACGCCGTACCAGCAGACTTTGGGTGCTCAGGTTGCGCCGGTCCGAGCCCTGCGTTACTCCCTGCGCCAGCAAGGTTTTCTGCTGCGTTTGCTGGATGGTGAACTCGGCCCCAAAAATGGGATTGGACCGGTTGAAGTAGAGGGTATTGCGCAGTAACTGATTGAAGGCCAACAGCTGGTCGTCTTCTTTCCCAAAGCTAAAGGGGCTGAGGCGCGAAAGTAGGGAGGGGTCGGTGGTACGACGGTCGACGGTGATGCTGCTGAGCGTGGCAAAGCGCGCCACCACGGCACGCCAGCCCCCGGCTTCGCGCCAGCCGCGCGGGGCCGCCGCGGTAAGCCGGTAGCTGAGCCGATTGGTAAACGCGGTCAGGTAGTCGGCCGTGGGCAAGTACACCTTAATGTAAGTGCGGTACTGCGCGTCCGGGGTTTGGGCCTCAAAGAACTCGTCCTTTTGCTGAAGGCCGTCGCCATTAGTATCCACGTAATAGTGGGTGCCCTGACCGGCGGGTACGGGCAGGAATGAATAGTCCCGCTTCAGCTCGCGGCCGGTGGCTACGCTGTAGCTTAGCTCGGAGCGAACTTGGTTTTGCAGCAGGCCGGCGTTGTAGAACACCTGCCCCAGTACCGTACGGTTGCGGGCCAGCCCCAGCGAATCAAGGTCGCGGTAGGTAGCCAGGACCCGAATGTCCTGGGTCTGGCCCAGCCGCGAGGCCATCGTGCCCTGCCAGGTTTGGGCGGTGCCGCGCAGCTGCAGGGCCTTCTGCTCGCGGTTAGGGGCCTGGTCGCGGCGGTAACTGTAGTCGAGGCGGAACTGGGTGCGGGCCGAGTCGCGGCTCTGAACGAACACGTTGTGCTCGTCGAAGTAATTGGCCGAGCGGATGGTATCGGTGGAGGTGGAGCTCACGCGGTTCTTATCGAAGCGGTAGGTATAGCCAGGCACGAGTTTGCCCCCTACGAACCGCCCCGTGGCTTCGCCCCGCGCCCAGTTGGAATGAAAGCGGCCGGCATCCGAGCTGAGCACGAATAGAGAGCCGCGCACTTCCAGGTTGCCCAGCTTCTGGGCGGCATCCAGCCAGTGCTGCAGGCCGCTCACCTCCCCGGGCCGGAAGCGTCGGCTAACGCGGTAATTGATGCTGTTATTAAGGTCCTTGGCCAAGCCCAGGCTGAAATTAAAGATGTTATCCTCACGGTTATTTAAAGCGCTGCCGTTGGCTTGTAAAGAGTTGGTGGCGCTCCAGTTGCGGTCAAACTCAATGTCCCGGTAACGGTCAATCGGGGCAAAGCGCTTGCCCGTGTATTCGTAGTCGAGGGTCGAGCGCAGGCGGTAGTTGCGCAGCACGCCCGCCGCCAGGGCGCGGGGTAGGCGGCGATTCTGCACCACGTAGCCCACGCGCAGGGCCCCGTCCTGGTCGCTTTCGGGCGAAAACCGGTTGCGGTCGAGGCGCGACTGGGCGGCATCCACAAACACGGTCGTGCTGCTATCAACTTGGTAGCTAATCCCTGCCGTCACTAGCTGCTTGAGCACCGGCGTGGGGATGAGACGGATGGGTTGGTAGCGGCCCTGACCGGGACCCACGTACTCGTACACGCGGCCATTGGAGCTGCCAAACCGGGTGCTGAGCTGATAATCGCCTTTCCCCTGACCCACGTCCGTGAAACGCACCGTGTAGGAGCCCCGGATGGAGTCGACGGGCGTGGTGCTGCCGACGTACGTGAACACCGGCACCCGCTGCGGGCGGCCCGGCAGCAGCACCAGGTCGCGGTGGTATTGCACCACGCGGCGGTCGTATCTGGTCGAGTCCCCGCCCGGCACCTGGGCGACGGGCACGTTACCGGCTTCCCGCAGCCGCACCCGCTGGAGGCTGTCCAGATTGAGATTGGGGGCATTGTCGGGGTTGTCGGCCTCCTGGTAGAAATTGCCATGCACGCTCAGCCGGCCCACCTGCTGGTAATGGCTCGCGGCCACCAACGAGCGGGCGTAGTTGAGGTCCGAATACTCAAAGTCAATCTTAATCCGCGAGTTGCGGGTGATGAGGTGGCGCGGCGTAAAGGTTACTTCGGCCAGGTTGTAGTCGATGGTGTAGTCGGCATCGAAGCCCCTGGTTTGCAGGCGGCCATCGAGGTACACCCGCTCCGAGTTGGCCAGCACAATGATAAACTGCTCGCCGTTGGGCCCGCCGAGGCGGTACGGACCCTGCACGTTCTCGATAGGGGACACGTTAAGGCTGGCAAATTTCCCTTTGGCTACCCCGCCCGCCACCGAGGTTGAAGAGCGCCATTTCAGGCCCTTCTGAACGCCCGAGCTGCTCACGGTAGCCCCGGCAACCGTTCCTTGGTCGCCCGGGGGCGGCGCAGCGGCTCCGCTCAACCTCTGCCGGTCAGGGTCAGCGAGTTGAGGCTGACTGATAGCCGGTGGATTAAGCGTGGCCGGCGAGGGACCCGGCAGACCATTGGGCAGTTGCCCCGCCACCCCGTTCAAAAACACGGCATTCGAGACGCCCGGCGCCGCTCCAAAGCCGGCCAGCCCGGCCATGGGCGGCCCAAAATTGGCCTCCGCCGCCGCACCCTGGATGTTTTTGTAGTAGCGCAGGAAGTAGTCGGGCCGGTTGCGCAGCACCACGTCGCCGGCCGTCAGGTTCCAGTTCGGGTTGGTGAGGGTGATGTAAATCTTATCGAACTGCTGGAGCTGCTGGGTGTTGCCCTCGGGCTGGAACGGCACATTCTGGTCGCTGATGGCCGCGGTGAGGTTGATGTTCTCGGCCAGCTTGCCTTCCAGCTGCAGGTTCAAGGCCGAGTTCACAAACACGTTCTGGGTGTTGCCAAAGCTAATGCCGCGCGCTAGGTTGCCGGTCTTGCTGATGCCCGGGGTGCTCAGAATCTGCTCCTTCACCGAAAAGTCCTCAAACCGCATCACCCCTTGCCGAAAGCCTAAGGTGTCCATCAGCGTCAGGGGCCGGCGGTAGCGGGCGGTCGACAAGCGCAGCGGCAGCACCCGGTAGCACAGCAGCAGCGAGTCGGGCCGCGGAGTGCCGCCGTTGTCGTGGGGCGCGGGCCGCACCCAGCGGTAGAGGTCGGTGCGGGCGTCGTAAGTCACCACCTGGCCGTTGGCGGCCACCGACGAAGGCACCACGGTGAGCGTGTCGGTAAGGGCAAAGGTCGTCGTGTCGCGGCCCAGGCTCAGGCGCACGTAGCGGCAGCGCCGGGTGCTCGGCGGGGAGGCTGCTTCCCCCCGCCGGGCCGGGAGCCCCTGGGCGGCGGCCCACTGGCCTAAAAACAGCAACGCCGCAACGAGCAGGCCCGCGAAGGGGAAGCACAGGCGTAAGCGACGAATCATGCGGTAAAGGTCAGGGTTGACGCTTAACGACGAACGCGGGTCGTTTCGTGCCGGGGCGGCATCCGAGCTGGCATCAGCCCGCCAACGGCAGCTCAATGAAAAAGTCGGTTCCTACCCCTACTTCCGTTTCAAACCAAATTCGTCCCCCCGCGCTCTCAATCCCGCGTCGAGCCACTGCCAGGCCAATGCCCGAGCCGTTTTTCTTGGTCGTGAAATTGGGCACGAACATCTTCTCGCGCACTTCCTCCGGGATGCCCGCGCCATTGTCGTGAATAGCGACCCGAACCCTGCCGGCACCCACCGGCGTGAGCGAGACCTGAATGTGCGGCTCGCGGCCCTCGGGCACGGCCTGCCGGGCATTTATCAGCAGGTTGTTGAAGGTGCGGACCAGCAGGTTCTCATCGGCATACACGATGTAGCCCTCGGTTTCGGCATCGTCGGGCAGGTGGAGCTCCAAGGCGCCGTCGTCGGTGTCGGGTTGATGAAGGGCCGCGCAGCGGCGCAGCACGGCGGCCACATCGAGCCGCTCGGGCCGCATGGCCGGCAGGTTGGTGAAGGTGCTGAAGGAAGTAGCGATGTCGCTCAGCACATCGATTTGGGTGATGAGGGTCTGGGAAATACGGCTGATAAGTTCCTCCGCATTGTCGCGTCGCTCGGCAATGGCTTTTTGCAGGAACTGCAGGCTCAGCTTCATTGGCGTGAGCGGGTTCTTGATTTCGTGGGCCACCTGGCGCGCCATCTCGCGCCAGGCCGCTTCTTTCTCCTGGGCGGCCAGCTCCCGCTTACTGGCTTCCAGCTTGGTGAGCATGGTGTTGTATTCGCGCACCAACAAGCCGATTTCGTCGTCGGAGCTGGGGTAGTCCAGCAGTTCGTTTTTACCGGTGAGGGTGGTTTGGGTCAGCTTTTCGGTGATGAGCTTGAGGGGGGCCGTCAGGTGCCGCGCCGCCACGAATGCCAACGCCAGAAACAGCAGAAACAGCAGCGTGAAAATGTTAAGGATGGTGGTGAATAGCTCCGTTAGCTTGGTGTTCAATTCCTTTTCCGAGTCGAAAAACGGAATACCCACGTAGCCCAGAATAGGCCCGGTGGGGAGGGCAGTGTCGTCGGCCGTCGAAGTATTATCCGACACGTACGGCCGCAGGGCGGCCGGCGCTCTCCCCGAAACGGGGTGGGAGGCCAGGTGCGGGTCGCCGTGGCTGATGATGTGGCCCGCCAAGTCGGCCGCTACCGCCTCCCCTACCCCGGCCCGAATGGGCAGATACAGCGCATTGAACGACAGCGACCCCGCCCGCTCGGTGAGCAGGGCCCGCTGGCCGTTGCGCTCGCGCAGGGCCACCGCCGCCTGCGGGTTCAGCAGGGGTCCCAGCAGGCCCGCATCGAAAATCAGGGGCTGGCTGCTGGCCAGGAGCTCGCCGTGGGCATCGTAGAGGTTCAGGTCGGTTTCGGTAAGAACCGCTACGTTCTTGGCCAGCGCCGCCAGCGTAGAGCGCGCGGTGGTATCCGACAGCAGGTGGCGCTGGCGCCGCAGGCTTTCCAAGGCCAGTTGACCGCGGCGCTCGTAGGTCCGAATCAGGTCGCGCTGATAAGAGTCGATGAGCTGGCTGGCGGTGGCTACGCTTACCACCACCAGGGGCACGACGATGCCCACGTTCAACAGCAGCCGGATGCGGGTACTAAAGTTAATTCGCAGCGGGGCGGCCCCCCGGCCGCGCAACAGCAGCAAGACCCCGCTCACCACCAGCCAGAAAAAGGAGGAGAGCAGAAATTGAAACGAGAAGTTGGCTAGCCAGTCGCCCGGCGAATACGTGGCCGTGGTCACCACCACCGTGCGGTCGAGCGAGCCCCGCACGGCATAGTGATGGTAGCCATTTAGACTCAGCCCGGCGCCGTAGAGGCGCGGCTGGCTCAGCGCCGAAACCGGTAGGTTGTTGGCGTAATCGAAGTCGCCCTCGCTGTACACCAGCCGGCCCTCCTTGTAGCCGGCGTAGCTGAGTTCCGTAGCCAGCCCCGGCTGGAAGAACTTCTGGTCGACCAACAGCTCCGGCAGGACGCTATAGGTGGTGAGCTTCTTGAGGGTTAGCTCGACCCGGACCCCACCCAGGGGGAGGCCGAAGCCGTTGATGCGCCTGCCCGGAACCGTGATTTGCGCGACGTAGCGCCGCGAGCTGAACGGATTGCCCGAATGCAACAGGTACACGCCGCGCTGGTCGGTCCGCGTGGCGTGGCGCTCCAGGTAGGCCCGCGAGGCGACCAGGCCAGGGGTACCGGGCGGCGCATCCAGGGGGGCGCCGGCGGCGTCGTAGAGGGTGATGCTGCTCTCGTACTTGTCGAAGTAATCGCTCAAATACTGCCGGGCAATCCGCTGCCGCACCACCTCCGTTTGCCCAAACGCCGCCGACAGCGACTGGCGGACGAAGGGATCGGCGGCAATGGCCTGCATGCGCTCTCCCAGGTAAAATTCTCCCTGAAAATCGTTGTCAACGAGCAGGTTTCCCGCCAGGCGCTGCTTATCGGCCAGCAGTTGGCGCTCAAAATGCGAGTAGAGCGCCAGGGCCCCGGTAGCGGAGGCCAGCGCCAGGAGCAAGGTAATCAGCACCGACGTCTGGTAACTGCCCACGGTGGATATGGTCTGCAGCTTCACGGCGGGTACCAGCGCCGCAAACAGCAGCAGTATGCCCGCCAGCAAAACCCAGGGCTCCCCCAGCGCGAGCCCCAGGCCCAGCAGCGGCAGGGCTGGCAGTACGGGTCCCAGCAGTAACACTCGCCGCGGCACGTGCTGCAACAGCACCCCGGCCAGCTGGATCAAGCCTAAAAAGCCGGCCAGCCAGGCTACCGAATGAAGCAGTACGGCCAGGGCCAGCAACATCCAGGAGTTGGTTATTTGCAGGTTTCGCGTTACGTCCAAGCTCAACTGCGAGCTGCCGAACGCCGTCAGGTAATAGCCGAAGAGCAACACCAGCCACCCCCCAAACGCCAGCCCGAGCAGGGCCATGACCAGTACCTGCCCGCGCGGGGAGCGGGGCGCCCGCACGCGTTTCAGCACCTTCAGGTGGCGCCACAGCGCGCTGCCCCCCGCCGCCACTACCAGGGCCAGCAGGGCGTCCAGCAATAAATCGCCCAACGAAGGCGCCCACCATGCTGCCGCATAAACCCGCGGGTCGAAAAGCGGGAGCTCGATATAAGAATACGGCACCCCAAAATACAGCAACCCACCCCGCAACACGATTAAGGGCAGCACAAAGGCCGCCACGGCCGCCCCCACCCGCCTAACCCGCCACAAGCGCCACGCCAACAGCAGCCACCCGGCCGCGTACAGCACGCTGCCCAGCCCGAGCAGCACCAGCGGCACGTACTGCCCCGTCAGGGGGTTAGGTTGCAGGCGCCTTATAGAGAACAGGTAACGCCCATTCTCCGCCTCGAAGCGGGCTCCGCTGCGCGCCGTGCTGTCGGAGACTACTTGCAGCTCCAGGCCCCGGAATAAGGACTGTTCTCCCCCTTCCCGTAAATAGCGGTTGCTGATGCCGTACCGCTGCTGCAGCGGCACGTAGGTCAGAATCAGGTACCGGCCGGCCGGGCGGCGCAGCATCAGAAAATGACCCATCGGGTTTTCGATGAGGTGTTCGGCATCCGGGCTGGACGCTTCCGCTTCGGGCCGGACGGTGGCGTCGGACCAGTAGCGCAGGGTGCCATTTTCCAGTACGCAGGTTGGGTAGGTGGTTTGGGCCAGCAGCTTCTGAAAGCTGTAATTCCCAAGCTGTAGCTGCGCCGCTACGGCTTCGGCCTCGCGATGAGCCGTGTTTTTAGCGTCCCGCACAAGCTGTTGCAGGCGGGTTACGTCGGTGCGGTATACTACTCCCGACGTCTGCGCGTAGCGGCTAGCCAGGTAGCTGCCCACAAAGCACAGCGTACCTGCCAGTAGCAACAACGAGGGCAAACGCCGCCACGTGCGAGGTAGAACCACTGATTTGCTGAGGTTATGAAAAGATTTCAGAAAAAAGGAAGTCAGGCTCAAGCAAGCTCTTGCCTAAGCGAATGAGTATCGAATAAGTCTAGGCCCTTAAAAAGCAAAATAACCTAAAATAGCGGTTGCTGCTGGCAGCTCAGCTACCAGCCTGCGCCCAATTGCCCGCTTAATTCAAGTAAGCCTCTCCGCAAAATCCACGCCTAACAAAAAATGCCGCCCCAAGGCAGCACTTTGGTCCATTACCAGGAGGGCCGGATATTAAGCCGGCCGGGAGTAGCGGGGGTCAAAACTGGCGCCGCCAAAAGCATACAGCATCACGGCCCGCGCATACCGAAACATCAGGGGGGTAAACACCAACACCGCCGCCGCTACAACCCCGACGTACACCCACACCGCCGGGTCATGGCCAAGGAAATACAAGAGCAGCCCCACCACGGCTACAATCAACGTGGAAAACCCATAGCTGATGTACATCGCGCCCCAGTAAAACCCTACCTCGGGCTCGAAGGCCTGCCCGCACACGGGGCACTGGGCCGGCATTTCATCGAACCGGCGCAGGTTCAGGGCGGAGTACGAAAAGAGCTTGCCGAGGCGGCAGCGCGGGCACCGCAGGGCCAATAAAGCGAGCACGGCCGCTGGCGCGCCCATTATTTCTTCGCCGGCTTGGGGTGCGTGCGGCGGTACCAGAAATAGCCTACCATGCCCATCAAAAGGTAGGGCACGACCATCATATACACGATACCTTTGTTGAGACCGGCTACATCGTAGTCGTCGCGCTCCTGGCGGGCCGCCTCTACCTGCGACTTACACATCACGCATTGCGCGCGCGCCGTTAGGGGAGCCAAGCTGAGCAACAAGCCTAGCAACAGGGCAAAACTTGCGAGAAAAAAGGTCTTTTTCATGGTAATAGAACACCGGGATGGCCGCAAAGTTCGAGCAGCCAGATGAAGGCAGCCGGCGCTTCCACTGAGCCTAGGTGTAATAAGGGGCAATCATGAAATAAACGATAACACCCGTTACCGATACGTAAAGCCAGATCGGGAAGGTCCAGCGAGCGATGCTTTTGTGTTTGGTATACTGCCCCGTAAGCGCGAAGTACAGCGTAAACAGCACCAGGCCCACGGTCACAACCGCCAGGCTGATGTGGGTGAGTAGCAGGAAGAAATAAACATAGCGCACCGCGCCGACACCGCCAAAATGGGTGCTTTCCACCTGCGAGTGGTAAGCCACGTACGATAGCAGGAACAGCCCGCCCAGCACAAAGGCCGTACCCATCATGGCCCGGTGACGCAGCACTTGGTTGCGGCGGATGAAATAATAGCCGGCCAGTAGGCACAAGGCCGTCAGCGAGTTAAGCACGGCGTTTACGGCCGGCAAAAACTTTACTTCCGCGCCCGGAATTCGGAATAGGGCCGGAAACGAAAAGAGCACCGCTACCAGCAGCGGTACCACTACGCCCAGGGTACCGAGGATGATCTTGTAGCGGGTGTAGTCGCCCGGGGCCAGCACGGGCGGGTGCAATCGTTCAGTGGGGGTGTTCATAGTCGTAAAGCTGCACGGTTATTTCCGTGAGTAATCGATCAATTTCCCGGCCATCGGTGCCGTCGTAAACACCGCGCACGCGGCGTTGGTTATCAACTAATAACAGCCGGCCGGCGGGGATGTTGGCCGTGTATACTGCCCCCGGCAACCGTTTCGGGTCGGCAGTCAGGCGAAACTCGTGCAAGGTTAGCTGCTTGAGGGTATCGGGCGGGCCGGCCAGGAAAAACCACTTGCCGGCAATAGTCCCGTACTGCTCCGCCAGCCGGGTTAGCGCCGCTGCCTTAGTGGCTTCGGCGCTCAGCACGAACGTAACCAGGCGCACCCGGGGTTCGTGCCGGAACTTCTCCTGCACCCGGAGCAGCGCGCGGGCCACGCCCGCGCTGGCCGCGTCGTCGCCGTAAAACTGAGCGATGTACACCCCCCGGCCCAGCTCTTGGCTATTTACCGCCCGCCCCGTCGAGGCCGCCAGGCGAAATGGAGCAACCTGATGAAAAACGGTATCGCGCCGCCACTTTCCGCCAACCAGCGTGGAATCCACGCGGTCGGGCAGGTAAGTGGGCAGCGCGTAACGGTTGGAGCCGAAGCTGAACAGAAACAGAAAAGCCAGTACCGGCACCAATAGCAGCAGCCCCAGCAGGAGGGTTTGGCGGGGCCGCATCCGCTATTTGAACATGTTTTCGAGTACTTCGCCCATGAACGAGCCTTCGGTAACCAGGGCTACCAGCAGCCACACCAGCAGGGAAATAGGCACGAGGATGGTCCAGATCAGCCCTTTGGTTTCGTGCTTCAAGTGCATGAACTCACCCACGATGAAGAAGGCCTTGAAGATGGTGAGGATAATGAAGATGCTGTTGCGCATCGTACCCGGGTGCATCAGGAAGACGAAGACGAATTCAACGGCCGTAATGCCGACCAGGATGCCAAACACCCGCCAAATCCAGGCGGTGTTCGGCTTAGGAATTTCGCCAGGGGCGAGTGATTGCTCAGTAGTTGCGTGGGAAGCCATCAGGAATAATTAAAAATTAAAAGTGAAAAATTAAAAATGGTGACCGGGCCTTGGAGCAGCGCCGATTTTTAATTTTTAATTCTCAATTCTTAATTGATTTAAACGAGGTAGAAGAACGTGAAGACGAATACCCACACCAAGTCTACAAAGTGCCAGTAGAGGCCGATTTTCTCAATCATTTCGTAGTGACCCCGCTTTTCAAACGTGCCGTTGGTAGTGGCAATGAAGCACCAAATCAACAGGCAGACTCCCGAGAAAACGTGCGTGCCGTGGAAACCCGTGATGAAGAAGAACAAGTCGGCGAACAGGACCGGGCCATACTGGTTCATGGCCAGGTTGGCCCCGTGAAACACGGTTCCGTCCGCCATCACGGTGCCTTCGGTGTGGCCGTGGATAAAGTGGGTCCACTCCCAGGCCTGGCTGCCCAGGAACGTGGTACCAAACAGGATGGTCCACAACAGCCACTTCTGCACGTCCGCCTTGTCCATACGGTGGCCCGCCTCTACCGCCAGTACCATGGTCACCGAGCTCAAAATCAGGATCATGGTCATCAATGCCACGAAGCCCAGGGGGACGTTGGCCTCGCCCATGCCCGGAAAAGCATTGAAGACGTGGTCGGGAATAGGCCACCACCGCGAACTGAAGACAAAGTCTTTGGCCTCGCCGGTAAATACCTCGTGCTTATGGCGAATCATGCCATAAGTGGTCAGAAAAGCGGCGAAGGTGAAAGCATCAGAAAGCAGGAAGAACCACATCATTAGCTTGCCGTAGCTCGCCTTAAAGGGTTCGTTGCCGCCATCCCAGTTGCCAGTGCGTGGAGCGTCTTGGGTAGCGGGAGCAGCAGGCGGCTGCAAAGTGGTCGGTTGGGCCATAGCGGACAGCGTAACGTCGTTTTAGTGGTTCAAAAGTAAGAACAAATACAGGTACAGCCAAAGCGCGCCCAGGAAGTGCCAGTACAGCGTAGCATTCCCGATGGAAAGCATGGCCCGTGAATGCACCTGATAATTAAGCGCCCGCTTAAGTACGACCGCCAGAAAAATAAGGCCGGTCAGCAAGTGAAAAGCGTGCACGCCCATGAGCACGTACACGAATGAGCCGGACGGATTGGCGTCGGCCCCCCCAAAGTAGGTGTTGCCCGCTACCAGGTCGCCAAAGCTGTTAAATTGCCCGATCAGGAAGGCCAAACCCAGCCCCAGGGTAAGGGCTAAGCCGATCTTCATCCGCCCTATCTCATCCTTGCGAGCCGAGAAAAATGCCCACTGCATGCTCGCGCTGCTCAGGGCAATAATGATGGAGTTAATCAGCAGGGAAGCGGGTAGGTCGAACTCGCGCCAGTTGCCTTCGTCGCGCCGTACGATGTAACCGCTCGTGAAAGCCGCGAACATCATCACAATGCTGAAAATGAGCAGGATGAGCAACACCCGCTTGGGGTGCCAGCCGAGGCCTACTTCCTTTTCGGATAAAGTTTCGGAAGGGTTCATTATGTGGTGGTTGGTTGATAGGTATTCGGGTCCGTCCCGGGGCAATTGCTAACGCCGCGGAGCCGCCCGACTGCTACTGATTAACAACTAAGAACTAGATTTTGTCCAGTACCAGCGCGATTTGTACGATGGGCAAGTACAGAAAAGAGGCAAACATGATGCGCAGGGCGGCCTTGCGCGACTGGGTTCGCATCAGTTGCAGCGTCAGGAGCAGAAAGAGCACTCCGCACACCACGGCCACCAGCGCCGACACCCGACCCGAGATATTGAATTCCAGGGGCAGCAGGCTGAGCGGAATCAGCAGCAGCGTGTAGGTCATGATTTGGAATGCCGTGCGCAGGTCGCGGTTGCCCGGCGAGGGCAGCATTTTGAAGCCCGCCCGCTTGTAATCCTCATCCGCAACCCAGGCAATGGCCCAGAAATGTGGAAACTGCCACATAAACTGAATGCCGAACAACACCCAGGCTTCCACCCCGAGGTGGCCGGTAGCCGCTACCCATCCGATAAGCGGCGGCAAGCCCCCCGGAATAGCTCCTACGGCTACGCACACCGGCGAAATGGTTTTTAGCGGGGTGTAGATAAACCCATAAAGAATGAGCGACAACAACGAAAGCGCGGCCGTAAGCGGGTTGAAGCAATAAGCCAACAAGGCCAGCCCCACCGCTCCCAGCAGCACGCAGAACACCCAGGCTTCGGCCGGGGAGATAATGCCCAACGGCAGCGGGCGCCGGGCCGTGCGGGTCATGAGCTTGTCTAGCTCCCGCTCGTGAATCTGGTTGATGATGTTAGCGGAGCCGGTTACCAGTAAGCCCCCCACCAGCACCAGCAGGGCCTGGCTCCAGCTAAACTCGCGCGCTCCCAGCAGGTACCCTATCGCGCTGGAAAACGCCACCGTGAGCGAAAGCCGGAATTTGAGCAGCTGAAAGTAGGCGCGGGCCTTAAGCATCAATAACCTTAGTAATTTCGTCGCTGATCCCCTCTGAATTGAACCTCAGCCGAACGGGCCCGCAAAGTTACGCAACAACCCGCCGGACAGCACCCACGGGAGGAATTGTTTCCCCGGTTTTCCGGGCGCGGGCAACGGCCATCAAGGTCAGGAACTGCACCCCGAACAACCCGGTGGCCAGCGTAAGGTGCACGGGCTGCACGGCGGCGGGCAAGGCAAAGGAGGCTAAAACGATGCCCGCCACAATTTCCAGCCCGATAATGCCCAGGGTGGCCGTTACCAGGCGGCGCAAACGCGGCTGGGCTAATTGCCAGAGCTCGTACCCTACGTAAACGTTCAGCAGCAACAGCCCGGCCGAGACCGTGCGGTGCACGCTGAATACGCCGCCCAGCTTCGTCACCCAGGTTTCTCTGGCCAGGTACCCCGCCGCCGCGGATACTACGTCGACCTGCTCGCGTACTTGCGTACCCAGTACTATTTGCCAGAAAGTGAGCAGCAACGCCGCCCAGAGTCCCCAGCGCAAGCCATTGCCGGCCTCTTTGCTAAGTTGAGGTTGCGGGCTGGCCGCCTGTGCTAGCTTCAGATCCGGTTCGGCCCTCCCCTGCGCCCGCTCCACCGCGTACAGCAGCAGCGCCACAATCACTAGCGCCAAGGCCATGTGCACCGTCACCATGACGGGCAGCAAGTTGGTCGACACCACGAGCGACCCCAGGTATCCTTGCACTCCGGTGAGCAGAAACGAGGCCAGGGCCAGCCAGAATACCGACCGGTCCCGGCCCCAATAAGGCAGGGCGAAAACAACCGTGAGGAAGACAAATACCCCAATCAGGGCCCCCAGCAAACGATTCAGATACTCAATCCAGGTTTTCACCGCGTTGAAGTCGGTCTCGATGTACTGCGTGGGATGAGCGAAGATGCTGCCGGCCACTTGGGTAAAGCCCAGGCGTTGCAGCGTGCGGGCCAGCTTCTGGTTTTTAGCCACCCGCTGCGCGGTATACACTTCCTTATAGTTGGCCGGGAGCTGGCTAATCTCCGTGGGCGGCACCCAACTGCCAAAGCACTTGGGCCAGTCGGGGCAGCCCATGCCACTACCCGTACTACGCACGATTCCTCCCACCAGAATCAGCAGGTAGACGGCAACGACTGTCAATATTCCGACGAAGCGGAAACGGCGAACTACCGGGCTTATTTGTAGGCTACTCATTGCATCAACAACAAATTTTTCTGGGTAATTGTCCTCCATGAGCACCGAAAAAGTGGTTTGCTGGATACAAAAACGGGCCGCCGGTTAGGCGGCCCGTTTCGGGACTTTGTTACTTAACAGACTACTCTGCCATGTCTTGCTCGTAGGGCAGGTTCGATGACTGAGTCTGCGAGTAGGGTACGTTTTGCGGAATGAAGTCCGCTTCGGAGCCCGGCTTGCTGTAATCGTAAGGCCAGCGGTAAACGGCCGGAATCTCGCCGGGCCAGTTGCCGTGACCGGGGTTAATCGGCGTGGTCCACTCCAGGGTGGTAGAGTTCCAGGGGTTCTGGGTAGCCCGCCGGCCCCGGAAGATGCTGTAGAAGAAATTGAACAGGAAGATGAACTGGCCCAGGAAGGCAATGATAGCCGCGATGGAGATAAACCGGTTCAGGTCCGCGAATTGCGAGAAGGCATCGAAGCCCGTCCAGGCGTAGTAGCGACGGGGGAAGCCGGCGATGCCGACGTAGTGCATGGGCATAAACACCAGGTACACGCCCACGAAGGTCAGCCAGAAGTGGATGTAGCCCAGCTTCTCGTCCATCATGCGGCCGAACATCTTCGGGAACCAGTGATAAACCCCGGCAAACAAGCCGAAGAACGCCGCCGCGCCCATTACCAGGTGGAAGTGAGCTACCACAAAGTAGGTGTTGTGCATCTGAATGTCGAGGGTGGCGTTACCCAGGATAATACCGGTCAGGCCCCCCGAAATAAACAGCGACACGAATCCAATGGCGAACAGCATGGCCGCCGTGAAGCGGATGTTGCCGCGCCACAGCGTGGCCAGCCAGTTGAACACTTTCACGCCCGAGGGCACCGCGATAATCAGGGTCAGGAACATGAAGACCGAACCCAGGAACGGATTCATGCCGGTTACGAACATGTGGTGAGCCCACACGACGAACGAAAGCAACGAGATACCAATCAGCGAGCCAATCATGGCGCGGTAGCCGAAGATAGGCTTACGGGCGTTGGTGGCCAGCACTTCCGAAACCATGCCCATGGCGGGCATAATCACGATATATACCTCGGGGTGGCCCAGGAACCAGAACAAGTGCTGAAACAGCACCGGCGAGCCGCCCTGGTTGCTCAAGGCCTGCCCGGCAATGTAGATATCCGACAGGAAGAACGAGGTGCCGAACGAACGGTCGAACACCAACAGCAGCGCGGCGGAGAACAATACCGGGAACGCCAGGATACCCAGAATAGCCGTCAGGAAGAAGGCCCAGATGGTGAGCGGCAGCTTGCTCATGCTCATGCCCCGGGTACGCAGGTTGATAACCGTGGTAACGTAGTTAACCCCACCCAGCAACTGCGAAACGATGAAGAACACCATGCTCACCAGCCACAGGGTCATGCCGGCTCCCGAGCCTGGAATAGCCTGCGGTAAGGCACTCAGGGGCGGGTAAATGGTCCATCCCGCGGCGGCAGGGCCGGTTTCGATGAACAGCGAGGCAAACATGATCACGCTGGACAGAAAGAAGAACCAGTACGAGAGCATGTTCATAAAGCCCGAAGCCATGTCGCGAGCTCCGACCTGCAGCGGAATCAGGAAGTTAGAGAAGGTACCGCTCAGGCCCGCGGTCAGCACGAAGAACACCATGATAGTGCCGTGCATCGTCACCAGGGCCAGGTAGAACTCGGGGTTCAGCTTACCAGCCTGAATCCACTTGCCCAGGACCGGCGTTAGCCATTCCATGCTACCTTCCGGCCAGCCCAGCTGCAGGCGGAACAAGCTCGAAAGGGTGCCACCCAGCACGGCCCACAGCATGCCCGTGATCAGGAACTGCTTGGCAATCTGCTTGTGGTCCTGGCTGAAGACGTACTTCCACAGCCAATGCTGGTCGTGGTGTTCGTGGTCGTCGTGATGCAGGTGGTCGCCATGTTCAGTGGCGGGAACCGCGGCGGTACCAATGCCGCCCTGCGCTTGCACGCCGGGCGAGAGATTGGGTTTGGCTGCCATGTCTGACATAATAGAGATACCGTTCGTTAAGTAATTATTAGTAAGTAGCAGCTAAGGGAGCGGGGGCTGCTTCTTGGGCTTCCGCCGGCTCAGCCGTCTTAGAAACCGATGGCTTGGCTTTCTGTTTGAAAGCCGCCATTACTTCAGGATTTTTCTGAGAAAACGATTGCTGAGCGGCGTACCAGTTCTGGTACTCGTCGGGCTCGTCAACAATAACCGTCGCCTTCATGGCGAAGTGGCTACCCCCGCAGACCTGGTTACAAGCCAACTCGTAGTTGAACTTGGGGTTGCCCAGACGGGCGCGCATTTCGTTGGTGGTGGTAGTCGGGGTGAACCAGAAGCGGGTCGGCATGCCGGGCACGGCGTACATCTGCACGCGGAAGTGAGGCATGTACACGGCGTGCAGGACGTCGCGCGAGCGAATCTTGATCAGTACCGGCACGCCCTTAGGCACGTGGATTTCGTTGGAGGTGAAGTCGTCCAGCGCCGATTTATCGCTCAGGTCGAAGCCCCATTCGTTCACGGCATCGATCATGCGGTAGTTAATCACGCCGAGCTTCATGTCGCGGCCCGGGTAGCGAACCAGCCAGTTAAACTGCTTACCCATTACTTCAACCACCACGGCGCTCTTGGGAGCCGCCCCGGTGATGCGCGTCCAGGCTTTCCAGCCGGCAAAAATCAGGGCCGCCATCACGATGGCGGGAATCACCGTCCAGATAACCTCGATCTTGTTATTGTGGGCGAAGAAGAAAGCGCGACGTCCTTCTTTATGCTGGTACTTGTAAGAGTAGATGAAGAGCAGCGTCTGGGTGATAACGAAGGCGATGCCGATAATGGTCATCGTCGTCCAGAACATGCGCTCCATCTGATGGCCGTGGACCGAGGCGATGGGCGGATTCATTTTGTTGAAGTTCTCCGCAAAAGAATAGGCGAACCACGCGCCCCCGCCAATTAGGAACACCAGCATCAGAATAGCGTTGACGCTATTGCTCATGCCGATATCGCGGGTGAAGGTGCCCGAAAAAATAGATGTCAGAATCTGCAAGCGAAACAGCAGGCCGAAGACGACCAACAGCAACACCAACACCAGCAAAATGGTAAGAGCAGTCATTTTTTAGATAATAGAGTTGAGAGCCTAGAGCTTAGAATCGGGGCCGAATCTCAAACAAAAAAGGATTGAGTTCTGAGTTCTAAAATCTCAGTCCTAAGAAAATTAAGTAGTGTGGTGAACGCTCTCGTCCAGGAAGGGATGATGAACGGGAATGAGCGAAGCAGAAGCCAGGCGGCGAGTGAAAAGCATGAGGAAGGCGCCGAGGAAAATGGCGGCTACGCCAATCTCTATCAAGAACCCGCTTTCCCCCTTCAAAGTTGCCGGCATCAGCATCAGATAAAAATCCGACCAGTGGCCCAGGAGAATGGCAATGCAAACGATCTTCATGATAATCATCTGGCGCTTAGCATCCCGGGTCATCAGGCCGAGGAAGGGGAAAACGAAGTTGATGACGATGTTGAAGAAGAATAGGCCGGTATAGTGCCCTTCAAAGCCGCCGAGGCGTTGGTTAAAGTAAACCGCCTCTTCAGGAAGGTTGGCGTACCAAATCAGCATGAACTGGGCAAACCACACGTATGTCCAGAAAATGCTAAAACCGAACATCAGCTTACCCAAATCGTGCAGGTGGTTGGAAGTCAGCGCTTTCAAGTACCCGGCTTGTTTCAGGAAGATGGCGGTCAGGGCAATAGCCGCGATGCCGGATACCCACCACGAAGCGAAAACGTACCAGCCAAACATGGTGCTGAACCAGTGCGTGTCGACCGACATCACCCAGTCCCAGGCCGACATCGAGGAGCTCACGGCGTACAGTACCAGAAACAGCGCGGAAGCATTGATGCTCTTATGAAACCATACCGTTCCGCCCAGTTGGTCTTCGGCCAGCGAGAGCTGACGCAGCTTGTAGCTGAAGTAAGCCCAAATAGCCAGGTAAACGATGGTACGGATGAGGTAAAAAGGCAGGTTTAGGAAACCGCTTTTGCCCGCGATGATGCTATCATAGTTCGGATTGCCCTTATCCATAATGCCCTCGTGGGTCCAATGGAAGATGTCGTGGCGACCAATCAGGAATACGACCAGCATAATGACCGCGCCGGGAATGATCCAAGCGCTGAGGGCCTCGGAGATGCGCTTAACCAGCACCGACCAACCAGCGTAAGCAACGTAGTTGATGGCCATGAACACCGTTCCGATGGTGGATACCCCCAGGAAGAACACGTTGCTGTGCCACAGGCTCACCAGCAAGCGCTTCAACCAGACCGGGCTTCCCTCTTCGTGGACGGAGGCCCCGGCGCCGTGGCCGGCCGAGGCCCCGAGGTGCCCCGCGGCTTCGCCATGCTCAGCCGCACCCCACCCCAGCATGGAAGCCAGCAGGCCAAGAATCAGGACCACTACGCCAGCGACGATAATGGTGATAAAGGTTTTACGGGCGCCACCCGTAACAACGAGCTGTTCAGCCGTGGCGCTTTCTTGATGCGTCAGAGTTGCCATGAGTTATTTATTGCCGGGGATATAGGTAACGCCAGAACCGTTCGGAGCAACGGCGCCACCCTGGCCCGGGGTTTCAGAAGCTTTGTTGGCCTGGGCCTGCCCTTCTGGACCTTGATAAGCGCGGTCGGTTAAATCAGCGGAGTTGTCGGCCGTGCCGGCGGGACCTTTGGCAACCAGCTTGCTCAGCGCATCCGGGCCTTCGCCCCGCTGCAGTACGCGCACGTACATGGCAATCTTCCAGCGCTCTTCCGGGTTTACGATGGAGCCATGGGGCATCATCCGATTGCGGCCCCATTGAATGACGTGGTAGATGTGACCGTCGTTCATGGTTTTATAGGTACCGACGGAATAGTTTGGTACCCCTTTGAACTTCAGGCCCACGGGGCCCTGCCCGTCACCGGCCTCCCCGTGGCAGTGCGAGCAGATGCGGGTGTACAGCACTTTGCCCTCTTCCAGATTAGCCTTGGTGTAAGGGAAAGGGTTGCGCAGAACCCGCTCCGCAATGCGTACACTGTCTTTCGGGATGTGCGTGTAGTAGTTAGCCTTGCCCCGAGGAATAGTAGCAATGGGAGGCATGCGCTCGTTGATGCCAAAGGCATTTACTTTATTGAAGCCTGTTTGCTTCAGCGGCTCGTAAGGAATTGGATCGTACATCTCCGGGGCGTATTCCACCCCAGGATCGTCTTGCCGGGAGGTACAGGCCGAAGCCAGCCTCAAGGACAGCAGCAGCGCCGAGGCGCGTAAGCTCAGGTTCAGCAAATGCGTCATTATTTGTTGGTCATTTCTTTTTGGTTGACTTCCGAGGCGCCGTTGTCGCGCAGCAGCTGAGTCAGCCGAGGAAATTGCGAGCTGCTTTCATCTAGCTCAATTGCCATTACGAACTTGTCGTCGGTAGCCCGTACGTCGATTACCGGCACTTTCGGGCGGGGGTACAATCCCGTAATGGTAAAAAAGGTGAGGGCCATGCCATGACAAGTGAAGAACACCGTCAGCTCAAAGGCCACGGGAATGAAAGCCGGCAGGGCGATGTGGGGCTTGCCACCGATAATCATCGGCCAGTCGAAGCCCAGCATGTAGATCTGCATCCACAGCGCGAAGGCCAGGCCCGTCATACCGAAAAAGAAGGCCGCGATGGGGAGGCGCGAGCGCTCAATGCCCAGGGCATCATCAATGCCGTGAACGGGATAGGGCGAGAACACGTCGTAGATTTTCACGCCGGCGGCGCGAATGTTTTCTATGGCGTGCAGCAGCACGTCTTCGTCTTCGAAGATGCCGACGGCAAAGCGCTTAGTCATGCTTGGTGTAGTTTATGGGTGCCGAAGCCGGGGCTCCTACCGCGGGTTGGTGAGTGTGAGCGGCGTGAGCAGCCTTCTGAGGGTTGTAGGTGGGGCCGTTGTCGACCGTGTACTTCAGGATGGTCTTTACTTCCGCCATGTTAATCACAGGGAAGAACTTGGCGAAGAGCAGGAACAAGGTGAAGAACAAGCCCAGGGTGCCCAGATACAAGCCGATATCGATGATGGTGGGCGAGAACATAGCCCAGCTCGAGGGCAGGTAGTCGCGGTGCAAGGAGGTTACGATAATAACGAAACGCTCGAACCACATCCCAATGTTAACGATGATAGACAGCACGAAGGTGAGCGGAATGCTGTAACGAACCCGGCGGAGCCACACCAGCTGCGGGGAAATCACGTTGCAGGTCATCATCGAAGCGTAAGCCCACCAGTACGGGCCGGTAGCCCGGTTGATAAAGGCATACTGCTCAAACTCAACCTGCGAGTACCAGGCAATAAAGAACTCGGTGATGTAAGCCACCCCTACGATGGAGCCCGTCACCATCATGATTTTGTTCATGAGGGCAATGTGCTCGAGCGTGATGTAATCTTCCAGCCGGAACACAACGCGGGTAATCAGCATCAGCGTGAGTACCATGGCGAAGCCTGAGAAGATAGCACCCGCCACGAAGTAGGGTGGGAAGATGGTGGTGTGCCAGCCCGGCACTACCGAAGTGGCGAAGTCCATCGATACAATGGTGTGTACCGAGAGTACGAGCGGAGTGGAAACGCCGGCCAGAATCAGCGACACGGTTTCGTAGCGCGACCACGCCTTGGCCGAGCCTTTCCAGCCGAAGCTCAGCATGGAGTAGCTGAACTTGGCGATGGTGCCCTTGGCCCGGTCGCGGATAGAAGCAAAGTCAGGGATCAGACCGATGTACCAGAACACCAGCGATACCGTGAAGTAGGTCGAGATGGCGAATACGTCCCAGAGCAGCGGCGAATTGAAGTTTACCCACAGCGAGCCGAAAGTGTTCTGGAAAGGAAATACCCAGTAGGCCAGCCACGGACGCCCCATGTGCAACACCGGGAACATGGCGGCGCAGATTACGGCGAAAATCGTCATGGCTTCGGCCGCCCGGTTAATTGAGGACCGCCACTTCTGGCGGAACAGCAGCAGCACCGCCGAAATCAGCGTGCCGGCGTGGCCGATACCCACCCACCACACGAAATTGGTGATGTCCCAGGCCCAGTCGACGGTTTTGTTCAGGCCCCATTCGCCGATGCCATACCACACCGTGCGGTAGACCGAGTAGAAGAAGACCCCTAGGAAAAACAGAGCCACGCTCAAGGCCGCCATCCACCGAATATTGGGTTTGGCTTCTACCTGATAGCAGATGTCCTGCGTTACGTCGTGTAGCGTTTTGCCCCCCGTAACGAGCGGCTCGCGGATGGCTGATACGTGCTGCATAATCTTATCGGTTACTGATTATTAAGCGTTTTCTTTTGCGAAGAATTCGGACTCGGCGTTACGGATCTTGGTCAGATACGTCACGTTAGGCTGCACGTTGATCGCGTCGAGGGCGTGGAAGGCCCGCTCGCCATCTTCGCGGCGCATCAGTTGGCTGATCCGGCTGTTGGGGTCGCGCATGTCGCCAAAAACAATGGCTTCGGTGGGGCACGACTGAGCGCAGGCCGTAACAATCTCGCCATCCACCGGGCGGCGCTTCTGCTTTTTGGCTTCGAGCTTGCCCAGCTGAATCCGCTGAACGCAGAACGTGCACTTTTCCATCACGCCGCGGGCGCGAACGGTCACGTCGGGGTTGAGCACCATGCGGCCCAGATCGGTGAACATGTGGCCGTTTACCGTTTCGAACTTCTCGTTAGAGTAGTACGAGAACCAGTTAAAGCGACGCACTTTGTAGGGGCAGTTGTTGGCGCAGTAGCGGGTTCCGATGCACCGGTTATACACCATTTGGTTGATGCCCTCGGAGCTGTGCGTGGTTGCCAGTACGGGGCATACCGTTTCGCAGGGCGCGTGGTTGCACTGCTGGCACATCATGGGCTGGAAAATAACCTGCGGGTTGTCCGAAGGGTCTTCCATCGCGGCGTAGGTAGCCACTTTGCCTTTGGTATCGAACTCATCCTTGTGGTGGTCCGAGCTGTAGTAGCGGTCAATGCGCATCCAGTGCATCTCGCGGCGGTTGATAACCTGCTGCTTGCCCACTACGGCAATGTTGTTTTCGGTCTGACACCCAATCACGCACGAGCCACAGCCGATGCACGAGTTGAGGTCTATCATCATGCCCCAGTGGTGGTTATTGTACTGGTAGTCCTGCCACAGCGAAACCTTATTGGGTTTTTCCAAGCCATCGGGCGTGGCAATCTTTTCGTACTCGGTTACCTCCTTGGGGTTCTTGATGTACTGAGCCAGCGTGTTTTCCTGCACTACCGGCTTGCGGTCCATCACCGTGTGGTGAGTCTGGGTCTGGGCAATGGGCGAAGTGGCGTCGGTTTTCGTCAGTGTCACCACATTGCTGTACGTCACGCCGTTGGGCGTTGCCACGGCCAGCGGTGCCGCATTAGCCCCCACCAGGTCACCGGCTTTGCCGGCCAGGGTGCGGCCATAGCCGAGCGCAATGCTTACGGTTCCGTTCGCCTGGCCCGGCTGAATCAGCACCGGCAGTTCGATCGAATACCCGTTAGCTGATACTTTGACGACGTCGCCCTGCTCCCACTTGTTGTCGACGGCCATTTTCCGTGGCACGGCCACGTAGTTACCCCAGGTGGCTTTCGAAACCGGGTCCGGTAACTCCTGCAGGAAAGGGTTGTTCGCTTCGCAGCCGGCCGCGCCAATGCCTACTTTCTCATAGAGAGCCAACTCTACGCCGTTGTTGGTTTTGGCGGGGCTGCTCAACTGGGCCACCGCCGCTGCCACGTCCACCGCCGCGTTCATCATGGGGGGCGCGGGCGCCAGCACCGCCCCCGTAGCCACTCCGTCGTGCACTACCTTGTCCCAAGCCGCATCGGAAGGAGTCAGGGAGCGCCAAGTGGCGCGCAGATACTTATAATAGGTCGTGTTGTTGCCAGCCCAGCGCAACAGGGTTTCCTGCCCTTGACGGGTGGCGAAAAGGGGCGTGATGGCTGGCTGAGCCAAGCTTAAGAAGCCGCGCTTGGGCTCATAATCATTCCACGATTCCAGCCAGTGGTTGTCGGGAGCAGCGTACTGGCAGAGTACACCGGTTTCATCCAGCCGGTCGTTAAGCGAAATGGTCAGGGGCACTTTAGTGAGGCCCGACTTTATTTTCTCGCCGAGGGGGTGGTTATATACCGGGTTGGCGTTGTAGAAAATGACCGCGCCAACGCTGCCATTATTCATGTCGTTTACCAGCGCGGCCATGCGGGCGTCATCGCCCTGGCGCAGGTAGCTCGGAGCATTGGGGTTGATAGTCGTACCAACGCTACCCAAAGCCTGGTTAATGGCGGTTACCAGCGCCTGCACTGCCGGGTCGTTGGAGCCCGACACTACGAGGCTGGCGCCACGGTTAGCGGTAAGGTCCTTGGCGGCCTGGGTGAGTTTATCGTTCTTGTAAGAAGAGGAGCCAGCTCCGGTAACGGCATTGTACAGGGCCAGGGCCACCGCGCCCATTTCCGAGGGCTTCACCGGCACGCGCACGTCGGCGTTGCAGCCGCTGAGCGTCATGGCCGTCTCAAACTGGTAATGACGCGACATGGTCCGCTTATCCCGGCTAATCTTGCGGGTCATGGCGTACTGCCGGCTGTACTCTACGGGCGAGATCCAGGTACCCAGGAAGTCGGCCCCGAGGCTGACGATAACGCTGGCCTTGCTGAAGTCGTAGCCCGGTACCACCCCGTTGTTAGCTTGCAAGAGGCCCGTTACCGATTGGGCATCGTACATCACGTGGGTGGTGCTGGGGTAGCGCGAGGCAAACTCCGCAATGGCCCGCTTAGTCGAAGGGCTAATGATGGTCGGCGAAACAATGGCGATGCGACCGGTAGTCGTCGCCAGCTTAGCCCGCACGGCTTGGTCCAGGGCGGCGATTTCAGCTTTCTGGTGGCTGTTGCCTGACTTGATGGCGAAGTGTTGCAGGCGGCCACCATCGTAGAGGCTCAGCACGGCGGCCTGAGCCCGCGCCGACAAACCACCGTTGTTGATGGGCGACTCCGGGTTGCCTTCCAGTTTGATGGGGCGGCCTTCGCGGGTCTTCACCAATACCGCGTTATAATCGGCACCGGTGAAATAGGTGGAAGCGTAGAAGTTGGAGATGGACGGATCAATCTCCTCGGGCTTATTCAGGTAGGGGATGGCTTTCCGGACCGGCGTTTCGCAAGAAGCCAGGGTGGCAGCAGCCAGGCCAAAACCCATTAATTTGAGGAAGTCGCGACGGGGGGCCGAGGTAGCATCGCTGCTCTCATGGCTTTCCTTGACCGGCATGAACTCGGCGAAGGCCGATTGCATGAATTCCGGGGTGCTTTCCAGTTCCTCAATTCCTTTCCAGTACTTCATTTTTGGGGACTTAGAGACTCAGGGTCTTAGGGGCTGGGGCCGGCTAAGCCGAGAGGTACTTGATTGTTGAGCGGAATTTGTCAGTGATGAGACTCGAGCCTTACTGAGCCATTACATAGCTCTGGGATACCTAAAGGCTCGCTGAGCCAATTAGTAGTGGCACTTCGAGCACTCGGTGCCACCGTTCGACGACACGGTGAAGGGCGCGCCGGCATTCTTGGTGTCGTGCAGCTTCACCAGGTTATCGTAGTACTTGTTGTCTTTGGTGTTGAGCGGCATCTCGCGGTGGCAGTTGATGCACCAGCCCATGGTGAGTGCCGAGTACTGATACACCACTTCCATGTTCTGAATGGGGCCGTGGCAGGTCTGGCACTGCAAGCCCCCCACCTGGGTGTGCTGCGAGTGGTTGAAGTAAGCCAGGTCGGGCAGGTTATGGATACGCACCCACTGAATGGGCTGTTTGCGCTCAATGGCCCGGTAGATTTTCTTGATTTCAGGGGACTCCGTCTTGATCTGCGAGTGGCAGTTCATACAGATGTTGGCCGAGGGGATGTTGGCCGACTTCGACTTGTACACCGAAGTGTGGCAATAAGCGCAGTTGATCTGGTGCTCCCCTGCGTGCAGCTTGTGCGAGAAAGCAATGGGCTGGGTGGGCTGGTAGCCTTGGGTGAGGCCCACCGCCATTACGCTCTGCACGCCTTCGTATAGTAGGACGAGCGCGAAAACCGTTCCTACGATGCCGCGCATTACCGGCGAACGATACAGCTTGCCCCAATCGAAGCGCTGCTCCAGGATTTCGATGTCGCGGCCGTCGAGGTCTTTCCGGCCCCGCAGCACGTCTTTCATCAGGTTGCCGATGATGACGAGGGTTACGACCAGCACGATCAGCACTACTACCAGTACGATGAGCAGGATGTCGACGTACTTGCCGGCTCCGGCCTCGGCTCCACCGGCATCAGTCTTGCCATCGGTGGCGGCCGCGTTGCCATCAGTGGGTCCGCCTTTCGCGATTGCTCCGGGGGCACCTTCCTGCGAGGTAACCCAGGCAACGATGGAGGTAATCTCCTTGTCCGAAAGGGCGAAGGAGGGCATTTGCTGCTTGTTGAACTTATTATAGAGCTCCACGGCGTACGCGTCGCCGCTGGCTACTACTTTGCTGGAGTTCTTAATCCAGGGAATAATCCAGGAGATGGGCCGCCGCTTGGTGATGCCGCCCAGAGC
Source organism: Hymenobacter montanus (assembly GCF_014699115.1). GTDB lineage: Bacteria > Bacteroidota > Bacteroidia > Cytophagales > Hymenobacteraceae > Hymenobacter > Hymenobacter montanus. The sequence goes on from NZ_JACXAD010000009.1 coordinate 75,748, forward strand.
CGGGCCCACTACCTGCTCGTTTACCGCGTGGCACTGGGCGCAGTTGGCTTTAAACAAGGCATCGCCCGCGGCGATGGCAGCGGCGTCGCCGCCTCCCGGGGCAGCGGGCGGGGCCACTGCGGTGGCAGCGGTAGCCCCGGCAGTTGCGCCGGGTGTTACACCCTCCTTCTTTACTTCGGCACTGGAGCTTGCTCCCTGAGCGGCAACTTTATGAGCGCCGGCGAAGGTGAGAAAGAGCGCCAGCAGCAGGTGAGGTAGGGAACGCAGTCGATTGCTATTCATAGAGAAAATAGACAGTAAAACGAAATGCTAGGGGCATTTCAAGGCCACAAATGTAGGTCAGGAATCGTAGGCGGCAAAAAGTAAAACGCAATTTCTGGGCATTCCCGGCCGGTCAGGTACCAGCCGTGCAAGACCTTTCCGTGCTCCCGTACGCACTTGCCCTCTACGGCCCTTTCGACTACTTAACTTATGCTGGCGCGGCTGGCTATCCCCGGTTTTGAAGCCGCCGTTCTTGATAACGCTTTGAGATACAACCTCGGTTTACCGCTTTTTGTTACGCCCTGAATCAAATAAAACCAAGGGCGAAAGTTGGGTAGGCAGTCCTTTGATGAAGCCAGGCAACGGGGGTACTGGCGCGTTCAACCAGGGTTCCGTCTTCGGGGTCTTATCCTATAAGATGTGCTTATGTTCTTTGGTAATCCGTCGGAAAGTCAGTACCTTTGCGCCCCCATCAAATTTTTTCACCCCAAAATTTTCACCCCGTCGTAATGGAAGTAAGAAATTACGAGACGGTCTTCATCGTGACTCCCGTATTGAACGAGAGCCAGGTGCAAGAGACGGTCGAGAAGTTCACCCAGGTGCTTAAGGAAAATAGCGCCGCCATTTTGTCCACTGAAGCCTGGGGCCTGCGCAAGCTGGCGTACCCGATTCAGAAGAAAACCACTGGCTACTATTTCTGCCTGTCCTACACCGGATCGGGCAACATAGTTGACGTACTGGAGCTGGCATTCCGCCGCGACGAGCGCGTCATCCGGTTTTTGTCCACGGTGCTCGATAAGCACGCGGTGGAGTACAACAACCGTCGCCGCAACGGCGAGATGAACCTGCAGAAGGCGGCCAAAGAAACGGAAGCCGTAGCTCAATAATCCAGTTTAGTTAGATATGGCAACTCCCGCATCCAACCGCAATAACGACCGGGCGGCTATGAACAAGCCGCAGGACACCCGCAAGAAATACTGCCGCTTCAAGAAGAACGGCATTAAGTACGTGGACTACAAGGACCCCAACTTCCTGTTGAAGTTCGTGAATGAGCAGGGCCGCGTGCTGCCCCGGCGCCTCACCGGCACCAGCCTGAAGTTTCAGCGCAAAGTGACTCAGGCCATTGCCAAGGCCCGCCACCTGGCCCTGATGCCCTACGTAGCCGACGCTCTGAAATAAATTGTTAGTGCTTGGTGCTCAGTGCTTGGTGCTTGGTGAAATGGACCGTTCTATAGCGACGGAATTTATTTTATCCAGGCACCACGCACCAGGCACCAACAACCAAACCCAGATATGGAAATCATCCTCAAAGACGACGTTAAGGGCCTCGGGTACAAGAACGACATCGTGACCGTGAAACCGGGCTACGGTCGCAACTTCTTGCTGCCCCAAGGCTTGGCCATCCTGGCCGACAAGACGAACAAGAAAATCACGGCCGAGAACGTGCGCCAGGCCGCTCACAAAGCCGAGAAAATCAAGGCCGACGCCCAGGCCATTGCCGACCAGATTGGCGAAATGGTGCTGGACCTGCCCGCTAAAGTGGGCGAAAGCGGCAAGATTTTCGGCCGCGTAACTACTTTGCAATTGGCGGAGGCGCTGAAAGCCAAAGGCGTGGACATCGACCGCAAGCGCTTGTCGTTCGACCAGGAGCCGACGATGGCGGGCGACTACACGGCAACGGCTAACCTGCACAAGGAAGTAAAGCACACGGTGCAATTCCGCGTGGTAGCCGCGTAGCCACTGCTGAACGGCAATTTCAAGAGCCCCGCCATCTGGTGGGGCTTTTTTGTTATGGCTTCGGGCCAGACACCGGTTACGGACTATTTTTGCTTTAATGTTTAGAACTGAACTACCTATTGCGCCAGCCACGAACCAGCTACCACGCACGGCGCGGGTCCTCACCATGGGCTCCTGCTTTGCCGACAGCATCGGCTCCCGGCTGGCGGCCAATAAGGTTGATACCCTCGTAAATCCCTTTGGCACCGTATTTCAGCCCCTGGCCCTGACCCGGCTGCTGCGAGCGGCGGCGGGCGAGGAAGTCGACTGGCAACAACACCTGGTGCAGGCCCGCGGCCGCTGGCAGAGCTACGACCTGCACGGCAGCCTCGGGGCCGAGTCGCCGGTGGAGCTGCTGCAGACCATTCAGGAGCTGGTGCGGCAAACCGGCGAATTTCTGCGGAACGCCGAGGTGGTGTTGCTCACCCTCGGCACGGCCTGGGCCTACCGCCTGCGCGAAACCGGCGAGCTGGTCAACAACTGCCACAAGCAGTCCGCCGACTTGTTCGTCCGGGAGCTGCTGACGCCCGACGAGATTATCAATGACCTGGCGGAAACCCATGCGTACCTGCGGCGCTTCAACCCGCGCCTGCGCTTGGTGCTGACGGTGAGCCCAGTCCGGCACTTAAAAGACACGCTGCCGTTAAACGCGGTGAGCAAGTCGGTGCTGCGGGTGGCCACGCACATTGTAAGCGACCTGCTGCCCGATGTGGCGTACTTCCCGGCCTACGAGCTGCTGCTGGATGACTTGCGCGACTACCGCTTCTACGCGGCGGACATGCTGCATCCCTCGGAAGTAGCGGAAGATTACATCTGGGATAAGTTTGCCCGCACCTACTTTGACGCGGATTTTGGCCGGTTCCGCAAGGAGTGGGCGGCGGTACGGCAGTCGTTGGGGCACCGGCCGCTGCACCCGGGCGCCCCGGAGCACCGGCAGTTTTTAGCCAACACGCTGCAGAAGCTCGAACAGCTAAGCCTTCGCAAGGTAGAAGTGGCTGCGGAGCTGAAAGAAGTACGCGCTAAAATCGCAGCATTACCCGCGCCTCGGCAGCCCGAGCCCGAGGAAGTACCGGAAGATGACGAGGAGCGGATTGACATTGGCCAGAACTCGCCAGCTACCAAGCCCGAAGAAATGGCATTGCCGACGGCTGAGTTGCCGTCCTTAGCTGGGAGCCGGTCACCGCGCCTGTCACCCGAAGAATTCCGGACCCAGCGCCACGCCCGCGGAGGCCGGCCGGAACGGGGGCGGCGCGATGGTCGGGGCCCGGGCCAACCGCAAACGCCGGGCGAGAACGAGCAATTTCAGAAGGCTGCCTTTGCTGGTGAGCAGTCGGCGGACATAAATCCCCCGACTCTCCCCACCCAGCCCCTGGCTGATGGGTCTTCAATCGAGCAGCCCGTGGCCCCCACGGCCTTTGCTGAGGCTGCCAATTTGGGAGCAGATGCAACTGGTAGCGAGCAGCCAGCGAAGAAGAAAAAACGTCGTTCCCGGGGCGGAGCTAAACGGACGGCGCGCAAAAACGCTCTTCGGCTGGCCACTGGCGAGGTTGCATCAGCAGATACCGTTCTTCCGGAAAATGCGGCGGCCCTGCCGCCATCTATGCCGGAGGCGGGGGCGGCGGACGAACCGCTCCGAGAACAATTCGGAGAAGTACCCTCCCCTATCAGCGGTATCTCGGCGCCAGAGAAGCTGAGTGGGCAGCGTGGTAAGCCAAGACGCCCACCCCAAGTGGCTCTTTACGCTCCCGCCCCCGAGGCACCAGTAGCAGCCGAAACACTGACTCCAACTGAGGCAGTCGCGCGGCCTTCTGAAACAGCCAGCTCCCCGATAGAGGCAGAGGCAAGTAGTAGCGATACATCCAGGATTGAGCCTAATCCTACTACGTCGAGGCGCAATCGTAACCGGGGCAAAAGAGCTGAGGTACTGGCCCAGGCCGTTGAGGCCCCCACAGCTATCAGCGCCTCTGCTCCTGGCCCGACGGTTGCCCCAATATCCGATAACGGGGAGCAGTTAACTACCCCGACCCCTCCTAAGCCCGTTCGCGCGGAGGGCAGCCGCCGCAACCAGGTTAGGCAGCCCCCCCCCGCACCGGTGGGACCAACCCCGGTGGCGACGGATCCTGCTCCGGCCGCCAACGAACCCGCCGCGCCGGAAACGACGCCCCCGCCGCCGGCTCGCCACTCCAACCGTGCTAAGCGTGTCGTGACGGGGGCACGCACGGAGAAGCCAGCGGTGGATATTCCCGTGGTGCCAGTGCCAGACGCGCTCTCGGGGCGCACGCAGGTAGCGGCCGGCCGCATGAAGGGCACTTCGGCCTCACTAATTGAAGCAAGCGCCGAGCCGGCAGTCCAAACCGGGAAGGCAGCGCCGAAGCAGTCCGCCAAAGCAGTTGCCTCCAAAAAAGATGCTTCCCAAGCAGCTGCTCCCCCCAGAGCCGCGAAAGCTAAATCGACGAAATCCAAACCAGATTTAGCGCCAACAACTCCGGAGGCGGGGCCGAGCGCTGCGGAAACTGCCGCAGCAGTTACTAAACGAAAACCAGCGGCCAAGGCTAAACCGGGGGCTAAATCTGGGGCGGATAAGCCTAAACCGCCGAAGAAGCCCACCAAGCCTGCTTAATTATTTCTTCAAACCCGGCTCTTTTTGCCGGGTTTGTTGTTTCAGTACTCCCCCTAACCTTCCGCTATGGCCCACGATTCGCAGTCGACCAACCGCCTCGTTCAGGAAACCAGCCCTTACCTGCAACAGCACGCCCACAATCCCGTGGATTGGTACCCCTGGGGCCCCGAAGCCCTGGCCCGGGCAAAAGCCGAACAAAAGCCGATCCTCGTTAGCATCGGGTACGCGGCTTGCCATTGGTGCCACGTAATGGAGCGCGAGTCTTTCGAGGACCAGGCGGTGGCGGCGGTGATGAACGCGTACTTCGTGTGCATCAAAGTAGACCGGGAGGAACGGCCCGACGTGGACCAGATCTACATGGATGCCCTGCACGCCATGGGCCTGCAGGGCGGCTGGCCCCTCAACGTGTTTCTCACCCCGGAGGCCAAGCCTTTTTATGGCGGCACGTACTTCCGCAAGGGTTCGTGGGTGAAGCTGCTAGAGAACATTGGCCAGGCCTACGCCGGCGAGCACCGGAGCGAGTTGGAGCAGTCGGCGGAGCGGTTTATGGAGGTAATTGGCACCAGCGAGCTGGCGAAATACGGCGCTCAACAAACGAATAACGCCCCAGTAGTTGCTGACCCAATGCCGACGGCTGGGCCAGCGGGCGTTTCCGACGAGGAATTCAAGCTACTCGTATATAACCTGGGCGTAAAATTCGACCGGGAACGCGGGGGCCTGAACCGAACCCCGAAGTTCCCGATGCCCAGCGTTTGGCGGTTTTTACTGCGGGCTCACGCCATCAGCGGCAGCCGGGCGGTGCTGGACCAAACCGTGCTCACCTTGCGGGAAATGGCCTGGGGCGGCATCTACGACCAGGCCCACGGCGGCTTTGCCCGCTATTCAGTCGACGCGGAGTGGCTGGCGCCGCACTTCGAGAAAATGCTCTATGATAATGGGCAACTGATCAGCCTCTACAGCGAAGCGTTCCAACTGACGCAGGAAGAGCTGTTTCGGGAAGTAGTGTACGACACCATCGAGTTTGTGCGGCTGGAGCTGACCAACGCCGAGGGGGGCTTCTATTCGTCGCTGGATGCGGATAGCGAGGGCGAGGAAGGCAAATTCTACGTCTTCACGAAAGAAGAACTGCGCACTATCCTCGGCGATGAGGAGCCGCTGTTTTCCGATTATTACAACTGCACGGCGCTGGGCAACTGGGAACACGGCCGTAACATTCTGCATCGCCGCCAAACCGACGACGAGTTCGCGGCAGCCCACCAATTAGCCCCCGGGGTAGTACCCGAGCTGGTGGCGGGCTGGAAGCAGAAAATTATGGCCGTGCGCGCCACGCGCGTCCGCCCCGGGCTCGACGACAAAATTCTGACCGGCTGGAATGCCCTGATGCTCCAGGGGCTTACCGACGCCTACCGGGCCTTTGGCGAGCCGGAGTTTTTGGTCATCGCCGAGCGCAATGCCCGTTTCATCCAGACGAACCTGCGGGAGGGGCCGCGGCTCTATCGCACCTGCAAGAACGGCCGGGCCAGCATCCACGGCTTTCTGGAAGACTATGCGCTGGTCATTCAGGCCTACGTGAGCCTTTACGAAGTGACCTTCGCCGAGATCTGGCTGCGCGAGGCCGAAGCGCTGACCGAATACGTACTCAGCAACTTCTTCGACCCTGCGGAAACCCAGTTTTTCTACACCGATCGCAACGCCGAGCCGCTCATTGCCCGCAAGAAAGAGCTCTTCGACAACGTTATTCCCGCCTCGAACTCGGTGATGGCGCACAACCTGCGCCGACTGGGCCGGCACCTCGAAAATACCCGCTACGTGGACCTGGCCGCCGATATGCTGGCGCGGGTACGGCCCCTGGTAGTGAAGGAGCCGCAGCACCTCAGCAACTGGGCCGCGCTGTATGCGGCCCTGCTCCGGCCGGGCGCCGAGGTGGCCATCATCGGGCCGGAAGCGGATTCTTTTCGGGAGGAGCTTAACCGCTCGTTTTTGTTCGATGCGGTTATTGCCGGCACCAGCGAGCCGTCCGAGCTGCCGCTGCTGAAGCTACTGAAGCCTGCCTCGGAGGGGCGCACGAGCATACACGTGTGCCGCAGCCAGGCTTGTCTGGCGCCGGTGTACGAGGTGGCCGCCGCGCAAGCGGCCCTGGCCGCGATTTAGGGTAGCGGGCGCAACGACCGGACCTGGGCTGGTTTCTGGCGTGGTAGCCCGGGTGGGTCCGCTAGTTAGGCCAATGGCCTGGTCCCTTAGCTGCTCTGGCCCTAACCTGCGGCCGGGAGTTCGGTTGGTGCAACCGCTCTGCTATCTTTACTATCCGCCTCTTCGCCGTTTCTGTTTTGAGTCTCGCTCTCGATTTTATTTCTCCCGCTGCTGCCCCGGCAGCCGACCGGGTTACGCTGTTTGCCGACGTTATCCTGCCGTTGCCCCTGCCGCGGCTTTATACCTACCGGGTGCCCTACGAGCTGAACGACAACGTGGTGATTGGCGGACGGGTCATCGTGCAGTTTGGGGCTAAAAGGACGCTGAGCTGCATCGTAGCGGCCGTGCACGAAAGGCCACCGGCGAACTATCAGGCCAAGTACATCCTCGAATTTATCGACGATGCGCCCGTGGTAACCCAGCCGCAGCTCAAGCTATTTCGCTGGATGGCCGATTACTACATGTGCACCCTGGGCGAGGTGATAAACGCGGCCCTGCCTTCGGCGCTGAAGCTCAGCTCGGAGTCGCGGATTCAGCTGCACCCGGGCTTTTCGCGGGAGGAGAATGAATATCCTCTTTCTTCCCAGGAAGAGCTGATCGTGGACGCGCTGGGCACGACCGAGGAAGGCAAGGCTCTGACCTTCACCGAGGTCGGTGAGCTGCTCGGCATTACCTCGTTTCATAAGGTGATCAAGTCTTTGATGCAGAAGGACGTGATCTTTCTGTTTGAGCACACGGCCGACAAGTATTCCCCCAAAGTGGTGAAGAAAGTACGGCTGGCGCACCACTTTATCGCGGAGCCCGCCATTGAGCAGCTGTTCAGCACCCTGGCCAGCAAGCCCAAGCAGCTGGACGTGCTGATGAAGTACTTGCAGCGCGTGCCGGTGTACCAAAACGAGCATGCCAACCAGGGGGGCCTCGAAAAGGCGGCCCTCACCAGCAGCCCGCACCTCTCCGCTTCGGCCGTCAACACGCTTATCAAAAATGGGGTGCTGGAACAGTTTGACGTGATTGTATCGCGCTTTCCGCTGGAGAACGAGCCCACTGCCCAGCTGCACTTCACCCTGACCGAGGCCCAAACCACGGCGCGGGATGAGATTATGGCGCACTTCGCCCGGCACGACATCACCCTGCTGCACGGCGTGACGGGCGCCGGTAAAACCGAGATTTACATCGACCTCATTCGCAAAGCCCTGGAAAGCGGCGGGCAGGTGCTGTACCTGCTGCCCGAGATTGCGCTGACGGCCCAGATTGTGAGCCGGCTGCTGCGCGTATTCGGCTCGCGGCTGGGGGTGTACCACTCCAAGTTCTCCGATAACGAACGGGTCGAGGTCTGGAATGGCGTGCTGTCGGGCCGCTTCCAGGTGGTGGTGGGCGTGCGCTCGGCGGTGTTCTTGCCGTTTGATAGCCTTTCGCTGATTATCGTGGACGAGGAGCACGAGTCGAGCTATAAGCAGTACGACCCGGCGCCGCGCTACAACGCCCGCGAGGTGGCCCTGATGATGGCCAACTTCCAAGGGGCCAAAACCCTGCTCGGCTCCGCTACCCCGGCCGTGGAAACGTATTACCAGGCCCGGCAGGGGCGCTACGGCCTGGTTTCGCTGACCAAGCGCTTTGGCGAGGCGGGCATGCCCGACATCGAGTTGGTCGACACCCGCAAGGCGCGCGAGCGAAAGACCATGCACAACCACTTCAGTGCCGATTTGCTGACCGAGATCGAGCGCAAGCTGGGCGCGCAGGAACAGGTTATTCTGTTCCAGAACCGGCGGGGCTACGCGCCGGTGGTGGCCTGCCAGGACTGCGGGTGGATCCCGAAATGCACCAACTGCGCTGTGAGCCTGAGCTACCACAAACACAGCCACGAGCTGCGCTGCCACTACTGCGGCTACCACGACCCCATGGTGTCCAAGTGCCCCGCCTGCGGCTCGCGGGCCGTAAAAACCCAGGGCTTCGGCACCGAAAAAATCGAGGACGACCTGAAAATCATGCTGCCCCAGGCTAATATTCAGCGCATGGACCTGGATACCACCCGCGCCAAAAACAGCTACCAGCAAATCATTGCCGACTTCGAAAAGCAAACCACCAACGTGCTGGTCGGCACCCAGATGGTGACCAAGGGCCTGGACTTTGCCAATGTGAGCCTGGTGGGCATCATCAATGCCGACAGCATTATTCACTACCCGGACTTCCGGGCCCACGAGCGGGCCTACCAGATGTTTGTGCAGGTGAGCGGCCGCGCGGGGCGCAAGGGCAAGAAAGGCAAGGTCATCATTCAAACGGCCGACCCTACCCAGGTGATTTTCGACAAAGTCATCCGCAACGATTACGTGGAGTTTTACAACTACGAGATCATGCAGCGGCAGGAACACGGCTACCCGCCATTCATGCGCGTTATCAAGCTGACGGTGAAGCACGTGGAGCAAGGCCTGGGGGAGCGGGCCGCCATTCTGCTCACCCAGGAGCTGGTCGAACGCCTGGGCCGGGCCGCCGTGCTGGGCCCCGAGGCGCCCTACATTTTCCGCATTCGTAATTTCTACTTACAGGAAATCACCATCAAGCTCGACCGCGCTCACACGGTGCTAAAGTGGGCCAAAGAGCAAATCTGCGCCGCCATGGACGTAGTGCACGACCACAAAGAATTCAAGCAGGCCCGGCTGGTGGCGGACGTAGACCCGATGTAACCGGCTCGCCCGGCAACGAAAAAGGCCCGCTCATATCGGATGAGCGGGCCTCCTGACTTAAAAACAGAGCTGCGGTATTCTTACAACTCGTTAACCAGCCACAGTACGAGGAACACCAAGCCGATAATGGCGACGATGCTGCCAATTGTGGAGTTGATGAGGCCAACGAGTAAGCCTACGAGTAGCAGGATAAGGCCAATGCGCAGGTTACCATTGATGGAAGATCGGGTGGTAGACGCCGTATTGTCGTGCTGACGTGCGGTCCCGGCCCTGCGCATGAGCTTGTCCATTTTGCGGGTTACTTTAGCCAAAGCCAGGCGCTGTAGCAAATTTGGCTTGGGAGCAGCCGTGGCGCTTGTAGTGGCAGCCGGCGCGTCAGTGGCTTCAGCAGTCCGCACCTCCGGCAGATTCTTGATTTTTTTGGCCGCGGCGGGCGCAGAAGCTACTACCGACGCCGACTCTTCTCCGATTTTATCCGTTGCTTCGGCCGCGGGCGCGTCGGCTACCGGTCTGGCTGGCGCGGGCGTAAGGGCGGGGGCCGGCGCGGAAGCAGGCGGCGCCGGGGTCGCCGCCCGGGTAACCCCGTGGTAGGACGCCCCCTTGGGTAGCAGGGCGTATTCGGCGCGGTTACAGCTACCCAGCGTCAGAGTACAGGCGGCTACGGCCAACAGCTTGGCAAAAGAAGAGGAAGTATTTTTCATGAATCAATGAAAATAAAGGGAAGGGAAATGCTTGTTCTACGGTCAAAACTACAAATGGGCAATTTTTATTGAGGCATTTCGTATTCAAAAAGCTACTTGTTGCCGGTGCCCAGGACGGTTTGCTCGCCCAGGCTGGCCTTACTTTCCGGCTGAACGCCCTGGCCCTTATTCCTGTTGACCTGACAAACATGCTTACTTGCAATTAGTATGAAGTATCATTTTTCAACCTGGCGGCGGGCGTTGCAGGGAGCAGGAGCCAGCGCGGGCATCGGCCTGGTCGCGTTTGCCTGCACCCAATTGCCCGCCGAAACCCGTCCCCCGGCTAGCACTGCCGGGCGCCTGCAGGCCGCGGTAATGGCCGATACCAGCGGCTACGTGCTGGCTCCGCCGCGCGACCCCAACGGCATTGGCCTGTATTATTTCGACCGCCAGATTGCCCACGTTATGGGCCACGAAGGGGCCACCTGGCTCGAACGAAGCAGCCGCCAGCAAGAAGAAAGAACCGACCTGTTGCTGAAGGAGCTGAATTTGAAGCCCACCGATGTGGTGGCCGATATTGGGGCGGGAACGGGCTTCTTCTCGTTTCAGCTGGCCAAGCGAGTCCCCAAGGGGCAGGTGCTGGCAGTCGACATTCAGCCGGAGATGCTCGCTGCCCTGCAAGCCAATAAGCGCAAATTCAAGGCCTCCAACGTGCGTCCCGTACTCGGCACCACTACCAGCCCGGCCCTGCCCGCCGACAGCGTCGATTTGGTGCTTATTGTGGATGCCTACCACGAGTTCGACCACCCGCGGGAAATGGGCCGGTCTATTCGGCGGGCCCTGCGCCCGGGCACCGGCCGTTTGGCACTGGTGGAATACCGCGCCGAAGACCCCAATGTGCCCATTAAGCGCATCCACAAAATGAGCGTGGAGCAAGCACGTAAGGAGATGGCCGCCGTAGGGCTGGAATTTGTGCAGAACGTGGAGACGCTGCCCCAGCAGCACTTGCTGCTATTTCGGCGCCCCAGGTAAGTGGCTATGCCGGTTCGGCCCGACCTTTGCCGGCATGACTGCCTCCAACCCGCGCCAACTCTCCATCCAGGACTTCACTTATCCCCTCCCCCCCGAGTGCATCGCGCCGGAACCTTTGCCCGACCGCGCCGCCAGCCGCCTGCTGGTGAGTAAGCAGGGCACCATCTCTGATAAAGGGTTTCGCGACTTGCCCAGCGAATTGCCGGCGGGTGCCTTGCTGATTTTCAACAACACCCGCGTGGTGCACGCCCGATTGCTGGCCCGACGACCCACGGGTGGGCAGGTTGAGTTGTTTTGCCTGGAGCCCGTAGCCCCCCACCGCAGCCTGGAGCTGGCCTTGCAGCACGCCGGCCAGTGCACCTGGCGCTGCCTGGTCGGCAACGGTCGCCGCTGGAAGGAAGGGCCCGTGACCTTGGCATTTGAGACGGCCGACGGCCAGGCCGCGACCCTGTGGGCCGAGCGGCGGGTGCAGGAAGCGGGTACCGCCTTAATTGATTTCCGCTGGGAGCCGGCCACGCTGCCCTTCGCCGAAGTGCTGCGGGCCGGGGGCCACTTGCCTTTGCCACCCTACCTTGGCCGGCCCGATACGGCTAATGACGCGGTGCGCTACCAAACCGTGTATGCCGCTACCGAGGGCGCCGTAGCCGCGCCCACCGCCGGCCTGCACTTTACCCCCGAGCTGCTGGCCGAGCTGCCGCAGAAAGGTTTCTCCATTGGCCACATTACGCTCCATATAGGAGCGGGCACGTTCCAGCCGGTGAAAGCTGACCGCATGGGCGACCACCCCATGCATACGGAGCCCATTCTGGTAACGGCTCCTTTGCTGCGGCAGCTGCTAGACCACCGGCCCCGCCCCGTGGTGGCGGTGGGCACCACCAGCCTGCGTACGCTCGAAAGCCTGTACTGGCTGGGGGTTACGCTGCTGCAGGCTCAGAATGCGGCAGCCTCGCCCCTCGCTCACCCTACCGGGGAGCTCCTCGTAAATCAGTGGCAGCCCTATGAGCTGGTCGACGTGGCGGCCACCATTAGCCCTGAAGCAGCGCTAACCGCCCTGCTCGCCCACCTGGAAGCAGTCGGCACCGATACCTTGCAGGCTAGTACACAACTACTTATCGCGCCAGGCTACCAGTTCCGGCTGGTCGATGGGCTTATTACCAATTTCCATCAGCCCGAAAGCACCCTGCTTCTGCTGGTGGCGGCCCTGCTGGGCCCCGACTGGCGGGCCGTGTACGACCACGCCCTGGCCAACGGTTACCGCTTTCTGAGCTATGGCGACAGCTCCCTGCTGCTCCCTAGCTCAGCGGTATAGCTGCAATCAGCTTTGCAACAGCGGTTTTCGAAATAACCTGGCTCAGAACCTTTGGGGTTAAAGCGCGTACAAGGCTCCTCTTATACCGCTTTTATTTTCCAATTTCCAACATGAAAAAAGTAACGCTGCTGCTCGCTCTCTCTGGTTTTGCTACCGCCGGCTTCGCCCAGACTACTCCCGCCCCCGCTCAAACCACCACTACCACCGAGGTGAAGGTGCGCGACAACGGCACCGAAAAGGTGGTAACCAAAACCGGTAAAACGAACGTCGGCCAAGCCCTGGACAACACCGCCGATGCTGCCGGTAACGTGGCCAAGAAAGCAGGGCGCGGCATTAAACGCGGCGCTAAAAAAACCGGCGCGGCCGTGAAGCACGGCGCCCAAAAGGTTAGCAGCGAGGTTAAGGAAGGCACGCAAAAAGCCGAGGCTAAAACAGAGTAGAGCTTGGCTTTATTCGGCTCTCCATGCAAAAACCCCGGCCTTGGTCGGGGTTTTTAGTTGCTCTACTCAGCCACGGGCGTTTCTAGGTGGAAGCGGCGCTTACTTAGAGTCTATCCGAGAAATAAGGATGTTGTAGCCAAGCGCGAGAAATCTGGGGTTACCACACCTGACAGCAATCGAATAACCATTCCTTAGCTTGGCGCAACTCCGCCACAATGCGGTTGGGCATTAGCACTACTCGTTACTTGAATTTATTGAGGCCAAGACATTCTGCGTTATGTCTTTGCCGCCTGTCAAGTTAGAATACAATGAGCTAACGCTATAAATTGGTCCCCAAGGTATGCCCCACCAGCCCAAAAAGAAGGTTATTAAAGTAAAGCCAATACTATACTTTAGCGTTGACTCTCCTGCTTTAATAAAGTAAACATCACTCCCACGCTTGAAAGTCATTATTATAATTGAAATACAATATTGGAAAACAACAAACTTTGCCCCATTACTTAACTCTCTATTAAGGTCAGCAACTGAAAGTCCTTCAAGGTTTTTTATTTTAGCCATTTTGCGTTTTAAAAAAATTTATCCTAGTGGTTTGGCTTTTCAGTGTCGCCTTATTCTTGGAGTGGTAACCGGCTTTTACTTTTTTATTGGCATTTAGTGCGACCAATAGGTGTCAAGCTCAGTCGTCAAGGGTCAAATTATTATATTAAGCACCTCATCGTTATCCTGCCAACTGATGTTGTCGAGCGCTTTTATTCGCTACTCTTCGTTTTCAAAATTACAACTATTTTTTGCATTACTCCTTAGTGTTGCCGGACTTTTCCCGCAATTGGTAGAGAACGCTCTCGGCCACGCCTTTGCCAAACAAGCTCATTCCGGCATTGAAAACCACCAGGGCAGCAGTACCGGCCGCTACCCACTGTTTGGCCGGCACGCGCTGCTGCATGAGGCTACCAGCCCATTGAACCATGCAGGCCCCGGCGCCGATGGTAACCAGACCCAAGGGAGCAAACAGCAGCCATTTCTTTTTGTGTGTCATCGCTGAAATAATGAAAACGATATCAAGGGGTTAATGAAGCGGCAACGGGCGCACTGCAGGCAGTGGCCTGGTTTCCCGGCGTACCTTTCGCCTTTCGTCCTTACGCACCAAAATGGGCCTTGTTGCGGGCTCCCGGCCCGCTTTAGCTTATGACACCCTACGAGCAGTTGCTGCACCTTGCCTTCAGCGCCCCCAACGACGCGAAATATTACCTCACCCCCACCACCCTGCGGGCCTACGACCAGCTGCAAGCGGCCCGGCCGGCCGAGCGCCCCTTCCGGTTCGAGCAAGTACGCCTAGGCGTAGCCATGAGCCTGCTCAAGCTGGTTTCGGAGCTCGGCGACCATGCCGAGAGCCGGCAAGTGCTCGACGTGCTGCATCGGGCGCTGAGCACTGCCCGCTCCCCGGAAGACATTGACCGCATCGTGGGCGGCGAAGCCCGCTTGTTTGATCGGCTCTACGAAAACCTGTACGTGAACGAGGAAGGCGAAGAGCTGCTCAACCTCTTTGGTCGCACGCTCGACGCCGACACTCCCCGGCTGCTCGAAGAAGTGGCTCAAGAGGGTGTGAACCTGGCCCGTACGCTTGATTTTAGCGCCGATGATGACGAAGACTAAGAGCCTTTTTGAGTGGACTGACAGGCTGGTATTGGCCTGAAAACACCCCGTGGTAGCTGCTTGGGCCGGTTCCGTTCCTGATTATTCACTTTTCATTTTTTCCCATGACCCTTGCCATTTTCGGTTTCATCTTGTTGATGGTCGGCCTGAATGCCGCCCGGTTCTCGGAACGCTTAGCGGGCCTGCGCGGAGGGCTGATCTTCCTGGGCACGGCCTTGCTGCTGCTGGGCGTAGCGGTGAGCACCGTGGTGCAGATTGGCGTGGGCCAGGTAGGCGTGCAGACGCTCTTCGGACAAGTGCAACCCCGGGTGCTAGGGCCCGGCCTGAGCATAGTGAACCCACTGGTCGACATCACCCGCTTCGACACGCGGACTCAGAACTATACCATGTCGGCGACGCATAATGAAGGTCAGCAAACCGGCGACGATGCTATCCGCGTTCTATCAGCTGACGGTCTGGAAGTTGTTATTGACCTCACCGTTCTTTACCACGTGGTGCCGAGCCAGACCCCCAGAATCCTTTCCACCATCGGCGAAGACTATCAGGATAAAATCGTGCGCTCGATTTCGCGCACTCGCATCCGCGACAATGCCGTTTACTACGATGCCGTGGCCCTGTACTCGACCCGGCGCGAAGAGTTTCAAACCCGCATTCTGGCCGCTATCGAGAAAGACTTCAACACCAGCGGCCTGAAGCTTGACCAATTGCTCATCCGCAACATTCAACTGCCCCAGTCGGTCAAGGCCAGCATCGAAAGCAAGATCTCGGCCGAGCAGGATGCCCAGAAGATGCAGTTCGTGCTGCAAAAGGAGAAGCAGGAAGCCGAACGAAAGCGCGTTGAGGCCCAAGGCATTGCCGACTACCAGCGCATCGTGAACACCGAGCTTAGCGACCGCCTGCTGCAGTACGAGAGCATCAAGGCCAACCAAGCCATTGCCACCTCACCCAACGCCAAGGTTATCATCATGGGGGGCGGGCGCGGCAATGGGCCGCAGCTGTTGCTGGGCGATAAGTAAACGGTTTAAGTTCCGATCAGGCCAGCCAGTACATCGCTACCCGCTTCAAAAACCTGGTCGTGAAACACGACGCGCGGCAAAGCATAAGCCGACACGGCAACTGCTATGATAATGCCCACACCGAATCGTTTTGGAGCCGCTTCAAAGCCGAGCTGCGCGACGGCGGTCACTTCTCCAGGCTGTCCGAAGCCAGGCTTTGAAATTAGCCACCATCTTGCCTATTACAACGCCGAACGCTGCCACTCAGTGCTGGGCGACTTCGCCTCCAACCATTTCGAAACCCACTTTCAAACCACGTCCCGACTCTGTCCGGCTTAGCTAGACCACCTCAAATTTCGAGCGTCCAAACTTCCGCCCCTCAAACACACCTTTCCCGCACAATTTAAGTCATGGAGCACATATACAATAACCTGCAGGACTTCTTCCGCTCCATGGGTCTCCCCTTGCAGCAAGATACCGAGCTGACGGTGCACCCCTTGGATGGCCTGCACAGCGACCAGCCTATAGAGGCTCCGCTATTTCGCACCAACTATTATTCCTTTCTCCTGATCCGCTCCGGCAAGAGTACCTACGCCATCAACGGGCACGTGTTCGACCTCGGGCCTTACTCGTTTTATTTCACCAACCCCGGTCATCTGAAATCTTTCAAAATTGAGGTGCCCCTGGAAGGCTACATGCTCACTTTCTCCGAGATGTTTATCCGCCAGTATTTTACCAGCGACTTTTATCAACACTTTCCGTTTCTGATTCACGAGACTACGCCCGTAATGCGCCTGGAACAAGGCGACTTCGCCGGGCTGGAGGTGCTGTTTCAACAAATGGAACAGGAGTATTTGTCGCACTCGCCGTACCGAAACCCGATTCTGGCCAATTACCTCTACATCCTGCTCTACAAAACCAAGAGCTTGCTCGTCACTTACCAGGCCCTGACCATTAAAACCCAAAACCGCGGGGCCGAAATAGCCCGCGATTTCAAAGGTCTGCTGAAAGCCAACTTCAGAAGCTTGTACGAGGGCAAAGCCAGTAAAGTGCTGTCGATAAAGGAATACGCCGATGCCTTACACATGCACCCAAACTATCTGAGCACCGTGGTGAAGGCCGAAACGGGCAAATCGCCCACCGATTGGATACAGGAGCGGACCCTAGCCGAAGCCCAAACGCTGCTCACCAACTCCACCAAGACCATCACCGAAATCACCTTTCAACTGGGTTTTTCGGATACATCGCACTTCGCTAAGTTCTTCAAGCGACACGCGGGCCAGTCGCCGGCCGCATACCGCAAGGCCACTGCGCTTTGACATATACCCAACTTGCTTAGAGGCATACCGAACCGGGGGTGGTTGGAGGGTGCAATTTTGCTTCGTCAATAAGCGGTAACGCGCCGCCTATACCACAGCAAGATTTTTACCCCTTTACCATACCACCATGAAAAAGTTAGGTAGCAACGGCCCCGTAGTATCCGACATCGGCTTAGGCTGCATGGGCATGAGCGACTTTTACGGCACCAAAGCCAGCCGCAACGACGCCGAGAGCGTCGCCACCATCCAAGCCGCCCTTGAGGCGGGCGTGAACTTCCTGAACACGGGGGATTTCTACGGCGTGGGGCACAACGAACTGCTGATTTCCCAGGCTCTGAAAGGCCGCAGTGAACAGCCGGTGATCAGCGTCAAGTTTGGCATCCTGCGTACGCCCACGGGCGGCTTCTCCGGCCTCGACGTGCGCCCGCAGGCGGTCAAGAACTTCGCCGCCTACTCTCTGGCGCGCCTGGGCGTGGAGGCTATCGACATTTACCAGCCGGCCCGCATCGACCCATCCGTCCCGATTGAGGAAACGGTGGGCGCCATTGCCGATCTGATCAAAGAGGGCAAAGTAAAGTACCTGGGCTTGTCGGAAGCTTCGCCCGAACTGCTGCGCCGGGCCCACGCCGTGCACCCCGTAACGGCCGTGGAAGTGGAATACTCGCTGGCCACGCGCGTGATTGAGCGCGAGTTGCTCGCCACGGCGCGCGAACTGGGCGTGGGCGTAGTGGCCTACGGCGTACTGAGCCGAGGCTTGCTTTCCGGCGCCCTGACGGGCGAGTTTGCGCCCACCGATTTCCGCGCGCACGCTCCACGCTTCACCGGCGAAAACTTCGAGGCCAACCGGAAACGCATTGCTATGCTGCAAGCGCTGGCCAATTCCAAAAACTGCTCACCGGCGCAGCTGGCCATTGCCTGGGTTCTGCGGCAGGGCGACGACATCCTGTCCCTGGTGGGTACCACCAAGCGCCACCGCCTGGCCGAAAACCTAGCCGCCACCCAGGTGCACCTGACGCCCTCCGAGGTGGAACAAATCAGCGAAGCCTTCCCAGAAGGCGCTTTCGAAGGCAGCCGCTACGATGCCAACCACATGCAAGTCGTGGTAAACTAAACCGCTGCTTAGGAAAGAGGCCTTGGCAGGCTCGCCAAGGTGTTCTTTTCTTCTCCGCTTAAGTTTTTGTATGAGACTGTTCAGCAAAGTGGCCTTGGTAACGGGCAGTTCCAAGGGCATAGGAAAGGCTATTGCCTTGAAGTTAGCCGCCGAAGGTGCCGACGTAATTATCAATTATTCCAGCAGCCTCGCCGAAGCGCAAGCCGTGGTGGCAGATATCACCACGTTGGGCCGAAAAGCAGTGGCCATTCAGGCTGACATTGCCAAACCCGCTTCCATCGAAAACCTGTTCCAACAGGCGTTAGAAGCCTTTGAAAAAATAGACATTGTGGTAGCTAATGCGGGTTATGAGCTAATCGAAATCCCGTTTATGGAATATACTGAAGAACAATTCGACAAGGCTTTCGATATCAATACAAAAGGCACGTTTTTCACGATGCAACAAGCAACTAAATACATCAGCGAGGGAGGCCGGATTATTGTTATTTCTTCTAATACTACCTTACTCTCCTTGCCGGGGTTCTCTGTGTATGGTGGCAGTAAAATGACGCCCAAATACTTCGTGGAAGTATTGGCGAAAGAGATTGGCAAACGCGGCGTGACCGTCAACAGTGTTATTCCGGGTGTAACAGTTAGCGCCGGCGTATTCACCAACACCTCCACCACCGACCATTACCTCGGCTACATTCAAAGCCAAACGCCACTCAACCGTTTGGGGCAGCCGGGAGATATCGCTCAAGCGGTAGCCTTCCTGGCCAGCAGGGAAGCTTCGTTTATCACGGGGCAGCACTTGGTAGTCGATGGGGGCAATTCTATTTAACGTTTCACCTAAAGAACCTACCACATGAAATGGGCGAAACCAAAATTGCTTACTTGGTTGCTATTGACCGTTGGCACATTTGCCAAATGCCAAAGCAGGAAGAAAGTTATAGTAGTAGGCAATAAGGAATATACGATGAATGCTACGCACAAAAATTTATCGAAAATAGCTAAGAATCCGTTCTTCACGCAATTCACCAAAGAGCAATTAAAATGGCTTGACGCCCATACTGAAGAGTTTGCGGTGGATCAGAACGAAGAAATTCCTTTGGAGGATAATGTTTACTGGATTTTGCTGTACGGAGCCTGGGAGGCACAAGCAGATAAAGGCCCGAAAAAAGCCGCTCGTTCGACCGACGAAAGTGGTAAGTGGTTTGGCAAAATTGATTTCTTGCGAGCAAACCCAGACGTTCGGCTCATCGCCAAGCGAGATTCTTACGTGCTACGAGTTTCGGTAGCGGTGATGGAGCAAATGCAGCAGTTGGGATATCCGGTTCGAGAGCAGCTCGCGGCGGGAATAAGTGAGCATCGCGCCAATTTTCAATAACTCTTTTCTTGGCCCGACCGGAGAGAACAATACCCCTAAAATGAAGACCATGAAACTGCTGCTGATATTTTTTTACCATCCTCATTAGCAGTCAAACTATTCTCGCTCAACCCAAAAAAGCAATGAACGACACGAAATACTCAAACAGCCATGCTGAACTGATGGCCGATTATTTGACGCTATTTTCCACTATGCGGTTTGATGAGTGGACTGCGAAGCTGTGGCATCCGCAGGGCAAATATATTTTGGCCTATCCTTCGAACGGTTTTCCAACTATTATCGCTAACAATCGTGAGCAGTTGTTAAACAGTATGAAGAATATTGGTTCATCGGTATCAAAGATTGATGCCAAAAATTTAACTGTAACCCCAAGTACTGATCAAGATTTATTCTTCGCCACCTACGAAATAGAAATAAAACACAAGAGTGGCGTTTATAAAAATAATATTATGTATAAGATTCGGCTACAAGATAATTTGATTGTCGAACTAACCGAATACTATGACCGAGTAAAGCACGAAGATTTTTTACGCGCAATTGGGTTTCTGAAATAACTAAATTATCAAATCGGTACTATTCATCGACAACTTTGATGCTATAGAGCATCGGGAAGAACACTAAGCACATCCACGTGGAAATGAACAGAGTCGTCTTATCACACGCGTGTCCGGCCACTCCCGAAACGGCTTGGTACCCTTACATCCGGCAGAAACTGACGCAAAAAGGGTTTGAAATGGAGATTCCACAGTTACCCGACCCGGAGCACTCACGGCTACAGTCCTGGCAAAATGCGTTTGCTCCGATAGCGGATGAAGCGCCCGCGAATACGGTGCTGATCGGGCACAGTCTAGGCTGTATCAACGTACTCCGCTACCTGGAGCAGTACGAAGGAGCGGACAAATTCCCGCTGGTGATTCTGGTAGCTCCGCCGGCCTTTGATCTGGGCTACCCAAACTTGGCGGATTTCTTTGCCACGCCGCTTGACTTCAGCGGATTGAAGCAAAAGGCCGAAAAAGTGGTAGTGCTCGTAACGCCCACCGACCGCGTCTTGCAACCCGAGCCTGTGCAGCACGGCTTGAAGTACGTGCAAGAAGCCGGCGCTAAACTTATCGTCTTGGCTGAAGGCGGGCATTTTGCACCTTTCGACAATGTCACGGAGCTGAAGGAGATAGTAGAGGAAATCGGCCTGGCAACTCGGGCAGCAACACTTCAGTAAGGGCCGTTTTTACGATAAAAGCTACGGTGCTTTTTGGTTAAGTTAGGCTGTGGCAAATTCGCCAATAAGCGTAGTTAGTACGACGGATTCTGCATCAGCGTGGGGTTCACGTTGGTTTCGCGTTGCGGGATGGGCAACACTAAGCGGGGGCGGCTGGCCATTACTTCCCAAACCGCGGGGCGAGTACCAATTGGGGGCTGATAGGGCGCAATTATCGGAGATTAGTGCGGCGGATGTCATGGATGTAGCAGCCCTCAAAAGCAAGCTCCAATTGACGCCCGTTGAGGACGTCATCCAGCGTAAGGGAAGTGAGCAGAGAGGGGCTTAGCGACCGGCTGCTGCAGTACGAGAGCATCAAGCCTAACCAAGCCATCGCCACCTCGCCCAACGCCAAGGTCATCATCATGGGGTGCGCGGCAACGGGCCGCAGCTGTTACTGGGCGATAAGTAGCTGACTAACAACCTACATAGTGCATAAAAAACGCCTGACAACTGTTGCCAGGCGTTTTTTATGCACCAGGGATTAGAATTACTGGCTCTACAAATAGCCCGGATTCTGCACCAGATTGGGGTTCACATCGCGCTCGCGCTGCGGAATGGGCAGTACCAACCTCGGTGAATTGTAGGGCAACGATCCGACGTTCTCTTTCAGCCGCTTGGCGTCGTGGATCCGAAAGCCTTCGAAGGCCAGCTCCAAACGCCGTTCAGCCAGAACATTGGTCAGGTTTACTGTGGTGAGGGCGGGAGCACCGGCTCGGTTACGCACGGTATTCACATCGCTCAGGGGCGTAGCACCCTCCTCAGTTTCCAGCCGAGCGTTGCACTCGGCGCGAATAAGGTGCATCTCGGCTGAACGAATGACCTTGATGTTGCCGTATTGCTGCTCGTATTTCAGCGTGTAGGTTTTGTCTTTAAAAAGTTTCCCCCGCTCGTCATTCGCGTCGTATACCTTAATAAAGCTGGTGTCGACTTCGATGTCGCCCCGCTGGGAGCTTGAATAATACGTGTTCAAATCGTTGAGCCCATCCTGAGCAGTGATTTGAATGGCAAATATGTCTTCGGAAGTGTTAGTCGTCGTGGCAAACTCATCCTTGAAAGAGGGTACCAGCGGATAACGGTTGCCCGCAAGGGCGTCGGAGGCGGCATCACGGGCTTCGGCGTAGCGGCCCTGCTGCAGGTAAACCCGCGCCAGCATAGCCGAGGCCGCCCCTTTAGTTGCAAAAAAACCGTTGCTGGCCGGAAGCTTGGCTTTAGCAATGGTAAGATCCGAAAGGACTTGAGCGTACACTTCCGATACCGTATTGCGGCTTACCTGCGAAGCGGCATCGATCCGGACCGTTGGTGCGAACACCAGCGGCACTCCCAGATTGGTTTGGGGGTTCCCATCGGACCAATCGCGGCCAAACAGGCGCACCAGCTCAAAATACAAGGCTGCGCGGATAAACCGGGCCTCCCCCTCTACCCGGTCTTTGCGCACGGCCACCACCTTGTCGAGGTTAGCTAACACGTTATTGGTCGTGTTGATAGCCTGATAGGAATCCGTCCAGGTACCTGCCGAGAATGTATTATTTACCAGCGTCGTTTTCTGGATAAATTCCCGGGGCTGAACAGCCGTACCAACGAAGGCAATTTCCCCGTTAGCCCCCAGTAGGTCAGCAATAAACTGAATGTAGCCGCCGTACACCCGGTTACCACTCATGAGGCTGTAAGAGCCAATCAGGGCCGCCTCCACGTCGGCCGAAGTCAGCAAGGCTTTCTCCGTCAGCACATAGTCCACTGGCTCGACATCGAGCTTGCTGTTGCAGCCAGCCAATGGACCAGCGGCCAGCACCACCGCGAGTGCCAGGTATTGCAATGTTTTTTTCATGATAGTAGAATCGATGGGAAGTAAAAACCAACCGGTGTGCACCTAGTCGTTGGCTTTAAAAAGAGATGTTGACCCCAAACGTGTACGTTTTGGCTTGCGGGGCCGAGTAGAAGTCGGTGCCTTGCGAAATGTTACCCGTGTTCACGTCACTGGCCAGGTAGTCCGCATTCACTTCCGGATCCCACCCTTTATAGTTCGTAAAGGTGAGCAGGTTGACGGCGCTCAGGTAGAGCCGGGCCGACTGCAAGTAGACCACCTTCACGAGCGCTGATGGAACGTTGTAGCCCAACGTAACGGTTTTCAGGCGCACGTACGAGCCGTCGGACAGGAAGCGGGAAGATTCGCCGGCGCCGCCAGTACCAAAATTATTACCCGGCCGGGGAGTGTCGAAAAGGACGGCGCGGGGCACATTGGTAATATCACCGGGTTTCTGCCACCGGTTCAGTTGATCGCGGGTTAGGTTGTCGAACCCTCCCGTCGCATTAGCTGATTGATATTTGCCACCGCCATCGTACACGTCGTTTCCGAAAACGCCTTGGAAGCTAAAGCTAAAATCAATGCCTTTATACCCAAACGTGTTGGTTACCCCACCCGTCCATTTTGGGTTAGGATTCCCAATGAGGACACGCTGCGCATCGTCGTACTTATTGGTCGTGGCCCGGTTGATCGAGCCATCAGCATTGGTTGTATTAAGATAGTACAACGCATCCCCGTTGGCAGGGTCGACACCGGCATACTCCCGACCGTAGAAAGCTCCCAGCGGCTGTCCTTCAATGGCCCGATTGAGTAACCCACCCTCAATCACCTGTCCGTCGAGGTTGGTAACTTTATTGCGGTTGATGGAGGCATTGACGCTGGTACTCCACGTAAAGTCACCCACGAAATTGCGCGTATTCAGCGCCATTTCGATTCCCCGGTTCTCTAGTTTGCCCAAGTTGCGAAACTGCCGGACAAAACCCGATGTGCCGGGCACGTTTACGTTCAAGGCTAAATCCCGGGTCTTTTTCTGGTATACGTCTACCTCCCCACTGATGCGGTTATCCAGGAACCCGAATTCCAGTCCAATGTCGGCCTGAGCCGTGGACTCCCATTTCAGGTCAGGGTTGGCCAATTGGAAAGGACGCTGGCCCGGCACCCCCGCATAACCCGCGTCGCCGGAATAGAGCCCCCTGGCCGGAAAATCGTCGAACTCCTGATTACCCGTGAGGCCATAACTCACCCGGGGCTTTAAAAAGCTCAGCACTTGTTGATCTTTCAGGAAAGATTCTTCCGTCACGACCCAACCTAGCGAAGCCGCCGGGAAATAACCATACCGCTTATTCACCCCGAAACGAGAGGAGCCATCAATCCGGAGGCTGGCACTCACCAGGTACTTATTAGCAAAGGCATAATTGGCCCGGCCAAAATAGGAGAGCAGGGTGTTGCTGGTTTCCCGCGAAGATCCCGCCGTAATAAGTGCGGAGTTGAAAATCGTTTTATAGTTGTCACTGGGAAACTGCTGACCGGTTACGCTGTTCGACTTTCGTTGACGCGCTTCGTAGGCCATGCCCACCACTGCCTCAAGGGTGTGGTTCTCATTGAACGTTTTGCGGTAAGTAAAGAAGTTGTTGGTGGTGAAGCGGGCAACCGTGAGGCGGCGATTAAACCCATCGCCCCGGTTGGGGCCGTTGTTACGGGACGTAACGCGGCCCGCGAACTGGTTCTCTTCTTGGTTAAGCAAGTCCAACCCAAGCTCGCTACGGAACGTCAAGCCGGGAATAAACTCGTATTGGGCAAACACGTTGCCCAGATTCCGGTACACCGTGGCTATATAGCTCGCGCCAACCCGGCTCAGTACGGGATTGTAGTACGTGGGATAGTTCGAGTTAGGGTCGCCCGTGAGGGTGTCCAGGGCGCCGCTTATTTGGTTGGTACGCGGGTCGATGGTGGGGGTAATCGGAGCCAGCGCCACAATTTGCATGGGTGAGCTGAAGGCGTTGTCGTTCGAAATACGGTTGTTGCGCGTCCGGCTCAAGGTTAGATTCACGCCCAGCGTCAGTTTGTCACTGGCCTTTTGATCGAGGTTAATCCGGGTAGCCATCTTTTCAAACTTGTTGCCAATCAGAATACCGCTTTGATTGCTGTACAGACCGGAAACAAAGAATCGGGTCTTGTCATTCCCCCCGCTTACGTTAAGGTCATACTGCTCGAAAGGGGCCCGCTGAAAGGCTTCATTTTGCCAGTCCGTATTCACGGCACCCGTCTTGTAATCGTCGTTACCAGCCGAGTAACGCCGTAAGCGACCTTCCGTGAAAGCTTCTAAATTGGCGTTTTTACCAGCTTCTCGAAAGTACTCTACGTATTCGGTCGCATTGAGAAATTTTTTCCGATTCGTCGGCTTACTCAGGCCGGTCTGGTACCCTAACGTGAAACGGGTATCGCCCGCTTTGCCTCGCTTGGTGGTGATGAGCACCACGCCGTTAGAAGCGCGGGAACCATAAATAGCGGCGGCCGATGCATCTTTCAAAATGCTCATGCTTTCAATATCATTCGGGTTCAGATCGGCAATGGGATTGGTTGCCGCATCGGTGCCCGACAGGTTTTCCGAAATGATTGGAATGCCATCGACAACGTACAGCGGCTGGTTGCCGCCACTCACTGAGCTCGTGCCGCGCACCCGCACCTTGATGCCCTGGCCCAGCTTGCCGCTGCTGTTCTCAATAAATACCCCAGCCGCTTTCCCTTGGATAGCCTGCTCGAAGCTAGGCACCGGGGCATTCTGCACTTCCCGGCCAGATACCTGGGCGACCGCCCCCGTCAAGCTGGTCTTGGTTTGGGTGCCGTAACCCACCACCACGGCCTCATTGAGGGCGGTAGCCTCGGCAGCAAGCGTTACGTTAATGGTGGTTTGGTTGCCTACTGCGACGGTTTGCGTCGCGTAACCCACCGAGCTGATCACCAGGGTGGCATTAGGCTGTACCGAGAGGCTGAAAGCACCCTCAGCATTGGTGCTGACGCCGTTGGTCGTACCGCGCTCCAGCACCGTAGCCCCCGGCAAGGGCCCGCCGTCGGAGGCTGATACCCGGCCACTAATGGACTGCGTTTGGGCCCGGATGGGCGCCGCGAAAAGCCAGAGGGCCAGCAGCGAAAAAAGTTTGAGATGGGTAGAAAGTTTGCACTTCATAAAAAACTTGGTTTTGTGAAGGGGTAGAAATGGAATTGGTGGGAAGTAGGGAAAGGAGTCGCCCCAGCGAAGAACTTAAAGGACTAATTTCCAGCTTGAGAAATAGATTGGCCGGCTTTCAAACAACGGACTGCTTACGAGCTTCGCTCCGTAATGTCACGGCTAAGGTAAGGGAGTAAGCCGATTCCCTGGTTTTAGCAATAATCTATTGCTCCCTGTCGTACATGCCTACCTTTACCTTGCCGAAGGAGCCGTGCTCCAAACCAGCCCCACTGATTTCCTTTCCGCTTCAATGCCAACGATTCATTATCTCACTACGGCCGACGCTATTGCCGACGCAGCCGCACACTTCGCCACTCTGCCCCGAATCGGCATTGATTTGGAGTTTGACGACATGCGCCACCGGTACGGGCGGCATCTGGCACTGATTCAAATATTTGACGGCCAGCGAGCGTACCTGATCGACCCACTTTCCCTGCCCGACATGGCCGCGGGCCTCGAGCCGTTGTTTGCCGTGCTGCGCGCCCCCACCGTAGCCAAGGTATTCCACTCCTGCAAATCGGATATCCTGTTGCTCGATGAGCTATTCGGCGTCAACTGCCGCAACATCGTCGACACCAGCGTGCAGTTTACCCTGCTCGCGGCCGAAGACAATAATATCTCACTTGGCCGCCTTATTCAGGCCGAGCTTGGCTTTGAGGTCGACAAAGGCGAGCAAAAGTCGAACTGGCTGAAACGCCCGCTCACGGAAGCCCAGAAGGAATACGCCGCCAACGACGTGCTGTACCTGTTTGAGCTCACCGACCGCCTCAGCGCCCGCTTGGCCGAATTGGGCCGTAGCGACTGGGCCGCCCAGGAAAACCTCGCGCTGGAGGCCGTGCGCTACGGCCGCGACGACCCCCGGCCGTGGTCGCGCAATGCGGCTAAGTATAAAATTACGCACCAGGAAATGCCGATTTTCCGGGAGCTTTACCTCTTGCGCGATGCCGTGGCCCGGCAGCTCGACCGCCCGCCCTACCACGTGCTCAGCAACGACCGGCTGGTCGAGCTCACCCGTCAGCCCCTCGAAACCGCCGACCAGCTGCGCGCCGCCACTGGCCTGCACCCCGAGCTGAAACGCCCTCCCTACGCCGAGCAATTGCTGGCCATCGGCACTACCCAGCTGGCTCCCGATGCTCCTCTGCCCCCCGAGCAGCGCAAGTTTCCGTTTCGACGCCGACTCAGCGGCTCGGCCGCCACGCGCGCCGAAGCCCGCGAAACGCTCCTTAATACCCTCAAAACACACCTGGCCACCGACCACGGCGCCACGATGGCGAACATGGTGCTCAGCAACCGGCTTATTGCCGACATCGTCGAGCAAGGTGCCAACGCGGCCCTGCGCCCCTGGCAACAACAGCTCCTGCGCGACACCGCCGAGCGGCACGGCGAGTCGTACCAATCAATTGCGGAGCCGTTTATCTGAACCACGGATTCGCTCGGATTTTTCGGATTTCGCGGATTTTGTGGACGACTTCGTAAAGTGACTGTAAGGGTGGTTTGGGGTTCGAGCGTTTTTTTTGGATTGCATGGATTTTGTGGATGGGTCGTGCGGCTGACTCGTTAGACCTGTTTCATCCGTGCTTTAGCTAAGCTCTCATGCGCCGTTCGCTGCTATTTGGTGGGGTGATTTTCCTGGCTTTGCTGGTGGGTCTGGGGAGCTACGCGGTCTGGCGGGTGCTTTATCGGCCTAACATTACCGTGTCTGCCGAAGGCCCGGCTTATTTATACATTCGCACCGGCACTGGATTTGGCGCGGTGCTGGATTCGCTAAAAAAGCACGAGTTGCTGGTGGAGCCGGCGACTTTTGCCTGGGTAAGCGAGTGGCAGGAGTACCCGCGCCGGGTAAAGGCGGGGCGCTATCGGCTCGACCCTGGTTTGGGCAACCTGGCGCTGGTTCGGCGACTAGCGGCAGGAATGCAAGACACGGTGCAGTTCGAGTTGAAGCCCTTTCACTACCTCGAACAGCTGCCCCGCCAGGTGAGCCACCAATTGGAAACCGATTCTTTCAAGCTTCAGCTCTTGCTGGATAACGATGCCGGCCTGCGCGCGCGCTACGGGTTGGACACCTGCACCATCCGAACGCTGTTTATTCCCGGTCGTTATCGCCTGCTGTGGAATACTAGCCCGGAAGTATTTCTCGACACGGTCGCGGCGACCTACCGCCGGTTCTGGACGGCTGAACAGCGCGGCCGGGCCGATTCGCTGAAGCTCACGCCTACGCAGGTGAGCGTGCTGGCTAGCATCGTGCAGCGCGAAACCGCCCAGGCCACCGATAAGCCCCTCATCGCGGCCGTGTACCTTAACCGCCTGCGCAACGGCCAGCCTTTACAGGCTGATCCTACGCTGCTCTGGCCGCTACACGGCCTGGGCAAGCGCAAACGCGTGCTGAATGTGGATAAGAAAGTAGACTCGCCCTACAACACCTACCGCCATAAGGGCCTGCCGCCGGGCCCCATCACTACGCCCTTGGCAAGCTCGCTCAATGCGGTGCTGCGCCCGGCCCACAATAAAAACCTGTTTTTCTGCGCGAGGCCCGACGGCAGCGGCTTCTCCGACTTCGCCGAAACGTACGCCCAGCACAAGCGCAACGCCCGCCGCTACCAGCACCGGCTCGATAGCCTGGGCGTGAAGCGCTGACCTTGGAAAGGTACTATCTATAGCATGCCGTGGCCCGTTGCGGACTCCCTGTCCTAAACAGTCGGTAAGCTTGGTGAGCGTTCGCTTGTTAAGGCAGCATGATGTGCCCCCATTATCGATTTAGCGCCGTTTCCGGCCCGTACTTCTGCCGCCGGGTTTCCCTCACTTTTGGCTTCGCACCTCCAGCAAACTGAGGCCGGCCCTACCCCCACCGGTCTGGCACACCTCTCCTACGGCTTTGCATATGAAGTGAACCGGGGTCGTACCCGGTAGGGCCCGCCCCACAGGGGTCACGTGAGGCCACCCCGGAAATCATGCTAGAGCGATTTCGGGGTCCGTGTACCTAACGTTTGGCTCCCCTCTCCCGCGGCTTCGCGCCTCAAGCGAACCGGGGTCGTACCCGGTAGGGCCCGCCACGCAGGGGGCACGTGAGGCGAACGCGGGAACGACAACCGATACTGACGCCGAAATGGCTCTAACGTAGCTGGTACAAGCGTAGGGGCAGCGTATCAGTGGCGGCCTCGCGGCAGGCGGCGAGTGTTTCGGCGTATCCCAAGCCCGTGAACTCCGAATGCTCCAGGAACAACAGCGGCCGCTGAAGCTGGGGCGCGGCCCAGGCGGCAACGGGTGGTTGGCAGCGCAAGGAGTCGAAACGCTGCAGCCCGGCTACGCGCCAGTAGCCGTCGAGCAGCACGTACTGGTAGCCTTGGCGCCGGAGGTGGGCCAGTTCATGCTCGTCGTTAACGACAGCTAGGGTTTGCTGATCATTCAGAAATGGAGCCAGTCCCAGGCCAACGGTGCTGGCCACTTTAGTCGCGCCATGCTGCTGCAGCCAGGCCGCTACTCGGGAGTATTGGGTCGGCAATGGGGCCCATAGCTCCCGCTGAATCCGAAAAATGTTCAGGCCCACGGCAGCCGCTAGGACGCTTCCCAGCGCCCACCCGGGTAGCACCCTCCGGCTACTGAGTACCGCCAACGCCGCCAACGGCAAGTAGGCGAACAAGAGCCCGCGCGGGGCCTTGATCAGCAACGACATGCCCGCTAGCAGGCACCCAGCCCAAACCAGCAAGTACGCCAGCAACGGCAGGGGCTGACCCGAAAATAACTGCTTCTTACGCCAGTCGCGCCACACCAGCCCCGTCGCCAGCACCAACCCAATCAGCAGCAGGGGCGATTCATAGCTGGCTAAGTACTGCGGATAATACAGTAAATCTGGGTGCAGCGTGCTTTGCCGACCCGCTAGGTTAGCCGTCGCTGGTACTACCGTGCGGAAGTAAAACCCCAGCCAGCGGTACCAGGGCAGACCCACCAGTACCCCAAACGCACCTAGCAGCACATAGGGAGCCGCCAGCAGCAGGAGCGCCCGCCACCACAGGCTCCGGTGCCGCCAGAGGCCGTCGGCTTGCCCGAGCTCCAACACAACTAAAATGGGCACCAGGAATAAGAACTTGTAGCCGAAGCACAGCCCTATGGCAAGCCAGCCGACCACGCGCAATGCCACAGTGGTGCTGGGCTGATGCAGGCGGGTAAAATGGCTTCGCAGCAAGCCCACGTACATCACCAGCGTGAGAGAGCTCATGGTAAAATCGCGCCCGGAGAACGTCAGCAGCAGCGAGGTGCCGGCCAGCAGGGTGAGCCCGGCGGCTTCGAAACCAGTAAGTGAGGCTTTTTGGGCAACCCAGGCGGCGAAAAGGCCCAGCGCGATTATCCCAAACCCGGCATTGATGGTTTGAAAGACGAGGAAACTTTTCGTTAGGACTGCCAGGGGCGCGTACAACAAAAAGAATGCGGGACTACCGTGGTGAAACAACTGGGCAAAATTTCCGCGGGCCAGTTCCAGCACTATCTGCCAGTTGCGCACCGAATCGTAATCGGCAGGCCCCGCCTCGGCCAGCCGCCAGAACCGGAGCACGGCCACCACCAGCAGAGCTAGCAGCAGTCCGCAGACACGGCTCTTGGTTGGGCGGTTATTCTTTGTACCAGTAGGTAACATGAGCGGAAGCGGCACTAGCCAGCGCGAAGGTCGGCACGCCTCGACCAACATCCCTTATTTTTGATGGTCAGTACGCACCAACAACCGCCTGTCTCCCCTCTCCCTGCCCCATCCATGCGCCTCGTTATTCAGCGTGTCCGCGAAGCTCAGGTGGTCGTCGAAGGCCTGGTGACGGGGCAAATCGGTCCGGGCCTGCTGGTGCTGGCCGGGTTTGCTCCCACCGACAACGCCGCTGCGCTGACCTGGATGACCCGTAAACTGGTGCAGCTACGCATTTTTGGGGATGAAAACGGACAAATGAACCGTAGCGTAGTCGATGTCGGCGGGCAGATTCTGGTGGTAAGTCAGTTCACGCTGTTGGCCGATGCCCGCAAGGGCAACCGCCCCAGCTACGTCGGGGCCGCCCCGCCCGCCATTGCCGAGCCGCTGTACCAGCAATTTGTAGCCCTGGTGGCCGCCGAATTGGGTAAGCCCGTTCCCACCGGCATTTTTGGGGCCGACATGCAGGTGAGCCTTGTTAACGACGGCCCCGTTACCATAGTGCTGGATTCCCCTACCTAAGCCGAGCTTATTTACTTGTTTTTATCTCCCTTCCCATGACTCTGGCCGAAGCTCAAAAGACCGTTGACACCTGGATAAACACCACGGGCGTTCGTTATTTCAACGAGCTGACGAACATGGCTATCCTCACCGAAGAGGTAGGTGAGGTGGCTCGCCTCATCGCCCGGCAATACGGCGAGCAGTCGTTCAAGGAGTCGGACCGCGGCCGCGAGCTGGGCGACGAGTTAGCTGATGTGCTCTTCGTAGTCATCTGCCTGGCCAACCAAACCGGCGTCGATTTAACCGAGGCCATGACGCGGAACCTGGCCAAGAAAACCCAACGCGACAGCCAGCGCCATCAGGAGAACAAGAAATTAAGATAACGCCCGCTACGCTTTAAGGGCCGCGAGCAAGACGCGCAGCACACGGGAAGACAGTCCACCACCATTGGCTGGCGCACGTCTGCGACGCGTGGGCCTGCTAGCTCGGCGTTTCCACCTCCGCCCGCGCTGTTAACTGGTCCTTTCCAACTTGTTCAACGGCCGCGTCTCAAACGCAAAGCCAGCTGCCAGACGTAATATCGACTCTTTCCACCACAAAGACCGGTGGGCAGCACCTCTGAGACGAGCCGCTACCTACCAGCCCATCCAGCTTACTCCATCACCAACCGGTCGTTCTGCCACAGCGGAAGCACCTTGGCATAGGCGTCGATTTGCAGACAGAAGGCGAAGTCCTGGTTGGCTTCCAGCGAGTTGAGCCGGCGCACATGCGCCGACTGCAGTAAATAGGCTGACAAATCGGCCTGGCCCTGCTGCCAGAGGTGCAGCGCGGCCAGGGTTGCATCGGAGCCGTACACATCGAAATCAGGTGCTAGTCGCGCCGCCAGGGCGCCCCCGAATATGGTGTCTTCCAGACAAAATTGTCCTTTCCAGCCGGCGCATACCACGAGCACGTCGCGGCCTTGCCGACGGGTAAAGTCAGCCACGGCCCCCAGGTTAAGGAAAGCCCCCACCACAATTGCCTCCGCCGCCAGAGAGCGCCGCAAAGCCGCCGTGCCATTCGTCGTGCTGATGCTCAGGGCCCGGCCGT
Source organism: Hymenobacter montanus (assembly GCF_014699115.1). GTDB lineage: Bacteria > Bacteroidota > Bacteroidia > Cytophagales > Hymenobacteraceae > Hymenobacter > Hymenobacter montanus. The sequence goes on from NZ_JACXAD010000009.1 coordinate 107,725, forward strand.
GCGGCGGCCGGTCAGCATTCAGAAAGCCGAAAGGCGAATTACCCAGGTCAAAGCCCGGGGCCGGCAATCCATCGCGCTCGGCCGCGGTCAGGCAGCCGTGCTGCCGCCCATAAGCGGCGCATTCTTCCAGCGAAGCTACCGGGAAAACGTGGGTTACCCCCTCCCCCAGCGCCGTGACGATGGTGCTTGAAGCACGGAGAATGTCGACGATAACGGCAACTTGCCCGCGTAGATCATAGAGCGGAAGCAGTTCGGGCGAGAAGCAAATGTCTAGCTTGGGCATGAAAAGTGGCGCGCCGCCTTCGCGGCGCGTACTGCCGCGAAGGCGGCGAATCAAACGTTAATTATGAACTTATGCGGTACTATACTAGCATTGCGTGGCTAGTCGCGCACCCGTCGCTACTAGCCACCCAACGGGCGCGGACCTTATTCTTCCGCGCCCTTGGTGAGCGGTAATTTGCTGACGGTAGCCGGCAGGCTCTTGCCCCGGATCTGTACGAAAATCGGGGTACCAGGAGCCGCGAATTCAGTTTTGACGTAACCCAGCCCGATGCCCTTGCCCAGCGAGGGCGACTGCGTACCGCTGGTGACGTCGCCAATTTTCTGGCCGTCGGCATCGACCAGTTCGTAGTGGCCGCGCGGGATGCCCGGGCCATCCATCACGAAGCCGACCAGCTTTTTGGTTACGCCGGCTTCCTTTTGCTTTTTGAGGTTGTCGGAGTTGGTGAAGTCCTTGGTGAACTTGGTAATCCAGCCCAGGCCCGCTTCCAGGGGCGAAGTGGTGTCGTCGATGTCGTTCCCGTAGAGGCAGTAGCCCATTTCGAGGCGCAGGGTGTCGCGGGCGCCCAGGCCAATCGGCTTGATGCCGTAAGCCTGGCCGGCACTCATAATTTTATCCCACACGGCGACGGCGCTCTCGTTGGGAATGTACAGCTCAAACCCGCCGGCCCCGGTGTAGCCCGTGGCCGAGATAACGACGTCGGGGGCGCCGGCAAAAGTACCCTGCACAAAAGAGTAGTACGGAATACTGCTCAGGTCTACATCCGTCAGACTTTGCAAGGCCGCGGTGGCTTTGGGGCCCTGCACGGCAAACAGACTGGTCCGGTCGGAAATATCCTCTATCTCCACGCCCTCCGTGTTGTGGTGCCGAATCCAGTTCCAGTCTTTTTCGATATTGGAAGCATTCACGACCAGCAGGTAGTCCTCGTCGGCCAGCTTATATACCAGCAGGTCGTCTACGATGCCGCCGTCGTGGTTGGGCAGGCAGGAATACTGGGCCTTGCCAGCGGTTAGTTTGCTGGCGTCGTTACTGGTCACGCGCTGAATCAGGTCGAGAGCCCGCGGGCCCCGGAGCCGAAACTCCCCCATGTGCGACACGTCGAAAATACCCACCGCCCGCCGCACCGTGTGGTGCTCGTCCAGGTCAGAGGAATAGCGCACCGGCATGTTGTAGCCGGCAAAGGGCACCATTTTAGCACCCAGTTTGCGGTGCGTGTCGTCGAGGGTAACGGTTTTCAGGGAAACGGTCATGCGGCAAGTTGAGGAGAAGCGGGTGGGGAGATTGATGGATTGGGTACAAAGTTGAGGCAAAAAAGAAAAGCCGCTTCAATCGGAAGCGGCTTTTCTTTTGGAGCGACCCGTAACGCGACTCGTTTAGCTGATTCCGCGGTCGTTACACGCGCACCATCCAGTTGTGTAAGTCGGGGGCGGCACCCGTACGAATGGCGTTAAGGGCTGCGGTCACGCGCTTGGTAAAGGCCGTGGGCCCAACAACCGGCAAATCGTAGTCCTGGCCTTGGTAGCCGATGGTGGCAATGGGCGCAATAGTGGCCGCCGTACCAACGCCGAAAGCTTCTTCCAGCTTGCCGGCTACCAGGGCAGCGATGACTTCGCGGCTGCTCACCTTGCGCTCTTCTACTTCAATGCCCATATCGCGGGCTAGTTGCAGCACGCTACGGCGCGTGATGCCATCCAGAATCGACGTACTCAGAGCCGGCGTCACCACGCGGCCATCGATGACGAAAATGGCATTCATGGTACCCGACTCCTCCACGTACTGGTGCTCCGTCGAATCAGTCCAGATGAGCTGGTTGTAGCCTTCCTGCTGGGCGAGCTTGGTAGGGTACATGGCGGCGCCGTAGTTGCCCGCGTTTTTGGCGTAGCCGGCGCCCCCCTCGGCCGAGCGCACGTACTTCTGCTCGAAGCGCACGCGCAGCGGCTTGGTGTAGTACGAGCCCACGGGAGTGGTAAAAATCATGAACCGGTACGAATCCGAAGGCCGGACGCCAATAAAGCCATCAGTGGCAAACATAAACGGTCGGATGTAGAGCGCGCCTCCTTCGGCCGTGGGCACCCAGCCCGCATCGAGGCTAATCAGCTCGCGCAAGCCTTGCATGAACAGCTCTTCCGGCACGAGGGGCATGCACATACGCTCGGCCGAGGTGTTGAGGCGGGCCCAGTTGTCGAGGGGGCGAAACAAGGCCACGCCGCCGTCGGTCAAGCGGTACGCCTTCATGCCCTCAAAGATGGCCTGGCCGTAGTGCAGGGCCGAGTTGGCGGGGCTCACCACCATATTGCCGTAGGGCACGATCTGGGCTTCCTGCCACTCGCCATCGCGGTAGTCCATGGCAAACATGTGGTCGGAAAACACCTTGCCGAACTCCAGGTTGTCCGGGTCGAGCTCGGCCAGGCGCGAGACCGGGGTGCGCTGCGTGCGAATAGGAAGAAGGTCAATCATAATGTTGGTATTTCGAAGTGCAGATGGGTGGGATTTTCCGAATACGTAGGAACGAGATGAGGCGGGTAGAATGGCAAAATCACTGGAAAGATCGACAAAAAAATTACATTAATCGAACCCGAAAATATTAGGCTCTGATAACCTAATAAATCTATTAACCGCAACGGGCCTAAAGTCGTGCCTTCCAGGTTACCTCTTCCACGCCCAGCTCGTACGCCATGTAGCGGCTCAGAACGAACAGGTAATCAGACAGACGGTTCAGATACACGATTACCAGCTCGGCCACGAAAGAATTCTCGCTTAGCAGAATGACCATGCGCTCGGCCCGGCGGCACACGCAGCGGGCCACGTGGGCCTGGCTCACCGCCGGATGACCACCCGGCAGAATAAAAGCCCGCAGCTCGGGCAGCTCAGCATTCATGCGATCCATCTCGTCTTCCAGCAGCGTCACGTCGGCAGCGTGCAGGTCGGGCAGCTTCATTTTTGATTTTTCCGGGTCGGCGGCCAGGGCCGAGCCCATGGTGAACAGCCGATCCTGAATTTCCTTCAGCAAGGCCCGACGGGGGGCGTTTACGTCCTGGTCGCGGACCAGGCCAATGTGCGAGTTTAGCTCATCTACCGTGCCGTAGCACTCGATGCGCAAGCTGCTTTTAGGCACCCGAGTGCCCCCGATCAGGGAGGTGAGGCCAGTGTCTCCGGTTTTGGTGTAGATTTTCATGTAAGCGGTCAGCAATGAGGAGCGGCGAGGCTCGGCCAGTGTATAGATGGAGCACTACCGCCGACGAAGTTCTTAGCAGTTATTTTAAAATGAACGGAAGGCCACACTTTCCAATTCTCGACTTGAGGCGGGAACGGAGCCAACAACTAGCCTCGCGTCCTTTTGTTAGAGCCGGTTTGGGCATTTAGGTTTTGGTCCTGTTTCGACCAGCGGACACCAGAGCAAGCAGGATGTTCTAATGGGCTGTTGAGCGAAAATCTAAACCCGCTCTTAGGCATGAAATTTCATCCGGAAATGCGGCTTTAAATTTTACTCGTACAAAAGTAACGATGTCAAACAGGCGGGCTTCGGTTTGGCTTCGCTTAGCACGACCGGCATTCTGCTTCCAGCCAGGTATGATTGACCTCCTGGAAGCCATACTAGCGGCCTCCCCAGCCGAATAGCCGCGTAGCGGCGGTAGGTTGGTAGAGAATGGTCACCTTGGCTAAACGAGAGCCGCGTAGCGGTGGCAGAGCCAACCGCCGAATCTGTCACCGCTACGCGGCTCTCAACCACATAACCTCTTTAACTACTACCAACCTACCGCCGCTACGCGGCTATTCGGCCATTTAGTCTCTTTGCTTTACTACCAACCCAGCCTAGCGCCGCTACGCGACTACTTCGCAACTTGAGATAACTACATAGAGCCGTTTCCTCGTCCGTGTACACGCCGTCAGGCTCCCCTCTCCTGTAGAGAGAGGTTGGCCCCGTAGGGGTCCCGTAAGGTTTTCCCGGCTGCGCCCGGTACACGGAACTGAAAACTGCTACAGGCAAGCTGCAAGAGTAAAAGCTTGGCTGACTACTCACCATGCAATGGCTCATTAGGCGCTGTGCACGGCTAACTGCAGGTTTACCTCATCCGATTCTACCAGCCCATCGCGCAGCCGCACAATACGGTGAGCGTAGCGGGCAATGTCCTCCTCGTGGGTCACCATGATGATGGTATTACCCTTGGCATAGAGCGCCTCGAACAGGTCCATGATCTCGTGACTGGTTTTGGAGTCGAGCGCGCCGGTGGGTTCATCGGCCAGCAGCACACTCGGGTTGTTAACGAGGGCGCGGGCAATGGCTACGCGCTGGCGCTGGCCGCCGCTCAGCTCGTTGGGCCGGTGGGAGGCGCGGTCGGCCAGGCCCACCGCGCGTAACGATTCCAGCGCCCGCTCGTTGCGCTCGCGCTTGTTCAGGCCCGCGTAGATGAGCGGCAGGGCGACATTGTCGAGGGCGCTGGCGCGGGGCAGCAGGTTGAAGCTTTGGAAAACGAAGCCGATTTCTTTGTTACGAACCTCCGCCAGCTGGTTGTCGCTCATGCGGCTCACGTCCTGGCCGTTGAGGATGTACTGGCCCTTAGAGGGCGTGTCGAGGCAGCCCACGATGTTCATCAGCGTCGACTTGCCCGACCCCGACGGCCCCATGAACGCCACGTACTCTCCGCGCGGAATCTGGATGCTGACCGAGCGCAAGGCGTGGATTACCTCGGCCCCCATCACATAAGTTTTGGCGATGTCCGTGGTTTCAATAACGTTCGGGTTCATGGCAAGAAAACTTATTGCAGAGGTGAGGCAGCCGGAGCCACGGAGAAAGAGTCGGCCGCGTGGGCGCGGGCTGCTTGGCGGGCGCGGTACTCGGCAGCTAAAATAGCATAAGCGGCCGGCGCCAGCTGCCGCCGGAGCTGAGCCAGCGCATCCGCTGCGTAGTCGGTGAGGCCCGCATCGGCCGCTGCCAGTACGTAGGCCCTCAGCAGCGGCAGCGAGAAGGGATTTTCGTCGAGGCCGACACGCAAGGCCTCGTAGGCGGCCGTATAGTCGCGCCGCCGGGTGTAGAAGCGAGCCGCTGCCAACACCCCGGCTTCGTTAAAAGGGGCTTCCCGCACAATGCGCTGGTAGTAGCGAGCGGCCTCATCCGCGTTGTTTCGCTGCTCAGCTTGTTGAGCCTGGGCCAGCCACTTACTGCCCACGCGGGCCGGACCATTCCCGCTCGGCATGAAATTACCCGCCGCTACGTACTGCTGCGCCCGCCTTCCCAGCGCCCGTTGGGCCGAGTCGGGCGCGTTAACCAACCGGGTGGCGGCCACGCCGGCCGAGTCGAGTTGCCCGCTCAAGGCCAACGCGTACACGCGGGCTTCGCTGGCTGCGACCGCGCCGTGGGTGGCCGCGAAAGCTAACTGGTCGGCCGCGGTGACGTACTGGCCCTGCTCGAGCTGCCACAACCCCAGCAGTTCCTGGTAATAGGCCGCGCTGGCCGTAGTGCCAGTGGCCAAAGGCAGCAGCAGTTGCCGGGCGGTTTGCTCCTGGCCCAACGCGTGCCGCCCCAGCGCCTGCAAAAATTGCAACTGCTCGTAGTAGTTGGCGTTGGCTGGCTGATTGCCTAAGCGAGCTAGCCGGGCCAGGAACTGCGGGGTAAGCCGGTCTTTGTATCTGGTCACGTTCAGCAGCACCAAGTGGTAAAGCTGTGCGAAGCGGGCATCGTCGAGTTCTACTACGTTCTCCGCGGGCGGGTCGGAAGCCATATCTACTGCCTGGGCACTTCGCAGCTGCAACAGGGCCCGGTTACTGGCAAAAGCGGGCTCGTTGGCGCTTGCAGCTAACTTATCACTTAGCTTGTGAGCTTCCGCCAACAGGTTTTGAGCCAGCAAGAAACCCAACTGGTTGGTCCGGCTGGCGTAGCTGCCCGGCGCCAGCCGCTCAGCCTTATCCAAGTAGAACGCCACCGAATCTGTGAGGGAGGTCTGGGTGAAAAGCTGCGCCAGGTCTGCCGCCAGCGCCGCGCTCCGCGGCTGCGCCTTCAGCCCGCGCCGCAATACGTCGAGGCCTTCAAACAGGTCGGTGGGCTCGTTGTAGAGCGCTGCCAGGCGCAAGGATACCTTCTCGCTGGGGCCGCGTAGCAGGGCGCGCCGCAAGGCATTGATTTCATTTTGCCGCTGCTGGCGGAAGCGATACAGCGCCGCCCGGCCGAATTGCGCGTGCCGGTTGGCGCGGTAAAGCACGTCGCCGCTCTCGGCGTAATACCGTTCAGCCAGCAGGGCCAGGCTTAAGTCATCGGGGCGGTCTTCGCTTTGCTGGCGAGTGAGGTCGCCGAGGTTGTTGTACTGGCCGGCCTGTACCTGATCCGGGATGGTCAGGTTTTGGCGGGTTTGGACGATGGCAATGCCGCCTAGCCCCAGGATGTACACGGTATAGAAAGGCAGCCGGCGCGGCTCGAAAACCACCCGGTACACCCGCAGCCGCTGCTGAATGAGGGGCATGAAGTTCATGAGCACGTACACCCAGAAGCTACCCCCCAGGAGCAAAAAGCTCAGGGCCGTAAAGTTGCGGGCCGCCACCAGCAAGGGCGTGTTGGCCGTGGCAAAGGCATAGGCCAGGGCCCCAGCGGATCCCGTCACCACCAGCGGGTAAAGCTGCGCCAGGCCCCCAGCATAAGGCACCCACCCGGCGTAGCTGGGCGCGCGCAGGCGCAGGCCCAGGCCGCCGGCCAGCACGGCCGGCAGCAGCAGCACCAGGGGGTCCAGGCTCACTCCCGGCAACAACTCCAACGCGCCATCATTCCATACATACAGCAACAAGGGACCCAGGTACAGCCCGCTCGCTGCCAGAAACGGCCCGAGCCCAAACCGACTGCCCGGCTGCTCGGCCTGGGTGTTAAACCAGAGCAGCGCCCGGATATTCTCGATCCCAACCCAGAGCACCAGCAGCGCCACGAGCACGGCTCCGCCGGGCGTAGCATAGGCCGCCAGCTGCAGCGCCGTCTCGGTGGCTGGCAGTTGGCTTTGCGCTAAGATCAGGGCACCCAACCCAGCTACCACCGCCCCCATCGCAACGGCGCGCCACCCCAACGACAGCCGCTCGGCAAAGGCGTGCAAGGCAAAGGCACCGCCCCCCACCAGAACTAGCATCAGGTACAGAAAGTACCGCTCTCCAGTACTGAAAATACCCAGTGACTCGGTGTTAAGCGATAATAGCAAGAAGATGACCGGCACCATGCCGACCACAAAAGCCGGGCGGGCCAGCGTGCTCACTACCGCTACCCACCCCACCAGCAGCCCGGCTAACAGCACTAAAAAAATACTGGCCGCAAGAGGCTGGGTAAAGGGCCCGGCCACGTCGTGCGTCAGGCTTACGATAAACCCACTGGCCTGCACGGGCAGGCGCACAGGCCCCGCCGCTACGTGCTCGAGCGTGAGCGGAACCGCCTGCAAGTGCGGCACCAGGCGTAGCGGCAGGGCCCCGGCCTCCCCCGTAAAGTAGTAAAACACGGCCAGCCCTACGGCCAGCGTGGCCAGCCCAATCAACCAAGTGGGCCGCCAGGCCCGGGTCGGAAGTAACTTGTTCACCAGCTCGGGCTAGTCCAGCACTTTGGGCACCCGGAAGTAATCCGAATCCTTGCGCGGTGCGTTGCGCAGGCCGTCCTGGTGGCTCACGGTATTTTGTGCTACGTCGTCGCGTAGCACGTTCACCTCCTGCGAGAGGTGTACCAACGGCTCCACGCCCGTGGTGTCGAGGCCCTCCAGCTGGGCCACAAAATCAAGGATGTTGTTCAAATCACCCAGCATCTGCTGCTCGCGGGTTTCGTCGAATTCGAGGCGGGCCAGATGGGCCAGGCCCCGTAAAGTACCAAGGTCAGTGCTCAAGGGGATATGGAATTAGAAGGGTGGTTATTAGTGGTGGTTTCTGGCTGTTAGTGGCTCGTTTACAAACCAATAACCAGGTTATTATGAGCTGACGGATTCGGGCTGTTGCGGAGAAACATGGGCGATGGGGGCCCGCCAGGTACTCGGGCCGGGCTTTACGGCGCCCTCGGTCAGGAAGTCGCCGGTTAGTAGCGCGGCCACGCGTTGTTTCAAGGCTGGGATGTCCGCCAGCGTGAGTCCGGTGGTGGGAATGGGCCGGTGGAATACGATTTTAAGGCGATGATAGCGCACGCGCAGGCCTTTCTCAACGTCCGGCATGAACATGTGGTTCAGGGGCATCCCCACGGGCACCAGCGGCACGCCCGCCTCGATGGCGAGCTGAAAAGCCCCGTCCAGTAAAGGCAGCAGCTCTTTACCAGGCGTGGGCGAAATGCGGCCTTCGGCGAAAATGGCGATGCTTTTGCCGGCCGCCAGGCCGCGCCGGGCGGCCACCGCGGCCCGGCCCCGGCTCACGGCACTAGTGCGGTCGACCGTGATGTATACGTTGCCGAAAAGGGGCCCCCACACCGGTACTTTTGCCAGCGAAGCCTTACCCATCATGTTCAGGAACCCCGGAATCGTTTTGAATAAAAGCATGATGTCCACGTAAGAGCCGTGGTTGGCCACGTACACACACGGCTGCGGGGTTGGCTCAGCGCTTTCACGCACCACTTCAACGGGCATTCCCCACATAAAAATGGAAGACTTCGACCAGAACCGGTTCAGCATATGCACCACCCACCCCCCATTGGGCCGCCGGCTGAAAAACCACTGCCACGGGTAGATAAGTACAAACGGCACAATAAACCAGAACACGGCCCAAGTCGTGTAGAGGCGCTGGCCGAGGTAACGAAGCAGATGACGCATACTGGCAAAGTTAACGTTTGGAAAGGTTGGCCTGCCGAGCAGCGCGACAGGAGGCGGTAGCAGTCAAACCAAACCCCACTCCTCTTTAGCCGACTAGCTGTTCAAGCCCAGGGCTTCAACGCCAGTGGTAGAGCTGCTGCCCAATGTACTTGCGGTTGGGTGGTCATTGACTGAATGTCCTCCGTGTCTCCGCCCCTTCACTTTCAGTTAAATCTCGACTTCCCCCGGCCCAAAGAAGTTACTATTTTTTCACCCCCGCATTGCCTTAGCCGTTTACCGCCCTCGCGGCCAATACCTTCTCGGCTTTGAGCAAACCCGCTACGCTGATGCCGTCGGTTATCCGGTCGTCCATCGCCATGCGCACGGCCTCGGCCAGCGGCAACTTCCAAATACGTAGGTCTTCGGTTTCTTCGGGCTCTACGTCGCCCTGGCTCAAGCCTTCGGCTAAGAAGACGAATCCTTCCTCGTCGGTTACGGAGTTAGACGTGTGCAAGCGGGCAATCCGCGTCCAGCGCGTCGCCGTCAACCCGGTTTCTTCTTTTAGCTCGCGCTGCGCCGATTCTAGAATGTCGTGCTCGATCAACCCACCGCCCATGGGAATCTCCCAGCTGTACTCCTTCAGCGGGTAACGGTACTGGCCTACCAGCCAAGTGTTGCCTTCCGCATCGACGGGCACAATGCCTAACGCCTTGTTTTTCATGCTCACCACGCCGTAGATACCCCGCCCCCCCCGGGGGTTCAGCACCTGGTCCTCGCGTACCGAAATCCAGGGATTATGGTACTTCACCTCCGTGCTCAGCGTTTGCCAGGGGTTGAAGGTTTCGTCGACATTGGGCACAGCAGTAAGCGACATACGAGCGGGAGAAAGCTGGAAATAGAAGTAAAGTTACGCGGGCTCAGCTAAGGCTATTTACTAGCAGCCGTTTCCTTTTCTACTTCCGTCGTGTTAATACTGCCATTGACCGGTTAAATTAGCCTGTTAAACCAAAAGTAATTGCCATCCGCCAAGCTGGTAACTTACCTTTGAGTCATAAGTACCCCCGCACGGGCTGGAAATGTGGAAAGGAAGGACCTCTCGTGCGGCGGCGCTCTGACTGACAAGGTGGGGTAGACACCTCTAAGCCAGACCCGCCACTTTAAGGCCGTCGCTACGCGACGGCCTTTTTTGTGCCTAAAGCGGGCATACACCGGGGAGGAAGTAGCCCGCCCGCGCTAATGGGTGGACCAGCTTTCAACCCTCACGCCGGTCAAGCCGTACCCCTCTACTCCGGCTGCCCACATTCCGGCCGGCACCTTTACCATGGCTCAGCCCAATTCCAAGTCCAATCTGGACGCCAGCGAAAACGAGCACGACCCCCTATTCAACCTCAAGCATGCCCAGGCCGAAGCTGAACTCGCGCAGCATACCAATGGCCTCGGCCCCATCACGAATGAGTACGTGACCAGCGACGAGGATGGTGAGATTGACGAAGGCCCCCGCGACAGCCAGGGCTTCCGCCGGGGTGAAAACCCTACCAACGTAAACGGCACCAGTGCCGGCGACCACAAGTAGCCCGGCTCCCTGGCTGCCAACGCCCGTTGGGCCGCCCCCGTTGCGGCTCAACGGGCGCTTCTGCGCCCGGGCGAGAGGGCTTTGCGTCACCGGTGCCTATTTTTGTTTCCATGCCACTTCTAGCTAGCCACACCGGCCACGCCCTCGAAGCCGGGCTCGACGAAGCCGGCCGGGGCTGCCTGGCGGGCCCCGTGTTCGCGGCGGCCGTGATTTTACCGCCCGATTTCAGTCCCCGCTTTCTCAACGACTCCAAACAGCTCAGTCCGCAGCGCCGGGAGGCCCTGCGCCCCGAAATCTGCGCTAACGCCGTTGCTTGGGCCATCGGCCAAGCGTCGGTAGAAGAAATTGAGGCCCTCAATATTGCCCAAGCCAGCTACTTGGCCATGCACCGGGCCGTGGCCGCTTTGCCGGTGGTTCCTGCCCATTTACTGGTCGATGGCAATCGGTTTCGGCCGCTGGCCGGCTTCGACCACACCTGCGTTATTGGTGGTGATGGCCTCTACCGCAGTATTGCCGCGGCCTCCATCCTGGCCAAAACCTTCCGCGACGAGCACATGCAGGCACTAGCGGCTGATTTCCCGGCTTACGGCTGGCAGCAGAATGCGGGCTACCCCACCCCGAGCCACCGCGCGGCCATTCAGACGCACGGCCCCAGCCCTCACCACCGCCGGGGGTTTCGGTTGCTGCCAAGCCCCAGAAATGCTAGCGGCAGCGAAAGCACCTACGCAGAATATGACGAGTAGCGGCCCTGTTGCGTAATCAGTTCGACATCGGCCATTTGTATAGCCATTCCACTATTCCTTCAGCCGGAGTAGGTCCAGAAACAAGCTGAATCCGTCTACCGTCGTGCCGCCCTCGCCAAATTTATCAAAGCTCAGTGGCTTGATAATGTAGCCGCTCACTGCTAGTCGCTGCGCCTTCAGCCGGTCCGACTCAAGGTCGGACGTGGTCATGATGAACACGTTTAAACCCACGAACTCGGGGTCCGACCGCAGGATCTCCAGCAGCTCCAAGCCATTCATGCGCGGCATGTTGATGTCGAGCATTACCACGTTTGGCTTGGCAATTTTAGGTTCCCCGCCCTCGCCGCGCAGCATTTTCAGGGCATCGCGGCCGTTTCGGGCAAGAATGAGGGGTACGTCGATGTTGTGGCGGCGCAGTTCCCGTTGCACGTTCATAACATCCATCTGGTCGTCTTCCACGAGCAAAATACTGGGCGTGGGTTGGTCGGCAGACATAGGCTAAGCAATTTTCTACAGCGGGAATATGCCCGCGAAAGTAATCAGAAGCTACTTTCAGGTGGAGCGTAATACGGCAGATTTGGGCTCGGTGGCCATTGCCGGCACCAAACTTTTGGCTTTGGGTGGTTGCTTGGGCCAGGTGAACCGGAACTTAGCGCCCTGGCCCTCCGCCGATTTGATATCAATGCGGCCTCCTTGCCGCTCCACGATTTTTTTCACGATGGCTAGGCCCACGCCCGTGCTCTCCAGCGTATCCCGGTCGTTGAGAGTCTGGAAAATAACAAAAATCCGGTCGTGGTATTCCGGGTCAATTCCAGGCCCGTCGTCGGCCACCGAAAACCGGTAGAACTCGCCCGCGTCGTCGCAGCCAATCTGCACCGTGCCCGTTTCCGGATGGTCGTGGTACTTCAGTGCGTTACTGATCAGGTTAGTGAAAACCTGCTGCAACTCCACCACATTGGTGGTGAACGTGGGCAGGAAAAATGGTAGTTCGACGCGAAAGCCGGGCGGCGGATTGAGGGAGTCTACTACTTCGCGAATCAGCGTGCGCACGAATACCGTTTCGTTGGCCTGGGCTACGCGGCCCACCCGGGCCAGGTCGAGGATGCCGGTAATGAGCTTTTCCATGCGGTGTACGCGCTGCCGCATCATGCCTAAAAACTCGCGGATGTGCGGCGGCAGCTGGTCTCCGCCCATGTCCTCTTCAATCCAGCGCGAGGCGCTTTCTATGCCGCGCAAAGGCGCTTTCAAATCGTGCGACACCACGTAGGCAAACTGATCCAGCTCCTGGTTGCGGCTTTCCAGTTGGCTGATATTGGCTCCCACCGTGCGGGCCATCACGTTCAGGGCCGAGGTAAGCTCACTCACCTCGTCCTGCTCGGTATCCACGATCTGGCTGCCGTAGTCGCCATCCGCCATCCGGCGCGCCATATCCAGCATGCCGCGCAGGCGCCGGGCAAGCAGCCGAACAATGTAGAGGGCCCATAATACGCCCAGCAATAAGGCCGCCACCGCGAGGCCGGCCGATAACCATTCGGCTCGCACGATGCTTTCGTCGAGCCGGGCGCGTAAGTACTCCCGGGTTTGCGCTTCTCTCCGCTCAAAAGCCGCCAGCCGGCCGCGAATCTTATCCATTATCTGCTTGCCGAAGAGCCCTTCGCTGAGGTGCCGGTGCGGCATGCCTTCCAGGCCGGTTTGCCGGGCATCGCGCCGATGGGCCTCGCGCTTCTCCCCTACCAGCAGGTGGCTGTAGCGCGACCATTGCTCGAAGAGCTGCTGCGTTTGGTCGATGAGCTTAACCTGGGGAGGGGAGTCGGTAACGAGCCCCCGCAATTGGGCGAATCGGCCGATTAGCTGCCGCTCGCCATCGTAATAAGGAGCCAGGGTTTGCTCGTCACCAATGAGCAGGTAGCCCCGAAAACCCGTCTCCATGTCGATGATGTTGCGTAGCAGATTGGCCGCATTGTTTGAAATTCGCTGGGAAGCTTCTACCTGCCGCGAATTGTGCAGCACTTGCCCGGCCAGTTGGTAGTACAAGACCACCACTCCACCAAACAGCGCCAGCAACAGGATAAACCCCGCAAAGAGCTTAGTAGTAAGCGTAAATTTCATACCAGGACACCGTAACTCCTCATGTAAGTAAGGTAGGCATCCGTACGCAGCTTCGCGTCCATGGTTCGGGGCATCGGCACCATTCTTCCGCGCCCTCCGCAAGGACGGGTGCTCAACCAGAACCTCCGCCTTATATCGGGCTTGTCACGTACCCATCAACCGGTTAGCCCCGTGCTGAATAAGCGTAGACTGGTGAGGAAGTGACCGAGCTTCCGGCAGGTGGGCGTATGCCCCGGTGCTGGTGGGCTATCCATCAGCCAAGGTTATCTTGCCCAGGCTCTCGCAGGGCCTTTTGACGCCGTCGTTAGCCAAAAATAAGCGTGGTTAGTCGGGTGGCTTCCGGGGCAAAATCAAAGAGCGAAATTTCCGCTGTTAAACCAGCCGGACCTCCCGTCTTCGTCCCTGCCGCCTTATAATTCGGTACTTTCGTCTTTTCGTACCCCCGGACCCGGCCAATCCGTGGCTCCTTTCACTTTTCCCACCCATGACCCAAGACCACATTAAGGACTTGAAGGGCCGCGTTGAGGCCCTGAGGAGGTATCTTTGACTACGATACCCGCAAAGAACAAATAGCGGCTGCCGAGGCCCAAACCACCGCTCCCGGCTTCTGGGACGATTCCAAAGCCGCTGAAGCTATCCTACGGGAAATCAAGGCCACCAAGAATTGGACCGACGACTACGAAGCCGTGCAGCAGGCCCTGGCCGATACCGAAGTGCTCTTCGATTTCTACAAGGACGGGGACGTGCCGGAAGCCGAAATGCAGGCCGACTATGACGCCACCCTCAAGAAAGTAGAGCAGCTGGAGTTTAAACGCATGCTCTCCGACGAGGAAGATCAGCTCTCGGCCATCATCGACATCAACCCCGGCGCCGGCGGCACCGAAAGCCAGGACTGGGCGGAGATGCTCATGCGCATGTACATCATGTGGGCCGAAAGCCACGGGTTCGGGGTGCGCCAAATCAGCTACCAGCCGGGCGAAGGGGCCGGCATCAAATCCGCCTCGCTCGAAATCGACGGCGACTTCGCTTACGGCTACCTCAAAAGCGAAATCGGCGTGCATCGCCTCGTGCGCCTCTCCCCCTTCGACAGCAGCGGCCGGCGCCATACCTCGTTTGCCTCCGTGTTTGCCTATCCGGTAATTGACGATACCATCACCATCGACATCAACCCCGCCGACATTTCCTGGGACACCTTCCGGGCTGGCGGAGCCGGCGGCCAGAACGTGAACAAGGTGGAAACCGCCGTACGCCTCACGCACGCCCCCTCGGGCATCATCATCGCCGTGCAAATCGAGCGCAGTCAGCTCATGAACAAGGAGCACGCCCTGCGCATGCTCAAATCGCGCCTCTACCAACTCGAGATGGACAAGCGCCACGCCGAGCGCGACAAAGTCGAAGCCTCCAAGAAGCGCATCGACTTCGGCTCGCAGATCCGCAACTACGTGCTCCACCCCTACAAGCTCATCAAGGACCTGCGTACTGGCATCGAGCGCACCGACGTGCAGAACGTGCTCGATGGGGATCTGGATGAGTATATTAAAGGGTTTTTAATGGAGAAGTAAAAGCCCTCCCATAATAAAATTATATAAGAAAGGCCCACCTAAAAACTTAGATGGGCCTTTCTTATGTCTAGTAATGCTATTGGTTATGGATTAGCCTGATCCCAAGCTACTTCTGCGAACGGAATAGCCAAACGGTCAAATAATCTGAACGTGCCAGTAGAATAAGGCAGCGTAATGTTTGGCGTAGGATTAGGGTTTAACTTACCTAGCCGACGTAGGTCTACCCAGAAATGGCCCTCATAGAAGAGCGAGTAACGGCGCTGACGTAAAATTTCATTGAGTAGGGCAGCTTGAGTCGTCGCGCCAGCATAAGGGGGTAAGTTTCCTGAGCGTGTGCGAATAGTATTAATGTCCTGTACTGCTCCAGTAATGTCGTTGGTCTTAGCCTTTGCTTCAGCAGCAATAAGAATTAACTCCTCGTTGCGAATGATAGCTACAGGTGCGTTTTGCGTCGCATATACAGTAGGGTCATAACGACCAGTAATACCGCCAGCAGTACGTGGGGTTGTACGCAACGAAACTTTACTCAAGCGCTGGTCACCTGTTTCCGCTTCGCTTACAAAGTTATCAGGCACCGTGACTAGTGTCGATGGACCTGAGTTTGGTACTTGGAAATACGAATTACCTTGGTCACCAGCAGTGCCAGGCCTAAAAGTAATTTTAGGTCCTAGGGTCAATGAGGCGGTTGGGCTATAGAAGGAAGCGCTTAGTGCAGTCAAGGCTCCAGCATTATCACCCTGGTAAAGAGCAACACGAGCAGCTATAGCTCGGTTAAACCTCAGGAATGAAGCTGGGGTGTCGAACCCGGCATATCCATTAGAGAGAGGGAAAGAGAAGTCGGTGCCTGCCTGGCCAAGCTCAGTAGCGCCGAGGTCGAGTAGTTGGCGAATGTTAGCTAGAGCAGGTGCTGAGCCAACAGTGAATTTGCCAGGTTTAAGGAAATCAGCAACATCAATGCGAATACCGTTCTCGCCCATCAAATTGAGCATGTGTAGTTTCGCAATAGCTTCGTAGGTGTCACAAAACCCTAGAAGGCCTTGCTTTTGAACCGGCGTAACGGTGCTGGTTGCTGCGAGGGACTGGCGGAGAACGTTTGCTGCTCGAATAGTGCGCGCAAAAGTATTATAGGAGCCGGTTGAATAAAAGGCTCCGTTATCTAATGAGGTTTTGCTGCCGAGAATTTCAGTATACCAACGCGGCTCATTACTAGCTAAAATAATGATCTCACGACCAAGTGTACCAGTTATTTGATTGTACGGGGCATTATTAGTGTGCCCCAAACGGAGAGAGGCTTCTACACCATTTGCTAACGCATTAATCTGGGTAGGAGTAGCGTTAGTTATAACGCTTTCTAAGCTGGGGTTATTGGGGTCCGTTACAGGGTCAATCGTAGTTGGATTACAACCAGACGCGCCTATTAGCACAGAAACTACTCCCGCTAATAGCAGGGTGCGTGGCTTTATGTTAGCTGAATTTTGCATAAGGCAATACAAAAGGACTTGGTTAGAAGCCTAACTGAAGAGTGAAGAAAACACGACGGGTAGATGGATACCCTACCACATCAACTTGAGCTTGCGTGTTGGTAGAACCAAAGTTGGAAACTTCAGGATCATATCCCTTGTACTTGGTCCATGTCAATAGGTTGTTACCAGAGACTCCTACTCGCAGGCTTTTCACGAAATTGTTGAATAAGCTAGCACGCAGTTCAGAAGGCAGCGAATAGTAAATAGAAGCCTCCCGCAAGCGCACGTAGCCGCTATTTTGGATGTAGTAGTCGGCTTTGAAGGATTGACGGGCCTCTCCTAGCGGCACTACACTACCATCGGGCTGTGTGTAGGGTTCACTCCAATCTTTACTAGTACCAAAACCATCTTGGTTTGTCACCGTGAGGTTGCTAGTATAGCTGTCTTTCTTCCAATGTAGCAAGAAGGAGACATCGAGATTTTTGAACAGCGTAAACGAGTTCAAGTATGACATTTGGAAGGTAGGCTGTGCCTCACCGTAGCGCGTCAACAAGAAAGGAGTTTCGCTGGCCGGGAGATTAGGAGAACCATACCAACGAGTAGGCGATTCGTTAAGAGCGAAGAAGGTAGTACCATAGTTGGAGCCAAAACCGGGGTTCAGGTTAGCGGTAGGTACAATGAGACGTGTTACCAGAGAACGGTTGAGCCAAAATTGCGTTGTCGAGGTCCAACGAAAGTTAGTTGACTGCACAGGCGTTACACTCAATGACAGTTCAAGACCCCGGTTACGCAAATCCCCTACTGGGAAGGCTCGAATGGACTGTACCCCTGTGCCAGAAGCAGTGTTGTAGGTCTGGATAATATCGATAACCTTTTTGTTATACACTGTCGCTTCGAAAGACAGTCGGTTGTTGAAGAAGCCAAGGTCAATCCCCCCCTCCAACTCTGTAGCACGCTCCGGACCAATTTTAGGGTTTCCGACCAAAACTGATGGAATGAGACCTACGTAACCGCCTGTACTTATGCTATTGAGCGGCGAGAACGTACTGTTGAAGAAGGCTACACCGCCGGTCTCACCATAAGCAGCCCGCAGTTTTACTTGGCTCACATTATTAATCGAGAAAAAATCGAACTTAGTCAGATTTAAGGCCAGTGAAACTTTAGGGAAAGCATACAACTTTTTAGGATCACCATTACGGCTGGACTTGTCGAGGCGAATCCCTCCTGTGGCAACAACGCGGTCTTGAAAATTGATTTCCTGCTGAGCCACGTATCCCACATCGGTTTCATCCTGAATGTTGGTGTTTTGCGTAACAATTGTGCCACGATCAGGCTGCAGTGGTCCTGGAGCTAAGTTCTGACCTTGGCTGAACTGCTGCTTGACGTTAAGCCCCAAACGGGTGGCACCTACCTGAGAAGAAAAGGCCAGGGAGCCAAGCTTCCAATCGTATGCCAGAAAGCTTTGTAAGTTATAGTTGAAGAATTGGTTACTTGCTACACGGGCCACGCCAGGGTTGGCAGAGCTTTGTTGCGACTGCAAGTCCGAAGGCAGCGCCAGCAGGGCCCCCGAGCCTGCATAATCAATACCACCTTGAACCGACAAGCGTAAGGAAGAGTTCTCGCTATCAATAATACGAATGGTAGTATTACCCGATGTCGTGACCCGGTTCGTGGTTTCTTCGTTGATAGCACGTTCAACAATGGCTAGTGGGTTATCACCAGTACGTGGCGAGTCAGGAAATAATCCTGTTACAGGGTCTTTGTGCAGTTCATCATAGCTCCGGATAGAGAGCAAGTTATAGCCCACCGAAACCCCGTTGTTGTCGTTACCAAAAAAGCTACGACGATTAGTGGTGTTAAAGTACCCAGCACTTATACCCAGGTCGATGCGTGAACCAATTTTTTGATCCACATTCAGGCGAACAGAACTGCGGGTATAATTGGTGTTTTTTACGATACCATCTTCGCGTGTATTAGAACCTGAGGCATAAAACTTAGTACGGTCGCTACCTCCCGAGATGCTCATGTTCGTATTACGTAGGAAGCCTATATTGCCGAAAACTTCTTTTTCGTAATCGTAGATCTTGCCACTAGCCTGTGCAGCAGCTAGTGCTGCTTTCTCCGCGTTAGCAGCGGGGCCAGTGCCGTCAACTAGAGTAATTTTTTCAGGTGTAAAGTCTTCGTGGCCAATATAGCGCTGAATACCCTGAAATCCAAGATCTTGGCTTATATTAATGGATGTTTGACCAGCCGCACCACGCTTGGTTTTAATAATGATTACGCCGGCGTTAGCCCGCTGGCCATAGATAGCCGCTGCACTAGGGCCCTTTAAAACCTCTATTGACTCAATGTCTGCGGGGTTCAAATCCGAAATCCGGTTTGTACCGTTATCTTGGGTTGTGCGGGTAGTGAGAGATGAGGCCCCTGTGAAAGCCGAGGAACCTGCACCATTACCAATTTCTTGGCTTACTGCATAAACGCCATCAATAATGTAAAGTGGTTGTACGTTACCGGTCAGAGTTGAAATACCACGTAATTGTACGGAGACCCCGCCGCCAGGTGCTCCGCTAGTGGAACTGATGTTGGCCCCGACAATTTTTCCGTTTAAGGCGGCATCTAGGGTTGCTGGGCGAGTGCTACCATACAGTTCTTGAGCGGAAACGCTGGCTACGGCATTAGCCAAGTTAGAGCGCTTCACTGTACTAGCCAAACCACTCACAACCACCTCATCTAGTTGTTTTACATCAGTTGCAAGCCCTATGGTGAAAGTAGTATTATCGCCAATAGGTTGCTCAACTGAGGTGTAACCAATCGAACTAATTATTAAGGTACTTGCTGAAGGCGGCACACTTAATGAGAAGCTTCCATCTGCGTTAGTAGCAGTTCCTAATGTTGTGCCCTTGACCTGAACTGTGACTCCGGGAAGCCCTTGGCCAGTTGCCCGGTCAGTCACTTTCCCGGACAGGGCTCGGTCTTGGGCATAAACCTGCTGCAACAGGCCGGTCATGAAGAGCATGACCATACATAAAAGTTTTTTCATTTGACTATTTGGTTGGTGAGTGAGAAAGTGGAAACGAAGATTTAGGTGAGTCAAAAAGCAAGTATACAGCAAAAACAGTGATTAGAGGCAGAAGCGCCCTAATTTAGCATTTTTCTTATAAATTAATGTCATCTAACCATCATATATTCATGTCAACTAGCTCACAGATTAAAACAGCTATAGAAACCTAAGGGGTTTGAATCAACGGAGCTAGTTAAAGGTCTCTTAAAGACTTAAGCTTCGCTGCTGGAAGTCTGTTTTAGACTAAAGGGAATCTTAAAGCTACAAAAGAAATCAAGAACAGGATTAAAGAAGATAAAAAGCACAGGAGCTGACTAGAGCCTTTGGCTTATAACTGCCTGATTATTTTTTTGGCACCTATCGCCTCTAATGCTGAGTTGGTCAGATTAGAATCGTCCGGAAAAGATGCTTCGACCATCTCAGAACCTGCTGAACTCATTAAGTACCTGGTAGCTAAGAAGAAACCAGGCAGCTTACTTCCTTTTTCTCCTCCGACCAAAAATGGACGAAACGGACCTGCTTGATTTCCAGTGGCATGTTACTCAAAGAACGCTGCCCGATACGCGCCGCCAGTACGCACTGTGCTTGACTGTCAACGCCTTGCTCTACCTGACCAAAAGGGCTGATCAGTGGAGGCTCTTGCCGCGCGTTTTCGCATATTCCCGATGCTACTACTATTTTCGGCGCTGGCAGGCCACTGGGCGCTAGGCCGCGCTCAACCAATCCCTGGTGCGCCGCCATCGCCAGCGCGCCGCCGCTTCGGGCCAGGCCTCGCCCAGCGTGGCCGTGCTCGACGCCCACTATGGCAAATGCAGCGAGCGCTGCATGCTGGACAGGGGCCTTGCCGGGCACAAAAAATCCAGGACCGCAAGCGCTACCCACTCATCGACACTGGCGGCTTACGGCTGGCCATCAACGGCGGCAGCCACTGAAAACGACCAAACCGGGGGCTGGCAGCCCTGCAAAAGCGGCACGCGTAGCGCTTTGGACGCCTGGCGCTCGTGCTGGCCGATACCAGCTACGCCAGCCAGCCCCTGGAGTGGACGTAGGCTCACCGCGGCTGGGGCATGGAAACGGCACCCGGGCTCAATAGCACAACGGCATTTACACCAGTTCCCATCCGCTGGGTCCTGGAACACCCCAGTGGCTGGTTGCAAGGGGACTGACGCCTAAGTCGAGACAACGAATGCTTGTCCACGGCAGCTGAAGTAACTCTATTTTTATCCAGCATCCGACACCTAATCCGTAAATTTTAACAGGCTCTAAGAGAATATAGAATAAGTCATTCGGTATGTTTTGTCGGAGCTAATTTGGCGAGCCGTCTGAGCATCAACTTGCTTATGCAGACCTTGGTCCAGTCTTCACTGTTGCGTGGGTGGGTCTCCACGTCATGCTCGGTTAAGCGGCGGTACTGGCCCAGCCAAGCGAAGGTGCGCTCGACTACCCAACGGCGCGGCAGTACGGCAAAGCCCTTTGCATTGGTGGGCTTGGGCACGAGTTGCACCCGCAGGCGGCCGCTTGCGCTGCCGCGTTCACCACTGGGCCGTGGTTGCGTCCGTCGCCCCAGAGCAAATAATGACGCGTGGCGGGCCGCGAGCACGAAACCAACTTGCGCAACAGTGAGGTTAGGGGTAAACTCTGTCTCTGCAACTTAATGTTGCGGCGGCTCGCTAAACGAACAATAGCCAAACATGACAAGTAATTTATCCTATCCCCTCTTGGACCACCGCCAAAAGTAAAGCTTCTATTCTATCATAGAGGTAGAGATAAAGTGCCCCTCACATACGCCCCCTTCATCATCATTGCCGTGCAAATCGAGCGCAGTCAGCTCATGAACAAGGAGCACGCCCTGCGCATGCTCAAATCGCGCCTCTACCAGCTCGAGATGGACAAGCGCCACGCCGAGCGCGACAAAGTCGAAGCCTCCAAGAAGCGCATCGACTTCGGCTCGCAGATCCGCAACTATGTGCTCCACCCCTACAAGCTCATCAAGGACCTGCGCACCGACGAACGTGCAGAACGTGCCTGATGGGGACTTCGATGAGTACCTCATAATGGCTTTTTGATTCAACAGTAATATAGATCAAGCACGATTCAACTTGATTTAGCGCAAACATTAGCTTTAAGAAGGCTTATTTCGCTGAAATACAAAAGTTAAATTAGCTCAAAACGGGCATACCAACGCATCGCAAACAGTTGTTTAATGAACTGTTAACGTGCGGGCAACCTTATTTTCGAGTTCTTATTATAGAAACCTAACGAAAATTTGTGCTATACTTGCTATCTGTTTTCATAATCGTACCTTCTCTTTTCACTCACCATACATTTTAGTTAAGCATGAAAAAATCATTACTGATGGTTTTTGCGCTTTTTATGGCCCTATTGCAGCAGGCCCAAGCGCAAGACCGTACCATCTCAGGCAAGGTAACCGACCGGGCCACTAACCAGGGCTTGCCAGGAGTAACGGTACTGGCAAAGGGCACTACAGTGGGCACTAGCACCAACTCCGACGGAGGTTTTTCTATCAGTGTGCCCCGTGGCGCAACCACATTGGTGTTTAGCTTTATTGGCTATGCTTCACAAGAACAGGCCATAGGTACCTCCAGCAACATTGATGTTGCCTTGGCTACCGACACCAAGCAGCTGAATGAAGTGGTGGTGACTGCTTTGGGTATTGAGCGGGAAACAAAAAGCCTGGGTTATACCACTCAACAGGTACAAGGTGACGCCGTAGCGCAATCTGGCGAAACCAACATCGTGCAAGGCTTAGCAGCAAAAGTTGCTGGTGTACAAGTAATTGGTAGCGCCGGCGTACCTGGGGCATCCTCGAAAATTCTGATTCGTGGCAACAACTCATTTATTGGGAGTAACCAACCACTGTTTGTGATTGATGGAATTCCGCTTGATAATCAAACCAACGTGACTGAAGGGGCTGATTATCCCTTTAATGCCAACTTACAAGGAGTGGCTAACTCCAATCGAGCCATCGACATCAACCCGAACGATATTGAAACATTCAACGTCTTAAAGGGTCCGGCGGCCGCAGCCCTCTACGGGTCGCGAGCCGGCAACGGTGCCATCGTCATTACCACTAAGAGAGGCAAAGCTAATCAAAAAGCCACTGTCTCCTTCCGCTCGGAAGTTGAACTGACAGAAGTTAACCGTCTACTCGACCGACAATTGAAATATGCGCAGGGCACGGGCGGTGGCAATCAACGCACTGCCACGGGCGCGGTGCGTACCCCTGTCTATAGCACTTATACGCCCGGAAACGATGGCATCTTCGACCGCACCCACGCTTCTGATGATTCGGACGATAATGCTGGAACATCACAAGTCTGGGGCCCTACCAATTCCTCGCTCGGCATTACGCCGGTTGATAATGCGGCGAACTTTTTCAAAACAGGTGTTTCTTACACCAACGACCTATCCATCGCGGCTGGCAATGACCGGGGCGCGGTGCGATTTTCGCTGGGCCAATTGCACAACGACGGCATCGTGCCTAATACGAGCTTTAACCGGTATACCCTGCGCTTGACCGCTGATACTAAACTATCCGATAAGTTAACCGTGGGCAGTACCGTTAACTACATCAATTCTGGGGGCGTACGCGCCCAACAGGGTAGCAACACTTCGGGGGTGATGCTGGGCCTGATGCGGGCGCCAAGTAGCTTCGACTTGGCTGCTGGCTATAAATATGATAGCGGACCCAACAAGGGTTACCAGCGTAGCTATTTCCAAGGATACGATAACCCTTATTGGACGGTGAATGAGAACCCTACTCGTGATGACAACAGCCGTATTATAGGCAACCTGACATTGACTTACAACCCTCTAACGTGGCTTCGCATCATGAACCGCGGCGGCGGGGACATTTACACTGACCGGCGCAAAGGCATCTTCGCATTATATTCAAACGGCAATCCTGGCGACTTGTCGGGTGAGATTCGCGAAAACACGAAATATCACCGCGAACTCTATAACGACCTGACCGCCACGGGTTCATTTAACCTGACGGAGAAACTATTTGCTAGCCTTACGGTGGGCAATAATATCAACGAGCGGTATAATCAGAACGTCTTTGCTCGCGGCCAGCAATTGGCAGTGCCTGAATTTTATAATCTGAGCAACTCTGCTATCCGCTACGCCGACGAACAGACGAATACCATTCGCAGCTTCTCCTACTTCTACGACGCTAACTTCTCGTTCAACGATCTATTATTTGTCGGTACCACAGGTCGCTATGACAATTTTTCCACGTTTGGCCCTAATGCCGGCGGCTTCTTCGCACCTTCTGTTAATGCTTCGGTTGTGCTGTCAGAACTGCCGGGCTTTAAGTCCATCGAGAACATCGCGAATTTTATCAAAATCCGCGGAGCCATCGGCAAAGCAGGTAATGAACCGCCGTTTGGCATCACCCGCAATTACTTCGTAGCTCCTTTCTTCACCGATGGTTTCACCAACGGGCTTTCTTTCCCCTATGCCGGCGTGAACGGTTCGGGTCTGTCGTCTGCTATCGGTAATTTAAAACTACGTCCTGAACAAGTGCTTTCCAGGGAAGTAGGTACCGAGCTACACTTGAACAAGGATAAAATCACCATTGATTTTACTTACTATAACAACCGCTCGACGGACCTCATCCTGAACCGTCCGATTTCCGCAGGCTCGGGCTTCACCAGCACCTATGAGAATGCCGGTTCAATTGCTAACCGCGGCATTGAGGTGGTAGTCGGCCTGAAGCCCTTCAGTTCTGAAAAGGGCTTCAACTGGAACATGCAGTTTAACTATACCCGCAACCGTAGCGAGGTATTGGCGTTGGCGCCGGGGATAACGCAGTTTGATTTAGAAACTGCCTTTACTGGCATTGGTTCATATGCCATCGTGGGCCAGCCTTATGGAGCGTTATTCGGAACGCGCTGGGAACGGGCTCCTGACGGGCAACTGTTAATCGGACCAGATGGCGTGCCCATCGTGGCGGCCCAAACCGGCAATATCGGTAACCCCTTCCCGCGCTACACCCTAGGTATCCGCAATACTTTCAGCTACCGGGGCCTAAGCCTGACTGGGGTGATTGATATCCGTAGCGGCGGTCAAATATGGAATGGTTCTTACGGTCGCCTGAACCGCCTTGGTATTTCGAAAATAACGGAAGACCGCGAGCGCGACTACGTGATCCCGGGTGTACTAGCCGATGGCTCAACCAATACAAAAGCAATTCCTGCCTACACCTACTTCCAACGGTATCTCGGCGACAACGGCGGGGCTAACGAGCAGTTTGTGCAAGATGGCAGTTGGGTTCGCCTGCGTGAATTGACCTTAGCGTACAACTTTGGCTCCCCAAGCTTCCTGAGCTTTATGAAAGGCTTGGAAGTTTACGCATCGGGTACCAACTTATACCTGAAGACAAACTACCAAGGCATCGACCCGGAAACCAGTCTGACTGGCGCCGGCTCGAACGTCACCGGCTTCGATTATTTCAACATGCCGAACGTACGCACGTACCGTTTTGGCCTGAAGGCGAACTTTTAAAACTAAAGCTGCCGCTTTTATTCCTCATAATCATGAAAAAGAAAGTTCTTTGCCTATTCCTTGCCACCGCTTTGCTCGGAAGTGGCGGGTGCAACAAGTTCACCAAGGATTACGACATCAGCCCCAATGCGCCGCTTGATACTACGCTACCGCTCCTGATGAGCGGCACCCAACTTTCCGTGATGACTACGTATACCGGCAACCTAGCACGGGAGGCCGGTATTTTTACGCAACAGTTGGCGGGCACCGACCAGCAATATGCCACTTACGCCACTTACCTAGTAACGGAGTCGGATACCGAAAACGACTTCAATACGATTTATCAGGGCGGCCTCATCAACGCGCAGGAGATGATTAAGCGAGGCACCAATGAGAATTCACCCTATTACGTTGGCATTGGCAAGATATTGAAAGCTATGCTGCTAGGCATCGCTACAGACATATTTGGCGACGTTCCCAACCGACAGGCGCTTCGCGGGGGTGCTGGTTTTGAGGCTACCTCGCTGGAGTTGAACCCTACCTATGACACTCAACAGGTGGTGTTGCAAGATATTCAGACCCTACTCTCGGAAGGAATTACGGAACTACAGAAGCCTGCCGCTGGCCTGCGGCCTGGTTCCGACGACTTTATCCACCGCGGCGACGCGTCCTTGTGGGTGAAGACGGCATCCATTCTAAAAGCCCGCTACGCCAACCGGCTCAGCAAGCGTGATGCTGCGGGTTCCGCCACAGCGGTTTTGGCAGCCATCGACCAAGCTGGGCTTACCGGCAACACTGACGATGCTAACGCCGTCTTCACTACTAGCAACACTAGCCAGAATCAATTTTATGCCTTCAATCTGAACCGGCCAAACTATGTGAAGATGGGTGCCCGCTTGATAGATTTGATGAATACTCTTAATGATCCACGGCTGCCTTTCTATGCTACCCCTGCCAATGCGGCCGGAGACTATATTGGTACTCCTCTGGGCACCACCGAGACCGACGAGATTTCCGATATCGGCTCATTTTTTGCTTCGGTCAATTCGCCTGTGCCCATGGTAACGTATGTAGAAGCCAAACTGATTGAAGCGGAAGCGGCACTTCGCGCTGGCCAATCTAGCAGGGCCCAAACGGCTTATAGGGCAGCCCTCACGGCCCACCTCAGCAAATTCAACATCAGCACAGCTCAGCAGAACACGTATCTGGCAGCTAATGGTACTCTAAGTGCTAATGCAGCGACGGCTCTGACTCAGATCTTGACGCAGAAGTACATTGCGAACTTCCTGCAGATTGAGGCGTGGAGTGATTACCGCCGCACCAAACAGCCCTCCTTAACGCGTGACCCGACCGGAGTTATCTCAACTATCCCTGAGCGCCTGCCCACCCCACAGGGTGAGCGCATTAATAACCGGAATGCGACGGTGGTTTCGGACTTGACGAGACCGGTATATTGGGCACAGTAAGGCTGTGTCGCAGTCACTATGAAGATGGAACAAAAAACCTGACCCAGGTGGGTCAGGTTTTTTTGTTCCATCGTTATCGTTAGGCCTCATTCGGAAAGCAGTTCCGCACGAACAACTAGAGGAGTGTTATTAAGCTGACAGGCTACCGCGACAAATACCGCAGGTCGATGCATATGGCTCAACTGTTTAAATACCACATGGTTGATTTGATTGTATATCGTTAAGTACTTTAAAAAGTTCACTTCCAACTAGCTGTATCCCATCACTTACATCAAGGGTTTGCTCGACTATTCATTTTAAAATGCTTCGGCTATAACTAAACCTTATTATCCATATAATATAATTATGATTTTTAGATAATTTGAGGTTTTAATACCTAAAAAATATTTTTTTGTTTTTAGTACTGGCATCTTACCTTACTTTTGGCAATCATGAACCTAACTAGGGTCACTGACTCAATCTTCTTTTTTTTTAAATTTTTTGTATATGAAGAAAGTCTTACTCATGAGTGTTCTGCTCATGTTTACTCTCCTTCACGGAGCAATGGCGCAAACCCGTACTGTTACGGGGAGGGTCATAGATCAAAAAACCGGCGACGGGTTACCAGGCGTAACGGTCCTGTTGAAAGGCACCAGTAATGGGTCCTCTACTAATTCGGACGGCTCCTTCACACTGAGCGTACCAGCAGCTGGCGGTACCTTAGTGTTCAGCTCCATTGGAATGGTTACGCAGGAACGTGTAATTGGCAGTGAATCACAGTTTAACGTAGCCCTGGCAGCTGACGTAAAGCAACTAAGTGAGGTGGTCGTAACCGCCCTGGGCATTCAACGCGAAGCACGGGCCTTAGGTTATGCCGTTTCGGAAATAAAGCCCCAGCAGGTGGTTCAAAAATCCGAGCCGGATGTGTTGCGCACGTTGCAGGGCAAAATTCCGGGGGTGAACATTGGTGGTGCCAACGGTGCGCCGGGCTCGTCTACGCGCATCACCATTCGCGGCAATTCCTCCTTGCTTGGCAACAACCAGCCTTTATTTGTGGTGGACGGAATACCATATGACAATGCTCAAGAGAACTCCGTCAGTTCCTTGGGTAACGGCGGTTCTGGCTCCAACCGCGCTGTGGATATTGACCCTAACAACATTGAGTCGTTGAACGTACTTAAAGGCATCGCGGCGGCCGCGCTGTATGGCTCACGTGCTGCTAACGGCGCCATCGTCATCACCACCAAAACAGGCAGCCGCAACCGCGGGGACAAAGGTCTGCGGGTAGGGTACAACTCTTCTTACTCTTTTGAGAAAATAGCCAATCTCCCCGATTACCAGAACAAGTATGGCTCGGGGGCCAATTTTGCTTACACAGCCGCCAACGGCTCGTGGGGGCCCGCGTTTGGCAGCCCGCAAGCACCAGTAGATGTACTCCATCCTTACAGTGGAAACCTGGCTTTTCCGGAGTACCTGAATGCCCGCTACCCTTACCAGGCCTTCCCTAACAATGTGAAGGACTTCTTCGACACCGGCAAGGTATTCGAGAACTCCATTTCGATAACCGGGACCGGTGAGAACACCAAATTCAGTTCGGTACTTTCTCGCTCGGATCAGACGGGCATGATTCCCAACAGCTCCTTTGTCCGCAACAGCATTAGCGCGGGGGGCTCGGGGTCGTTCAATAAACTGACGTTGGGCGCGAACTTAACGTATGTTAACAGCAGTCAGCGCGGCCCCATAGTAGGCGCACCGAATGCCGTTGGTAGCGCGTCGGCCTTTGGCCGCGTTCTGTTTCTGCCCCGGAACCTCGATCTTACCGGACTGCCGAACGAAAACCCGGTGACCCGCGCACCGGTGCTGGGCTGGCTGACTGGCCAAGCCGACAACCCCTATTGGTCGACTAAATACAATACGTACACTGCCCGAGTAGACCGCGTGTCTGCTACGTTCAATGCCGGCTACGACATTCTAAAGTGGTTGAACCTAAGCTTCACCGGTGGGGTAAACACCTACACTGATAAACGCACCACTGTACTGCGCCCCGGCTCCGTGGGAGCTGGTGGAACCGGCCGACTCATTCAGGATAATATCTCGAATACTGAGTTGGAAGCGACTACCCTGCTCACCGCCGACCAGAACCTGACCGAGGATATTAGCCTGAAAGCCATTGTTGGCCACAACGTCAACCAACGCGACTTCATTTGGCCCTCCGTAACTGGCTCCAACTATACCGTGTTCGATGTTGATGACATTACTAATACGAGGACGGTAGCCCAAAATGGTACTATCGCAAGGAAGCGCCGCATTTTCGGAGTTCTGGCCGATGTAACTCTGGGTTACAAGGATTTCCTTTATCTAAACGGGACAGCTCGTAATGACTGGACTTCAACCCTCGCCAAAAACAACCGCAGCTTCTTTTATCCTAGTGGAAGTGCTTCCTTCATTTTCACGGAAGCCTTTAGTGCTCTCAAGTCTGATGTGCTTAACATGGGTAAACTGCGGATTAGCTACGCCAAAGCCGGCAAGGATGCGGACCCTTACCAGCTCAACAGTACCTATAACCTGTCACCCTCGTTTGGTAATAATGCAGCTAGCCTTGGCTTTCCCTTTACTCCTACGGGAGGAACTGCTACGGCAGGTGCTAATATCGGGAATCGCGTGGGCAACCAGGCTTTGACCCCGGAATTTACCAAAGAGTTTGAAACAGGGGCGGATCTAAATTTCTTTAAGGACCGTATCGTTTTGAGCGCTACGTACTACAACCGTCGTAGCACTAGCCAAATTGGGAATATTGCCTTACCCTTTGCGACAGGCTATACCACTTTCACAACCAACTTTGGAGAAATTTCGAACAAGGGCGTTGAACTAGGGCTGACCTTGATTCCGCTTGACGTAGCCGGCTTCCGCTGGACCAGCTTCACGGCCTTCACCCGCAACCGCAACGTTATCGAGTCGTTAACCGAAGGTGTTCAGCAGCAGCTTAATGGCACGGTAGGCACATTCTTTAGCGACCCACAATCCATTCATCGTCCAGGCGAACAATACGGCCAGATCATTGGCTCAAAAGTAGCCCGCGACCCAGCAACTGGCAAGGTTCTTATCGACCGTAATACCGGGCGTACCATTATCGCAACAACCAACGACATCATTGGTAATCCTAATCCGAACTTCACGTTCGGCTTCACGAACACCTTCACTTACAAAGGCATTACCCTGGAAGGGGTGATCGACTATCGCCAGGGCGGTGATGTGTTCTCGCAAACTATCCAAAGCCTGCTTCTGCGTGGTGTAACAAAGGATACGGAAGACCGAGAAAAATCGGTGGTTATTGACGGGGTGTACGGTAATCCAAACACTCGTCTGCCCATTCTATCTGACCCCAGTAACCCGAACAGCACGACCCAGAACTCCACAGCCATCACTGTGAACGATTTGTATTTCGGAACGGGTTCTTTCGCTAGCGGAGCGGCTTCCGAGTTCAGTGTGTTTGACGGTACGACTATTCGTTTGCGTGAGGTAACGCTTGGGTATGAGCTGCCAAGTGCCTTGCTAGGCAAAACCAAGTTCATCAGGAGCATGAACGTCAGCCTCTCCGGCCGTAACCTGTTTTGGTATTCTCCGAACATTCCTAAGTACACGAACTTCGACCCTGAAACCAGCTCATTCGGCAACGCAAACGCTCAAGGCTTCGATTTCACGAATGCCCCAACGTCCCGCCGTTATGGGGTTAACCTCCGCATAAACTTCTAGTTCCACGAAGATTATCTAATTTTCCCATGCAAATACCAAAAATTCGCGTTTCCCTAGCACTACTTCTGGTGCTTGCCGGAACGACTGGTTGCGACAAATTCCTGGACACCAACACTGATCCCATCAACCCAATTGATGTTCAAATCCCTCTCCTCCTGCCAACTTCTCAGGCGGCCATGGCCACCGGCCTCGGACATAGCGTGCTAGGTTTGAGCCAGCCGGCATCAGCCATTATGCAGCAATTGGTTAACACCCGGGTGGGGGCTTATTTTCTAGACGGCAACACCTTCAATAACCAGTGGCAAGGTTTGTACGTCGATATGTTGGCAAATAATGAGTTGATCATCAAAAAAGGAACAGCTTCTGGGTCGTGGGCTTATGTGGGCATCGCCCAGATTCAAAAGGCCTATGTATTCAGCCAGATGGTGGACGTCTGGGGCGATATTCCTTATTCGGAAGCCCTGCAAGGCGCTGATCCTACCAGTCCTATTAGGGCTCCTAAGTTCGACAAAGACGAAGACATCTATAGAGATTTGTTTCGACTCATTGATGAGGGCATAACCAACCTTGGTAAGACGAGTACTCAGGAGGCTAGCACGGATGACTTGATTTATAGAGGAGACAAAGCCAAGTGGATACGCTTAGGCAATACTCTTAAGCTCAAGCTTTACAATCAAATCCGGCTTACGCGCAACGTTGCTACCGAGGTGACTCCGCTCTTAGCGACCAACGCGAACCTGATTACCGCAGCAGATGACTTCGAGTTTCGTTACGGTACCGGGGCGGGCAGTCCCGAGAATCGTCACCCAGGCTTCCAAGGCGATTACGCAGGGTCCAGCCGTGAGAACAGCGTCAACTTATACTTCTATAACTTGATGAAGGCCACTACCGACCCACGGATTCCTTATTACTTCTTCAATCAGGTTACGGCTTCTACGCCTCTTACGACCGTAGACTATCAGGACGGCCGCTTTATCACAACTCGCTTTGGCAGTGTAGGTCCACAAAGTTCGACAAATAATGCGGCTATTCGCACGCTGCAGGGTCTCTACCCAATCGGTGGGCGCTATGATAATGGGGCTGGCATTGCAGGTGGCGCTACGGGCGCATCGGCTAAGGGAGACGTGGCCCAGCGCTTCATCACGTTTTTCATGCGTAAGTATACGGAGGCCGAATTGCAACTGATGGTACTGAACAATGCAGCAGCAGCGCGTACCGCCCTAAGTGATGCCTTGAATGCGTCGTTTGCGAAAGTGAATGCTGTTGCTGTGGATAACGGAAGCCCAGTAATTACAGCCGCTGCCATTACCACTTATGTTACAGCGGCACTGGCTCGCTACGACGCCGCCGCAAGCAATGATGCCAAGCTAAATGTCATTATAAGCGAGAAATACATCGCCAGCTTTGGCACTGGCGTGGATGTCTACACGGATTACCGTCGTACGGGCTATCCGAACATTCCAAACGCGGCCACTGATAGTGATCCGCAAACGGTGTCAACCGGTGATTTCCCGGTGCGCTTTACCTACCGTGCCAATGATTTGCTGACGAATCCTAACGCTCCACAACAGCCGAACTATACGACGGCGAAAATCTTCTGGGACCGGTAGAGCACCCGTAGCTTTATCTAGTAAGCTACTTCTTCACGCTAAACTCAACTTTTCATGAAAAAACATTTCTTTGCCGCAATACTGGCTCTCACCGCCTTAGGTGCCTCTAGTTGCAAGAAAGATCCGAAGCTTCCTACCCCATCGGTAGAGGAGTTTCCTCTGGCATTCATTAACATCTCTGCTCAGAGCACTTATAAGGTGACTGATATACAAGCCGGTAACCCGACAGCTACTTTCTTCATTGATGTTAGAGGAGGAGATGCTAGTCAAGTTGAATCCATCAACATATACCGCACCTTCAGAGGATTTAATGTGCCAGCTACAGGCAATCCAGCACTGGGCTTTGGTGGCCCAACCTTGCTCTTGCGGTCAGTACCACCGACGTCAGGTAACATCTCTGTTACCTTGAGTGACATGATTGCCGGCTTAACCCGAGCCGCAGGCCCAAGCCAGGGAGGTACCAGAGTCCCCATCACGGGTGCTTCTCTCAGAGCAAACGAATCATTCCTGATTACTTATGATTTGCTTCTCAAAGGGGGCCGACGCATTGAGTACAACCAGTCTTTCAATACCGCTCCCCTTTCCGGAACAATTACGGTTATACCGTAAGGATAAGATGACGCATTAAAAAAGCCCCAGCTACTGTAGGCTTGTCCTTACCCAAATCTTCGAAAAGCGCCGGCTGGTAGGCCGGCGCTTTTTTTGGGGGCCGGTGGTAGCTTTCGGGCATGTCAATTTCAACGGACTTCGGGGCGGCGGCGCAGTGGGCGCAAACGCATTTTGGTGGGGTGGTGCTGGGCGACATTCGCCGCGCTCGGCGGGTGGTGAGGCTGGCGGCCGGCTGGGCGCGTGAGCCGGGGGCGAGCATCCCGCGCCTGAGCCAGGGGCAGGCCTATGCCAGCAAAGCCGCCTACCAGTTGCTGGGGCACGCGCAGACCACCCCTGATGCGCTGCAAGCCCCGCACCGCCAGCTGGTTACTCAGCAGCTACAGGCCCCCGGCACGTACCTATTGGTCGAGGACACGACCGAGTTGAGTTGGCCCGAGGCGGCCGAGCGCCGGGCGGGCCTCGGGCCGGTGGGGCCGGGCAAGGCCCGCAGCCAGGGGGGGCTGCTGCACTCGCTGGTGGCCGCCGCCTGGCCGGAGCGGGACCCCGACCCGGCTGCCAAACGGCCCGCCTTGCCGCTGCTGGGCCTGCTCGACCAGCAGTTTCACGTGCGCCAGCCCGTGCCGGAAGCCGAAAAAGCCCACCCCCACGGTGGCTCCCGTCCCCGCCAGAGCCGACCCCGCGAGTCGGCCCTGTGGGCGCACAGCCTGCGGGCGGTCGGCACTCCGCCACCGGGGACCCGCTGGGTGGTGGTGGCCGACCGCGGGGCCGACATCTACGAGCACTTGCAGCAATGCCAAGCCCAGGGCCTGGGCTTCGTGGTGCGCGCCGCCCAAAACCGGGCCCTGGTGGCCGGGGCGGACCAAACGCCTGCGGGCCGCCTTTTTGAGCAGGCCCGGGCCCAGCCCAGCGCCGGCACCCTTTCCCTGACCCTACGCGGGCGGCCCCGCCAGCCGGCCCGCGACGTCGAGTTGCAGGTGAGTTTCAGCCCGGCCCTGGCCTTACGCGCCCCGCAGCGGCCGGGGGCAGCCACGGGCAAGGGGGCGCCCGTGCCTGGGGGCGTGGTGCGGGTCTGGGAAGAAACGGGCCCGGGGCCCAACTTGGAGTGGCTGCTGCTCTGCGACCAGCCCATCACGGATGTTGCGCAGGCCCTGGGCTGCGCCCGCCAGTACGCCAGCCGCTGGTTGATAGAAGATTTCCACAAGGCCCTGAAAACGGGCTTGGGGGCCGAGAAGCTCCAACTGCAAACGGCGGCTCGGCTCTTCGCCGCCGTGGCCCTGCTGAGTGTAGTGGCGCTGGCCCTGGTGGACTTACGCGAGAAAAGCCGGCTGGAGCCGGACTTGCCCGCCGAAGCGGCCGGTCTGACGACCACCGCGTTGCGGGTGCTGCGCCACCAGCGTCGTCGCCCGTTGGCGACAGTGCGCGAGGTCTACCTAGCCCTGGCCGCGCTCGGCGGCCACC
Source organism: Hymenobacter montanus (assembly GCF_014699115.1). Lineage (GTDB taxonomy): Bacteria > Bacteroidota > Bacteroidia > Cytophagales > Hymenobacteraceae > Hymenobacter > Hymenobacter montanus. The sequence continues at coordinate 141,622 of NZ_JACXAD010000009.1, forward strand.
TCGGCCGCAAGGGCGACGGGCCGCCCGGCTGGCAACCCCTCTGGCTCGGCCGCCGGAGCCTGCGTTTGCTCGTGGAAGGCGTTAACATGGCCGCCCAACTACAGGATGAATAACAGGCAACAAAAGCACCGACCTACCGGCCGGCGCTCTTCGAAGATTTGGGTAAGGACAAGGCTACTGTAGCTGGGGCTTTTTTAATGCGTCATCTTATCACAAGATATACTGGCTCAGATCCCGGTTCTTCACCATGTCCGCGAGCCGCTCATCGACCAGGCTGGCCGTGATGAGGATGTGGGCATTGGCACCGATCTTGTCCGGCACGTCGTAGAGGATGTCGTTGAGTAAGCGGCTCATGACCGTGTGCAGGCGCCGGGCGCCGATGTTCTCGACTTCCGCGTTAACCTCGGAGGCAATTTCGGCCAGGCGTTCCAAAGCCCCGTCCTCGAAGGTGAGTTCTACTTCTTCGGCTTTGAGCAGGGCCTCGTACTGCTTGGTGAGGGCATTCCTGGGCTCTTTAAGGATGCGATAGAAATCATCTTTGCTCAGGCTTTGCAGCTCGACGCGGATGGGGAAACGGCCCTGCAGTTCGGGGATGAGGTCGCTGGGCTTGCTCACGTGGAAGGCACCCGCGGCGATAAACAGAATGTGGTCGGTGTTGACGATGCCGTACTTAGTGTTCACGGCCGAGCCTTCCACGATGGGCAGCAGGTCGCGCTGCACGCCCTGGCGGCTCACGTCGGGACCGCCGGCTTTGCTACCGCCGTTGCTGGCCACCTTGTCGATTTCGTCGATGAAGATGATGCCGGCGTTTTCGGCCTGGCGGATGGCTTCGTCCTTCACCTCGTCCATGTCGATGAGCTTGGCGGCCTCCTCGTCGAGCAGGAGCTTGCGGGCTTGGGCCACGGTGACTTTGCGCTTGCGGGTTTTCTTAGGCAGCAGGTTGCCCAGCATGTCCTGCAGGCCGGAGAGCGTACTCTCGTCCATGCCGGGAGGGGCGCCCATGATGCCGACGCTCGCGCCCGACTGCGCCACCTGGATTTCGATGCGGCGGTCTTCCAGCTCCCCATTTTTGATTTTCTGCCGGAACCGCTCGCGAGTGCGCTCGTTCAGCTCGGCATCGGACTGCGGAACGTCGCCCTCTCCCCCATTGCTGCCGAAACCGACGCCGGTTTTCGCACCGGCCGGACGCGGCACGGCGGGAATGAGGGCATCCAGAATCAGTTCTTCCACGGCGTCGGCCGCCTGGGCCTTGACGGCTTCCTGGCGACGGGCTTTCACGCGGTTCACGCTTTGCTCGGCGAGGTCGCGCACCATGCTTTCCACGTCACGACCGACGTAGCCCACTTCGGTAAATTTGCTGGCTTCCACCTTCACAAAGGGGGCATCGGCGAGGTGGGCCAGGCGACGGGCAATCTCAGTTTTGCCCACCCCAGTGGCCCCAATCATCAGGATGTTGTTGGGCACTATTTCAGCCTGCATGGCGAGCGGGGCGTGCAAGCGGCGCCAGCGGTTGCGCAAGGCAATGGCTACGTGTCGCTTGGCTTCGTGCTGGCCGATAATATATTTATCGAGTTCGGCCACAATCTGGGCCGGGGTTAGGAAATCTTGCATGTAGGCTTTCGCGCAAGGTCGCGCCAGTTGGAAAGAGATTTAAACATCAACAAATCAACTTCACGAAGTGGGTTTCCCCTTCGCGAAACCTTGCGCTATTTTTTCTTGAACAGTGAATCGAGGTTGCGGGATAGGGTAAAGTACTCGCCGGAGCCCGCCGCTTGCAGCGTAGCGTGCGTGTAATCAACCTGAAAGGTGCTGATTTTAAGCATTATCCCAAAGCTAAGACCGGCGCCCCCGCTGGTGTTGTCGAGGCGGAGCTCGCGACGCTGCAGGTGGTTGTAGCCCACGCGCAGGTTCAGGTTCTTGCCGAGGATCAGCGCGGCGCTCGCGGTGAGGTGCCGGGCCAGATTATCGCCAAAGCTTTTCGTGGGCTTCTTCTCTACGCCACGGGCGTCGGGCTGGCCGCGCTGGTTGGGGTCGAGGTACTGAATGTCCCACTGCTGAAGGTGATGAGCCGTGAGCGAAAGCCGCACCGGCATGTGCTCAGGCTTGATGGTGGCACCGAGCTGGACATCCAGCGGCAGCGGACCACGCTCAGTGCCGGGATAAGGCGAGAACTGATACCCGGCATTCTTGACCGCTAAGCCGGCGGTAAAATCCTGGGTGGGGTGCTTGTACACAATCCCCGCATCGGCCACGCCGGCCAGCGACCGGCTGCCCGCGATGCTGGAAACGGCCAGCTTGGTGGTAGCGCCAAACGTGAAGCGGCCTTTGCTGTAAGAATCGGATACGCCGACCGTGTATTCATTCACCCCGAAGGTGCCCAGGCTGTTGCCCGCCGGGTCGTAGCTCTCGAACTGCCCGTAGTTAAGGTAGGTGATGCCCACACCGAAACGACCTGCTTTCTCGGTATTGAAGACATACGCCGCGGTGCTCTGCTTGATATCGCCCACGTAGGCAACGTAGCTCAGGGCCAGGCGCCCATCCATTTCCGCATTGAGCAGGGCCGGGTTGCCATAGAGCATGGTGGGGTCGTCGGTACGGGCCGATACGCTCATCCCACCCAGGGCGGCCAGCTGCGCGCTGGGCGGCAGGTCCAGGAACGGAAAGACCGTCCGACCACCTAGCTGCTGCGCGGCCGCGGGCCGGAGCCCCATCACTCCGAACAAGAGGCAGAAACCGGCAATTCGACGAGAGGAAAAGTGCTTCATTAGTCTAAGATAGCAGGTGTAACGCACGCGTTAGCTGGTTTGCGGAACAGCACTTGAGCTGGCGGGCAAAACAACGCTGTTTACCCGCTCAAAGTATGCAGCTAACCCAAGTTGCGGAGTACTGGTGAAGGATTAAAAGCAAGCCTGTTTCAGCCAGAGCAGAATATACTTGAAATTGACACCCCTCCCCTGCCCCAGGCCATACGCCGGCTTTGCCCTTCAAATAAGCCTTCTTCGTATATGCTTTCGACTGCTTTGGCTTATTCTGCGACTTTGGTTAAAATTGCCTTCACCTCGAGTCGCTGACTAGCCGCATAGCGGCGACAGATTTGTAGAGCGAAGAAGAAGCGTGGTTGATAGCCGCATAGCGGTGACAGATTCGTCTGGTAGCTCTGCCACCGCTACGCGGCTCTGACCTGGCAACATGCTAAATTTTCTACCAACCTGCCGCCGCTACGCGGCTATCGAATTAGCCAGCGCCTCCCGGAACCAGCTACTGGAGGTTATGCAGGCTTACTGTACTTCAACACTTGGGCCCAGAGCAGGCACCGGCTCATCGCGCACGGGCAGCTTCTGCGGATGCGGCACCAGCTCCTCGAGCAAGGCCACCCGCAACACGTCATCGACCCGGTCGGCGTAGTGAATGGTAAGCCCTTTGAGGTAGTCCTCCTGGATTTCCTCGATGTCCTTGCGGTTTTTAGGGCATAGGATGATGTCTTTCATGCCGGCCCGGCGGGCCGCCAGCAGCTTTTCCTTGATGCCCCCTACCGGCAGCACCTTGCCGCGGAGAGTGATTTCGCCGGTCATGGCTAGGCGCGGGCGCACCCGGCGCTGGGTGAAAGCCGAGGCCATGCTGGTGAAGATGGCAATGCCCGCGCTGGGCCCGTCCTTGGGCACGGCCCCCTCGGGGAAGTGAATGTGCAGGTCGTACTGCTCAAACAAGCGGTAGTCGATGCCAATTTCATCGGCCCGGCTGCGCAGGTAGGAAAGTGCCGTGATGGCCGATTCCTTCATTACGTCGCCGAGCTGCCCCGAGAGCGTAAGCTTGCCCCGGCCGCGGCTCAGCAGGCTCTCCACAAAAAGGATGTCGCCGCCCACGCTGGTCCAGGCCAGGCCCGTCACCACGCCGGCCATGTCGTTGTCCTGGTACTGGTCGCGGTCGAAAATGGCCGCGCCGAGCACTTTGCGAATCTCGGCGGGCTCCATCACAGCCGGCAGGGGTTCTTTACCGGCTTTACGGCGGGCCAGGTTGCGGGTGAGGGCAGCCAGCTTGCGCTCGAGCCCGCGCACCCCCGATTCGCGGGTATAGTCGTCGGCCACCCGGTGCAAGGCAGCATCGGTGATTTTCACTTCAGTTTCGCCCAGGCCATGCTCTTTTAGCTGCTTGGGCCAGAGGTGCTTGCGGGCAATCTGTACTTTCTCTTCCTGGGTGTAGCCCGTCAGGTCGATGATCTCCATCCGGTCGCGCAGGGCGGGCTGAATGGTATCGAGCGAGTTAGCCGTGGCGATGAATAGCACCTTGCTCAGGTCGTACTCGACTTCCAGGTAGTTATCAGTGAAGGTGGCGTTTTGCTCGGGGTCGAGCACTTCGAGCAGCGCCGAGCTGGGGTCGCCGCGAAAGTCGCTGCTCACCTTATCGATCTCATCGAGAATAATGACGGGGTTGGAGGCACCAGCCTTCTTGATTTGAGCAATGATGCGGCCAGGCATGGCTCCCACGTAGGTTTTGCGGTGGCCCCGAATCTCGGCTTCATCGCGGACGCCTCCCAGGCTCATGCGCACGTACTTGCGGCCCATGGCGGCGGCAATGCTGCGGCCCAGACTGGTTTTACCCACGCCGGGCGGGCCGTAAAGGCACAGAATCGGCGCTTTCAGGTCCTGCTTCAGTTTGAGGACCGCCAGGTATTCCAGGATTCGCTCCTTCACCTTTTCGAGGCCGAAGTGGTCGGCATCGAGGATCTTCTTGGTTTGCTTGAGGTTGAATTTGTCCTTGGTGTATTCGCCCCAGGGCAAGTCGAGTAAGAACTCGACGTAGTTCATGCTCACCGAGTAGTCGGGCGCCATCGGATTGGTACGGGCCAGCTTCTCGAGCTCCTTTTTGAAGTGGAGCGCCACTGGCTCGGGCCATTTCTTGGTTTCGGCGCGGGCGCGCAGGCGGTGCACGTCCTCATCGGGACCCTCCTGGCCCAGCTCGTCCTGCAGGGTTTTGAGCTGCTGGCGCAGAAAATACTCGCGCTGTTGCGCATCGATGCCAGTGTGGGTCTTGGACCGAATGTCCTGCTTGATTTCGAGCAGCTCGGCCTGGCTCAGCAGCGCTTCGAGCAGCTGGCGGGCCTGCTCTTCGGGGTCGGCCAGCTCCAGCAGCTTCTGCTTGGCGGGCAAGTCGAGCTGCACGTTCGAAGAGAGAAAATGCGTGAGGAAAGCCGGCGACTGAATGCCGTCGAGCATGGCCCGGGCCTCCATTGGAATTTCAGGGCTGAGTTCCAGCACTTTGGTGGCGGCTTCGCGCAGCGCTTGCAACAAGCCAAACTCAGCCGGGACGTCCGGGTTCAGGGCCACCTCGGCGAAGTAGCTCACCCGGGCCGTGAGCAGCGGGGTGAACGTGAGCTGCTCTTCGATGGTGAAGCGGACCTGGCCTTGCAGAATGATGGTAACCTGGCCATCGGGCTGTTCGAGCAACTTGAGAATGCGAGCCAGGGTGCCCACGCGGTACAGCTCGTCGGTGGTTGGCTCGTCGGCATCGGGGCTCTGCTGGGCCACTACGCCCAGTAGCTTATCGCTTGCGTAGGCGTTGCGCACCAGCTTGATGCTTTTTTTGCGGGTCACGGTGACGGGCAACACCACGCCCGGGAACAAGACCGTGTTACGGACGGGCAATAAGGGCAAGGTAGGCGGGGCATCATCGCTCCGTAGTAAGTGCTCAGGATCGGCGGCCATAATGGCAATGGCTTCGGGGTGGGAATTAGAATCGCTGAACGTCCGGATGGGAGACGATGCAGAACAAAGAACGGGTGCCAGACGCATGAATGAGAATAAAGCCAAGAGCAATGGCAGCGGATGCCACATTGGCAGCCTGCCGACCTGTAAAGGGGAAGTACAAGGTACGAGTTCCCCTCGCTTTTAAGCGTCAAGGGCCGTGCCAGCAGAGCCGCCCCGTCAAAGCGGCGCACCCGCCCAGGATGTTCAGGCTATAAACAAATCGCTAATTTGCTGGCAACTTGCGAAGATTTATTTTCTTATCCCCTTCCTACATGTCCGCTCCAGTGCGTCGGTACCGCCTTACCCTGCTGCTGTTGTTGGGACTCTTGGCCGCCGCGCCGTGCGCCCAGGCCCAGCACCGCCCCTCGAAGCGCATCCCGCCGGCGACTTCTCCCTCGGCCGGTAAGACGAGCGCCGGGGCCCCGGCAACCAAGCCAAAAGCGGCCAACCAGCCGGCCACTACGCCGGGCCCCTACCAGATACGCTCCCTCGATGGCCGACGCGCCCGCCGCCTGCGCCTGCGCCGCGACGGGACCCCTGACTTTGTAAACATCAACAAAATTGCTTTTTACGAGGACAAGAAGGCTTTGCGGGCCATCGCCAAGGCGGAGCGGCGCCGCAACTACCACCAAGCGCGCGAGCTTTTGGAGCGCTACGTGGCCCAATTCGGCATCGCTAACTTTTACCGCAACACCAACCTGCTCTGGCGCCTGGGTCAACTGCTCGAACGCGACAGCCAAGTGGTGAAAGCCCGGGCATTTTATCGGCTGGCTCTCAAACACCACCGCACCGACATCACGAAGGTGCAGCTCTACTACGATTCGCTGGAAAAAAAGAACGAGCAGTTATATGTACCCCTGAAGACCTACTACGAACTGGTGGAATATCGCAAGAACCTCAACACGTTTCACCCGCCTAAGGGCGTGTATACGAGCATGGGCGATGCCATCAATAGCAAAGCCGCCGACTACGGGCCTGCCCTGGCCGGCAACGACTCGGTGCTGTTGTTCAGCAGCAAGCGCAAGCGGCGGGGCCTGACGGGAGTAGTCGACGAGGACCTCTACACCTCGCGCCGGGAGGGCATTAGCTGGACGGATGCCGAGCCCTTGCCGAAACCCATCAACTCGCCCAACAATGAGGGGTCGGCCTGCCTGAGCAAGGACGGGCGCACCATCATTTTTGCCCGCTGCGAATGCGCTACCTGCCATGGCAACTGCGACTTGTTCACGGCCACGCGCGGCAAGGACGGCAAGTGGAGCCCGCCCAAAAGCCTGGGCCCGGCGGTTAATTCGCCGGCCTGGGATTCGCAACCCACGCTTTCTCAGAACGAAGACACGCTTTACTTCGCATCCGACCGGCTGGGCGGATTCGGCTTGTCGGACATCTACTTCACCCACAAGCTGCGCAACGGCCAGTGGAGCCCCGCCGAAAATGCCGGCCCGGTGGTGAACACCCGCGAGAGTGAAGTGAGCCCGTTCTACCACCCGCTCTACCACGTGCTGTACTTCAGCTCGCGGGGGCAGCTGCTGAACTTTGGCGATTTCGACATCTACAAAACGTACCGGGTCGGCGGCCGCTGGCAGGAGCCCAAAAACATTGGCCCGCTGGTGAATGGCAAAGGCTCCGAATACTACTTTACCATTGACGCTCAAAGCAAAAACCTCTACTACGCTCGCTCCGAGGCCAAGGAAATCAATAACCTGGACCTTTATTCCTTTCCACTGCCCATGGAGGCGCAGCCGCAAGCCACCACCATTGTGGAAGGTACCCTGCTCGACTCCGTATCGAGCAAGCCGCTCAAGGGCATTGTCAGCATCATCGACACCGATAACGGGATTGAAGTAGCCAGCAAATTCATCCGGCCGGACGGTACATTCGACTTTGAGCTGATTGAGGGCTCGCACTACGCCATGCTGATTCAAAGCCCGGACTTCTTCAGCGTAGAAAAGCAGTTTGCCCTGAAGGGCGATACGGTGATGACCCTGCTCACCAATAGTATCGACTACAAGCTGCCGCTGATTTTCAAAAACATCGAGTTTGAGCAGGGCAAGTCGGCCATCCGGCCCGCCATGCAGCCGACCCTGGACCGCATTGCCGTGTTCCTGGTCGACCACCCGACTTTCCGGCTCAACATCGGGGGCCACACCGACGCCAGCGGCGACCCCGACGTGAACGAGAAGCTGTCGCAGGACCGGGCCGAGGAAATTCGCCGCTACATTGAGCGCAAGGGCAAGCTCAAGCCCAACCGCATCGAAAGCTTCGGCTACGGCTCGAGCAAACCCCTAAAAGACGAGCGAACCGAGGCCGACGCCAAAGTGAACCGCCGCGTCGAATTCCGGCTCGTCAAGCCCGAGGCGGACAAGGCAGTCGACGGGGCCGGGGACTGGAAGTAAGCGGCCGAACATTAGGCGGAAGGTCAGCCCTCAAGAAGGTCGACCGGCCCATCGCTGAAAGGAACTGGGGATTGCCGTCGGCGGCCACGCCAACGCAGTGCCTTGTTTCCGCTGGATAAGCGTTTCGCGGAAACTCTGGGCTGGCCGAGATAGCTGGCTGCCTAATCAACCGCCATGACTCGTACCGGCTTACCATTAAACACCACCTGCTCCCCCGCCCGGAGCCCTTTCAGTGCCACTGCTACCGGCGCCGCGACCGACACGGCAAAGCACTCCTCTCCGGCTACCTCGAGCTTGCCCGCGCTGATACCGATGTAAAAACGGCCCAGGCTGGTGGTTACCAGCGCCCCGGGCCGCACCGTATCGCAGGGCGAATCGGGGCTAATGCGCGCCAGCTCGGCCCGCAGTTGCTGGGCCTGCTGCATATGGGCAGCGTTGCGGTCGCGCTCGGCATTGGCCATTTCGCGGCCGGTTTCATACTTGTCGCCAGCACTACTCTTGGTTTCGGAGCTGGACGACTCCTGGGCGGCTTGCATGGCGGTGCGAGCGGCGGCAATGCGCTGCTCGATGAAGGCGGCGCAGGCGGCGTGGAGAGCGGGTTTATGCATTAGGATGGGCCGCCAGATAAGCAGCAAAACTGGCGTAGACCGATTGCTGGGTTAGATAAGCGGCATAGCAGCGGTAATAATAGCGACACTCAGCGAGTAGCTGGGAATTGTCTTTACCGAGTAACCGACTCAAGCTTTCAAGTTCATCAGCCAGTTGCAGCAGTTCCTGGCATTGGCTAGCATCGGCGCCATTCATGTCCCACAGCACCCCTGAGGGCACTTCATGAATGGTAAAACCCAGATAGCGTTGGATGTGCTCATATTTGTGGGTCAGCAGCTCCGTATCGTAGGGGCTTATCTTCAAGCCCGCTGCTACCAATTCCCCAAGCTCATATTTCCAATCCTTATACTGTTGCTGATAGGCAAACAGGCAGGAGGCTAGCTTTACCAGCAATTTTATGGCTGACAGATTTCCTTGCTGCACCGCGCTATCCAGCACCGGGTAGATAAGCTCGTTGAATATGGGCGGCTTAATGATTCCCACCGATGTAAATTCCATTACTTCCTCCAGCGACAGTTCCGGTTCGTTGTCGAAAGCAGCCAGCAAGGACTGTATTGCCTTAACCTTTTCAGTGCGGCCGCTATAAGCTTTTTTTTCCAGCCGGACGTATTCTTCCAGAAGTGGCCTCATGGCAGCGGGCGTTTATTTATTGAATGTTCTTACTTCATCGCGGCTTTTACTTTCTGCGTCCAGTTCTCATCGTCGGGAGCTACCACCAGCATTCGGAAACCGTGACGCTCGGCTTCAATGCGCACACCTTCCGAATCATCAATCAGCAAATCGATGCCAAAGCTGGGTGGGTGCTTGGTGCAGCGGGTTTGCACTTCGCGGTTGTGGCGCTGCTGGTTGACGATGCCGTCGAGCGAAATACCGTAGAGCCAGAACAGCTTGCGGATGTGCCAGGCACTGCGATAAGAGGTAGTATAGACCCAGACTTCCCAACCGTGGTGGCGACAATGCCGGGCCAACTCCCGGATCCCCTCTCGCAGTTGCTCGCCACCTAACAATCGGGCCCAGAAGGCGCGGTAAGGGGCTTCATGGGGAAAATCGTAGCCGCACCGAATGAGCGTGTTGTCGAGGTCGAAGGCGATGCGTCGTCTTACCATTCCTGGCTTGGCTAAATGAAGTAGGCGGCTTTAGAGTGGTTGTGCCGACGTTCAGGTACTAACGTAAACCCGCACGGCTGTCGTGCGGGTTGGTCGCGGGCTAGCGGCCAGCACCGACGTAGCTCTACCAGTCGACCAGCAGTTGCTGACGCTGGTTCACGCACTTCCTGCTCTCTGGGTCGCCCGTGTTGCGCACTAGGCCGTAGCGGGCCACGGCGAAGGCACCGACGATTAGATACTCAATCCCGTGGGCGTTTAATAATTCGACAAACTCTTTGAAGTCGGGGTTGAGTTGGTTGGCCTTCATCGGCAGCGGACAGGTGAAAAGCGAACGTGTGCTGCCGAATGGCTTCGACGGCGGCCATGCGTTCATCGGGCGTTTTGGTTAGCTCCAAAGCTATCTTCGGCATGTAGCTCGGGGGCCAAAGTAGTTTGCATTTTGCGGCCGATGGTTTTATCGGGGCGTAGCATACGACAAGAGGCGAATTTTAGCCCGCCGCGAGTAGCGCATCTGCTACCTTCCGGTCGTTGCCCAGCCGCGGCACCTTGTTCTGCCCGCCCAGCTTGCCCAAGCCTTTCATGTACCGCTGAAACGCCCCGCCGGGCAGGGAGGTGAGCTGCAACGGCACCAGAATGCTGCCGCGGCGCAAGTCGTCGTAGTACGGGTTGCGGCGGCGCAAGGCCGTATCCAACGCGGCGGCAAAAGCCGGGGCATCCCGTGGGGGGCGGGCAAACTCCACCAGCCACTCGTGGCGGGAGGGCGTAACCGGGTCGTCGCTGACCAAGGGGGCAACGGTGAATTCGATGACTTCTACCTCGGGAAAGTGCGCCATGACTTCGCGCAGGGCCTGCTCTACTTCCTCGCCGATGACGTGCTCGCCAAAGGCGGATAGGAAGTGCTTGATGCGGCCCGTGACCACCACGCGGTGCGGCCGCAAACTCACGAAGCGCACGGTATCGCCCAGGGAGTAGGCCCAGAGGCCCGCGTTGGAGGTTAAGACCACGGCGTATTGTTGGTCCAGGGCTACATCCGCCACGGTGAGGCGGGGCGCGTTGGGCTGGAAAAACTGCTCGGCGGGAATAAACTCGAAGAAAATGCCGCTGTTCAGCAGCAGCAGCAGGCCGGGGTTGCCGGGCTCGTCCTGAAAGGCGAGGAAGCCTTCGGAAGCGGGGAACAGCTCGATGCTATCCACGGGGCGGCCGATGCTTTCGAAGAGTTTGGCGCGGTAGGGCTCGAAGTTGACGCCCCCGTAAACGAACAGGTTGAAATCGGGGAAAACGTCCTTGATGGGCCGGCCGGTGCGGGCGGTCAGGCGGTCGAAATACATCTGCACCCAGGGCGGAATCCCGGAAATCAAGGTCATTTTCTGGCCCAGGGTTTCGTCCACGATGCGCTCCAGCTTGGTTTCCCAGTCTTCGATGATGTTGGTCTCGTAGCTGGGCAGTTGGTTACGGCGCAGATAGGCGGGCACGTGGTGGTTGGCAATGCCGGAGAGACGGCCGGTGCGGATGCCGTGCACCCGTTCCAGCTCCGGTGAGCCCGACAGAAAAATCAGCTTGCCATCCAGAAACTGGCTGCGGCCGGTGCGGTGAACATACGTAAGCAGGGCATCGCGGGCCCCGTTGATGTGGTTGGGAATGCTGGCCCGGGTAATGGGAATGTATTTGGTGCCCGAAGTGGTGCCGCTGGTTTTGGCCAGGTACAGCGGGTGCCCGGGCCACAGCACGTGGGCCTCCCCGGCCTGGGTGCGGTCGAAGTAAGGCTTCAAAGCTTCGTAGTCGCGCACGGGCACTTGGCGAGCCAAGTCGGCGGGCGTGCGCACGGCAGCCAGCTGGTGGTCGCGCCCGAAGGCAGTGCCCGCCGCCGTGGTGGAGAGCTGGCGCAGCACGACCAGCTGCGTCCCGACCGGGTCGCGCTGCCATTTACGGTCCCGACTCGCGGCCAATGCTGCCAGCGGCCGGCTCAGCGCAGATTTTAATCCCATACCCTGAGTAAAAATGCTATTGGAAGGGCTGCGAAGGTACGTTGACTGAGTTCAGCAGTTTACATCCGGCAACTCCGGTAACTTGCGGCCGTTACCAGCTAACTCACACCCTCACCCCTTACCCAACTCAACCCCCAATTAATCATGGCAGACCACGTAGGTAAAGCCGTCTGGAACGGCGACATCAAAGGCAGCGGCACCCTCACTACGCAAAGCGGCACCCTCAACGCCCCGTACGGCGTGGGCAGCCGCTTCGAAGGCAAACCCGGCGCAAACCCTGAGGAGCTCATCGGCGCGGCCCACGCCGGCTGCTACACCATGTACCTGACCAGCGTGCTCACCAAACATGGCCACCAGGTGCAAACCATCAATACGACTTCGACCGTGACGATGAACCCGAACAACGGCCACCCCATTATCGAGCGCATCCACGTGAGCGTAGAAGGGCACGTGAGCGGCGGCAACATCACGGCCGAGGACTTCCAGCAGCACGCCGAAGACGCGAAGGCCAACTGTCCCGTTTCGCGGGCCTTGAGCGCCGTCCCCGCAATGACGTTAGAGGCGAAGTTTATTGGCTGATTTCCAGTTGCCAGTTGCTAACGGGCAGTTGCGCGGGCCGGAAGGCCGGGTTGCGACTTCACCCCGTTAAGATAACCAGCTAGTTGTCAATTGTTAGACCTTGAAAGGGCGGGGCATTACCGATTCCTGCTTCCCCGAACAATTGACAACTAGTAGCTGGCAGCTAAATTTGCCGCATGCCCACTGGTACTACCCGCATTCGTCTTCGTCCCGCCAACAACTCCCGCGTCCCGTTCTGGGGGCAGCTGGCCATCGGTTTATTCTGGGTGGTATACGTGCTGTGCATGATGGTAGGCGACCCCGCCATCCACGATTATCACTTTCTGCACTGGGTATTTCTAGGCTTTAGCCTTGTGTACATCGGCTACGTGCTGGTGAACAACGCCCCTATTTTCGGCACGCAGAGCTACCTGGAGTTCACCCCGGGCTACATCGTGCACAAAAATGGCCTGTTTCGCCCCAAGCAGGTGTTTGCGGCCGAGAACATCGCCGCCCTGGAGCTAAAGCCGCTGCTGCTGCGCGTACGCCAGAAGGATGGCGAGCTTTACGCCCTGAACCTGCGCGAAGTGAAAGGCCGCACGCGTCGAATGGGCTTCCGCGAAATGGTGCGGCAGTTTGCCGCCCAGCACAACTTGCCGCTACAGGAAGTAGTGACGAGCAACGCGGGCTAGTCGAACAGCTGACTGATAGCGATTTCGGCTCCCGTCGCGGGGTCGGTTAAGGTTTGGCCGTTGTAGAAATACTGGTATTTACCCAGCTCCGAGAACACGGCCACGGCCCGCAAATCTGGCACCGCCATCCAATAAGACTGCACCCCGGCGGCGAAATAGCGCTTGGCTTTCTCCAGCAGTTCAGGAATCACCTGCGTAGGCGAGAGGATTTCGATGGCCGTACGCGGCACGACTGTAACCGAAATTTGCTCGGCTGATAAATCAAGCGCCCCACGTGGAAAGACGGACACGTCCGGCACCGCCTTCTGCACATCTAACGCTAAACTGAGTTCAGGAAGTACTAGGTAATCAGCACCTAAACCAGCATTAAGCAAAAGCAAGTTGCGCTGGATAAGCGCACGATTTAGGCTGGGCCTAGGCTTTCCGCGCTCCAGCTCATAATCAGAAACTTCAGGCGCAGGGGTTTCCATAAGACAAGAGCTTTCCCAAATAGAACGCGCCCCGCCCGGCAATAGAGGCCTTACTTCTTGGCGAACTTCTTCCGCAGCTCGTCCACCTGGTCGCGGAATTTCTTGTCCGAATCCACCAGGTCCGACACGGTTTGTACCGAGTGCATCACCGTAGTATGGTCGCGCCCGCCAAAGTGAAAACCAATGGTTTTGAGGGTATGCGAGGTGTGGTGCTTGGCGAAGTACATAGCCACCTGACGGGCGGTTACCACTTCCTTCTTGCGGGTTTTATCTTTCAGCAAATCAACGGGAATGTTGAAATAAGCCGCTACCGTTTTCTGAATAAAGTCGAGGTTAACCTCCGCTTCTACTTCCTCGATGATGTGGCGCAGGGCCTGCTTTACCATCTCCAGGTCGATGTCGCGGCGGCTAAGGCTGCTCTGGGCCACCAGTGAGGCAATTACGCCTTCGAGCTCGCGCACGTTGGTGTGTACCGAGTTGGCCAGGTAATCCACCACGTGGTCCGGCGGAATGTCGATGCCGTCCTGCTCCATTTTGTTGCGGATGATGGCCACCCGCGTTTCGAAGTCGGGGCTCTGCACGTCGGCCGTGAGGCCCCACTTAAAGCGGTTCAGCAGCCGGTCTTCTAGGCCCAGCAGGTCTTTGGGCGGCCGGTCGGAGGTCATCACAATCTGCTTGCCCGACTGGTGCAGGTGGTTGAAGATGTGAAAGAACATCTCCTGGGTTTTGCCCTTGTTGGCCAGGAACTGCACGTCGTCCAGAATCAGGGCGTCGACCTGCAGATAGAAGTTGGCGAAGTCCTGCACCTGGGCGCGCTGCACGCTGTCGATGAACTGGTTCGTGAACTTCTCGGCCGACACGTACAGCACGAACCGCTCGGGCGCGGTGGCCTTGATGTGGTTGCCAATGGCCTGCACCAGGTGGGTTTTGCCCAGGCCGACGCCCCCGTACACCATCAGCGGGTTAAAGCTGGTGGTACCGGGCTTGTTAGCCACGGCCAGGCCCGCCGAGCGGGCCAGGCGGTTGCAGTCGCCCTCAATGTAGTTGCCGAAGGTGTAGGAACCATTGAGCTGCGACGGCACCAGGTTGCCGTCCATCGGCCGGGCCGTGTCGAAAGGGTTACGGGGCGGGGCCAGGGTGTCGGCCGCTTGGTTCGCGCCGGCGAAGTTGCCGCGCGGCGTAGTGCGCACCCCACCCGAAGCCACGTAGCGCGCCGAGGCCGCCCGGGCGCTGCCGGCCAAGGGGTTGCCGATGGGCGGTAGCGGAGGCGGCGGCGCGTCGCGCGGGTCGGGGGCAGCCGCCTTACGAGGGGGCGGCAGGTGCAGCGTGCGCGGTTGGGCCTGCTCGTTGCCCTGGTCCACCACCACGCTGTATTCGAGCCGGCCATCGGCTCCCAACTCCCGAAACAGCGCCCGGCGCAACTCGTCCACGTAATGCTCCTCCAACCAGTCGTAGAAATAGGCGCTCGGCACCTGAATAGTCAGCACGTTGCCCTTCAGTTCGACCGGAACAATGGGCTGAAACCAGGTCTTAAAGCTCTGCTCCCCGATTTCCGCCGAGATGCTGCGCAAGCAGCCAGCCCATACCGAACGAAAATCTTTGAGCATGAGAGCAATGAATCAAAAACCAGCCCTAGGCCAGCAGTAAACGAAGCAATGAAAGTGACGTCCTTACGACCGTCTGTTTTTTTAGAGGGGAACAAAATTGTGGAAAACTCTGCACTTAAAAAAGCCAATAGCCGCTTGCTTTTGTCGTGCTTTTAACAGGCTGCCCGAACCGGCACCACGGAGGCGCTGGCTAAGCCGGCTCGTTTCGTTTTTGGCGAAAATTCATAATCCAGTCTTCCCAAATTTATGCCTGACCACCCCACTTGGTTTATCATAGTGGGGTGGCCATCGGGGCTGGCCACGGGCTCGGGAGCGTTCATAAACGTGTGGGTGTGGCCTCCCAGAATTAAGTCAATGCCCGATACCTGGGCCGCTAATTTGCGGTCGTCGAGCTTGGCATCAGCGTACTTATAGCCGAGGTGGGAAAGGCAGACGACTAAGTCGCACTTTTCAGGGCCCCGCAGCTGGGCGACGACCTCTTTAGCATTCGCAACTGGGTCGAGATACACGGTGCCGCCAAAGTTTTTGTCGGCCACCAGCCCCGCGAGCTCAATGCCCAAGCCGAACACCCCGATGCGAACACCCTGCTTCTCGAAGACCTTGTAAGGAGCGAACCGGCCCGCCAACGGCGTTTTTGAGAAGTCGTAGTTTGCAATCAGGAAAGGAAAGGTGGCGTGCGGCAACTGGCGCTGGAGGCCCTCCAAGCCGTTGTCGAAATCGTGGTTGCCCAAGGTGCTGGCATCGTAGCCCATCTGGCTCATAAGCTTGTACTCCAGCTCGCCCCCGAAAAAGTTAAAGTACGGCGTACCCTGGAAAATATCGCCCGAATCCAGCAGCAGCACGTTGGGCTCTTTGCTGCGAATGTCTTTGATGAGGGCCGCGCGCCGCGCCATGCCACCGAGCCCGGCCCACTGCCCCCCATTGTCGGGGAAAGGCTCGATGCGCGAGTGCATGTCGTTGGTATGCAGAATAGTGAGACGAACAGGAGCATTGCTACTAGCGGCGGCCTGAGCCGAGTCAGCCAGCCCTCCCAACACGGTGAAGCCGGCGGTGCCGAGCAAGGATTGACGAAGAAAGTCGCGGCGCTGCATGAGGAGTAATTAAAAATTTATGAATTAAAAATTAAAATGGATGGAGAAGTAATAGCCACCGCCGTTTCGAGTCTGGCCATTTTGTAATTCTCGCTTTTTAATTCCCTTTCACCCGCCCTTCCACTTTGGCCGTTACGGGCTGGCCGGCTTTGGTGAGCGCGCGGATGTGGTCGGCAATAGCGGTACGAAGCAGGATGTTGGTGTGGCGGGGCACCAAGGGCTTAAAAAATTCCATGTTGTCGCC
This sequence comes from Hymenobacter montanus, assembly GCF_014699115.1. Lineage (GTDB taxonomy): Bacteria > Bacteroidota > Bacteroidia > Cytophagales > Hymenobacteraceae > Hymenobacter > Hymenobacter montanus. Next base: position 158,121 of record NZ_JACXAD010000009.1, read on the forward strand.
GCCGCTGGCTAGGTAATCGGAAATCGCAATGGGCCACAGTTTCTCAACAGCGGGGTCAAATGCTTGATTACCAATGCGAATGTCCTTGGGCAGGCCATCGAAGGTGACGGTATACGTAGCCCCGGACACGGCCATCTTGGTATGGGCGGCGTATTCGAACAGTTGCTGCACTACCGGGCCGGGCGCGTCGAGCACTACCAGCTCATTCTCAAAGGGCATCAGCTCGAACACGGCGCCCAGAGTGATGGGCCCCGCCGCGAAGCCGGCGCGCAAGCCACCATTGGTCATCACGCCCAGCGGTATGGGCTCGCCCAGCACCTGGCTGGCCCGGGCACGCTGCAGGTCAGCCACGAAATTGGCCAGCGGCGACTCGCCGGGGCTTTTCACGAGGGGGGCTGGCGCCGTTCCCAACACTTCAATCATTTGAGCAGTCACTTTATCGTGGTAAGGCGCAATGAAGGCTGCGATAGTGGGGTCCTCGGGCTGAGTTTTGCCCACGGGCTGGCTGGTGACCGGAGCAAAACGCGCTGTTGGCGCGTAGGCGGCCCGTTGGCAGCCGGGGGCGGCCAGCGTAAGCAGCAGGCCAAGCCCAATTATTCGGGAACGCCGGAGTTTCATCACGACTGAAACAGGAATGCTCATCATTGTAAGGGTAGGAGCTTTGGGGCTTCCGAAAATTTAATATCCTTGAAAATAAAGCTTTTGGCACATATCCCCTGGCGGTTGACCGTAGGAGGGTACGCCTCGACCACTACTAAATACATTATTCCTTTGGGTAGGAGTAATGCCAGCAGCCTGGGACCTTCCCTGCAAACCGCCACTGAAAGAGGCGGCTATCACCTGGCGACGAGGTCACCATCAAAAACGGTACCTACTCCAGTGAGTGAGAACAAATACGGCGGTTTCGGGAGTCCCGCAGGTAACCGCACGGCCAGCTAAATTACTATCAAACCCAAAATGGAGGGGCGACCTTAACGTTGAGCTTGGCCACTGACTGAGTAAAATGGCTGACAACCTTAGTCTTTACAATCACACTATTTCCAGAGTAAGCTGAGGCAGCTCAGCCACTCGTACAACTAGGCGGATGCGTAAAGCTACCACAATGGGCTTCCCGGCATAGGAAGTACTTATGCCTCCTGAATTAGTACGGCGTGGTCCGGCAGCTGCCTGATTAAGAAACATCATGCCGAAAGCCATCTCCATACCTGAGTTGCCCTTGCCTGGAGTCAGTAGCCTGTTGGGAAAAAGTAGTAAGAGGGTATCCTACTGAGTTGATCGAAGCAGCTCTCCACCCAGCCAAAGCCGGCAGTTACTAACCGAGAAAATGCTTCTATTATCTAATATCTAAGCCGAATCTACTCCGACTTATAGAAAGCTAGTTTTCCCAAGGGACTACACAGCGCCTTAGCGGCCTTCTATGCCGAGTAAAAAATGCTTTAGAACTTTTGATTTTTCGGCAGGATATTGCGTAGGCGGTATCTTTCGACCGGTTATCGTTTTTACCGACCTTCTCTTGTTGAGCCTTTTTGTATGTCCGACACCCCCGGAGCCGCGCCCGTTTCCTTCGCCGAGTTCCCGGCCGTAACCACCGCGGAGTGGCAGGCCCGCCTGGCCCGCGACCTGAAAGGCCAGGACCCGGCTGTCCTGCGCTGGCCCCTGCCCGATGGCTTTAGCGTGGAGCCCTTTTACCACTGCGAAGCCTTAGCCGCGCTGGGTGGTCCGCCGGCTCCCCTCCCCCACCCGGTGGCTCCCTGGCTGAACGTGCCCACCTTGACCGTCGCCGCCGGCGACGGCCGCGCCGAAATCGACCAGGCCGCAGCGGCCCTGGCCCGGGGGGCCGACGGCATTCACTTTGTGCTGACTGACGCCTCGGCTTTTGCCGTGCACTACCTGGCCAAGCAGTTGCCGCTGGCCCGTACCTACGTTGGCTACACCCTGACGGCGGGCCCGGAGGTACTGCTCAGCCGGTTGGTAGATGCTGCCCCGGGTACTGCCCTGCGTGGGTTCCTGCGTTTCGCCCCGCCTCCCGTACCCGAAGGAGCCGCCCTGCCCGACTACCGGACGGCCCTGCGCCGGTGCGTGAGCCTAACCACCGGCATGCCCGACTTCCGGGCCCTGGCCGTGAACGGCGCCTTCTTCGGCAACCGCGGGGCGACGGCCACCCAACAAATAGCCTTTAGCCTGAATACGGCGGCGGCCTTGCTGGCTGAACTTCCCGACGAAAACCTCCCAGCGGCGCAAGTGGCGGCGGCGCTGCACGTGCACTTGGTGGTTACGCCCAGCTATTTCCCCGAAATAGCGAAGCTGCGCGCCCTGCGACGGCTGTGGGCCACCCTGCTGCATGGCTTCGGGCTGCCCGCGGACCTAAACCATCGCCTGCGCATTCACGCCGCCACCGCATCCTGGACTCAAACCACACTCGACCCGCACACCAACCTGCTTCGCCACACCACCGAAGCCATGAGCGCCGTGCTGGGGGGAGCCGACTCGCTGTCGGTGGCCCCATTCGACAGCCTCTTTGCTGAGGCGAACGAATTTTCAACCCGGTTGGCCCGTAACCTGTCGGTGCTGCTGCGCGAAGAGTCAGGCCTGGGCCGGGTCCAGGACCCCGCCGCCGGCTCCTACTACCTCGAAACCCTCACCGACCAACTAGCCCGGGAAGCCTGGATGCACTTCCAACGCCTGGAGGCGGCGGGCGGGCTACCCAAGGTGCGCAGCCAGATGCAGGAAGAAATCAAGGAGGTAGCGACTGAAACATTTCGGCGCATTGCCAGCGGCCAGCAGGTGGTGGTGGGCACCAACCGCTTTCAGAACCGGGACGAGCAGTTCAGCTTTCACCCCAAGAAGCTGCTGCGCTCGGCGGCCTTCGACGTAACGCGGGCAACTTACCCAACCGAGGTGTTGCGCCTGGCTACCGCCCTGCACTTCGAGCGGCGGGAGCGCAAAAGCAAGCGGGCCGCCGTGGTGCTGCTGGGCACCAACACCAACCAGCTCATCATGGATTCGTTTCTGAACCTGCTCCAGCCCCACGAGCGGCCCGAAATGGCCGCCAGTCATCCGCCCGGCACGCTGTCGCTGCTGTACTCGTCGCCCGAAGAAGCCACGCTGATGTATGCCACGCCCGAACAGTTCCAACGGTTCGCCCGCTTCATCTACCACATTCCCGCCGAGAAGCAGGTTTTCGTTCCGCCAACTTTGCTCAGCGCCGACCTGGCCACGCTGCAAGAAGCCGTGCGGGTATTTGGGTTTCAGGAGATGAAAGTGCAAGGCTACACGACGGAGCAGGTGCTGGCCCGTTTGCAAGGCCGGTGAAGTCAATTAGAAATGATGAATTAAAAATTAAAAATGCAGTTATGTGCTTTCTAAAATAAAAAGCACCATTCTGAACAGGGCTTCCAGACCATTTTTAATTCTTCATTTTTAATTTTTAATTACTACCCCATGAAACCTGACTTTTCCGCTATTCCTTACAACGCGGCAGCCGCGCCTAGTGCTCCCGCGGTTACGGAAGCCGCCGCTGTGCTTACGCCCGAAGGCATTCCCATCAAGCCGACCTACGGACCGGAGGACGTGGCTGCTTTTGACCACCTTGGTTTTGGCGCCGGGCAAGCGCCGTACCTGCGCGGGCCCTACGCCAGCATGTACGTGCAAAACCCGTGGACCATTCGCCAGTACGCGGGCTTTTCGACGGCGGAGGCCTCGAATGCCTTCTACCGCCGTAACCTGGCGGGCGGGCAGAAGGGCCTGAGCGTGGCGTTTGACCTGGCTACCCACCGGGGCTACGACTCCGACCACCCCCGGGTGCAGGGCGACGTAGGTAAGGCCGGCGTGGCCATCGACTCGGTGGAGGACATGAAAATTCTCTTCGACCAAATCCCCCTCGACCAGATGTCGGTGTCGATGACTATGAATGGGGCGGTGCTGCCTATTCTGGCCTTTTACATCGTGGCGGCTGAAGAGCAGGGCGTGAGTCCCGACAAGCTGGCCGGTACCATTCAGAACGACATTCTGAAGGAGTTCATGGTGCGCAACACCTACATCTATCCGCCCGCGCCGAGCATGCGCATCATTGCCGACATTTTTAGCTACACGGCGGTGAACATGCCCAAGTTCAACAGCATTTCCATTTCGGGCTATCACATGCAGGAGGCCGGCGCTACGGCCGACCTGGAGCTGGCCTACACCTTGGCCGATGGGCTGGAATACGTGCGCGCTGGCCTGGCGGCGGGCATGAAAATCGACGACTTTGCCCCCCGGCTGTCCTTCTTCTGGGCCATTGGCATGAATCACTTTATAGAGATTGCTAAGCTACGGGCCGGCCGCCTGCTGTGGGCCAAGCTCATGCGGCAGTTCAACCCCAGCAACCCCAAAAGCCTGGCCCTGCGCACGCACTGCCAGACTTCGGGCTACTCGCTCACCGAGCAGGATCCTTATAACAACGTGGCGCGCACCACCATTGAGGCGCTGGCCGCCGCCCTCGGGGGTACTCAAAGCCTGCACACCAACGCCCTGGATGAGGCCATTGCCCTGCCCACCGACTTCTCGGCCCGGATTGCCCGCAACACCCAGCTCTACCTCCAGCACGAGACCGACATCACCCGGGTGGTCGACCCCTGGGGCGGTTCCTACTACGTCGAAACCCTTACCCACGAGCTGGCCAACAAGGCCTGGGCCCTCATCCAGGAAGTGGAGGAGCTGGGGGGCATGGCCAAAGCCATCGAAACCGGCCTGCCCAAGCTGCGCATTGAGGAGGCCGCCGCCCGCAAGCAGGCCCGCATCGACTCGGGCAAGGAAGTCATCGTGGGCGTGAACAAGTACCAGACCACCGAGAAAACGGAGGTGGAAGTGCTCGACATTGACAACGACGCCGTACGCGAAAGTCAGATTGCCCGCCTCAAAACCATTCGCGCCACCCGCGACAACGTGGCCGTGAAAGTAGCCCTGGCCTCCCTCACCGAAGCCGCCGGGGCCTCACCCCCCGGCCCCCTCTCCGAGGGAGAGGGGGAGCCTGACGCTAGCGCAACGGAATCGTTCGGCTCCCCCTCTCCCCCGGAGAGGGGGCCGGCCCCGGAGGGGTCCCGTGAGGCAACCGGGCTCCCCCCCTACAACCTCCTCGCCCTGGCCGTGAATGCGGCCCGCGCCCGCGCCACGCTGGGTGAAATCTCTGATGCGCTCGAAGCTATGTACGGCCGGCACCAGGCCACCACGCGCACCGTGAGCGGCGTGTACTCCCAGGAAATGGACTATAATGAAGCATTTGCCGCCGCCCGGGCGGCGGCCGAAGCGTTTGCCGCCCGCGAAGGCCGCCGCCCCCGCCTGCTCGTGGCCAAAATGGGGCAGGACGGCCACGACCGCGGCGCTAAAATCATCGCCACCAGCTTCGCCGACGTGGGCTTCGACGTCGACATCGCGCCCCTGTTTCAAACCCCGGCCGAAGTGGCCCGCCAGGCGGCCGACAACGACGTGCACGTGGTGGGCGTGAGCAGCCTGGCGGCCGGCCACAAAACCCTGCTTCCTCAGCTGCTCGCGGAGCTGAAGCAGTTGGGCCGTGAGGACATTCTCGTTATCGCCGGCGGCGTGATTCCGGCGCAGGACTACCCGTTTCTGTATGCCGCCGGCGTGGTAGGGGTGTACGGACCCGGGACGGTAATTGCCGTGGCCGCGCAGGAGATTTTAGAAAAGCTGGAGGGATAATCACTGAGTAGAGTCCCGGCTACATTATCCTTTTAGGAAATCCGCTTACCAAATTCAGTTTCCAGACGCAAGGATGAAGATGTTGAAACCAGAAGCCGATAACCACTTTTCGGTTGGTAAGTGCTCGCTTTAGGCCAGCACCTGGAGCGCCTCTTCGTTGCCTTGTTGGAGGGCCAAGCCGCGGGCCGTTAAGCCGCGTACGTCGGCAATAGTCTGGTCGGCACCGGCTTCGACCAGGAGCTTCACTAAGTTGTTGCGGCCAAACAAGGTCGCGAACATGAGGGCGGTGCCGCCGTTGCCGTTTTGCAGGTTGAGGTCGGCCCCGTGCTGAATGAGCTCGCGGGCAATTTCGGGGTAGCCTTTGAAGCTAACGCCCATCAGGGCCGTGTTGCCGCTTACGTCCTGTACGTTCGGGTCGGCCCCCGCGGCGAGGAGGAACCGGGTGGCCTCGAGGTGGTCGTCGTAGGAGGCCAGAATCAGGGCCGAGAAGCCCTTACCGTTGGTTACGTTTACGTCGAGGCCTTGAGCGAGCAGCTCCTGCAGGGTGGGTACGTCGCCGCGGCGGGCGGCGTCAAACAACAAATCTTCGGGACGAGCGGAAGTGAAATTCATTGGAGTTTAAGTAGTTATTAGCAAGCAGAGCGATGCACCTGGGCCACTAGCCCTTACGCTTTATGTTCGGCAAAGCCTTGGATTGTGAAGAGCGGCTTGCTCATTTTTGGCAAACTCGCTATCTAAGCGGCTTGCTGGTATTCGATAAGTAGCCTGCAATGGTTGAGCTATTGCATCGAATATCGACGACTGATTACCGCCGGCCCGTAGTTAACGCTCAAAACCACAGCAGAACAATCAGGGCTACAATACTTAGCAAACCACCAACCGCCGCCGTATTTACCACGGTTTCGGGCGAGCGGCCGGGCCAGACGCCCACGGCCGCCACGGCCCCGACCAGCAGCGGCAGCACCGCAAACGTGCCGTAGATAGTGCCCCCGTAGGGCAAAAAAGGTGCGGGGCCATCGGCCGAATCGGGCACGCTCACGCGGCGCACCACCCCCAGCAGGGGCGTTTTCCACACCGTAATGCGGTTGCCCTCGCGCACCCGGTGGCCGATGGCGCTGGGCAGCCGAAAGGCCGTATGCTCGGTCCGCACCCGGTAAGCAATCTGGGGGTCGGATAACGTGGAGGAGACCGCCACGGGAAAGCGGGTGCGCACGGTTTCGTGGGCGTATTCGCGTTGGGGCAGGGCCCAGTCCAGGGCCAGCAGCAGGAAGCAGGCCAACAGGGCCGCGTTGAGCCGGCGGGCTACCGGAGCGTAGTGGACCACCTGCTCCTGCTGCCTCGAATGACGCGGCTCTTGGGTTTCCGGCGGCTCCTGGGCCAGTAATAAGTCGTAGGCCAACCGGCGGCGTGGGTTGCCGAGAATGTCGAAGCCCGCCTCGACGGCCGCCAGCCGGGCTTTCATGGCCCGGTCAACAGCCGCCAGGCGCTTGAAGCGGGCGCGCTGACGAACATAGGCCTGTTCAATTTCCGCGGCTGAAGCCAGGGGGTCGACGCCCAAAACGTGATAATAGTTCTGCATATAGAAGCACGGGAGCCTCGAAAATACAAACCAGCAGCCATTTGAAAAAGAGGAAATTGTCACCCTACTGCGCACTGAATCCGCAACTTGGAGCCAGACCGGCGGGTCAGCGCGCCGGCTGGGCGGGAAGCGGGGCTTGCTTACCGAATGCCAGGGCCGTACTTCGCAGGGCGGAGCACCACGCGGGCCACCAGGGCCCGGGGTTTTATCCCCCGCTTTCATCCCGGTCACCATGCACCCATCAATGGATTGGAGCACGCTGGAGGTCGCTCACGTGCGGGGCCGCTCGCGCCTCGTCGCCTGCACCAGCCGCCAACCCCTCAAAGTTTTCAACCCTGGTTCGCCCACCTCGGCCTGCCACGTGATGCTGTCGAGCTACGGCGGCGGCATGGTAGCTGGTGATACCATTCGGCTGCGCATCAGTGGGCAGGCCCACTCGCGGCTGGTCATCAGCACCCAGGCCAGCACCCGAATCTTTCGGTCGATTGACGGCGCAGTTGCCCAGCAGCACACCACCGGCCGGCTGGCCGCCGGCGCCCTGGCAGTGGTCTTCCCCGACCCGGTGGTGCTGCAGGCCGCCAGCCGTTACCAGCAGCTGCAGGAGTGGCACTTACAGCCCGACTCGCTGCTACTCGTCGTCGACTGGTTTCACTCCGGCCGGATGGACCAAGGCGAGCGGTTCGCCTTCACCGGGCTCCGGGCCGAGTTGCGCGTACACGTGGGCGACCAGCTGGTGGTGCTCGACCGGTTTGCTTTCAGCCCCGCTGAGCACATTGCCACTTCCCCCGGCAACTTCGCCGACTACCAGACGTTTTTTTCGGTGTTCCTGGTGGGGAGCCCTGGCGATGCGCGCTTCCGCCACCTGGCCGGGCGGCTGGCGCGGCAAAAGATGCCCGGCAGCACGGGCCCTCATTTCGCCATCAGCAGCCAGGAATGTCTGATTTCGGTAACCCAGGCCCGCGACAACGTGTGCATTCTGCGCGCCGCCGCCCGGAGCCGCGCCGCCCTGCAGCCCTTGTGCGATGAGCTACTGGCCGCGCTAGCGGACGAGCACCTGCTGGGTTATAATCCGTTGGAGCGGAAGTGGTAGGGAGAACGCCGTTTCGCCCGTAGCGCGGACTCTGCGAGTCCGCGAGTACATCAACCCGAACGTTCTCACGCGCGGACTCGCAGAGTCCGCGTTACGGGGTTACTTTCGGTCTTCGCGGACGGCGGCGAGGGCTCGCTCTTTGGCGGCTTTGATGTGAGCGATGATTTCGTCGAGCCCGTGGCCGTCGATGGCGCGGGCGAAGAGGAAGGGCCCGGCCCCGCGCATCTTACGTGAGTCGCGCTCCATTACGCCAAGATCGGCTTTTATCAGGTCTTTAAGGTCAATTTTATTGATAATCAGCAGGTCAGACTGGGTGATGCCGGGTCCACCCTTGCGCGGGATTTTGTCGCCGCCGGATACATCAATGACGTAGATGGAATAGTCGACCAGCTCGCGGCTGAAGTGAGCAGCCAGGTTGTCGCCGCCGCTTTCCACGAACAGGTAGTCGAGTCCATAGTTAAAGCGAGCCATGAGACCTTCCAGCGCGTCCATGTTCAGGGAAATATCCTCGCGAATGGCCGCGTGCGGGCAGCCGCCGGTTTCCACGCCGACAATGCGGTCTTCGCTCAGAGCGCTGTGGCGGATAAGGAATTCGGCGTCTTCCCGGGTGAAGATGTCGTTGGTGACTACGCCCAGCTCAAACTCGTGGCGTAACCGCTCACACAGGGCTTTGAGCAGCGCCGTCTTGCCCGTACCCACCGGCCCGCCGATGCCCACGGTGAAGGCTCGCTTGCGGAAGTTGCGGTAAGGCGGCAGGCGGCGGGTCTCGCGCTCGGCAAAGTCGCCCGGCGATTCATACGCCTCATGGGTGTGGCCGTGAAGTAGCAGCGCAAGTTTTTCGACAAAAGCCATAGTTGGTGGTAGTGAAAGGTGAGAGTTGAGGGAGCTAGCCGGTAGAAGTTAGTCGGTCATGTTTGCTCCGCACGGCGTTATTCAGTTTTGAAAGAGCTTGGAGTAGATGTCCTCGTGCAGCGCTTGCACCGCATCGAGCACAAAAGCGGAGCGGGTGGCCTCCCCGTATTCTTTACCCGCCTGCGCGGCCAAAATGTGGTCGAACACGGTATAGAAATCGTGCTGCAGCCGGTGGCCTTCCAGGGGTCCCAAAAACCCGAGACGAATGGCGGCGCTGAGCTGGTCGCGCAGCAGCATGTGCAGGTACATGGCTTGCAGTTCGGGCAGCGAGCAGCCGGCTCGCTGTAGGCCCAGGGCGAAGACCAGCGTGAAATGCGGCGGGATATTACGGGCCTCAAACCACTGGCTAATGGCCTCCATTTGCCCGTCCGGGTAGAATAGCGCTAACAGCTTGAGCCAGTTGCGGCCCTGCACGGCACTGGCCTTGTAGAGCGCCGGCACGAGTAGCTGCGCGTCGTACTCTTCAGCCACCGGTTGCAAGCCCTCACTCAAGGCCGCTAGCCGAAAGCAGGAATTGATAAACGGTAGCTCGGCACTGCCCACCTGCTGCAGATACGAATAAAGGTAGTTGCGTAATGCAAACGGGGTACTCACCAGCCCGAACGTGAGGCTGCTCTCCAACCCATAGGAATAGGCGAAGGAACCGGTGGGAATGGCGGAGTCGACCAAGTGCAGAAGGCGGGCGAATTGCATGCGGAATGGGTGCCTCACCCCCCGCCCCCTCTCCGGGGGAGAGGGGGCGGGGGGTGAGGCCATTTTAAAACAAGTTATACAGTTGCGCCAGCGGCAATTTCTCTGCTGGCTCACACGTCAGGTGGGTACCATCGACCATCACCCGGTAGGTTTCCGGGTCGACCTCGATGTTGGGTAAATAGTCGTTCAGGGCCATGTCTTTCTTGGCTACGCTACGGCAGTTTTTTACCGCCACTACCTGCTTGGTTAAGCCGTATTTATCGCGCACCCGCGCCACTGAGGCGGCCGATACGAACACCATCGCACTTTTCCCGATGGCCCCGCCGAGCGACCCGAACATGGGCCGCGAAAACGACGGCTGGGGGGTTGGAATTGAGGCATTGGCGTCGCCCATCTGCGCCTGCGCGATGATGCCGCCCTTGAGTATCATTTCGGGCCGCACGCCAAAAAATGCTGGTTTCCACAGTACCAAGTCGGCCAGCTTGCCGATTTCCACCGAGCCGACTTCCGCCGCGATGCCGTGCGCCCGCGCTGGGTTGATGGTGTATTTGGCCACGTAGCGGCGCACCCGGAAGTTGTCGGCCGCGCCGGCCGCGTCTTCGGGCAGCGGGCCGCGCTGCTGCTTCATTTTGTGGGCCGTCTGCCAGGTGCGGGTGATAACCTCCCCCACCCGGCCCATGGCCTGGGAGTCGCTGCTGATGATGCTCAGGGCGCCCATATCGTGCAGGATGTCTTCGGCCGCGATGGTTTCGCTGCGGATGCGGCTTTCGGCAAAAGCTACATCTTCGGGGATGTTTTTATCGAGGTGATGACAGACCATGAGCATGTCCAGGTGCTCGTCTATCGTGTTCACCGTGAAAGGCCGCGTGGGGTTCGTCGACGAGGGAATGACGTTGGGCTCGCCGCAGATTTTGATGATGTCGGGCGCGTGACCGCCGCCCGCGCCTTCGGTGTGGTAAGAGTGAATGGTGCGGCCCTTGAACGCGGCCGTGGAAGTTTCGACAAAGCCGCTTTCGTTCAGCGTGTCGGTGTGGATGCAGACTTGCACGTCGTACTCGTCGGCAATGCGCAAGCACATGTCGATGGCCGCGGGCGTGGTGCCCCAGTCTTCGTGCAGCTTGAAGCCCAGCGCGCCCGCCTCGGCCTGTTCGCGCAAGCCTTCGGGCTTGGAGGAGTTGCCCTTGCCCAGAAAGCCAAAGTTGAGCGGATACGCCTCGGTGGCTTTCAGCATCATTTCCAGGTAGAAGGCGCCGGGGGTGCAGGTGGTGGCGTTGGTGCCCGCTGCCGGCCCGGTGCCGCCCCCTATCATGGTGGTGACACCGGAAGCCAGGGCCTCGGGAATCTGCTGGGGGCTAATGAAATGGATGTGGCAGTCGATGCCACCGGCCGTCAGAATCTGGCCTTCGCCGGCGATGACTTCGGTGGTCACGCCCACGACCATGCCGGCTGTCACGCCGGGCATAATGTGCGGGTTACCGGCTTTGCCGATGCCCACGATGCGCCCATTCTTGATACCGATATCGGCCTTGAATATACCGGTGTAATCCACCACCAGGGCATTGGTAATGACTAAATCTAACGCGTCGGCTTGGGCAATCCCAGCCGCCTGGCCCATGCCGTCGCGCAGCACCTTGCCGCCGCCGAACTTGCATTCCTCGCCGTACACGCAGTAGTCTTTTTCTACCTGAATCAGCAGGTCGGTGTCGCCGAGGCGCACCCGGTCGCCAGTGGTGGGGCCGTACATGTCGGCATACGCGCGACGGGAGATGGGGAGAGACATGGTGGGCCTATGCCTTTAAGACGTAATTGACAATAGCTTCATTCCGTGCGAAAACCCAACCTGAATCACTCTGTTCTAATTTGAAAGCAAGACCAGTATACTCCGCCTCGTAGGGGTCATCAACAGCGGGCACATTTACAGATGAAACATATTCCGCCCCATACCAATCTAATGGATATTCCTTTATAAACTCCCCTTTTATTAAATCCATCTCATCTTTTAGCCACAATCTTTTTCCTTCATCGAAAGCACCATTCACAACCGGGGGAAAAATGATTTTATCTGATGGCAATTGCGCTAAAGCATTTTCAAATCTAATCCAATTAGATTCTTCCCCCAGATTCTTTTCCAAGATTCGGGGATCAATTTTTCTTCTAAACATGACAAAAAACATTTAGTAATCAAAAGGGTCTTTGCTTTTGTAGGCTTTGTTTGCCTTAGCAAGAGTAACTAAGTGAAAAACTGCGTTTCTGATTCTATTACCAGCTTCTTCGTCAACAACATCAATAAGAATCTTTTTACCCGATGTTGTGCTAATTATCAACAAAGTACCTGGACGCCCGCCATCTAAGTTCAATAAATCAGGTGTCGTAGTCAGTGAACTGCAATCCGGTCGATTGCAAAGGGTTTTCAAATAATAAGAATTTGTCATTAAAGAGTAGCCATCACGATGCATAAGCTTAACTACTAGTCTACCATCTGATGTAACTGTCCAAGTATTTTTTTACCCTTGACTTTGGGTGGTGTGCGAAGCATCACTATTGAGTTTATCATTTAGATAGCGCAAAGTTTCAGTGAATGATTGAGCTGAAACTTTGCCACAAAAACACACTATTAATATCAGAAACAGTAGTAAAATTTTCATAATTAAAACTTTGATTTGCGAACTTTAGGAAAGTCGAAGATATACTACTTAACCGGTAGTTTATCCAGCGCCTGCTGCTTCTTTCCAGCCTCATCCAGCTTCCCATCAATCAGCCCATTGCCGCCGTACACGATGCGCTCGCCCGCCAAAGCCACCAGCGTCACGCGCTTGCGCTCGCCGGGCTCGAAGCGCACCGCCGTGCCGGCTGGGATGTTGAGGCGGAACCCGTAGGCCGCCGCGCGGTCGAACTCCAGCGCCGCGTTGGTTTCGAAGAAGGGGTAGTGCGAGCCCACCTGCACGGGCCGGTCGCCCATGTTCACGACTTCCACATCCACCGTGGCGCGGCTTTCGTTGAGGATGAGCTCATCCGGTTGCAGCTGGTATTCCCCGGGCAGGGCGAGGCTGGCGCTATCGGGCGCGGCGCCGGGGGCCGGGGCGCGACTCAGGCCGGAGCCGTAAAGGGCCAGCTCGGGCGAGCCGGTTTCGCGGCAGATGGGATGGTGCACGGTCACGAGCTTGGTGCCGTCGGGGAAGGTGCCTTCGATTTGGACTTCGTGGAGCATATCAGCCACGCCGGGCAGCACGTCAGCTAAGCCGAGCAGCTGCTTGCCCTTGTCCATGAGCGTGGCCACCCGCTCGCCGTCGCGGATGAATTCCAGCAGCTGCGTGGCAATGAGGGCCAGGGCTTCGGGGTAGTTCAGGAGCAGGCCGCGGGCGTAGCGCTTCTGAGCCACGAAGCCGGCCTGGTGCAGCACCAGCTTGTCGAGGTCTTTGGGAGAGAGGTGCATTGGGTAGAGGGGTAGCTAGAGAATGTAAATAACGTCATGCCGGGCAAAGCCAAGGTATCCCGCTCACGCCGCCTGACGCCGGAGACCTCACCTGCCCCTACCGGGATCCGGTAGGGCGGAACCCAGTTCGCTAAGGCGCGAAGCCAAAAGAGAGGAGAACCGGACGCCTCCATACAGAGCAAGACCGGTGCCCTCTCTCCTGCGGAGAGGGGGTCAGGGGGTGAGGTCCACCAGGCGCGCAATACGGTTTCTACCATCGCACATTTTCATAAATCATCCGGCCGCCGTAGACGATGCAGAGAACTGACGACAACATGATAGCGCTGAATTGCAGCGAGCGGTTGATGCGCATGCGCTTGGTGAAGGGAATGCTGCACAGCCCCGCCACGATGACCATGCCCAGGATAGAGCCCGCGCCAAAGACGAACAGATACAGGACGCCCAGCGGGAGTTGGCGAATTTCGCTCATCACTAGCAGCACCAGCGCGCCGCTGCCGGCCAGGCCGTGGAGCAGGCCCACCGTGTAAGCCAGGCGGTGCGGGTAACGGGTTGGCTTCAGGCTAACGGGCCGCCGCCAGCCAATGAGCCGGCTGGCGCCCATGACAATCAGCATGAGCCCCACCGCGGCTTCGAAGTAGCTGGACTGCAGAAAGGTGGCTCGGCTCAGCAGGATGAGCGAGCCCACTACAACGAGCATGGTGGTGTGCCCCAGGCCCCAGTAAACTCCATCGCGCAGGGCCAAGGCCAGCGTGTCGCGGCGCGAAATCAGATTGCCGACGGCCAGCAGATGGTCGGGCTCAAAAGCGTGGCCCGTTCCGGCAATAAAAGCGAAGAGAATGGGCAACAGGCTTTCCATTGAGCGATTTTAATGACGAAAGATAGGGATAAGCTTTCGTGATATTCATCTTTCTGGGTGTGGCAATGCTGCGCCACGAAAGCCATCCGGCTGAGCTGGTCGAAGCCTCTTATGCTACTGGCGCGAGTTTAGCGCAGCGTAACTCGTGACCGGCTATGATGGGGAGGCTGAGCCTCCCCTGCCGCGCCAGCGGCACGGCGGAACCGCGCCGCCGGGTTGTTCTGCTAGCGACCGGGCTATGGGAGGCTCAGCCTCCCCGGATAGGTCGGCACGAGTTACGCTGCGCTAAACTCGCGCCAGTAGCTGCTAGTACCGCCAGTACCCGCCCGTTCTCCAGCACCAAGTCAGGCCCCACAGGCCGCGGTGGCCTTATCTTAACTACTAGTAACCTTGTAGGGGAATTTAAATTTTCCCGTATTTGCTCACAATTAAAGCTAAAGCGCTGCCTTATCAGCCCCAAGCCGCCGATGTTTAATCTACCAGTGTCGCCCTTCCTTGTTTCATCCTTCCATCTTCTACCGTGAGCGCTCTATTTTCTTCCCTGATTCCGGCCGACGATGCGTCCCGTTTGCGGGCCCTCGAACGCTACTGGCTGCTGGATGCCCGCAGCGAAAAAGTACTGGATGACATCGTGGCCGCCACGGCCCAGTTATTCAACGTATCCAACGCCCTGCTTTCCTTCGTGGAGGCCCAAACGGTGCTAGTTAAGGCGCCATATAACCTTCCCATTCCCCTTGAGCGGATTCCGCGCGAGCAAAGCCTGTGCTCGGCAACCATTTTGCAGAACGAGGCGGCCGTGTATGAGGACCTGGACAAGATTACCGTACCGGGCCTCGACCCCGCCCTAGTTCACCAGCTCGGCCTGCATTTTTACGCGGGCTACAGCCTGCGCGCTCCCGATGGGCACAACATCGGGGCCCTGTGCCTATTCGATGGGACACCCCGCCGGTTCTCGCCCGAGGAGCGCACCTTGCTGGGAGCCCTGGCCGGACTGGTGATGCGCCTGCTGGAGCTCCGACGCCTGCTCGGGCCCCACGCCGGCACTACTGCCATGCTGTGGGAGTTCATTTACAAAGCCATTAGCGAGCAGTTGGCCCACCTCACAGCCCTGGCCCGGCGAGTGGTGCCCACCGCCCAACCCGTGCCCCTGGACCCCGCCCTGGCCCGGGAGGCCGGCGCCATTGTGGGCCTGATCGACTCATTCGTAGCGGGCACCTTGCGGCGAAGCTAGCCCCGAGCAGGCGCGCCGTACTTTTGCGGGGTTTCTGTGTTTGTAGCATCATGGTTGAAGAAAACAAGGTAAAAACCCTCGCTTTGCTCGGTTCGACGGGCTCGATTGGCACGCAGGCGCTGGAGGTAGTGCGGCAGCAGCCGGGCCGGTTTCGGGTAGCCGTGCTCAGCGCCCAGCAGCAGTGGGAGCTGCTGGCCCGGCAGGCCCGGGAGTTTCGGCCGGCGGCGGTGGTCATTGGCGATGAGGCCGGCTATCACCCGTTGAAGGCCGCCCTGGCCCAGCAGCCCGCAACGCAGGTGCTGGCCGGCCCCGCCGCGCTGGCCGAAGTGGTGACCCGGCCCGAAATCGACATCGTGCTCACGGCTGTGATGGGCTACGCCGGGCTGCTGCCCACCGTGGCGGCCATTCAGGCGGGCAAGGACATTGCCCTGGCCAACAAGGAAACCCTGGTGGTCGCCGGCGAGCTGATTACGGGCCTCGTCCGCCAGCATGGCGTGCGCCTGCTGCCCGTCGATTCCGAGCATTCCGCCATCTTCCAGTGCCTGGTGGGCGAGGCGAACAACCCCATCGAGAAAATTATCCTCACGGCTTCGGGGGGGCCGTTTCGGGGCCGCTCGGCCCAGCAGTTGGAGGCGGTGACCAAAGCGCAGGCCCTGAAGCACCCGAACTGGGACATGGGCGCCAAAATCACCATCGACTCGGCTTCGCTCATGAACAAGGGCCTGGAGGTGATTGAGGCCAAGTGGCTGTTCGGCCTGCGCGACGAGCAGATTGATGTGGTGGTGCACCCGCAAAGCATCGTGCACTCGCTGGTGCAGTTTCAGGACGGCTCCCTGAAGGCTCAGTTGGGCCTGCCCGATATGAAGCTGCCCATTCAGTACGCCCTGAGCTACCCACAGCGCCTGGCCAACACCTTCCCGCGCTTCTCGTTTCTCGACTATCCTACCCTCACCTTCGAGGCGCCCGACCGGGCCGCGTTCCCCAACCTGGAGCTGGCGTTTGGGGCCATGCGCCGCGGCGGCAACGCGCCCTGCGTGCTCAACGCCGCCAACGAAGTCGCCGTAGCGGCCTTCCTGCGCGAGCAAGTAGGCTTCCGGCAGATGTCGGACCTGGTGGCGGGGTGCCTGGCGCGGGTTTCGTACCTTGCGGAGCCGTTGCTGGCCGACCTGGTGGCCACCGACGCCGAAACGCGCCGCGTGGCGGCGCAGCTAATTAAAAATTAAAAATGATGAATTAAAAATTGGGGCTGGCGCATTGAATGCAGCCTTTTCCTCCTTTTTTCATTCAGTACTTGATAATTTTTAATTCGTAATTTTTAATTTTTAATTTGCTATTTCCTTGGCTATCCTCACCATGATTGGCCAGCTTGTGCTGGCCCTCTCCATCCTTGTCGGCTTGCACGAATTCGGCCATTTTGCCTTTGCCAAGCTTTTCAAAATTCGGGTCGATAAGTTTTACATCTTTTTCGATTTTCTGTTCCCCATGCCGGGGGTACTGAATTTCGCTCTCCTGAAAAAGAAGATTGGCGAGACGGAGTACGGCATCGGCTGGTTCCCACTGGGCGGCTACGTCCAGATCCACGGCATGGTCGACGAAACCCAGGACGCCGCGGCGCTGGCGGGCCCGCCCCAGCCCGACGAGTTCCGGAGCAAGCCCGCCTGGCAGCGCCTGCTGGTTATGCTCGGCGGCATCATCATGAACGTCGTGCTCGGCATCGCCATCTTCTCGGCCATGACCTTTCACTACGGCAACACCTACCTGCCGGCCTCGGAGGCTCGCTACGGCATTCTACCCAACGGCCTGGGCCGCGAAATTGGCTTCCGCACCGGTGATAAGATCGTAAAGATCAACGGCCGCCCCTTCACCGAGTTCGACGACGTGTACAAGCCCGAGGTCATCATGGGCGACAACTCCTACTATACCGTGGAGCGCAACGGGCAGTTGGAAGACATCAAAATCCCGAAAAGCTTCCTCGACAAGTTCGGCAAGCAAAGTGCCGACAGCCTGCTGGTGCGCCCGCGCGAAACCTTCGCCGTGGAGCGGGTGGTGGCCGGCAGCAACGCCGCCAAAGCCGGCCTGCAAGCCGGCGACGTTATCACGAACGTCGCCGGGCGGCCGGTGCAGTTCTTCGACGAGCTACAAGCCGCCCTGCTGGCCAACAAAACCAAAACGGTGCCGGTGGCGGTGCAGCGTAACGGCCAACCCCTGGTCCTGAACATCACCGTCGATAAGGCGGGCCGCATTGGGTTCGAGCGCAAGTCGACGCTGCACGTGAGCACCCGGTACTACTCGCTGGGCGAATCCATTTCACAGGGCGTGAGCAAGGCCTTTGGCGTTATTGGGCTGCAAGCCCGCGCTTTCGCGAAGATTGGCCGGGGCGAGCTCTCAGCTTCCGAAAGCCTGGGCGGGCCCGTGGAAATTGCCCAGCAGTTCGGCGGCACCTGGGACTGGCCGCACTTCTGGGGCCTGGCGGGCGGCCTGAGCATGGTACTGGCGTTCATGAACCTGCTCCCGATTCCGGCCCTCGATGGCGGCCACGTCGTGTTCCTGCTGTACGAGATGATTCTGCGCCGCAAGCCGTCGGACAAGTTTCTGGAAGGAGCCCAGCGCGTGGGCACGGTGCTGATTCTGGCGCTGATGTTTTACGTCATCGTCTTCAAGCAGGTACTCAAGCTATTTAACTAAAAGTAAAGGCGGCCGGATATTCGGCTAACCCCACGGGCCTCCGGCCTCACCGGCCCCCGCGGGCCCGCCATTCTGCTACTCATGCGTTTGCTTGCTGCCTTAGCTGCTTTGCTGCTGCTGTTTCCACTGGCCGGGGCGGCACCGGCCCGCCACGCCTACCACTCCACCATCACGGAGCTGCGCTATAACCCGGCTAAGCAGCAGTTGGAGCTGTCGGTGAAGGTGTTTACTGACGACTTTGAAAAGGCCCTCTCCGCCGGCCAACCCGCCCCCGTGAGTCTGAGCAGCCCCGGCCCGCGCCCGCTGGCCCTGACCACGGCTTACCTGCAGCGCACCTTGCAGTTTAAAACGGCCGCCGGCGCCCCGCTCCCGCTGCAAGTGCTGGGCCTCCAAGCCGAGCAGGATGGCTACTGGATTTACGGCAAGGTGCCATTACCCAGCCCCTTACCTAGCGTGCAGCTGCGCCAAGCCATGCTGCTCGACGTTTTCGGCGACCAAATGAACATCGTGAACATTGAGTCCGGCGGCAAGAAGCAGAGCGCACTCTTCCGCGCCGGCCACGAGCAGGAGCTTATAACGTGGTAAGCGGCTGATTAACTGTATTTACGTCAATAAAGACCCCCCCTGCCGGTTGTGGTGAGCTTCAGGTCGGCCAAGCCAGGTGCCACATGGCGGGCCAGAAGC
This sequence comes from Hymenobacter montanus, assembly GCF_014699115.1. Classification (GTDB taxonomy): domain Bacteria; phylum Bacteroidota; class Bacteroidia; order Cytophagales; family Hymenobacteraceae; genus Hymenobacter; species Hymenobacter montanus. The sequence continues at coordinate 176,978 of NZ_JACXAD010000009.1, forward strand.
AAGCGTCTCTTTGAGAAACCTATAGAACAGCACGTCAAGCAGAAGTATGCCAGGCGTTGTTCAGCTTGGCGCTCTTTTTTAGCCGGTCATTTCTGCATCAACTCCTAGAGCGGTTCCCAAGTCAGTGTACCGTTTTTTAGGAATTAAAAATGAAGGATTAAAAATCGGATGGTCAATTTTTTAATTTTTAATTCTTCATTTTTAATTCCTTTCTCCTATGCGAGAACTGCTCTAAGTGTGTATTTGGATTTTGCTCAAACTTGGAGCGTGTAGGGAAAGTAGTAGAGCTGTCTCTTGAACGTCCTGCTCTAGCTGGCAATGCCCAAACAGGCTCTTAGGCGCTTACTTCCGAATTACTTTGCGTCTTGTTTAACCAAGCTTGGTACCAAACTGGCAGTCTAGGCCACGGCGTTGCGCAGGAACTGGCACAACGGCACCATTGCTCGGAACACCTCTAGCGCGTGGGTCCGGAAATCTTCGTGGCTCAATACTTCGGCATCGGCCATTTGGTGCGAGGCAAGGAAGCTTTTATGCTTCAGCAGCTCAATTTCGGGGTGGTCGACGGCATAGCCGGCGGGCGCTTTTTTGAGCTTTTCGCCGGTGAGAGCACCAAAGTAGCGCTGGAAATCCGGCGTGGCCAGCAGGGCTTTTAGCTCGTCGGCATTGTAATCAATCTCCTGGCGAATGGCCGCCAACTGGGTTTTGTCGGGCTGGTAGAGGCCGCCGGCGATGAGGGTATTGCCGTTAGGGCCCAGTTGGAGGTAGTAGCCCGGGGAGTCTATCTCCTTACCGGCCCCGGCCGTAAAATAGACTGAGAAGTGCGTTTTATAGGGGTCCTTGTTTTTGCTGAAGCGCACGTCGCGGTAGATGCGGAAGACGGTTTTGCGGCCGGCCGGACCGGCTAACGCAGGATCAAGCTGGGCGAGCTCACGGGCCCAAAAGGCAGCATCTTCTTCGAACTGGGCGCGAAGCTGGTCGTAGGTGGCTTTGCGCTCCTGGAACCACGGCCGCTCGTTATGCTTGGCCAGCCCAGCAAGGAAAGTGAACAAGGGGGTAAGTTGCATGGATTGAGTTACATGTAAGAACGAGAAACTTTCCCTGGCGGATCGGGGACGTTCGCTTTTAGAATCTAGAGCTTAGAGCTCAGAACTTATAGTTGAGTACCTCGCCTTTTTAGCTTCTAACCGGCTGCTCTCTTAGGTCTGAGGTCTGAGCTCTAGGTTCTAAGCTCTATAGCCTTCGGTTGAGGTTGGTGAGGGGGGATTTTACTCAGTTATCATCTTCTTCGGATTCCTTTTCAACTTTGGCCTCGCGCACGGCGGCGCTACGCCTCGGCGCCGGCATCACGCTGTGCTCGCCCCGCACCGCCTGCCAGATATTTTCATTGAAAGCCAGGTCCGGGGCCGCATCCTCGCGGGATAAGTCGAACTTCTGAGCCCGCCGGGCCGGGCCATTGAAGGCGGTGTTGTGCACATCGAGCGGAGTAGTAGCGGGGCGGAGCTGGTATGGCGCAAAGTTGGGCCGGGCGGTAAAGCAAGCCCAGAGCGGCAGGGCGGCGGCGTCGTACTGGCTCATGGGCGGCAGGCCGAGAATAAGCTCGAGCGTGCGAAGCATGCCGGACGTGGTATAGGCGGTGTGCACTACGGCGTGGCGGCGCACGTAGGGGCCGACCAGGTAGGCCGTCGAGCGGTGGGCGTCGACGTGGTCGGGGCCGTTTTGGGCATCGTCTTCCACAATCATCACCACCGATTCCTTCCAAACGGGGCTGCGCGAAAGGTGCTCGACGAGGCGGCCCAGGGCCAGGTCGTTATCGGCCGCGTAGGAGAGCGGGCTGAGCGCGCCTTTGAGGGCTCCACTAGTGTGGTCGCTGGGCAGGCGAATAATGCTGAGATCGGGCAGCTGGTTGGCGGCCACCAGCTGGTCGAAGTCCTGCTCCCATATCTTCTCCCGGTCCACGTCCTTCACCTTCATATCGAAGCCGGGATACTGCTCGCAGAAGTGCCCCTGAATGGCGGGCAAGCTGGCTTTGCCCTTGTATACAAACTCCCCGTACGAGCGGTAGCTGCGACCCGCGCGGCGGCAGTAGTCCCACAAAAATCCGTCTTTGGGCTCGGCCACCTCGCCGCGGTTGCCCTCGAAATCGTAGTTACCGCCCCGCCCGCTGTAGTTGCTGGGCCAGCTTTTCTCGACGAAGTCGGTCGCGTAGGCCGCCGTGCTCCAGTTGTGGCCATCGGCACTCACTTCGGCATCGACGTAGAAATTGTCGAGCAGCACGAACTCCCGGGTCAGAGCGTGGTGGTTAGGCGTCACCTTTTCCGGGAACAGGCACAGCGAAACGTCGCCGTTGCCGGCCGCGACGTCGCCCAGCACCTGGTCGTAGGTGCGGTTTTCCTTGATGATGTAAAACACGTGCTTGATCGGCGAGGCCGCGCCCACGCGCGGCGGCACGGGGTTGCCGGCGGGCACTTCGGGCGCGGCCTCGCGGGCTTTCGTAAACGGCGTGTTGGCGTACACCTGCGCCGAGAACGTGGCCAGCGCCGCCGCATCGGGCAGCGGCAGGCGACTGAGGGAGCTGCCCAGCAGCCCACCAATGTACCCGGCTCCTTTTTCCCCAACGTCGCGGACCGGGTTGGGCCCATTTGGGTTGGGCTTGGAGGTGCTGCCCTTGCCATTGACGACCAGGAGCTGCGAGCCGGCCACACGCACGGCCGTCGGGTACCAGCCGGTGGGCACAAAGCCCAGGGGTCGGCTGGCGCTGGGCTCGCGCACGTCGAACACGGCCAGACAGTTATTGTCGGCGTTGGCGATAAAGAGCTGAGCGTCGTCGGCACTCAGGGCGACGCCGTTCGGCGTGCTGCCGGCGGGCGAAGCGGGAAACAGGGCGGTATTCAGCGTTTCGGTCACGCGGCCCAAGCGGGTGTCGATTACCGAAACCGAGTTGCTGTTGGCGTTGGCCACGAACAGGCGGCGTCCGTCGCGGGTCAGCGCCATGTCGTTAGGGTGGCTTTCAACCAAAATGCTGGGTTGCAGTTGCTGGCTGGCGATGTCGTAGGGCACCACGGCGTGGCCGCCCCACAGGCTGATGTAGAGCCGGGCACCATCGGGACTGAGCAGAACGCCGTAGGCTTCGGCGGGCAGCTTGAGGGTGCGCAGCACCTGCCGCGTTTCCAGGTCGATGGTGTAGAGCGAATTGTCTTCCCGGGTTACGGCATAGAGCACGTTGCGGCGGCCATCGACGGCCAGGCCGGCCACGCCGATCTTTTGTTTAGGCCACTTATCGCCCAGGACCAGGGCACTGTCGGGCCGCAGTTGCTGGCCGGTCACCGTGAAGCAATGAATTCGATTATGCTGCCCGCCGGAGGCGTAGAGCGTGCGGCCATCGGGGGCAAACGCGAGGCCGGCCCAGGCGGCGGGCACCACGCGGGTATCGAGCAGCCGGCCCGTGGCCACGTCGAGCAGCTGCACCGAATTCTGGCCCCAGCCGGCATTGACCACGGCGGCCAGGCGCCCATCCGGGCTGATTTGCAAGTTCAACGGCAGGTCGCCGAGGGGGGTGGCCGTGCCGGCCGGGCTAAGCTTCCAGCCGTTGGGTAGCCGCGTTTGGCTGCTGCCAGCGATGGGGCCCGGCAACACCCCGGGCGCGTCGGGGGCCTGCCGGGTGCTGGGGTTACCGGTACAGCCCAGCAACAGTAGTGGCAAAGCCAGCAGTGCCTGGGAAGAAAGGGAGCGGGAAGGAAAGCGCATAAGCAAGGGCGCCGCGGAGCAACAACCGCGACAACGGCCACGAAGGTAGGCTGCGAGCCGAGCCTCGCCGAATGCTTAACCCAGAAATCACATACTGAAACGACCCTACTGTCGGTACTTACCTGAGCTGCTAGCAGCTAGTAGGTTCGTTAGGCTCAGCGGCGCACGGCTCAGGGCCAACACTAGCGCTTCCCTTCGGCCTCGGCCAACCGATAGCGGATGTCGACAGCTTCCCTGGTTTCAGATGGGATATCAGCAAAATAAGAGTAATGCCCCGCCGTTGTAGAATCATTCTCCTTCAGTGTTGATTTATTTTTATGCGGGGCCTTCTCACGGGGTGCGTGTTATTCATATTGCCTTTTTTTCAACTGCTGGCTCAGTCTTGCACTTCGCCGGCCGATAGCCTAGGTGGGGCGGCGGGCCCCACGTCAGGGGATTTTTGGCAGCAACAGCTGCGGTTTCCGCGGGTGCGAGTGGCGCAGGCTGGTACCGGGCCCGTGGTGGCCGACCGCCTCCGTACCCACGGCCTCACCCCGCAGCGACTGGAGATTTTTCTGCGGCTCATCAAAACCAATCGGGAGTTGGAAGTATGGGCCCGAAACCAGGGAGCCCGCTCCTTTAAGCTCTTGCACCGTTACCCGCTGGCCGCCACCTCGGGCCATCTGGGCCCGAAGCGCCGGGCTGGTGACCGCCAGGTGCCCGAAGGCTTCTATGAAATCGACCGCTTCAATCCCCAAAGTGACTACCACCTCTCACTGGGCCTCAATTACCCCAACGCCGCCGATCGGGCCCTGGGCGAGCCCAACCCCGGCGGTGACATTTTCATCCACGGCGGCGAGGTCACCATCGGCTGTCTGCCCATCACCGACCTCGGCATTGAGGAAGTGTACCTGCTGGCCGTAACGGCCAGGGCCGCCGGGCAAACGGTGATTCCAGTACATATTTTCCCGTTCCCCATTACCGAAACCGAGCTAGCCAAACACGCCACTAGCTTCCACCAAGCCTTTTGGCGCGAACTAATGCCGGGCTATACCTATTTCGAGCAGCATCACGAGCCGGCGCATTACTAACTTCTGGTATGTTGTCCTAGCGTCTGGCTCCCCTCTCCTGAGGCTTCGCGCCTGAACCGAACCGGGGTCGACCCCGTAGTGGTCACGTGAGGTCCCACGGCCGCGCCTACTTCCAGCCGCCGCCCAGCGCCCGGTACACATTCACTGCGGCATGCAGTTGCTCCCCCTTGGTTTCAATCAGGTCAACCTTCGATTCCAGGGCCTCCCGCTGGGTAAACAGCACTTCCGTGTAGTCCGCCCGGGCCGATCTGAACAGGCTGTTGGAGATGGTGGTGGACTCGTTTAAGGCCTGCACCTGCTTGGCTTTCTCGCTGTAGTTCTTCTGCAGATTGCTGATGTTCGACAGCTGGTTGGCGACCTCGACGTACGCATTCAGCAAGGTTCGCTCGTAGTTGTAGACCGCCTGCGTCTGCCTGGCATTGGCGCTGTAGTACACGGCTTTAATGCCGTTCCTGTTAACCAACGGCGCGGCCAGATCCCCCGTCAATGACAATAGCATGGACTCGGGCAGGTTGGTTAGCAACCCGGGCTGGAAAGCTGCCGCTCCTACCCCGGCGGTGATGCGCAGCGAGGGGTAGAAATTGGCGCGGGCCACCCCCACATCCAGCTTGGCGGCGGCCAGGTTCTGCTCGGCCTGGCGGATGTCCGGGCGGTTCTGCAGCAGCTGCGAGGGAATGCCCGCTTGCACGACTTTCGGCACCAGGTCGTTGAACGCCGCCTGGCTGCGAACAATCGGCCGCGGGTAGCGGCCCAGCAGGAAGTTGAGGTGGTTCTCCGCTTCCACGATGCGCTGCTGGATGCCGTACTGCAGGCTTTGGGTGTTGTGCACCTGGGCCTCGAAGCGGCGCACGGCCAGCTCGGTTACCCGGCCCGCGTCCTTCTCCAGGCGCACGGCTTGCAGCGCGTTGGTCTGGATTTCTATGTTCTGCTTGACGATGCTCAGCTGGTTGTCGAGGGTCAGCAGCTCGTAGTAGGAGTTCGCAATCTCAGCCACCAGGTTGGTCACCATAAAGTTCCTGCCTTCGGCGGAAGCCAGGTAGCGCAGCGCGGCGGCTTTCTTGGCGTTGCGCAGCTTGCGCCAGATGTCTACTTCCCAGGTCGCGAAAGCGCCGGCCTGGAAGTTCGTCAGCGGGTCGGGGGTGCGGCGCTCGGGCTGGATGTCAACGTTTTCCTCCGTGGCTCCCTGGATGGTGTAGCGACCCGCTTTCTCCACCCCGGCGCCGGCCCCCAGGCCAACCGTGGGGAGGTACTCGCCTTTGCGAGCCCGAACCTCCTGGCGGGCTATTTCGACTTCCTGGGTCGTGATATTCAACTCCTGGTTGCTCCGCAGGGCCGTGTCGATCAGGGCCACCAGGTTAGGATCGGTGAAGAACTCCTGCCACCGAACCCGGCCGGAATTGGTGGTTGAATCCTGCACGCTGCCGGGGAAGCTGGCCGGAACCGTGCGGCGCTCGTTTTTTACGACTAATTCGGGGGTTTTGCAGGCTCCCACCGCCAGGGCCAGGCCGGCGGCGCTCAGGCATTGATAAAGGCGCTTCTTAAGCATAAGGCTCTGTTTCTTCCAGTAAAACGCGCGGCTCAACGCCTTCGAATATCGGGGACTCGTTTTCGTCCCGAATCAACTTTTTGTCGCCGGCCAGCGTGCCGAAGAAGTAATACAAGCCGGGGATGATGATAACCCCGAACACGGTGCCAAACAGCATGCCGCCCAGGGCCGAGCTACCGATGGTGCGGTTGCCGATGGCGCCGGCACCCGTGGCCACCACCAGCGGAATCAGGCCGGCGATGAAGGCGAACGAAGTCATCAGAATCGGGCGGAAACGCACCTTGGCGCCTTCAATGGCCGCGGCGCGCACCGACATACCTTCCTCGTGCTTCAAGGCCGCGAATTCCACGATAAGCACGGCATTCTTGCCGAGCAGGCCCACCAGCATAACCAGGCCCACCTGGGCGTAGATGTCGTTGGCCAGGCCAAACATCTTAATGAACAGGAACGACCCGAATACCCCGGCAATCAGCGAGAAGATAACGGCCAGCGGCAGCAGGAAGCTTTCGTACTGGGCGGCCAGCACCAGGTACACGAACACCAACACCACGATAAAAATGATGACGGATTCGTTGCCGCGGCTTACCTCGTCTTTCGACAGCCCCCCCCAGTCGATGGCGTAGCCGTGGGGTAACTCCTGGGCCACTTCCTGCACCGCCTTGATGGCCTCGCCGCTGCTGAAGCCTTCGGCGGCCCCGCCCCGGATGGAGGCCGTGGTGTACATGTTGTAGCGGTTGATTTCGTTGGCGCCCTGCGTTTTCACGATTTTCATGAACGACGAGAACGGCACCATCTCGCCCCGGTCGTTTTTGGCCCACATGTTCAGCACGTCCTCGGGCAGCTTGCGGTACTCCGGCGAAGCCTGCACGAACACCTTGAAGAAGCGCTGGTACTTGATGAAGCCCAGCTCGTAGGTGGAGCCCACCAGCACGGAAAGCGTGTTCATGGCGTTGCCGATGCTCACGCCTTTCTGCATGGCCAGCTCGTTGTCAATCTTGAGCTCGTACTGCGGGTACTTGGCCGAGAAGAAGGTGAACAGCCCGGCCAACTCTTTGCGCTGCTTGAGCTTGGCCATGAACTCCTCGTTCACCTTTTCCAGCGCCTTGTAGTCGCCCGAGTTGGTTTTGTCGAGCAGCTGCAACTGGAAGCCGCCCGCCGCGCCGTAGCCCGGTACTGCCGGCGGCTCGAAGAATTCGATGGTCGCGCCCGGAATCTCGTGGGCCTTTTTCTCCAGGTTCTCGATGATTTCAGCAATCGACTCCTTGCGCTCCGACCACGGCTTGAGGTCGATCAGGCAGGTGCCGGCGTTGGAGCCGCGCCCTTCGGTGAGTACCTCGTAGCCGGCCAGGGTCGAGATGTTGGCGATGCCGGGCACGTCCTTAGCCAAATCGCGCAGGCGGTGCGACACGGCATTGGTTTGCTCCAGCGTGGTGCCGGGAGGCGTCTGCACGATGGCGTAGATGAGGCCCTGGTCTTCGCTGGGGATAAAGCCGGCCGGCAGCTTGGCCGTGATGGCCCAGATGCCCAGGCCGAAGGCCAGCAGCATGGCGAAGGTGATTAGGCGATTGGCCACAATCTTCTCCAGCAGGCCGGTGTAGCTATTGGTCAGCCGCTCAAACCCGCGGTTGAACCAGTCGAAGAAGCGCTGGATGGGCGTTTTCTTCTTAGGCTGCCCGTGGTGGTTTTTCAGAATCATGGCGCACAGCACCGGCGTCAGCGTAAGGGCGACGACACCCGAGATGACGATGGCCGTGGCCATGGTGATGGAGAACTGCCGGTAGAAAATGCCCACTGGGCCGCTCATGAACGACACCGGGATGAACACCGCCGTCATCATGATGGTGATGGCGATGATGGCGCCGCTGATTTCGCCCACTACCTTACGCACCGCGTTATAGGGCGACAACTGTTCTTCCTCCATCTTGGCGTGCACGGCCTCAATCACCACGATGGCGTTATCGACCACGATGCCGATGGAAAGCACCAGGGCGAAGAGCGTAATCATGTTGATGGTGAGCCCAAAGGCCTGCATGGCCACGAACGAGCCCACCAGCGACACCGGTACGGCCAGCGCCGGAATCAGCGTCGAGCGCCAGTCGCCGAGGAACAGGAACACCACCAGGGCCACCAGGATAAAGGCGTCGCGCAGGGTGTGGATCACGTTCTCGATCGAGGCGTCGAGGAAGTTCGACACGTCGTAAGTGATTTTGTAGTCCATCCCGGGCGGGAAGCTGGTTTTCTTCAGCTCCTCCAGCTTGGCCTTTACTTCCTTAATCACGTCGGAGGCGTTCGAGCCGTAGGTCTGCTTCAGCACGATAGCGGCCGAAGGGTACTGGTTCAGGTTGGAGTAGATGTCGTAGTACTCCGAGCCTAGCTCCACGTTGGCCACGTCTTTCAGGTGCAGGTTTTCGCCGTTAGGATTGGCCCGGAGAATGACGTTCTTATACTGCTCCACGTCGTTGAAGCGACCCTGGTAGCTGAGTACGTACTCCAGCGACTGGGCATTCTTGCCGTCGGCGCGGCCGATGCGGCCCGGCGAGCCAATCACGCTCTGTTCCTCCAGGGCCTTCATCACGTCGTCGACGGAGAGGCTGTAGGCCCGCATGCGGTCGGGCTTCAACCACACGCGCATGGCGTATTGCCGGCTGCCCAGGATGCTGGCCCGCCCGATGCCGCTCAGACGCTGCAGCTCGGGGATCATGTTCACGCCGGCGAAGTTGAACAGGTACTTCATGTCCGTGTTCTTGTCCTTCGAGTACAAGTTCACGTACATCAGCATGTTGGGCACCACACGGTTTACCACCACGCCTTCGCGCTGCACCAGCAGCGGCAGGCGGTTCAGCACCTGCGCAATGCGGGTGTTAACGTTCACCACGGCCTGGTCGGGGTTGGTGCCGAGGTTGAAGACAATCTGGATGTTGGCCTCGCCGGCGCTCACGGCGTCGGAGGTCATGTACTTCATGCCCGGCACGCCGTTCACCGCCTGTTCCAGCGGAATGAGCACCGACTCGGTGAGCACCTTAGCGCTGGCGCCGGGGTAGGAGGCGCTCACCATCACCAGCGGCGGCGAAATTTCCGGGAACTGCGAGGTGGGCAGCTGAAAGATGGCCAGCGCGCCCATCAGGACGATGACCACCGAGATAACAATGGCGAATACAGGCCGGCGGATGAATTTACTAAACATATTTTTTTAGCTGTTAGCTTTCGTTGGGAGACAAAGCCGTCAGCCAGCAGCGTTGGCCAATACCCTACTTCAAAGGGATCAGCCAGCGGCTAGCGGCTAATAGCTCAAAAAAGCTATTCGCTGTACACTTTCAGGTTGGCGAAGACGGCCTGGGGCGCTTTGTAGTCGTAGCTGATTTTGTCGCCGTCCTTCACCTTGCGCAGGCCTTCGAGCAGAATCCGCTCGTTGGCGGCCAAGCCGCTCTTAATAGCGTACAGGCCCGACATTTCGGAGCCGATGCCTACTTCCCGCTGGTGCACCACGTTCTTCCCATCAACCACGAAGACGTATTTTTTTTCCAGAATCTCGAACGTGGCTTTCTGGGGGATGAGCAGCGCGTTCTTCAGTGGCACCGTCATGAGGATGCTGCCGGTCTGGCCGTTGCGCAGCAGGCCGTCGGGGTTGGGGAAGGTGGCCCGGAAAGCGATGTTACCGGTTTCGTTGTTGAAGTCGGCCTCAATGGTTTGCACCACGCCGGGGTAGTGGAATACCTCGTTGTTGGCCATGCGCAGCTTTACGTGCTGCGCCTTATCGCTGGCCTTGGCGTGGGCCTTATAGGCCAGGTACTCGGCTTCCGGCACGTTGAAGTACACCCACATCTTGCTGTTGTCCGAGAGCGTGGTGAGCAGGTCGCCTTCGTCTACGAGGCTGCCGAGCCGGGCCTGGAAGTGGTCCATGATACCGCTGAATGGCGCCCGAATAGTGGTGAAGCCCAGGTGCGTCTGGGCCAGCCCGACTTCCGCCTTAGCCTTTTCCAGCTTGGCCTGCGACAGGGCCAGCTCGTTGGGCGACACAATTTTGCCATCAGCCAGCTTTTTGGTGTTCTGATACTCGATGGCCACGAACTTGGCTTCCGCCTCGGCCTTTTTCAGCTCGGCCTGGTAGAGCAGGGGCATAATCTGAAACATGACCTGTCCTTGCTCGACGTGCTGCCCTTCGTCGACGAAAATCTTTTCGAGGTAGCCTTTTTCCAAGGCCCGCATCTCAATGTGCTGAATGGAGTGGATTTGCGACACGTACTCCTTGGTGACGGTCGTATCCTTTTGCAGGGGACTGGTAACCACTAGCTTGATTCCCTCTTCCTTAGCCTGCTGGTGTTCCGAGCAACTCGTGGCCCCGAACAGCGCAGCCAGGCTCAGGAGCAACAGCTGCTTGGCCGGTGCTAAGCCGAGCTGGCGAAACTGACTTTGGGCGGCAATACGTCGGCCCGCCCCGGCCCAGCTTAGTAGTACGCCGGGCACCAAAAGAAAGTGGCTCTCATTCGGCCGTCGGCTGGCCTGCCGGCTGCCCCTTAGCGTCGGCAGCCATTCTAAGAAAACCCTCAAATTCAATGGCATGTAGCGGAGTATTAATAAAGAAATAGTCACAAACCAAGACCCGGGCTAGCGTGTCCAGGCCTTATTCCGATGCAAAACACGCCCTTCTATCATGAACATTTGGTGAGCAAAAGTGCCCGCGAACCGCGGCAGATGATAAAATGAGCTTAATTTCGCTTGACGCCTCGCGCACTCCCGTACGAATAGCCTCGGTGTTTCACCTTACACGCTTAGCATGAACGTATTGATTATCGAAGACGACCGCGCCCTGGCGCGTGAGCTGGGCCTATATCTGCACAACGAGCGGTACCACTGCGACTTTGCCCGCACCGGCCGCGAGGCGTCGGAAAAGCTGTTCGTCAACGAATACGACTTCGTGCTCCTCGACCTGAGCTTGCCGGATCAGGATGGCTTGCAGCTGCTGGCCGAAATCCGCCAGGAGCATAACCAGCAGGCGTCTATCCTGATTTTGAGTGCTCGCGGCACCGTGGACGACCGCATCAAAGGCCTGGACCTGGGAGCCGACGACTACCTGCCCAAGCCCTACTCCCTGCTAGAGCTGGTGTCGCGCATGCAGGCCATCACGCGGCGCAAGCACGGCGTCAAGCAAGACGTGCTCGAGTTCGGTCCCTTTGCCCTGAACGTAAGCGACCGAACCCTGCGTCACGGGGAGACGGAGGTGGTCATCACCAAGAAAGAATTCGATCTGCTGCACTACCTGCTGCTGCACCGCCACAAAGTGCTCACCCGCCTGCAGCTGAGCGAGCATATCTGGGGCAACATGATTAGCGACAGCGACGAGCGCGACTCCAACTTCATCGACGTGCACGTGAAGAATCTGCGCCGCAAGCTGGCCACCCACGCCGCGGGCGACTGGATCGAGACGGTGCGCGGCGTGGGCTACCGCATCCATACCACCCCCGAGGCGTGAAGCTGCGGCAGAAGCTGGTGCTGCTCAGCACCCTTTCCAAGGGCCTCATGGCGGCCGTACTGCTGCTGGGGCTGCCCTGGCTGGTGCAGACTCTGACCCTCAACCACACCGACCAAGCCCTGCGCAAGGAGCTCCGGCGCGTGCAGGTGCGCATCACGACCACGGGCATGGCTGAGTTTCTCCCGGGAGCCATGGGAAACGGACATGTGCACTACGACTTGCTGCAAGACGAATACATAGAGCTTCGACCCATTACCGAAGCTGCCACCGGACGTGATACGGTGCGCGACACGGTGGCCACGCTGCCCCGACAGCAGTACGGTGTGCTGGTGGACTTCCGCGTGCTGCGACACCAACTCCGGCACAATGGGCGCACCTACATGCTGGAAATCGGCAAGAGCATCGCGTCGATAAAGGATATGTACAGCCTGCTGCGAACCCTGGCCGGCTACGCCTTGCTGTTTGTCATGCTGAGTACGCTGCTGCTGGAGCTGGGAGTTATCGGCTACTTGCTGCGGCCCGTCGACCAGATTGTCGCCCGGCTGCGGGCGGTGCGCGGCCCGGGCCCCCCCCTCCCCCCCCTGCGCACCAGCACCTCGGACTTTCAATACCTCGATGACACCATTCAGCAGATGCTGCATACCATCCGGACGGTATTCGAGCAGGAGCGGGAATTTATTGCCAATGCCTCGCACGAGCTGCTGACGCCGATTTCCATTCTGCAGAATCGTTTTGAGAACATGCTGCAAGCCGGCAACCTGCCCGAGGAAGCCGAGCTGCAGCTCGTGTCGTCGCAGAAAATCCTGCAGCGCCTCACGGCCACGTTGCGCACCCTGCTGCTGATTTCGCGGGTCGAAAACGAGCAGTACGCCCGCACCGAGCCGGTAGCCATGGCCGAGCTGCTCGACGAAGCACTGGAGGAGTTGGAAGACCGCCTGCTCGACCGCGGGCTCACCGTTCACCGCCACCTGGCGGCCGCGCCCGTCGTGCCCAAAGGCAACCGCTCCCTGCTGTTCACGCTGCTCTACAACCTGCTCAGCAACGCGGCCAAGTACAACGAACCCGGCGGCAGCATCAGCATCCGGGGGGAAGTTCACGCTAACAGTCGCTACGAGCTGCGCATCCACAACACCGGGCCGCCCATCCCGGCCGAGCAGCTGCCGCACGTGTTCCAGCGGTTCCGGCGGATTCACACGGGCAGCACCGAGGGCCACGGGCTGGGCCTGGCGCTGGTGAGTACCATTGCGGACTTCCATGGCCTCAGCCTGCAGATCCAGTCGGGCGAGGAAGGGACCGTCGTATCCCTGCAGTGGCAGCAGGGGCTGGTAGCCTAGCCGGCAGCCGGACTCGTGAAAAGCTCTGCCCGGCTGTGCGGGGCCGCGAGAAAGCAGCCGGCCGCCAAGTGGGCATTAGCTGGCCATCGGCTGGATGAAGTAGGCGAGGCTGGATTCTGTTCGTCACCCTAGCCGAGTGACACTTCCTGCTGCCGCTGGCGGTGCCAGGGCGCGGGCACGGCGGTTGGTTGAGCCAGCCCGGGAAACTTCCGCGCCGGGAGCCTGGTACACCGGTCGGCACGATTTTTTCGTTTAGCTCGCCAACAACCCGCTTATTTTCCCGCATGAACCGCTTCTTTCTCGCTCTCCTTCCCTTGCTGCTCACCGTGACGGCGCGCGCTCAGCGGCCGACCGACCTGTGGTATTTCGGCCAGCAGGCCGGGCTCACGTTTGCCGAGGGCAACACCCCCAAGCCCCTCAACGACGGCAAGATGACCACCTACGAAGGCTGCGCCGTGGCCACTACAGCCAAGGGCGAGCTGCTCTTTTACACCAACGGCGAAACCGTGTGGAACCGTAACCACACGCCCATGCCCAACGGCCACAAGCTGATGGGCAGCGGCAGCAGTACCCAATCGGCCCTCATCGTGCCAGACCCGGGGTCGGGCAACGTGTTTTACATCTTTACGGTGGCCCCGCAGGGCACGCCCAACGGCTTGCGCTACTCCATCGTGGACATGACCCGCGATAACGGCCTCGGCGACTTGCCCCGCGTGAACCTGCTGCTGGTGCAGCCGGTGGCCGAAAAACTGGCTGCCGTGCGTCACGCCAACGGCCGCGACACCTGGGTAGTGGCCCACCGCTGGAACTCCAACGCCTTCGTGTCTTACCTCGTCACAGCCGACGGCGTATCCGCCAAACCCCTTATGAGCAACGTGGGCAGCATGAACGCGGGCCCCGGCCGCAATGCCATCGGGGCCCTGAAGTTTTCGCCCGACGGCCGCCACCTCGCCGCCGCCCTCTGGCGCGAGAGCAACAAGTTTGAGCTCTACGACTTCGACCGCAACACCGGGCAGGTCAGCAACGCCAGCAGCTTTGGTCCTTACGCCGAGGCCTACGGCGTCGAGTTTTCGCCCGATGGCTCCAAGCTCTACGGCACCTGCAACGGGGAGGGCGGCGGCCAAACCGAAATCTGGCAGTTCGACCTGGCCACCAAAGCCAAGACCCTGGTCGGCAAATCGGCCAACCGCAAAATCGGCGCCTTGCAGCGCGGCCCCGACAACCGCATCTACGTGGCCCGCGAAGACAACCCTAGCCTGGGCATCATCGAACAGCCCAATACCTTAGGCAAGGACTGCAAGTACGTCGACGAAGGCCTGAAGCTCGGCGGCCGGCGCAGCAAGCTGGGGTTGCCGGCCTTCGTGGTGGTTCCGTAGCGGGTAGTGCGAAGAGGCCGGGAGAAGCCGTACTGTCGAGCGCCGCGAAGCATCCCGTTCGCTTCTTTAAGCTCCCCGCTCCTGAGGCTTCGCGCCTGAAGCGAACGGGGTCGTACCTAAATAGAGCCTGCCCTACCAGGTACGCCCCCGTAGGGCTGACGTGAGGTTTCGCGCCAGCTGCACCACGCGTGGCTCTACACCTTGATTACTTGTTCGCAGCAAACTTGATCCGCAGGAAACCCAGCGCCACCGAATAGTACGGAGCTTTTTCGCTGAAATAGCCCGTTACGTCGCGCGAGCTGACGCCCGCCTCCCAAAGCGGGGTTATGAACGTGAAGCCCAGCGGTAAACTGGTACCATAGCCTGCCCCCCCGCTCAGGCCGCTGCTCAGGCGCACCCAGCTGACCGGCCGGTAATCGACGCCCAGCCCCACGAAAGAGGAGGTGAGGTTACCCGCCACTTTATTAAGCGGCGCGGTGAAATCCAATCCAAACTCGAATAAGGTGTTGAGGCGAACTCCCGCGCCCAACCGTAGTTTGGCGGGTAAGGCGGCAACGCGCTTTTGCTCGGCGGCGTAGGTGAAGAAATTGTCGGCGTTGGAATCCAGCTGCTTAGCGATTTCCTTGATCACGTCATAGGTCTGCACGCCGTTGCCGGTAGTAGGCTGAAGCACTTGGTCGCTGGCGCTGATTACGTTGCCGGTCCACGTCATCGAGCCCATATCCGTAACGGAGGCCCCTACCTGCACCATTTTGCCGACTTCGGCCGACAAGCCCAGATCGTAGCCGTGGCCGGAGCCTACCGGATCGAGCCACCCCGACCGGGTTTTGGCGTTGAACTGCGGACTGCTGGCCAAACTGCCGTAGTTGATGTCAAAAATCGGCGACAGGGCCGAGTAGGCCGATAGCTTGCCGCCTTCCACCCGAAGGTCGGCAATGCCCACGCCCTGAATGTAGCGATAGCCCGCGCCCACCGACAGCTTAAAGCTGGGCTTATCCAATACCCGTACCCCGTAGGCGACATTGTACTCACTGGTCCAGGCCAGCTGAATGACCGTGCCATCCAGGAAGTTGGACAGCAACGGGGGCGGCAGCGTCTGGGTGCCGATCACCGT
This sequence comes from Hymenobacter montanus, assembly GCF_014699115.1. Classification (GTDB taxonomy): domain Bacteria; phylum Bacteroidota; class Bacteroidia; order Cytophagales; family Hymenobacteraceae; genus Hymenobacter; species Hymenobacter montanus. Next base: position 192,632 of record NZ_JACXAD010000009.1, read on the forward strand.
GGTCGGGTAATAGGGCTGCACGCTGGCGGCGTACTTGCCATTGATAATAACGTCGGCCGCGTTACGGTTCAGTGCCAGGTGGACGCCCACGCGCTGACGGTTGCTGAAAGCCAGGCCGCCCAGATTGTTGGGCAAGTTCAGAGCAAAGCCGAGCGTGGTAACGTCGGCGTTTACCTTTAGGGCGTTATCACCTTCCAGGCCCTTCACCAGCTCGGCCCGCTCGGCCGGGCCAATAGCCTGGCTTCCGTCGTAGAGCAGGTGCTTGAGGAGGGTTTTCGACAGCGTGCGCGACGCCAGGCCCGCGCCGCCTTCCAGCACGGTAAAAGATACTACCGATTCGCTCGGTCGCCCCAGGTTGGCCGGGTTGATACCGATGACCTGATAGTCCTGGGCAAAGCTGTTGATGACGCCACCGCGGCCCGTGGCGGTAAAATTGCTCAGCTCGTTTTGGGCCCGCACGCCGGCGGGCAGGGCCAGCAGGACCGCGAATAACAGGTGGTGTAGGGGTGCTTTCATTCAGAAAATAAAGTAGGCGGTTTAGCTTGCGACCAGATTAAAAATAGACCAAACGATTATAACGCAACGGCCGTGATGAAACGGGAGTAGCTGTAAAAGCCCATTTGCGGGAAAGGATGCAAACGGTAGGCCGAGCCGCACATTGCTATTATAGCCCATGAGCTTCTCCTCCCGGCGTTCTCGTAGCACCCTATTCAGCACAAGCATTTTATTCTTTTCGTGCCATCAATCGTATCGCAAGCTAACGCTTACTCGCCAATATGCTGCCCCCCAAACGTCTTTCCGCCGCTGATTACGCCGCGGGCGTCCTAGCTGGCAGCCGCACGGTGCTGGGCCGCGCCATCACGCTGGTCGAAAGCACCCTGCCCGCCGACCAGGCCCTGGCCGAGGAGGTGCTGCAAGCCGTACTGCCCCACACCGGGCACAGCCTGCGCGTGGGTATCACGGGCGTACCCGGCGTGGGCAAAAGCACGTTTATCGAAGCCCTGGGCCGTTATTTGGTTGAGCACCGGGGCAAGAAGCTGGCCGTGCTGGCCGTAGACCCCAGCAGCCAGCGCGGGGGCGGCAGCATTTTAGGGGATAAAACCCGGATGCCGTGGCTGGCGGCCCACCCGGCGGCCTTCATCCGCCCCTCCCCGGCCGGCGGCAGCCTGGGCGGCGTGGCCCGCGCTACCCGCGAGGCCCTGCTGCTCTGCGAAGCGGCCGGGCACGACGTTATCTTCGTCGAAACCGTGGGCGTGGGCCAGTCGGAAACCACCGTACACGGCATGGTGGATTTCTTCCTGCTGCTGCTGCTGGCCGGCGCCGGCGACGAGCTCCAGGGCCTTAAGCGCGGCATCATGGAAATGGCCGACGCGCTGTGCATCACCAAAGCCGACGAAGGCAACGAGCCCGCCGCCCGCCGCGCCCGCATCGACTACCAAAGTGCCCTCCACTTGTTTCCGCCCCCACCCTCGGGCCAGCCGCAGCCTGTGCTGCTGACCTCCGCCGTGCGCGGCACCGGCCTAGCCGAAGTGTGGGCCGTGGTGGAGGCATATGCCACCGCCACTCAACAGAGCGGCTACTTCCAACAGCGGCGGCAGCAGCAGCAGTTGCAGTGGCTGCACCAGAGCATCGCCCAGGCGCTGGAGGCTCGGTTTTACGCCGATGCGGCGGTGCAGGCCCGCTTGCCCACCGTACAACAAGCCGTGGCCGCCGGACGACTTACCCCGTTCGCGGCGGCCACGGAATTGCTGGCATTGTCGGGTGGTGCCCGCGTTACAACGACGCCGTAGCCAGCCCGCTCTCGACGCGGTGAGTGGTGGTTTCGCGCACGGCGATGGTAGTGGTACCGGGGGCCTTGCTTTCGACCTGCACGGTGTAACGGTAACGGTCAGGCCCTACCCGCAGCACCACGGCGTAGCGGCCGGAGGGCAGGTTATCAAACTTCAGGCGGGTGCCGTAGGCGGGGTCGCTGTGGGTTTCGTTGAGAATCCAGGTGCCGTTGTCGAGGTGGACAACCTGGATGCGAGCCGGCTCTTGGGAGGGGTTGTTGATGCGGATGCGCAGGCTGGTGGCGTCGGGCTGTGTCACCTGCACGGGGGGCGTCTGCGGTGCGGCCTGGGGCTGGGGCGCGGCCGTGCCCGTGAAGCTGGTGGTAAGCAACAGGCCGAGCAAAGCCGGGCGGAGGATAGCTCCGGGGGCCGAAGCAGTTTGTTTAGGAGCCAACTGGGCAACCGGGAAGTTGAAAGAGGTTTTCATGACAAGGAGAAAAAAGGGAATGAATGGAGAATTGATGCTACCCAGGCAGGTCCAAAACAGCAGTTCTGCTCATGTCCGGTTTTGAGCAACTGCTGCCCAGGGGCATTACCCTAAATTCCATTGCCGTGCCAAATCTACAATCACCTGATTTACATGATATTTCGCCTGATTATGGCTTATAGCTAACCGGAGAAATATGTTCGTTGCCGGGCAAGTGTTCGTAAGTGAACACTTGCCCGGCAATAGAACCGGCAGCAAGTAACCAGGGGCAAGTATTCCGGCTGGAAATGCCGGTTATCTTCGGTTCAAAGAATACCTTCAGGCAGCCGTAAGCGGACTGTCAGCTCACGGCCCAGCAGCAGACGGCGAAGGAAGAAAGTACATGAGCCACTCAGAAGCGGACTCAGTCAAGCCGGTTATGTTGGAGCAACACATGGTTGCAGCTACTCATTGAACGAACTTCTCATAAGCTCGTCAATGTCGGCTAATCAGCTTATGATATATAATCTTAGCGTAAGGTGGCTAGGTCTGGGATAAGGTTAGTGGAATTTCTCTGCCACTGGTCTTGATGGGTGGAGTGAATGCGACTCAATCTGTTGCTAGCTGTATGCGCAGACGGCGGCTTTTGAGTAGCCGGTCAAAAGTACTGGTATAGAGCAGGAAGTTCTGATACACACGAGTACTTATGATACAAGCGCTTAGTCGTCGGTTTCAACCCCCGCTGGCCCGGCGTGGGGGCAGCTACGGGTGCCTACAAGGGTGCTCGATTGCAGAGGCTGCTTTTTCATCCATGCCAGTTTCATGGCAGTACAACCTTGTGCTGTGATGCGCTACTTGAGCGTAGTAAGGACATTTGGCGCAGGTCAGCATAGGTTATCTGGTAATCGCCGTTCGGCAGGGGCCACAACTCGATTTCCATCCCGCCGTCGAACCAGCTACGCGCGTGGGGGACTGGTCCGTGGGTATAGCTGCCCGGCCCATACGTGGCCCCAAGGGTGGCAGACACTGATTCCATCCGACGCGGCCAAGCCGGGGTTCTCTAGCGTCAGCACTAGGTTGTACGGACAATTAACGAAGCCATAACAGGGCTGAGACGAAATGCACCATTCCCAAGAAGCTGGTGGCCG